>JBKBHA010000002.1:315124-548564 GCA_046297935.1 Chitinophagaceae bacterium
TTAGAAGTGAAATGGCGGTGGCGAGCTAAATGTTTTTCAAGTCGCTCTTCGGCACTTAAAGTTGTCGACCCGACATAATATCGGTCGAGAGTCGTCGAATATAGAATATACACACACGCTGCCATCGCCCATTAACAAAAAAAGACAACCCGGTGATGGATTGTCTTTGTGACCTCGTCAGGATTCAAACCTGAAACCTTCTGATCCGTAGTCAGATGCTCTATTCAGTTGAGCTACGAGGCCAATATTTTTAAAACCCTATTCAGTTGAGCTACGAGGCCGTTGGCCGCCTTGTTCTTTGCCGAAACGGGACGCAAAAATAAAGGAAAATGGATTGATACCAAAAACAAATGGCCATTCTTTTTTGCAAATATTCTACAGGCGGTAGGTTGAAAATGAACGGTTTCGTTAGTTTTATCGCTCATTTTCCAACGAACAATATGAAACTAAAAGCACTAATCCCTGTTCTCCTGCTTGCTACCATCGGCAGGGGCCAGATGAAAGCCGACGATGTTCACAGCTTTACGCTGAAAAACGGTATGAAATTCCTGGTGATAGAGGACTTTTCTATTCCCAACGCGAATATGTACCTGTTCTACAGGGTAGGTTCCCGAAACGAATACCAGGGCATCACGGGCCTGTCGCACTTTTTTGAACATATGATGTTCAATGGTGCAAAAAAATATGGCCCGAAGGAGTTTGACCGCACGATGGAATTCAACGGCGGAGCAAACAATGCCTACACAACAAACGACGTGACGGTATACACGGACTGGTTTCCGGCTTCCGCCACAGAAGTGATCTTCGATCTTGAGTCAGACAGAATAGCCAGCCTTAGCATTGACCCCAAGATGGTGGAAAGTGAGCGTGGCGTGGTTATATCGGAACGTAGCACCGGTCTTGAAAACTCACCCTGGCGGTTGTTGATTCAGTCGATAGAGGGCGTAGCATTTCAGGAACATCCCTACCATTGGCCGGTGATAGGATATGAAGATGACATGAAGAACTGGAAACAGGAAGATCTGGAACGTTATTTCCGTACATACTACGCGCCCAATAACTGCGTGGTAGTGGTTTCAGGAGCTATTAAAACAGAGGAAGTGCGTCGTTTGGCAGAGAAGTACCTGGAGCCAATTCCTGCTCAACCGGCTCCGCCACCTGTACACATTGTAGAGCCCATACAAACTGGCGAACGCCGCATTACTGTACAAAAAGATGTGGCCAGCCAGTACCTCGGTATTGCTTATAAAACACCCAACACGAAAGATTCCGATTATTATGCGCTTACACTGCTGGCCGATATCCTGGGCAGTGGCAATAGTTCCCGGCTGTACTCATCGTTGGTAGATCAGCAGCAATTGGCAACCAGCATCTTTGTCAATTTCGGCGAAAGCTTTGACCCTATGTTATTTGGTATTTACGCTGTTGCCGGTCGCAACATATCGGCAGAAAAGCTGGAACAGGCAATTTACGTTGAACTCGATAAGATCGTGAAAGATGGAATAACTGCCCAGGAACTCGAAAAAGTTCAAAACCGGAAAATAATGGAGTTCTACAATCAAATTGAAACCATCAACGGTAAATCGAATAATATTGGCACCTATGAAGTGTTCTTTGGAGACTATCGAAAAATGTTTGATGCACCCCGGCTTTTCAATGAAGTAACTGTAGCCGACATACAGCGGGTGGCAGCAAAGTATTTTAAGAAGTCGACCCGCACTGTGGGAATTCTGAAAAAAAATACGGAAGAGTAATCCTAATTCAACAAGCCTATTATTTCTGATATGAAAAATACATTTGCAACAATATTCTTCAGCGTTTTCTTTGCCATTTCGTATACCGCAATGGCGCAGGACTATAAGCTCCCGCCTTATCAAAAATTCACACTAAAGAACGGGTTGACGGTATACCTGCTTGAGCAACATGAAGTGCCAAAGATCAACGTATCTGTTATTTTGCCCGCTGGTGCTATTTATGATGGCGAAAAGGCCGGTCTGGCTTCGTTTACTGCTACAGCTTTGAAACACGGTACCCGCAGTTATACAAAAGCCCTGCTCGACGAAACGCTCGACTTTATGGGAGCATCCGTAAGTAGCTATGCATCGAAAGAATATGCTGGCCTTTCAGCAAGCTTTCTCGCAAAAGATCGGGAGAAAGCTCTGGGGATTGTTTTCGAACTTCTGACCGCTCCCCGCTTCGATACCAGTGACTTTACGAAGGAGAAAAAGAGAATACTCACCCGTTTGGAGCAGGCAAAAGAAAGTCCACGTTCAGTAATCGATGGTCAGTTCGATAAATTTTTGTATGGCGATCACCCCTATGGTAACCTTATCAGTGGTACCATTAGTACCGTTCAGCAACTGGAACCGGCTGACCTGCGTAAGTTTTATCAAAACAACTATGTTCCCAACGGCGCTGCCATAGCAATCGCCGGCGATTTTGATTCAAAAGAGATGAAGGCTTTTGTGAGTAAGCTGTTTTCCGGATGGGCTAAAGGTCCAGCTAAAAAGGAGGACCCCGCAGCACAAGCCATCAATTTTCCGAATAAGGATCGCGTGCTGCTGGTAAACAAAGACGATGCAAGAGAGACCACCTTTTACATCGGTGCACCTGGCATCAGCCGCAATAACCCCGATTATGTGGCGGTCGATGTGATCAACACGCTGTTCGGCGGCCGTTTTACGTCGATGTTGAACGACGAACTTCGGGTTAATACCGGCCTTACCTACGGTGCCGGAAGCGGATTCAGTGCGCTGAAAAAAGGCGGACGTTTTATCATCTCTACCTTCACCGCTTCTGCTACTACCGAGGCTGCCATCGACAAGGCATTGGAAGTGCTGAACCGATTACACGAGAAGGGTGTTGACGAAGCATCGCTCACCTCGGCAAAGAATTATGTGAAGGGGCAGTTTCCCCCGGATTTTGAGACAAGCGGTCAACTGGCCAACCTTTTAACCCAAATGTTCTGGTATAATTTTGACGAATCATTCATCAACAATTTCCAGAAAAATGTGGACGGCCTAACTGTCGCTAAAGCAAAGGAGATCATTCAGAAGTATTTTCCCAAAAACAAGCTCCAGTTTGTAATGGTTGGAAAAGCAGATGAAATAAGACCTATTGCCAAAAAATATGGTGAAGTAACTGAAGTTCCCATTTCCGCAGAACCCAAGAAAGCATTCTGATCGAATAGACCCGATGGAAAGCCATTTACCTTTAGGTAGATGGCTTTTTCATTTTTTCAACGTTCCTTCGCAGAAATCAGCCTAATGAAACTGCATTTTTGGTCAGTGGGTCGCGATCACGAGGCCTACGTAAAACCCGGTGTTGATCTTTTTACACAACGACTGCAGCACTATTTTAAGTGCGAATGGGTGCTGATTCCCTCGCCGCGTAACGCGGCCATGTTAAGCGAAATGGACCTGCGAAAAAAGGAAGCAGAAACAATTCTGGACTGGCTGGAGAAAGACGATTTTCTGGTGGCGCTGGAAGAGCGCGGAAAAATGATTGATTCACCTGGCGTCGCGGAGTTGCTACAAGCCCGTGCTAACGCGGGCTGCAAACGACTGGTGTTTTTGATCGGCGGTGCATATGGTTTGGACGAAAGCGTATTAAAGCGAGCGGGCTTTTGCTGGAGTCTCTCCAAACTCGTTTTTCCTCATCAGCTGGTCAGACTGATATTGGCGGAACAGGTTTATCGCGCATGTACCATCTTGAAAAACGAAAAATATCATCATAAATAATACCTATTTTCATTCGACAAGAATCAGCACATGGAAATAAGCATCACTCTCATAATAGTAATTGTTACGGTCTTGGTTTCGATAGGGGGCTTCAGCAACCAGCGGATACAGAATGATCTGATATTTTACCCGCCGGCAGTCAGTCAGCAAAAACAATGGTATCGCTTTTTTGGTCACGGCCTCATTCATGCAGATTTTGCGCACCTCCTTTTCAACATGTTTGCGCTTTACATGTTTGGCGAGCTCTCCGAAGCGTATTTTGTAGAATTCTTAGGCAAAAGCGGAAAGCTGATCTACCTGGGTATGTACATTACCGCCCTACCCGTTGCAATTTTATCCACTTTTTTCCAGCATCGAAACAACAAGTACTATTATAGTCTTGGCGCCTCGGGCGCAGTTTCTGCCGTCGTTTTTTCTGCCATGTTGCTGCAGCCCGGGATGGGTGTCGGATTTCTTTTCCTCCCATTCCGCATCCCGGCCTTCATCTTTGGTCCTCTTTACCTATTGATTTCGGCATATCTGGCTAAGCGCGGTCAGGATAATATTAACCACTCCGCTCATATCTGGGGTGCAGTTTACGGACTCGCATTTACGTTTGTGGTAATGCAGTTAATCGTGGGCTTCGACGTTATTGGGAACTTTCTTGAAAGCGTCAGGGAATACATGAGCTAGATTCCACACTTGTAAAGTAGTGACTTACAATTCTCCCGTTCTAATACGGTACTAATCTGGCATTTTTGCAGATGCTGGCGACTTTGAAACGGCCAGTCCGCGTAACAATAACTGTTGCCGTCGACAAGTTATCTGAAAGGATAATTTGTTTTGAATAGTCAGATTCTCTATTTTTACTCTTCCTAGTTTCCTATCCCGCGAATACGCCGTTAATCCAATTCTTTTGAATAGTCACTCATCGGTTGTATTCAATATCCCCGGAATTTCCGCATTTACTGATATCCTCTTGGACCGAACCAGGAATCTTTTTTTTTACCCTTAAATGTAAACACATGCGGAATTTTACACGTTCTATCTTATCGTTGGCAACAGCTGGTCTTATTTCAGCTTCAGCACAGGCCCAGTGCCCTACTCCCCAGGGAATGACGGCAACACCTGCCACCCTCTCGGGAGATTGTTACATGCTGGTACAGTTTGCTATTCCTAATTCAAATGTAAGCATCTATAATGCAGATGGCTATGTTGCCCAGGCAACTGCCGGTGCTAATGGTGTTGTGTTCTTCCCCTACCCCTGTTCGGCCAACCCTATCACTGCGGTGGTGTCGGTAACCGGTGGTGGTCAAATTTGCGACAACTTCACTATTTCAACACCAGCTACACTCCCTGTTAAATATAACTACTTCCGTAGCGAGCTCGTAACAGGTGGCGTGAATCTTAAATGGGCGACTTCCTTCGAGTTCAACAACGAAAAATTTGTGATTGAGAAAAGCCGAAACGGAAACGACTATGAAGAAATCGGTACAGTGGCCGGTGCGCAGGAATCGTATTCTGAAAAAGCATACGAATTTCTCGATGGTAATTTCCGTAGAGGCGAAGCGGCATATTATCGCATTCGTCAGGTGGACCTGGATGGCAGATTCACCTATTCAAAAGTGGTATTCGTAGACACGCGTAACAGCGGTACTGACAAGATCAAGGCATTCCCGAATCCAATTGAAGGAAATGAGCCTATCCAATTGTCGGGTATCAACAGTGCTGATTTGAACAAAGGCAATATCAGAGTGTTCAATGTCACTGGCAGCAACGTTAATTTCCGTATGGCTGGCAGCAACGCAATTCAACTCGACGAGTCGGCTCCTACGGGCATGTACATCATCCGGGTGCTTGATCAATCGATCCGTATTATCAAGAAATAATCAACTAGCTTACCAATACTAACTGTGCTTAGTAACAATGCCCCTTTTCAGGGGCATTGTCATTTTCAACTGTCTTGGCGGGGAGTCCATACGAATTGGACCCATTCTTTTTCGTGGCCGCTTACCCTGAATCGCTCATCGGAACGTAGTCCGGCGAGCCAGATTATTTTACCGGCCATTTCCAACACCCACTGATTTTCTTTCGCGGTTGTAGAGAGTTTTTGATCGATGAAATACCGGGCCAGCTTTTTCTTTTTTCCCAGGCCAAAAGGGTAGAAATAGTCTCCTTTTTGCCAGCCCCGGAGCTGAAGCGGAAATTGTATCTTCTCTCTGGGAACCCAACATTCGTTGGCATGCCCCGCCCAATCGCCGGGCAACTGACGCTTCAGCGCAACTGTGAGCGTACCGTTATGTACATGCCAGTGGCCGATGTCGTCAACAATAATGCGGGCAGTGTGTTCTGCCTGAATGGGCGCAAACAGCAGCCAGTTTCGATGCCGGATGGCCCGGTGGGTCGATGAAGATATCTGCCTGCCAGAGCCCGCATCCAACAAACGTATCAATTCGTCGGTTTGCGCTGCAGTGAATCCAAACGGTCTGCTTAACTCAAATAAAATAGTACGAATGGGGGTAGCTTTACGCAATTTCTCAATCGGCACATGCCACTCCTCCCCTTTTTGAAACAACAGACTATGGCGATGCCTGTCTAAAGCCTGTTGATATAGTTCTTCAGCTTCCCTAAACCGTTGCAGGTTTTGAGCCATATTCAGGCGAGCTTGCGGATGAACCTGATCAAGTAATGGAATAATTTGCCGGCGTATATAATTGCGGGTATAATGTTCGTCTGCATTGCTACGGTCTTCCACCCATTCAAGTTGTTCAGCGCGGGCATAGTTTTCCAGCTCCTCCCTGCTTGCCCATAGCAGCGGTCGAACTATGGCTCCCTGTTTCGGCAGCATACCCCTAAGTCCCCTGATGCCGGTGCCGGAAATAAAATGCTTCAGCGAGGTTTCAATATTGTCATCAAGATGGTGACCGGTTAAAATCCAGGCTGGCTTCTTTTCGCTGTCGTGACGCAATTCTTCAAACCAGCTATATCTTATTTCCCTGGCTGCTTCCTGAATAGAACAACGATACTTTTCGGCATAGTCGTGGGCGTTGGCACGCTTGCTGTAAAGCGGTAAGCCATAATGATTGGCCATGGCCGCTACAAAATGTTCGTCGCGCTCACTTTCATCTCCCCTCAATTCAAAATTTACATGCATCAACTGAATGTCAAATCCGGCCCTCCTGAACATATGTACCAGCACAGAAGAGTCAAGACCACCACTAACAGCGAGCAACAGGCGATCGCCGTTACCAAACAGGGAATGTTCAGCAACAAAATTCATTAACCGTTCCGGCATTGACAACATACAGCTAAATTCAAGTTTAATCTTCACTCAGATCGTCTAACCACTGCGAAATTTCCTGGGCAGCATGCCGATCGCCTTTTCTCCGCGCAGCATCCATACCTCCCTGCCAGAAGCTGAGCGCCTTCGAGCGATCGCCTTTTTCGAGCCAGTAAGATCCGAGCTGCTGGTATGATCCGATATAGTCCGGGTCCACTTCCAACGCCTTATTAAACCAAAACAGGCATTCTTCGCTTTGCCCCAACTTTCGGTATTCAAGGCCCAATGCATACATCAGGAAAGGATCATGCGGCGTTAAATCAAGAAATTGCTTCAACTTTTCGATTCGATCCATGTTGTTCAAAAATTTTATCCGAAATACACGGATTTTTATTGTTCAGAGCTTATCTTTGTTTAGTTGCATAAACAACTAACGCCTGTTAACGGGCTGATTAAAACTTTCTATATGAAAATATTAGTTTGTATCAGTAAAACGCCGGACACTACGGCAAAAATAGCCTTCACTGATAATAACACGAAATTCGACGGCAACGGAGTTCAATGGATTGTGAATCCCTACGACGAATGGTATGCGCTGGTGAGAGCCATTGAAATGAAAGAAAAAGATCCTTCCACAGTAGTGCATCTGATCACAGTTGCTGGTGCCGATTCAGAACCCGTTATTCGTAAGGCACTGGCATTAGGTGGTGATGAAGCCATTCGAGTGAATGCCGATAGTCAGGATAGTTTTTATATAGCCAGCCAGATTGCTGAAGTTGCCAGAAGCGGCGCATACGATATCATTTTTACCGGCAAGGAAACGATTGATTACAATGGTTCTTCGATTGGAGGCATGGTAGCTGAGTTGCTGGACATGCCGTTTATCTCACTTGCTGCAAAGCTGGATTGGGATGGCAGCAAGGCGGTTTTGGTCCGCGAAATTGAGGGAGGCGAAGAAACCAATGAAGTATCACCCCCATTTGTAGTTAGTGCGCAAAAAGGGATGGCAGAGCAAAGGATTCCGAACATGCGCGGGATTATGGCTGCCAGAACCAAACCACTCAAAGTAGTTGAGCCGATTGCTGTGGATGCGCTTACCAGCGTAACCAGTTTCGGTACCCCTCCACCGAAGGCAGGAGTAAAACTGGTGGATCCAGAGAACGTAGAAGAACTGGTTCGTTTGTTAAATGAAGAGGCCAAAGCCATTTAATCATCAACTCAAAATCTACTCATGTTAGTCTATATAGATACAGCCGAAGGAAAAATAAAAAAATCATCGCTTGAAGCTGCCAGTTACGGCGCTAAAATAGCGGAGCAGATGGGCGTTTCTGCCACAGCCGTTGTGCTGGGAACGGTGAGCGACGACCTAAGCTCTCTTGGAAAATACGGTATCAGCAAGGTCTTCCATGTAAGCGATGCTTCGTTTGATAACTTCGACGCCCAGGTTTACGCAAAAGTAATTGAGCAGGTCGTTCAAAAAAGTGGCGCCGGTATCGTCGTTTTTTCGCATAACCTGAATGGAAAAGCGATCGCTCCACGTTTGTCTGCACGCTTGAAAGCAGGGCTGGTAGCAGGTGCAGTGGCACTGCCAGACACTAGTGGCGGTGGCTTTATAGTACGAAAAAATGTGTTTTCTGGTAAAGCATTCGCTAACGTATCAGTAAGCACTCCCGTCAAAATCATTTCTCTTAATCCGAATGCCTACGCCATTACGGAGGCCGCTGGCACGGCTACTGTGGAGGGCTTTACGCCCAATATCCCGGAGGGCAGAGTTAAAGTAACCGGCAGCACCAAGGCTGAAGGCGATATACCCCTGACAGAAGCAGAAATAGTAGTAAGTGGAGGTCGCGGATTGAAGGGTCCGGAAAACTGGGGTATTCTGGAAGACCTTGCTAAAACGCTGGGTGCCGCAACGGCCTGTAGTCGCCCGGTGTCCGATGCAGACTGGCGTCCACATCATGAACATGTTGGCCAAACAGGGTTTGCCATTGCTCCGAACCTCTATATAGCCATCGGCATTTCGGGTGCGATTCAACACCTGGCCGGGGTAAACAGGAGCAAAGTGATCGTTGTAATCAATAAGGATCCGGAAGCGCCTTTCTTTAAAGCTGCCGACTACGGAATAGTAGGCGATGCGTTTGAAGTAGTACCAAAGCTCACAGCAGCCATTAAGAAACTCAAGGGCTCCTGATCGAGTCAAAAATCTTAACCGGCCGCTGGCCGGTTTTTTTGTGCGTTCGCGGCCGCTCATTTTCATGTGTTTGCAGGTTTTGCCCTTTCCCAAATTGTCAAAAAACCTTAGTTTCGTGGCATATTTATGAAGAAGATCGAACTGGAAATAGTGGCCCTTTCGCACAGCATTACACAGACCCATTCCTATGCTGTGGTATTGGGCGAAATAAACGGTTTGCGACGATTGCCAATAGTGATCGGAGGTTTTGAAGCTCAAGCTATTGCAGTTGCATTGGAGAAAATGAACCCGAGCCGGCCCCTGACACACGATCTTATGAAGAATTTCCTCAATGCCTTTGCCATTGAATTGCATGAAATCATTATCTGTGATCTTCAGGAAGGCATTTTTTACTCCAAACTTGTTTGCTCATCAGAGCGCGACACGATAGAAATTGACTCGCGCACATCAGATGCGCTGGCCCTGGCTGTCCGCTTTGGCTGCCCAATTTATACCTACGAAAATATATTGGAAAGCGCAGGCATTCTGATGGAAGAGACCGGCAGCAGCAAGAAAAAGAAGGCCCGTCAGGAAGTTGTAGTGGAGGAAACCGGAAGCACTGGTCATGAAGATCTGAAAACAATGACGATTGAGGAGCTCGACATTTTGCTCAATGAAGTGCTGGAAAGTGAAGACTACATCCGTGCTATTGCCATCCGCGACGAAATTAACAGCCGGAAGCGCGACCAGGAATAGATTAGCTAATTTAGTTGCCATCAAAATAGCCGGCCTTGATCGTATTCCCCAACGCCAAGATTAACCTGGGCCTCCGGATTCTGGAAAAAAGAAACGATGGCTTTCACAACATCAGTACCTGTTTTGCTCCAATCGGCCTTCGCGATGCGTTGGAAATTTTACCTTCAAAAGATGACAAGAACTATTTTAGTCAAACGGGCTTGACGCTCGATATAGATGCCGATCAAAACATCTGCAGCAAAGCCTTGCACCTGCTGAAGGCTCATTTTCCGGAATTGCCCGCCATACAAATCCATTTGCACAAAGCCATTCCCTCCGGCGGCGGCCTCGGTGGTGGCAGTGCCGACGGCAGCTTTACGTTAAAAGCAATCTGCCGGCTCTTTCGGTTGCAACCAGCACCCGGATTACTCGAAATGCTGGCCCTGCAATTGGGAAGCGATTGCCCGTTCTTTCTGGTCAACCAGCCAGCCATCGGCAGCAGCCGTGGTGAAGTGCTGGAACCCGTGCGGCTGACGTTAGAGAAATATCGCCTGCTGATCATCAATCCAGGCATCCATGTGTCCACCGCCTGGGCTTTTTCGAACATTACTCCTTCTACTCCTGCCAAAGACATTACTACAATTATTCGGCAACCAATTCACACATGGAGAGAGCAGCTGATAAACGATTTTGAAGCACCTGTATTCGCGAAATTTCCTGAAATAGGCGAGCTCAAAGAATGGTTATACCAACAAGGTGCGCTGTTTGCGGCCATGAGTGGCACTGGCAGCACCGTGTACGGCCTGTTTGAACAAAATCTCCCATCCTGTAGTGAGCTCCCTGCCTCATACAGAAGCTGGCAAACGCATTTCAGCTGATAACCACTACCTGATTAAATAAAATTGATTAAATTGCGGAGGTAAATGCATCTGGCATATCTCCATACAGGCAATCTGTTTCTTGGCCAAAATCTCGATTGGCTTAATCACTCGTGACGTGTCCTGGCTGACCCGCAACGCGGGAACCATGCCCCCTGCTGTATAGGTACACTTATACCCGGTGTGGGTTCATTCTCGCTTTAAGCTTTCATTTCTGATTTTTCACTTTTTATTCTTTAAAGATGCGCAATTCCGAATACTATCTTCAACTTGAATCCCAATACAGTGCCCACAACTATCATCCACTGCCCGTGGTGCTGGAACGTGGTGAATCGGTGTTCCTGTGGGACGTAGAAGGCCGTCGCTATTTCGATTTCCTAAGCGGATACTCTGCCGTGAACCAGGGGCATTGCCATCCTTCCATAGTTAAAGCCTTTATTGAGCAATCGCAAAAACTCACCCTTACCAGCCGCGCATTTCATAGCGACTTGCTGGGCGTATATGCCCGGTACATGCATGAATATTTTGGTTACGATAAGCTGCTGCCTATGAACACTGGCGTGGAGGCTGTGGAGACCGGTATTAAGCTTTGCAGAAAATGGGCTTACGAAGTGAAAGGGATTCCCGCGAATAAGGCAAAGATCATCGTGTGCGAGGGCAATTTCCACGGAAGAACAACAGGTGTCATCTCTTTTAGCAGCGACCCCGACTCAACGGATAATTTTGGTCCGTTTTCGCCGGGTTTTATACGAATACCTTACAACGATTTATCGGCCATGGAGCAAGCAATAGTTGATACCGAAGTTGCCGGAGTTTTGCTGGAGCCCATTCAGGGAGAAGCCGGTGTGCTGGTACCCGATGAGGGATACCTGGCAGGTGTCCGTTCCTTATGTACATCTAACCAGGTATTGTTGATTGCCGATGAAATTCAAACCGGACTTTGCAGAACAGGAAAGATGCTGGCCTGTGACCATGAACAGGTAAGACCAGATATTCTGTTGCTGGGCAAAGCATTAAGTGGTGGTATGATGCCCGTGAGCGCTGTGTTGGCCGATGACAATATCATGTTGACCATTCGGCCGGGTCAACACGGATCCACTTATGGCGGTTCGCCACTGGCTTGTGCTACGGCTATGGCAGCGCTGCAGGTATTAAAAGATGAAAACCTGGCAGAAAAGGCCAGCGTACTGGGCGAGAAACTTCGCGAAGGATTGAGGGCTATCAATTCGGACTCGATATCGGAGGTTCGTGGAAAAGGACTGCTGAATGCAATAGTATTTGATCATCCCGACCCCGATGCTGCCTGGAAATTTTGTTTGCGCCTCATGAAAAACGGCTTACTGGCCAAGCCTACCCATGGCGACAAAGTCCGCTTCGCTCCTCCCCTCGTCATCAGTGATGAACAGTTGGAAGAATGTCTCGACATTATCAAGCGTTCCCTTGAACACTAGTTATTTTTGTATTGATGAGAAATAAAGATCTGCCTGATCGGATAATTGAAGTGGCCATTGGCATGAGCGATGGACTGATTGTTCCATTTGCGTTGGCCAGCGGCATGTATGCAACGGACCAGTCGAATGAAACGATATTTGAAACTGGTTTGTTGGTTGCAGGAGCCGGCTGCTTGTTGTTGAGTATTGGGGCTTATTTGGCAGGCAGATCCGGATTACCCCGACAAAAAACTTCTGCAAGGCAAATGCCCGGTATCGATGATCCGGTTAAGGAAGAGGAAATGGCAACCAGGCAGTTTTTAGCGAAACTTGATTTGGAAACAGCCGTGCAGGATATGGCGGCTAATGATTGGAAAAAAGAACAGGATGAATGGGCTGAATTGATGGCCGACGAAATGGAAAAGCTGAAAAGTGGTAAGGCGCTGCGAAAGCCCTGGCAATATGCTGCATCCATCGGTTTGTCGTATTTGTTGGGAGCGGCCGTACCTCTTTTACCTTTTCTGCTGTCTGGAGATCAAAATTGCCTGGCTATCGCTGCCGCCCTTACCCTGCCGCTTGTTTTTTTTCTCGGCATACTCAAGAGCCGCGCCACAGGGCAACCCTGGTGGAAAGACAGTACACGAAATCTCCTTCTTGCCCTGTTCGCAGCAGCCGGTGCATTTATGGCCGGTTACTACTTCTTCAAATAAAATCCGCCCGCACAGCAACGCGTACGGGCGGATGATTTACTGAACGGTTTTCCTAAGAACAGTATGGTGATTCAGCTTGTACTGAACGAATGCAAAAAAAGTAAGGGAAACGGGGAGTAGGTGCGGGTACGCGATTGGCAAGTCGAATTTACAACTTAAACGAATATGTTGTTGTTTAGTCTGCCTGTTTTTTTGTGGCCGATTCACCGCCATTTAATTTTGATGAACGTGCCGTTGGCGGCATATCAGGAAAGAAGGTAGAGATTAACATGAGGAAGGCAGACCCCAGAAGCAGGAAGATGCCCCATTCTTTTTCCGGGCATTCCCCACCACTACAACCAGTTGTTTCCAGATAATTTCTGAAAGCCCAGGCCATATTGATGGCTCCTACCAATAGGTTAAAACGCTTAGCCCATATCCGCCGGATGAGCGTGAAGCCAATAAAAAGCGGGAGCAAAATCAGGTGCAAATAAGCCGGCTTTCCGAAGTTTGTTCCTTTGGTGTCTATTCCGCTTATCGTCCATTGGCGGCTTTCGATATAGACCCACGGGCTCAGGCAGGCCAACAACAACAACGCGCCTGCAAGCAGGCCAGCCCATTTTAAATTTCGCATGTCGCAAAATTAGCAAATCCTGATAATAAGAAAGCGGGCGCTAGGGCCCGCTTTCGCTGAACTCACTCTTTTGAGACTAGAATTTGAATCCAAGGTTAAGGCTAAAAACTCGGTGTTTATTATTTTGATCATTGTCGGAATCGGAACCTGATTGTACTTTGGCGAGTCCAAGTCCGTACTGCGCTGAAACTACCAGATTGCCCGCTTCAATTCCCAGCATTGCATTCAGGCCGTAATCAAAGCGACGCACAATAAACGCTCCTGCACCCTCTTCTTCCGCTGTTAACGGATCGTCATCTGAAAATTCTATATCGCTTGAAAAATCCAACAATCCATCGCCCTTAAACTGACCACCAACGCCCATAGCTACATATGGACCCGCACCTGCAAAAAAACGGGTAGGTGCCGTGGGTGTTTTAAACACTAACGATACTGGTAGCTCAATATACCGGGGATTGAACTTCAGTGTTTGATTGCTTCCTTCCCATTTGATTCCTTTTCCGGTATATAAGAGACCCGGTTGAATAGCGAGGAAATCAGTCAGCATCAGATCTGCCAATATACCTGCCTGAAAACTGGTAAGCGTTCGATTATCGTCATAGCCGCCGTCATCATTGTTGCTGATGTTGGCAAAGTTTACACCGCCACGAATAATGGCCGACGAATTTTGTGCATATGAATTCACAGCAAACAAAGTTGCAAAGGTCAAAGACAGAACGAGCATCTTTCGTTTCATAATAGTACAGTTTTAGGATGTTACAGAATTGCTTTTCAACTATCTGTAGGTAACTATGCAAATAGGTTGCCAGAATCGTTTACCCTAAGACTTTAATCGATGTCGATTGTTTAAACAGACGAAAGGAAATTCTATTTGAATTGAATCAATGCTCGTTGAGGCATTAAAGACCATGTAGTTGATGGCCATCGTGGAAAATTATCCCCACCGGTCAACTTTGGTTGTAAACTTTTATAACAGGCTCCCGAATTTGGGATGCAGCATCGCTACAATAAAAGGCGATTGCTTCCGCAATCGCCTGTGGCGAAACCCATTTTTCGAAATTGGCTGTTGGCATCGCTTGCCGGTTAGTGGCTGTATCGATTGTTGAAGGAACAACAACACTGGTCACCACATTGCAATCAGCGGCATCCAGATTGAGTTGTGCCGCCAGGTGGAAAATGAGTGACTTACTCCATCCATAGGCAACTGCCCCCGATGCCTTTTCAGTGTGTAGGCCAGCCTGTGCGCCAAAAAGAAAAATGCGTCCCGACTTTTTATGCAACATGTGTTTAAACACGGGCAGTGCCGCATTCAACGCCGTTTCAAAATTCATTGCGACCATCCGATGCCAGTCGGCCATGCGGAATGAAGATATTTTTCCCACAGTAAATCCACCTGCTGCGGCAACCAGCGCATCGATGTTGGGAAATTGTTGCAGTATGTCACCAAATACATGCTGGCAGTCAACTTCGTGGGTTAAATCGACCTCGAAGAGGGTAACCGAAGATGAAAGCTTTGTTTCCGTACGGGTACCGGGTCGGCAGGTACCCAGCACGAGATATCCGATCGACAAGAAATGTTGCGCCAGGACCTGTCCGAGCTGGCCATTTATACCGGTGATAAGGATAACTGGTTGCATGTATCCGACTTTGTTTAGCTAACCAAATTAACCAAATTTCTCAACCGTGCCCCAGGTCCTTTAAACTAAATGGTTCCAGTTGTACCTGTCGGGTACTGCGCCCGAACGAATAGCAGCCATTTCAGCCTTTAGTTGCATCATATAAGACTGTCCTTCGGCCAGGGGCAATTCGTAGTCTTTGCCATTTACAGCAATACAGCCAATTGGGGCTACAACTGCAGCTGTACCTGCGCCAAATGCTTCCTGCAGGTGACCATCTTTGAGCCAGATCGCCAGTTCACCAACCGCTACCGGGCGTTCTTCTACCTGCCAGCCGCGGCTGCGGGCTATTTGCAATAAGCTGTCGCGCGTAACACCAGCCAGAATAGTGTCGGAAAGCGCCGGCGTAATCAGAGTGTCGTTCACAACAAACATAATATTCATTACACCTGATTCCTCGATCATAGGATCAGTGCCGCCGCTGGTCCAGATAACCTGATCGTAACCCTGTTCCCGCGCAAGCTGAGTAGGTAGAAACGCTGCACCATAGTTCCCGGCACATTTGGCAAATCCTGTCCCGCCAGGTGCGGCCCTGATGTAATCCGTTTCAACTTTTACTCGAATTGGCTTCGCGAACAATGCCGGCACGGGTCCTGTGAATACAACAAAATGGTACTCATCAGACACTTTCACTCCAAAACGTCCCTCACTGGCAAATATAAAAGGACGAATATAAAGTGATCCCCCTGTGATGGCCGGCACCCAGTCAATATCGGTACGGACCAACTCGGTCAACGCAAGTTGAAAAAGGTCAAAGTCCGGAGCAGGCATACACATGCGTTCCAGCGAGCGCTTGAAGCGAAGATAATGCTGCTCCATTCGAAAAATGCGCACGCGACCATCTACTCCCGGAAACGCTTTCATCCCTTCAAATACCGACTGTCCGTAATGAAGTGCCAGCGCAGCGGGGCTGATTGATAAATTACCAAACGGCATTATGGTGGGTTCCAGCCATTGGCCCTGTTTGTACTGGCAAACGAACATGTGATCAGAAATGGAGCTGCCGAATACAGGTTGGGCAATCGAATTCGTGTCCTTACGCGATTCGCGAACTTTACGAATCGGAATACTGCTTGTCAAATTCATACATTATAGTTTAAGTGAAGACCTTCCTGAAGGGTTGCTGAAATATGTTTCATCGCGCTGGCATCAATAACCATCTTAACATTTGCCCTTTCATATACACCGGGTTCTACCGACACATGCCGAAAGCCAATTTGTTCATAAAGTATGATTGCTGCTGCATTCTTCCTGTTGGAATATAATATCAATTCGGTCGCGCCCATTTCGAGCGCCTTGTCGATGGCTGCCAGCATTAGCTTTTTCGCAATACCTTTTCGCCTGAACGAAACATCAACGGCCATTTTAGTCAGTTCATAGCAGGCGCTGTCCAACTTTCGTAATCCTACCACTCCGGCGGGAGCCCCGTCGTATTCGGCCACCAGAATGGCACCTCCGGGGTTTATCAAGGCCTCTTCAGGATTTTGAAGCACCCATTCATCAGTGGGCTCCATTTCAAACATCGACTCGATCCATGCTCTATTGACTGCTTCAAAGAATGACTGATGAGTCTTTTGATAAGGCAGTATGTTGATTTTATCCATAGTTGAGGTTTATGGAGCAAAATTGAGTAAAATGAGCGGCTTAAAACAGATTCAGTTTTTGTATTTTTGACTATATCAGATTTTGACTAAAAAAATATCCCGATCCATTAAAATTATGACAAATGTCGAATACAACATTGGCAGGACAACACCTTTATGAACAGGTTGCAGATGGCCTTGAAAAACTCATTCTTGATGAAACGCTGAAGATTGGCGACAAACTTCCGTCTGTGCGGTTGTTGAGCGAGGAGTATGGGATCAGTATGGGTACGGCTTTTCAGGCCTATTATCACCTTGAAGGAAAAGGGTTGATTGAATCAAGACCCAAGTCGGGTTATTATGTTCGATTTAATCACCGTCGGTCGCGCGCACTTCCGCTGCAAACGGAACCCGATACCATTTCGCACGATGTAAGTGTGAAAGAAATGATAGGCTCTATATATCAGGATATTTTTCTCGACGATAAAAAAATGGTCAATCTGGCAATGGCGGTGCCCCATTATTCGCTGCTGCCTGTGGCAAAACTCAACAAATCTGTTACAGCTGCTCTCCGCTTGCTGGACGATGGAGGCACCCGCTACGCTCCTACTCAGGGCTTGCAGGTACTTCGGGAACAGATTGCACTTCAGTGTTTCGGGTGGGGTGGAAAAGTAGATGCCGATGATATAGTAGTAACCAATGGTTGCCTGGAAGCGATCACCATTTGTCTTCGCACTGTTACCAGGCCTGGTGATACAGTGGCCGTGGAAACACCGAATTATTTTGGCATTTATCAGGCCATAGAAGGTCTTGGATTAAAAGTAGTGGAAATAGGTTCTCACCCCCAAACCGGATTCGACATTGAAGGACTTAAAAAAATAATAACCCGCAAGAAACTCAGTGCCATAGTCGCGATCCCCAATTTCAACAATCCGATGGGTGGATTAATGCCCGACGAACGGAAACGCGAGTTGGTAGAACTGATTACCAAACACCAGATTCCGCTAATCGAAGACGACATTTATGGCGAATTGTATTTCGGAAGATCAAGACCGCGAACCTGCAAGTCCTTTGATCGAAAGGGGTATGTGATGCACTGTTCCTCCTTCAGCAAATCGCTGGTACCAGGCTATCGTCTGGGTTATATGATTCCGGGCCGATTTATCGACACAGCCAGGTCAATTCGGCGAATGCAGTCGATCAGTTCACCCAGCATCACACAGGCCAGCATAGCCCATTTTTTACAGAAGGGACGATACGAATATCACTTGAAGAATCTTCGCCGCGCCCTGCATACGCAATACCTCCGGTACACACAGGCGATCACCGATTATTTTCCCGATAACGCAAAACTCTCCCGTCCCGCAGGTGGATTTGTATTATGGGTAGAATTGGGGAAGAAAGTCAATGGGTTTCGATTGAGAAATGAAGCCCTTCAGGAAAAGATTGTGTTTATGCCGGGAAAAATTTTTTCAGCCAGCGGCCGGTATCACAACTGCATTCGCATAAGTTTCGGAACACCATATTCTGCACAGATAGACGATGGATTACAGACTTTGGGGCAATTAATCAGGAAAGCCCAACAAAGCTGATTTACCTTGCATCGGTTATTCTTCGTCGGGAAAGAAAATACAGTGGAATGCCTAAAGCCACAATCATCAGCCCCATGAGTGAGTTAACCACCGGCTGGCGCCCGTTGATGTAGTTCTGAATATCGCTGGTAACGGTGCCGATGAAATAATAAACGGTAAAGAGCACGAAAATCCAGGGTACCCAGGGATAACCCCATACTTTGTAGGGCCGGTGTCGCGCTGGTTCCCTGCGTCGGAGAATCAACAGTCCAATGGCACCCATTCCGTAAGCCAGCCAGGTAACGAACACAAACATATCCGCTAACATGTCAAAGGAACCTGTTATAAGGAAAAGGCATGTCCATACTCCATGGAGCCATAATGCTGAAGCTGGAGTTTCATATCGTGGATGCAGCTTACCCGTCCAGGATGGAAAAACGCCATCGCGCCCCATTGCGTAAGTGACCCGGCTGCAGGCCATGATATTGCCGTTCACAGCACCAAAAGTGCAAATCACAATCATGGCGGCTATCCAGTTGGCACCTGTTTGTCCCCATGCCACGGCAATGGCATCGCTGGCCACCAAGGTGGAGCCGGCCATGGTTTGCACAGGCAGAGCATATAGGTAAGCAAGATTGATTACTACATATACAACGATACAGATAAAAACTCCCGTGAAAAGTACCTTCGGTATATTTCGTTTTGGTTCCTTCAGTTCACCGGCCATGAAAGTAATATTGATCCAGCCATCGTAAGCGTAAAATGCGCCGGTTATGGCCAACAACATGGCAGATAGCCAGCCTTCTTGTGGCACCGGCATGTCCGACTCTACCCAATTGTTGGTGCTGCCGGCACCTGACCCAAATATTGCCGCAATCAGCAGGGCCAGTACAGCTATTTTAAGGATAGTACTTATCAATTGCAACAGACTTCCACCCCGGAGAGTGCGAGCGTTCAACCAGGTTAAGCTGAGCACAATACCGATCGCTACCAGCTTTACACCCAGCGTATCGAGTGGATAAAGATCGCCAAGCCCGGGAATGTGAAGAGCATATCGGGCCACGAGTTCGGGATCCACCTCAGGCAAACGAAGGAAATGATTTGCGTAAGCGGCACATACATACGCAATAGCCGCTACCGCCGCCGTGTTAATCACGGAAAAGGCCGCCCAACCGTAGAGGTAGGCAAAGAAAGGTCCGAAAATATACCTGAAATAAGCATAAATACCACCGGTAATTGGTAGCATGGCGCCCAGCTCAGCAAAGATTACGGCACCGAGGAAAGTGAAGAGACCCGCCAACACCCATACTAACAGCAACACCATTGGCGAGCCTAACTGGGCTGCCATGCTGGCGGGCTTGATAAAAACACCCGAACCAATGATGCTTCCGGCGACAATAGCTACGCCTGAAATAAAACTGATCTTACGCATAGTTAATGGCAGGTACGAAACAGAAACAACCGAATGAAACATTCAACAAAAAAAGCCTCACCCGGAGATGAAGCTTTCAAACTCATTTTTTCTGGTTTCAACCCGAATATTTCGCGCTAGCGAAACATACTCCCGGCCCGGATACGAGGTCTTTCCCGGTGAGATTAACAGGTAAAAGGTAGGAAAATGGAGTCAGAAATGGTGGAAAGAACTTTGGTTGCGGCTACAAGATAGAAAACGCCACAAGTATCTGCAAGATTCGATATTAACATTTTTTTGCACAGCAATTTCGGCTTCGCCGAAATTGCTAATTAATTGAAAACCAGTACGTAGCCGCATTTCTTGTTAAGCGTACATTTCTGCTCGAAGTGTTTTGACACGAGGATCTTCCAGGTATTCGTCGAATGTACTCAATCGGTCGATAATGCCTTTCGGGGTAAGCTCTATGATCCGGTTAGCCACAGTTTGCATAAAAGTATGGTCATGGCTGGTCAGCAGAACAATCCCTTTGTAGTCGGTACACTGTTCGTTGAAGCTCTGAATACTTTCCAGATCGAGGTGGTTTGTGGGCTGGTCAAGTAGTACAACGTTGGGATTTTGCAGCATCATGCGACTGATCATGCAACGCACTTTTTCACCTCCGCTCAACACATTTGTTTTCTTCAACACATCTTCACCACTAAAGAGCATCTTACCCAGGAAGCCTCGCAAAAATGGTTCGTCCACGTCGGTAACATGCGGTGGTACATACTGACGTAACCAGTCCATCAGGTTCAGCTCTTCCCTAAAAAACTCACCATTTTCAATTGGCAAATAAGCATGGGTTACGGTGGTACCCCATTCGAAACTGCCACTGTCGGCCTTTGTATTGCCGGTAATGATATTGAAGAAACTGGTCACGGCCAGCGGGTCGCGGCTCAGCAGAGCAATCTTGTCGCCTTTGTTTACAGAAAAGGTCACATCGGCAAACAGTTTACGTCCATCAACTGATTTTGCCAGTTTCTCTACATTCAAAATCTGATTACCCACTTCGCGGAGCGGCTGGAATATGATACCGGGGTATTTTCTATAGCTGGGCTCTATTTCTTCGATAGTGAGTTTTTCCAGTGCCTTTTTACGAGAGGTGGCCTGTTTACTTTTAGAAGCATTTGCACTAAATCGCGCGATGAAGTCGAGAAGCGCCTGGCGTTTCTCCTCCATCTTCTTGTTCTTATCATTTATCTGACGCGCCATCAACTGCGATGATTCGTACCAGAAGGTATAGTTACCTGTAAAGATTTTGATTTTTTGACGGTCCACGTCGGCTACGTGTGTACAAACTGCATCCAGAAAATGTCGGTCGTGGCTTACCACCAGCACTATATTTTCGTAGTCGGCCAAAAAGTTTTCGAGCCAACCGATCGTTTCAATATCCAGTCCGTTGGTAGGCTCATCGAGCAGGAGAATATCGGGGTTGCCATAAAGGGCCTGAGCCAGTAATACCCGTACTTTTAAATTGGAAGGAATATCCTTCATGAGTGAGGCATGATAGGTTTCTTCTACACCCAGTTCCTGCAACAAGGTGGCGGCATCACTGTCGGCAGTATAGCCACCCATTTCTCCAAACTCACCTTCCAGCTCGGCTGCACGCATGCCATCTTCTTCGGTGAAGTCGGCCAACGCATAAATATTTTCCCGCTCCTTCATCACAGACCAAAGCTGCGTATGCCCCATCATCACGGTGTTCAAAACCGTTTCTTCGTCGAATTGAAACTGGTTTTGCTTTAATATAGCCATCCGCTCGCCAGGAGTGATATTCACTGTTCCTTTATTAGGTTCAATTTCACCACTGAGTATTTTCAAAAAAGTACTCTTACCGGCACCATTGGCGCCAATCACACCATAACAATTGCCTTTAGTGAAGTTAAGATTCACTTCTTCGAACAACACACGCTTACCATAAGCAAGCTTAAGATCTTTAACACTGATCATTGCGGATAAATTTGAGTATTAGCGAATTTCCGGACTGCCTGTTTTTAGAGGCGCAAAGCTACGATTTTTTTCGGTGCCAGCGGGGCCTGAATCGAGTAAAATGGCAGGTACAAAAAAATAGCTAATGAGTTAATTCATTGACTTTTAACAAATCATGTAATTAACTCATTAGCTATTCGCTATCAACGAGCCTTCTAGTAACTGATCAGCACTTTACCTTCCGTGATCTTCTTACCTGAAGCATCGCCCAATATCACGTAGTACACGCCGCTGGCTTTACCGGCCAGATTGATCGGATGAAGTGTGTATGGACCAGTAAGGTTCATAATGCTGTTGTAAACCAGTGCTCCTTTTGAATCATAAACTGCAATAGTCTGCCGTTGGTTATTCCAGGCGCTGTTGTAATACGATACCGTGAACTGACCGGCATTCGGACTTGGGTAAATGAACAGTCGACTGCTGGCTTCTGCTCCTATCGTCAACACCTGCGACTCATTGTTACATCCCGTTGTAGGATTCAGGATCGTCACTTTATAGTTACCGAGTCCATTCACATCGGCAGTGTAACTGGTATTACCTGCGTTTCCGGCAATAGGCTGGTCATTTCTAAACCATGAAATATTGAAACCGGCAGGACTTGGCAGGATGGACGCTGTTATAACAGATGTTTGGCCCGGCTGCAGAGTCTGTCTGGTTGCTGCCAGGGTAACAGTTGGTCTGGCGTTTACAGTCAACGTTGCTGCTGCCGATACATCCGGAGTAGTACAGGTGCTGTTCGACAACAGTGCTCTGTAGCGGTAATTGTTGTAATCGGGCGGCAGATTGGTCAGGCTGAGAGTAGAGGTGGTTGCGCCACTGTAAACTCCACCGTTGGTAATAGTTTGCCAGTTATTGCCTCCGTCGGCACTGCGCTGCCATGTGTAAATGATGCCGCTGCCAGCACCGGAAACCGAGAAGCTCACGTTTCCGGTTTCGCACTCCGCAATCGACTGTGGATCGACTGTTACCTGTACCGGGCTTACCACTGTCAGCAATGCAGCTGAAGAAGTGGCGGCGGGGGCACAAGTACCTGATATTTGCACCCGATAACGATTACTGTTTTGGGCCGGTGTAATTCCATTGACAGTGTAGCTGGCGTTGTTGGAGCTACCAATATCGGTATAGTTGTTTCCGCCATCGGTACTTACCTGCCATACATAGCTGAGGGCTGTACCCGATGCGGTTACATTGAATGTTGCATTGCTGCCTTCGCAAAGAGTGGCATTGGCCGGATTGGCTGAAATAGCCGGTGCCTGTTGTGCAGTAAGCGTTACTGCATTGCTGACTGCTATGCCGCACTGGCCAATCACATTCACCCGGTAGCGATGGTTGTTCATGGCTGCCGTTACGTTATTCACGGTATAGCTGCTTCCGGTACCTCCTGTAGCCACATTATTGAAACTGTTGCCTCCATCAGTGCTTATCTGCCATTGATAACCCGTGGCGCCTGCAGCCGTTACCGAGAAGTTGGCGTTGGTTCCAATACATACTGCAGCATCACCCGGCTGAGTACTAATGGTTGGTGCTGCACCAGCTTGCACGGTGAATGTAAGTTGGCGCGAACGTGCCTGCGAGCCAGCCACACCGTTCACGGTAATCACATAACTACCATTGCTCAAAGTGTTTACGCCGTTCAGTGTAACGGTCGTACTGCTGCCAGGGGTAAGCGGGTTAGTTCCGAAGCTTACTGTGGTACCGGCAGGTGCTCCTGTTGCGGTCAAATTGATAGGCGTATTGAATGTGCCGAAAGGTGTAGTACCAAGCGTAATGTTGGCTGATGTAGGTCCATTACAAGCCACGGTAGCTGGTGCCGGGGTAGAAAAGTCGAAGCCGTCGAGAGCAGCAGTAACTGAAAAGTTTTGATTACTGATATCAAAGAAGATGTTTCCGATAGCTTCAATACGAATGCGGGCTGTGCTGGTTACTCCAACAGGTATGGCGAGTGCTTCGCTTCCATCGTTGGGTGTGCTTGCAGCCAGCACAGTAGAGGTGCGGAACCCGTCGGTTGAAAAGCTGATGCGTACATTGCTACAGCTAATGGGTGCCGCGTCAGTACCGGCCACATTCCAGGTGATATTCTGAACCGAACCGCCAGGGTAGCTTTCGCCACCATTTGGAGCAGTAACCAGGAAGGGTCCGGTGCCGTCAACCGTGTTTACGACGAAATCGCCGGTAAAGCCGCCTGTGGAGCATCCGCTTCCACCGGAAACTACTCCGGCACCACCGGCACGGTTGTCGCGCACAGTAACACGGAATTTCATTGCTCTGGCAACTTGTGGAAGTGTTTCACCCTTCAGACCGCCAAGGGTAGCTGAAGGATTGGCCGGATAATTGGCCAGTATTACCGCGGTGTCGGGAAACATACGGCTTCCTGAAGTTTTGGGCACCCTTGATTTAAACAATGGTGCAGTGGCACTGTTTGCACCGCCGCTCCAGGTAGTAGAAGGCCCAAGGTCGAATTGTTCCCAACTGTAAGTAAGTGCATCACCGTCTGCATCGGTTGCAGTTGCTGTAAGTACAAAAGGTGTATTGCGGGGAATATTGAGTCCATTGGTTGGCATCGATGTGATAACGGGGAGGGTGTTTCCTGTTGCCGTTACCTGGCGGCAGGTTGCCCCACCTGCTTCCACAAAATTGCTGATCTCGTCAAAACTGATCGGGTGAAAATAGGGATCGCTGTTAGGCTGAATATTATCTG
Organism: Chitinophagaceae bacterium; assembly: GCA_046297935.1. Classification (GTDB taxonomy): domain Bacteria; phylum Bacteroidota; class Bacteroidia; order Chitinophagales; family Chitinophagaceae; genus CAYMZZ01. Next base: position 339,630 of record JBKBHA010000002.1, read on the forward strand.
AACCGCAGATACCTGCATAAGCCTGAATAGTTGTACCACTACCAACTTCATAGGCAGTGGAAGAGTTGCGGTTGCCACCGCCACAGGAACTGGTGGAACTGTTGAAGGTGTGGTTACCACCAAACTGGTGCCCAATTTCGTGTGCTACATAATCAATATCATATGCATCGCCAAATGGCTGGGAACTACCCGTGATACCGCGAGCCTTTTGAGTGTTGTTACAAACAACACGAAGACCGGCGAGACCACCTCCGCCAGTACTGAAGGTATGGCCTATATCGTAGTTGGCCGCACCAATAATGCTGTTGATGACCGTCTGACTTTCACCGATCAGCGTGCCGGCATTATTGTTTCCATTAAACTGGTCAGTAGCGGGATCAAGGTATTCGATCAGGTTATTGTTGGCAACAAGCACCATGCGAATGGCTACTTCTGATTCGTAGACCCCCGTAACACGGTTAACGGTGGTAACAATGGCCGCATGCAACTGTTCCGGTGTTGTGGCACCCACCGCCTGCGCATATTCACCCGTACAGGCCACTGCCAGGCGATAGGTATACAGGTTGGTACCGCGACAAGCCGCTTCAATACGACCAGCCATGCCGGTCACAGCGTTGGGATCGTCCTGTACGCCGCAACTGAAGTTGGTTGTCTTGCGGTAATCGCGTGCGTAATAACTGATATAATTGTTTACATCACCTCTTGCATATGGATCAATATAAATTCTTCCCGATGGTGAAAGTATTTGAGCGTGAAACCCGTTGTGGGGACTATAGTCCATGCGGATAGTTGCAGCAGGGTCGTCGATACCCTGACCGGCAAAAGTGCGGATTTCGGGGAATTTGCCCTGCAGCCCAATTTCCTGAATGCTGCTTTCCCATACCCGGAAACGGGCGCTTGATCCGTCGGGCATCGGCAGGGAAAGAATCTGACCCAGATTGCGTTGCCCACTTATTTCCTTTTCGTCAGGCAGCGACCATAAAAATGTTTTGATAGAGGCAAAATCAAGTTGTACAGCATTAAATCGTTCCGGTACGATGACCCTCTGGCCTGTACTGGCCAGGGTTGCATTCGGTCTGGAGTTACTGAAGAATTGTTCTTGTGCCTGGCTATCAACGGCCGCCAACAGGGTCAGAGATGCTGCCAGGAAAATTCGTAAAGCTTTTCTCATATTTGTTAGTTAAGGTAGTCCCTTTCGTAAGGAAACTAAAAATAACAAATGTTCAGCTATCGGCAAACGGGAAAATTTCAAACCAATACGGGCGTAGATTTCTCCCATTTTGCACAGCCTGGGTGTAAAATAAAGCTCCCTGCGCGGATAAATCCGGCAGGGAGCTTTTATATCGGTCAAATTGACTTTTCTACCGATTAATAACCCATACCACCCATATCAGGTGCACCATGGCTGTGGTGGGCTGCTTCTTCTTTCTTCGGCTTGTCGGCCACTACACATTCAGTGGTCAGCAACATACCAGCAATAGAAGCCGCATTTTCAAGAGCAATACGAGTCACTTTAGTAGGATCGATTACGCCTGATTTCAGCATATTCTCATATTCTTCTGTACGTGCGTTGAATCCGAAGTCGCCCTTTCCTTCTTTGATCTTTTGTACCACAATCGATCCTTCGATACCGGCATTGGCTACAATCTGACGCAGGGGCTCTTCCAAAGCGCGTTTAACAATGGCTACACCAGTTGTTTCATCTTCGTTAGCGCCTTTCAGTTTTTCGATTGATTCAACCGCGCGAATAAAGGCTACACCGCCGCCGGGAACGATTCCTTCTTCAACCGCAGCACGGGTTGCATGCAGCGCATCATCAACGCGATCTTTCTTTTCTTTCATTTCTACTTCAGTAGCTGCGCCAACGTTCAATACGGCTACGCCACCACTGAGTTTCGCGAGACGCTCCTGAAGTTTTTCTTTATCGTAATCAGAAGTGGTTACTTCAATTTGAGCTTTGATCTGGTTAATGCGAGCGGCAATATCTTCTTTTTTGCCCTTACCACCTACGATGGTAGTGTTGTCTTTGTCGATAGTAACGGTTGAAGCTATACCCAGATAGCTTACATCTGCATTTTCCAGTTTGTAACCCTGCTCTTCAGAAATAACGATACCTTTTGTCAGTACCGCAATGTCCTGCAGCATTTCTTTACGGCGATCGCCAAAGCCTGGCGCTTTTACAGCGGCTACTTTCAGCGTACCACGGAGTTTGTTTACCACCAGGGTTGCCAGTGCTTCACCTTCCAAATCTTCAGAAATGATCAACAGTGGACGGCCAGCCTGCGCTACTTTTTCCAGAATGTGCAGGATATCCTTCATGTTGCTGATCTTTTTGTCGTAGATCAGGATATAAGGATTTTCCAGCTCAGCTTCCATTTTTTCGCTGTTGGTAACGAAATATGGAGAGATATAACCGCGGTCGAACTGCATACCTTCTACTACTTCGATGCCGGTTTCAGTACCACGGGCTTCTTCTACTGTAATAACACCTTCTTTTCCTACTTTCTTCATTGCTTCCGCAATCAGCTTTCCGATTTCTGCGTCGTTGTTGGCAGAAATAGTAGCTACCTGCTGAATCTTACTGTTGTCGTTGCCAACTTCCTTGCTTTGAGCTTTCAGGTTTTCAACCACTTTAGCAACAGCCTTATCAATACCGCGTTTCAGATCCATAGGGTTGCTGCCTGCAGCTACCATTTTCAGACCTTCGCTGATGATAGACTGAGCCAGTACGGTAGCAGTAGTAGTACCGTCGCCAGCGATATCAGCGGTTTTCGAAGCAACTTCTTTCACCATCTGGGCACCCATGTTTTCAATAGGATCTTCCAGTTCAATTTCTTTGGCAACAGATACCCCGTCTTTTGTTACAGCCGGAGCGCCAAATTTCTTTTCAATAACTACGTTGCGGCCCTTAGGTCCGAGCGTTACTTTCACAGCATTTGCCAAAGCGTCAACGCCTTTTTTCATTCTGTTCCTTGCTTCAATATCGAAGAAGAGTTGTTTTGCCATAAATTTTGCCCCTACCCTTTCGGGTTCAGCCCTGCGGGGATGACAGGTTTTTATTTTTTAATCAGTATGATTAATTGAGCAATGTTGAGAATCAGCAGAACTGCTGAAGATTAAACGATGGCGAGAATATCGCTCTCACGCATGATCAGGTAATCCTGTCCGTCGATCTGAATTTCCGTACCGGCATATTTACCATACAGTACAGTATCGCCTGTTTTAACGGTTACAGGCTCGTCTTTTTTACCCGGGCCTGCTGCAATGACAATACCACGCTGAGGCTTTTCTTTTGCTGTGTCGGGGATAATGATACCTCCGGCTGTCTTTTCTTCGGCAGCTGCCGCTTTCACAATTACCCGGTCGTGAAGGGGGGTAACATTGACTTTCTTAGCCATAGTTCTATTGATTTTGTTTTTTTGAGTTATTGAATTGCCGTGGGGACTTTTTTGGCCCAGGAAGAAATTTTCCATCGCGGCAAGACGCCAAATGTACACGAATTATATGCCAGTTGCCGAAAAAGGCCATTTTTTCACTTTTGACAGCGTCGGAGCCTGAAAAAATTTCACTGACAACGGCAGTAAGGACAATTTTTCACCTCGGCCGAGCGTCTTAAACAGGCGAAATCGCCAAATCCAAAACCATCGAAAGATCATGTGCCGCATCCAAAACCTGCGCCAGCTACTGCTGGTTTCCTTTGTTTTTCTATCCCAATACCTGTCGGCTCAGGAAATCTGGAAGTCGGCAAAGCCCGACGCCGCAGGTACCTTACTTAGTAAGGAACAAACTGCCATTCCGGCGGATGGGAAATACCGATTAATGGAATTGAACCAGGCGGGTTTGCAACAACTGGTTGCAAATGCTCGCTTTTTGTCTGGCGAGGCTGGCCGTACTGCACGCCAGTTTGCCCTGGAACTTCCGTTGCCTTCCGGTGGATTTGTTACAGCCTGGGTGGAGGAATCATCTATTACCAGTCCGGAAATAGAACGGCAGATCCCCGATCTGCGAACTTACAAACTGACGGATCCTGGCACACGCAGCAGCCTGGGAAGGATCAGCATCTCTAAAGCAGGTGTTACCGGCCTGATCTTTACGTCGGCTGGCAGCGTTTATATTCATCCGGTAGAACAGAACACACATATTATTTATCATACCAGTGACCTTCAAATACCCAAAGACGTGCGTTGTGCACTGACGGTGAGCGAGGAGGAATTGAACAATTTGGGCAACCTGGCAGGAAAGACCAATGCCGGCGATTGTCAGTTGCGCACTTATCGCCTGGCCGTGGCCGCAACCGGCGAATACTACACCTGGGCCGGGAGTTCTTACGCCAATTCACTTGCCTACATCACTATTTGTATCAATACCGTCAATGCAATTTATGAACGCGATGCGGCCATCCGGTTCACAATCGTAACTACCAGCGATATCGTGTATACAGATGCTGCAACTGATCCATATGGAACTACCCTGAATGGCACATTGTTGACCGCTAACAACAATGCCACAGATTTTGAATTGGGTGCTGGCAACTACGATGTGGGTATTCTTTTCAATAATGCATGGGACGGAGGACTGGCTCAACTAAATTCAGTGTGCACCATTGACCATGGCCGCTCGGCTGCCGGACTAACTTTTGGCACCGGAGCCAACCCCACACCCGGTCCGCAGGGCCCCGTATTTGATGCGATGGTGGCACACGAAATTGCCCACCAGTTCAGCGCCACTCACACAATGGCAGCCAGCAACGGAGGCTGCTCTGGAAATAATACCGCATCTTCAGCCTGGGAACCGGGAGGTGGCTCCACCATTATGGCATACGCAGGTGTTTGTACGGGCAATGCCTATCAAAACTACCCAGACCTGGTGTTCCATACGGGTAATATAGCACAGATAGCCAACTATGCAACCCTGGGCAATGGCAATACCTGCCCTACCACCACCGCTCTAAGCAACACTGCTCCGAATGTGACGGTAGCCGGAACCAGCTATACCATACCAGCACTAACGCCTTTTGTACTGACGGCGGTTGGCACAGATAATGAAGCCAATACGCTTACCTATTCCTGGGAACAAATGGATGCAAATGCCATTACCACACTGTCACCACAAGCAGCATCGGTATCGGGTCCCAATTTCAGAGTGATGCCTCCCTCCGAAAACCCTACCCGATACTTCCCGAATCTTCCGGCATTGATCAACGGGACAGCCACGCCTTACGAGGTATTGCCATCATCCACCCGCACCCTGAATTTTCGAGTTAATGTGCGCGACAACGCATCGGGCGGCGGTTGTAATGTACAGGAAGATGTGGCAGTGAGTACCGACGCTTCTGGCGGGCCATTCACCGTAACCTCACAAAGCACTCCGGTTGCGCTGGTTGCAAATGGCTCCAATACGTTTACAGTAACCTGGAATGTTGCCAACACCAACGCTGCTCCTTTCAACACTTCAAATGTGACCATCCTCTTCTCTGCAGATGGAGGCGCCAATTTTAATTATACACTGTTAACCAGTACCAGCAACGACGGAAGCGAATCGATCATCGTACCCAATATCACCACATCAGCAGGTCGAATTATGGTGCGTGCAGTGGGCAATATTTTCTTCAATGTAAATGCCGCAAATATCAGCATCTCTTCTTCCTGTCCGGCAGAAGGAGCCAACCTGACTCCGTCCACCACAGTTACGGCCACACCCGGCTCACCCAGCCTTAATCTGGCCGTTGCTCCCAATTACGGTTCAGCTGTATTTCCAACAAGCGGCGCATCGCTCACAGCTGGCGACCCTGCGGCAACACTCGCAGTTTACAATGCAGTCTCTCCGGGTTGCATCAACTTCAGCAACGAATTTCGCTACGACCTGTATACTTTCCAGGTAAATGTGAGCGGCTCCTACACTTTTGGAAAATCAGCGGGAAACTATATTATGAATCTTTACCAGGGAAGCTTTACACCTGGTACCCCCTGCGCTAATCTGATTACTTCCAACGGCAGCTTCGACGGTACTTTTGTAAATATCGGCGGATCAATCACCGCTACACTTACCGCGGGCGTAAGTTATGTACTCGCCGTGGGTACCTTTAGCAACACCACTCCGGCAAAACCGTTTGCTTATACAATTTCTCTCACATCTACACCGCCCGGTGGCGGCGCCTATTCGGGTTTCCTTGATCCTGGTGCCGGGTACAGCTATGCTTATGTAATAGTGAACAACGCCACCGGAAATATAGTCGAAATCAGATCTACACCAGATCTGAGCAACAGCACTCAGTATCCCGGTGGAACTTATAGTGTTTACGGCCTGTCGTACGAAACAGCCAGTTTCAGCACACCCGTACTGGATGCGTATGAATCCGGCCCACTTACCGATTTGACTAACGATCTATTGAATGACCCCGCAGGTAGTTGCGGTAACCTCAGTAAAAACAGCGTGCCGGTCAATATTTTCGGATTATTGCCAGTTGAATTACTTCCTCTGGAGGCAACCCTGCGTGGAACAGGCATAGAGTTGAATTGGGCAACAGCCAGCGAATTGAATAGTAAACATTTTGAGATTGAGCGTTCAGCCGATGGTCGACTGTTCGAATCGATTGGACTGGTTCAGGCGGCCGGAAACAGCAGTTTCCGGATCAACTATCAATGGCTCGATCAGTCGCCCCTGCCCAATGGAAATTATTATCGCATTAAGGCAGTAAATATTGATGAAGCACCACAGTATAGCAATGTCGTGTTTGTGCGAATGAATACGAGCTCATTCAAGGCATCTGTATCCCCGAATCCATTCAATCAGCAAACCAAACTTTTGCTGAGTATGCCCGAATCTGGTAACATTCGCATTGCCATTTATAACAGTGTAGGTCTTCGGGTATGGCAGCAGCAAATGACGCTGATCAATGGGCAACACCAGCTACCCATCAGCACCACAGGACTGGCCAGTGGCAGCTATTTCCTTATCGTGGAAACGGGACGCGAAAGAGCAGAGGTGAAACTGCAAATACGGTGATAGACAGCGCCTTTGGCGAATGTGCGAATGTGCAAACCTGCCTGCCGGCAGGCAGGTTTGCACATTTGCACATTCGCATATTGGGCTTTACGCCTTATCTTTGCGGCGCAAATAGTTCTTAAAAATGATCAGCAGAAGAAATATCCGGGTCAAAGTGATGCAGACCCTCTATACGTTGGAGACCCTGGAAGGTTCAACAAAACCTGGTGAACCACAAAAAATATTGCAACAACATTTTGACAGTACCCGCTCCCTGCTGGTTTATCTCAATTGGTTTTTGATGGAAGTGGCGCGATATGCCGAAACAGAAGCGCATAAAAGAGCCAGCAAGCACCTGCCTACCGCGGACGACCTTAATGTCAATACTAAAATTGCCGGCAACGAGCTGCTTTGGAAAATGATGGAGGACGAAGCGTTGCAACAGCAGTTTGATAGAGACAAACCCCAACTGCGCGCCGATCGAGAACTGATCCGGAAGATTTACCTGCAACTGGTACAAACTTCAGAATACCTGCAGTACATCAACAGCAGTACCAGAGAAAAAGCGGAAGAACGCAAGATTCTGGAATTTATATTAAACGACCTGATGCTGGCAAACGATGCTTTTGTAAGTCATATTGAAGAAAATTTCACCAATTGGGATGATGATGGTGAAATGATCGTGCAGCTCATGGCGGGTTATTTGAGTAAACCCGGCAGCTACGATTTTAAGAATCTGTTGACGGCCGATAAAGGAGAATTTGCAAAATCTCTTCTCAATACCGTAATTGAAAAATCAGCCTATTTACAGGAGTTGATTATTCCCCGCCTTAAAAACTGGGATCCCGAACGTATTGCGCAACTTGACATGGTGCTGATGAAAATGGGGGTCGCCGAATTTCTTTATTTCGAGACTATTCCGCCGAAGGTGACTATTAATGAATACATCGATCTGGCCAAAGAATACAGCACCGCCCAAAGCGGCCAGTTTGTAAACGGAATTTTGGATAATATCCATAAAGACCTGGTTCAGCAGGGAAAAATGCTGAAAGTGGATTATCGGAAAGGTGGATAACCGGTTCAGCTAAATCGACCCATTGTCTTAACTTTGCCCTCACTTTAAATTTCCTACAAATGAAGCAGTTTCTTTTAGCAACTGTATTGATGGCTGGACTGGCAGCATGTGGCACTGCCGACAAAAGTAGTGAAGGTCCGGTTCTTACAGAAGAACAAAAGCAAAAAGCCGTAACAGATAGCAGCCAGTTCACCACAGTTGAATGGCTTGGCGGTACTTTCCAGGATCTGGGCAAAGTGACAGATGGACAGGTAGTGGAAGTAAGCTTTCGTTTCCGTAACTCAGGCACCAACAACCTCATCATTGAAAATGTGACAGCGGGTTGTGGCTGCACAGTTCCCGAAAAGCCCGGTCGCCCCTACGCACCAGGTGAAGAAGGCGTGATCAAAGCAAAATTCGACAGCCGTGGCCGCAAAGGCAATAACGACAAATATGTAACCGTAAAGGCCAATACCAAACCAACCTTGGAGCACGTATTGAGCTTTAAGATTTTCGTAAACGAGTAATTACACAAACAATACAAAGCATGAACTACAATTTTCTTTTGCAGGCAGCCAGCCAGGGATCCGGCATGAACACCATGTCATTGATTATGTTGGGCGGTATGATCCTGGTTTTCTGGTTATTTTTCATTCGTCCGCAGGCAAAGCGTGCAAAAAACCAAAAGAAGTTTATCGAGGACCTGCAAAAAGGTGATAAAGTAGTAACCATTGCCGGCATACACGGCAAAATCAATAAGGTGAATGATGATGGTGTTACGCTTGACATTGAAGTAAGTCCTGGCAGTTACCTGAAGATTGAAAAGTCAGCAATCAGTATGGATTGGACGGCTGCCCAGAATAAGGCTGCAGGCGTTGCTGAGAAAAAATAATCAGTCGGATATCCGGCTACAAGTTCCAGTTTTACTAAATTTCTATAGAAAAAGTAAGGCTGGAATTTTTTATTTCTTAAAACAGCTTCTATGCTGAAAGTTGGAATAACCGGTGGCATTGGTAGCGGCAAAACAACCGTAGCAAGGGTATTTGAAGTGCTGGGCATACCTGTGTACTATGCCGATAAAGAAACCCGCCGTTTAATGGATGCTGACCCTGAGATCAGGAAACAGATAATATCAGCTTTTGGGCAGGAAAGTTATACTGCCGAAGGATTAAATCGAAAATACATAGCGCAAATAGTTTTCAACCAACCTAAACTACTGGAGCGCCTGAATTCAATCACCCACCCCGTAAGCATACAGGACGCCGCTGAATGGTCGGCCAGGCAAAGCTCCCCTTACACACTTAAAGAAGCTGCCCTTATTTTTGAGAGCGGCTCCGCCAGTCAACTCGATTTTGTGATAGGTGTGTATGCACCTGAGCCATTGCGTATCAAAAGAGTAATGGATCGCGATGGACTGTCGGCACCGGATGTGAAAGCCCGAATAGCCAGACAGATTGACGAAACAATTAAAATGAAGCTTTGTGATGCCGTCATCAGAAACGATGATCAGGAAATGGTGATACCACAAGTGTTGGACTTGCATCAACTCCTTCTAACCAAAGCAGGATCTTAATTTGAGAATTGGTAGAAGTCGGCGCCCCATGGGCAATTCCTGCCAATTCTCAAATTCACCAATTCCCTATTTCAATTTTTCGAGAGCTGCGCGTATCCGTTTCCAGGCTTCCTCAATTTTTTCCATGCTGTTGGCAAACGAAAAACGCACGCAGTCGGGATCTCCAAAAGCCTCGCCCATAACCGAAGAAACGTGGGCGGTGTTGAGCAGGTACATACAGAAATCGCCGGAAGTGCGGATGGTAGTTGTGCCATCCGTTTTTCCAAAGTATGCGCTAATGTCGGGGAAAATATAAAATGCTCCGTCTGGTTCTGCGCATTCAATTCCGGGAATTTCGCGCACCATCTCCAACACACGCTGGCGACGGCGGGCAAATTCGGCCACCATGTCTTCGGTTGGACGTAAATCGGTAGTTAGTGCCGCCACTCCCGCTTTTTGCGCGATGGAACAGGTTCCGCTAGTGAACTGACCCTGTAATTTTTCGCAGGCTTTTGCAATAGACGCTTCTGCGGCAATATAACCCAGTCGCCATCCGGTCATTGCGAAGCCCTTGCTCAATCCGTTCACGATCACTACCCTGTCTTTCAGGTCAGGAAACTGGGCAATACTTTCGTGCCGGCCTTTGAAGTTGATGTACTCGTATATTTCATCGGAAATGATCGTAATATTCGGATATTTCAGAAAAACATTTGCCAATGCCTCCAGTTCCTGTTTGTTGTAAACAGCACCACTGGGATTGCAGGGCGAGGAAAAAAGGAATACGTTCGTGTGTGGAGTGATCGCTGCTTCCAACTGCTCAGGTGTTATTTTAAATCCGTCGCTGGCGCTGGTTTTGATCTCCACTACCCGCCCGCGGGCAATCTTCACCAATTCGCTGTAGGTAACCCAATACGGTGTAGGGATAATCACTTCATCGTTCTCATCTACCAGGGCCAAAATCACATTGGCAAGACTCTGTTTGGCGCCTGTGCTCACCACAATATTCTCCGGCTTATAGTCAAGATTATTATCCCGCTTCAGCTTGCTGCAAACAGCCTCACGCAGGTCAAGAAAGCCGGGAACAGGCGTGTAATGACTCCAGTTGTCCTCAATGGCTTTGATAGCCGCCTGTTTAATATGCTCGGGCGTATCAAAATCTGGTTCGCCCAGGCTCAGATCAATCACATCTATTCCCTGGGCGCGCAACTCGCGGCCCAGCTTCGCCATTTTCAGCGTTTCAGGTTCATTAAAGCGCTGCAACAGGGAGGATAACTGCATAAATCGGCTCGTTTGTTTTTTCTTTTTTAGAATTGAAATAGCGTGTGCGAAGTTAACACATACGAGGCGTTAATGGTCGAAGAGTCCTAAAAGAAAATCGAAAAAACAGCAGAACAAACGTTAATAATCGGAAACATGGGCCAGCTGCTCGTTAGCCCAAAGCTGCAAATAAATTGAACAATGCCGGTTATGTTGTTTACGACAATGAAGCCTTTTTGGTTTTTTCGGCTTTTCTCCTACGCGAACAAAAAACTGCTCAAAGTATTGCCAAAATCATTGCCAGCATATCAGGAACAAGGCGGTCCAAAAGTCTTCGATTCGCGACCATTCTTGCTGAAAAAGCGTATAATAATGTAATACAGCAAATTACATATTTACTAAATTAATATACAAACAAAATCTGCCTTTCGGGGAATGACCTAAAACACTATCTTTGCCGTCCTTAAAAACCGTATAAGCTACTGCCTGCCTGCTAACTGCAAGCTGGCGGCACAACAAGTAAATCACAACAACGTATGCAACTGAAAGGTTTGGTTCGATTTTTAACGATCCTGCTGACTGTTTACTCCCTGTACATGCTGTCGTTCGGCTGGTTTGTGAACCGGCACGAAAAAAAGTTGGAGACCAGTGCAAAGGAATATGTAAAGACCAACTTCCCCAATGCCAAAGGCGAGGAATTCGACACGCTTTTTAATTCACGTTTGCGTCGCCTGAAAGACAGTACCAAAGATGAAACCATCACTTATGGTATATCGGGCGCCATCAGCTATCAGAAGGCTCAACAGGAACAACTGAATCTGGGTCTCGACCTGCAGGGTGGTATCAACGTAACGCTCGAAGTGGAAATGAGTGGCTTGCTGACCAGTCTGGCGGGCAACACAAAAGATCCCAACTTTCAGCAGGCGATCGCCAATGCCAATAAGCGGAAAGCTAATAGCGACGAAAACTTCATTCGTCTTTTTACGGAAGAATACTCCAGGCTGGCTGGCCCCAATAAGATGGCTGCCTTATTCGCCGGTAACAACCGCGGCCGCATTTCGCCAACCGATAGCGACGACAAAGTGCGTGGAGTACTGGAAAGTCTTGCTTTGGATGCATTCGACAATACCTTCCGTATTATGCAAACGCGGATTGATCAGTTTGGCGTAGCCCAACCCAATATCAATCCCGATCGTGACCGCGGAATCATAACAGTGGAGCTGCCAGGCGTTCAGGACAAACAACGTGTACGTAAAAAATTACAGAGCACAGCCAACCTTCAATTCTGGGAGGTTTACAATATCGGTGAGCTTGTTCAGTCAATAGAAACGGCAGACGCTGCTTTCTTCAAATTAATGGGTGGTAAGACCAAAGAAGATTCTGCTTCCACGGCTTCCGGCCAACAAACACTTTCTGGCGATTCCAGCACACAATCGCTAAGCCAGCTGGAAAATGGAGTTGATTCGCTTGGCAGCAGCGATTCGGCTGCCAACAATTTGGCCGATCTGGAGGCCGAAGCCAAAAAGCATCTGGCAGGTTATATCCAGTTTGACCAACGTGGGTTTCAACAGGGTGAGCGTTTTAGCGCCCATATCGGCTATGTTTCAATTCGCGACACGGCACTGGTACGCAGCTACCTTGAAATGCCAGCAGTAAGAAATGCATTTCCGGCACAACTGGTGTGGATGTATGGTACACCGGAATTAGACGATAACGGAAAGCCGGTCAATTTCCTCGCATTGTATGCTATCAAAACCTTTGGGCGACTGAAGCCGAAAGTGGAAGGTGATGTGATCACTGATGCGCAGGCAGACTTTGATCCCACTACCGGCAAGCCTACGGTAAATCTGCAAATGAATAATGCTGGAGCGCAGGCCTGGGGCAAAATGACCACCGAAAACAAGGACAAGCCAATTGCCATTACTCTCGATAACCTGGTTTACTCAGCTCCCTTTGTGGACGAGCCCATTTTGACTGGCGATTCGCGCATCAGCGGTGGATTCACGATTCAGGAAGCGCAGGATCTGGCTGGGATGCTTCGTGCTGGTAAACTTCCGGCGCCAGCCAAAATTGTGAGCGACCAGCAGGTAGGTCCTACTCTCGGTAAAGCAGCTATTCAGGGCGGTCTCACCGCATTCGCGCTGTCTTTTGCGGTGATATTTATTCTGATGCTGATTTATTATAACACCAGCGGATGGATCGCCAACATTGCATTGATCCTTAACCTGCTGTTTACCGTCGGTGTATTGACGGCACTGGGAGCCACCCTTACGGCGCCTGGTATTGCCGGTTTGGTACTTACCATCGGTATGGCCGTAGATACCAACGTAATTATTTATGAGCGTATCAAGGAAGAGCTGGCGCGTGGCAAGGGCTACCTGCCTGCGGTGAACGACGGTTACCGCCGATCGCTTCCTCCGGTTCTCGATGGTCACATTACCACTATGATCACGGCCATCATTCTGTTCTATTTTGGTCTTGGTCCTGTTAAGGGATTTGCAACCACACAGATTCTTGGTTTGATCCTGTCATTATTCTGCGGCATTTTGGTTAGCCGCTGGATTACCGACATGTTCATCAAGCGCAAAAAAGAACCAAAATATTTCACAGCTATTTCTCGTAATATCTTCAAGCATGCCCAATACAAGTTTGTAGAATTCCGCAAAGTGGCATATGTGGTAAGCTTTATTGTACTGGCATTGGGTATCGCGTCTTTCTTCCATGGATTCGATTATGGAGTAGAATTCGACGGAGGCCGAAGCTATCGCGTACGATTCGATAAGGCACTTTCTACGGCCGACATCGAGAAAGTACGGGATGATGTAAAACTTGCATTCGAAAACGAAAACCCGGTAATTAAAACGATCACCAACAATCGTACACTGGAAATCACAACTTCCTATCTGATTACCGATCCCAATACAGTGGTGGCCGACTCGATCGTGGAAAGGAAATTGTTTGAAGGCCTGAGCAGCCAACTGCCAGCGGGCTATACCTTTGACCAATTCGTTCGCGCTGAAAACTCGGTTGACGCTCCAGGAAAAATTGGTTCAAACAAAGTACTGCCTACCATTTCGGATGACCTGAAGCGGGGAGCCGTGAAGGCGACCATCTTCGCCATTTTTGTGGTGTTCCTGTACATCTTCATTCGTTTCCGCGACTGGCGTTATTCGCTTGGTACTATTGTGGCCCTGTTCCACGACGTGTTCGTAACCCTTATAGTGTTCTCATTTGCCAAAGAGATAGTGCCTTTCCCGCTCGAAATTGACCAGCACTTTATTGCGGCCTTGTTGACGGTGATCGGTTTCTCTATGAACGATACGGTGATCATCTTCGACCGAATCCGGGAAGATCGCAGTTTGTATCCGACCGCGCCGCTTGCGCAAACTATTAACCGGGCGATCAACGAAACCCTGAGTCGCACGATCATGACTTCGCTTACAGTGTTTTTGACGATTCTGATCCTGTTCCTGGTGGGCGGAGAAGTAACCCGTGGATTTGCGTTCGCCATGTTGATCGGTGTTCTTACCGGTATCTACTCGTCTGTATTTGTAGCTGCTCCTATCCTGCTCGACCTGGGCAGTGGTAAAAAAGAAGAAGCTGCGGCGGCTAAAGTAGAGAAGACAGGCAGCAAGAGTTAATTCATCTGCAGCAATGCAGTTGATCAGATAAAAGAGAGGCGGTAGTTAAACTACCGCCTCTCTTTTTTGTATTGCACCCTGCCGGGGGAATAGCTACATTTGCAGCTATCAAGTAAATCACCATTCTATGGATCAAAGCCTGATCAATTTGTTGTTGGCCCTCCTGGCCCTGCTTATCGCTTTCTATTGTTTCTATCTGGTAAACGACGTGCGTAAACGGGTGGCAAAACAGGCAGCCAGTCCCGATTTCTCCGCCCGCCCCCTGCAACTACAGGCCTATGAGCGCCTGGTCATGTTGTCCGAACGCATAGCCATTCCCAATCTGATCAGCCGCGTAAACACGGCAGGACTCTCCGCCCGTGAAATGCAATTACTGCTCACGGAGAGCATTAAACAGGAATATGAATACAATGCCTCGCAACAGATTTACGTAAGTCCGGTAGCCTGGGAAGCCGTACGCAACCTGAAGGAACAAAATATGCTGATCATTAATCAGGTGGGAGCTACCCTGCCCGCTGAAGCAAGCGGCATGGATTTGAATAAACGCCTGCTCGAATTTATAATGACCCAGCAAAAAGGCGCCCTGCACGGCATCGTACTGGAAGCACTCAATTTCGAAGCAAAAAAAATAATGCGTTAATCCACCGTATCAGATATGGCTGTCGAGAAAAAATACACCGATTCCGGGATCGAAGTCAAAACACAATATGTTGCCGACGACATCGAAGGTAAAACACTGCCTGATGCAGGACAGTTTCCCTATACCAGGGGTATACAGCCAGACATGTACCGCGGTAAACTGTGGACGATGCGTCAGTATGCGGGATTTTCAACGGCTGCAGAAAGCAATAAACGTTACCATTACCTGCTTTCGCAAGGCGTGAGTGGGTTAAGTGTGGCCTTTGATTTGCCCACACAGATTGGCTACGACAGCGACCATCCGTTGGCCGAAGGTGAAGTGGGCAAGGTTGGAGTTGCCATCGACAGTCTCGAAGACATGCGGGAACTATTCGACGGCATTAAATTAGAAGATGTGTCGACCAGTATGACCATTAATGCAACGGGATTCATACTGCTTGCCTTCTATACTGCTCTCGCTAAAGAGCAGGGAGCCGATTTAAGCAAAATAAGCGGCACCATTCAGAACGATATATTGAAGGAGTATGCTGCAAGGGGTACTTATATCTACCCACCAAAGCCATCCATGCGCATCATTACCGATATTTTCGAATGGTGCAGTAAGGAGTTACCGAAATGGAACACCATATCTATTTCGGGATACCATATCAGGGAAGCCGGAGCTACAGCAGCGCAGGAAATAGCTTTCACTTTATCCAACGGCCGTGCTTATGTGGAAGCAGCTCTTCAAAAAGGACTTGATATCAACGTGTTTGGCAAGAGGCTGAGTTTCTTTTTCAATTCTCATAATAACCTGTTTGAAGAAGCGGCTAAATTCCGTGCAGCCCGCCGTATGTGG
The DNA here is from genome assembly GCA_046297935.1 of Chitinophagaceae bacterium. Taxonomy (GTDB): domain Bacteria; phylum Bacteroidota; class Bacteroidia; order Chitinophagales; family Chitinophagaceae; genus CAYMZZ01. Next base: position 355,595 of record JBKBHA010000002.1, read on the forward strand.
GCGGCAATAATGAAGGAACTGGGCGCCACCGACCCAAAAGCAATGATGCTACGGTTCCATACCCAAACGGGAGGCAGCACGCTTACGGCACAACAGCCGCTTAATAACATCGCGAGGGTAACGATACAAACGCTCGCAGCCGTGCTGGGAGGTACTCAGTCGCTCCACACCAATGGATACGACGAAGCGTTGAGCCTTCCCACCGAAGAAGCCGCCCGTATAGCACTCCGCACCCAGCAGATTGTGGCTCATGAAAGTGGTGCGGCAGATACGGTTGATCCACTGGCGGGCTCTTACTATGTTGAATCACTTACCGACGAAATTGAAAAAATGGCGCGGGATATGATGCTCCAGATTGAAAGCCGTGGAGGAAGTGTTGCGGCCATTGAACAGGGTTATATCCAGGACGAAATTGCCAGGAGCGCTTATGAATACCAGCGTCAAATTGAATCGGGCAGCAAAGTTATTGTCGGCGTAAACAAGTACCAGGTCAACGATTCAGCCTCCATTCCCATACTGCGAATTGATGACAGCATTCGAAAATTACAATCCGACAAGCTCACCCGCCTCAAAGCCGGGCGCAATCCAGCAAGAGTGGATCAATGTCTGCAGGCCCTGAACGATCGGGCAGTCAGCGATGAGAACCTGATGCCGGCCGTGCTGGAAGCGGTTGAAAATAATTGTACGCTCGGCGAAATTGCCGATACGCTTCGGGAAGTCTTTGGCGAATATCGTTAAATAGGATAAGCGGCTCCCGCCGCCAGAGGACATAAAGGAAATAATAGCTAACTTGATCTAATAAACGATCCGGTATGCGACAACGCTTATTGCTATTATTTCTTTGGTTACTTTTTGTTACCGGCCTGCAGGTAAACGCCCAGGCTCCCTTGTTTATCCGCGAAGGACTTGATAGTTTCATTCAAAAAGGACTGCGCGACTGGCAGATACCGGGGCTGGCCCTGGTGATTGTTAAAGACGGTCAGGTAGTGGTTCGTAAGGGATATGGCGTTCGCGACATCGACACCCGCGATCCGGTGGATGAACACACGCTTTTTATGATCGCCAGCAATAGCAAGCTTTTTACCGGCACGGCGCTGGCACAACTTGAGTATCAAAAAAAGCTTTCTCTAAACGACCCAATCCGAAAATTTTTTCCCGAATTCAGCCTGTACGAAAAAACCAGTTCCGAGCTTGTTACCATTCGTGATATGCTGTCGCACCGGATCGGCACCCGTACCTTTCAGGGCGATTTCACCTTTTGGAACAGCGCCCTGAGCCGGGCAGAAATCATGGGCAAAATGAAACTATTGAAACCTTCCGGGCTTTTCCGGCAGGACTATGGTTACTGTAATAGCTGTTTTCTGGTTGCTGGCGAAATCATTCCAAAAGCCATCGGAATCAGTTGGGAGCAATATGTACAGGATAGTCTTTTAACGCCGCTGGAAATGACGAGATCCACCGCTGTGTCGGCTGGCATGGAGTTCAAGCAAAATGTTGCGCGTCCTTATACCAGCAGCTACACGGGAACACTAAATCGGGTGCCCTATGATCAATGGGATAATCTCGGCCCCGCCGCCAGCATTATCAGCAGCGTTTATGATCTGACCAACTGGCTGCAATTTCAACTCGATAGCGGCAAATACCGGAATAGACAGATCATACCGTTTTCGGTGTTGCAACGCACCCGTGATCTGAATATATCCACGGGTAGCCGGAAGTCGGCCCAGTTCCCTATGCATTTCCGCGGTTATGGACTGGGTTTGTATGGTGCCGATTACAATGGCCGCGCTATTTACTGGCATACCGGCGGAGCGGCAGGCATGGTGAGCAATCTGTGCTTTGTGCCTGAAGAGAACCTGGGCATCGCTATACTTACCAACAACGATAACCAGGCTTTTTTCGAAGCCCTACGATATCAGGTTTTAGACGCTTACCTGCAAGTAAATGGGGGAAACCGAAGCGAAACTATGCTGCCGGCTTTTGTAAGTGAACTCAGGTCGCAGGTAAAACGAATCAATGACTGGAAAGCGCGTGTTAAAGGAGCGCAGCCGGCATTGGATCTGTCGAAATATGGAGGAATCTATCAGCATGAACTCTACGGCACACTAAGTATTCAGCCAAGGGATGGCAAACTGGTGCTTCGGTTCAACGGACATCGTAACCTTACAGCGAAGATGGAGTATATGGACAAAGACGAGTGGCTGTTAACCTACGACAATATTGAATACGGTATTCACAAGGTTAAATTCACTCTTCATGACCAACAGGTGAAAAGCCTGGAGGTACGTTTCAATGAATTTGTTGAATACGACACCTATACTTTCGATAAAAAGGAACAGTAAATTTATTTACATCCACTTCGCCAGGTACCTGTTGAATTCGGAACGCAGGTCGTGTATGATCTTTTCCTGTACGCGGTACTGTTCAAAAATTTCTTTATCTGCTTCCACCAGACGCTCATCCACTTTGCCGGCGTGCGAAAGTGCCTGTTGTGCCATTTTCTGAGACAACTCATGAACGTTGTGGCGAAGCTCATCCATCCGGGTGCGCTGCAGGGTAAATTGTGCTTCAAAGTGCTCCATACCCTGCCGCGCTTCCATACTGCTGTTTTTGCCGGCAACTTCCAGCAATCGCAATTTCATTCGCTCCAGCTCTTCTTTATAAAATACAAGACCGTTCAGCATTTCGGTATTGTGTCCCTGGGTTTTGGATAGGCTCGTATAGCTCATTTTGTTGATTTTATACAAACCTATTGCAGCCTGCTACGCCGGTGAATGACCTTGGTCAGGTGCCAACATGATGATGGGCGGAAAAATGCCGCCCATCCCATTCGTCGAGTATGTTAATTTCGAAGCTCTCGATCAAGCCTTCGGCTTCCAGCCGTCCTTGAGACCTACCGTTCGGTTGAAGACCATACCACTGGTACTACTGTCTTTATCGAGCACAAAATAGCCCTTGCGTATAAACTGATAGGCTTCTTCAAATCGGGCATGCTTCAGGGAAGGTTCGGCAAAAGCCCCTGACACTGTCTGCAGTGATCCGGGATTGATATAGCTCTTGAAATCGCCTTCTTCGGAAGAGGGATCTTCTACCTGAAACAAGCGATCATACAAGCGTAGTTCAGCAGTAATGGCATGTTTAATACTAACCCAGTGCAGCGTACCTTTCACATTCACACCGGAAGTGTCGTTGCCACTCTTGCTGTTGGGCAGATAGGTGCAGCGTAGTTCGGTAACTTTGCCGTTTTCGTCCTTCACCACTTCATCACACTGAACAATATAGGCCGATTTCAACCGCACCATTTGTCCGGGAGCAAGTCGGAAATATTTCTTGGGCGGATTCTCCATAAAATCTTCTCTCTCGATATAGAGTTCTCCGCTGAATGGTATTTCGCGCTCACCGCCTTGTGGATCTTCAGGATTATTTTCACTCAGCACCATTTCTTCGGCCTTGTCGTAATTCGTTATTACCAGCTTCACCGGATCAAACACTACCATTCTTCGCTGAGCTATTTTATTCAGATCCTCACGCACGCAAAACTCCAGCAGACCTACATCTACCACGTTTTCGCGCTTGGCAATGCCGGCCCGATCACAAAATTCACGAATTGCTGCGGCAGTATAACCTCGGCGGCGCATACCACTGATTGTTGGCATACGAGGATCGTCCCATCCATCCACATGCTTTTCATTGACCAGTTGCAACAGCTTTCTTTTACTCATTACAGTATAAGTAAGATTGCGGCGGGCAAATTCGTACTGATGTGAAGGATAAATGTCCAGTTGTGCTATCAGCCAATCGTATAATTCGCGGTGTGGTACAAACTCAAGGGTACAAATTGAATGTGTCACTTGTTCAATACTATCACTTTGGCCATGTGCAAAGTCGTACATCGGATAAATACACCATTTGTCGCCGGTACGATGATGCGAAGCGTGTTTAATGCGATAGAGTATGGGATCGCGCATCAACATATTCACGTGAGCCATATCAATCTTCGCTCGCAGCGTGCGACTGCCGTCTGGAAATTCGCCAGCCTTCATACGGGCAAACAGATCCAGGTTCTCACTGATACTGCGGTCGCGAAACGGACTGTTAGTCCCGGGCTCGGTCGGGGTGCCCTTCATGGAAGCAATCTCTTCCGAACTGCTGTCGTCTACATATGCCAGACCCTTTTCAATCAGTTTGATCGCGTATTGATAAAGTGTGTCGAAATAGTCAGACGCGTACAGTTCGTTCTTCCATTCAAAACCCAGCCATTTTACGTCGGCCTTTATGCTTTCCACATATTCTGTTTCTTCCGTTACCGGGTTGGTATCGTCGAAACGAAGATTGGTATATCCGCCAAATTTTCGCGTCAATCCGAAGTTCAGTACAATGCTTGCCGCATGCCCAATATGCAGGTAGCCGTTTGGCTCTGGAGGGAAACGGGTTACGATCTGCTGGTATTTTCCAGCGGCCAGGTCTGATTCAATAATCTCTTCTAAAAAATTAAGGCTTTTCTCTTCCGACATAGTTCCTTTAAAATGAAGCACAAAGATACGATGCTATTTTCGAAACGGATGAAAAGAGGCCTGTGCTTCCGAACCTCAAAAGTCAGCTGCAGGCCTGACAGCAGTCAGCAGTCTCCTGCCCCAAAGTCCTCATCTTGCAGCAAAGCAATTCTCCATGAAAAAGATACTGGTTCCAACCGATTTTTCGCCCAATGCTGAAAAAGCCATTCAGTATGCTGTTGAGCTCGCCAAACGCTCCAATGCCACCCTCTATCTGCTGCACAGTTGCGATGACCTGATGGATCCGGTTGCGCCGGGCCAGGAACGCATAACCAGCGAGTATAACGATAGCCTGATACGTAAAGCCCAGCAACAACTTGAGGAATTGCGCCAGGCCATTGAGGATACCGAAAACCTGCTGGTCAATCCCCTCCTCTACTTTGGTAGCGTACGCGAAGCAGTACAGAAAGCCACCGACGAACATGGAATTGACCTGGTGATCATGGGCACACTCGGTAAAAACGGCATCCTGGGGAAACTGCTGGGTAGCAAAACGGCCAGCGTAATGACTCATTGCCCTCGTCCGGTATTGTCTATTCCTCTGGAATACGATTGGAGTACACCGGGCAAAATGCTTGTGTCGGTTCGGGATTTTGAAGAAGCCAGTCAATTTCTGGAACCGGTATTTGAGCTGGCCGAATTCTTCAATGCCGAAATTGAACTGGCGGTTTTTACAGATGAAGATGTAAACACCGCAACGGGTTTTTTACAGCATTCTCGCACTCTTCATTATTGGGAAGAACATTTCAGACATCAATATCCCCTTGTGCCTCTCAGGTCGGTCCATCTGTCGGGGCATCACTACGATGAAGCAGTGTTGAATCATGTTGAAAAGGAAAAGATTGACCTGCTGGCCATGGTGACCCATCCACGCAACTGGATCGACAACATTTTTAATAAAAGTGTTACGAAAAAAATGGGCTACCAGGCAAAAATCCCCGTATTGGCGATTCCTGCCGTTGCACCTGCCGTGAATCATTAAACCGGCCTCCTGTCAGGACTGAGTTCAATTCTCAATTTGCGTCGAGAAAAACCCAAGACCGGCAAGGATGCTTGCATTGTCTTCGTAATGAAGCAGGCTGGCAAGTATAAGATTTTTCAGTTCCTGCTGATTGGCGCAGTACGCTGCATTATTAAGCGAAAGCTTATACGAGTTGATTTTGAACAGAGCCAGACGGGTGGTTTGCAGGATGTGTTCATCGATCAGGTGGAACTCCTCTGCAATATGCGCCTGGTCGTTGTACAGTGGCTGTTGCATACGGACGGATATTGGTTTTTCGGACTGGATCGCCAATAAAACGATCTGGCCGGCCGAAAAATTGCGCGGCCGGGCGCCAGGCTCATTGGAAGCTGCTTTTCATGGCTTTAACCAAGCCCTGACCGTTGAAACTACCTGGCACAATTATCCGGCGGACGGTCAGCAGGGGCTGGCTGCTGTCGCGACTGTCGGCCAGTTGAAAGGCCATCTGCACTTCGCGCCTGGCGAGCTCGGGAAGCGCCTGCTTATTCCACAATCCAAATGGATAGGCGAAATATTTTACAGGCTCTCCGGTAATGGCGGCGAGTTGACGGGCTGGTTTTTCGATCTGGGTCTTCCAGTCAGCCTCCTGATATTTTCTTACGTCGTGATGATCCCAGGTATGCGATCCGATACTATGACCTTTTCTATGTAGATCTGCTACCTGCTCCGTGCTCATATAACCAGGTCTGCCTAATGAAACGGTCATGATGAAAAAGGCCGCCTTAAAGCCATGCTTTTCCATTTCCGGCAATGCGGTTGTGTACTGATCCAGCCGCGTATCGTCGAAGCTGATCAATACAGGGCGTGGGGGCAAGGGCTTGTTATAAACCAGGTAGTCGTAGAGTTGATTCGGCAGTATTGATTGGTAACCGCTGTCGGCCAACGCCTGCATTTGCGCTGCAAAAGCTGCAACGGGTACAATATAAGCTCGAGCAGTTCGGGAGTCTTTTTCCTTATAATCCCTGATTTGGTGATAGCAAAGAATCGGCACTTCGGGCCGGGCCAGTATCTCCTCCGTGCTGGCTGGTTCAGGAGCTGTTGCTGTGGCAGTTGGAATAACGGTGACGGTATCTTCTGTGGATGATGACTCGACAGACGGGTTGTTGCAGGCGGCAACAACAGCCGCTACCATACAACACAGTACAAAGAGGTTTTTCATAGATTCAATAATGACAGATAATTGGAGCAGCCATTGGCCGCCAAGTGGCTTAAAACTATAAACAATCCCTCAAAATCCAAAAACGGCGGTCTTTTCTTACTTTCGCAATTCTGATGAAAGAACAGCTTCACCAGCTGTCCGCCAAACTGGACGGCACGATACATACTGATGAAGCCATGCGGATCCTTTATGCCACCGACGCCTCGGCATACCGCGAAATTCCGCTGGCCGTAGCAATTCCCCGCAGCATTGAAGATATACGAACGTTGATTTTGTTTGCCCGCGAGCAGGGCAGTTCGCTGATTCCGCGTACGGCGGGCACTTCCCTGGCCGGTCAGGTGGTGGGAAACGGGATTGTGGTGGATGTATCGGAGCACTTTAACCAGATCATTGAACTGAACAAAGAAGAAGGCTGGGTCCGGGTGCAACCTGGCGTAATTCGCGATGACTTGAATCGGTACCTGAAACCTCACGGACTGTTTTTTGGCCCCGAAACATCCACTGCCAATAGGGCCATGATCGGTGGAATGGTTGGCAACAACAGTTGCGGTAGTAACTCAGTGGTGTACCGAAGCACACGCGAACACCTGCTGGAAGTGAAGGCAATGCTAAGTGACGGTACCGAGGCCATATTTGGGAGCATTGGGCTCGACGAATTTCATGCAAAATGCGAAGGCAATAGCCTGGAAGCAGCCATCTACCGGCAAACACGCAGCCTCCTGAGCAATTATGAAACGCAGACCGAGATCAGAGATCAGTTTCCGAAGAAATCCGTGGAGCGACGGAATACCGGCTATGCGGTAGACCTGCTGATTGAAATGGCGCCTTTTTCGGCCGGTGGACCCGATTTCAACTTTTGCAGTCTCATTGCAGGATCAGAGGGTACCCTGGCATTCATCACAGAAATCAAACTTTCACTATCTCCCCTGCCCCCTCGCGAAACGGGTCTGCTTTGTGTGCATTTCAATTCTATTGATGAAGCATTGCATGCCAATCTGATTGCTGTTAAGCATCAGATAAGCGCCAGCGAATTGATCGACCATTATATTCTCGACTGTACCAAACAAAATCTGGAGCAGCAAAAAAACCGTTTTTTCGTGCAGGGCGACCCGGGTGCTATACTCGTTATTGAGTTCGCCCGCAACAGTCTGGACGAAGTAAAGACTGCGGCTGAAGCGCTGAAATTGGAGTTGGAACAGGCTGCTTTAGGATATCATTTCCCCCTACTCACTGGTGCCGACACTAAAAAAATATGGACACTGCGAAAAGCCGGCCTTGGCCTGTTGAGCAATTTACCTGGCGATGAAAAAGCCGTGCCGGTAATTGAAGACACGGCAGTAGATGTGGAAGATCTGCCGGCGTATATCAGGGAATTCAACGAAATCCTCCAAAAGCACGGTCTTTACTCCGTGCACTATGCACATGCGGGCTCCGGCGAATTGCACCTGCGCCCTATCATCAATCTAAAAACCGCTGAAGGCAATCGGCTTTTTCGGGTGATAGCTGAAGAAATTGCCAGCCTGGTAAAAAAATACAATGGCTCATTGAGTGGCGAACATGGTGATGGCCGGCTCCGCGGAGAATTCATTCCGCAAATGATTGGCCCCAAAAACTATGCATTGCTAAAGCAGATCAAGGCGGCATGGGATCCGGCCAACATTTTTAATCCTGGCAAGATTGTCGATACGCCGTCGATGAACAGCATGCTACGGTATGAACCCGGACAACAAATCCCCGCCTTCAAAACCTATTTTCGTTTTGCCCAGCAGGACATTCTGCAGCATGCCGAGCAATGCAATGGCAGTGGCGACTGCCGCAAAACCCATTTAAGCGGCGGCACTATGTGCCCGAGTTATATGGCTACGCGGCACGAGAAAGACACCACACGCGCAAGAGCAAATATTTTGCGCGAGTTCCTTACCAGAAGTACGCAGCCCAATCGATTCAATCACCAGGAAATATATGAGGTGATGGATCTCTGCCTGAGCTGCAAAGGCTGCAAATCAGAATGCCCGAGCAACGTAGATGTGGCTAAGCTTAAGGCTGAATTCCTTCAGCAATATTATGATGCGAATGGTGTACCCTTCAGGGCAAGGTTGATTGCCAACTTTGGCAGCGCATCGGCGCTGGCAAGTGCGGTGCCCTCGCTATACAATTGGGCTGTCAAAAACAAATTGACCGGCAATCTGATCAAAAAACTGGCTGGCTTTGCCAAAGATCGCTCCATGCCATTGTTGTACAAAACAACACTCAAAAGTTGGTATAGTCGTTGGAAAAAAACGACTACACAACATTCCGGGCGGCCACGAGTATATCTGTTCTGCGATGAGTTTACCAATTACAACGATACCGAAATAGGAATTAAAGCAATCCAGTTGCTCGACCGGTTGGGTTACGAAGTGGTTATACCCCGCCATGGGGAAAGCGGACGGGCACCTCTCTCAAAAGGGTTGCTGAAAATGGCCCGTAAAAAAGCCGAACAGAACATTCGCGACCTGGCCCCCCATATATCTGTAGATTCTCCATTGATCGGCATTGAGCCCTCTGCCATTCTTTGTTTCCGCGACGAATACCCCGACCTGGTAGATGAGTCGCTCCTGCCACTTGCCCGCCAACTGGCTACCAACAGTCTGACGATTGAAGAATTTTTTGCCCGGGAAATGGCGGCTGGCAACATAAATGCCGACCAGTTTTCCGACGAAACAAGAGTAGTCCATCTGCATGGTCATTGCCAGCAAAAATCACTGGTGGGCACAGAGCCAAGTCAGACCATGCTGAGCCTCCCAAAAAATTATTCAGTCAGGGTGATCCCTTCCGGTTGCTGTGGCATGGCGGGAAGTTTTGGATACGAAAAAGAGCATTACGACCTGTCGATGAAGGTGGGCGAACTCGTTTTATTGCCGGCGGTTAGAGCTGTTGCTGCCAACGATATCGTTGCTGCAGCCGGTACCAGCTGTCGTCACCAGATAAAAGACGGAGCCGGCAGCCGCGCCTATCACCCGGTAGAAATACTTTTCGATGCACTGAAATAAAGAATCCTGGTCAGTTATAAATTTCTTCTCTGCCTGGAGGCCTGGCATTGGTTGCCATGATCAGCGACACCCCTAAAGCCAACAGGATCACCACCAGGCTGATCCTGATATACGATTGCATGGTGGCACTATGTATACGCTTTAAGCCCTTCTCCTTTATGAGGCTGCCTTCGGTTGTTTGAAGCCGGTTGAGTTGTGAAAGCCAGGACAGACTTTGCTGAAAGCTTTCATCAATGGCGGCTGAAAGTTGAAGTGTCAGGGCGTTGACGCTTACCCGCCATTGCTGCTCAAGGGAGTCGTAGGTTGTCAGGCTCTGCCTGAATCCATTCCACTCGCGCTTCTCTTCTTCCGTAAGATAGGTCAGGTCATAAGCAAAAATGAGCGAATCCATTTCTGCGGCTATATTGGCCAGTTCAGTACGTTTTTCGGCTTTATTAAGATCGCCATGTTCCTGTATCAACTTTTTACGTACCAGGAGCGCCTGTAAGCGGAACAGATAATTGGAAGGTACCAGCCGGTCTGCGTAGATAGATTGAAGGTCGCGTCCCAGCCTGTCATAGCTGCGTTGTACCAGATAATTGCTGATAGTAAGAACCAGCAATACCAGTCCACCCAGCAGGGCAAGCCGTTTCGGATCTATTCGAAGTTGAAACCGCTTCAGCAGGCGTTCATCGGATCCGTTTGCATCATCACCCCCGTTATTTTTTCGTTCCTGACCATCCTTCATAGCTGTACCCTTTAATTTCAATAATCGTTTAAGTTACAAAAAGCCAGCCGCTATGCCTCAATTGGCCGTTCATAAAAAAAAATTGAAGCACCATGCAACAAAGGCAGGGATTCGGTTACTTTACTACAAAGCATTTTTCTGGCATTAGCTGAGCCTATACCAACTGTGGATGAATTGATTAACCGGGTGCTTGAAGGAGACAACCGGGCCTGTCGACAACTGTACGACCGGTATGCCCGCGCCATGTTCAACACAGCTCTGCGCATTACAGGCAATCACAGCGATGCAGAGGATGTACTGCAGGAATCATTCCTTGCAGCATTCTCCGACCTGGCCAAATTCGCGCACCGGGCCAGTTTTGGAGCCTGGTTAAAACAGATTGTGGTACATAAGAGTCTGGGATGCCTGAAAAAAAGAAAAATCACTTTTTCCGAACTCAGTGAAGAAACGGTTAAACTGGCTGAAGAAGAGCCAGTGGACGAAGCGTCATTGAATTATACGGTGGAGAAAATTCGAACCGCTTTACAGCAACTTCCACCCGGCTATCGTACCGTATTGTCACTTCATTTGTTAGAGGGATACGATTACGAGGAAGTGGCAGAAATTCTGGATTTATCGGCAAGTACCATCAGAACACAGTATATGAGAGGTAAGCAAAAATTACTTTTTCTGATCAAACAATTACCAGCATCATGAGCAAGCGATTAGAGAATTTTGTCGATGATCATCGGGGTGATTTCGACGAAGAGCTGCCCGGATTGCATAACTGGGCGCAAATCGAAAAAAAGTTTTCGGCACCCGCGTCATCTGACCGGAGTCAATGGTTTCGCTGGGCCGTTGCCGCCACCATCCTGATGTTATTCTCGGTGTCTGTTTACTGGGCGCTCGAGCGTAATGCACGGCAAAACCAGCTGACGGTTGAGCCCGCTGCTCCCACGCGCATCAATTCCGATTTTGGTGAATGGCCTGCTGACTATGCGAGCGTTGCGCGTAATTTTTCCGACATCATTCAACAGCGGCAAAATACGCTGCAGCGCCTATCGAAAACGGAACCCGAACTTGTACGGCAATTCCAACAGGATCTGTCAACACTCGATAGCTCGTATCAGGTGCTCCAGCGCCAGGCGAAGCAGAGCCCGGCCAGTGATGTAATACTACGGGCCATGATTCAAAACCTGCAACTGCAGGCAGAATTACTTAACAAGCAATTAATGATCATTGAAAATTATTCGAATCAACCAAATAATAGCCATGAAAAAAACAGCACTCGCTCTCTTTAGTCTCCTCTTTGCCCTGGCGCCCCTGCTATTGCCTGCGCAAGAAAACAACCACAACTACAATGTGAATAAGGATAAAACTTATGAGCATAAAAAAGAAAAAAACTGGAACAAAACCTATCCCGCAGCCGGCAAAACACTCGCCATCGCCAACAAATTTGGCGACATAAAAATCGTTACCAGTAACGGTAATCAGATCACCGTGTCGGTGGTCATCAAAACCAGCTCCGACAATGCCGAATATGCCCAGTCGTTGATTGACCAGATCAATGTGCAGGAATCATCGAAGGGCAACACGCTGAAACTGGAAACTAAAATTGAGGGGCAGAAAAATTCAAAAAAACAGCAGTGCAGCAATTGTAACTCGAGCATGCAGATCAACTATACGGTGAACGTTCCCGCCTCTCTCGAGCTTAAACTGGAAAACAGCTTTGGCGATATTGAAATCCCTGATTATACCGGCAACATTACGATCCATCAGAAATTTGGCAAACTGAAATCGGGTATGCTGCAAAATCCCGGTAAAGTAGAAGTTGAGTTTAGCGATGCTCAACTGGCTGGCGCCAACGATATGGTAGGTAGTTTCAAGTTCAGTACAGTAAACATCGATCAGTTAAAAGGGAAGAACTCCATCGAATTCTCCTTCTGCGAAAAAGCATCTGTCGATCTGGGCAGTGGAATTTCTTATGCCGAAATAAAAGAATCATACAGTAACCTGAATATTCGACCCGCATCGAATTTCTCAGCCAAATACCGTATTCAGACGAGCTTCGGCACTTTTACCAACCGCACCGCCATCGATTTTGATCGCACCAATGAACCACCCCGTTACGGCGCAGATACACACCAGTCTTACGAAGGCAGCGCGGGCGGAAGTAATATTCAGGTAGATATTCACTCCAGCTTCGGTAAACTGGTATTGGGTGAACCCAAGCCGGGCGATATGGAAAACGATAAATCTAAAAAGAAAGGTAGCAGCGGAAACCAGACCAAAACAAAGCATAAACAAAAGTCCGGTCAAACCACCGTAATTTAAACGCCACGCCAATTGCTTACAAAAAAATCCCCGGCAGGTGCCGGGGATTTTTTATTACAAAGGCCTTACGCTCCCTGAACCCGATACATGCTGGGTAACCTGCGGAGTACCTTTATACCAAACCGATCCGCTTCCCGAAATGCTGGCATCCAAACTACCGGTGGCCATGAGGCGGATATTGCCCGAGCCACTAACCTCCGCCACGCTGTTTACGGCCGACATCGCCTCGGCAAGAATGTTTCCACTCCCACTCACTTTAAAGCGCGACGACAATGCCTGACCAGATTCGATACTAATATTGCCCGAGCCTGATATGGTTGCCTTCAACTGACCTGCAATATTCGCCTGCTCAATGAGCAGATTTCCGGAGCCACTCAGATTCGCATCGAAATTATCCTCTGCAACTGCTCCGGCTAGCTGTACATCTGCGGACCCAGACAAATCAACGCGAACCAGTTCCGGACTTACCAGTTCAATTTCAATGTCTTCATGTTCGCGAACTCTTTTTCTGTCCTTGAACTTGATTAACAGTTCTCCGTTGTCGACCCTCGTTTGAATAATGTCGAGAATGTTCTGTTGGGCATGAATGATTACACGGTATTCATTTCCCGCAGTATGCCTCACTGTACCCGACACACTGATCGCTACTGAATTGAAGTCGGAGTAGTCACGTTCCTGGGTTACCACAGGCCCCTCGCCTACTACTTTTTCGCAAGAACTAAGGAAAATTGCTGCTCCGGCAAGAAGCAGCACATGAGTCAGAAAACGTTTCATTTGTTGAATTTTCATTTTGTTTGGTTAAAAAATTAATGTAAAAGTTTGTCGGTTATTCAATTGAAAAAAGATCTTTAATAAGGTAGTTACAAATCAATCCGCCAGTTCAAGATCGGGATCAAACCTGTCTGATGCAATACGATGATTTTTTCCTGATCTACATCATACCATTGAGCAAACTGATTCAGCCGGTTTGTTACGTTTTGTATATCGAGCGAAAGCGTGCTACTATGTTTGCGACGATTCCATTGAATGCTGATTCGCAGGTCGGTCCGGAAATACATAGGATTTTGTTGAGAAAAGGAACGTTCTTCATCAAACACGGTGTAACCTGCCTGACGGGAAGCTTCCAGATCGATAGGCGTAGTACGCTGCCCTCCAGCCAATACCGTCTTTAGATTCACACTCCACTTACGATAGGCTTGACGCGTATTAAAATCACGACCAACCACCAGGGTGCTGATATAGTTGCCATTAAACCTTGTATTCCTTTCAATTCCGTCTTGTGCAGTGTATTTAGACTGATAGAGCGACTGACTAAACAACATATAAAACTGGTTGTGCAGGAATCTTTCTGCTGATAATTCAAGGCCGTAGTTTCTGCCCTTTCCTCGATTGGCCAGCGGATCGCTCACGAAATCTTCGATTATATTCAAGGTGCTAAAGCGGCTTTCCGGTTTTATACCAACCGGCACCTGAAACAAATGCTGGTAATAGGCTTCCGCTTTCAAAATCCAACGTGGATTAAGTTTGTATTGAAAACTGCCAACCCAGTGGTGAGCCCGGGTAAATTTCAGATCCCTGTTCAACTGTTGCGGCTGGCCCTGCTGATCAAATGCCTGTGCAAAGTAAACGCCCAGCGCCTGCATCTGACTGTGCAAGCCATAGGCGATCGAAAAATTACTGCGCCGCCCTGTTTGCCAGCTTGCCGCCAGGCGGGGATCTATCGCTGATGTACGATTGAGAGCGAGACGTAAATAGCTAAGCCCTCCTGTAACACTGAGCCGTTCGGCAATTCTCCACTTCAATTGAGCAAATACCTGCTGGGTATAAGTGGCTTCGGTTTGATTGATGCGTTCCTCCAGCGGTTCGCCTTCATTTTCTGCTTTGAGCTGGTAGTAGTCTATAGCGATACGACTGGCCTGTACACCGGTTTGCAGTAGTCCCGCTCTACCCAGCCGGTAGTGAAGTGTAGTTCGAACATTCAGCTTTCTTGTCAGATAACGATCCTGATAGTTGTTTTGCAGTTTGTAATCAAAGTCCATCAGATCTTCATCGTAGCCATTTTTGGTAATTGCATATCCAACACCGGTTTGCAAACGAGCCCGGCCACCCAGTGCTATCTGGTGGGTTATGGCGCTATAGCCAGTATTGGCAATAAATGATGTTTGAGACCTGTCTGCCCTACCTTCCCATTTGTTGCTGTCGGCAACCACCTGATATTTGCTTTTGCTCAATCCTCCAAAACCAAAAATTGTAAATGTGCCTGCATTGGAAGTGGGCAATTGAATATGATAACTCAGGTCCTGGAAATTGGTTGAAGACTCATCTGAGAGTACACCCAGCTTGTCAAGAATTCCCAGCGTTGAATAGCGATAGTTTACGAGGTAAGAGCCTTTGTAGTTGCGTGCCAGCGGCCCTTCAGCGGCCAGGTTTAACCCTAATACGCCTGCTTGCAGGGTAAATTCTCTTTTTTCATCATTCCCTTTTCGCAGATGCAGGTCAAATACACCGCTCAGGGCGTTGCCGTATTCCGCCGCAAAAGCTCCGGTCAAAAAATCGGAGTTCGCCAATAACTGGGCGCTGAGAATGCTGATGCCTCCGCCCGATGAACCCGCCGCGCTGAAATGGTTCGGATTGGGTATATCCATACCCTCCATTCGCCAAAGTAAGCCTGCAGGTGAATTACCTCGAATAATGATCTGATTACCGCCATCGTCGGCCGACATTACACCTGGAAAAGCTGTGGCCATCCGAAGCGGGTCGTTTACGGCGGCTGCGTATTTCTGGGTCTCCTCTACTGTGAATGCACGTGCACTCACAAGACTCATCTCGTTGATGGGGCGGTTTCGCCGACTGTTCGCGCGAACACGAACTTCCTTTTCTACCAGAATAGCGGTTGTCATTGGCATCAACAGCACGGTTTCTTTCCCTGATACAAGCCTTACCAGATCCAGCGACAATACCTGATAGCCCATATGTGATGCCGATATCTGATAAATCCCTGGCTCCAGATGCTCGAATCGAAAACTGCCGTCTGCCCCTGTCAATGTTGTTTGAGACTGATTCACCAGTGTTACTGTTACACCGGTCAATGGCTCGCGAGTAATGTCGTCTACAATCTGTCCCCGAATGACTCCAGTCGGAGTTTGAGCCGATACCTGGCTGAATGAAAAACAAAAAATGCAGATAATTACCAGTATAATAACTTGTTTCATGGCTAAGGTTTACTGTTTTTTACAACAACTTTTGCGCGCGAGTTAAAAGTCATACCCGCATTTACATTACAACTCGTGAAACAGTTACCCCCAGCCGATCACAGAATTTTAGCAAATTAAAAGAGGTGTATACCTGCATTCCACCCCAACCAACCCGTTACGCGATCGCTATACTGATAGCTTTTGCCACGCATGGGAAGTTGAAACTGATATCCGGCAACAGGGTTCTCCTGGTCAGATATCAGTAGTGAATAAGCAGGTCCACCAAAAATGGAGAACCGTTTGCCAAAATGAATCGCAAGGTTCAGTTGTGCCCTTGGCAGCAGATTGAGATATTTCCAGGTTCCTCGATATAGATACTGAGCACTGATTTCCGGATTCAGGCTCAGCCATTTTTTTCGTACCAGATAACGCTCGGTTCCGAGGCCATAACCAAATGCGTACAATTTTTTATCTTTTTCAGGATGCATGCCCGCCATCAAAATACTGTACAGTTTAGTACTACCAGTCTTGAATCCGGCATTATACCACATCAGTTCGTTGGTCGACAAACTAAGTTTATGATAACCTCTAAGTATGATGTTAATAAGTCCGATACTATATCCGTCGGATGTGTCGGCGATATTGATCAATCCAATTTGCACGCCCTTCAAACGACGAGTGTAGTTGAATATTCCCGCAATCTGAAGCCCTCTGTTTTCCTGATGACTGATGTTGATTAGTCCTGAAATCTGAACTCCGGTGCTTTGTCCGCGAACAAAATTGCCTACGCCGGCAATTTGCAGCCCCTGCAGGCTGTCGGCAATATGATTATACACACCTCCCACCTGAAATCCGGTCATGGTTCCGCCTGTATAGTTGCCTACGCCGGCCGCCTGAAAACCGGTAGCTCTTCCCAACACCAAATTGGTGGCGCCAGCTACCTGTACGCCAGTCATGCTGCCGCCAACAACATTAAACACACCCGCCGTTTGAAAATACTGCACATCTTTCTGGTCGATGTTAAACAGCCCTCCGATCTCTGCACCATTGGTACCTGCCGTATAACCACCCAGCAGGTTCAACGAAAAATTGTTGACTACCTGCGAGCCGAGCTTGCCGTGGGTGCTCAGGCCCGGAACCAGTGAAATCTGGAATGGCCGACTTGTAAAGAAATTGCGGATATTCAGGCTCTGCGCTTTCTGACGGGCCGACAGCAGGAATTTTCCAAGTCCTGTCCGTTCCACAACCTGCGAATCGGCCCCGAATGCAGGCTCGGCTAATTGAGCGCTGGTATCGGGGGCTGGTTCCGGCACCAGGTAATCCTCGGGTGTGATGATGACGGTTTGTCCGGGCATTTCAAAAGGCATCAGTGTAACCTGCATTTCCTGGTCCCTGCGTGTTTCAATCACAACGCTGGTGTCCTCATAAAATTCCTTGCTCACCGTAATGGTGGCCTCGTTACGTCGCCCGCTCTTAAGACGCAGCTTGAAGTAGCCGTCAATATTGGTCAATCCGGCAATCAGCAATTGTTTTTCGTAAACGCTCGCGTTGTACAAAGGGATGCCAGACGATTCATCGTACACATATCCACTGACGGTATAATACCGTTCTTCTTTTACCGCCTGTCGGGTAACAATGGTTACGGTCAGGGGTGCCCTCCGGATAATCAGGTACTGACCGCTTTCGCGAAACTCGTAGCCCGGCCCAAACAAGGTATTTAGCACTCGGGCTACCGGCTGATTCTGTACCGAAATGCTTACCAGACTGTCTTTGCGTACCAGTCGGGAATTATACGAGAAAAAGAAATTGGCCTGGTTGCTGATAATTTCCAGCACATGATCAAGGCGCTGCTGCCTTACCTGCAGCGTTATCGGGCGCGACAAGGGACCCTGCGCGGATAAACGCGGTGCAAACAGACACAATGTAATGAGCACAAGAGGAAGCAGAAGTAAACGGGATTTCATATGGTTCTATTCAAATATCACGCGGTCTCCTTCCCGACGCACTTTAATATCAAAAGTATCCTGAATCAATTTCAATACCTGATCCAGGGATTCGTTTTCAATCGTCACATCCCATCGAAGTTCGCGAATGGAGGAACGGGCAAATTCAATCCTCACCGCATACGCTTCTTCCAGCACCTGTGCAAGTCGCCATAACGGTGTACCATCGCATACAAAACTGTTGGTGCGGTAGTATTGATACAGCTTATCCTTTTGTTCATCTTTTTGCTGGTTCCAGTCGGCGCTACTATCGACCACAATTCTTTCGCCCGCATTCAAAATAACCTGCCGTCCATCTTTTTCCACCATTACCCGCCCCGTTTCTACAACCACCTCTACAGCACCTGACGACTCTTTTACATTAAATGAAGTTCCTAAAACCGTTATCACCACATCGCCCGTTTCTATTTGAAAAGGTCTTTTTTGATCTGGCTTTACTGCAAAAAAACCTTCGCCTTTCAATTTCACTTTTCGCTGTTTCTTTTCAAACCGGGAGGGATACTGAAGCGTTGATCTGCTGTTGAGACTAACCACAGATCCATCGGGCAAGGTGTCGGACATTGGTTTCGTTAATGTTTGAAACGCAAGAGCCCGTACGGCGGTATCGCGGTTGAGCCACCACCAGCCACCTGCTATAGCGATGAGTAAAATAGCTGCCGCCGCCACTGGCCTATACCATTTCATCCTTCGAACTCGAGTGTCGCCCCGTCTGCTATTAACCTGTACACGACTACGGAAACGGTTCCAGGCGGCGTCTACATCAACAGTCGACTGCGATGCCAGCGTGCGGCTTTCTTTCCAGATGCGTTCAAACTCCTGAAAATAGAGCCGGTTCTGAATATCCGCTTCCAGCCATAGCGCAACAGCCTCCTTCTCTGGCTCAGTCGCCTCGTTGAGGAGAAACTTCACCAGCATTGCATCGTCAATATGGTATTGTGAAAAGCTCAGTTTATTTTATTTATGATGAATGAGAAATAGTAGCAGTGACAGAAATTCAACAAGCCGTGCCCGCAATATTTTCAATGCTTTACCCATTTGATTTTCCACCGTCTTTACCGATAGTTGCATCCTTTCGGCAATTTCGCGGTATTTCAAATCTTCGAATCTGCTCATCTGAAAAATGGTTCTGCATTGCTCGGGCAGACTGTCCATGGCTTCCTGTATCTTTTTTTGCAGATCCGGGTCGGCAAACACATCTGCCGACGATCGTTCAGCTTCCCTGGCCCGGTAAGCAACATGGAGCTGATGTTTTGCTTTCACCTTTTGGTGTTTGAGGAAATTGAGGCATTCGTTGTGCACGGCCCGATAAAGATAGGCGGCAATGCTGCCGGCAATTTGAAGGTTGCCAGCCCTGTCCCAAAGTTTAAAGAATACCTGTTGCACCATTTCTTCGGCGTTAGCCTCATCGCGCAAAAGGGAACTGGCATAGGCATGCAGGGCCTTATAATATTCTTTAAAGACCTGCTCAAAGGCCGCTTCGCTTTGTTGTGAAAGCTGCCCGATTAACGCATGTTCAGCCAATTCCATTCCAGGTTGTTCCAAACTTAATCCGCGATATATTGCCGCACTCAAACGCTCACTTTAACCTATTTACAACAGAATGGGTCCTTACCCCCACTCCGCGCCAAAAAAATCGCGAGATATTTTTGCTGCAATGTAAAGTCAAATGCTGTTAACAGACCAGTAAAATGTATCGATTGTCGATAGAAATGCGTGAATTGAGGTCTAAAATTGTATGGCCAACCGCAAACCCCAACTACGAAGATCGGCAGCGCCCCACCATTGCTCCATTTTCGCCTGTATATCAATATTTAGAAGTCTCACGCCAACTCCAGGAGAAAAGATGGCTGAGCCGTCTGAATGCCCATTGACACTGGCATAACCGCCTTCGGCTTTTAAATACACAGCCGGAAACAGACGGTACTTGATACCTGCCCGGATGGGCCAGGCTTTTAGCGAAGGCTGCCGACGCCCTTCCACCGTTTTACCAGAAGCCATGAAATACCCGGCCGAGCCGGTTACTCCCAATCTTCCGGGTAATTTCAGATCGGCGGACAGTCCAAGGCCCCATGCATCATTCCAGTTTTCCGATGATGAGCCCTGAAGCCAGGCTTTTTCGAAATAGGGCCCGAGTCCAAATGGCTTTAGCTGTGCAACAGCGGGCATACGCGATGCCAGCACAACAAGAAACAAAAAGATTGAATGTTTCATAATTTACCTGTCGGCGATTGGTCCTATACACCAACATGCAATAACGAGACCAGTCAGGTAAAACTGAACGTGCTCAACTGTTTTTAGGAAGAATTTAGTAAGCCTGGGCTATTGAGGCAGCAAACGAAAGACAAGACCGGGCTCTTCCACTGCTACGTATATATAACCATCAGGGCTCATGCGAACATCGCGCAGACGTCCCAGATTTTTCAGCAGCTTTTCCTCGCGGGTTACTTCCTTGTTTTTTATAAAAGACAGGTTGAGGTATTTGAACCTCAATGAGCCGCTTAGCAATTGACCTTCCCAGCCTTTATAACGGTTGCCTTCCACGAAAGCCATACCGCAGGGGCCTATCGATGGAATCCAATATTGCACAGGCTGTTCCATTCCCGGCTCCGCCGTTTTATTGGAAATGATCTTGCCGTTGTAGTTGATGCCGTACGTGATAACAGGCCAGCCATAGTTGGCGCCCTTCCGAATCAAATTGATTTCATCGCCTCCCCTTGGGCCATGCTCATGCGACCAAATTTCCCCAGTTGAAGGATTGACAGTTAATCCCTGTGGATTACGATGCCCATAAGACCAGATGGTCGGCCTGGCACCAGCTGTATTCACAAAGGGGTTGTCGGCGGGAACAGAGCCATCCTCGCGGACCCTGTGTATTTTTCCAAGATCGTTACCAAGGTTCTGCGGATTTTCCTTTTCGTTACCCCGATCACCAACGGAAAAATAAAGCATGCCATCCCTGCCAAATACCATTCGCGAACCGTAATGATGCCGCGTGGTGGAATAAGGAAAGGCTTCGAATATGACCTTTCCGTCAACCAGCTGATTGCCCTGCAACTTTGCACGCAAAATGGCAGTAGTGCCCAACTGTTTTCCATTATCATCGCGCACAGCCGAATAGGAAACGTAAACGATTCCATTTTTTGAATAGTCCGGATGGAGAACCACATCAAGCAAACCGCCCTGGTTAGCATCAAAAACCTTCGGCAGGCCAGTTACCGCCGTCTTTTTGCGTTCCTTGTCAACCCTGTATAGCGTCCCATGTTTTTCAGTAATCAGCATTTCCCCTTTTGGCAAAAAAGCCATGGCCCATATAGAACGAAGGCCGGAAACTACAGTATCGAGCTTCAGCGTCAGCCCGCCACCTTCAAAGGAGTTGACCTTTGGCTCTTCCTTAAACTCAAACTCACGAAAACGCTCAATTCCTTCAAGCATATAGTCAGCCAGAGCATAAATTTCTGCGTCGGTAAAGGCAGAATCAAATGCAGGCATACCCTCATCGTAATATCCAAACTTAACCGCCTTGAACAAATCGGCACGTGTATTACCGTGCTTCCATTGCCGATCCACAAACGCATCCATTTTTTCGCCATGGCAGCCGCCACAGTACTGACGATAATGAAGTTCTGCCTGCAGCGTGTCGGCCATCGCAGGTAACGCCGATTCCACCGATTTTTTAGCAGCCGCGCTGTTATTATAAAACACGAAGCCAGTGCCGGCCACTACTACCGCGGAGGCTAAAGCAAGAAAAGTCCATTTAGTCATAATACTGCCTTTTTTGTATCAGGGTCAAGATTCAGGACTCCAAAAATAAGGTTTCGCCGCGTTTTTGTGACTGGCGGCTGCTAAACATCTGGAAGGCTATGGAATCCGGGCGTCGACAAAAGCAGTTTATCGACTGAAGAACATAGACGACTGTTAAAATCCTTTCTCTGTAGCTGCAGCAGCTAAGTTGATCTATTTTAAAAAAACATGGCTCCTTTGCCAGGTTAGATTTGGTTTCTATTTCCATTACAAAAATTAAAAAGCCATGAAAAGAAAATTCCTTGCCGCATTAATCATCGCTGTTTTGAGCAGCACTGCACAGGCGCAAAATACGGTGCGCACACCCGACTGGGTTTGTGAGTCGGGTTATTGGGTAGTAGAATCCAATCTGCAATCAGCTCGTGAGCAAACCATCTTCTTTTACAACGATCAAAATTTGCTGATTGGCAAAGAATCGATCGTTGGGAAAAAACTCAAACTGCATAAACCAAGAGTGTTGCGCTTTCTGAAAAAAGAGCTCGAGAGCAAGCTGCAAAACTGGGCCATGCGTTAGGCAGGGTGCCCGTTGCGCAAATTGGTTTCGTTTACGTGTGGTCAATCCCGCTTCGGCGGGATTTTCCGTTTGTCGCCAAAGAACGACCGTTTGGCGATAAAGGCAATCGTGCTGATGGTGCAAGTTCGTACAAAAGGTAATTTTACCTACGACATGAATCGTTATCCGTTCATATTTTCCAATGAGCCGAAATATCGGCTGCGGCGCCACCTGTATTTCTGGTTGTTCTGGTGGCTGTTTCAGGGATTTCTGTATTCATTTGTTGCGGCTGAACAGGTAGGGGACTACTTTATACGATTGCCTCTTTCGTTCGTTGAATCATTTATTTATCTGGCGGCTCATATTTTTCTGGCTTATTATCTGATCTACTTTGTAATTCCCCGCTTTCTGCTCAGGCAACGATACTGGTCAGCCGGGCTGCTTTGTCTGGCGGGCTTTTTGATTTCGGCTGCTATTTCTTCTTTCCTTAACATTTTCGTCATTAAGCCAATTCGCATCTGGAGTTTTCCGGAAATTTATGCGATACCTCGATATTCCGATGGCCTGTCGTTTTATCTGTCGCTGATGGCAGGTTTGAGAGGGAGCATCACTATTGGTGGCTTAGCCGCTGCCATCAAGCTGATGAAGACGCTTTTCTTAAAAGAACAACGCAATTCTGAATTACAAAAGCAGCATATTGCCTCACAACTGCGGCTGTTGCAGGCTCAGGTGCATCCACATTTTTTGTTCAATACACTGAATAATATTTACGCCGAAACTCAGGCAAACGCGCCCAAAGCAGCCGCAATGGTGTCGGGACTTTCCGCGCTGCTTCGTTTCATTCTGTACGAAAGCGATAAGCCTGTAATCGAATTGCACAGGGAGATCAGGATGATTGAAGACTATGTAAACCTGGAACGAATACGATATGGTAACGAACCCGACATTCAGTTCAACCGTCCTGCAGAAACCGGCAACACCGTTATTGCACCGTTGCTTCTTTTGCCTTTTGTTGAAAATGCATTCAAACATGGAGCAAGCCAGATGCTGGATCAACCCTGGATCAGCATTCAGATAGAACTCGACAATAACCGGTTATACATGAAAGTGATGAACGGTAAGCCGCCGCGACCGTCTCGGCGTTCTGAAACATCCGGAATCGGCATTGAGAATGTTCAGAAACGCCTGCAATTTCTATATCCGGGAAAGCACCAGCTTCAAATTGTAGCTGAAGAGGATGTGTTTATTGTAAATCTCAAAATAGAATTGGAGCAGCAGCCTGCAACACATGCGGTGCTGCCCGCCAACCTGCAGTTGACATGAACGAAAACCAGCCTATACGATGCATGGTCATTGACGACGAGCCGCCTGCGCGTTCGGTATTGACGAATTATATTCAACAGGTGCCGATGCTTCATTTGGAAGCCGAGGCAGGCAATGCTATTCAGGCCCTTGCTGTATTACAGCGCCTGCCCATAGATCTTCTTTTTCTGGACATTCATATGCCGCAACTGAACGGCCTTGATTTTTTACGAACGCTGAAGAATCCGCCACGTGTTATTCTCACCACTGCCTATCCCGAATATGCCATACAGGGCTACGAACTGGATGTGGTAGACTATTTACTGAAGCCAATACCATTTGAGCGGTTTATTCGGGCCGTCAACAAAGCCACCGAAAACCTGCATAACCGCCGGGAACCGGCAAATGCTGCGGAAGAACGAACCTCCAGCACTTTCGTTTATTTTCGGGCCGATCGAAAGATGAAAAAAGTTATGCTGAACGATATCCGTTATATCGAAAGCATGAAAGATTACGTAAAAGTGTACACTCGCGAGGAAATGATCATTAGCAAACAATCCATCAGTTCGGTGGAAGCAATGCTGCCCGACAAAGATTTTATTCGAGTACACCGATCCTTTATCGTTGCCCTGGCCCATATCCGGCATTTCAGCAACGAACTGATCGGTTTGGGTGAAACGGAGATTCCTATTGGGAAAATTTATCGGCAAACCGCGCTGAAGCAGCTACAAGGCTAACGCAGGCGAATAGTCTGACGCCGATTGTTTTCGTCGACCGGAAAAGAGGCTTCCTTGAAATTGGCCGCCCGAAAAGTTGGATATACATTGTTAGAGAAGCCATATCGCTCTTTCGGAATTCCAAGCACGTTAGTGTCCAGCTTTCCATCATTATCCGTATCAAAAAAAACGGCCACCGCATAAGTACCCGGCTTCACGTTTTCGAAAAGTACTTCTGCATATTTACTGCCCTCCACATCTACCTTTTTCTGCATAACGGCCGATCCCGGTTCCCGAAACCCTTCAGCCTTATTGTACCAGCCAATATACAGCGTTCCCTTTTTGCTAGAAAGATTTTCAAAACGAATGGTATAACTTACCTGTGCACGCAAACAACTGGCCGCGAAAATCAGAAAAATGGTTGCAATAATTTTTTGTATCGGGGTCGCGATTTTCATTGTCAGGTTTGTCAGTCAATATTAACCATACTGTACCTGTTTGGTTGAAATCTGACATGTTTTATTTTTACGGGCAAAAAAGAATTCAGCATATGAAAACGAAAAGCAGCCTTCCGGCCATAGCCTGGTTGATGGTGTTAATTCTTGCCAGCAGCTGCAGTCAGGACGTAGAAATTTCCCAAAATGTTGCACGAA
Organism: Chitinophagaceae bacterium; assembly: GCA_046297935.1. GTDB lineage: Bacteria > Bacteroidota > Bacteroidia > Chitinophagales > Chitinophagaceae > CAYMZZ01. The sequence goes on from JBKBHA010000002.1 coordinate 380,562, forward strand.
TGAAGGGCCGTTGGCAGCTCTATTATATGCCAGGCTACTCCATGCCCTTTGAAGTGATGTTTGCCAACAAAAAGCCCGTCATTGAAATAGATCCGGCCAAAGGCAGGTATACCGGACAGGTTATTTGCAATGATATTAGCGGCAAGATTGAATTTCCCGACTCTGCACATGTGCGCTTCACAGAACCTAAGGCTACTGCCTATCCCTGTAAAGGGTTTGCCGAGCCCTCTTTCATCGATGCGCTTCAGGTTACGGAATATTTTCACTGGCAACATCCGGATACGCTTTGGCTTTATCGGAAAAATATGCTGGTGATGAAACTCGCCCGACTCAAAGAGTCATCTGGCCGTAGTGAATGAAGCTGGTCCGGGCGATAGCCGGAGGCGGTACCGCAATACCACATCATTGTTGTACATAAGTTGTATCCAAACCGGCGCCGGATGCTGAACTGCCAATCGATAATGAGCGGCCTGCCCGCTAATACTCACTGGCTCGAGGTATTGCACCTGTTCACTCTGCCACCTGAATTCCTGATCCCAAAGGGAGTCGGGGGCAATGTTATGAGTGCGCGTTTGAGGTCCCAGTTTAATCGAAAATTCAAGCGTATCGCCCAGGCTTGCCTCTACTTCCGATTTCGATGGCCAATAGCCGGCAAATGCGTATTTACCATACGAACGGGATCGATAGGCAGCGCTTTGTCTGCCTATTACTGCCTCCGGGTTAGCCAGCAGGGTCCAACGAAGATCATCTGGTACATGATGCTGAAAAAACTCAGCAGGTGCCGCCATAAAAAGCGAGTTGGCGTAGGTAGTAGCATCGGGTCTTCCCATCTGAAAATAACCCGCCGCCCAGGTTACATCGAGCAAATGCCATGCGCTGTCGAAATACACCGCGTTCCACGCATGATTACTAGTGTATCTGTCGCCCCTGCCAGCCGGAGCAAAACCGGTAACGATGACCGAGGGAATAGAAGCATGTTCACAAAGCGACTGAAACAACCGCGCAAAACCTTCGCAATGGGTCCGTTTGTCGGCGAGCACTTTACGTGCCACTCTTTCTGTAAGCGATGGAAGAGCTCCTGTATCATCTGGCATCTGGTAACCATGTAACTTGTCTTTGAAACGTTGCGGTCGAGCAGGCAGGCGATAATAGCTGATATTATCCGCAATCCATCTGAAAAATGCTCTTGCTTTTTCGCCGTCAGAACGCAATGTTTCTGAAAGCTGCCGCGATAGCATGGCGGGATCAGACGCGCGAACGGCATAACTGCGTCGGTCGGCAGCCGACCAATCCTGAGCAAAGGTCACTTTAATGCAATTCAGGCTTACAATAAGTAGGGTGATGACAGCCCGTTGTTTCATGGCAGGAAACTGAAATAGTAAGTTACAACTTTTTCTCAAGGCTCAGGCAACCGCTTCTCCAAAATGGATGGTGATTTTCCCCTATTTTTAGCAGCATGACGAAACAACAACTGCTACAACAACTGGCAGAAGACACCTGGGTAACCCTGCGCCCATCTGGTATTCATGGTATTGGGGTATTTGCGCTCCGCGACATACCTCGTGGCTGCAAAACTATTTTCTCGCGAAAAATAGAAGAATGGCTCCCTATTCCGATATCCGAAGTGGAACAGTTGCCAGATCATAGCAGGGCACTGATCGAAACTTACTGCCTCTACGACGATACCAATTATTTCGTGCCGGCATTCGGCTTCAAGCTAATGGACCTGTCGCTCTATCTCAATCATTCGTCCAATCCCAACCTGATGTCCGTGAACGATGGCGAAGAATTTGAGGCGCTGGTAACGATTCCTGCGGGAACTGAACTGACAGTTGACTATGGAAGTATCGTAAATACAGAAGAATACAAGGGGCTGTAAAATTATCGTTTCAAAAATTTGCCGTTCAGCAATCGCTTAAGTACATCATCCTTCAGCGTTCGGCTGATTGGTATCTCATATCCCGCCATTCGAATCAGGTTTCCTTCGATTGATTCAATTTTGTCGGCTGCCACCACAAAGGATTTATGAGTGCGAATAAATCGTTCTGGGGGCAGGTGTTCCTCCACGGCTTTAAAGGTGAGATAAGTGATATATTTTTTTTGACCGGTGTGCAGTACCACATAGTTCTGCATGGCTTCAACAAACAGAAGTTCAGCCAGATTTATTCTCACAATTCTTCCGTCCACTTTGATGAAAAAATGATCGGTCGAGCTCGCGCTCAGATCGCTGGCGCGCAAGGCGGTCTTGTAAAAACGTTCGAAAGATACCGGCTTTACCAGATAATCCAGTACATTCCATTCATAGCCCTCCAGTGCATGTTGAGGATAGGCGGTTATCAACACCACCGGTGGCAGGTTGCGCGCTACCCGAAGCATTTCCAGGCCAGTCATTTTCGGCATTTCAATATCGAGAAATATCAGGTCAGTGTTGTTTTGCTGCAGCCAATCCAACGCTGGCGGCACTGAGGCAAATTCAGCGACCGATTCCAGAAAATCAATTTCTGCAATATACTCCTGAAGCCCCTTACGTGCCAGCGGTTCGTCGTCAATTAAGACGCAAGTAATTTTTTTCATACCAGTTATTTTGAAACTAATATTTGCCCATTAGCCATTTGAATGCCGGCAACCGCAGCCTCTGCAGGTTCTAAACGTAATCGCAGCCGGATAGTAAACTGATCTTCCTTCGATTCGATTTTGAGATCATGCTGACCGGGATATAATAGTTCGAGCCGTCTTTTCACATTCTGCAGACCAATGCCCCCTGCCTGTTCCTTTCCGGTTGGATGGCAGCTATTCTGCACCAAAAGATTCAGCCACCCATCCGTAACATATAAATCCAGCTTCACGAAATTGATCCTATTGGTATGGTGCGACAAATGTTTGAACGCATTTTCTACAAAGGGCATCAACAGAAGTGGTGCAATTTGAATCGTGCCCGTCCATTCATTTTTGGAAAGCTCAAACTGATAATGCTCGTTTTGCCGAAGCCGTTGCAAAGCAAAATAATCTGTCAGAAATCGCCATTCTTTTTCCAATGGTATTTGATCAGCATTCATTTCATACAGCTGGTAACGCAACATTTCTGAAAAGCGGTGAAGAGCATTGCGAGCTTCGGGGTTATTTTTGTCTATAAGAAAATAGACCGAATTAAGCGAATTGAAGAGAAAGTGCGGATTGATCTGCGATTTGAGAAAATCCAATTCGGCCCGGGCCTTTTCGGCTGCGGTTTGTGCCATTCTCACCTGCAATTTCTGATAGTCAAAAATCAACTGTATGGCGGCGCCGGCTGCTACCAGAAAAAAATGTGGCAGCAGATTATCATATACTCTTTGTCGTAGACTGGCTCCGGTAAGCTCCAGAAAATTATTGCCCAGCACCCAGCCCAGCAGCTGCATCTTCAATACACTGCTGGCAACTATCATGGCTAGAAAAATGAGGACAAACCCGGTATAACGACGTTTATACAACAGTTTTGGCAGCAATATCCGGTTAGTGATATACACCAGTATGGCCAGGTCGATGACTTTTATCGCTGTTACCTTCAAAGCGGTTGACGGTCGACTATAGTCCTGGTAACGCAAATAGTACCAGATTCCAAAAACGGCCATCCAGAAAAGGACATGTGCCCCCACTCTTTTCCACGAAAAATTTTGTTGCATATACAAACAAACGCAGCCGAAGCCGACTGCTTGTCGAATTTACACCAAAGCACCGTGGATGCGGACAAAAGGCAGTTTTATCCGGTCGATGCCGGATACTGGCGGGCGCCAAACAGGGAACTGCCAATTCGAATCATATTGCTTCCTTGCTCCAGGGCCAGGTCATAATCGGCACTCATTCCCATAGAAAGTATCGGCGAGTCACCGTTCAGGTCCAGCCGCGGCTCCACTTTCTTAAGCATGCTTTGCAGACCTGCCAGCTCGCTTCTAACCTTTTCGCGGTCCTCGGAGAAACTAGCCATTCCCATTAAGCCAAGAAGACGGATATGCTGAAATTGTCCGGCGACTCTGCCGTGCGCTACCGAATCAAGACAGTCCGTCAATTCGGCTTCGTCCATTCCAAACTTGGTTTCTTCGGCAGCGATATGAATCTGCAACAGACATTGAATGGTTCGGTTAAGTTTATCAGCCTGCTTACTTATTTCCTGAAGCAAACGGAAACTGTCAACTCCATGAATCAGGTGAACGAATGGCGCAATGAATTTGACCTTATTTCGCTGGAGGTGACCAATATAATGCCAACGGATGTCAGATGGCAACTGTGCCTGCTTCTCTACCAGTTCCTGCACATAGTTTTCACCAAAATCTCGCTGGCCCAGTTCGTATAGTGACAGAATATCGCTAACCGGCTTGGTTTTCGAAACTGCCACAAGCGTAGCTCCTTTTTCCTTTGTTTCGGATAGCAGTTGCTGATAATTTTCGCGGTTGATGGCCATGCAGCAAAGATAAACCCTTCTGCATTTTTGTGGCAGAAGGGTTCTATAGTTATGCGGGAACAAAACGCTTACTTCAAAATGGACCGGCTGATCACAATTCGCTGTACCTCGCTTGTTCCTTCGTAAATCTGGGTAATTTTTGCGTCTCTCATGAGGCGCTCCACATGATATTCTTTCACGAAGCCGTACCCTCCATGTATCTGTACTGCTTCAACGGTCGTCCACATCGCAGTTTCAGAAGCAAATACTTTCGCCATAGATGAACTGAGCGTATAGTCCTGTTTCGAATCTTTTTCCCAGGCCGATTTCAGGCAAAGCAAACGGGCAGCTTCTATGCGGGTTGCCATATCAGCCAGTTTGAAAGCAATGGCCTGATGGTTCATGATCTCGGTGCCAAAAGCTTTTCGGGTTTTTGAATATTCCCTGGCAAGTTCATAAGCACCGCTGGCAATACCGAGTGCCTGAGACGCGATGCCGATGCGGCCACCAGCAAGTGTTTTCATGGCGAACTTAAACCCGAATCCATCCTCACCTATCCGGTTTTCCTTGGGAACTTTCACATCGGTAAACATCACCGTATGGGTGTCGCTGCCTCGAATGCCCAGTTTGTTTTCTTTGGCAGCCACGGTTACTCCTGACCAGTTTTTTTCCACTATAAATGCGTTGATGCCTTTAGAACCCTTTGAAGGATCGGTTTGAGCAATGACCAGATATACCGAAGCTGTGCCACCGTTGGTGATCCAGTTCTTAGTGCCATTGAGCAGATAATGATCACCTTTGTCTTCCGCAGTAGTTCGTTGTGAAGTGGCATCGCTGCCAGCTTCCGGTTCGCTCAGCATGAAGGCCCCTATGTAAAGCTCGCCATCCTTTTTGCCCTGTGCCAGCGGCGTAAGGTACTTACGCTTTTGTTCTTCGGTGCCGTATTCCTGCAAACCGTAACAAACAAGGCTGTTGTTCACACTCATGCACACGCTAACGCTGGCATCGATCTTTGAAATCTCTTCCATAGCCAGTACGTAACTTACCGTATCGAGCCCTGCACCCCCGTATTCAGGATCCACCATCATGCCCATGAACCCGAGATCGGCAAGTTTCATAATTTGTTCGCGTGGAAATTTCTGCAGTTCATCGCGTTCAATCACGCCCGGCAAACATTCCTGTTGGGCAAAATCGCGAGCTGCCTGTCTGATCATCTGCTGCTCTTCGGTAAGGACAAATTGCATATTTATGTAATATTAATTAACGTTTGTGCACAAAGATACTGTTCGGAAGCATCGCTTGCTTAATTCGTTGAACTTGCAACTATTATTTGCAGGCCTCCATCTCACAGGTGCTTAATTCCCTGATTTTTGTCAGCATTGGCAGGGCGATTTTGTACTATCTTTGCCCATCGAAAAATCGCCACCCGGCAAATAGCGCTATGAAAAAAATACATATTGTTTTGCTTGTAATGATTGCGGCAGCCATCGCCATCCTGATCATATTTCTTCAAAACACCAGCACTTACGATACCGTACAAACAGCCATGGACAAGCCCGGCAAGTATGTGCACCTGATGGCGCGTTGGGACAAGGAGCAGCCCATGGAATACGACGCATTGAAAGATCCGAACTTTTTGAGCTTTACCGCTGTTGACACGCTTGGCCAGTCGGTAAAAGTTGTATACCGCCACCCCAAACCAGAGAATTTTGAGATCAGTGAACGGTTGGTGTTGCAGGGTAAGTATGAAGAAGGGGTGTTTCAATGCGATGTAATACAAACAAAATGTCCTTCGAAATATAAGGAAGATATGGCCGCACAACAAAAGGCAGTTGAGTCGGCCATTGAAAAGCCGGCCGGCAACTAACTCCGCAGATCAGAGCTGCGTCGATGGCCCGCAGCTAAGTCGATTGGGCAACACAACCGGGTCATCAAACGAAATCCACTAGTGGCATGAATTATTCTGGAGAGAACCTGTTGCCTGGACAGATCGGGCAGTTTCTAATAGTCCTTTCTTTTTTTGCGTCTCTTGTCGCCAGCTTTGCTTATTTCCGTTCGGCACGCCTTGGCCAGTTTCCCCTGATCGACGAATGGAAAAAACTGGCCCGCTGGGCTTTTGTAGTGGAAGCAGCGTCTGTATTTATCATTTTTGGTCTCATTTACTATATCAATTCCAATCATCTTTTTGAATACAAATATGCATGGCAGCACAGCAGCCGTTCGCTTGAAAGCAAATATCTGCTGGCCGGTATTTGGGAAGGACAGGAAGGCAGCTTTCTGCTTTGGTCAATCTGGCATTCGGTGCTGGGCCTGATCGTGCTTTGGCGGGGTGGAAAATGGGAAGCACCCGTAATGTCGATTGTGAGCTTTGCCCAAGTAGTGATCGGCGGAATGTTGCTGGGCATTTACATTGGAGATGTGCAAATAGGCTCCAACCCATTCATCCTTTTGCGTGATTCGGGCGTCTTCGATAACGCGCCGGCCATGCACGTTGACTTTGATTTGTCGGCTCCGATTATTCCTGACTATTTGAATAATATCCGCGACGGTAATGACCTGAATCCGCTGCTGCAGAATTATTGGATGGTGATTCACCCACCCGTGCTTTTCCTTGGATTTGCTGCTACGCTTTTCCCTTTTGCTTATGCGGTGGCAGGACTTTGGAAACCTGCCATGGGCAACTGGACCGCGCCTGCCCTGCCCTGGTCTCTTTTTGCGCTTGCGTCGTTGGGAGTAGGCATTATGATGGGCGCGGCCTGGGCATATGAATCGCTCACTTTTGGCGGTTACTGGGCCTGGGATCCGGTAGAAAACGCATCGTTGGTTCCCTGGCTGATCCTGGTAGCCGGTATTCACACGCTGCTTATTTATAAACATACCGGACAGTCGTTACGCGCCACTTCCATTCTGCTGATCCTGCAGTTTTTCTTTATACTGTATTCCACTTTTCTTACCAGAAGCGGCATTTTGGGCGAATCGTCGGTGCATTCGTTTACCGACCTGGGCATGAACAAGCAACTGTACCTGATGTTGTTCGTGTTTACCTGGCCTGTTGCCCTGCTGATTGCCAAAGATAGTGCCCGATCTAAACGCCTGGCCCTTGTTGGAGGAGGCATGTTGTTGCTGACAACAGTTGTAGCCAGTACCGGTTTCAAATTTGGAGAATTCTCGCCTGCTCCACTGCTGGCATTTGGCACCATCATTACAGGTATCGTAGCGATCATTGCGCAGGTGTTCAGCAATATTGCGGGCGACGAAAAAGAAGAAAGCAGTTCCTCGCGGGAGTTCTGGATGTTTATCGGGTCGCTGATTTTTTTCTTTTCGGCGATCGTGATCACCGTTATTACCTCGCTGCCTGTATTGAACAAGCTGGTGGACCTGAAGATGGCTGCCCAGAAGGACCAGGAGTTACTATATAACCGTATTCATGTTTTTGTTGCCATCATTATAGGAGTGCTCACAGCATTTACACAATACCTGAGGTATAAGAATACGCCGGGAAAAATAGTCTGGAAAAAATTGCTTATACCAACTATCATTGGATTGGCAGCCGGCATAGCACTGGTGGCATTTGGCAACATTGATTATAATAAGGAGGGCCCCGGTTTTCTGGGAGCCATCTGGCTGGCTGTAATCGCAACAACGTATGCCATCGTTGCCAACGGCACGTATATCTGGACAGGCATCAAGGGTAAACTCAGCCTGTCGGGTGGCTCGGTAGCGCACGTTGGATTTGGCATGGTGCTTCTCGGCATTTTGCTGTCTTCATCGAAAAAAGAAATTCTCAGTTACAACACCAGTGGCATCCCCATCAACTTCGGGGAACAGAGTACAGAGAAAACCGGCGAAAACCTCACCCTGGTAAAAGGTCGCACTACACCCATGGGTAAATATGATGTGACATATATCGGCGACTCAGCCCACCCGCGAAAGGAACAGTGGTATTATCAGATCCATTTCAAAAGCCGGCTCGACGAAGAGGAATTTACACTTTGGCCCAACGCTTTTGTGAATTATAAAGGCAATGAAGGATTGATGGCCAACCCGGATTCGCGGCATTACCTTGGCCACGACGTATTTACCTATGTGTCGGCACTGCCGAATCCCGACAAGATGAAGGATACCAGTAGTTTTACCAACTATAACCGTAAAGTGGGCGACAGTATCTTTTATTCCAAAGGGTTTGTGATTGTGGAAAGCCTGGAAGTGATCGACAGTTTGCCGGTGGCTGGTTTTGAACAGGGCGATTCGGCTGCTGTTGCCCGCCTGAGGGTCTATTCAGCAAACAAAAACAGCTATCCCTCGCAGCCGGTGATGGTCAGTAAGCAGGGCACGCCCATTTCCTTACCCGACACGGTCATGTCAGAGGCATTGATCCTTCGACTCGACAAAATATATCCTGATGGTCGGGCCGACATCGGCATGAAGGAATCGGATGCCGTGTTGCAGTGGATCACGTTAAAGGCTTATCGTTTCCCTATGATCAATTTGTTGTGGCTGGGAATCTTGATTACGGCGGTCGGCATTTTGATCAGTATGGTCCATCGCATACAGGTGCAAAGGCGAAACCGGACCAGCACGCGCTAATTTTCACAAATCGGAAACAGCTTTTTGCCCGTAATTACAGTCTCTTGCAGGAGAGCTGAAAAATATGTAATTTGATAGGATGTTTCGCGGGCGTTTACTGATACAAATTTTTGCTATTGGCTGGCTTATTGCGCTGGCGCCTGTTCGCGCGCTGGCACAAATAGAGCCTGTTGTGGCGCCCGACACCCTGCCTCCCATGCCAAGTTTTGCCGAACGAGCCGCCAAATGGGGCCCCAATGACACCATCATTACCGACGCCGTTTGGTATGGGCGCGAAATGCTGAGCTATCGTGAAGGTGAAAATGTGTGGATCAGTAAACTTTCAGCCCGGAAGCTGGAAAAAATCAAAAAGGAATATAATCGTCTTCGGAATGCCGTGTATGTAACCTATCCTTACGCCCGGGTGGCTGGCCGCACCATCAACGAAATCAACCAAAAACTCGCTACCATCAAGGACAAAAAAGCCCGCAAGGCCTATCTTAAAACAAGGGAAAAGGAATTACGCGAACAGTTTTCTGAGCCGCTTTCCAACCTGTCCGTTTATCAGGGTCGGGTGTTGATGAAATTGATCAACCGACAAACAGGGAACAACTGCTACCATATTATCAAAGAATACAAGGGAGCATTCAATGCGCGTGTGTATCAGACCGTCGCATTTTTCTTCGGCAGCAATCTCAAGCAGGACTACGATTTGTCTGACAAAACCGACCGGCAGATCGAAAATTTTGTAATGGAAATTGATGGCGCCTGGTATGGAAATCCTTACCGGAAATAGCTGCAGAAGGACGCCACTTGCTTTTCACTTCTTCTGTTTTCAGATTTTGTATTTTGCGACCTAATTTTACGTATGAAGTTAGATATACTGGCCATTGGCGTTCATCCAGACGATGTGGAACTGGGTTGTTCAGGCACTTTGATAAAGGAAGTAAATGCTGGCAAAAAAGTTGGAATTGTAGACCTGACCCAGGGCGAACTGGGTAGTCGCGGCACCATAGAGACCCGTTACGCAGAGGCTGCGGAAGCTGCACAAATCATAGGTGTACATGTGCGCGAGAACCTGAAGATGAGAGATGGCTTTTTTAAGAATGATGAAGAACATCAACTTGCTTTGATTCGCACTCTCCGAAAATATCAGCCGGAAGTGGTGATCGGAAATATTTTGAAAGACCGGCACCCCGACCATGGCCGCGCAGGTCAGTTGATTAGCGACGCCTGTTTCCTTTCAGGTTTGCGAAAGATTGAAACCAACGACGAAGCCGGACAGGCGCAGTCAAAGTGGCGTCCGAAATATTATCTTCAATATATTCAGGACTGGTATTATGAACCGGACTTTCTCGTTGATATCAGCGATGTATTTGAGCAGCGCATGCAGTCGATCAGGGCCTATTCCACCCAGTTCAACAGTGCTTCTGAGGCCGACGGCCCACAGACTTATATTTCCACGCCCGATTTTCTGGATAGCGTGATTGCCCGGGCCAGGATGATGGGAAAGCGAATTGGAGTGAAATATGCTGAAGGCTTCCTCACCGAGAAAAAAATAGGATTACGGAACCTCGACGCGCTGATTCAGATAGAAACCTGATCGTTCGTTAGCAGCATGTTGCTTCTCAGTCAATTATGTGTAAACTTTATGATTTGGTTTTAGATTCGAGTCAGAAAAATCGTATCTTTACCAGATTAAGCAAATTCTAACCCACTCCCCGATACATGGCAATCCCAAAGTTTAGCAGCGTTCCCCATTCCTTTCATAGCGAATTAAAGCGCCGCATCAGCGAATATTTTCAGGAAGTTGGCAAGTCCACCACTGGCAACTACAGCCTTTTCTTGAAGGCTATAATTCTGGTGGTTAGTTTTTTGGCGGTGTATGTTCACCTGGTATTTTTTACTCCCGCCGCCGTTTGGGCTATTCTTGAATGTCTGGTATTGGGCGGATTAACCGCCGCTATCGGTTTCAATGTGATGCATGATGGTGCTCATGGAAGTTTCAGCCGTTACAAATGGATCAATGAGTTAGCTGCTTTGTCTATCAATTTCCTGGGGGCAAATAATTTTATGTGGAAAACGAAGCATAATGTTATTCACCACGCCTATACAAATATCGATGGAGTAGATGATGATATAGATGCGAAGCCTTTTTTGCGTTTGTGCGAAACACAGAAGTTCTATAAAATGCATCGTTACCAACACTTATATTTCTGGGCCGCTTATTCCCTGCTATACCTGTGGTGGGTGTTTGTAACCGACTACAAGAAATATTTTCTCAAGCGTATCGGCCCCATGCCACTGAAGAAAATGACCGTTGGCGATCATATCACTTTCTGGTCCTTCAAAGTTTTGCATTTGGGTTTGTTCGTATTCCTTCCTATTTATACAGTTGGTTTCATGCCCTGGCTGGTAGGCTTTCTGATCTACGGTTTATTCGCCGGCTTTGTGTTAAGTATCGTGTTTCAGTTGGCGCATACAGTAGAACATACCCATTTTCCCCAACCCGCTGAAGGTACTGGCAAAATGGAAGATGAATGGGCTATTCACCAGTTAAAAACCACTGCCAATTTTGCTACCCGCAATAAACTCGTCAGCTGGCTGGTGGGCGGATTGAATTTCCAGGTAGAGCATCATTTGTTTCCAAAAATTTCTCATATTCATTATCCCGCCATCAGCAAAATTATCAAGCGTGCTTGTGAGGAGTATGGCATTACTTATATCGAGTATCCGAAAGTTCGGATGGCTGTGGCCTCGCATGTATCGTTCCTTCGTCAGATGGGGCGGAACCATCATTGATTAGAGAAGACTTAAGAGAAGAATTAAAGATAACTGGTAGTCTGTTCCCGCAGTTGGAACAGACTTTTTTTTGTACATATGACGCAGGGTTTTCCATTTATACAAGAATAACAAAACTCACCTCTCACGTTTCACGTTTCACGATACACCTTTCTCCTCTCACCTCTCACCCCTCACCTTTCACCTTTCACCTCTCACCTTTCACCTCTCACCTTTCACCTTTCACGTTTCACGTTTCACGATTCACCTTTCTCCTCTCACCTCTCACCTCTCACCTCTCACCTTTCACCTCTCACCTTTCACCAGTTCTTCGTACTTTTGCTGCTCATTATCAGGGCAAGAAAAATGGCAAAAGTTCGCGTAGGACTGGTGCAGATGACCTGCAGCAGCCAAAAAGATGAAAACCTCCAAAAAGCAATCTCTCGAATCCGGGAGGCAGCAGCTAAAGGCGCACAGATCGTATGCCTGCAGGAACTGTTCACCTCTCTCTACTTCTGCGATGTAGAAGATTATAAAAACTTCGAGCTGGCCGAACCCATTCCCGGACCAAGCACCGACCAACTGGCCGCGGTGGCAAAAGAATTGGGTGTGGTTGTTATTGCATCGCTGTTTGAAAAAAGAACTGAAGGCCTTTATCATAATACAACAGCGGTATTGGATGCCGATGGCAGCTACCTGGGCAAGTATCGAAAGATGCATATACCAGACGATCCCGCCTACTACGAGAAATTTTATTTTACCCCCGGCGACCTTGGCTATAAGGTTTTCAAAACAGCATTTGGCACGGTAGGTGTCCTGATCTGCTGGGATCAGTGGTACCCCGAAGCAGCCCGAATTACTGCGCTTATGGGCGCACAGATCCTGTTTTACCCCACTGCCATCGGTTGGGCCACTAACCAGGATGAAGCTACCAACACCGAACAGTACAACGCATGGCAAACCATTCAACGCAGCCATTCAGTAGCGAACGGTATCCACGTGGTAAGTGTGAACCGCGTGGGTTTCGAACAGGATGGCGCCATGAAGTTTTGGGGCGGATCCTTTATCAGCAATCCCTTTGGAACATTATTGTACAAGGCATCGCACGACCAGGAAGAAGTTCATGTAGAAGAACTTGAACTGAGCACAACCGATCGCTACAGGACGCATTGGCCCTTTCTCCGCGACCGGCGAATTGACTCTTATCAGCCAATCACGAAACGCTTCATCGACGAATAAACAGGTCTACCTGCTCAGAAAAACTACGAATGGCAACCAACCACATACCCATCGCTTTACCGGGAGAATTAGGCTATTATTTCCCGGCCGAATTTGCTCCCCATGTTGCAACCTGGCTTAGCTGGCCACACAAGGAAGCCAGCTGGCCGGGCAAAATTGACGCTATCTATCCGGCCTATACAGCATTCATTAAAGAACTAACCCAAAGTGAAATAGTGCGCATCAATGTTGCCGACGATTCCATGCAACAATTTGCCACTGATCATCTTTTGAAAGCAGGTGTGGGCTTGGACAAAATTGAGTTTTTTCAACATCCTACCAACGATGCCTGGTGCCGCGATCATGGGCCTGCCTTCCTGATTAATCCGAAAGCCACCCATCAGAAAGTAATTGTGGATTGGGGCTATAATGCCTGGGGCGGCAAATACCCTCCCTATGACCTCGACGACAAGATTCCCTCCCTGATCGGGAAACATTTTAACCTGCCGGTCTATCATCCCGGCATCGTAATGGAAGGCGGATCGGTAGAATTTAACGGCAACGGTACGCTGCTCACCTCCACCGCCTGCCTGCTTAATCCCAATCGAAACCCTCATTTGAACCGCGACCAGATTGAAGCTTATCTGAGAGGATACTACGGTGTATCGCAAATATTGTGGGTTGACGAAGGCATTGTTGGCGACGACACCGATGGTCATATCGACGATACAGTCAGGTTTGTGAACGAAGACACAGTATTGACGGTAGTGGAAGAAAATCTCAACGACGAGAACTACGCCCTATTGCAACACAACCTGAAGCAACTGAAATCTATGAGGCTGCACAATGGCAAACAGTTGAATATTGTAGAGCTGCCCATGCCCGATGCAGTGATTTGGGATGAACAGCGACTGCCGGCCTCCTATGCGAATTTCTATATAGCCAATCATGCTGTTATTGTGCCCACCTATCGATGCAAAAACGATGACAAAGCGCTCAGCCTCATCCAGCAGTGTTTTCCCGACCGCCAGGTTGTCGGAATTGATTCAACTGAGATTATCTGGGGCCTGGGCAGCTTTCACTGCCTGAGCCAGCAGGAACCCGCGATTCCGGGCCATTAGCAGTTTAAGAGACATTACGCTACATCAATTTGTGAATTCTAATTCATCGTCATATTGCATTATTGTATTGAATATTAGTTATTTAGAAAAAGTTATTTCATCTCCTTCGGCAGCCCGGGTTAAATTTGTTCTGTACCCTCCGGCCATCTTACAAATTAGTCCTAACTTGCCGTGTTTTTTGAAAATCCGGACATGGTAGATTTAGCGAACTACGACCCGAACGCGGTCAGTAACCCGAACAACAATATTTTCGGCCTTCCCACTTCTGAAGAAGACGCCCGCCTGGTAATTGTACCCGTTCCCTGGGAGGTAACCGTGAGCTATGGCGCTGGAACGGCGCGTGCACCTGAAGCCATTTTTCGGGCGGCATTGCAGGTAGATCTGCACGACCCCGACGTACCCGAGGGATGGAAACAGGGTTATTTCATGCGAAATTGCGACCGCAAACTAATGATGAAGAGTGACTACCTGCGAAAAGAAGCTGAACTTTTTATCGACTATATCGCACAGGGGGAAGAAGTGGCTGCCAACCAGTTTATGTGCCGCACACTAAAGGAGGTAAATGAAGGCGGTGTATACCTGAATAGCTGGATCTACGATCAAACCAAGGCGCTGTTGCAAAAAGGAAAACTAGTGGGCATTCTCGGAGGCGACCATAGTGTACCTCTCGGCTTTATGAAAGCCCTGGCCGAGCAACATGGCGACTATGGCATATTACAAATAGACGCACATTGTGATCTGCGGGAGGCTTACGAAGGTTTCAACTACTCTCATGCCAGTATATTTTACAATGCATTAAATGAAATACCGGAGGTAGAACGAGTAGTGCAGGTGGGCGTACGCGATTTCAGCTCCGATGAATGGGACTTCATTCGCAATAGCAATTACCGGGTAATCACCTATTTCGATAAAGAGATCAAGACGCGCCAGTTTGAAGGTGATAGCTGGAAAAACATTTCGGAAGAAATTGTTTCTAAATTACCTCAGAAGGTCTATATCAGTTTTGATATCGACGGCCTGGATCGGAAACTATGCCCCCATACAGGAACACCTGTACCAGGTGGCTTTGAGGCGGAAGAGATATTCTACCTCATGAAAAAAGTAGTTCAAAGTGGCAGACAACTAATTGGGTTCGACCTTTGCGAAGTGGGGGTAAATTCAGACAACGACTGGAACGCGAATGTAGGCGCACGTGTGCTTTTGAAATTATGTAATCTTCTTATTGCGAGCAATCCGCAACAGTCATCCTGAATAATCGGTCAGCCAAATGGAAAGCTTCGAAATATATTTGAAAAAGGAACGCACGGGGCCTTACATCCTATTGGCAAAACTGATACTGGCTGTTAATTTGTTGTTCTTTTTGATGCACTTCTTCTATACCTGGAAAGACCTTTCAACACTCTGGCCCCTGGCCATTGCCATTGGTACAGCGGCTATTGTGACGCTCGTTGGTAAATACACAACTCTCAACCTCCCTCAAACCATGATGGGTGCTCTGCTGCTGTTCTGCATTGCGATGCACTTGCTGCTGGGTTACTGGTGGGTGTCAGTTACATTATTGTTGTTAACGGCATTATACCGGATAGCAATGCGCGAACTGGTTTTGAAAGTATCGGCAACCCATATCGATTATCCATCCTTTCCGCGCAGGGTAGTCAACTGGAGTGATCTGGATAATTTAATTTTGAAAGATGGCCTGTTGACTGTTGATTTTCGCAACAATCGGGTCGCCCAGATGGACGCAATTCCGGGAAACTGGAACGAAAAGGAGTTCAATGAATTCTGCCGTCTGCAATTAAACAACCGGCCTGGCGAAGCAGGTAACAAATCAGCCTAAATGCTCAATCAAAGTCCATACATACTCTATTCCGACGGTCAGGGAAATATTTTTGAAGATCAGACACTGTTCGTGGCCGGGCGCACGGGATGGGATGCCGTTGAAGTTCCCTCCGAAGAATGGATACCACTTCCAGATGGCGGGTCGCTTTACGAACTTCCGGGACGGCGCGGAATTGGCATTGATGTGCAAACAGGTGAAATGCGCCTTTGCGAAAAAGGCTGGGCCGTGGCGGCGTTCATTCCGCCGGCACACACCGGCTTCTACCTGGCCGCGTATGAAACAGCTCCCGACGCGCCCACGCTGCCTCTTTTCTGTTACACAGCAGTTGGCTGGCACAACGATGTATTCTATGTACCGGCAGTAAGAATAGAACCGGATGTGCGTCAGGATTGCAGCGGCTATGATGCAGCAAAAGTGCAAACAGGTGTGGGTGAATTGTTACAGGCCTATCCGCATAATCGTTTGGTCAAACACCTGGCGCAAAATTGTGCGCTCACTTATCAGTGTCCAGCGGCGCGAAATTATTTTCTTGGGCGATGGGAATGTCCGGTCCCTTCTTCGCCGGCCTGCAATGCCAACTGCGTAGGTTGTATATCACTGCAGCCTGATGAAGAAACCATCGTATCTACCCAGGACCGCCTTCAGTTCAAACCAACACCGGAAGAAATAGTGGAGTTCACGGTTCCACATCTGGAAACTGCCCCCTATCCTATTATCAGCTTTGGTCAGGGATGCGAGGGCGAACCCCTGCTGATGTGGGAAACCATCCGGGAAGCCATCATCGAAATTCGTAAACATACACCCAGGGGAAGTATTAATATCAACACGAACGGATCACGCCCGGATGCAGTAAGGAAATTATGTGAAGCCGGACTAGATTCCATTCGCGTGAGCACCAACTCAGCCCGCCGTGAGATCTACATGCCTTATTATCGCCCGAATAACTACGATTTCGATGCGATTGTAGAAAGCCTGAAAGTAGTGAATGAATTTGGGGGATGGACTTCTATCAACTACTTCGTGTTTCCCGGTATGACCGACAGCATTGATGAATATGAAGCACTCAGAAAGCTGATTCGTAGCACGGGATTGAAAATGATTCAATGGAGAAATTTCAATATTGATCCCGATTGGTATTTGGGCAAAATTGGAATGACTGATACGGGTGAATGTATGGGAGTGCGCCAATTGCAAATGGCGATTCGCGAAGAGTTTCCTGATCTGAAATTTGGCTATTTCAATCCGCCCATGGAACGCATCAAAGGACGATTCGATTTTGATTTTGCCAAATAAAAAAGGGTGAGCTGTTGCTCACCCTTTTTACTAATTGCGGGTAGTGTTCACCTGTCCGCGAATTTCTCCAGCCGGATTGGCCAGTGTATGTATGTTATAATAAACTTTGCCTTCCAGCAAAGCATCCTCAAATGCATCGTTTACTTCAACGGTATCAGTTGCTCTTCCTGATGCACCCATGTCAACAATTGTCAGGGGAAGCATTACATCGGCGTTTTCGCCAGCAAGGGCAGGTCCGTGAAAATGAGCCATACTTGCCTCACCCGATAAACCATCCCACTCGATAGTATAGATCAATCGGTTACTGATGCTGTCATAGCTTCCGTTAAGCGAGCCGTTAGCAGAGGTAGACACTGCGGGAACCTCCTGATCACCACTCGCTGATCCCGAAAGTTTGAAGCGCGACATATCGCCTGGATCATTGTCATCGTCCTTTTCACAAGCGGTAAATGCTATCAAAGCAAAAGCGGTAAGGCCAGCAAATAAGAAACGTTTTCCGGTACTTAACCGGCTTCTGGTGTTTTTCATGTCTTCGTTTTTTTTAGTTCAAAATGAGATTAACACAGTAATAGTTTCAAAAATGAAACCATAAGAGCCAAAATGCAGG
The DNA here is from genome assembly GCA_046297935.1 of Chitinophagaceae bacterium. Classification (GTDB taxonomy): domain Bacteria; phylum Bacteroidota; class Bacteroidia; order Chitinophagales; family Chitinophagaceae; genus CAYMZZ01. Next base: position 398,402 of record JBKBHA010000002.1, read on the forward strand.
CCGGAATACTGGCTTTTAAGACATGGCGTTAATCGCTATATGAAGCCGGTTCAACCACAGAAGTCTAGACTCCTGTGGGTGGAAAACTTGATTTATTGCTTGCTACACAGTCTTTAACATTTTATAGGGAAAACAAATGACAGGTTGCACGTCCTTTGCACGTTAATACACAGGTGTGTAAAACCATCCCTTTCACGGGCGAGCCTCAATTAATATATTTGTATGAACAACGTGATAACCATGTCCGCGCAATTGGAGTCAAAATATCGCCAGCAGGCGCTGCTGATCACCGCCGCTTTAGCAGCAGTAATGGTGGCACTCATGTTTTTACTGAAATGGGGGCTACCGGAAATTATCAAACCCGAACCTGAATTAGGCGTGTTGGTAGAATTGAATCTGCCGGAAGAAGAAATGCTGACCTCTCCTGCTGCAGGCGGCGGCGGCGGTGGCAATCCGGTTCAGGCCGCGGGCCCCGCTGGCATTGCCGATCCGGTTCCACCAAGTCCCGGCACCGAAGATGATGCCCGCGATGTGGAAGAAAGTGAAGACAAATCGCAACCAGCGATTTTAAAACCTGATGTGCCGAAGCCGGAAGCAAAAAAATTAAACGAAAATAAATCGGTAGTAAAAACCAAACCGGTGGAAGATCCCCCACCTCCTGCCCCGCCCAAACCAAAGGCGGTGGCCGGACGCACACTCACCGGCAGTGGTAACGGTGGTGGTGCTGCTCAGGACTATGATCGAAGCGGAGGGGCAGGCACGGGTTACGGCGTAGGAAATGGAAGCGGTAGCGGAGGTGGTACCGGCTCAGGAGCCGGCGGTGGTAATGGCTCCGGCGTTGGAAGCGGAAACGGTCCACGCGTTTTTGGCGATCGCAGAATCGTGCAGAGCTATAGCTTTTCAGGTAACCTCGATAAAGCAACCGTGTATGCTGAAGTGAAAGTAAACGCCGATGGCATCGGCCAGTTTATTGGCTTTGCCAAGAACTCCACTACCACCAGTTCTGCCTATCGAACAGAAATTGTGAACTATCTGCGTAAAATAAAATTCAATAAATCAGATCACGAGTCGAATGTGGTGGTGCAGTTTAATTTTAAAGTGAACTAGAGGTGAGAGGTGAGAAGTGAGAGGTGAGAGGTGAAAGGTGAAAGGTGGAAAGTGGTAAGTGAATAGCCTTGAAAGTTTCTAGCGGTGGCTTTTGTCATTAAATGACATATAGCCACTCCCCTTTCACCTCTAACTTCTCACCTCTCACCTCTCACCTCTCACCTCTCACCTTTCAACCCCCTCCCTTGACCTCCTACGACCAAACTCTGTCTTTTCTCTACGAACAATTGCCGGCTTTCAGTCGCATTGGCCCGGCGGCTTACAAGGGAAGTCTGGATAACACTATAGCACTCTGCCAGCATTTGGGAAATCCTGAGAAGAAATTCAAGTCGATTCATATTGCCGGCACAAATGGAAAAGGTTCTGTGAGCCATATGCTGGCTTCGATACTACAGACTGCCGGCTACAAAACCGGATTGTACACCTCACCCCACCTGCACGACTTCAGAGAACGTTTCCGAATCGATGGGAAAATGATGGACAAAGATTGGGTAGTTGCCTTCGTGGAAAAGATCCGCAATCAGTTACCTCTCATACAGCCAAGTTTTTTTGAAATAACGGTGGCCATGGCCTTCGACTGGTTTGCCGAACAGGAGGTGGACATTGCAGTGATTGAAACCGGCATGGGTGGCCGGCTGGATAGCACCAATGTGTTAACGCCGGAGCTTTCAGTGATTACCAATATTGGCTGGGATCATAGTAATTTTTTGGGCGACAGCCTAGCGAAAATCGCTTTCGAGAAAGCCGGTATCATCAAACAGCAGGTGCCAGTGGTGATTGGTGAAGTGTTGCCAGAAACACTTCCAGTTTTTGAATCGGCGGCTGATCGTGCCAATGTTCCGCTGGTAATTGCCAGCCGACATTGGCAGGTGGCAGATTGGCGATGGGAACATGGCTATTTGATGGTAGATGTGGCGGAGCAAAATCATAGCGACCAGCGACATTTTAAACTCGATCTCCCTGGATTGTACCAGACACGTAATCTGCTCACCGTACTCGAAGCCTGCAAGCAGTTGAGAAAACTTGGCTGGGTGTTGCCAGATCAGGTATTGCACCAGGCTCTTGCGGAGGTCAGAACCCGAACGGGATTGTCGGGTCGTTGGCAAAAGATCGGGTCAGAACCAGATATCATCCTGGATGTTGCCCATAACGAACCAGGTATGCGCCTGCTGGTAGAACAACTCGAGCTACTCAACTTCCATCAGCTTCACATCATCATCGGAATGGTAAGCGACAAAGACCCTGAGCCAGTGCTCAGGCTGTTGCCCAAACAAGCGCATTACTTTTTTACCCAGGCATCTATTCCGCGGGCTATGCCGGCAAAGGAACTTCAACAGCGCTCAGCAGCCTTTCAGTTGCAGGGTGATTGTTGGCCGGATGTAAACGCCGCATTGAGTAAAGCGAAGGAACTGGCTAGGCCTGATGATTTGATACTGGTATGCGGCAGCATTTTTCTTGTAGCAGAAGTGCATCATTAATCTTCAGTACAAACCCAGTTTTCGAAGCGCATAAAATATACAGCTGGCGTGCATCGATTGCACGATTTCATTGCGCTCCAACCGTCCTTTTAACTCATCGATCGAAATCAGCTCAATCTGAATTTCCTCGTTATGATCCAGCTCCTGCTCGGCAGTGCGCGTGCCTCCTGTTGCCAAAAACATATGCATCAGATTGTTGTTGGTAGAAGGGTTGGCCGAAATCTTACCCAGGTATTCCAGCTTTTCAAATTCGTAGCCTGTTTCCTCTTTTAGCTCGCGTCGTATGGCGACCTCAAGGTTGGCATCGGTGTCGTCTACGCAACCGCCGGGTATTTCGAGACAGACCTCTCCCAGTGCATGGCGGTATTGTCGTTCCATAATCACCTGCCCATCTTTGGTGATGGCCACAGCGGTAACCCAGGTCGGAAATTCGTATACATAGTAAGGCTCCACTATCTTGCCGTCGGGCGTTTCACAACGATCGCGCCTTACCTTAAACCATAAATCAGAAAACAGATACTCAGAGCTCAGGATACGCCATTTCATGCTGATCTTGTATTTCGAAAACGAAAAAGAAGAAACTACCAACCCATTCGGTGGCGTAGCCCGGTAATATGGGCTACATGATGTTTGCCATGCCAGGCATACATGCCCAGCAAAAACCAAAGGCGAAGTGTTCGCTTATGTTCGGGATGAAATACAGTACGATTATTCCATTCCTCATCGGTCACGTATTTCAATGCTTCGTACCAGCGTGCATGCAATGCATGCAACAGCGTAATAGAAATATTGACCGGAAGTTTATCTACATCGTGCAGCTCGGCCCAAAGACCTTCTTCATATGTTTTGATGGTTGGATTGTCTTCCGTTAATGCCAACTTGAACCGGCAATAGGCATTTATATGCGAATCGGCAATATGGTGCACAAGTTGATGAACTGTCCACCCACCCTCACGATAAGGTGTACGAAGCTGTGCTTCGTCCAGATTGAGCAACGCATTTTCAAGCGTTACCGGCAAAAACTTAATGTCTGCTAGCCATTCCACTTTCTGCTCAATAGAAAAAGGTTGCGCTTCATATTTTCCGATAGGATAGCGCGCATCAATCAGTGTAGGCATAATATTTTGTTTAGGAAACAACAGATAACAATTCCACTTCAAACAAGAGTGTTGCACCTCCGGGAATATCAGGTGCTGCGCCCCGGTCTCCATAGGCAAGCGCAGAAGGAATCCATATCCTCCAGTGACTCCCTTCGCGCATCATTGGTATAACAATTTGCCAACCTCGTATCAATGATCGCAAAGGTGCGGTAAATGGTTGGTTGCGGCGAAAACTGCTATCAAACTCCTTACCGTCAAGCAACGCACCGCGGTAATGAGCCTTCACGGTCGAATTGGCTGTGGGCATTGCGCCGGTCCCCTCTTTCAATATCTCGTATTGTATTCCATCGGGAAGACTCACCACTCCTGGCTTATCCTTGTTAATATTCATAAAGGCTTCGCCCGCACTTTTTTGGGCTTCAATCTTGCCTTTCATAAACTGCTTTAGTTTATTTTGAATGCTCATAGAATGTTGCTTTCAGGGTTCAGGAATCAGATCTGAATGAAGCGGATTTGCTGCACCTGCTTCGGTTAGCCTTCTCTGAGTGAATGTCCGGTCAGGTCGATAAAAACGTCTTCGAGGTTGGCCTGTTTTACTTCTTTCGGTTTTTCAAATCCACGGGCTACCAGGTCATCAATCATTTTATCAGGCGTATCAAGCGCCACAATTTGTCCTTTGTCGATAATGGCAATCCGGTCGCAGAGATATTCGGCTTCGTCCATATAATGGGTGGTAATGATCACGGTGGTGCCTCTTTCCCGAATCTGGCGAATCAATTCCCATAAGCTACGACGAGCCTGGGGATCGAGACCCGTGGTGGGTTCATCAAGGAAAATGATCCGGGGGCTATTGATAAGCGTGGTAGCTACCGAAAAACGTTGTTTTTGGCCGCCACTAAGTTCTTTGAATTTGGCTTTGGCTTTATCTTTCAGGTTCACTGATTCCAGCAGCTCCATTGGAGCCACCGGTTTATTATACAAACCGGAAAATAGTTCGATCAGTTGCACCAGATTCAATCCGGGATAGTAGCCACTGCTTTGCAACTGTACCCCAATTACTTTCTTTATTTCACTTGGCTGTGTATCCAGATCAAGTCCGTCAACCATCACTTTTCCACTGGTTTTCTGACGAAGCGTTTCAATAATTTCAAGGGTGGTCGACTTGCCGGCACCGTTGGGTCCCAGCAGGCCAAAAATTTCACCTTCTTTTACCTGGAAAGAAATTCCTTTGACCGCCTGAAAATTGCCGTAATTTTTTACGAGATTTTGAACATCAATGATGACCTGGTTCTGCATGGCAGCAATTTAGGCAAATTATTCGCCCGCCGAAGGAGAGTTGCTGCATTTATTCCACAAAAAGCTGCGTGTAGTACTTCTGCCCATCCTTATCTTCCGCCACCCCTATTCCTATCAAACGAAAATTGCCCAGCATATTCTGGCGATGCCCTGGCGAATTCTTCCAGCCCTCCACAATTTCTGCTACAGAGGTGGTGCCATAAGCCACATTTTCTGCTATGCTGGCATAAGGCGATTTAAGCATTTTTCTGGCCTCTTTTTCGCGAGCCTTAAAGTCTTTATGACCAAAGGGTACCCGTCCGCTTGCCATTGCTTCGCTGTGGCGACGCGCAATGAGCGAAAGACTATCGTTTAAAACAAAAGGCTTTTTGCTGCGCGACTTCCGGAAATCATTGGTCAGCTTCAACACTTCTTTTTCTGCCGATTCCGGATCAGACAGCGTAGTGGTCAGTGAAAGCAGCCCCGTAGCCAACAACAGCAGACCTAAAAATCGAACAGTTCGAATCATGTCTCAAATTAATACAGTGCCTGTATAAGGAAAGTTAAATCTGTGCAGCCATACAGCCATCGAGTTCATCCATCATGTTACGGCTGCCGATAAACATTGGAGTGCGTTGATGCAGTTCGGTTGGAACAATATCCAGTATTCGCCTGCTGCCATCCGTGGCGCGGCCGCCAGCCACTTCCACTATAAAGGCAAAGGGATTGCATTCGTAGAGAAGTCTCAATTTTCCCCTGGGCTTGTCTACAGTACCTGGATACATAAATATACCGCCCTTTATCAGGTTGCGATGCACATCCGACACCATACTCCCGATATATCGCTGCGTGTATGGGCCTCCAGTGGCTTTTTCTTTTTTCTGACAAAGGGTTATATAATCCTGCACTCCTTTGGGATAGCGGAAGAAATTGCCGTGATTCACGGAATAAATTGTTCCCTGCGGCGGACATTGAATATCGGGATGGCTCAGGGTAAATTCACCAATGGATGGGTCGAGCGTAAAACCATTCACACCCCGGCGGGTAGCGTATACCAACATGGTGGATGAACCGTAAACGATATAACCCGCAGCTACCTGCTTCACACCCGCCTGCAGAAAATCTTCCCGCGCCGCCAGTTCGCCCTTGCCCGTTACGCGTCGATAGATACCGAAAATGGTGCCGATAGAAACGTTAACGTCGATATTCCCACTACCATCGAGGGGATCGAACAGGCAGACATATTTGGAGTTACGACTGACAGCATCGTCGAAAGCCACGTATTCATCCAGCTCTTCGCTGGCAATGCCAGCACAACTGATGCCATGCCTTAATACTCCCATGAATTGCTCGTTGGCAAAAACGTCCAGCTTTTTCACATCCTCCCCCTGTACGTTTACACTGCCTGCATCGCCCAGGATATCAACCAGGCCGGCCTTGTTCACTTCCACATTCACCCTTTTGGCCGCAAGGCCCAGGTCCCGAAGCAAATTGCTTAATTCGCCGGTAGCATGTGGGAAATCGCGTAATTGCTGGATAGTAAACTCGTCGAGGGTCAGGATCTTTCGGTTCAATGGCATGGGCTGTGCAGTTAGATTCGAACAAATGTAAGGAAGTTTGGAGATGCCCGCCAACAGGAAGTGTGGCCTATACACAGTGAAGGAAAAGGCTGCTCTTTTTCGTGACAGAGAGGCCGCATAAGGTTTTTGTAAACCAAAGATTTGCGAACTTCGCATTCATGAAAGTATTCAAGTTTGGCGGGGCTTCAGTAAACAGCATCGAACGGATCGGACAGGTGGCAGCAATTCTAAAATCGATGGAGAAAGAAAGGCTGCTCGTGGTGATTTCAGCAATGGGCAAGACTACCAATGCGCTGGAGAAAGTAGCAGAAGCCTTTTTCGCAGGGCGGACAGATGAATCGCTTCAGTTATTTGAGCAGGTCAAGCAACAACACTTACAAACGGCCAAATATCTGTTGGTCACCGAATACCTGGCCTGCGAAAAACAGCTCAGGGATTTTTTTACAGAAGTGGAGTGGCTCCTGCACGACCGTCCGGTTCGGGGCTTTGATTATTATTATGATCAGATCGTGTGTGTAGGCGAATTACTTTCAACGGCTATTGTGAGTCATTATCTGAATGAATCAGGACTTTCCAATCAATGGCTCGATGTCAGGGACATCATCCGAACAGATGATAATTTCAGGGACGCCACGATCGATTGGGAATATACTTCCCGACAGGTGGATGAGCAGGTCAGGCCATTGCTGGAAAAGGGCCGGCTGCTGTTGACCCAGGGTTATATTGGATCTACCGACGAAAATGAAAGCACCACACTGGGGCGCGAAGGGAGCGATTATACTGCTGCCATTTTTGCTAACCTGCTTAATGCAGAAAGTCTGAGCATCTGGAAAGACGTGGAAAGTGTGATGAACGCAGATCCCAAACAATTTCCTGCCGCGGTTCCTATTCACGAATTGAATTATGCCGAAGTGATCGAGATGGCATTTTACGGAGCACAAGTCATCCACCCCAAAACGATCAAGCCTCTTCAAAACAAGAGCATACCGCTTTACGTAAAATGTTTCCTCGACCCTAATCTTCCGGGTACGCATATCCATAACCAATCGATACCTCCCCTGCCACCGATTATCGTGTTGAAAGAAAATCAGGTATTGATTGATCTGCAATCGCGCGACTTTTCATTTATTGGTGAGCACCATGTGGGCCAGTTGTATAAACTGATGGAAGAACTGAAGATTAAGCCTAACCTCACCCAGATGGGAGCCATCCGCTTCCGATGCGTGCTTGATTTACATGAGGAGAAAATTCAGAAACTGGCACTGGCTGCTTCCAGTTTTGCCGATGTGCAGGTACTAAAGGGATATTCGCTGTTAACGGTTCGGCATTACACCGATGCGATGCTACAGGAATTGACCCGTGGCAAGGAGATCATGCTGCGACAACAAACACCTGAAACCGTTCAGGCGCTGATGAAATAAAGAAGGAAGCACCTGTTTATTCAATACCGATTGTAACGGTCTGAATCATCTTCTTGGCTACGGGCTGGTCGTGCAAAACGGCGGGAGTCCAATGAGGCATCTTTTCCAGACGTGTAATTAATTCATCGGCCAGGTCTTCGTCTTCCGTGCCTTTCAGGATTTTGAAATTGACCGGCACCCCGTCTTTGTCTACAATGAATTCAACCTGTACAAACTGCTTTTTCACACCGGTAGGTAAATAGGCAATCATTTCCTTTCCAAGTTTGTCCAGGTATTTCATGAAAGCATCGCCACCGCCGGGAAACTGAGGCCATTTATGCACAGCTTCAGCCAGTGTACCCACATTGCGGGTCCGGCGTACCGGTGCCGGCCTTTTCACAGGCCTGGCATCTTCTTTTACCTGCTTGTCGCGCGCGATAACCCCATTCACGAAATATTCTCCATCGTCATCGATCATGATAACGGGCACCTGTTTATGTTTTTCAAAATAGTCGAATGCCTCTTCCAGCCGGTCGGTGAATTTTTTCAGTTCGGGATCATCCTTAGTAAGTCCTTTCAGATAATTCACGCTTTTCGGAACGTCGTATCGGATAGGGAAAATATGAACAGGAATATAATCCTGCCCCTGGTTCTTGGCATGAGCGGCTAAAATGTACAGTTCGTCTATCTGCTGATCGGTCATTGGGATGCAACCCACCGTTACACAGCTGCCGTGTATGTAGATATCTCCACCCGGCCGCAGCGAATCGCTCAGCACCATATCGGAAAGGTTGGGATAATTAAGCCCAAGCGAAAGATAATAGCTGCTCCGGGGATTGAATTCATTGATATAATAAAATCCTTCGGGTACCTGATAATCGCCTTCGAGCCGTTTGGGGCCAAGCGATCCTGCCAGTGCGCAAACGCGATATGTCTTGAACAACTGGTAAGCCTCTTTGAGATCGTTTTTCACCCATACTTCCAGTTTGCTATCGTACTTAAACGAACGCAGGTAAATATATTTTGCGGGCCAGGCCAGCTTTTTCTCGGCAAACTGTTTTTGTAAGGTATCTTCTTTGCGGCGAAAGGATTCTTCCGGGCGGGGGAAGGTTTTTTGGAAGTCGATAAACGATGCTCCTCCTTTGAATGGCTGAGCGATGCCGGCAAGCGGAAAAAACAATAACAGGACGAATATCTTTATCAGGTTTTTCATCGTGCGGAATTAAACGTAAACGACGCACTAAGATACTATATTTTACCCGTAATGTTAAATAGGAAAATCAGAGCGCCGATAGGCTCCGGCGCTCTGATTTGCTGTAGTTTACAGGTTGCCTCTTGCTTCCTGTTCCCGCTCTATCGCTTCAAAAAGTGCCTTGAAATTTCCTTTTCCAAAGCTTTTGGCACCTTTTCGCTGAATGATTTCGAAGAACAGCGTGGGCCGGTCTTCTACCGGTTTGCTGAATAGTTGAAGCAGGTAGCCTTCGTTGTCGCGATCAACAAGAATTCCGAGCTCTTTCAATGGTTCCAGGTCTTCATCAATATGCCCCACCCGGCTCAGCAGATCGTCGTAATAGGTGCTGGGCACTTTTAGAAACTCCACCCCGCGGCTTTGCAATGCGCGTACGGTGGACACAATGTCATTGGTAGCCAGTGCCACGTGCTGAACCCCTTCTCCGTCGTAGTAATCCAGGTATTCTTCCACCTGCGATTTTTTCTTGCCTTCAGCGGGCTCATTGATTGGAAATTTAACAAAACCATTTCCACTGCTCATCACTTTGCTCATGAGTGCCGAGTATTCAGTAGAAATATCTTCATCATCAAAACTCAGGATATTACGAAAGCCCATCACATCTTCATAAAACTTCACCCATGGATTCATCTGGTTCCAGCCCACATTTCCTACACAATGGTCTACATACAACAGGCCGGTTGACGCTGGCTGATAGTGAGGATTGCTCCAGGCGCGATAGCCCGGCATAAAAGTTCCCCGGTAATTTTTCCGTTCAATGAACAAATGAACTGTATCGCCGTAAGTATGAATGCCACTCATTACAACCTCACCATGTTCATCGGTCATCACGGTGGGTTCCATGAAAGATCGGGCACCTCTGGAAGTAGTTTCCTTCCATGCAGCCCGCGCATCCTGTACGCGGAGCGATAGATTCTTTACCCCGTCGCCATGCTTGTAAATATGATCGGCAATGGCGTTGCCCGAACGGAGTGGAGTGGTAAGTACGAAGGTGAGTTTGTTTTGTCGCACAGCATAGCTGGCACGGTCGCGCAGCCCCGTTTCCGGCCCCGCATAAGCGAGCGCCTGAAATCCGAATGCGCTCATATAATAATGGGCCGCCTGCTTGGCGTTGCCAACATAAAATTCTACGTAATCGGTTCCTTCCAGGGGAAGAAAATCAGTTTGCAAATCGGTCGCAACTGCTTTTGCAGTACCAGCATTCATATCAATATTTTTTTTGAAAGTAAAAGAGAATAGAAACGATCGGGCAGCTTAGGAAAAATCAGCGGCCGCTGCCCATGGCAAGCGTCTCCATCAGAAGGCTGAACTGCCCGCGATGGTCCTGGAAAAGCTTATGAGGAAAATCAGGACGCATACTACAAAGATAAAACTTTCATCGATCAAGGGGCCGGCCAGTTGCCGTCGGCGGGCGGCGAATTCGCAAATCCAGCCAGCCCGCTAAACCTGCTTCACAAATTATTCGAAATAAGATATTTATACAAAGATGTTCAACGGCAAATGACAAACCTCGTCCCCACCCTATCTTTGCGGCCATGCAAAAGATTGGAATTTTAGGTGGTGGTCAGTTAGGCCGGATGTTGTTGCAGGCTGCAGCAAATTATCCGGTGATCACGCATGTGCTGGAAAACGATCCCGAATGTCCGGCGGCCCATTTGTGCGACTATTTTACGCTGGGTAATATCCGTGATTTTGATACCGTCTATGCTTTCGGAAAAGGACTTGACGCCATAACAATCGAGATTGAAAACGTGAATGTGGATGCATTGGAAAAACTGGAACAGGAAGGTATAAAAGTTTTTCCCCGCCCTTCGGTATTGCGAACCATCAAAAACAAGATTCATCAGAAGCAATACTACCAGAAACATGAAATTCCTTCGGCCGAATTTGTAATCACCAGCAACCGTAGTGAAGTGGCTGAAAAAATGGACTTGCTCCCGGCAGTACACAAATTAGGCGAAGGAGGATACGACGGTAAAGGCGTGCAGATATTACGGCAGACAAGCGACCTCGAAAGGGCATTTGATGCACCTGCTGTGTTGGAAAAGGCCGTGGATATTCAAAAAGAGATTGCACAGATGGTAGCGGTGGATCAACAGGGACAAACAGCGCTGTATCCGCCGGTTGAAATGCTCTTCGACCCGGATCTCAACCTGCTCGACTATCAGCTCTGCCCCGCAGAAATAGACACCAAAACCCTCTGGAAAGTGGAAGCGATTGCGCTTTCGGTAGTTCGCAACTTTCAGTCGCCGGGATTGTTTGCAGTAGAACTGTTTATCGACAAAAAGGGGGAAGTGTATGTGAATGAAACAGCGCCGCGCGTGCATAACAGCGGCCATCATAGCATTGAAGGGCATTACAGTTCACAATTCGATATGCTTTGGCGAATTATGCTGGGCTACCCACTCGGCAACACAGATCCCATAATGCCGTCAATCATGGTGAACATCATCGGTGCCGAAGGACATAGTGGTCCGGTACATTACCAGGGTTTGCACGAAACGCTCCAGATCGAAAACGCCTTTGTACATCTTTATGGAAAAAAAGAAACAAGGCCGGGTAGAAAAATGGGACATGTCACCATTTTGAGCAAGGACAAACAGGATCTGCTGCATAAATCAAATAAGATCAAACGAACCCTTCTTCCGATCACGGAGGGTTCAATTAAATAACTGTATGAATTACCATTGGCTAGCTGGCTGATTTTCAGTTTATATTAGACAAAACAAGTAGTCGTTATTTTTTTTATTGGTAACAGTCGCGCACGCAGGATTCATAATAAACTGACGTCCAATAGCAACCAATCTAACCGGGAGCCCATTGGGTTCCGTTTTCTGTTCAGCAATTGTTCAATCACATATTCAATCTTTGTATTAATGCTACGTTTCATCACCGCCATTTCGATTTTATCTCTCCTGTTAGCAGCCTGTGGCGGGAAAGATAAGTCGGCACCGCCTCCGGCAGCTAATAAACCCGGCCCGCTGCGGGTGGATGCATACGTTGTACAACCTCAGACTTTTGCCGAAAATATTGAAGTACCCGGAACAATCATCGCCAATGAGTCCACCGAAATACATCCGGAAGTATCGGGCAGAATTGTTCAATTGAACCTGGCCGAAGGCAAGTTTGTAAGCAGAGGAACCCTGCTGGCAAAATTATATGACGAAGACCTGCAGGCCCAGCTCAAAAAACTTCAGGTGCAGTTGCAGATAGCCGAGACCAACGAAGAACGTTCGGCCCAGCTATTAAAGATTCAGGGCATCAGCAAGTCGGACTATGACGCCAGCCTGTTGAACGTAAATAATATTAAAGCAGATATTGAAATCATACGTACAAGTATCTCACGTACAGAAATTCGTGCGCCATTCAATGGGCGGCTTGGTTTGCGCAATATCAGTCCAGGTGCTTATGTGACGCCGGCTTCTGTTATTGCAGTTATCAACCAGACAAGCGAACTGAAGCTTGACTTCTCCGTGCCGGAAAAATACAGTGCCCAGATGAAGCCTGGTAAAATCGTTGAGTTCACCTACCAGGGCTCCTCCACTCCTTACAAAGCTAAAGTAACGGCCACCGAGTCGGGTGTTACGGAAACCAACCGAAGTCTGATGGTCCGTTCCATTGTGCAGGGTGATCAGGGCAATCTGCTTCCCGGCACATTTGCCAAAGTGAAATTGCGTTTTGACCCCGATCCCAATGCGTTGCTGGTTCCAACACAGGCCGTGGTACCCCAGGCACGTGGCAAGCAGGTAATCAAATACGAAGGCGGCCTGGCGAAGTTTGTAGACGTGACCACCGGTATACGTGACTCAGCCCGCATACAGATCACCGAAGGTTTGAAAAAAGGCGACACTGTGATTGTAACCGGAATTTTGAATGCTCGCCCGAATGCACCGCTGGCAATCGCCAAAATTGTTGAATAAACAGCCCCGGCGCCAATTGGCACTCGGGCATAAGATATAAAGGCATGAATATTTCAGAACTCAGTCTCCGACGGCCTGTTTTAGCAGTGGTGATGAATGTCGTCATTGTAGTGTTTGGAGTGATTGGCTTCAAATACCTCGGCGTGCGTGATTATCCTGCGATCGATCCTCCCAATATCAGCGTGCGCACATCTTATGGTGGTGCCAATGCCGACATCATTGAAACGCAGATCACCGAGCCACTGGAAAAAGCGATCAATGGTATTGCAGGCATCAAGAATATTACCTCATCGAGCAGCAATGGAACCAGCAATATCAACGTAGAATTTGAGCTGGGTATCGACCTCGAAGCAGCAGCTAACGATGTACGCGACAAAGTATCGCAGGCGCAGCGTTCGCTGCCACCCGATCTGGAAGCGCCTCCCGTTGTATCGAAAGCTGATGCCTCGTCAGATGCCATCCTTTCCATGACGGTTCAAAGCAATACCCGCAATCAATTGCAGATTACGGAATATGCCAACAACGTGCTGGTAGAACGGCTGCAAACGATACCAGGTGTAAGCGGCATACAGATCTGGGGCGAAAAGCGCTATGCCATGCGCATCTGGATAGATCCTGCCCGCCTGAGCGCCTATGGCCTCACCCCGGGCGATGTTCAACTGGCACTGCAGCGCGAAAACGTGGAACTGCCTTCCGGAAAAATTTCAGGTAACGCCACTGAACTAACGGTACGAACTTTCGGTCGATTGAATACAGAGGAAGAATTCAATGATATCATTGTCAGAAACGTGAACGGCGCCGATATCCGAATCAGGGATGTTGGTGAAGCTGTACTGGGTCCCGAGAATGAAGAAACCGTGTTGAAAGCCGGCGGCATTCCTATGATTGCATTAGCGGTAGTACCGCAGCCCGGCTCCAATTATGTAGAAATCTCGGATGAATTTTTCAAAAGACTCGACCAGATCAAGAAGGACGTACCTGAAGATATCAGCATCAACATTGCATTAGACCAGACCAAATTTATCAAGCGTTCTATATTGGAAGTGGAAGAAACCCTCGTTATTGCGGTGGTACTGGTGGTGCTGATCATCTATCTCTTCTTCCGAGACTGGCTGATTGCCCTCCGCCCCCTGATCGATATTCCGGTTTCACTGATAGGCGCATTTTTCATCATGTACCTGATGGGTTATACCATCAATGTGCTGACCCTGCTGGCAATTGTACTGGCTACAGGTCTGGTGGTGGATGATGGAATTGTAGTAACGGAAAATATTTACAAAAAGCTGGAACGCGGTATGGGTAAATGGCAGGCTGCGCGTGAAGGTTCCAAGGAAATTTATTTTGCCGTAATCGCTACTTCCATCACACTGGCCGTTGTTTTTCTCCCCATCGTATTTATGCAGGGTTTCGTGGGTAGTCTGTTCCGCGAATTTGCCATCGTAGTTGCGGGCGCGGTACTCATTTCCGCCTTTGTGTCGCTAACACTCACGCCTGTGCTCAACGTGAAGATGACGCGGAAAAACATTCACCAGCACTCCTGGTTCTATCGCAAGACAGAACCATTTTTCCGAGGAATGGAGAATGGCTATGAACGCCTGCTGAAAGGATTCATGAGAGTGCGTTGGTTGTCGTGGGTAATACTGGCCGCCTGTATGTTTTTGATCTTGTTTTGGTTTAATTCACTTCAGTCGGAACTCGCTCCCATGGAAGACCGCAGCCAGTTTCGTTTACAGCTGTCGGCACCGGAAGGCACTTCTTTCGATGCCATGGATAAATATGTAGATCGGCTAACGGGATTCATTGCTGATTCGGTGCCAGAGAGTGAAGTGATCCTAAGCGTTACGTCTCCCGGATTTACCGGCTCTGGAAATGCAAACACCGGGTTTGTCAGAGTTACAATGATTGACCCTGCTGACCGCACCCGCTCCCAATCCGATATCGTCAACATGGTGAATCGAAATCTCCCTAAGTTTACCGAGGGCAGGGCTTTTGCTATTCAGGAACAAACCATTCAGCAAAACAGGCGCGGCGGTCAACCGGTAGCCTTTGTTATTCAGCACAACAATTTTCAGAAACTGACGGAGGTACTACCCAAATTTCTGGAAGAAGCCAGAAAAAGCAATATACTCCAGCAGGTGGATATTGACCTTAAGTTCAATAAGCCCGAACTGCGGGTGATCATCGACCGACTGCGTGCCAGCGAACTGGGTGTAAGTGTTACCGACATTTCTGAAACCCTGCAGTTGGCTTTCAGTAATCGCCGCCTGGGATATTTCAATAAAGATGGAAAGCAATACCAGGTGATCGGACAGGTAGCCAGAAACGACCGCGATGATCCGAATGATCTAAAAACACTTTTTGTCCGGAACAACAGGAATGAATTGATCAGTCTGGACAATCTGGTGTCGGTAGAAGAATCGAATACCCCCCCTACCATTTATCACTTCAACCGATACAAGTCCGCCACCATATCGGCCGGTGTACAGGAGGGGCAGACTATCGGGCAGGGCGTGGCAGAGATGGAGCGCATTGCCGACGAATTGCTGGATGATACATTTGCTACTTCGCTCACCGGCTCCTCCCGCGATTTCGCGGAAAGCAGCAGCAACACCCTTTTTGCGCTTGCCCTGGCCATCGGACTCATCTATCTGATCCTGGCAGCACAGTTCGAAAGTTTTGTTGATCCCATCATTATCATCATCACCGTACCGCTCGCCTTTGCCGGTGCCTTGTTAAGTCTGAATATTTTCGGCCAAACGATCAATATATTCTCACAAATTGGTATGATCATGCTCATCGGACTGGTCACCAAGAACGGGATCCTGATCGTGGAATTTGCCAATCAGAACCGTATGAAGGGAATGAAGCGCACCGAGGCGGCCATCTATTCATCGGTTCAACGTTTGCGACCTATTTTGATGACCAGCCTGGCGATGTCGCTGGGTGCGCTGCCCATTGCACTTTCGCTTGGCGCCGCCGCCACCAGTCGAATCCCATTGGGTATTGTGATCGTGGGTGGCATTATGTTCTCGCTGGTGCTGACCCTTTTTGTTTTGCCAGCTATTTATAGCTATCTGTCGAGCGCGAAAAAGAAAAGTGAAATGGATCGTCTTTATCCGCAGCCGGAAGACGTACATGCCGCGATGGCTGAAACAAATCAACAGACTGTATAATTATCACGAAGAATGATGCGACAACTGATCATATTGTTGGTGTTCTTTTTGGGAACTTTCCAGCAGCTAAGTGCTCAACGAATGCTGACACTGGAGGAAGCAATTGCAACCGCGCTTGACAATAACTTTGATATCCGGCTGGCCCGCAACGACAGTCTGGTAGCAGCCACTGACTATCGCTACCGCGATGCAGCCTTCCTGCCCACGCTCAACGCAACTGCCGGGGCCACCTGGAACAATAATGATCAACGCCAGACACTGGCCGACGGTCAGAAGCGGGAACAGAACAATATACGATCTAATAATATCGCTGCCTCTGCCCAACTGGGTTGGACATTGTTTGACGGACTGAAAATGTTTGCTACAAGAGAAAAAGTGGGTGAACTGGTAGAACTGGGCTCGCTTGCAATCAAAGAACAGGTGGTTAATTCGGTTGCCAATGTGGTGAACACTTACTACAATATTGTCCGTCAAAAACAGCAACTCAAGGCGGTAGAAGAGCAAATTGCACTCAACGAAGAGCGAGTGCGCCTGGCTCAGTACAAACTGGATATTGGAACGGGAGCCAAGCCCGATTTGCTGCAAAGCAAGGTAGACCTGAACGCGCAGAAATCGTTGCGACTATCGCAACTCACGCTCATTGATCAAACCAAGGAGCAGTTGCTACAGGTAATGAACAGCCAGTATGGTACTTTTTTCGACGTGAGCGACTCCATTCCTTTGAACGCAGGTATTGTTTTGGGCGACATGCAGGCCGATCTGGAAACAAATAATCCTACTTTGCTGCTGGCTCAAAAGAATACGGAGATCGCTGCGCTGACACTTAAGGAGAGAAAAGCCGATCGATGGCCTACCCTTTCCTTTAATACGGCCTATAATTACTCGAGAACCAATAACCAGACCGTTATTAACCCATTTCAACCGCTGTTCAACCTAAACCGTGGATTGAACTATGGATTTTCTGCATCCATTCCCATATTCAATCGATTCAATGTGCAGCGTCAAATCCGCCAGGCCGAGGTTGACCTGAACTTCCAGCGCCTCTCTTACGATTTTCAACGTTCACAGATCAACCTGAGCGTGGTACTTGCTTATAAAGACTACGATCTCCAGAAAAGGACCCTTTCGCTGGAAGAGGAAAACATATTGCTGGCTCGGGAAAATGTGGACATCGTGTTTCAGTCGTACAAACTGGGATTTGCTACGCTGGTTCAGCTTCGGGAAGCGCAGAGCAGTCTGGAAGAGGCCAACAACAGGCTGATAGCCGCCAGGTATGCGATGAAGCTCGCAGAAACTGAGTTGCTCCGTCTAAAAGGCGACCTGGTGAATTAATTGAAACCACCGGGTTTTGGGGCAAATGCGAAGCACTACTTATCTTTAGCCCTGAAACCCATCCGTTTTTACGAATATGCCAACCAAAAAATCAGCTTCGCCCCAAAACAGGCAAACATCAGTCGAGCAGCCGATCGTCGCCATCATTATGGGGTCCGACTCCGACTGGCCGATTATGAAAGCCGCAGCCGATTTTTTAGCAGAAGCAGGCATCAGCTATGAAGCTACCGTAGTGAGCGCACACCGTACGCCCGATCGGATGGTGGAATTTTCCAAATCAGCGAGCGACCGTGGAATACGGGTTATTATCGCCGGTGCTGGCGGAGCAGCACATCTTCCCGGAATGGTGGCATCGCTCACGGCACTACCTGTAATCGGCGTGCCTGTAAAAAGCTCGAACAGTATCGACGGCTGGGACTCTATCCTCTCCATTCTTCAAATGCCCAATGGCGTGCCGGTAGCAACGGTTGCACTAAACGCGGCTAAGAACGCAGGCATTCTGGCTGCACAAATCATTGGTTCGGCCGACAAAAAAGTGCATGAGAAAATGTTGGAGTACAAGGCGAAGCTTCGCGAAGAAGTAGAAGAAAAAATCACTAAACTCAAACGCAGCGGTGTTCCGAATCAGTTTGACTGATTCAGTCCAGCATTCGCACTATTCCTTCTCTACCGGGTATTCGATGCTTGGCAGGTCAATACCACAAATTGCTGTTCCAGAGTCAGTGAATGTCGGTAAATGCTGTCGATCCATTGCTGGCCATTGTCGGCAAAAAAACCCATAAAACTTTCTGTTCTCTCCTGCAATCCAGCTTTGGGAAAAAGCTGTTTTTTCAGGCTGTTAATCTGTCGACGCTCATCCGACAGTTTTCGCTTTCCTGCTCTGATCATTTTCTTTTCCAGCTCCTGAATCTGGTGAATCGCCCGGGTCTTCAAGGCTTCCACATGAGCCACCAGCGTTTGATCAATCCTGCCTGCCTGTTGCATCATTGCATCGTAATTGGCCACTGCAATCTTTTCGTTTTCATCGAGATTCAACAGATCAGGATTGTTGCGCAAGGCCAGTTGCTGCAATATTTTTTCTTCGTCTTCAAACAGATCTGTTGCTGTCAGGCCCATACCGGTTGTCTGCAAATATTGGCGTTCGTTCATCAGCAGAAATGAATTACGAACTACGAGCATGGGAAAAGGAACCTGATAATGATCAAACAATTCTTTCAGTTGTAGCCAGTAGGCCGTTTCGCCACCGCCACCAATAAATGCGATATTGGGCAAAATGGTTTCCTGAAAAATTCCGCGCAGGATGACATTGGGGCTAAATCGTTCTGGAAACGAATGCAATTCGGCACGCATTTCTTCCGTAGAAAATTCTTTGTCTGTTTGATGGACGATATAGCCATTGGCGACCTTTTCGATCCTGTTGCGAATGCCATCGGCCAGGTAAAACAGATTGATCTCACGCGGATGCGCTTGTACTTTGTATCCCGCCGTTGCGAGCTTTTCTGCTGTTGGTTCCACCCAGTTACCAGCGCTGTTTTCAAACAATTCCTTTTCAAAAATCGGGATCATTTGCTGCTTCATTCGCCTGCTGTCGGCAATTATCACCACCAGGCCATAGCGCCCGAAAAGATAATTGACCAGTTGCAGGGTGGCCGACTGAATTGTCGACCCCTTTTTATAAAACCGGCGCAATGCATTTACTAATTCCTGACCATTGGTCCGCACGCCCAACTCCCCTTCTATCCGGTTAATGAGTTTGATTAATTCATCATCTATTTTCATCCAGCCTACCGCACCGGTTTGCGGGGTTTTCCATTCTATTTTTTCGCCCTGCAAATGAAAATGTCCCAACTCATCAAGATCTGCGTCTTCATTTCCCATATAATACACCGGTACAAAGCGGTAACCCGGGAACTGTTGAGCGGCTGCCTCCGAAAGTTTGATCGCGTGCAAAATTTTATAAATGAAATACAGAGGTCCTGTAAACAGGTTGGGCTGATGAGCGGTGACTACAGTAAAACTATTCTCCTGAGCTAACGCGTCTATATTCTGTGAAAGTTCGGGAGTCAGATCGATACCGTCGTATTGCTCCTTCAGGTGAGCCACCAGTTCCAACCGATCAGTCTTTATCAATTTTCTTTTTTCGAGTGCTTCACGGAAACCTTCCCAGTTTACGGGATAGCGATAAAAGGGAGCCAGAGCAGGTGCCGCAGACAGGTAATCAGTCATCAGACCGGAAAAAGCACCTGTATCGCGGTATGTAATGCGGGTAGCCGTACAATCCATATAACTGTAAAAGTAAAGAGGTTCCAACACGCGGTTTTTACCTCAACAAATATTTAACTAAACCGTTCGGGACGAAAAGCCTGCAACGGAATAGCTGTTGGTTGTTTAGTAATGAGCTGACCAATCAGAAATCCGGTGCCAGCGGCAGCACTCATCCCCAACATGGCATGTCCGCCTGCAAAATAACAATTCTTCAGGCGATCAGCGGAGCCAATATAGGGCATGCCATCGGGCGATACGGGTCGATAGCCATACCAGGCTTTTTCAGGATCGGTGGGGGGCAAATCAATATGGGGGAAATAGAGCCTGACAGCATCAAGGATAGCCTTCACTCTGGCTGGCAATACCTTTCTGCTATGTCCGCTGAGTTCCATGGTGCCCCCAACTCTCAGCCAGCGATCAATAGGCGTAGTGGCGGTTCGATGGTCAACCAGTATGGCAGGATGCTGCAGGTTCTTTTTCATGCTATCGAAACTCAGCGAATAACCTTTCCCGGGCTGCATAGGAATTTTCAAACCGATTTTTTTCGAAAGCTCTCCCATCCAGGAGCCATTGGCTATCACCCACTGATCGCTAAACAACTGCGCCTTGTCGGTTTCGACATGCAGAATCTGGTCGCCCTTCACGACCACATCTGTGACGTTGGTGTTTAGCCAGAACTTTACCCCCTTTTTCAACAAATACTGATAGAGTGAGCGCATCAGGCGCCCGGGATGCAGATGGCAATCGTCGTAATACATCACCCCTCCTGCCACATCTACCTCCAGCTCTGTTTCCAGTTCCTGTACTTCCACCGGGCTGCAGATGCGGGTTTTCAGGCTCAGTTGCGCCGCCTGATCTGCCAGTTCCTGTTCGTGTTCTCCTGTTTTCGCATTTTTGTAAAGCATCCAGCAGCCTTTCTCTGTCAGATCGAAGGAATCCTGCAGATCTGTTTTCCAGTCGCCTACCACCAGTTCTCTCGAAAGCTGCAAGAGGTTGTTGAGATGAGGAATGCTTGCAGCAACCTGTTTGCTGTTGGCACTTTTCCAGAATTGTAAGCCCCATTTTAGCAAATCGCTATTCAACCTGGGCTTGATGTAAAAAGGACTCGACGATTTCAACATCCAGCGCAGGCCCTGCGCAACAATACCTGGAGTAGCCAGCGGCACAAAATGCGATGGCGAAACATAGCCCATATTACCAAAGGAACAGCCATCCTCCAACTGCTGCCGTTCCACTACCACTACTTCCAAACCCTGCTTTTGTAAATAGTAGGCCGTGGCCAGTCCGGCAACTCCGGCACCAATTATCGTTACTTTCATATCAATTCTATAATCCGTATTAAGCCTGTTAAATATTATTATCCGCTCTAAAAATTTCCACCGTCTGACTGCTTGTTCGCATTATTAATCATCACCGATTCTACTTTTGTTGGCAACCAGACCTGCATATCGTTGGCACCCCGGTTTGCCCACACATAGTATGGAATGGCGGTTACCGTTCTTTTTTTCCATACTATATTTTTCCCGTCTGCATCTGGCACGGCCGCCGACAGATCTGCTGTTAATGCCACTACTTTTTCCTCCAGCACCTGATGCGATTTTGGTGTCCAACTGGTCGATTCATCCATTTTCAGATTCCATACACCCTCGGGATTATCGGCGCCCTCCACGCAGTAAACCAGCGGGCCGCGTTGAACAGCCAGCCGGTTGCGGTCGGCCTTCACAGCGGGATTGGCGGCCACCAATTGTACTTCCATGGGAATATCCAACTCAATACGATCGCCTTTCGACCAGACTCCGTCGATCAGCAGGTAACCTTTTTCGTAGCGATAGTACACTTTTTTTCCGTTCACCGTTACGGAAGGATCGAATCGATCCATGCCTTCCTGATCGTTGGCGGCGCGATATAAATTGCCGTCGACCAACTTACCTGTATACCAGCCTGGCACCCGGATGCGGATGGCCAGTTTCTGTTTGCGAGCTTCTGTAAAATCCAGTTGAATTCGCCCGTTCCAGGGATACGATGTTTTTAACGACATGGAAAGCTCATTTTTCCCCTGTTTCCATTTCACATCACTGCCCACAAACAGATTGATCCAGATACCGTCTTCGCTTTGGCCATACACATAGTTGCCCAGCGAAGCCAGCAACCTGGCTATATTCGCAGGACAACAGGCGGTACCAAACCAGGCTTTTCGACTGTGTTTTCCGTTACTGGCAAGTGGGTTGTCGTAAAAAAAACGATCACCGCTCAGGCTGAGACCATCCAGTGCACCGTTATAAAGACTTCTTTCGAGTACATCGAAATAACGGGAGTCGCCCGTGAGTTGCGCCATTCGCTGATTCCAGAAAACCATTCCTACACTCGCACAGGTTTCGCAATAAGCTTCCTCGTTCGGTAGATCGTAGTCGGTGGAAAAACCTTCGTTATCGCCCGCCGATCCGATACCTCCGGTCAGGTACATGTTTCGATGCACCACATCCTGCCAGATATTTTCCATGGCATGGAGATAGGCGGCATTTTTCCGAATGCGCGCCAGATCGGCAACTGCGCTGAATAAGTACATGGCCCGCACGGCGTGTCCGCTAATTTCAGTTTGCTCGGTCACCGGCTTCAGGTCCTGCCAGTACGCCGGTGTGAGCCAGGTACTTTTGTACGGAAATTGATAGCCTCTTGATTGAATATACCAATCGGCTAATTCAATATAGCGTGGGTCGTTTGTTACTCTATATAGTTTTACCAGCGCAAGTTCAATCTCCTGGTGACCGCTGATCCATTTGCGTCCGGCTTTATAAAGTGTTGAGTCAATATGATTCGCGAGTCGGATGGCCACATCCAGAAATTTGCTTTTTCCGGTTACATCGTAGTAAGCTACTGCTGCTTCTATCAGGTGACCGGCATTATAGTCTTCATGCTTTTCTACATCGGTCCAGCGATTTTCCAGGCCACGAAGGGAATAGTAAGTGTTCAGGTATCCGTCGGGCTCCTGTGCGGCTGCAATGATGTCGATCCACTGATCGGCCTTTGCTTCGAGTGCGGAATCGGGACGATTGCGGAGTGAATAGGCAATTGCTTCCAGCGCTTTGAAAACATCGCTGTCATCATAGTAGATACCTTCGTGTTTCTCCCCCTGGCGCCTGGCCACTTTTTGAAAATTGCGTATTCGGGCGGTCTTTACTTCTGTTTGATAAATACAGGCTTCAAGTGTACTGGTCGCGACCTTGTCGAGTTTAGGTTTCCAGAAATTGTCTGTAATCCGGACTTTTGAAAAATTCACCAGCTCGAAGTATTCCTGTTGCGAAAAGCCAGACTTCGCGCAAATTAGAAACAGCGTTGTTGCAAAAAGAAAGGTCTTCATGAGCGCTTGTTTTATTAATCATCAAATAACCTGGAACCCGTGCGCATACGGATCATCGTCGGTGTCGATACTGATGGTATTGTAACCATATACCCTTGCCCATCCTTCAATAGATGGGCGGATGGCCGGAATGCCATTTAGTTCCGTTTCTTCTTCTATTCTTCCGATGAATTTACTGCCGATGATGCTTTCATGAACAAAATCCTGCCCCGGTTTCAACCTGCCCTTTGCGTACCACTGAGCCATGCGCGCGCTGGTGCCTGTGCCACAGGGTGACCGGTCGATCGCTTTCTCTCCATAAAAAACGGCATTGCGGGCCGTTGACGAAGGATCCATCACTTTGCCTGTCCACAACACATGACTACAGCCCCGGATGGTCGGGTTTTGTGGATGAACAAAAGCAAACTGCTGATTAATCTGCTTTCGCAGATCGCGGGCCCATCCAATCAGTTGTTCGGCCCGGTAATTTTCCAGACCGGGAAAATTGTTTTGTGGATCTACAATCGCATAAAAATTTCCACCATAAGCCACATCTATCTCCAGTTCCCCCAGTCCGGGACAATCCACGCGTAATCCCGCGCTGTGAAGAAATGATGGCACATTGGTGAGCCGCACAGATTTCACGTGTTCTTTTCCATCAATCCAGATGGACTCGTATTTTATTTCAACCAGTCCGGCCGGAGTTTCGAGCCGTAGTTGTCCGGGGACACGCGGCTTTACCAGGCCTTCCTGTATGGCAATAGTTACCGTGCCGATGGTGCCATGGCCACACATCGGGAGGCAGCCACTGGTTTCTATGAAAAGCACGGCCAGGTCGTTTTCCGGGTCGTGGGGTTCGTACAAGATACTGCCACTCATCATGTCGTGACCCCGGGGTTCAAACATCAGTCCTGTTCTGATCCAGTCGAATTCGCGAAGGAAGTGCTGGCGCTTTTCGCTCATGTTTTTCCCCTCCAGTTGCGGGCCGCCATTGGCCACCAGCCGCACCGGATTTCCGCAGGTATGGGCATCTACGCAATGGAACAAATGCTTCATCGAAAAATTGTAAATTCGTTACAGATTGCCACTATATGGAAATGTACGGAAAGATACTACTCATTGCAATGCCGGCCTTTCTGGTCCTGGTTTTGTTTGAAAAATGGTATGGATGGAAAAAGAAGAAAGAGACCGTGCGTACCATGGATATGATTGCGAGTCTTAGCTCGGGTGTTACCAACGTAACAAAAGATGTACTCGGACTTTCACTGATCGTGATCAGCTATCCCTGGTTGCTTAAACATTTAGCGCTGACTGAGGTTCATGCAAGCTGGCTCACTTATCTAATTGCATTTATGGTGCTGGATCTGGCGGGCTATTGGGTTCATCGGATACAACATGTGGTCAACTTTTTCTGGAATGGACATGTGATTCATCATAGCAGTGAGGATTTCAATCTGGCCTGTGCCCTACGCCAGAGTATTTCATCGGTTGCCCGAATCTTTGTGGTGTTTCTTTTTCCTGCTGCGCTGTTTGGTGTGCCCGCAGAGGTAATTGCCATTGTAGCACCCTTACATTTGTTTGCTCAATTCTGGTACCATACCCAGCATATCAACCGGATGGGTTTTCTGGAAAAGATCATTGTTACCCCCTCCCACCACCGGGTGCATCACGCCATCAATCCGGAATACATGGACAAGAATTATGGGCAGATATTTATTTTCTGGGACAAGCTGTTTGGAAGTTTTCAGGAAGAACTGCCCGATGTGAAACCCGTGTATGGTATTACCCGGCCTGCGCATACCTGGAACCCGATCAAAATAAATTTTCAACATGTGTGGCTGCTGATCAGGGATGCCTGGCGCACCAAAAGCTGGAAGGATAAGTTCCTGCTTTGGTTTAAACCTACCGGATACCGGCCGGCCGATGTGGAAGAAAAATATCCTATCTACAAGATCGACGACGTGTACCATTTCGAAAAATATGAACCCGAAGCTTCGCCTATGCTAAGGGTATGGGCGTGGATACAGTTGATGGCCGTGCTGTTGTTTACTAGTTACCTGTTTGGCAATATTGCCAGAATCAATGCCATGGATGGCAGTTATATATTCTGGTACGGCGCCTTCCTGTTTGCAACTATATATTCTCTTACCGATCTGATGGATGGCAACAGATCAGCGTTACTGGCGGAAGCGGTACGCGGCCTCCTGGCGGGCTGGCTCATGTTTCGTCAGAACGACTGGTTCGGAGCCTCGGAATGGGTACCCGGCATTGTGTACATGCTGGCAGCCTATTTTGTATTGTCGTTTGCAGCAACAGTCTTCATCACCATGGCGCGTCAGCAGCATGCTGCTGCCTGATTGGCCACCTCTAGCCCCGCAGTGGTTCAGGCAACCAGGGTGCTGTCCAGTTCTGAAACGCCACAGGTCTTAAAAAGCGAAGCAGGGCATCGGCACCAACCGCTGTGAAGCGGGAATCCGTTGTAGCCGGATACGGGCCTCCGTGCATCTGGCTTTGGCAAACCGCCACACCGGTGGGCACGCCATTTCGAATAACCCTGCCAGCCATATCGATCGCCGTTTCAAGAAACAAGGGATAGCGTTCCAGGTCGCCATCCGTGGCCATCAGCGTGGCAGTTAGCTGCCCTTCTATATGTTGTGCCACCAGTAGCATTTCCTGCATGTCTTCGCATTCTACCAACAGCGAAAAGGGTCCAAACACTTCCTGGTGTAGCAAGGGGTTGCTTAGAAATTGTTGTCCACTTGTGACCGCTATGGTAGCCACCCCCTGATTGTAGAGTGGTTCAGCCCCGGCATTGGCAAGGAGTTCTAAATCAGATTGTGCCAGGGTGTTGGCGCGGCGTTCCACATAATTTTGAAAAATGCCCGTGTGCAGCATTTCCGCCGGAGTATCTTTTTCGATGGCCTCCGCAAGTGTTTGCCGAAAGCGTGCTAAGGCAGGCATTTTCGGAGCAATCAGCAAACCCGGATTGGTGCAAAACTGTCCTACACCCAGTGTAATGGAGGCTGCAATCAACCGGGCCAGCTCTTCAGGTTCAGCCTGCAGTTTTTCGGGCATCAGAAAGATCGGATTGATGCTACTCATTTCCGCAAAAACCGGAATAGGCGCCGGCCGTGCCATTGCCCAATCAAATAGTTGTCGCCCCCCTGCCAGCGAGCCCGTAAACCCAACCGCTTTCAACAGTGGGTGTTCGATCAGCGCACGACCCACTTCATGCGAACTGCCATGCAGATGCTGGAATGTGCCCAATGGCATCTCCGTTGCCAGCGCTGCTTTTTCAATACAATTCGCCACCAACTGACTGGTTTCCGCATGGGCAGGATGAGCTTTTACAATCACCGTGCAGCCTGCTGCCAGTGCCGATGCTGTATCGCCCCCGGCTGTTGAATAGGCAAAGGGAAAATTTGCTGCACCAAAAACAGCTACCGGTCCCAATGGAACCATCATCTTTCTGATATCAGGTTGTGGAGGAACTGTGGACGCATTTGCGGGATCAATCCGCACCTGAAGATGTTCACCTTTAGCCGCCGCATCCGCATAGCTCGTCAGTTGCCATCTGGTTCTTGCCAGCTCTGACCGAAGTCGCATCTCTGGTAAATGTGTTTCTCTCGCCGCTGCCTCTATCAGCCGGTCAGCATCTTCTTCCAGCAACTCAGCAATCTTATGCATAAAGCCCACCCGCCTTTGCAACGGCAGCTTTCGGTAAGCCAGAAAAGCCGTTTGCGAGGCCGTCACTATATCGTTTATATCTTCCGGAAGCGCGTCGGTAAAATTCATGGTATAATTTTTCGAATGATTGATAGTGGTTGGTCAACAAGTTCACACCAACAGATTTCATCCTCCAAATGTTTTACCCTAAAGATGAAAACTAAAATTCACTATCACTGAGCAAATAGTGCAAAGATAAACCTGCCAGGTTAAAGTACTCCCATCTTGCATTTTTTCGTTATATGCACTCATTCCTTACTGTAATCTTGCGACTCTCCAGTTTGTCCTTCAATTCAAGCCAGGTTTTGTCGCGCAACGTAGCCGCAGGATATAATTTACTCCTGAAATCTCTGGATATTACTCGGAGGCAATTGGGCATTTTTCCCTGTGTTTCAAAAACAACTTCTTGAATGTCTGCAAGACGATAAGCCTTTATACGCCAAAATAAGTTGTGATTATTTATTACCAGAAAGTTTTGGGAAACTTTAAAATAATTCATGAAGAGTGAATGAAGAATTAGCCATAATAAAGTGAAGAAAATGTAGACTGCCAGCGATGCTGTCTTTCGTGTTGTTGTGGTCGTAAACGCTGAATATGTAAAAAAAACGATAGCTCCCCATAATAAAACTCCTCGAAAGGAAAGAAGCTGGTTGCCTTTAAATGTGTCATAAGACTCTCCGTCGAGTTCTGGCTGCTCAACCTTATCGGTAGAAATATGAATAAAATCCCCCTTTTCAATAATAACCTGTCGTAAAAACAACTTCAGTTGCCCTGAATTCTCGTACATGCTGTCAAAGATGTACTTTGTATGCCCGCTTTTAAACTTCAACGTTGCAGCTTCCATCGAAAATCCAATGAGATAAGGGAAGCTCGCTTTTCCCGTTAGTTCAATATTAACTAAGTCCGAAAATGCAAAGTGATCGCGATTGAATGAGATGCCTGTGCTGTCAACCACAATTATCGGCGTGTTTTTGTAATACTTATAAATGGTATAAAAGGCCAGAAAGAAGACGCCAATGCTGATAAAGGGAATCAATTGTTCCTTATTATTCAACTGGCCGCTCCTCGAATGTTTCACATAAACAATCAATAATCTTGTTCCTATTGCCAGGAACGCCAGACTGCCAAGTGTAACGGTCAGGTAGAAATTGAGTTTGTGTCTTTTGGAAATCAGCGTATTCATTAAATTATATGGTATTACTGCCTTTCAAATATGTGTAAGGTGTTCTCATCAATGTTAGCCGCCACTTTTCTTTTTCTCAATCATCGCCACAATACCACTAAAATCCAGGAGAAATTCTTCGACTCTGTCTTTTATACTTGGCAAATCCCATCTTTCTGTATCCGATGCAGATATTAGCTTTACTATCTTACCGTATTCGTTAACAAAGTATAACCTCTCCGTTGGGGAATGTTTGCCTTCTACGGAAGTTTGTAAATCGGCCAATTTGAAGGCGCCATTGTGATAATAAAACGTTGCCTTATACAGTGTTGTGTCGCCACGGCTATTCTGATAGTATTCATAGTAGCCGCATTTGAGCAAAGTCATTGAGGTGGTGTCTATCACATAATGTATATCCAGGCGATAGTCAGTATGGAGATTTTTCCTCACGATATACGTTCTAATGTTTTCTCCGGTTGATTCAATGCTATCTATTGAAACTGCAAGCCGATCCAATTGCGCAGTGTCTACGTTGCTCTTTTGACTGAAACCGTTAGTCGTCAGGAACAGGACAAATATGCAAAACAATTTTTTAGTCGCAATTGGGATCACCTATGGCTACTTTTTATTTTTTTAGCTAAGCAAGTCGTCTAGACTTGTAATATAAGGCAAAAGATTCGGATGTGGCGGTGTCCTCTGTTCCATTCTTCCGATACCGATGCCGATACCGCTACTGCACAGTCCACAACGGTATCGTTACATCTTGAATCGGTATCATTCCGTTCTCCCGGGCCGTCACTGCCCACGGCTTTTATTGTGAATCTATTCGTCTCGCCCAATCGCGCTCTATGTGCAGCTCCGGCGTTCAGAACAAAATAAGTATCACTCAAGCCGGAAGTGCGTACTTCTTCGTCAAAGCACTTCATTTTCTCTTTCTTCCGGAACGTACATCATGAACTTGTCAAAAAGGTAAGTTCGTTTGTCATTGTCTTCCTTTCTGTTCAGATCTTCCGCGTAATGTTCCGTTGTTCCTGTGCCGTATCCATACATTAATCCAAGTCCATAACGCCCTTCTGCGAAGTCGTTTTCAAATACCGCCCACTCTGCCATTTCGTTCGACACAGATACCTGTCGCATATATTGAGTTAGTAATTCCTCCATTCGTTCCTTTGAAATGCCGGCGATCAGCGTTTTGTCAACGTAACACCGAAAATAAAGTACTCAAGCCTTCGCAGGCTCTTAGCGCGAAAATTTAAGTCCAGGTTGGGATTGACAGTATTTAATTTGGTAATACCGTCCAGATCCCGGCCATGTTGAACAAAAAAAATTTCTCGGCTTGCTCTTCATTGTCAAAACACACAAACCAATCTTGGATGCTGAGCCTTCTTTCCGGTTATTGATATAGTTCTATTCTCACGCTGTCAAACTTTAATTCCTCCTGTGGCATATTGAATATTATCTGTCTGTCGGTAAATGAAAGTTGTGGATCAAAATCAAAGCCTTTCATGTCGTCCTGGAACGGAGTAAAATGTCCACCTGTTTCGCTTTGAAATAGGTGTCCCGCAACGAAATCATAATCCTTCTTAGAAGTTGCAACGGGTTTGCCGATCCAGCTTTCATCCAGATTGATATTGATAAATTTAAGAGTTGCCAGGCTACCGTTTCCTGTTAGGCATAATAAGTAGCTGTTGGCTACCCTATCTCCATCCCAATATTTGTCGATATGAAAAACCTTGACTCCGTCGTTCAGTTGTCCGTTTGTATAAACCTTTACTGGAATTGGTTTGCCAATGTGCCTTGCAGATCCTTCCATCCACTTTAAAATGATTGGATGCCTTATCGCGGTAATTGCAAAGGCAACCGCAAAAAGCATAAGCAGACCAACAATTAATTTTAAAAGATTACGACGTGTCATTTCGAAGATAAAAAAAAAGAAAATCCATAAATAGCAGCTTGGCAACACTGCTCAAATTCCAAGCAGTCCATTGCCGCCGACAGCATTAAAATACGAATTTTATCTAGTACGATGAAAATTGAACCCGGAAATTGATGGCTGAAAGTAAATTGCCGCCTGAACTCGGAAAAAAATTTGTACGTCGTCAACGCGTGATAGCAGCATTCTCAGGGATCTCTGTGTGCGCTTTGGAACCTGCCTTGAATAGAACAGACCTGTGATCACCCTTCTGGCACGATGCCGAGTTCCGCATTCTTGATGCCTATAAAGCCGTCACCGGCGAAGCTACTTTGGACCTGCCAAACTGGCGACGCCGCTTCTTGCAATCTCCCAACTCTTATTTTTTCATATTGTCAGACCATGTCTATTCGTTCTGCCCAATTCAATTCGTTGGGGAGTTCCACATTTGCAAGATCGATATGTATCACTCGCCTCTGTCGATTGTTGGTTGTTCTACCAGAACTATGCAACAGCAATGGCTTCATAAGCATGATACCTCCTTTTGAAACTATGCAACTAACCTCCTCTTCAATAGTCCAGTCAATAGTCTCAGGCCGATAAACGCCCTTGGTATGAGATTTGGGAACCACCCTTAATGCACCATTATGTTCATCGGTTTCGTCAAGATGGATACGAACAGTCACAATGTTCTGTAAAATATCTAAAGGCGGCTGAACCGAAAACTGATGATGTTTCACCGTCCAGTAGTCAAAACCACTCAAAACAATTTTCTTGTCTACTGAAATTGTCAAGTCCTGATGATAGGGAACATACCAATTAGATGTATTAGGTTTGTCAAAATAAATACTCTTGACAACAAAATATCTGTCCCCAAAAAGCTGGGCCAAAACAGTTTTCAAATTCTCGTTAAAAATTGCATCAATCGCACCAGGCACTTCCTTCAAAAATTGCCTAATCGCAAAGAGGTCTATTGACCTTCTGTAATTTTCATTGTTCGAATTTATTCGATCAATTTGTGCTAAAATAATATCAATTTCTTCCGTCGCATATATGTCGTCAATTATTGAAAAGCCGTTTATCGAAAAATCCTCCATTTGTTTCAGGCGTTTTTCTTTTTTAGTCTATACATTATCGCTATCAAACTTGCCAAGACAGCTGCGCTCAAAATCCAAATCCCATACTTAACGAAGAAACCTGGGGGTTTGGTGTTATGTACAATAACCTTTGAAGTGGTATTTTCCTTTTCTGGCAGATTGTTAAGCTTGTCTGCTTCTTCCATTCGTAACTCAAGCAGCTCACCGCCAAATCCATATTTTTTGGCTTCGTTATAGTCGGCTAAAGCGTCGTTATAATCACCCAACAAAAACGCTAAATTACCAAGATCAAATAAAAGTTGTGCTACAATTTTCTCCTTCGGTTTTACAAATGATACTCTTTCGTTCAATTGGTAATATAACGCAGCAGATAGCTTCCGGAGTTCATGGCGACTTAATTCTGAAACAGGCTTTCTTTCTAAACCGAAATCCGTGTTTAATAGAAATCTCGTAGTATAAAATTCCTGCCCTTTAATTTTCGCTTCCAAAATTTTCACATGTATCCACTCTGAATTATGATGAGAGTCAGGGTCGATTTCAACGGATTTTCTTATCCACTTTAATGCCTGTTCATTTTGTCCCAAAAGTTCATAGGCGGTGCCAATATTGGAAGCCGTTGAATACCTATTTGGTTCCAGTTTTTCAATATCAAGGTAAATCTTTACGGCCTCGTTGTAACGTCCAAGAAGAATTAACAAAAGTCCTTTGTCCGAAAGAAAGTCAAGGTCTTTTGTTTCCTTGTATAAAATGTCCAGTTGCTTAACTCTTTTTTCAAAGTCCTCTTTGAAGAAAACATGCCCGTAAGGAACATTACCCTCAATATCCTCAAATAGAACTGTTCCGTCTTTCAACATTTTGCTTTCTCCGTTCAAACATGCAAAAGTCTGTTTGAAGAGAAGCAGCGTGAAAAATAATGCTATAACTCTTTTCAAGGTTGCTGGTTTAAAATATTTAGTTAGGGCTTTGGGAATGGTCGAGGAAGTTGTCCTGCACAAAGTACAAGAGCAACGATAATGGCGGTGAATGTCCTATCTCTTAAGGCTGGGCGTGCATAACCTCACAGGTCATAACCTCACAGGTCATCACCTCATAGGTCATCACCTCACAGGTCATAAGCTCACAGGTTATCACCTCACAGGTTATCACCTCACAGGTTATCACCTCACAGGTCATAACCTCACAGGTTATCACCCCACAGGTCATAACCTCACAGGTCATCACCTCACAGGTTATCACCTCACAGGTCATAACCTCACAGGTTATCACCCCACAGGTCATCACCTCACAGGTGATAACCCCACAGCTTAAAACGTCATAAGTCATAACCCCACAGGTTATAACCTCATAGGTCCGGCTACCAAATTTATTACAAGTCTGCCAAAACTCCTCAACCTAAATCCCGGCCAGGACGGACTCGCGGGTGGAGAGGGCCTGGCGGATGGAGCTCAGCACCTGCTCCCGCTCCTCGCCTATCAGGGTCAGGCGGGGGGCGCGGACATGTTCGCTGCCAATGCCGGTTTCGGCCTCGGCGAGCTTGATATATTGCACGAGCTTGGGATGTATGTCTAACTCCAACAATGGCATAAACCAACGATACAAACGGCGGGCCTCCTCAATCCGACCCTCCTGACACAAACGGTATAACTTAACCGTTTCGGCTGGGAATGCACAAACCAGGCCTGCCACCCATCCATCGGCGCCAAGTAGCAATTCTTCCATGGCCAGCGTATCTACGCCACACAAAATCCGGAAGCGGTCGCCAAACTCGTTTCTCATTCTGGTTACATTGGTCACGTCGCGGGTTGATTCCTTGACGGCAGTAATATTCCGGGCGGCCTGCAGCTCGCGAAACATGTTGATAGTAATTTCGGTTTTATAGTCGACAGGATTATTATACAACATGATGGGCAAAGAAGTGGCATCGGCAATACTCCGGAAATAAAACACGGCTTCGCGATGATCGGGCTTGTAACGCATTGGCGGCAACAACATCAGTCCCTGTACACCCCATTTTTCTGCCAATGCTACCTGTTCTAAGGCGGCACGCAGACTACCTTCGGCAATGTTCAGGATAACGGGCTTGCCGCCGCTCATCTTTAAGGCAGCATTCACCAGGGTTTCTTTTTCGTGTGTGGTCAGCACACTGGCCTCACCCAAAGTGCCACCCAAGATGACGCCGTCTACGCCTGCGGCTAATTGTGCAGCCAGATTTTTGCCAAACAGGTTTACGTCAAGTTGATCATCGGAACTGAACTTGCTGGTTAATGCGGGAAATACACCGCGCCATTCGAATGTTTGCATTTGCTTAAATTTTAGAACACAAGCCCGGCACAACTACCCTTTCATCTGTTTATTCAGCCAGTCGGTCGATTGGAATGGCTGCCTTTGTTGCAATTAGCTTGTTTTGCCAGCAAAATAAGTTTTATGTATCAAAGCCATTTATCGAAATTGAAAAAAATACCTTCCATAGCATTAAAAATGGTTGCCTTCCTGCTATTCGCCACACTACTGCACAACTTTCCTGTTCGTGCCCAGGAATTCAGCAACGATCGTCCGGCACCGGCCGGCATTCAGGCCAACGAACTCGCGACCACAGAAACAAAATGGATGAAAAAGAAACTGAAGCTGACGAAAGTGCAGCTAAAGCAGGTGGAAGTAATCAACCTGAAGTATGCAGAAAAACTGCTTCCCCTCGTTTCCGGCACATCAGCGGAAGTTGAAAAGGAAAAGACAATAAAAGCGCTAAACGATCTGGAAAAAGCGAAGGAAGCCGAACTGGAAAAAATTCTGGACCCGGAGCAGATGGCCAAATACAGAAAACAAAGAGGAGAAATTCAGTCGGCCCTGCAAACAGCGGCTGCCAACAGACTCCCCGGCCCGCCACCGCCCGGTGTTTTTTAGAAGTTATTGTTGCCGAATGATCGCCACGGTAACCAGCAGTTGCCCCAAATGTCGCATGCTGTGTTCAGCGCTATGAAATAACAATCCAAAGACCGTAGAGGGCAACATGCGGCGACCAACTCCCCTGGCTTCGGTCAACGAAGCTGGATCAGTGTTCCTTAATTGAACGAGCACCTGGTCTACCTTCTGTTGGAGAGATTCAATCAGATTTGCTGCAGTTGTATAGTCATTTTCCGGAATACCCTCGCTTTGCAAATAGCGAAGCTGCTCTTCCGATAGTTGCTCACCCCTTGCATAGGTACTTAGTCTGTCCAACACGCCCAGCATATGCTGCAGATGAAATCCGACAGAAGCCATCCCGGCCGGCTTTTCCCATAATTGCTGATCATTGAAACCTTTCAGCGACAGGCCAACTTCGTCCAGCACCTGTAATAAAGCATGGGCAACGGGTTGCAATAAAGCGGGTACGCCCTCAACAGGGCCCCGAAGCCAGCGCTCTGTGGAGGGTTCTGACATAAACGAGCTATTTTAAACTCAAATATACCGAACCCAGGGTATTAGAATGCTGCAACAAGTTGATACCTTGGCGCTATAATCAGTCTATATGCACCGCAGACAATTTCTACGCCGAACCGGAACAGGGGCTGCTGCCGCCATCGGTCTGCCCCTTTTGCTCAAAAAAACAAACGAAGCCCCGACAATTTTTAAAGGAGAAAAAATAATAGGTAGTTCAAAATGGACAATGGAGATCAGTTTTTTAAATAGCGCTGTCAATCGGTTCAGCGCAGCCACTGCGGAACAGAAAAAAATGAGCATGAAGGCGGAGTATCGCAAGGCAGCCGCCAATAGCAACGTCGACTCGAAGGCTGAGTACAACTATGTAATATCAGAAGTGTTGCTCCTGGAATCCTCGCCCAAAAAAGCGCAGGTGCTGTTTAAGAAAGAAAAATCCGAAAAGGAAGTCCTGGCGCTTCCTTCCGACTTACCCAGAGACCTGACGGCTATCATCAGACCTTATCTGGATCTGACGCTCAATGATGCAAAAGGAAAAGCCTTTATTACATTGAAATATGCCGCGGGACAATCGAGCGAAAGCTACGACGATGATGAAGACTGCTTTTTGACCACAGCCTGTGTTCACCATAAATCGCTTCCCGACGACTGCAATGAGCTTCAAACGCTGCGACATCTCAGAGAATCGTATATGCGCAAGACCGAAGAAGGCAGGCGGCTTTTGAAGGAATACGAAATTCTGGGCCCTTCTATACTCAACTCTATACGAGAGGCAGAAAATCGATCAGAAGTGCTGGACTGTTTGTATGAGAAGCTGGTGATTCCCGGTGTGCAGTTGACAGAATCGGGTGCTTATTCCGACGCAGTGGAACATTACCGGCTATTCGTAAATGAATTAGAGAAAGAGTACCTGTTTGGTTCTTGAATGAATCATTCAGATCCCAACATTTATCCCCCGAAAAAAATATTAAATAGATCGTTACACAATTCGCGTCTATCCACAATTCGCCTCTAGCGACAATTCGCCCCTACGGGGCGATTCCTCATCGCAATGCTCTATTGACAATTCGCCCCTACGGGGCGACATTTTTGGAATATCCTCGACACAACTGAACAACTACACAACTGAACACCTACGCAACTAAACAACTAAACAACTACACAACTAAACAACTACGCAACTAAACAACTACACAACCACACACCTACACTCCTATGCAGCTGCTGGCAGATCAGGAAAACTAAATGCAACAGTTACCATGGGATCTTGCACTGAAATACTCAGGCAACCACCAATTTTTTCTGCCATGGCATTGGATTCCTGGAGATCGCAGGCCATCGCATAGCCATTGATACTTCCGGATTCGCGTACTTCCAACACGAGTACATAGCCATACTGACGGGCAGTGAGCCGGATGCACGTATCTCGGGTATGTTGGACTATCGTGGTCAGTAGGTTGCTGATCACAGACCGCACCCAGGACTGGTTAAATTCCACCGTCAGGGTACGGGGAATGTCGTTGACAAAAAACGAATTGTTTTTGGCAGCCTGATTCACGTAATTGTTGATCAGGTTACCGGTGATTTGATTCAGACTTTCCATAAGACAGGATTTTGTTTCTGCCGGATACGTTTCCTCAGACGAAGGATTAAGATACTCAGCAGGATTAACATATATCAGGTTGGGTTTTACAAATGAAAGGGCCGGGCTAGTGGCCCCTGGGTACGGAATTGGTTTTCAGAAAAAGGATTGGACTTTAACGGTGTTTCACAGGACGGCTTTGGTTTTTTAAAGGATTGGACATTGTCGGTTTTTCACAGAACTGCTTTGGTTTTTAAAGGATTGGACATTGTCGGTTTTCACAGGACGGCATTGGTTTTTTAATGGATTGGATTGGTTTTTCACAGGTGGTTTAATAACGGGCTTATAAAAGGGCATTAGCGAACTAACTGACTGCAAATTAGTCCAGTGAGCCTTCCATCACAATAGTGCAAGGCTCTATTCTGTTGTAGATAAAATCGTCTGATCCTTTGTAGTAATGTTTCGACAAAAAAAGGCCGGCAAAGCCGGCCTATACTGTATTACAGCATAAAAATTATTCTGAGCGTAGCGACTTCACCGGGTTGCTGCGGGCTGCCTTTATTGCCTGCGAGCTAACGGTAACAAGCGCAATGATCAGGGCCATTAATCCGGCGAGCCCAAATATCCACCAGTGCAGCGGCACGCGGTATGTATAGTCTTTTAGCCAGGTGTGCATCGCCCAGTATCCGAGCGGAGCTGCGAGTACAAATGCAATCAGGACCAGCTTCACGAAGTCGACCGACAACAATCGTGCAATATCGGCTACTGAAGCGCCCAGCACCTTTCTCACTCCCACTTCCTTGGTGCGGTTCTCAGCCATATAGGCAGCCAGTCCAAATAATCCAAGACAGGAAATGACGATTGTAAGTATGGCAAAAAGGCTGGCCAGCGTAGAGGAGCGCTTTTCGCTATCAAATTTTCGGGCGTATTCCTCATCGGCAAAAGTGTAAAGAAATGGATATTCCGGATTGTATTTTTTGAAAATGACTTCTATTTGATCCAGGCTGGCTTTGGTAGACTGTTTCGAGCTCAACCGCATGTTCACAACATTGAAAAATCCCTTTGCGCCGAGGATTACCATTGGAGCAACCGGCTCGTATGGTGATTGGACGATAAAGTCTTTAACTATGCCCACAATATGAAACTCTTCTCCAATATCCCCAATTATCTCCCCAACCGGTTCGTCCAGCCCCATCAACTTTGCCGCGGCTTCATTTATCAAAACGGCATTGCTATCGGTCGGATATTGTTGAAGGTCGATGTCGCGGCCGGCAACTAGCTGAAGGCCGGCCGTTTTAACCACATCATCATCACCACACATCCGGTTGATCAACCTTCGGTCTTCGGGATCTTTGCCACGCCAGGTGATATCCCAGGTATTGCTCCAACTTTCTGTGAACGGAGCACTGGTCTTACTGATCGATTCCACCGCACCCGAGTTCAACAACTCAGCACGGATCACGGCGTAGTTTTTTTCGATATCACCTTCCATAAAGCTATAAACCAGGTTTTCACGACCATAACCCGACTGTCGCTCCTGGGCCATTTTCATTTGCTGCCGAACAACAATCGTAGCTATAATTAGAAGGATGGCAAAAGTGAACTGTCCTACCACCAACAACTTCCTTGGCGTAACCAGCGCATTGGCGGGTCTGATTGCGCCTTTCAATACCTTCACCGGGCGGAAGGAGGCCAGGAAAAAGGCGGGATAACTGCCCGCGAGCAAACCGGTCACGAAAATAAACCCGAGCGCACTCAACCAAAACTGAGGACTTGCCCACTCAATGGCGAGCTTTTTATCTACCAACTGATTAAATGCCGGCAGGAACAATTGCACGAGCAATAGAGCAATACACGCGGCCAGCAGACACAACAAAATGGATTCTCCCAAAAACTGCAATAACAAAGCCGGCCGCCTGGCACCAACCACTTTGCGAATGCCTACCTCCCGCGCCCTGCGTTCGCTTCGGGCTGTACTGAGGTTCATGAAATTGATACAAGCTACCAGTAAAATGAAAGCTGCAATCCATCCAAATAGCCGGACCAACTCGATACGTCCACCTGCTACAACCCCATTCTCAAAGCGGCCATATAGATAACTACTTCCGAATGGATAGAGGAAGGTTTCCATATCAGGTTCGCTCTTATCATATTTTTTACGGAGATGCTGAATCTTTGGCGCAACAGCGGCCAGACTGGTATTTTCCTTCAACATCACAAATGTCTTTGTACTATTGTTGCCCCAGTTGTCATCATCACCCCCTTTCTTCCGTAAATACGACCAGGGTACGAGATATTTGAACTGAAAGCGGGAGTCGGGAGATGGATCCTTCACTACTGCCTGAACAATGGAATTGTCTACATTGTCCAACTTCAATACTTTCCCAACTGCCGGTTCGTCACCAAACAAGCTATTGGCAAATGATTCCGAAAGCACAACTGACTCAGGGCTTGCCAGTGCACGTTGAGCATTCCCTTCTATAAATTCGTAATCAAAAACTTCAAAAAAGTTGGAATCAACAGGATAGCCACTGCCCTTAATTCGTTTATCCCCAATACTGAATAGCAATGGATAGGAATAGTTGACACGAACTGCCTGCTCAACTTCAGGATAGTCGGCCTTGATGGCGGAGGCCATCACTTTTGGCGTAGTCGACCAGCAATTTATATTGCCGTCGTATTTCATCCGATTCCAAACTTCATAAATACGGTCGTCGTTCTTAAAATTGCGATCGTATCGGCTCTCACTCTGTATCCAGAGAAGGATTAAGGTGGCAGCCGCCATGGCAATGGCCAGACCGGTGATGTTCAGAAACGAAAACCCTTTGTGACGCCAGATATTTCGCCAGGCGACCAGGAAATAATTCTTCAACATAGTTGGTAAAGCAGATGGATGAATATATTGTTACTCACGACAAGTTAATGTCGAAGTCTATGATAGGTCCCAGCGATGCCCTATTTGGAGGAATATCGGCTTCAGCGGCAGCCTGATTCTTTGCTTCTTTAGCCCGTTGCAGCCGCGAGTGGATTGCATGTACCCGCTTCGGGAACCCCTCTTCATCTTTCTGGTTAAGCAGGGTGTGCAGATACGATACCGCTTCCTCCAGCAATTGTCTATTTTTCTCTTCTGCCAGTCGCCATTCGTTCCAGCGCAATACATCCGATTCATCGGTTTGCAGGTACCAACGATAAAAGCTATCGTCGAGCAGTATTTCCTGGATCTGGCTAAAGTGCATAACAAATGGTTTATTCATTACAGACAGGGGCCTCCGGGCCGGCTGAGTGGCGCCGGAGTTGCCTGTCCATATTGATAAAATTGCGTTCACAGTGGCTACACTTGCAATACTGTGCCAGAGTGAAAGATTAATGATTATCAGAATATTATATTCCGGAACGGGTCTTTACTGTCCGTATTTGATACAGATTGTGTCCGAATTTGTGCTAGCCAGGTCCTATTCTACTACTTCACCTTCCAGGTCAAAATCGTAGGCTTTGGTGATGCGAACATTTACAAATTCGCCAACGGGAAGTTTGCGATTACTATGAATGATCACTTCATTATCTACTTCAACGCTATCGAATTCGGTGCGACCCAGATAGCGGCCAGCTTCTTTTTTGTCGATCAGGGTTTTGAATGTCTGACCCAGTTTGGCCTGATTGAGCTCGTATGAAATTTCCTGTTGCAGTTCCATTATCTCCTGTGCCCGGGCTTCTTTTTCTTCGGCCGGTATATTGTCCTCCAGACCAAACGCAGAAGTACCTTCTTCGTGTGAATAGGAAAAAATGCCCACCCGATCGAAACGCATACGTTGCAGGAATGATTTTAGCTCATCAACATCATCGTTTGTTTCGCCTGGAAATCCTGCGATCAGGGTAGTGCGCAGACATATGCCGGGAAGTGTGGAACGGATAGCCGCTACCAGATCTTCCATCTCTTCCCGCGTTATCTGTCGGCGCATGGCTTTCAGCATATTATTGGAAGCATGCTGAAGCGGCATATCGAGATAATTGCAAATGTTCGGACGCTCCTTCATTACATCGATTATCTCCAGAGGAAACTTGCTGGGGTAAGCATAGTGTAAACGGATCCAATCCAGGCCCTTCACATCCGACAGGCGGCGCAGCAGGTCAGGCAGGGTACGGTCTTTGTAAATGTCCAGTCCGTAATAAGTCAACTCCTGTGCAATCAGCATGATTTCCTTTACACCTTTCTTCACCAGGCCTTCTGCCTCCTGCACGAGTTGTTCCATCGGCTTACTCACATGCTTGCCGCGCATCAGGGGAATGGCACAAAAAGAACAGGTGCGATTGCATCCTTCTGATATCTTCATGTAGGCGTAATGGCTGGGTGTGGCCAACAGCCGTTCGCCCAACAATTCGGTCTTGTAATCGGCATCGAGCTGCTTCAGCAACAGGGGCAACTCCATGGTGCCGAAATAGGCATCCACCTCAGGTATTTCTGTTTCCAGATTATTCTTGTAGCGTTCGCTCAGGCATCCTGTTACGTACACTTTATCGAGCAGGCCTCGCCTCTTTAATTCAACCTGGTCCAAAATGGTGTTGATACTCTCTTCCTTTGCTTTGTCAATGAAGCCACATGTATTTACCACTACTATATTGTGATCTCTTTTTTTGTTTTCATGCACCACATCTATTTCGTTGGCACGCAACTGACCGCTCAGCACTTCACTGTCCACCATATTCTTACTACAGCCCAGTGTAATGATATTAACCTTGTTTCGTTGAAGCGTTTTCGTTTTCATATCACGTGTTCATCCCTATCGGGAATTTTTAATCATTTATTGTTAGTCTGCCCAATTCAACCGCACCCCTTGCGCTCGCATCGCCATCACCGGCGATGATCATTTTCCTGCCAAGCCTTGCTTCTACAATCGAAACCCAGAGCTGCGAAGCCAAAAATCCACCGCTGGCATAAATTCGTTCTATCGGAATCTGCCGTTCTTCCAATGCCTGAACTATTCTCGCCAGATTTTCAACTGAGCCTTCCAACACAGCCCTCAGAAAATGTTCCTTACCATGTATAGCCCGGATTCCGCTGAATGATGCTGTAGCACCGGCGTCCCATACCGGTGCACGTTCGCCATAAACCCAGGGCAGGCAACACAGCCCTTCTGAACCGGGCGGCACGTTGGCAGCTCTGTCGAGCCAGTAACGCATCGTTGCTTCGGGGGTTTGTGTGCCCTGCAAAAATACATCACTAAACCAGGCAAGCAGGTTTCCGCCGTTGTTCACGGCCCCACCAAGTAGCCAGCGGCCCTCATCGGCTGCGTATTGAAAAAGACTATAATGATGCAATTCAACCGGATGGTTGACCAACACCCTCACTGCGCCACTGGTACCAATAGTTAATGCGAGGTCGCCCGGTTTTACTGCTCCTGATCCTACGGTGGCCAGAAAACCATCGCTGCCCCCTATTCGCCATTCCGGCAAATGCAGCCAATCGCCACAGCCGGGTGCAATGCGCTCGGGTTGAATGCTGCGATAAACAGATACAGGATCAGGCAACTGGTCTAACCGAATCCCCGCCAGCCCCAGCGCTTCAGCACTCCAATGCCGCTCCCTTATATCCATTAGTCCGCTGGCAGAGGCCACGGAATGATCGGCTTCTGCCATTCCGGTAATTTGCCACCATATCCAGTCTTTCGCGGAAACCCACTTAAATACTTTATCGAATTGATCTGGATAATTATCTCTATACCAAATGATTTTACAAAGCGGCGACATAGGATGCAAAGGCGTACCGGTTATATTGTATAGCTGAATAACCGAAGAGGTTTCTTTGAGTTTCTCCACCTGGGGCTGACTGCGAAGGTCGGCCCAGATCATCATTGGGTACATTGGCTGCCATTGCTGGTCAACCGGAAAAATGGCGTGCATGGCTGTGCTGATCGTTATCCTGCATGCTTCGTTGCGACCGTTCACCAGTCGGCTAAGACTTTGCAGTAGTGTTTGCACCTGCAACCATATTTCCCTTGGATCCTGTTCCTGCCAGCCGGGCTTTGGATGATGCGTGTGAATTTTGAGTCGCTGTTCCCACAAGAGTGCCCCATCGCTATCGCACAGCAGCATTTTACAATGCGTGGTTCCAATATCGAGTCCTGCATACAGCATTCTTATTCTTTGGCTCCCTCCAGAGAAAACAGACTGTCAACAAATTCATGTTTATCGAACACGAGCAGATCTTCCATCTTTTCGCCAACGCCGATAAACTTGACCGGAATTTTGAACTGATTGGCAATGGCGAGCACCACACCACCTTTGGCGGTGCCGTCGAGTTTGGTAATTGCCAGAGCTGTCACATCTGTTGCTGCTGTGAATTGTTTGGCCTGCTCAAGCGCGTTCTGTCCAGTAGATCCATCCAGCACCAGCAACACTTCGTGAGGAGCATCAGGTATCACCTTTTGAATCACACGGCGAATTTTCGACAACTCCTCCATCAGATGGGCTTTGTTGTGCAGGCGCCCGGCTGTATCGATCAACACTACTTCCGACTGGCGCGACACGGCACTTTGCACGGTGTCGAAGGCAACGGCAGCCGGATCAGAACCCATGCTTTGTTTCACGATGGGGACGCCGGTACGTTCACTCCAAATCGTTAACTGGTCCACGGCAGCAGCCCGGAAGGTATCGGCAGCGCCGAGTAAAACTGATTTACCTGCTTTTTGA
The DNA here is from genome assembly GCA_046297935.1 of Chitinophagaceae bacterium. GTDB lineage: Bacteria > Bacteroidota > Bacteroidia > Chitinophagales > Chitinophagaceae > CAYMZZ01. The sequence goes on from JBKBHA010000002.1 coordinate 441,198, forward strand.
AAATTATGGGCCAGCTTACCGATTGTGGTGGTTTTTCCCACGCCATTCACTCCCACCACCAGTATGACATAAGGTTTGGCGGGGAGCTCTGATTTAAAATCGTAAGTGTTTGACTCAGGAGCATCTACGAGTATTTGTTCAATTTCTTCCTGAAGTAGCTTATTCAGCTCACCCGCATTCATGTATTTGTCCCTTGCTACTCGTTTCTCCACTCGCTCAATGATCTTAACGGTCGTTTCAATGCCAACATCCGCCCCCACGAGCGCTTCTTCCAGGCTATCCAATACTTCTTCGTCCACTGTGCTTTTGCCCGCAATGGCCTTGGTGAGTCGCGATAAAAAACCCTCTTTGGTTTTCTGAAGACCCTGATCGAGGCTTTCCTTTTCCTTTTTTCCGAATAAGCGATTAAACAGACCCATAACTAAGTTCTAATGGATGAGAAAATGTGAGATCGGGCAAATGTGAGTACAGGCAAATTTCCACATTTTTTAAAGCAACAAAAGCCGTTCGGGTGAGGAACAGCTTTTGCAGAATAGCATATTGAAACCTGGCTTATTTCTGAGCCAGATAGTCTTTGATTTTGTCTTTGTGAACGATCGCCTCTTTAAATGTATAGGCGCCCGACTTGGAACTGCGTACAGCCCTGATCACTTTCGTCCAGTTCTTTGCCTCAGCCGAAGCTTTGGCATCTTTAATTTTCGCGTTTTTCGAAGCTGCTTTAGCCATAAAACAAGATTATAAAAATGTGCAAATGTGCAAATGTGGAAATGTGCAAATTAACAATGTAGTAGGTTTGAACTTTCCTCTCACCTCTCACCACTCACCTCTCACTTCTCACCTTACTTAATTTCCTTATGAACCGTCACTTTCTTGAGGATGGGGTTGTACTTTTTCAACTCCAGGCGCTCAGGATTATTCTTTTTGTTTTTAACCGTGATATAACGGCTGGTGCCAGGCTGACCACTGTTCTTGTGCTCAGTACACTCCATAATCACCTGTACACGGTTTCCTTTCTTTGCCATAACTATGCTATTATAGTATTATAATTTATTGCTGAATACCCAATCAGATATGCTCACCCCTGGCGCGCAATTCCTTTACAACCGAATACAGACCACGCTTGTTGATGGTGCGGATTGCATCGGTCGACAATTTCAGGGTAATCCACTTGTCTTCTTCGGCCAGGTAAAACTTTTTCACCTGTAAGTTTGGCAAAAAGCGACGCTTGGTCTTGATATTTGAGTGCGAAACTTTGTGCCCGCCGATCGGTGTCTTACCTGTTACCTGACAAACTCTGGCCATGATTGATACAATGTTTATTAGTCCCGAAAAATTCGGGAGGCAAAGGTAGGGAAACTCAGGCAATTAGCCTATGCCAAACTCTATTTTTTCTAAAAAACTTATTAACGGGCGTGGATTGCCGATCAGCCTGTTCTGGATGGGCTTATCAATACCCGAAATCTCTGCCACAACCCGCTAGCTTTCAATCACCTGATCTCCTATCCTGGCTTTTTTCAAAAAGCGGCGAATGAGAAAAGCGGAAGCAAAGCTAAGGCCTGAAATCAGTCCGATCCACATGCCGGCCGCTCCCAGATCGAATGCGAAGGCCAACAAATATCCAAGTGGCAGGCCTAGTACCCAATACGCAATGGCAATCAACATGGTAGGCGTCTTCACGTCCTTGATCCCTCTCAACAAACCGGCACCAATAGCCTGAGTGGCGTCCGATATCTGAAAAATGGCGGCAAACAGCAACAGCAATGAGGCCAGGGCCATTACATCAGCATTCTTGTTGAAAATGCCAGGTAATTGAAAACGGAAAACGGTGAAAATAATGGCGCAAAAAAGTCCATACAGGAGTGCGGTCAACAGAGTGCTCTTTCCAATACGCGAAATGGCAGGCCAGTCGCCCCTGCCAAAGCCATTGCTGACTCTGATGCTACCTGCTTGTGCCAGTCCCATACTCACCATAAAGGTGAAGGCGGCACAACTAAGAGCAATCTGATGCGCAGCCTGTGCCACGGCACTGATGGTACCGATCAGGATTCCTGATACAGCAAAGGCGCCGGCTTCCATACCAATCTGCAGACTGCTGGGAACTCCGATATTCAATAGTTCCTTCAGCGTTCGGCGGCGAAATACCCATTGCTGTTTTCGAACCTGTATATAAGGCCTGAACGTGCGATGTCGCCATACAATCAGCGCCAGACAAAGAAACATCACCGTTCGGGTAATAAGCGTAGACCAGCCTGCCCCCAGCAGCTCGAGCCGCGGAAAACCCCAGTTTCCGTAAATCAAAAGGTAGTTGAGAAAAATATTCAGCGGCATAGCGGCAACCGAGAGCAACATGGCTGTACGGGTAAATTCCAATCCGTCGGTAAACTGCTTTAATGTCATGAACAGCAACATAGGGATAATGGAATACCCCATCAGTTCCATGAAAGGCAGTGCATATTCTACCACATCCTGATCCTGCCCCAGATGGCGCAGTATATCGCGCCCAAATACCAGGCTCAGCGAAATGACAATGGCGGTAAAGCTGCAAAGTAAGAAACCATTGTAGAGGTAATGCGATACCTGGCCGGCATTCTGACGGCCATGTGCCATGGAAACCATCTGTGATACGGAAATGGTCATCCCGATACCCAATACAAAGGGAATATTCATGGCGTTGATGACCAGTGCAGCTGCAGCAAGCTGCTTGTAACTGATGGCACCCACCATGGCGGTATCAATAATGTGCAGGGCCATCTGCGCCAGCTCGCCAATCACAATCGGCAGGGCAAGGCGTATCGTACGGCCGGCTTCTGTTTTTAGCGTCTCCATGAAAAGCGGGCAAATTTAGGATTAATCAGGTCCTTTTTAACCGGGATTATACCCCCATTTGCGGGGATTTTTTGCAACGTATACCGATTTCGCGACTTCGGAACGGCTCCACCTAAAAAAACATCAGTTCAACCAGTTTTTAGATTTTTTTGTGATAGAAAATGGCTTGCTTCGCAGTGTATCCGGTAGCCGATTCATTCAGATCCATCATCGAAAAAACAAAAGGCATGAAAAGAATTATACCCGTTTTGGTAATGTTGATTACTTCGAATCTGTCGCTAACAGCCCGCCAGACAAACGATACCTTATATCAATTATATAAAGCCAAACAATATCCATCGCTCAAAAAAGCGAATACCGACAGCACTCATCCGCTCTATTATTTTTATAAAGCCGCCTATGCCAATGCCTGCAACCGAACGGAGGAATCAGCCGAATGGCTCAGGAAATATTTGGGCAAAAAGAAAAAACCAGAGGCCTCGATTGCTTTCGAATATTACACACTGGAACATGATAACCATGTCAGAAATTTTGATTTCAAAAAAGCGGCGGTTACCGGACCGGTCATTCTGAAGAAATTCAGAAAAAAAATGGACCCTGACGAAATCAGGGGTAATGAGAACGCGGCACTGATCTGGAAAGCATTAAGAAATGAGCCCAGACAGCGAGTGATGCAACCATCAATCGACACGCTCCCTTTCACCCGAGATGTGGCTGGATTAATCAACCTGGAAGTTCGTTCGGGTGGATCCGCCTTAAAATTCGTGTTCGACACGGGTGCGGGCCTTTCCTGCGTCACCGAATCGGTAGCCGCGCAAATGGGCTTTCGGATTTTGCCAGACTCCGGAATGAAGGTAGCCGGATTCAACAATATTTATAATCCGGTGCGAATTGCCATTGCCGACAGCATCCAACTGGGCGACCTGATAGTTTATAATGAGCCCTTTCTTGTTTTTAAAGATGAGGCATTCAGCTTTGCGAACGGGCTCTATCGCATACAGGGAATTATAGGATTTCCGATTGCAAAAGAACTGGGACGTATTACAATTGAGCCTAAACAACTGGTGCTGCATAAGCACGAGGCAGACGATCCCACGCTGGAACAAAACTTTTTTGTAGAAACGCTTCGGCCCCTGGTCATATTGAACTACAAAGGCCGGCCGATGCCCTTCAATTTTGATACTGGCGCCAACAGTTCCGATTTTTTCAAACCATTTTACGAAGCCGATAGTACGGCCCTGTTGGCGGTGGCCAAATTGGTGGAAAGACAGGCAGGAAGTGCGGGAGGTGTGAGCACCCACAAGGTGCTGGAAGTGCCTGCACTGGAGTTTGAATTGAACGGCCAGACGATTACTATCCCCAACGCCGGCATTGACCCGGAGCGGTTACATGTATCCGACGAAAAACTGTTTGGTAATATCGGACAGGATTTGTTGAAGCAGTACAAAAAAGTGACGATCGATTTTGGCAACAGTCATCTTGGACTCAGCAACTAAGTCGTCGCAAAAGCCGTAAGGACCTGAACACACAAACGGCGGCAACACAGGCAATAAGAAAACATTCTCTGTTAGTCGATCCGTTCCATTACCTCGCCGGCCGCACCGGTGTTTCTTCTTGCGGTCTGTTTCATCGCTTTTCCAAATCTCCAGGTAAAGCCGAGCGTTACTACCCTGGTATCGCGCTTCAAACTAAAGTATTCTTCTACGTATTGAAAATCGGTTAGCCCGGCCATTCGTTGGGTATAGAAGATATCGCGGAACGTGAGGCGTAAGCTGCCTTTGTTTTTCAGAATTTGTTTTGAAACGCCAATGGCCAGTTGACCGGTGGGTTCCAGCACTTCCTGAATATCGTTCTGATTTCGCGTAATGAAAAAACCACTCAACTCCGCACCCCAGCCTTTCTTCCATCTGAACTGATTGTTGATGCTGAACTGGGCCTGGTAAATTTCTGCTTTATACAATTTCCACAACATAGCTTCAATTCGCTTATGGTTGCCGGTGGCCTGCAAAGAAGCCGTCCACCAACTGGCAGGTTGCAGTTGTGCTGTAAAACTCAAACCCCAGGTGCGCAGTCTTCCCACATTACCCTCGGTGTAAACGATCAGGCTGGTTGAAGTGTCTTCATAAAAAACCTGCGACATATAATCATCTACAAGGTTGTAAGACAATGTCGTAGAGAACATATCCCGGAACTGATGCGACAATTCAAAGTTCCAGGTAAACTGTGGCTGAAAATATGGATTGCCCTGTTGAAAAGTGTATTTGTTCAATATGAACGTAAAAGGATTGAGCTTTTGAAACGCGGGCCGATCTATCCTCCTGCCACTGCGAATAGTGAAACTGTTACTGGAGTCGGCCTGCCAGGTGATGAATACCGAAGGAAAAAGGTTGCCGTAGTTTCTGTTGAACGAAGAGTCTTTTACCACGGCGTTGCCCAGTTGGCGGGCCTGATAGCCGGTATGTTCGTAACGCAAACCTCCCTGCAGCTGCCAGCGTTTTCCGGCCCAGTTGGCATTGCCGTACACCGCATGTATATTTTCCGTGTAAAGGAAATGATTACTCTTGCCGAGATCAGGCACCCAGTCGCTGCCCTGGGTTTGATCATATTCTGCCAGGTTATCGGTAGCCACATGCGATGTCTTCCATCCGGTTTCGAGCGACCAGTTTCTCCAACGGCGACTATAATCTACTTTGCCGGTCCACACGTCGAGGGATGATGGTATATAGCCACGGGAGGCATCGTCGGGATTGCCGCCAAGCTGACCAAGGCGATTTTCAAACAGCTGTTGGTTAGTAATATCATACTGCAGGTAATCGATATCAGCCGATATTTCTGCATTGGCGTTGAACTGGTGCCGAAGATTAAAGGTTGCACCAGCTCTTTCCATTTCTGTCCGATTGACACTGTTTGTAAAAATGGTTGAATCAAGTCCGCCACCTGGATTGAGCCACATGGCCTGTGCTTCACTGGTGCTCCTTCGCTTGAGCAAAATACCGTTTAATGCAAGACCCAGCGTCGTTTTCGAATTCAGATAAAAGTCGAATCCTGTATTCAGGTTGTGACTGTTGGCAGATATTTCAGTGTAATAAGGCTGGTTCAACAATGAAACCGGCACCCGGTCCCGATCAAAATAAGTACGCAGCGCGTACATGTCCATCATAAACTCACTGATATTGGTGCTGTAGGTCAAAAAGAAATTAAATCTTCCTTCCCGCAGGTTCAACGTCAACGCATGATTGTTTTTGGGGAGCTTTCCGTAGCCGGTAGCGAGGCTCAGGTTTCCGTTAAATCCGCGTTGCTTGTTACGTTTGGTTATGATGTTGATAATTCCACCGTTGCCACTGGCATCATATCGAGCCGACGGATTATCCATCAACTCCACTTTTTCTACCTGACTCGAGCTCATACCCGACAGAAAATTCTGAAGGTCCATGCCTGCAAGTTGCGTAGGCTTACCATCGATCAGTATCAGTACGCCGGGCTTCCCTTTCAGACTGATGTTACCATCTTTATCGCTGGTTACTCCGGGTGCTTTTTCCAGCATTTCAAGTACGGTGGTGCCCGCGTTACTGATGCTGGCGTCTACATTTACCACTGTGCGGTCGGGTAAAAACTGCACCATGGGCTTACGAGCGGTTACACTCACTCCACCCAGCGTTTGGCTGGCTGGCTGCATACGCACCTCGAGGTTGGCCTGTTCTGCCTCGTGAATCTTAAATTCTGCAGATACATAGTCGATTTGATCAATCCTTGTCACCCTCACGATATATACACCGGGCTGGAGGCCTAAAAACAGCGCCCGGCCGATGCTATCCGTAATCTGGGTGCGTTCCACCTGTCCATCGACTTTTAGCAACTGGACGGTACTTTGCGGTAAAACTGACGCCGAATCATTGGCCAATACCTTTACCTGAAGTTGAGTGCCCCCCATTTGCGCCTGCAGAACGGCTGAAAGTGAAAGCAGTAAGGTAATAATGCAGCTTCTTTTCATGTGAATAGTTCTTGCAATTTAGAATTCCCTTCCCAACAACTGAAACCTATTCTTTGAATGGCAGGATTAACTGCTCCCATACCGTCTATAAGCCCAAACTGGCCGCGCACCCCGATAATGAACGGGCACAGGAAAATTCGGACAGTGAAGCCGAACTGACAAGCGGCGGCATCGCTCGGGCAACGCACGCAGCATTGATTGACAGAATTTTAGCCGGCCGGTGCCCCCGGGCCCCTTTTTCGCTTTTCTTTCAATAACTTCGCTGCTCAATTGTATCACCAAATAATATTCTAAAGCATGGCATACGATGTAGTTGTGCTGGGAAGCGGTCCGGGCGGATATGTTGCCGCCATTCGTGCTTCGCAGTTGGGACTCAAAACAGCAGTAATTGAAAAAGAAAGCCTGGGCGGTATTTGTCTGAACTGGGGTTGTATTCCCACAAAGGCATTGTTGAAATCGGCACAGGTTGCAAATGATATCAAGCATGCCGAATCCTACGGCATTGAGGCCACTGGCACACCCAGGTTTGATGCCATCATCAAGCGCAGCCGGGGCGTAGCCGACAAAATGAGCAAAGGTGTACAGTTTCTGATGAAGAAGAACAAGATCGATGTGATCATGGGTTTTGGAAAATTGCAGGCTGCCGGTAAAATTGAGGTAACTGATAAAGACGGCAAAAAGCAGATAGTGGAAGGTCGTCATATCATTATTGCCACTGGTGGCCGCAGCCGCGAACTTCCGGCTCTAAAACAGGATGGAAAAAAGATCATCGGTTATCGCGAAGGTATGTCGCTGCCCGAGCAGCCCAAGAGCATGATCGTAGTTGGAAGCGGAGCGATTGGAGTGGAGTTCGGCTATTTCTACAATAGCGTGGGAACGAAAGTGACGATCGTTGAATTCATGCCTCGCGTTGTTCCCGTTGAAGACGAAGAAATATCTAAAGAACTGGAGAAAAACTTCAAGAAGCAGGGTATCGAAATATTGACCAGCAGCGAAGTGACCAGCGTTGACACCAGCGGTGCCGGTGTGAAAGCAAAAGTGAAGACGGCCAATGGTGAAGTTACCCTGGAAGCCGATATTTTGTTGAGCGCTGTGGGTGTTGCAGCCAATATTGAAGGTATTGGTCTGGAAACACTCGGCGTGAAGACCGACAAGGGACGGATTACGGTAGACAAATACTATAAAACCAGTGTGCCGGGTGTGTATGCCATTGGTGATTGTGTTCCCGGTCAGGCACTCGCGCACGTGGCCAGCAAGGAAGGTATCATTTGCGTAGAGGCTATTGCACATGCTGAAAAGAAATACCATCATCAGCCCGAGCCGCTGGATTATGGCAATGTACCAGGCTGTACTTACTGCTATCCCGAAATAGCGTCTGTTGGTTTTACCGAGAAGCAGGCAAAAGATGCAGGCTACGACATCAAAGTCGGTAAGTTCCCGCTTAGCGCCAGTGGAAAGGCCTCAGCCGCCGGACACGCAGAAGGGTTTGTGAAAGTGATTTTTGATGCCAAATATGGGGAGTGGCTCGGTACGCATGCAATTGGTTACAATGTGACCGAAATAATTGCCCAGACCGTAACCGCTCGCAAACTGGAGACTACTCACCACGAGGTCCTCAACAGCATCCACCCCCACCCCACTATCAGTGAGAGTGTGAAAGATGCCATTGAAGTAGCCTTCGGCGAAGCGATCCATTTGTAATATCAAAATACACGAGAATATCTCAATCAAAAAAAGAGTGAATCCCTTCGTGGATTCACTCTTTTTCTTTATGATGTCTCAACCAACAATCCAACAACTAAACAACTCAACAATCCTGCCTGCCGGCAGGCAGGTCACCAATTCAACAGCTTACTCTAAGCGCAGCAGTTCTGTTCCCGCAGATTTACACAGATTTTTTCACAGATTTACACAGATAAAATACATCCTAACAACTCAACAACTAAACAACTAAACAACTCAACGACTCAACATTAAAAAACTCTGTTCCCTCTGCGGTTAAACAGGGTGTCAATACTCTAAGGGAGCAGCCCATCTTTAAAGAATTTGATTTTCTGATCTTACAGATTCGCATAAAGCCTGCGAGGCTCGGCACCCATTAAACGCAGAGTTCGCTGAGATTTTACGCAGAGGAAGGTGAGGGATTTTGCCGTGCTCGAATATCACATTACTCTCAATCGATCTCCGTGCCCTCTGCGAAAAAACTCTGTTCCCTCTGCGGTTAAACAGGGTATAAGTGCTCTAAGGTCGTAGCCAACCTTTAAAGGATTGCTTTTCTGTTCCCACAGATTTACGCAGAAAAAATAGATCGCAACAATTCAACAATTCAACAACTCAACAATTCAACATCACTTGCTTTTCCCCTCCAACATTGGTACAAATACAAAATTGTCGAAAACCTCTTCTTTCAGGCTGCCGTTCTCCAGTTTGGTAATGCGCATCATTCGTTGAAGTTTATCGTCACCCAGTGGTATCACCATTTTACCGCCGGGTCGTAACTGTTCAATCAGTTTCGGGGGTACAAATGGCGCGGCGGCGGTAATCAGCACACGATCAAAAGGCGCAAATGTGGGCAGACCTTCGTAGCCGTCGCCATAAAAAGTTTTGATGGAGGGAAACGATTTCAGGTACTCAAAGCTTTTGTTGGAGTCGAACAATTTCTTCTGTCGCTCGATGCTATATACCTGTGCTCCCATTTTAGCCAGTACCACGGCCTGGTAGGCGCTGCCGGTTCCAATCTCCAGCACTTTCATGAAAGGCTGAATTTCCAGCAACTGGCTCTGGTAAGCCACTGTGTAAGGCTGAGAAATGGTCTGGTCTTCGCCTATCGGGAATGCCCGGTCTTCATAAGCCCTTTCGCCAAAAGCAGAGTCCAAAAAAAAGTGACGTGGCACATCATTCAGCGCCGAAAGCACTCTTTCGTCGGTGATCCCTTTTGCGCGTATATCGGAAACCAGTTTTTCTCTGAGGCCTTTGAAGCGGTATGTGTCTTGGGTGGGTCGCATAAGCACGTGCAAGGTACAGCAGAAAGGTGAAAGGTGAGAGGTGAAAGGTGAGAGGTGAGAGGTGAGAGGTGAGAGGTGAAATGTGAAAGGTGAGAGGTGAAAGGTAGGGGCAACGCATGCATTGCCCGGTGAAACGTGGATTGGGCGAAGAAATTAGACTTTCTGCGGAAACCTCGGGAACTTAAATACTAAATATTGTCAACCCACTGTTCGGTCGGCAGTTCTGTTACCGCAGATTGCACAGATCTTTGCACAGATTTTCACAGATTCTTTAACCCAACAATTTCAGATACGACTTGGCACCGCTCCCTTTCACCTTTCACCTCTCACCTCTCACCTCTCACCTTTCACTTCTCACCTCTCACCTTTCACCTCTCTCACCCCAGCCCCATATCCGCAATGATCGCTTTAATTTTTCCATCGAGCGCTTTGTTCACCCGATCAAATTCCCCGGCGTTGCTGAGGTTTTCTTTTACGCTGAAATAAAATTTGATCTTGGGCTCGGTGCCGCTGGGGCGGGCCGATATCATGCTTCCATCTTCGGTGATAAACTGCAATACATTTGACTTGGGCAGATCAATGGTCCATTCTTCTCCGGTTTGTGGGTTGAGTCCCTTGCGACGTTCGTAATCGAGCAGCTGAACCACTGGCGAGCCGTTGATGGAAACAGGAGGCTGACTGCGGTATTGCTCCATCATGGCAGCAATTTGCTGCTGGCCATCCATTCCTTTCTTGGTTATCGATATCAGGTCTTCTTTGTAGAAACCATATTGTATATACAGTTCTATCAGCTTTTCAAAAAGTGTGCGCCCTTTCGCTTTCTCATATGCAGCCATTTCGCAAAGCAAAGCAACCGCACTCACGGCGTCTTTGTCCCGAATTTTATCGCCAATCATCAGTCCAAAACTCTCCTCCCCTCCTACCACATAATTTTCTTTGCCTTCTTTTTCACGAATCATTTCTGCAATCCATTTGAAGCCGGTCAGCACGCGATAACATTTAACGCCATTGCCCTCAGCCAGGGCATCTGCCATGCCGGTGGTTACGATGGTGGTAATGATCATATCGTTGGATTGTGCAATTCCCTTGCTACGACGCGCTTCGAGCAGGTAGTTGAATGCCAAAACAGCTGTTTGATTTCCATTCATCAATACCCAATCGCCGTGATTGTCTTTCACTCCAATACCCACGCGGTCGGCGTCGGGATCGGTTCCGAGCAATATGTCAGCATCCAGCTGTTTAGCTCGGGCAAGACCAATTCCCATGGTTTCCTTCTCTTCCGGATTGGGATAAACCACCGTAGGAAAATTGCCATCGGGTGTTGACTGCTCGTCTACAATGGTTACATTAGTAAACCCAAATTGTTTCAGCACCTGTGGCACCAGCGTGATGCCGGTACCATGTATGGGAGTGTACACTATCTTCAGGTCCTGCTGCTCACGAATAATATCCGGATATACGCTTAGTCCTTTTACCATTTCAATATAAGCCTGGTCAACTTCAGCGCCAATCAACTGAATCAACGATTCTCCGCCTGACCATTTCACTTCGTCTACCGAAGCAATCTTTTCCACTTCCTTTATCACATTTTTGTCGTGTGGCGGAACCAGTTGGGCACCATCGTTCCAATAAGCCTTGTATCCGTTGTATTCTTTCGGGTTATGAGAAGCTGTACAAACCACTCCACCCTGACATCCAAAATGCCGGATGGCAAAAGACAGCTCAGGTGTGGGTCGCAGACTTTCGAACAGGTAAACTTTTATACCATTTGCCGCAAATACATTGGCAGTGGTTTCCGCAAAAAAGCGACTGTTGTTTCTACTGTCATGGGCCACGGCTACACTTACCTCGCCGGCAAAGCTCGCTTTCAGATAATTGGCATAGCCCTGCGTGGCCATGCCCACAGTATACTTGTTCATGCGGTTTGTTCCAACGCCCATTAATCCGCGTAAACCACCCGTACCAAATTCCAGATTGCGGTAAAATGCATCGGCCAGTTCGGTAGGACTTTCCTGCTGAAATTTCCTGATTTCATCTTTGGTCGCCTGATCAAAACTACCGTTGAGCCAGTTGTCTATCTTCTGTTGTATGGCTGCGTCCATATTCGTTTGGTTAAGGTTTTGGAATTAAAAAATCGAAGCTATTTTATTGGGCCTGAAGTTATTCAATTTTAGCAGGAAATCCAGTTCTGAATGCAAAACGTATTTTTGTATTAATGCAGTTTTCGATTGAGCGAATTCGGTTTGCCCTGACCTGTCGGCGCCTGACCCTTTTGGTGCTGACCATTGGCGGTATCCTGCCTTTTTCCATGGCGGCCAGCCGGCTGCCAACGCTTAAATTAAACAGTAACCATCGCTTGGCTGAGTTGGATTTTCCTGGCAACGATTCTTTGCCTCGCAATCGCCTGATCTGGGTTTCGGCTGCCAACCTTGCTGCTTTTTCGGGATCGTTGCTGCTGCTCAACGAAGCCTGGTACAAAGACCAGGACCGCAGTTCCTTTCATTTTTTTAACGATAGTCGCGAATGGCTACAGGTCGATAAAACAGGTCATGCCTGGTCGGCCTACACTGCATCGCGAGCTACGAGTGCAATGTGGCGATGGGCCGGTTTATCGAACAAAAAAGCGGCGCTGGCAGGCAGTGTAACCAGCTTCGTTTATATGACCGGCATTGAAGTGCTGGACGCCTACGCGGAGAAATGGGGATGGAGCTGGGCCGATATGGCAGCGAATGGATTTGGAACAGGGCTGCATCTCTTTCAGGAATTAGCCTGGTCTGAACAACGAATTCAGTTCAAATTCAGCTTTCATCGCAACAACTACGCAGATGCCGAGCTGCATGCAAGAGCCAATGATCTGTATGGTTCCGGTTTCTCCGAAAGAATGTTGAAAGACTACAATGCTCAGACCTATTGGTTAAGCGTGAACATTCGTTCCTTCTTTCCGGAATCCAAATGGCCTTCCTGGCTTAATATGGCTGCCGGCTACGGAGCGGAAGGAATGTTTGGCGGATTTGAAAATAGCTGGACGAACACGCAGGGCGTCAGTTTCGACAGAAGAGATATCCCTCGCCGTCGGCAATTCTACCTTGCTCCCGATATCGATCTTACCCGAATTAAAACACGGAGCAGGTTTTTGAAAACGACATTCTGGATACTCAACTCATTTAAAGTTCCGGCGCCCACACTGATGTTGGACAATAAAGGTAAATTACGTTTATACCCGCTATATTTCTGAGTAAGAATTAAGTCTTGGATTATTGCAGGTACGCGCCCAGCACACGCCCCTCATTTACTTCAACGAAAATATGATCCTGCAACGTGGTAGCTATTGACATGCCTATATAGTCGGGATGAATCGGAAAGGAATTATGGCTACGCCCAACCAGCACTGCCGTTTGAATTTTTTGTGGCTGATAATTTAAAAAGGGCTTGATGGCAAACAACATCGTTTTGCCGCTATTCGCCACATCGTCGATCAGAATAATTGTTTTGCCATCAAATGACATATCGGAACTCAGGCTTACCTCACGTGGCTGCTTTTTGTCGAGCGATACCGACAATAATTCTGTGTGGATGGAAGAATATTCCTTCATCAACGCCTGCAGCACAGAAGCAATAGCATATCCGTTTTCGCGTATCCCTGCCAGCACCAGCGAACCAATGTCTGCATTATTTTCGATGATTTCAAGGGCCATCCGACGCAGCTTTTGCTCTGCTCGGGCACCGTCGAGTATATAATTTTTCGATTCCGTCATGGTACTCATCGTTTCCGGCGTAAATTAGCTCATGTAATTGATTGCTTATGCATATAGTACAACAAATTTTATTTGTCCTGATCAGTGCGGTTGCCATTTTTCTTTTTGCACGCAAAGTGCAGCAGATACGTGCAAACATTTTGTTGGGGCGCGATGAGGACCTGAGTGATCAGCCAGGAAGACGCTGGAGGAATATGATTTTGCTGGCACTGGGTCAACAGAAAATGTTCCGCAATCCGCTGGTGGCGGTGCTGCATTTGCTGGTGTATGCCGGATTTATCATTATAAATATTGAAGTACTTGAAATTGTACTCGACGGCATTCTGGGCACGCACCGATTATTTGCCGCCCCACTTGGTCCGGTGTACAAGTTTCTAATCAACTCATTCGAAGTGCTGGCGGTTTTGGTGATTGTAGCCTGTGTCATTTTCCTGACACGCAGAAACTGGGTGCATATTCGACGCTTGCGCAGTGCTGATCTGAATGGCTGGCCACGCAGCGATGCGAATTATATACTCATTACCGAGATCGTGCTGATGACGCTGTTCCTGTTTCTGAATGCCAGCGATACATTGCTGCAGCAGCGAGCTGTAGAGCCCTATTCAGTGCATGGCACAGAGAATTTTATATTTTCCCAACATCTTCACCCGCTGATAAATGGCATGAGCGATAATGCCCTCATTGCACTCGAAAGGATCTGTTGGTGGCTGCATATCGTTGGTATATTCGCCTTCCTCAATTACCTGCCTTATTCAAAACACCTTCATATTCTACTGGCATTTCCAAACACCTACTACACCCGGCTGGCGCCAATGGGAAAAATGGAAAACATGCCCGCCATTCAGAATGAAGTATTGTATGCCATGCAGCCTGAACTTGCGCCTCCTGCCGATCCAAATGCCACTCCGGCAAGGTTTGGAGCCCGCGATGTGAACGACCTGAGCTGGAAAAATATTCTGGATGCTTATTCCTGCACAGAATGCGGCAGATGTTCGGCTGCCTGTCCGGCCAACATAACGGGCAAGTTGCTCTCGCCCCGAAAGATCATGATGGACACCCGCGATCGTGCTGAAGAAATGGGCGCCGCGATGCGCGGGGGCAAGGCCACAGACGAAAAAACTTTGTTGCACAACTATATTTCGGTTGAAGAATTGAGAGCTTGCACCACCTGTAATGCCTGCGTACAGGAATGTCCGGTTGGCATCAACCCACTTGATATTATTCTGCAACTGCGCCGCTACCTCATTATGGAAGAGAGCAACACGCCAGGGGAATGGGCAGCGATGTTTGGAAACGTGGAGAATAATTTTGCTCCCTGGAAGACTAATCCAGACGACCGGGATCAATGGGTGCGCGATTCAGCGGTCTGATTTATCAGCCTTACCATCGCCTTCCAGGCGATCGAGGTGTTCGTCAATTTTGTCGGCCTGCTCCTCTATGTTTCGGGTGAGTTCAGCGGGATCCTTCAACTTACGGGCTGCATCGCGTTTCGAAAATATTCGCCAAAGCTGAATTAGCGCGGTGAGCGCGAAAATGCCGCCAATAATCCAGTTCAGCACATGCTGATTATTGTTGATGCTGTTGGCGATCAACAAGCCACCGAATATAAAAAGGCAGTTGCCAATAAAAGTACCAATGCCAATGCCGGCAATATAGGAGTTGTAATGGTCAGCACGCGGCTGCAATACCTTGCGGGTGAATAATACAGTACTCCACCCAAACCAAAAGGGTATTTGAACCGGATTGACCGCACTCATCACTAATCCCAGTACAAAACGAGGCAATGTGCTGCTTAGAATCACATTTTCATTTACGGAAGGATGCATGGCAGCATAGAAGCTGGATACAGCCAGGGCAACTACTATCAGCAAAGTGATCCATTCCAACGCGCGAAACAGTCGTTCCTGCTTCCGCACCCAGTCCATGGCCACCAGTGAAAGCCGTACATAAATGATTTCAACCAGCAATGAGCCTAACGAAAATAACATGGCCGCCAGCACCCCGTCTGAAATGGCCAGTTGCATGGCGGCAATATTCAGCGTACCTAAAGGCAGGGAACCCAGGAAACTGACCAGCATTCCGGTCAGAAATATGCGTATCAATGGGGCAATCTTCATTCGTTTTTCGTCAGCCAGTTGCTGTTTTCGTTAATCATATTTTTCCAGCATTTTGAAATGGCGCCTCGACTCTTTCAAAAAATTCCATCCGCGCTTGAACGACCAGTAAGGTGTACCATTTTTATGGTTGTGGCGACTGATCCGGTAGAGGGCCCTCCAGTGCTTCAATATTTCTGCGTAAGCGCGCCATAGGCTCATGCCACAGTCGTAAATATGGTTGGGCTCTGCACCACAACCATTATATTCCAGGATCAGAAAATTCTTGCCCTGCTTCAAATCTTCAATTGAAGTTGTCTTGATATCATAGCGGCCATAGAAGAAATATTTGGTGTAATGACTCAGCTCATCAAAAACGCAATGCAGGTCTTCATTGATTTCCAGATGAAGATTAGTGAAATGGGCGCCTCTGTTATGGTTGCCCGCATAAGAGAGATAGAATATTTCGTCTGCATCCAATACCCGGTCAAATCGATGGCCGTGGCGATGCTTCATTTCTTCCATCCGAAAACGAGCGCGTGGATGAGCAACAATTAACTGTTCGAGCGTTGAAACACCGTCGCCTTTCACCTGCAACAGCTCCTTGTGTATAAATCCCGATACAACTCCTTTTTGCTGGTCTGGAAACCGGTAGTAGAACACACTTACTTCTACCGGCAACTCTACCAGATCCTGAACGATATATTCAACCGGAATTTTTTCGTGATATTTTCGTAGCTGATCTTCTGATTCAATTTTTCTAAACAGAATTCCTTTCATGCCAACGTCGGGTTTGACGATGAAAGGATATTGAAATCCCGCCTCCTTAATTTTTTCAAGTACAGTCTCAAACGGAAGGTCATGCAAAATATAGATGGTTCGGGGAACCAGTTGCTCCGGCAATTGGTCATACATCTCCTTTTTCCCTTCGCCTTCAAAGCCCCCAAAAGTGATGGTAGGATTGGATGAACTAAAGAACCAAAATGAACGGCTTCGAAGGCAATACCAAAACCAAACCGGGCTGATGGGCGCATACAGCAAATAAAAATTCCAAAGTTCCCAGTGGGTCAGCCTTTTTAGAAATTTCTTGATCTTCATGTCAGGTGGACAAAAATAATGTAAAGCTTATGACATTGATAAGGAATAGGCATTTTCCTTTAGATTTGAAGAAAATTGGAAAGTATGCAGGTTCCAACGGTTGCAGATATGATGGCGCAGGGGCAAACACCAGAGATACTCTTCTGGGTGGGCTGTGCGGGCAGCTTCGATCACCGGGCTCAGAAAGTTACTAAGGCATTTGCGCAGATACTCGACAAGCTGGGCGTTTCTTATGCCATTTTGGGAAAGGAAGAAATGTGTACAGGCGATCCTGTACGACGCGCGGGCAATGAATTCATGTTTCAAATGATGGCCTATCAGAATATTCAAATCCTGAATAATTACGGCATTAAAAAAATTGTGACCACCTGCCCTCATTGTTTCAATACTTTCAAAAATGAATACCCCGAACTGGGCGGCAACTATGATGTTGTGCACCACAGCAGCTATTTGCAGGATCTTATAGACGCCGGCCGCATTCGGATGAAAGAATCTGGTGAATTCCGGGGAAAAAAGATCACCTATCACGATAGCTGTTATCTGGGCCGGGCCAATAATATCTACGATGCACCCAGACGTGTGCTGGAGGTACTGGATGCAGAACTGGTAGAAATGAAGCGCTGCCGCAGCAAGGGCCTTTGTTGTGGTGCCGGGGGCGCTCAGATGTTTAAAGAAGAAGAAAAAGGGAATATAGCGATCAACACTGAACGCAGTCAGGAAGCCCTGTCTACGGGCGCACAGGTTATAGCTGCAGCCTGTCCATTTTGCAACACCATGATGACCGACGGCGTAAAGCTGGCCGAAAAGGAAGATAGTGTGAAAGTGCTTGATATTGCCGAACTGGTGGCCGCAAGCATGGCCGATTAATTTGCTAAGCGGTATATCCGGATAAACTTTCCTGCAATTCTATTGCCTCGCGGAGACGACCTCTCGGAATGGGCAAATAAATGCTCCGTAAACGGCCGTTGGCCTGCTGATAATAAATTTCAAAAATATTGAGCGGTCCCGACTCTCGAATATGCACCCGTTTTAAACGTCGGAACTGATCGAGAAACACTTCAGCCTGCTCGTTGATTTTGATCCGGCTGCCCGTAATCGTTACTTCAGGCAGTTTTGAACCTGCTGAAAATATCAGGGAGCCAAACAGGTATCGGAGCCAGCCCTGACGGCGCCTCTCCCATTGCCTGAACAACTTCCATTCGTCGGGGCTGTACACCCAATGTGCCAATATCCGGGATGAATCACGTATCACACGCATGCTTCGCAATTTCTGACGTAATTTAGCGGCATGAATCTGGAGTTTACATACCTTCTCGACGGTAATTTTGATCCTTCTTCACGCGTATGGATTTATCAAAGCAGCCGCCTGTTTAGTATTGGCGAAGCCTTGCAGATAGAAGGATTATTGAAGGACTTTACCAGCAATTGGAAGAGCCATGGCACACCGGTGAAAGGCACCGGGTATTTGTTTTTTGGCCAGTTCATTGTGCTGATGGCCGATGAAACTGCTACGGGCGTGAGCGGTTGTAGCACCGATAGCTCGGTTCATTTTGTAAAAGATCTGGAAAAACAATTTTCCGTTTCATTGTTTGATCGCACCATGCTGGCATTCGTTGTAAAAGATAAAATTGAACAAATACCCCTGAGCCAGTTGGCACCCGCTATCAAAGGTGGATTCATCAACCGGCAAACGCTGTTTTTTAACAACACCGTTTTGACAAAAGCTGAGCTTGAAAAAAGCTGGATCGTAGAAGCGGGTCAGTCATGGCTGGCTCCCCGGTTTGCAAAAGCGGAGACTGCCGCGGCAAACTAAGCTGCTTTTTTCTTCGGTGGTTTGCTTGCGATCAGGTTATAACCCAATGTGAGCCGAAAATTCCGGGTTCGGGTTGTTGACTCATTCTCCAAAAGGAAGTTGTTGCCAAATGTGCGCGTTACGTTTCGCTGTTGCACAAACGGATCAATGACATTAAAAGTGGCCGTCAATCTTTTTGAAAACATTTTATGCTGAATGCCGGAGTTCATTCCCAGCGTCCATCGTCCAAATCCCTGCGGACTTGCAAAACGGTTCAAAGCGAAAGCGCTGGTAAAGTTCCAGCGGTCCGATAATGTGTAAGTGCCGTTGAGGTTAGAAGTAAATGAACCTCCGTTTCGAAATTTGTTGACTTTCTGGTCGTGTTCGCTATATCGGTTAAACACATAGCTCGCACTCAGGTTTATTCGCATTTTTTTGGAAACGGTCAATCCACCCCAGGAACTGATTTCAAATTCTGTTCGGCCTGAAATATTCTCCCAGGTTAATTGCGTGCGGCCATCGGCCAGCAAACTGCGTACCCTGCTGAATATATCTCTCACCCGATTATACCCAAGGCCGAGGTTAATGAAACCTCCAGGCCGATTCCGTGCCAGCACCAGATCAAAATTATCTGCAGTAGAAGCTCGCAATTTTTCATTGCCGAAGCGTACATTATAAGGATCAGAAAAGTCGATGGTGGGATTCAACTCATTTATCCCCGGCCTGCGTATGCTGCGGCGGTAAGAAAACGTAAGGCTTAACTGCTCGTTGAAGTTTTTATTGAAATTAGCATAAGGCAAGAAAGTCCAGTATCTGTTCTCGGCCTTTTCGCCTGTCTTATACAAATCAAATTTAATGGCCGTTTGCTCCGCTGTAATACCTGCCGAAAGGCTGCTGCCGGTTCCCAGTCTTCGTCGAAGCCCTACCCTGCCATTCAGCAATACCTGTGTAAACAGGAACCTGTTGCTCAGGGATTCAACAGGCTTCCAGTCAGCAATTGTTTTGTCGAACGAACTGGCTTGAGCCTCCACCCTGCTACCTGTTTGGTTAAGGAATGTTCCTATCGACAAGCTGGTTTTGCTGTCAAATAACGGGCGATCATAATTGGCGCGAAACACCCATCCGCTATTGTGCTGGTCATTGTATTGTTGCTGTGTTGTGTCCTGACCGGTAGGCTGATAGTCTGGATTAAAATACTGCTGATAAAACGCGCGATTGCTCTGCGATTGTGATCGGTTCCAACTGCCAATGAGCCTAAGCTGTTCGCCTGCCTTGCGTGATCGCGTTTGCCAGGCAATCGTCATGTTTGTCTGCCACGAATCACCCTCACTTCTAATCGATCGATCGCTCAACCGATAAGTCTCCAGGTCATTGTTGAGATTCCTGTAATTGGTGCTGTTGCTGTTCACAAACTCGTTGCCATTTAGCTGCAGTGTGGCAGTAATCGATTGATATTTATTGATAGTGTAATCAACATTCGCTCGAAGATTGGGGCGCCAGCTCCTGTTCTTATAGTTTTGTTGAGTACGGAAATAATTCGTGGAATCAGCGAAATAATTCTCGCGGTAGGAATGGCCAAATCCGGTGAGCTGATTGAATCCCGTGCCGGCATTTAACGAAAAGTTCAGGCCACTCTTGCGATAGGTAAAGCTGCCACTGCTGGCCAATTGACCCCTTGTACCGCCCGAAATATTGATACGCGCCGTGCGGCCAACCCGGCCTTTTTTCATAACTATATTGATCACTCCACCCTGCTCGTTGGCATATTGGGGCGGTGGATTCTGCAATACTTCAATCTTTTCTATTGCACTGCCCGGCAGGGACTCCAGTAACTCCTGCAGTTGCTGCATGTTCAACTCTACAGGCTTATCATCTATCAGTATTCTTGGCTCCTTGCCACGAACCGTTACTTTGCCATCCGCATCTTTGCTAACCAGCGGCACCTGAGCCAGCAGTTCGTCTGCAGTGGCCCCTGCAGCCAGTGGCGACTCGGCCACATGGAAAGTAATATTGCCTTCTTTCGACTCCATCAGCGGACGCGCCGACAATACAATTACCTCTCGCAGATTGCTGGCGCTTCCACTACGGAGTGTCAGGTTTCCCAAACTAAACCACTCCCGGCCTGCACGAATATGTATGCTGTCAATTTGCAAGGTCTGAAATCCGGTAAACGAAACCTGTAGATTGAAAAGGCCGTATGGCAGGTCCACCCACGCAAATTCACCTTCTATGCCGGTGAGTGCAGATATGTGCCAGCTGCTATCACCCTGCCGGCTCAACAGCACACTTGCATTCGCCAAAGGCGCGCCGGCACTGTCCAGTACCTGTCCACTAACCCGACCTCCCGGTCCCTCTTGGGCGATAACCGGAATGCTGAGCGCAGAAAATAATAGGAAAGCGAGGAAAAAACGGGAAATAAAAAACACCTGCATTGGATGTCAAAAATCATTAGAGCCTGTGTGAATATCAATAGTTTTTGTATCGCATTGGAAACTTTACGCCCTCTCAAACCTGCCCGAAGCCTGGCGGAAGAACCAACTCAAAGGTAATTTTCGCTTCTTTGCCGCCTGTTTCCGTCCGGCCACCGATTCTGAGTTAAAACACGACTGCCATCCTGTCATAATTCACCCTGTTTCCTCTATCTTTGCCCTTCAAATTATTTTTGAAGGATGCTGGATTTAGTGACCGAAAAAGTACAGGATGAAAGCCGCCAGGGCGAAGCATTTGCGCCTTTTGAGCAGGACCCCAATCAGTACCGGAAGCGTTTTTACATTGAAAGCTACGGTTGCCAGATGAATTTCGCCGACAGCGAAATTGTAGCTTCTATTTTGAATGAGGCCGGTTATGGTGCCACTCGCAATGCAGAAGAGGCCGATTTGGTTTTTATCAACACCTGCTCCATTCGCGAAAAGGCGGAGCAAACTGTTCGCAAGCGCCTGACCGAGTTCAGAAAATCGAAAGAAGAAAAAAAGGGAATGCTGATTGGCGTGCTGGGTTGTATGGCCGAGCGTTTGAAATCTAAATTCCTGGAAGAAGAAAAGCTCGTCGACATTGTGGTTGGCCCCGACGCCTACCGGAGTCTGCCCGGCCTGGTTCAGGAAGCAGAAACGGGTCAGAAGGCAGTGAATGTGCTATTGAGCCGCGAGGAGACTTATGCCGATATTGCACCGGTACGGCTTGACAGCAATGGGGTAACGGCCTTCGTGAGCATTATGCGCGGCTGTAATAATATGTGTGCATTTTGCGTGGTACCCTTTACACGCGGACGTGAACGAAGCCGCGACGCAGTTAGCATCGTTGCCGAATGTCGCGACCTGTTTGAACGCGGATACCGTGATATAACATTACTGGGGCAGAATGTGGATAGCTACTATTTTGTGCCAGAAAACAGCGGCTTCGAGCATGGTTCGCAGCAAGCGATTGGCTTTGCACAACTGCTGGAAATGGTAGCAGAAATCTCTCCACTTTTGCGGGTGCGTTTTTCCACTTCGCATCCAAAAGACATTACCGACGATGTTTTACACAGCATGGCCAGGCATGAAAATATTTGTAAGTACATTCATTTGCCGTTGCAAAGCGGATCATCCCGCATTCTGCAGCTAATGAATCGTACCTATACCAGAGAATGGTACCAGGCCAAGGTCGACAGAATTCGGGAAATCATCCCCGATTGTGGCATCAGCTCTGATATCATTGCGGGCTTTTGTACTGAAACCGAAGAAGACCATCAGGAAACACTCGCTGTAATGGAACATGCGCGCTACGATCTGAGTTATATGTTCATTTATAGTGAACGCCCTGGCACGCTGGCCGCCAGACGCTATAGTGATGATGTGCCTGATGAGATCAAGAAAAGGCGTTTGACCGAGATAGTGGAGCTGCAAAACCGGCTGTCGCTTGAAAGCAATCAGCAGGATGTGGGAAAAACTTTTCGTGTACTGATCGAAGGCGACAGTCGCAGAAGCGATCAGGACTGGATGGGACGTAGTTCGCAGAATAAGGTGATTGTGTTTCCAAAAGCGGGAACCGGTGCTGGCAAGGGTGAGTATGTGGATGTAAAAGTGCACAGTTGCACGCAGGCCACATTGCTTGGCGAAGTGGTAAATGGATAGGAGTAACATTTAGACATGGATATTCAATTAATAAAAAACCGTTTCGGCATCATTGGCAATTCGCCGGCGCTGAACTATGCCCTGCAGGTAGCAGCGCAGGTGGCCAATACGGACCTCACCGTATTGATCATGGGTGAAAGTGGTGTGGGCAAGGAAGCTTTTTCCAATATTATACATTCGCTTTCTAACCGCAAGCACAACCCTTTTATTGCCGTAAACTGTGGTGCCATTCCTGAAGGCACCATCGACTCCGAGTTATTTGGTCACGAAAAGGGATCTTTCACCGGTGCTGTTGACAGCCGAAAAGGATATTTTGAAACCGTAAATGGCGGTACTATTTTCCTGGACGAAATTGGCGAAATGCCCCTGGGCACCCAGGCCCGCCTGCTTCGGGTTCTGGAAGCGGGCGAATATATTCGGGTAGGTAGCAGCAAAGTGCAGAAAACCGACGTAAGAGTGATTGCTGCCACCAACAAAGACCTGTTGCAACTGGTACAGCAGGGAAAGTTTCGCGAAGACCTTTACTATCGACTGAGTACGGTACCCATTCGCGTACCAGCCCTTCACGACCGTAAAGAGGATATACATTTGCTGTTTAGAAAATTTGCGGCCGACTTTGCAGACAAGTATAAAACCGGATCTGTACAACTGGATGAGGATGCAAAAAACCTGTTAATTAATTACCCCTGGCCCGGTAATGTCCGTGAATTGAAGAATATTGCTGAACAGATTTCGGTTTTATCGGAGGATAAACATATTTCTTCGCGAGAACTTAGTCGTTATTTGCAACCGTTTTCCTCGAACCGTCTTCCGGCAGTTGTTGGCAGCGGCAACACCGGCGGTGGCGATTTTGCGAATGAGCGCGAAATACTGTACAAGCTCTTTTTCGACATGAAGAAGGACGTAACTGAACTGAAGCGGATGTTTCTGGATGTGTTGCAGAACCCTTCCGTGGCCACTCAAAATCCCTCGTTCATCAATGAACTGAAGGAAATGAAGGCCCACGATAATTTGCCACCTGTGTTGATGCAGTCAGCACAGCTTCCTGTTGCCAATGGGCAGCAGGTACTGATGCATCATCCCGATGAGATTCATGAACATGAGGAGGTGGAGGAAAGTCTCAACATCATGGATAAAGAGAAGGAACTTATTGTAAAAGCTTTGAAGAAACACAAGGGCAAGCGAAAGGATGCTGCACTGGATCTGGGCATTAGCGAACGAACACTTTACCGAAAACTCAAGGAATACGACATAGATGAATAACCGTTTGCCTAAAACAAAAGCCGGAACCGGACTATTGCTGTCGCTGGTTGCCATTTCAATCTGGCTGCTGGCAGTGGGCACAGCTACAGGCTGTAAGGTCTATTCTTTTCGCGATATCAGCATCCCCGACAGCATCCAGGTTATCAAAGTAAATTTTATTGAGAACAGGGCCACTTATATCAATCCCAACCTTAGCCCCAGGCTCACCGACCGCCTGCGGCAGAAGATCGTGAGCCAGACCCGATTGAAACAAACCAATGGCAGCAATGCAGATTGGGAAGTAGACGCGGTTATTACAGGATATTCATTCAGTACTTCTGGTATTTCGAATCAGCAGGTTGCCACCAACCGGCTTACCGTCGCCATCAAAATCACCCTCAATAAACTTCGGGAAGGTACCGTCAAAGAATTCGATGTAAGCCGCAGTTTTGACTTCTCCGCATCTCAATCCATTCAACAGGCAGAGAGCGCGCTGTTCGACGAAATGATACGCGGCTTGTCCGACGATATGTTCAACCGAATATTTTCGAACTGGTAATTATTCCGGTATCATCGGAATTTTTCCCTTTCTTATCCGTTAATTTGCGGCTATGAATCCTTTGCTGAATGAAATAGCCCAACGCTTAACCGGACGCGCCGGTTTCGACGATACCTCAGTTGATGAATGGGCGCGGATGGCCAACCCTTATCCGGCCTTCGCTACCGCACAAATTATGGCTGCACTTCGGCAGGCCGATACCGATCCAATGGCCCGATCAAGAGAAACCAAGGCCCGCATTTTTTTACGTAGCGGTGCATGGGCCAGCCAGGTCTTTCAAAAATCAGTACCCACCGGATTTAAATGGACCAGTGCTCCTGCTGAAACAAGCCTGCCAGATCTAAATCCTGAAATGCCGGTGGAAACACCGATCGAATCGACAGCAGCCCCCGCCCTGGAAAGCCTTCCCGTTAACAAAGAAATAAAGGCGCCTGTAGTGGAGGTGGAACAGGTGGCTAAGCCCGAGCCGGCCAGCGCGCCTGCCCCGAAGGAAGAAAAAGCCTTACTCCCTACCGATACACTCAGTTTTGAGCCCTACCATACAGTCGATTATTTTGCTTCGCAGGGTATTCGTTTTCGGGATGAACCTCAGCAAAAAGACAAGTTTTCGGTACAGCTTCGCAGCTTTACCGACTGGCTGAAAACCATGAAACGTCTGCCCGCCACTGAAGCCGTAGCGGTAGGCAATGCCAACGAGGAGAAAAAAGTGGTGCAGATGGCTGAAACCTCCATCGCCCCTAGGGAGGTATTAACAGAAACCATGGCCGAAGTCTGGGAAAAACAGGGCGACCTGCCCAAAGCCATCCGGATCTACGAAAAATTAAGTTTGCTTGATCCCGGCAAAAGCGCTTATTTTGCTGCGAAAATTGAACATTTAAAGCAGTCCTGATATGATGATCCTATTTGTGATACTGGCTATTGTGATTTCGGTGGTACTTTGCCTGATCGTGCTGATACAGAATCCTAAAGGTGGCGGTCTCGCTGGCAGTTTTGCCGGTTTCAGCAACCAGTTTATGGGCGTAAAACAAACTACCGATGTGCTGGAAAAAGGTACCTGGGTCTTTGGCGGCCTTATTGCCGTATTATGCCTTGCCAGTGCCTTCTTTATTCCTTCTAATGTTACTGCAGCTGGTACAGATTCTGATAAATTTCAGAACGCACCTCTTCCAAACAGCAACACCCCTGCCAATTCTATTGATTTGAATCAGGGCCAGCAGGCTACTCCTGATTCGCAGCCCAAACCATAAAGCTATTTTCAACCAACTATTTGATTGAGAAACCCCGTCGGAAAGACGGGGTTTTTTTGTTTATTTTGTTCTATATCTATGAAAAAGAAAATCCTCTTATCAACGCTGCTGGTCGTATTGCTGATGGCGGCCTTCCTCGCCTGGCAGTTGTTTGGCGCATCTGTTAAAAGTCCTCAAAAAAAATATTTCTATATCTCCACTGGTGAAGACCTTGGCAGTGTGAAAAAGCACCTGATCGATTCGCAAATCATTAAGGGCTTTACCTGGTTCAATCTTGCGGCGAAAATTGCCGACCTCAATACGGTAAAGCCAGGTCGTTATAAAATTGAAAAAGGCACCAGCATCACCGACCTAGTAAGGATGCTTCGCAATGGAACCCAGACTCCCGTTTCGCTGGTCATTACCAAACTTCGAACCCGCGAATCGCTGGCTGCGCGCATCGACAAAAACTTTGAATGCGACTCCCTGGCATTTATCCGTTTCATAGAAAACGGTGATTCCCTGAAACAGTATGGAATGGATAGCACTACGATAATGGCCATGGTAATGCCTTACACTTATCAGATAAACTGGACCAGCCAGCCTTCGGTGATCGTTGAGCAGTTTCATAAAGCATGGAGCCAGTTCTGGACTGATGAAAGAAAAGCAAAAGCCTCCGCCATCGGCCTCACGCCTATCGAAGTATCTACCATGGCCTCCATTATTGAGGAGGAGACCAATGCTGCCTCCGACAAGCCCTATATTGCCAGTGTGTATCTCAACCGCATCAATGCCGGCATGCCGCTTCAGGCCGACCCAACGCTGAAGTACGCCATGCGTGCATTTAGTCTGCGGCGTTTGTACAACGTGCATATGAGAGTAGAGTCGCCCTACAATACCTATCAAAACAGAGGTTTGCCCCCCGGGCCCATTTGTACACCTTCCCTTGCTACCATCGATGCTGTATTAAATGCGCCCAAAACCGATTATTATTACTTTGTTGCCAGTCCCAAATTCGACGGCACTCACGTGTTTACGCGCAACCTGACCGAGCACGGAGCACAGGCACGTTTGTACCGCGCCGAACTGGACAAACGAAATATTCGATAACCATGCATTTTCTGACACGCATCAAAAGGCGATTCCTTGTTTCAGCTCCGATCAGTTTTCTGATCCGGAAAAGCAAATTTGTGTTTCTGCCAGGATTCAAAGGGATCCCACTTTTTGATGTAATCAGGTTTTTCTTTTCCCAGTCACGAAAAACGGGCTTCACCGAGCGGGCTTCGTCGATCGCTTTTAACTTTACCATGGCCATTCCGCCCGCAGTGATTTTTCTGTTTACGCTGATTCCTTATATCCCTATTTCGGAACAGTTTATCCAGCAAATGTTTGGCCTCATTCGCGATGTGGTACCCGGAGAATCCAATAACCAGCGAATGATTGGTTTTTTAAACGATATTTTGAACAAACCCCGAACCGGATTGCTCTCGCTCGGTTTTTTGCTCGCTATGTTTTTTTCTTCCAATGCGGTGATGGGGATCATGCGCTCATTTGATAAAAACTACCTGGGCTTCGTAAAGCGTACGGGGCTTCAACAACGATGGGTAGCCATTCGTCTGACGATGCTGCTGTTTATTATCTTTTTCGCGAGCATACTATCTCTCATCATGCAGGGTGCAGTACTGCGCTGGCTGGGCGTAAAAAACGCTACCTTCATCGCCGTGGTACACAATTTACGCTGGCTGGTAATTGTGCTCCTGTACTTTTTCGCCATTTCATTTATTTACCGATATGCTCCGGCGGTGCATAAGCGCTGGAAATTTGTGAACCCGGGTTCCATTCTGGCCACCTTTTTGATGATCCTGTTCACAGCAGTCTTTTCCTACTATGTGAGCAATTTTTCCAATTACAATGAACTCTATGGGTCCATCAGCACGCTGCTCATTTTGATGCTGTTGATCTTTTTTAATTCATTGGTATTGCTGATCGGCTTCGAGCTGAACGTGAGTATAAATTCGCTAAAGCATGAAGTGGATGAAAGGACAAGATTGCTGTCTGGCGGGCACCATGGCCACTGATTTTTGCCGAATTTTATAAAAATCTACTCACCGTAAAATCTGCGTCATGAAAAAATCAAACTTTTTGTTTTCCATCGCAGTAATCCTGGGTTGGCTTTTCATTAAGCCGGCTGATCCACTCGAAATAGGTGCGCCGCTTCCTTCGCCACAGATCAAAATGAAAGATATTTCGGGAAAAGAATTCAGCTTCAGCGATGTAATGGGCAACAATGGTTTGCTGGTCATGTTTAGCTGCAATACCTGCCCGGTTGTAGCCAAATATGAAAGCCGAACAGTAGAGATTGCGCGATACGCGCTCGATAAGAAATTTGGAGTAATTCTACTCAACTCCAACGAAGCAACAAGAAACAACGGCGATTCATTTGAAGACATGCAGAGTTATGGCAGCGAAAAAGGATATAAATTTCCCTACGTTATCGATACCGATTCGAAAATGGCCGATGCTTTTGGTGCCTCTCGGACTCCAGAAGTATTCTTATTCGACCAAAAAGGCATCCTGATCTATCGAGGCGCTATTGACGATAATGCCAACAGCTCCGATCAGGTCAACCGCCGACATCTACAGATAGCGATCGACGAACAATTGGAAAAAGGCGAAATCAGCACCCGCAGCACCCGATCGGTAGGCTGCAGCATCAAAAGAAATTAGGCCGATTTGTCCGACGACAGAATTTTTTATGGCCGGTTATGGAAAAATGTTGTTCCTGCATCACAGTAATGCCAACACCTAATTTCCACTGCCGAAGGCATTCTTGTTTGCCCCGGCAATAAAACCTTGCTTATGCTTACTAATTCATTCCCCGGACGATTGATTCTGTTCGCATTTATGATTTTGGTCGGCTTCTCCATTGCCAAAAGTCTCTATGTAGGAAGTGTTTTAGGAGCCATCCTGGCCGTCACCAGCCTGGCTGCCGGCGTGTATTTTATCTATCTGCTGTTGAACATGAGGGCGCAAGCGCGTCAATCCGGCGACGAAGATTTGGGATGAGCGGCGGCATCTAACAATTGCCCGATCGCTTGTCGCAACTGCGAAGCGCTTAACACCTGTTCGCGAAAAACCCGGTAACCGGATTGTCGATCAACAAACAAACTTGCAGGGAGGGCGCCCGACCAGCTGCTGTCCACCTTTGGGCAGAAATAATCTGCGTCAAATTCGTCGAGCCAAACGATGCGGGATTGTATGTCCAGCTTTTTCTGAAAACTGACAATCTTCTTCGGATAATCCTCCTGCAAATCGAGGCTTACAAACAGCAAATCAACATCGAAACTATCGGCCAGCTGCTGAAAATGTGGCATCTCCTCCACACAGGGTTTGCAAAATGTAGCCCAGAAGTTAATGACAAGGGGTTTGGTTGACTGTGCGATCGTTTCTTCCAGCCTCTCTATTTTCCAGGCAGGTATCTGTTGCGCCTTCAGCCTGCCGGTAGAAATAAGTATTAATAGAGCGAAGCCTGCCATCCTGATTGCGTTCATCAAATTGGATTTTGATCAGTTAAACCCCATTCGCTTGCCAGTTGCTGCTTGAGCGGATGGGAAGAATCATCACGCTGGTAATGGCCGGCCTGTTCCTTTTGCCGATACGCTTCGTACAGTGTTACGGCACAAGCCACACTAATGTTGAGCGACTGAATGATCCCGACCTGTGGAATAATAAAATTGCCATCTGAAAATCCCTGTATTTCGTCGCTCACACCACTGTGTTCGTTACCAAATACCAACGCAATGGAGCCTGTAAAATCGATGTCGTATAAGCCCACGGAAGCGGCCGACAGTTGTGTGCTCAACACCCGCTCGTAGCGGCTTCTCACTGCGCCAAAACATGCGGCTGCGTCGTCAAACTGATGTACGGTCAACCATTTTGCGGCGCTGGATGAACTGCGGGTTCCCCATTTCTTATGTCGGGGGATGCGATTGGTCAGTATAAATATTTCCTGTACACCCACCGCATCGCAGGTGCGCATAACGGCGGAAATATTATGCGGATCAAACACGTTCTCCAGTACAACTGTCAGGTCGGACTGTCGCTTTTTTAAAACCTGCGAAAGTCGTTCAAATCGCTCAGGTGTCAAGATATTTTTTTTAGATTGTTAAGGACTTTCACGCACGTATCTTTTCGTTGGCAGTCTGGCTCCATCTTTGCATCTTTACCCAGCAAAGTCACCATTTCTATGAAAAAATTTTTAAAAATTACGGGTTTTACACTACTTGGGCTTATCCTGTTGGCGTTCCTGATTCCGATTTTGTTTAAGAAGCAAATTACGGAATTGGTGAAAAAAGAGATCAATAAATCCCTGACAGCAAGGGTCGACTTTGCCGAGGTAAATCTCTCCCTGTTTCGCCATTTTCCACAAGTCTCTATTCAGGTTGCTGGTCTGTCGGTTGTAGGAACAGGCGTATTTGAAAAAGACACCCTTCTTTCTGCAGACAATTTCGATGCTTCTGCCAATTTGTTCAGCATCATCAGGGGCGACAATATCAAAGTGAAAGCAATCTATCTCGATGCTCCGCGCATTCATGCCATTGTTTTGGCCGACGGAAGAGCGAACTGGGATATTGTAAAAGAAACAGTGGAGGCAGATTCTGTCGAAACCGACACCAGCGCCTCTGCATTTCATCTCAATCTGAAAAAATACGAGATCAACGACGGCTATATTTCGTATAAGGATGCCAGCAGTGGCATGTCGGCAGAAATTGAAGGCCTCGACCATAGCGGTTCGGGCGATCTGACCGCTGATGTATTTACGTTGGCAACCAGGACCCGGGCCGACGAAGTAAGTTTTACCTATGCAGGTGTACCTTATTTGACACAAACAGCAGCCGACATTACTACCGATATTCAAATCGACAACAGCAAGCAGGTATATGCTTTCGATACGGAAGATATACAACTCAACAATCTGAAGTTGTCTGGTAAGGGAAATCTCGGAATCATCAACGACAGCACTTATTCGATGGACATACAGTTTAAAACTCCGTCGAATGAATTTCGGGATATTCTGTCGATGATACCCGCCATCTATCGTACCGATTTCGATAAAATAGAAACTTCCGGCACAGCTGCTTTCGAAGGCTGGGTAAAAGGTCGTTATAGCCCTGTAGAACTTCCAGCCTACGATGTTAAACTGGCAATTGCCGACGGTTCATTTCGTTACCCTGATCTGCCCAAGCAGGTTAAAAATATTCAGATCGATCTGCATGCCAGCAATCCCGATGGCGTGATGGACCATACTGAAATAAATCTTTCGAAGGGACATCTGGAGATGGATCAGGAACCATTCGATTTCCGGTTTTTGTTTCGACAGCCCGAAACAGTGCAATACCTGGATGCAGCGCTCAAAGGTCAACTTGACCTTGCGCAGATTGCCCAGTTCGTGAAGCTGGATCCGGGTACTGAACTGGCCGGTCGCCTGAATGCAGATGCCTATGCGAAAGGAAGTCTTGCTGCAATTCAACAGCAGGCCGGTGAATTTACAGCAGGAGGATTGGTAAATATTGCAGGGTTGGTATATAAAGCCACCGATTTTCCGCAGGCTATCAGAAATGGTAATCTCGACATCAAACTTCGCAACGAGGGAGGCCAGGCAGACAATACAGTCATTGAGGTGCAGCAGGGCCATATAGAACTCGGACCAGACCCTTTCGATTTCAATCTGTTGCTCACCCGCCCTATCAGCAATCCCACTTTTCAGGGCGCAGCCAGGGGCCGGTTTACGCTTGACAATCTGCAACAGTTTGTCTCCTTCGAACCCGGCACCAGTTTGAGCGGCGTGCTAAATGCCGATCTGAATTTTGCAGGCAATATGGCCGATATTGACCGAGGCGCTTATGACCAGGTAAAGACCAGCGGCTCTGCAGAACTTACACAGGTAAAATATGTTGCTCCGGAATATAAGGGCGGTATCAACATTCCTGGACTGGCAGCCCAATTTAATCCAGGGCAGATTCGTATCAGCGAATTCAACGGCAATTATCTGGGATCCAATTTCAGCGGCAATGGCCAGCTCGATAATGCCATTGGCTATGCCGTCAACAATGAGCCGCTGAGGGGCACGATGGCGCTCAACGTAGACCGCATGAATCTCAACGAATGGATGGGTACCGAACCCGTTGCGGCATCAGAAACAACCAGCAATACTGGTACTGCGGCCAGTTCCGCCCCGTTCGTTGTTCCCGCCAACCTGGATCTATTGCTGCAGGCAAACGCGGGAGAGGTAACCTATGATAAAGTCAGCTATAAGAATATACGGGGAGCACTCTTGTTAAAAGATCAAACGGTGAAGTTGCAGAACGTGGCAGCAAACGCACTGCAGGGAACCATGACTTTTAATGGAAGTTATAGCACGCTGAATGACAAAAAGAATCCTGAGATTGCGCTCAGTTACGATTTAAAAGATATCGATATTCAGCAGGCTTTCCTTTCATTTAACACAGCGAAAATGCTGATGCCCATTGGTCAGTTCCTATCAGGTAAATTGCAGTCGCAACTTACCATGATCGGCAACCTGAATGGGAATATGATGCCTGATTTTTCAAGTCTTACCGGCAAAGGAAACCTCCTACTACTGGAAGGTGTGTTACAAAAATTTGCACCCCTCGAAAAACTGGCCAGCACGCTCCAGATTGCCGAACTGCAATCGATCACCATCAAAGACATTCGCAACAGTTTTGAATTTGCCAACGGTAAAGTACTGGTCAAGCCTTTCACGGTTAAGGTGAAAGATATTGAAATGGAGATTGGAGGCATGCACGGATTTGATCAGACTATGGAATATGTGATCGCCATGAAAGTTCCACGGAAATATCTGGGCACACAGGGAAACCAATTATTGAATAATCTGGCCAGTGCAGCCAGCAGCAAGGGTATACCGGTCAATCTGGGCGAAGTAGTGAGCCTCAACATAAAAATGGGTGGCACTGTTACTAACCCCAGTATAAAAACCGACCTGAAAGAAGTAGCTGGCGATGCGGCCGCCGAACTGAAAGAACAGGCCGAAGAATTTGCCAAACAAAAGATTGACAGCACAAAACAGGCACTGCGGGACACGATAGCCAGCGTGAAAGAACAAGTGGTGGATGCAGCCAGGGAAAAGGTTGCCAACGAACTAAAAGACCGTTTGCTTGGCAAAAAAGACAGCAGTACTCAAAAAACAGACAGCAGCCGGAAAAAGCCCGAGGAACAAATTAAAAGTACCATCAAAGGCTTGTTTAATAAACCGAAAAAACCGGCTGCTGATACTACCAAAGGTTAATCGTTTTCTGCCAATGATCTAATATCCCGGTTGCTTAAGCATCCGGGATATTAGGTTCTACCAGCTTCTTCAGTTTTTCCAGCGATTCCTGCCAGCCCAGGTAGCACATTTCCGCAGGTATAGCAGCCGGTATACCCTCCTGGGTGATCGTAAGCTCGGTACCGCAAATCACTTCTTTGAACTCGATGCTG
The DNA here is from genome assembly GCA_046297935.1 of Chitinophagaceae bacterium. Classification (GTDB taxonomy): domain Bacteria; phylum Bacteroidota; class Bacteroidia; order Chitinophagales; family Chitinophagaceae; genus CAYMZZ01. The sequence continues at coordinate 474,415 of JBKBHA010000002.1, forward strand.
GTAGTCATTTCACCTGCCAGATTGGGATCGTCAAAGCTGTCGGTATAGCGGATAAGTTTTCCCGGCTTCAGATCGATATAACGACCGCCGAAAGAATGGGAATGTCCGGTACTAAAATTGGTAAAAGACATTTTGTGGGTGCCTCCTTCTTTTGCATCCATTTGATGGACTGTGGCAGTAAATCCATAAGGCGGTATCCAGGAAGCAAGCGCACTTGCATCGGTAAATGCGCGAAATACTTTGTCGGGCGGTGCGGTGAGCACGCGGTGCAGTTTAACTGTGTTCGTTGCCATGTGTAAGGTTTTAGATTGTTCTTTGATTAATCGATTGACAACTCAAAGTTGAGAAACAATTGTGTTTGTGAACGGTGGCTCTTACGACAAATTCAACGGCAAATTATGACAGCCCTATCCCTTATCAACTGATATTTCTGTTACCTTCGCAACCGGTGAAAATTTTCTTGAGTCATATACTGGCGGTTTACATTTTGTGCAGTGCTGTCGTTCCCTGCTCAGTGGTTGACAATTGCGAACTGGCTTCAACGACCGAGCAATCCTCAGACCATCAAGAAGAGGCAGACTGTAAGGACTGTTCACCTTTTTCTCCCTGTTCTTCCTCTTATACCTCCTCAATTGTTGCTTTCGTGAAATTGACAGTGCCAATTTATATTCCCGGCACACACGAGTACAGCGACTATCATTTTTTAGCAGTATCAGACTATCACCCCAGTCTCTTTCAGCCTCCCCGCACTGGTCGGTAAGTTCTAAAGAAAACAATTTGTTGAACTCATTATACGCTATTCTAATGAAGAGACTATTATTTGTATGCACGGCAGTACTATGTTCATTCATCTGCCATTCCCAATATAGTATACGGCTGTCTATTAAATTCAGTGATAATAACGCCCCTCTTACCGGAGCAACAGCAACCATTGCAAGCCTGAACATAACCAAGGCAGCAGACAGCGCCGGCCTTGTTATTTTTCCAGAAATTGCCCCGGGCATTTACCAGATCAACATCTCGTATTCTGGCCTGAAAGAAAAAGAAATAGAAGTTCAGGTGCCGCAACCCGATGGATTGTTGGTTGAAGTGTTGATGGAGCGCAGTGAGGAACACGAAGAGGAAGTAGTTGTAAAGGCAACCCGAATAAGCCGAACAATTGCCAACATTCCTACTCGCGTGGAAGTGATCTCGGGGGAAGAATTGGTAGAAAAGGGCAACATGAAACCAGGTGATATACGGATGTTGCTAAATGAAAGTACCGGCATTCAAACACAACAAACCTCTGCTACTTCATTCAATGCCGGCATCAGAATTCAGGGCCTTGAAGGTCGCTACACCCAACTGTTGCGTGATGGTTATCCACTTTATGCCGGTTTTTCTGGCGGTTTGTCTATTCTCCAGATTCCGCCTTTAGACCTGCAGCAGGTGGAAGTTATTAAGGGCGCGGCTTCTACACTTTATGGCGCTGGCGCCATAGCCGGTCTGGTAGACCTGGTTTCCAAAATTCCACGCAATGAACGGGAAATAAGCTTTCTTGCCAATGCTACTTCGGCAGGTGGCTTAGACCTGAGCGGATTTTATAGCGAGCGCTACGGAAAAGCCGGGCTCACTTTTTTTGCATCCAGAAACAGCAATCGGGCCTTTGATCCAGCTGATATTGGCTTCACTGCCATTCCTAAATTTGAGCGTTATACAATCAATCCAAGGCTATTTTTATATGGGGAGAAAACATCTGCAGAGATCGGCTTTACCTACATCACAGAGGACCGAACCGGCGGCAGCATGGATTATATACGCCGGGGTAACAACGGTTACTTCGAAAAAAACAACACCGACCGGATCACCACGCAGGTTGGCATTATGCATAAACTCAGCGAAACATCCACCCTGCAGTTCAAAAACAGTTACAATCGATTCAATCGAAAGATCACAATACCTGTATACCGCTTCGATGCGCTGCAGCAGTCTTCATTTTCAGAGATCACCTGGAGCAAACAAATGCAAAATACCGACTGGGTGATTGGCGCTAATGTGCTGACGGATGATTTAAGGGAAAAGGGACAGGCAGCAGACCCGAAAAGAAATTACCATTACAACACGTTTGGCTTTTTTGTGCAAAATGCATGGTCGATATCGGAGAAGTTTGCCTTGGAAACCGGATTAAGAGGCGACTATGTGAACGAGTTCGGTTTTGAACTTTTGCCGAGAGTATCGGCAATGTTCAGCGTTTCACCAAAAGTCACTACGCGGCTTGGCGGCGGCTTTGGCTACAAGACACCTACCATCTTTACCGAAGAAGCGGAGAGAATCCAGTTTCAAAATTTACAGCCAATTGATGTTACACAGACGAGAAACGAGCGATCAATTGGCGGCAACTGGGACATCAATTACAGCAGCCGCTTTGGCGAGCTCGGCTTCAACCTGAACTTATTATTTTTTTATACGAAGCTTAATAATCCGCTCGTACTGACGGCCGCACCTGGCAATCAACTGGAGTTTCTGAACTCCACCGGCTATATTGATACCAAAGGCATCGAAACCAATCTGCGACTCACCTACGCCTCATTCAAGTTATTTGTTGGGTACACATACACCGACGCAAACCGGCGATCTACGGGTAACGGAGAACGGTTGCCATTGACCGCCCGGCACCGGTTGAACAATGTGCTGATGTATGAGATAGAGGATAAATTAAAGATCGGGTTGGAAGCCTATTATTTTAGTAAACAAATGCTCAATGATGGAAGTTTCGGCAGGGCTTACTGGATTACCGGCATGATGGCTGAAAAACTTTGGGAACGATTTTCCATCTTTCTAAACTTTGAAAATTTTACCAATACCCGGCAATCGAAGTTCGACAGCATTTTTACCGGACCGGTCAGCAGTCCAGTATTCAAAGACATTTACGCACCCGTAGAGGGTTTTGTAGTGAATGGGGGTATAAAATTGAAGCTATAGGAATCAAACCTAGAATTTGTCTAAGGAATATTTGATAATACAGCACAGAAGCCTTGCAAATAACTACAATCCTGATAATCAGAGAAGGCAGCAGGAATGCTGCCTTCTCTGATTATGTCGGGATGACTGGATTCGAACCAGCGGCCTCTTCGTCCCGAACGAAGCGCGCTACCGGGCTGCGCTACATCCCGAAAATGGGCCGTAAAAATAAGCAAAATTGGAATCATTTTTTACAGGCTCGAACCATCGACCCTCCCGCCCATTCGGGATGCGCTACCGTTCAAACCCAACTTCATAACCAGCAAAATACCGACCCAATCAGAAAAACAAAACCCATCCCGATTAATCGGAATGGGTTTTGTTTCTGTCGGGACGACCAGATTATCGAACCAGCAACCCTCCCGACCATTCGGGATGCGCTACCGTTCGTAACCGTATTCTGCATACAGCAACTCTACCGGTCAGAAAAACCAATCAGAAAAACCAATACCCATCCCGATTAATCGGGATGGGTATTGGTTTTGTCGGGACGACCAGAATCGAACCAGCGACCCTCCCGACCATTCGGGATGCGCTACCGTTCGTAACCGTATTCTGCATACAGCAACTCTACCGGTCAGAAAAACCAATCAGAAAAACAAAACCCATCCCGATTAATCGGGATGGGTTTTGTTTTTGTCGGGACGACCAGATTCGAACCAGCGACCCTCCCGACCATTCGGGATGCGCTACCGTTCGTAACCGTATTCTGCATACAGCAACTCTACCGGTCAGAAAAACCAATACCAATCCCGTTATTCGGGATTGGTATTGGTTTTTGTTGGCACGACCAGATTCGAACCAGCGACCCTCCCGACCATTCGGGATGCGCTACCGTTCAAACCCAACTTCATAACCAGCAAAATACCGACCCAATCAGAAAAACAAAACCCATCCCGATTAATCGGGATGGGTTTTGTTTTTGTCGGGACGACTAGATTCGAACTAGCGACCCCTTGCACCCCATGCAAGTGCGCTACCGGGCTGCGCTACGTCCCGAACTTTTGGGGCAGCAAATGTAAGGGATTTTGATAAAAATGGAAAAAAAAGACGACAAGTCTCAGATTTACAGAACTTAAGCGAATCGTTAAAGCGAGGCAAAGTTTTAGTTATTCTATGGCCAGATTTGTTTTTTTGTTTAATTTCGCCTCTATCTCCAACCATTGAGCCCGTTCCGGGCAGTGTTCAGCCATTACTTTCTGATTTTTGAATTATTTAAAAAAGTATTCCATGATGAAAATGCAATTGATGCGAAAGTTGGTGCTACCCGCAACGGTACTGTTGTTTTCCGGACTGCTGTTCAGTTCCTGTAACAAATTTGATGACGATGGCGGCGACAACAACAATATCGCCGGATTAATGGCCTTTAATTTGTCGATTGACCAAAGTCCGGTGAATTTTGTGCTGAATGGTAGTATTATCAGTAATGTGCCGCTGGGTTACGACAATTATACCGGTTCGTATATTGCCGTGTTTGCGGGTGATCGCCAACTGGCAACTTACAATACCATCAGTAGTAGTCCGTTGGTTTCAGCCGATGTGAGGCTGGACACGAACCTTTACTACTCGGTATTTTTTGCCGGTGCTAACAACAACTATCGAAATATAGTCGTACACGACAACTACAATGGCCTTTCTGCCAGCACAGGCATGGCCTATATCCGTTATGTGCAGGCTATCCCCGATTCGGCAGCACAACAGGTAAAAGTGTCGGTCGACGGTACGCCCTATGTCAACGATTTTGCGATCTACGGTCGTGTTAGCAATTTCCTGCCGGTTAGCCCGGGCAGCCTGACCATTGAAGTGAACAGTGCCACGATAGACACGAGCCGCACTTTTCCGGTACAGGCTAAGAAAGTGTACACGCTGTTGGTAGTTGGCAAACCAGGCGCCACTAATCCTGAAAGAGTGCCACAAGTGAAGTTTATCGAAAATGGCACATTACCAGATTGATCTAACTTAGAGCCGCTGCTATTGCAGCGGCTTTTTTTTGCCTCTCCGCCTTATGCAGAATACTTCTTCCTTTCGGGCCTTTCTACCAACTTGAGGGAGACGGCCTGATACAGCTCTTTGCTTTTCAGCACCCGCAGGCTGGGCCTGCCAGGCATGCACAGATAGATTTTTACGTGCTTCGCCGTTATTTTTGGCAGGAAAGGTCACAAATCCCGGCATGTCAAGTCTCTGTTTTACATTATCTTCGCGCCTTAATGAAAATACTCATTAAGCAAGCCCGGATTGCTGATCCTACTTCACCCCAAAACGGGGCAGTTACCGATATTTTTATTGAAAATGGCATCATACGCGGCATCGGCACTGGGCTGGAAAGTACAGCCGATCGGGTAATCGATCTCAATGGCGCCTTTGTTTCTCCAGGCTGGGTGGATTGTTTTTCCTATTTCGCGGATCCCGGTTATGAGCACAAAGAAACGTTGGAGACGGGCGCAGCTGCTGCTACAAAAGGTGGGTTCACCGATGTGCTTGTGTTGCCCAATACCAATCCCTGTATCCACAATAAAGCAGGCGTAGAATACATCGTTCAAAAATCGAGGGCACTTTCGGTATCGATCCATCCGCTTGGAGCGGTGACCCGACAAACCGAGGGCAAAGAACTGGCCGAAATGTACGACATGCATGCCAGCGGAGCAGTTGCGTTTACGGATGGCCTGCATCCGATACAATCGGCCGGACTCCTGATCAAGGCGCTGCAATACGTTAAATCCTTCAATGGACTGCTTATTCAAATTCCTGATGACCGCAGTGTCAACCCACAGGGCCTTATGCACGAGGGAATTGTATCTACCCGTCTCGGGCTGCCCGGCAAGCCGGCATTGTCGGAAGAATTGATGGTAGCGCGCGACATCAAGCTGGCCCGTTATGCCGAATCGCGTCTCCATTTCACCGGTATCAGTTCTGCCAAATCGCTCGAATATATTCGCCGTGCCCGAGAATCAGGCATCGATATCAGCTGCTCCGTGAGTCCGGCCCATCTTTTTTTTATAGACGAAGATATTGCCGGATACGACACCAATCTGAAATCGAACCCACCCTATCGGCTCGAAGCTGACCGGGCAGCCCTTCGACAGGCTTTGAAAGAGGGACTGATTGACTGTATTGCCAGTCATCACCAACCACACGAATACGATAGCAAGGTGGTGGAGTTTGAATATGCCAAACCAGGCATGATTGCTCTGGAAACGGCTTTTGCGGTGGTCAATAGCTCGGTGCCCGGCTTAAGTGCTGATCAATGGGCTTCGCTGATGTCGATCAGACCTCGTCAGCTCTTTGGACTGCCCGAAGTGAAGATAGAGCCCGGCAGTCTGGCAAACCTCAGCTTTTTTGATCCCGCTGCAGAGATCGTGGTAGACAACTCATTTTTCCGCAGCAAATCGAGGAACTCAGCGTTTATTGGAAAAAAACTGAAAGGCAGAGTGCTGGGAACTTTCACTAAAGGACAGTTATACTACGAATCCTGAATCAACTGAATTATACCAACATGCCAAAGACGACACCACTGGTTAAGGGAGTTATTACCGGCCTTCTGATCGTAGGCTCCATGCTGCTGCTGGCCAGCAATGGGGTATCTGCCGAAACCCCTGCGGGTTATTTACCACATATTCTATACTGTGGAGGGGTGGGATGGGCCATTTACGAATACGTGAAATCGCCTGCCTACACCGGAAAGTTTGGCGGCTTGTTCAATACCGGCTTCCGCTGCTTCATTATCGTAACTCTTATTATGGTAATTTATTCGGTTGTTTTCTATTCTGCCAATCCGGAAATCAAAGAAGACATGGCCGTTAAAATGACCGAAGACCTAAAGGCTCAGAAGGAACTGATGCCTGACCAGATCACCGAACGGGTGGCCGGTTTTAAAAAAGGCTTTATGACCACTATCATTTCGCTTACCATTTTCCAGTATCTGTTGCTGGGCGTGCTGTTTACGGCGGCCTGTTCTATCTTTGCATTGATTTTTAGAAAACCAACGGCCCATATGGCTGGCCCCGGTGCCGATCTTTAACGGACACTAAACGCTCAATTCCATGGATATTTCGTTAGTCATACCGCTATTAAACGAAGAGGAATCTTTGCCGGAGCTTTCGGCATGGATTGAGCGTGTAGTACAGGCAAATAAACTGAGCTATGAAATCATTTTCGTAGACGATGGCAGTACCGATCGGTCATGGGAAGTAATCATGCGTTTACGTGCGCAGAATCCCCACATCAAAGGCATCAAATTTCAACGGAACTACGGTAAGTCGGCCGCATTGAACGAAGGCTTTAGGGCGGCTGAAGGAGATGTGATCATTACTATGGATGCCGATTTGCAGGATAGTCCCGATGAAATACCGGAACTGCGCCGTTTGATCGTGGAGGAAGGTTTTGATCTGGTAAGTGGCTGGAAAAAGAAACGCTATGACAATAAGCTCACAAAGAACCTGCCAAGCAAACTATTCAATGCCGCCGCAAGGCAAATGAGTAAGATCAGGTTGCATGATTTTAACTGCGGCCTGAAATCGTACCGAAAAAATGTCGTTAAAAGCATTGAAGTTTACGGTGAAATGCACCGATATGTACCTGTTCTGGCTAAATGGGCCGGGTTCCGAAAGATAGGCGAAAAAGTAGTAGAACATCGTGCCCGTAAATATGGAGTCACTAAGTTTGGATGGTCGCGTTTTATCAATGGATTCCTTGATCTGATGACGATTTTTTTCATGGGCAAATTTGGTAAACGCCCCATGCATTTCTTCGGTCTCTGGGGCACCATATTCTTCATGATCGGCCTGGGTATATCGATCTACCTGACCATTTCTAAGATGATCGACTTTAACTACCCCATTACCAACCGTCCCGGCTTTTATATGGCGCTCACCAGTGTGATCATAGGCATGCAGCTTTTTTTGGCTGGCTTTATTGGCGAACTGGTATCGCGTAATGCAAGTGGTCGAAACTCTTACCTGATTGAAACCCGCGCCGGACTCTGATGAAGAAAGTGTTGATTATAGGACCCGGGCATCCGCTGCGCGGTGGGCTCGCCAGTTTCAACCAGCGTCTCGCCAAAGAATTCATCAATCAGGGCGACAGCTGTGAAATCTTTTCATTCTCTCTCCAGTATCCCTCCTTTCTTTTTCCTGGAAAAACACAGTATAGTTCTGAGCCTGCACCAGCAGACCTTAAAATTCACGCGGCAATCAATTCCATCAACCCGATCAACTGGATACGGGTGGGAAATCGAATAAAAAAAATGCGACCCGATCTGATTGTCGTTCGCTACTGGCTACCATTTATGGGCCCAGCACTGGGAACTATTTTGAGGAGAGTAAGAAAAAATAAACATACGCGAATTGTATGCATTGCGGATAATGTAATTCCCCACGAAAAGCGACCGGGCGACAGGATATTTACCCGCTATTTTGTAAAATCCTGCGATGCGTTTGTGACCATGAGCGAAAAAGTAATGGAAGACTTGCAACAGTTTGGCAACCGCTGGCCGGTGCAGCTTGTTCGCCATCCCCTCTATGACAATTTTGGCGAACCCGAAAGCAGAGAGAAAGCCAGGCAGACACTTGGATTCTCTTCTGAAGAAAAAATACTGCTGTTCTTTGGTTTCATTCGAAATTATAAAGGGCTGGATTTGCTTTTGCGGGCCATGGCCGACCCTCGTATTCGCGAACAAAATATCCGTCTGTTGGTGGCAGGCGAATTCTACGAGGATGGAGCGCCCTACCGCTCATTAATCGCTGAACTGGGTATCCAAGATCTGTTGATCCTGCATACTGATTTCATACCCGATTCAAAAGTGCGTGATTATCTCTGCTCGGCCGATGCAGTGGTACAACCCTATCGGAATGCCACTCAAAGTGGAGTTACCCCGCTGGCTTATCACTTCGAAATCCCCATGATAGTTACCAGAGTGGGAGGCCTGCCCGATCTGGTACCTCACGAAAGGGCCGGACTGGTAGTGGAGCCTGATCCAACCGATATTGCCAACGGCATCCTCCGGTTTTATCAGACAGGGCGGCAACATTTCCTGCCGGCTCTACGAGAGGAGAAAAAGAAATACAGTTGGGAAAGGCTGGTTCACTCGATTCGTGAACTGGCTGCTGGCAGTAAACGCCTTCCAACATCGCAAAACCATTAACTTATTTGTTCATGATCTATCGTAGCAAAGCTCCACTTCGAATAGGTCTGGCCGGTGGTGGCACAGACGTGAGTCCTTATTGTGATCAGTTTGGTGGTGCCATCCTGAATGCGACAGTTTCCCTGTATGCCATGGCAACCATTGAGCCACTTGATGAACCGGTGATTGAACTGGTGGCACAGGATCGTGGTGAAAACGCACGCTTTGCCTGGGCAAAGGAGTTGCCTGTAAATGGAGAGCTTGATTTGTTGAAAGGGGTGTATAACCGTATCCAACGCGATTACGGTATTCCTGAAGCTGGTTTCCGTTTGTCAACGTTTGTAGATGCTCCGGCTGGTTCCGGCCTGGGAACCTCCTCCACGTTGGTGGTAGCCATTATTGGCGCATTTACCGAAATGCTTCGGCTTCCCCTTGGCGAATACGACATGGCCCATTATGCTTATGAAATTGAAAGGCAGGACCTGGGACTGGCCGGCGGCCGACAGGACCAATACGCTGCTACTTTCGGCGGTGTTAACTTCATGGAGTTTTACGGCGACGACAAAGTGATTGTGAACCCCCTTCGCATTCGACCTGAATATCTTTTTGAACTGGAAAATAATCTGCTTCTATATTACACTGCCACCAGCCGCGAATCGGCTGCCATCATTCAGAAACAAAGCCGGAACGTTCAGGAACAAAAAGGGAAGTCGATTGAAGCCATGCACCAGTTAAAAGAACAGGCCCGGTTGATGAAAGAGGCCCTTTTGAAAGGCCGCATTCACGAAATTGGACAGATACTTGACTTCGGCTTTCAGCAGAAAAAACAAATGGCCGAAGGTATCAGTAATCCCCTGATCGACGAGATTTATGAAGCTGCTACCAAGGCAGGCGCTACTGGTGGAAAAATTTCCGGAGCCGGCGGCGGAGGATTCATGACCTTCTACTGCCCTGGCACCAGCAAATATTCCGTGCAGAAAGCACTGCTACGATTTGGTGGTCGCCACAGACGATATCAGTTCATCGAGCATGGCTTGAAGACCTGGACCATTTGATGTCCCGCTCCCCTATTTGTCAGTATCTTTGTGCATCGAGCATGTAAATATTGCATGACCATTTTCATTTATGAAGATCAATGAAATCATTGCCGAACATCTGGCCGTAAGCCAGTCGATCTTGCAGGATGAATCCATGTTGGCCACTGTACAACAAATTACTGACGCCATCAGTAAATCGTTCAAAGAGGGAGGACGCGTGTATTTTTGTGGTAATGGCGGAAGTGCAGCCGACGCGCAACACCTGGCTGCCGAGTTCTCTGGTCGATTTTACCTTGACAGGAAAGCCCTGCCAGCTGAAGCTTTGCACTGCAACAGCTCTTATCTCACCGCAGTGGCCAACGACTACGGCTACAACTTAATTTATGCCCGTTTGATAGAAGGTCTGGGCCAGCCTGGCGACGTGCTGGTAGCGCTAAGTACATCGGGTAATTCGGAAAATATCGTTCAGGCCGTGAAAATGGCGCGTCAGAAAAAATTAGTGACAATTGGTTTTACCGGCGCTGGCGGAGGTGCCATGAAGGAATATTGCGACTACTGGCTCGCCATTCCTTCCGACAATACGCCCCGCATTCAGGAGTCGCATATGCTGCTCGGACATATCATTTGCCAACTTGTTGAAGCAGCCTGTTTCCCCAAAAACAATCCCTAGTACATGCAAGCCGACAGCCGTGAACCCCAAAAAATCAGAGAAGCTATCGTACTTGCCGGCGGTTTGGGCACAAGACTTCGGGAAGCAGTACCCGATCTGCCCAAGTGCATGGCGACCGTGGCCGGACGACCATTTCTCTATTATGTGATCAGGAGTTTGCGTTTGCAGGGTATCGAGCGTATCGTGTTTTCGCTTGGCTATAAACACGAGGTCATTGAGCGCTGGTTGCACGACGAATTTGCCAGCCTGGAGTATGATTGTGTAGTGGAAGCCGAACCCCTTGGTACGGGCGGTGCTATTGTGCTGGCTGCACAACATGCCGTTAGCGACAACGTTCTTATTGTCAACGGCGACACCCTCTTCAAGATCGACCTGTCCGAATTGCTGAGTTTTCATCTGGCCGGCGGCTGGCAATGCAGCCTGGCATTAAAGCCCATGAAAGATTTTGACCGATACGGTGTGGTCAGGACCGACGAAAAGGGCATGGTTCTCTCTTTTGAAGAAAAAAGCTGGGTGCAAACAGGTAATATTAACGGAGGAGTCTACCTGTTGAATCGAGAATGGTTGCTGGCCCAACAATTACCTCTTAAGTTTTCGTTTGAAACCGATCTGCTTGAAAAAAATGCCGACGCCGGCACGCTGGGAGCTATTGTGCAGAACGGTTACTTTATCGATATCGGCATTCCGGCCGATTTTAATAAGGCAGATAAAGATTTAATCCACGCTGGCCTTCAACTGTCCGATATTGGTGAAGGTTGGACCCTTTTTCTCGACCGTGATGGAGTAATTAATGAAGACAAGCCGGGCAGTTATATTTTTTCGCCCGAGGAATTCCATTTTATGCCGGGAGCACCGGCCATCTTTGCAGAACTGGCGAATCGTTTTTCAACCATTCTGGTGGTGACCAATCAACGAGGAGTTGGCAAACAACTGATGACCGAAGAAACCCTGCAGGTCATCCACCATCAAATGAGAGAGGCTATCGTGGCCGCCGGCGGCCGCATCGACGCCATTTACTACGCCAGTTCATTGAGTAATAAAGATCCACTCCGAAAACCCAATCCGGGGATGGCACTTCGTGCCCGGCGCGATTTTCCAGCAATTGATTTTTCGAGATCGATCATGATCGGTAATAATATCAGCGATATGCAATTTGGAAGAAATGCCGGTATGTACACGGTGTTTTTGACCACGACTAATCCTCACATCAGCCTGCCCCACCCTGATATTGACCTGATTTTCCCTGACCTGCAGCATTTTGTGAAAGCTTTGTGAACATCCGCAAAATTAATCAGGCGCTTCTGCGTTAACTCCGAAAACCACCGCCATTGTGCGGGCCTAAAATGATAACTTTGTCCACGGAATCAGTCCAACAACCCATGAAGAAATTTCTGCTGTTTACAATCATAGTTTTGATCTGCTTTGCAGCCAACGCACAGAAGTTGAGCGGTGCTCAGATGAAAGCCATGCGTGCACAGGAAGAAAAGTTGAAAGAACTTGCCCGCCTATTAATTACCGATACACTTACCCAGGATCGGATGAAGGCTGATACCGGTTTTATCCGCACCCTGGTCCGGACTCTTCAGATTCCTAACTCGTTCTGGTATTCGCTCGAAAATGTGAAAGGTATATCGCAACTATATGCTCCCGATAGCAGTTTTCGTATTTTTTCGTGGAATCTGCAGTACGACGAATATTATGCCCGCCAGCGAGGCGCTATTCAAATGCGAACTGCTGATGGATCGCTAAAGCTGTATGGTCTGATAGACGTTTCGGAGTTTACAGAGAACGCCGCAGACTCAGTACGAGGAGCTAATAACTGGATCGGTGCAATCTATTATAACGTTATCAGGACAGAATACAAGGGCAAACCCTATTACACGCTCTTCGGCCTCGATCACCACTCGGTACGTAGTACCAAAAAGTGGATTGAAGTATTAAGTTTCAACAGTCGCGGTGAGCCCGTATTCGGGGGAAATTTCTTTCAGTATCGCACCGACAGCATGCGCAATCGTTCACCATTTCGCGTTCAGATAGAATATAAAAAAGATGCCCGTGTACTGGTGAATTATGTGCCGGATCTTGGAATGATCCTGCTTGATCACCTTATATCGGAGAGCAACGAACCCGATAATCCGTGGACCCTGGTGCCGGATGGCGACAATGAAGCTTTTAAATGGGAAAATGGTAAATGGGTCTTTATTGACAAGCCATTCGACTACAAAATAGACATGAATGGTGTAGACCCATTGATCGGAAACCCTCCGGTAAATCAACCAACCGAAGAAGGCAAAACATTTCCCGACCCCGGTAAAAAGAAATCGGGCGGCAACTGAATTCCATAAACCTCAGCCTGCAGTCTGCGTCAATCTGCGAAAAAATCTACATCAATCTGCGTGAACAAAAAACCTGTTGCCTGAACAATTATGCCAACAGGCGCAGCAGTTCTGTTCACGCAGATTGATGCAGATTTTTGCACAGATTTACGCCGATAAAATACATCTAATCAATTCGGCACTTCAACGACTATACAACGCGGCCTGCCTGTCTGCGGCAAGAAAACCAGCAGGCAGGCAGACCACTACAAATCTCAACAACTACACAACTAAACATTCATTTGTGTCGCGGCTCCCATATTAGTCTTGTGAACATACTCATACGCTGTTGATCTTTTTTAATAGGTATGCCCCCCACGATACCCAATAGCAGGTTGTTAGTAATACCCAGGCGCATTTGCGGTCGTAGCACCATACTGAACGTCGACGCACCAATCTCCTTGTTAGCTTCAATTCCCACAAAATTTCTGCTGTCAGGTATCATGAAATGTACATTGCTATTGATGGCGTAATGCACCTGTGTCCTATGTCCATGAAGTTTTTCAATCAGTGGCCCCGTATATAGCAGGGAGTGCCAGTTTTTGCTCCATTTTTTGGCTAGTACTACAAATGGATTGTACAGGTGACCGTTCAATGCCAGTCCTTTCATTTCCCGGAAGCTTGGCAACAGGGCTTCATGAATATAGCCCAACGCCATACTGGTTTGCGCTTTGGGTGACACCAGAAATGTCCATTGAACAGCCGCCTTTATACTATTCAGGCCGGCTCCAGGAAGGCTGTCGCGTGGCCATTTTTGTTGAGAGGTATAGAAATTGAAAGGGAGTTCTACTTCGAATCCGAGGCGATCTATTGGCGCAAATTCATATTCTACCAAGGCGCTGATTTGATCAAACCGAAGGTTATCTTTCATTTCAAAGCCAAAATTCCATTCTTGTTCACCTTTGCGGGCTCCAAGATCGCGGATCAGGTCAATATAAAGTGGTTCAGCGTGATCGATCTTTGGAAGATGTTTTTTTTCAATATTGCCAACTCCGGGAAGGGAATCGGATTTGTGCGGAATGATTGTTGGCACCTTAGTTTGTTGACCAAGGATAATTACAGATATAGATATGCCCACAAGGGCAAGAGTTATTTTTTTCATTTTTATAAACTAGAAATGAACAGATAGCAGTATTGTGTGCGACAATATATACCGCAACTTTAGCTGCCGATTTTCAATGCCTGAGAGAATAAATCAAGAGGTGAAGTCTGGAGGCGGAGTCTGTATTTCCAGCAGTGGCGATACCGGATCATCGAGAAGAAGGGATGCTAACAGGGGAGTAGAAAAGGCATCATTAACTAATGAAAGCGACTCCTGGCAAAATAGCCAATCGGGCGAAGAGGCACCCTGTTTTGTATCGGTATCAGCCTGATGTTCATCAGCACCCTCATATTCATAGTCGGTAACTGTTTCCCACACCCATTCAGCGACGGTTTCCATTTCATCGTAGGAGTTTAGTCCGCGAGGGTTTGCAAGATCGGGAGTGTTGATCAGGTTATTGCCCACACCCAGCCAAACTAACCAGAGGCAGCAACGGGCAAAAAAAGTGATATGGGACCGGGCTTTAATGGGCATGTTCTAGTCGTCCAATTTCAACACCGCCAGAAACGCTTCCTGCGGCACTTCTACGTTTCCGATCTGGCGCATGCGCTTTTTACCTTCTTTCTGTTTTTCGAGGAGTTTGCGTTTCCGACTGATATCACCGCCATAACATTTGGCAGTTACATCTTTACGCATGGCTGAGATGTTTTCACGCGCAATTACCTTTGCACCCACTGCTGCCTGAATGGCAATCTGGAACTGTTGACGGGGCAGCAGCTCTTTGAGTTTTTCGCAAAGTTTGCGCCCGAAATCCTGTGCACGGCTCCGGTGGATCAAAGCACTTAAGGCATCCACTTTGTCGCCATTGAGCAGGATATCCATTTTCACGATATCGCTGTCGCGGTAGCCAATGGGATGATAATCGAAGGAGGCATATCCTCTTGTCTGGGATTTCAACTTATCGTAGAAATCGAATACGATTTCGGTCAATGGCATTTCGAATATCAATTCCACCCGGGTTGTAGTGAGGTAGCTCTGATTGATCAAAATACCACGCTTACCCAGGCAAAGCGTCATGATATTTCCGATATACTCGGGTTTGGTAATGATCTGCGCTTTAATATAAGGCTCTTCAATCCGGTCGGTTTTAACCGGATCAGGAAATTCGGCAGGGTTGTTAACAACAACTGTTTCTCCATTGGTGAGGTAGGCCATAAAGCTTACGTTGGGTACTGTGGTAATCACCGTCTGATCAAACTCGCGTTCCAAACGCTCCTGTATAATCTCCATGTGCAGCATACCCAGAAAGCCGCATCGGAATCCAAAGCCCAGAGCCTGACTGGTTTCCAATTCGTAGCTTAAGGAAGCATCGTTCAACTGCAGTTTATCCATACAATCGCGCAGTTCTTCAAACTCATCCGTATTCACCGGATAAATACCGGCAAAAACCATTGGCTTCACTTCTTCAAAACCCTTGATGGCTTCGGGAGTGGGATTGGCTGCCAGTGTGATAGTGTCACCTACCTTTACTTCTTTGGCGTTTTTAATGCCGGTGATGATATAGCCCACGTCGCCAGCTTTCACTTCGGTGCGCTCAGTCATTTTTAACTTCAAAATACCTACTTCATCGGCGCCGTATTGCTGACCGGTTGAAACAAATTTTACAAGGTCGTTTTTGCGAATTGTTCCATTTAGTATCCGGTAGTAAACAATAATGCCGCGGAAGCTATTGAACACGCTGTCGAAAATGAGCGCCTGTAGCGGGGCTTTTTCATCTCCTTCGGGCGCCGGTATGCGTTCTACGATAGCTTCCAGCACACCATCTACACCCAGACCCGTACGACCACTCGCAAGCAAAATATCTTCAGGCTTACAACCAATCAGTTCAATGATCTGGTCTTTCACTTCCTCAATCATCGCCCCATCCATGTCGATCTTGTTGATCACCGGAATGATTTCCAGGTCATTTTCAATGGCCAGGTAAAGGTTGCTGATAGTCTGGGCCTGTATACCCTGCGTGGCATCTACCAGCAACAACGCTCCCTCACATGCGGCCAGGGCGCGACTTACTTCATAACTGAAGTCTACGTGGCCGGGCGTATCGATCAGGTTCAGTGTGTATTTCTGACCGTCTTTGTGCAGGTAATCGATCTGTATAGCGTGGCTTTTGATCGTGATGCCTTTTTCACGCTCCAGGTCCATATCGTCCAGCACCTGGTCCATCATGTCACGCTCACTGATTGTATTGGTCGACTGCAGCAGCCGATCTGCCAGGGTTGATTTACCGTGGTCGATATGGGCGATTATGCAAAAATTTCGGATATTCTTCATTCGTTTGCTTTGCCTCCCGCTGGCTCCGTTTTTCGGGACGTGCAAAGGTACTAAAAAACCCGCAGGCCACCCGAAAAAAGGCCACACTCCACCCCTCCCCACTTTCCACTCCCCACTCCCCACTTTCCACTCTCCACTATCCACTCCCCACTCTCCCCTCCCAATCTCACCTCTCCTGCATCGCAATCGCCGGCATGGCCACCGGATGGCCCAGTTGCGACTGGCAGTCAAAATGCCAGGGCCGCTGCCTCAACAATTCAAAATAGGCTCTGGGATTAGCCGCCAGTGCGAGAATATGCCCTAATTCATGCGGCAGCGCATCAGCCACAAATTGCCGTTTATCAAGGGTTACCAGCACGGCATGGTCAACCCTCTCTCCGCCTGGCAAAAGGCACGATAATTGGTCGCGATCATTTATTTGAAACTTTGTCTGCGCCACTCTGATATCTCCGTCTAAAGAACCGGTATGAACCAACACATACAGGTGATGTTCGACACCGTTTTTGTCACGGTAACGAAGATTGTTCAGAATGAAAGCAAGTGCCGGATAGTCGGTTAGAAATCTGCTGATGCGCCTCTTGGTATCTTCAGCTCGAATTAATTGTTGATGCAATCGACGCTCTGCCCGTTCTGTCCGCCGGCGTTGCTTCGACAGGTTCACTTGATCTTCGGCTTTAGCAACTCGCAAATATTCTTCGGAGCGTCTTCCGGAGAATAGCAGGTCGAGGTTCACGAATCCAGCGTTGTTGCGTTCAGCCGCCAGCCAGCTGTGAAAATTAACTGGAACGATTCCTGTAAGCAGACAAAAACATAGTTGTATCATGGCGTTGATTTTGCATCAAGTTGCCAAATACAAGTGTTAAACAGAATCCATTTTCGACCGGAGCAGCCAATTGGCCACTTCAACCGTCCTTTTCGCATCTAAGCCGTTCGTGGTTGTATAATGTCGTTTGTCGAAATATGCGCTCCCTGGCGATGGCTAGTGTTAACTTTAGAACGACGATGAATGCCAACAGATATACACTGGTGCGCTTCAACCTCGTATTCTGGGGTTGTTATTTTTGTTACGAGTGGCTAAGCAATGCTGCATTTGCCAGCGAGTACTGTCGCTATTTCCTTAACGCAATGGTAATAGTACCCATCAGCATGCTGGCGGCCTGGCTGACAGTGCACATATTGATTCCGAAACTGTATGAACGCGACCGGAAAAGGAGCTTTATGTTGGCCATCATTTTCAACTTTATATTTTTTGCCGTTCTGCGCCGAAGCTTCAATTATTTTTATACATATCCGCTTTATAATCCCGAGTATCTGGAAACGATGGACTGGCTCTACTGGCCTAAACTGCTGATAGAAGGTATGAGTGTTTTTTTGATCGTTGCTGTATACGCCATGTTCTATTTCGCTAACCGATGGAACCAACAACAGCGGCATGCGAGGGAACTGATGCAGGCAAAGGCAGAAACTGAGCTACAACTCCTGAAAACGCAGGTACAACCTCATTTTCTTTTCAACACGCTGAACAATATATACTCGCAGGCTATTCGACATAACGACAGCACCGCCGACCCCATTTTCCGGTTGTCGGGTCTGCTCAGTTACATGTTGTACGATAGTCGCACCGCCTGGGTATCCGCCAGTAAAGAACTGGAGTATATCCGTAATTATGTAGAATTGGAAAAGATCAGATATCAGGATCGACTGGATGTATCGATCAACGTTTATCAACCAATGGATCATTTTTTTATCAGCCCGCTGCTATTGCTACCGTTGGTTGAAAACAGCTTCAAGCACGGTGTATACAGGGAAACCGGCAATAGTTGGATTCGAATGGACTTTTCTATTCAGGACGAATGGCTGACCGTAAAAATAGAGAACAGCTATTCCGAACATCCGGCTGAATCAAATGGTCGAAATGGGCTTGGCCTCGAAAATGTGAGAAAGCAGTTATCCATACTTTATCCGGGACAACACGAGCTGAAATGCCTGAAGGAAGACGGCTCCCACCTGGTGATACTGAAAATCAAAAATCAATCGCATGAAAATTCAATGCCTGATCGCTGATGACGAGCAGCCGGCCCGCGAGCTACTGGCAAGTTATATCGAGCGACTTGATGATCTGGAGCTGAAGGGCACTTGCAGTAATGCGATTGATACCTTCTCGTTTCTCCAAAAGCAAGCGGTAGACCTGCTATTTCTGGATATTCAAATGCCTCGCATGACTGGCCTTGAGCTGATCCGAACGCTACAGGACCGGCCCCGCATCATACTGACTACAGCCTATCGTGAATTTGCCGTCGACGGCTTTGAACTGGACGTGCTGGATTACCTGGTAAAACCTGTTAGTTTCGACCGATTCCTGAAATCCCTGGCCAAATTCAATCAACAGGAATTTCTGAAACAGTCGGTAGACAATACCGCTGCCGAAGACGCGTTCGACAAAGCCTATCTTTATTTCAAAGTGAATCGCGACCTGGTTAAGATCATGCTGAAAGATATTCTCTATGTGGAGAGCAACAAGGATTATGTGAGAATCATTACTCCACAACGGTCTATCCTCACCTACCAGCGTATCGGGTATCTTCAGGAAAAGCTACCCGAAAATCGATTCCTTCGCATTCACAAATCTTACATTATAGCGCTCGACCGGATTCAAAGCTGTACTGCCGACACCGTTTGCATCAACGGTATTCACCTGCCCGTTGGGCGAAATTACCGGCAGGGTTTTCAACGCCAGCTACTGAAGGTCTGACCCGGCTCCGATGCCGATTAATACGTATTGTATCTGCGAGGTTCCTGGGGCTGTTGCTGACGCTGCTGTTGATACATCTGATGCAATTTTTCCCTTTCCCGACGGCTACCTGCGCGATAGAGAATAATACCAACGATAAACAAAATAACCCCAACGATACCTATCAGGAACAAGCCAATATTATAGCCTGTATCGTAGGCGTCGTCGCCGGTCGACGAAAATTCCATTTGCGGAATAGCGATCGCGTTAAATGCGATGGCAAGAATACCCAGAACGATGAAGATGATGCCAGTTACTTTCATGTTAGTGGTTTTGAGTTGATATTTTGAATTTCGACTTTTGACAAATCTCCCTCAACTCTCTCCCCCCGCCTATACATAGTTTGTGGTAGCATGTATCAACAAAAGAAAAGGCCGCTTCAATTGAAGCGGCCTTTTGCTATGCTGTTTTAGGAAATATTACAGTGGGTTCTGTACTACTATACCCTGTGTGTACTCCAGCTCTGCCTGAGGAATCAGCCAAACCCAATTCTTGGTTCCGGCAGGCTCCTGCATCAGTTGAGCCAGTGAGTTATCGTGGTTACCACCCGTACGATCCAGCGGCTGGTTCAAACGCTTCAGGTCGTAGAAACGGAAACCTTCTGCCCACAATTCAACTCGGCGTTGAATCAGGATTTCGTCGATCAAATCCTGTCCGGTATTGGTCGACAATACATAAGAAGGATCGCGATTCACGGCCAGCTCATACAATACCTGACGTGCCTGAGCTTCCTGGCCACCCACGCGGGCGCGGGCTTCGGCCTCAATCAGATACATTTCAGCTGCGCGCATGAAACACAGATCGCCATTGCTGTTTCCAGGGTTTGCCAACATGAACTTGCGCGTCATGTAAGGGCGACGGGTACCACCAGCTACCAGCGGGAAGGAGGTATTGGTACCTGTGGGGTCCCACAGCTGCTTGCGGATATCCGTAGCGGAAATCTTGTCGTACAATACCGAAAAGATTGCTTTCGGGTTACCACGTGTGTTGGTGGACGAGAAATTACCCAGATAGGCATAGAAGGAATAGAAGTAAGTCGGGTGAATATCCAGGTGAGAAATACCCCACATCCATTCAACGTTGTTGATATCAGAGAAGCCGTTCAGATAGGCTGAATTGCTCATCAGCGTAAAACCCTGACGGGCTTCGTTGGCCATTTGAGCAGCCACTGCCCAGTTTTGCTGAGTCAGCGCGATACGAGCCTTGATACCCTTCGCCACGTTCACATTCAAATGTGATTTGTGAGGACGATTCAAACCGTTCAGCAGAGTGATTGCTTGGTCGATATCAGTGTTGATCTGCGCATATACTTCTTCCACGGAACTGCGGGGAAGAGCACCACTGCGCGGCTCCAACACCAGAGAAAGACCCAGACTGCTGTTGTCGCCACCAGCTACATAACGCTCTCCAAACAACTGGATCATCTGGTAATACGCCCAGGCACGATAAGCATAGGCCTGACCTTTGATGCGGCGTTTGTCTTCTTCGGGACCTTCTGCATTATCGATATTTGCAATGATCATGTTGGCATTACCGATGAATACATAGAAGAAACCGTATCCGTAGCGAACCATCGCACTTTGCTGGTTACGCTGAGCCAGCCAGCGGTATTCTGCAACGAACCAGCCATTGGCCTGTGCAGTCATTACGAAATCTTCGCCCAGCACATCCATATAAAGCATGTTACCACTGTAACCGCCTTCGGCCTGGCGACCGTACCATTGTACATACAGAATACGATGCATGCCATTGATGGCCGCTTCAGCATTCTTCGTTGTCGCGAAAATGGTCTCCGTAGAAAGCCTTGTCGGAGGAACCAAGTCGAGATAATCTTTCTTACAGCCAGTGGAAAGCAGCACGATTGCCAGCATTGCCACAGCCATTTTGTATTTAAGGATTGTCTTCATCTTGTGTTGATTTAAAAGTTAAAGGTCACACCTGCAGTCAGGATCCGCGCTGCATCGTAAGTATCACCAGTTGTACCTGAGAAGTTGCCGTTTACGTTCATGCCTTTACGAGCAGTAAAGAAATGAAGGTTTTCGCCACTCACAAATACACGTGCATTCGATGCTCCGATCTTCGACAGCAGTGAAGAAGGCAAGCGATAAGCCAGACTGATGCTGTTAACGCTCAGGTAAGTGGCTTTTGTTAACCAACGAGTAGAAGCAGCACCAAATTGAGCGCTACGAGTTTCGTCCAAACGGGGAACGTTTGTTACGTCGCCGGGCTTCTGCCAACGCTGTTTGATATCCTGATGATAAGTGTTACCGTTTACAGTGGTCGACATCAGGGCTCCGTATACACCATCGTATACATAACCACCCAATTGGTAAGTCAGAATGAAATTCAACTCAAAATTCTTGTAAGTCAAATTATTCTGGATGCTACCATATACATCAGGAATTGACTGCTTGCCAATCCATGTTTGGGGAGCGTTGTTGTGGTCAATCGTAACTGTGTCCACCACACCGTTTCCTTTGTCGATCAGACGGGTGTTGGCCGCATTATAGGTAATTGCACCTTTATACAGCGCCTGTCCATCGTTAGGATCTACGCCGTAGAAAGTGCGGGTATAAAACTCATAGTATGAGTGACCTGCTTCTGTTCTGAATGGAGAACGGGTAATAAAGGCCGGAGTTGGAGGCATTTTGGTCACCTCGTTCTTGTAGCTGGTAGCGTTCACAGTCAAATTCCAGTTGAAATCGCGCGTGCGCACGAGGTTACCAGTCAATTGAACTTCGATACCATTGTTGCGCATGTTACCTATGTTCTGCAGAATAGAGAAGTTCCCGCCCGGCGTACCACCGTTTTGGTAAGGCTGAGGCACGTCGAAGATCAGACCTGAGCTCTTGCGGATAAAGTATTCAACTGTACCTGACAGGCGACCTTTGAACAAAGAGAAGTCGATACCAAAATCAAGCGGGTTCTGAGTTTCCCAGGTAAGTGTGGGGCTACCAAGCGAAGTCAAAAGAACACCAGCATATGTGTAGTTATCGTAACCTATGCTGTAACCAGGCTGGTAGGGATAAGAACCTACACCTTCTGAGTTACCTACTTTACCGTAGGAAGCACGAACTTTCAACATATCAACCCAACGGAGCTTGAAGAAATTCTCTTTATCGAGTCTCCATGCACCACCAACTGACCAGAAATTATCCCAACGAACTGATTTGGGGAAGCGGGAGTTACCGTCGCGACGACCAGACAATGTCAGGAAATATTTGCTGTCGTAGTCGTAGTTAAGGCGGGAGAAGTAACCTTCAATTTTCACCTCAGACAGCGAGTTAGTCAGTGAGTTGATGGTGTTGAAGTTGGAATACATATAAACACCGTCGAAGCTTTGGCCGATACGCATACCATCCAACCCGCGTGAATTAGTCTGGTAATTTTCGTGACCAAGTACCACGTTCAGGTTATGCGCATTGAATTTGCGAGCCAGCGTAAGTATCTGGTTGAAAGTGGTAGAAGTTGTTTTACCACTTGAAAGGCTCAAACGACCAGCAGGATAACCATCACCCACAATCGGGTTCTGGTATGATTCGCCTGCTGTGTTGGTAACGTCGAGTGAAACGTTGGTGGTAAACTTCAGCCAATTGGTAAACATTACATCAGCATAAAGACGAGCTGAACCGAAGTCACGTGTTTCGTTTTCCAGGTTCCACAGGTGTTCTGCAATGGAGTGACGGCCTGAGTTGTAGGGACGTGCATATCCATATTCGTTACCATAGTCAAACTGAGGTCTGTTCAATGCGTCAAGCACCAGTTCGCCAGTTCCCGGCTCACGCAGGTATACGGGGTAAATTGGTGCAATGTAACGGGCGAAGTAGAAAGGATTCACGATACCGCCGGTAGCCGAATAGTTGAACTTGGTACGGTTACCCGCGATGTTCATTCCAGACTTAAACCAGCTGGTAGGCTGAATATTCGTTGTTACACGACCGGTGAAACGCTCCATGCTGGAGCGAAGACCCCAGCCGCCTTCTTTCAGGTAGTTGAAAGAAGCGCTCACGTCCGACTTATCTGTGCCTGAAGTGTAAACCACGCTGTACTCGTTACGAGTGCCAGTGCGGGTTGCCTGATCGAGCCAGTTCAAATCTTCGGGATACAACAGGTCGGCATTCGGATTAACCTTGCCATCGAGACCTACAATCTGAGTGTTACCCACATTGTATGGATTGTAGTTACCCAGTACCTGATAAATGTCGCGGAAGTTGCCGTTGCGGAAAATCTGACGACCAGTGTTGGGGCCCGACGTAAAGCGGGGCAATGTGCCGCTGGCGATCATGCTGGCGCTATCGATGGGAGCACCGGTAGGTCCGTAAACCAGACCATTGCGGTAAGATTCCCAGGCCATTTCAAGATAATCGCCGGTGTTCACTGTATTGTAAACAGGAATGGCGGGGTTAGAACGGCCGGTTTGTACGCGAATCTGAAGCGATTGCTTGCCTTTCTTACCTCTTTTGGTGGTAATCATGATTACACCGTTCGCACCACGTGAGCCGTAAAGTGCCGAAGTGGTAGCGTCCTTCAATACCGAAATTGATTCGATATCGTCGGGGTTGATGTTAGAAAAACCACCGTCATAAACAACCCCATCTACTACGTAGAGTGGACTGTTAGACAGCAGCACCGAACCAAAACCACGAAGCACGATGCCTGGGCTTGAACCCGGCGCACCGCTGGCCGTAGTAGTCTGGATACCGGGTGCCGCACCCACCAGAGCGTTCAGGGGGTTCGACAGAGGCCTGTTCTCCAGTTGCTTGGCATTCACTTGCGCAGCAGAACCTACGAAATCCGATTTTTTAACCGAACCGTAAGCTACTACGATCACTTCGTCCATATCTGTGGCTGAGTTAGCCAAAAATACGTCGACAGTTGTGCTGGTGCCAATTGCTACCTCTTTGGTTGCCTTACCAACAGAACTAAATGTAAGTGTGGTTGCATTGTTTGGAACCGATAAAGTGTAGGTTCCGTCGGCTTTGGTAGTAGTACCAGAAACCGACCCTTTTACCAGGACAGACACATTGGGGAGTGGCGCGCCACTCTCGTCAGTGACTCTACCTGAGATGGTCTTCTGTGCCAGAGCCTGCCCGGCAAAAAAGAATAGGGCAAAGGCTGCGAGTAACAGCTTTCTCATGCAGTTGATTGTTTTTGGTTAAATAAAAGTGATTGCCTTAACAGTTTTCACCAGGTTAACAGGGATGCAATGTTATTGCAAAGAATAATCATAACAATTCTTTAACCCGGAATTTTTTTTAGCTTCCTGGCCTTTTGTGTGAACGGCAAATAATACCCTGGAATTGGTTCCGTTAAATGAACTCTTCCAAAGGATGAAGGTGAGATAGTGAACGATCAAGCATGCAGACAGAGAAAGTTTCCAAACTGCTGCACGGCGACCAAAAAAAATTTAGACAAATTTAACTTATTGTCGGGTTGGCCAGGCTACTGCGGTAAAATTAAGGCCAATTGGATAAACGGCAAGCACTTATGTTTCATTTTTAGACTAAGACAGAACCTGGCCCCCCCGCGCTTCAACTTCAACCGTTCCCAACCCGAACGAACAAGTGTTTGCGCGAACGATTGTTTTCTGAATCGGTAACCCGGTCTAACTAGCCGAGAAGTTTCAAAACCTGTTCTTTTTTCCTCCTCGAAACCTCCACCCTGCTGCCGTCCTTTAGCATCAAAAAGCCGTCTCTGTCGTATTGCAATACAAAGCACTTATTGATCAGGTGGGTGCGATGCGTTCTGATAAATTCGCCTGATGGCAGTAGCTCTTCATACTCTTTAAGCGTTCGCGCTGACACAAATGTTTTTCCATCAATAAAATGGAAACGTGTATAGTTACGTTCCGCTTGTAAACGTATAATTTCATTGAGACTTACATAATGTATATCAGTGACGCCGGTGAGAGCCAGTTTTATTGCTTTGTTGGATAAATTCTGAATAAAGTTTCGATATAACTCCTCTCCTGCCGGCGCGTAGATGCGCTTAACCTTAAATCGTTCCACCGCTTTCACCAGATCGCCGGCGTCAATGGGCTTGAGCAAATAATCCAGGGCGCTGTACCGGATAGCCTGAATGGCAAACTCGTTATAGGCCGTTGTAAAAATCACCTCAAAATCCCATTTGCCAATTCCCGATAGCAAATCAAACCCGTTTTGCTTCGGCATTTGAATATCGAGAAAAAGAACATCGGGCTCCTGTTGCCGAATAATCGGTATCGCCTCCTCTACACTGCATGCCTGCCCCACCAGAGTAATTTCCTGGCAATGCTGGCTGATCAGCCATTTCAGCAATTCGATCGACGCCATCTTATCATCTACAATCATCGCTTTTATCATACTTCATCCCGGTTATAATATGGAATAATGACGGTTACCCGCGTACCCATTGCCCGGCCGTTCAGCTTTTTGTCCTCTACATGGATAGCCGCATCCTTACCTGTTTTTTCTTTCAGAAGCTCAAGTCGTTCACGGATGATTGCTGTCGACTTGCTTTCATAGGCCAGCTGTCCCATTTTTCCTTTTTCCAGTTGTGCGGCGGCTTCCCTGCCTATTCCGTTATCTTCCACCACACAAACCAGTTGATCATCCGAATTTTCTTCAAACAGAATATTGAGTTGCTTTTCCCCTTCTGCCGGCATTAACCCATGCCAAATGGCATTCTCTACCAGCGGTTGAATAATCAGGGGCGGTATTAAAACTTCCTCGGTCTCCAGGTTTTTGCCTACTACAATTTGGTAGCAGAACCGCTTATCTGAACCCAACTGCTCCAGGCTGATATACATCTCCAGCAATTGAATTTCTTCTTCGAGGTTGATAACGTTCTTATCCGCAAATTGAAGCACTGAACGGAGAAATCGTGAAAATACCGACAGGTATCGGTAGGCTTCATTTGTTTGATGCGCTACTATCAGGTGCTGGATCGAGTTGAGCGCATTGAACAAAAAGTGAGGATTCATTTGCAGGCGCAGATTCATGTATTTGGTGGCCGCAATTTTCGTATTAAGCGTGTGCAATTTTTCTTCCGCTTTCTTCAATTCTGCTATGGCCATGCTACGGGATATCTTTGATGCGCAAAGGGAAGCAATCCGCTGCAGGGTTTCCATGTGTTTTTGCCGAAAGAAATTGCGTCGGCTGTGTTCGGAGTCAATTATTCCAATTACTTTGCTTTGGTGAATAATGGGTATGGTCAGCTCCGAAAGGCGGGGCTTATCATCAGCCAGATAGCGGCTGTCAATTGACGTATCCCTGATAATCTCCGCTTTACCAGTGGCCGCCACATGGCCCACAATGGCTTTGCCTACCGGGATCTCTATGGGGCTTACAATCTCAAAACCGCTATTGCTTTTGGCCCCGAACGCGGCTTTCTGCACCAGCATTTTACGTTCTTCATCCAGCAGGTAAATAACACAATCCTCCAGGCCAAGTCGGGCGATGGCATTTCGACAAATATCCCAGAGAATTTCCTCGGTACTGGCATGCTCATAGGCGGAATTCGCGAAATAATCTACGGCGAATTGAAACTCAGCCTCCTCTTTCTTCCGTCTGCGATACCTTCTAATAAACCACACAAGCGCCAATCCGCCCAACAGCGTCGCGATCCTGAACCACCATTGCATCCACCAGGGCTTCCGGATGAAGAAGCTGATCGCATTTTTCTGCTCATACCATTCAACAGCATCGCGGCTAACCGAAATATCAATTCTGTAACTACCTGGTGCAAGTTCCCGTAACAGCACCTGATCATTTTGCCCATTATCCACCCATTCCGCACTACTATTTATACGATATCGATATCGCAACGCATAGGGTGTCGCAAACTCTGGCACGGCTATTCTTAAATTAACATTCCGCTGAAAATGATTAAGGATCAGTGGCTGGTATTGCTGAAAAAAAATGGAATCGTTATTGCCAAAACTTGCCGACTCCACCCAGGGTTTCAGGGGAATAGACCGGGTTCGCTCCACGTAAGGATTCAAATAGTTCAGGCCCATACGTCCGCCTGCAAACAAAAGTCCGTTTCCTGAAAGAAAAAGTCCGTTTGAATTAAACACACGAACCTGGATGTTGTCAGCGATATCAAATGCCCGAAGCTCCGACCGGCTCAGGTCCAATCGATACAAGCCCCGATCGGTACCCATCCATATTCTTCCCAGACTATCCTGCTCCATGCAATAAATAAATCGATTGTCGGGGAAAATTGTCAACTTCCGGAACGAATGAATCCCTTTGTCATCCACCACCAATTCATATAAACCTTTTGTGCCTATCAATACGCGGTTTCGTTTCCATTCCAATATGGCCGCTACCCGCTTGTCGGGCAATGAATCACTAATGGAGAAAAGTCGCTGAAATTGTTTGTCGTAACAAACAAGGCCATTGGTTCCGCCCAACAATATCCTGCCCGTGGAGTCCTGCATGGCCGACCGTGAAATACCAGGTATTGCCATCGGTAAAACAGATGCCTCCAGACTTTCCTGATCAATGCTGTAAACCCTTCGCCCGCATACTACCAGTATGTTTCCATCCTGCATGGGGAGCAGTTTCCAAATATATTCACGCTCCATATTGGCAGAGGTGACACTGCTGTTATCCGCCTTTTTGAGCGTTGGCCGGCTGAACCTGCGCGCTTTCATATCGTACATCCAAACGCCATTGCCACCCGTGCCCACCCAAACCATCGACTGATGATAAAGAAGGTATCGAATGGAAGGATAGTCGAACTGCAGTTCATCGCTCGTTGAATTGAAAGAATGCATCATGCCGTTCCCGACATTCAACCTGGCCAGTCCGTTGATCGTAGCAATCCAGATATTCCCTTCCGCGTCTTCGGTAAACCCTCTAACATCAATATCGGGCAAGCCATCGTTGGCATAACGATAGTTCATAATATAGTGAATAGGCGACTCCTGCGGATTGAAAAAAGCCAGCCCTTCCGCGTGCGACATAAACACATTTCCCAACTCATCTTTGAACATTTGCCTCACGGATTGATTGTTGCGTAACAGCTGTCCGCGGGAATAGAAAACCGGCAATCGAAAGCTGCCGCGCTTTTGATTGTAGATAATGAAACCAAGGTTTGACGAAAGGAGAAAACTATCCTTCCCCAAAACCACCCCCGCGCTCATCCTCAGGTAGGGATCGTTGGGATTACCCGTTACCAGGCTGGCATGCCAGGGGCTTTTTCGCTGATGCACGAAATCGTAATGGAAAGTGCGTGAACTGAAGTCGGAAACCAACACCTGATTTTCCGAAAGGCCCACCATTGCGGACACATTTAAGCCCGAAGCCATTGAAGCAACGGTGCCCGATTGGCGGTGCAAACTATACAGGCTGTCGGAATCGGACAAAAACACATAATCCGCTGATCGGGCCGATATTCGCGTAAACTCTTTGGACTCAGAAAAGCGGAAATGCGTATCTGCAACGAAGCGCATATCTAAGTTATTCCATTGCAGCAGCCCCCGAGTGGAAATCAAAAATATCTTGCCACCCGAATCAAAAAGGCTAAGAGGCAGCCGTTCCATCTTATCATGAAAAGGAACCGCTCTGAATCCGGCATAATCATTCACAAACTGCATAACTTCATTGCGGGTTACCAGCCAAATGCGGTCGGAACTATCTACAAAAATTTGCCTGGCCGACTCAATGACGGGAAAATACCAGCATTTCCGGCCATCGGTTCGCTGTATCGAATTGCTGGAAAGCAGCCACAGGTACCCTCGCTTGTCGCGGGCCATGCTAATGATTTCCGCATTCAACAACCCTTCCTGGTCCGCGATCATCTGCACGTGATAGTCTGGCAACTGGGCACAAAGCGTTGCAGCGAAAGCAATTTTCGCAACGACCAAACTTATATGCCTCCATGCACGCAAAGGTTACGGGAGATTTATATGTTGTTTAAATATACAATATTCATAATAGCGATCCGTCTTCTACTCCGGCTGAAGCCTGACAAACCGCATTCAACTCCCGGTGTTTTGCCCCTCCCATACTCTTTCTTTCAGGATGGAAAACAATTTTAGCCAGGCTTCCTGATATTCCGGGTTCCATTCTGCAGACAGGGCCAACTTTATCTCAGTCACGAGGCAATTACCCACTGCATCATACCATTCGATGGGAATTTTATGGCTGCTGTGTTTCCGGCCGATATCGCGCAGGTCGGGAAAGATATCCTCCAGCCTGTGCAGTTTGCCAATCACAAAATTAAGAACGGCCGCCAGCTTACACGACTGTTCCTGAATGTCCTCTGCAAACCAATGCCGCACCTGAGGCAACTGCGCAAACAGGCGCTCGTATAGCGCCTGTGTTAATTGCCTTGAATGGGGACGCAACTGATCCCATGACTGATAAAGGATTAAAACCTGCCTATCTGTGAGCGAGCTATGCAAGAAAAACAATTTAGTTGAAAGTCTGTTGTTTGGCAGCCGACTCCTGCGCGGCAATCATGGCATCCTTTACCAGGGTGAATGCGGCGATCCATGCGTCCTGCAAAGGTTCATTCCATTTTTCCCCCAATCCCTCCCGGAGTGTGGCAATCAAGCATTGCCCCACCACCGCATAATGTTCAGGTTGGGCACCATATTTCGCATGGCTTTTCCCTAATTTATCAATGTCGCCCATAATGTCAGCCGGCTTTTGCAGCTTGCTTACCACATAGCTGAGTGTCACCATTAACTTGTCGGCCTGCTCCTGGTAATTTTCTTTGAACAGATGCCGGATGCCTGGTGCGGCCTCAAACAATTTTTCGTAAAAGTTAAGACCGGCCTGTTTAGCAACCGGCTTCACCCATTGCCAGGATTCCTGAACAAGGCTTATTTGATCGGTGCGCATATTTTTTTGTTTTGAAAGTAGATCACGAAAATAACTGCGCCATTGAGCAACGGGAAGAGTGGCTTACCGAACGGAGGGTTACGCTTATCAGGCGGCTACCAGTTCTATAGAATAAACAGAAATGAGCGATGCCGGCGTGTGAGATGTAAAAGTCGAGGACAGAGTCGAATTGTCGAATGAGTTAAATCTTAAAAAAGCATGTTCCGGCCATTGGCTCTCACTTCGATATAAGAACAGCCGGAACTCTTAACCCCTCTTCATCCATCACCACCTTTTGCATCAGTTTTTGGAGGCTGATTGGAACCATTTTAACTTCCGCCGGGGTAAGTTCCTGGAAAAGTTCGATGAATTCGTCTTCACTATCATAGTATCCAAGCTGCAACACCCACCGGTCTTCTGAATACAATTGAAGGGCCATTTCCTTATCTTCTTCGTATAAATGAATCTTCACTGCAGCCCATTGATCTTCGTCGGTATCTTCAAAATAAATATCAACACTTTCCTGGCTGCTCAATTCATTCACGATTTTCTCCAGCAAAGTGCCGGGATGTTTTTTGATAAGTTCTTCGTTTGTCATATTTAAAACTAAGCTGTTGTAAAGATAAGGGCTGCCGGACCTGACATCAAAACAGGTCATAGAAATTTAGTCCCAGGCTTGTAAGTAATCCCTTCATTTCCGTTGTCCTACAAGGATACGACTGCATGCATATGAACCGACTGCAATTCATACAATCCTTTGCTGCCCTGTCAACCAGCCTTTTAGTGCCTGATTGGATACTGGCTTCCCGAAATGGATTTCCACTGGTGCGCACGCCACTGGCCGACCGAAAATTCAGCAGTCCGGCTGTTGAAAAACTGATTCGCCAGCTTGAAACTACAATTCCCAACCAGGAACTCGCCTGGCTTTTTGGCAACTGTTTCCCCAATACACTCGACACTACCGTTGATTTTTCTGTCATAAACAACCGACCTGATACTTATGTCATTACAGGCGACATAGATGCGATGTGGTTGCGCGACAGTACCGCGCAGGTGTGGCCTTATCTTACCTTAATGAAGGAGGATGATCGCCTGCGGCAACTGATCGCCGGGGTCATCAACCGACAAACCGACAATATCCTTTATGATCCTTATGCCAACGCCTTTTATAAGGACAGAAGCAAGCAGGGCGAGTGGAAGACTGACCATACAGACATGAAGCCGGGTATCCACGAAAGGAAATGGGAGATCGACAGCCTTTGCTATCCAATCAGACTCGCCTATCAATACTGGAAAACTACCGGAGACGTCTCTCCTTTTGATGTGAAATGGCAATCTTCTATACAATTAATCGTGCGCACTTTCCGCGAACAACAAAGAAAGACGGGCAAGGGGCCTTACAAGTTTGAACGTACCACCTCCTGGGCTACCGATGGTGTGCCGCTTGCAGGTTATGGCTACCCCTGTAAGCCGGTGGGATTAATCTTTTCCATGTTTCGCCCAAGCGACGATGCCACGATTTTCCCTTTCCTGATACCCTCCAATTTCTTTGCAGTCACCAGTCTTCGGCAGGCCGCTGAAATGCTTAACCGAATTCACCAGGATGTTGCCACCGCCAACGCCTGTGCTGACCTGGCCAATGAAGTGGAGACAGCACTTCAACAATACGCGACCGCTATGCATCCGGAATTTGGAAAAGTATACGCTTATGAGGTAAACGGCCATGGAAGTTACAATTTGATGGACGATGCGAACGTGCCCAGCCTGCTCGCCCTGCCCTACCTCGGTGCCATGAAAAAAACCGATCCGGTTTATCTCAATACCCGCAGGCTCCTCCTCAGCGAAGCAAATCCTTTCTTCTTTAAAGGTAAAGCGGGCGAGGGCATTGGTGGTCCGCACGTGGGTGTGGATATGATCTGGCCCATCAGCATAGTGATCAGAGGGCTTACTTCAACACAGGATAAAGAGATCAGGGATTGCCTGAAATTATTACAGTCAACACATGGGAACACAGGATTTATGCATGAAGCTTTTCATAAAGATGATGCGAACCAATTTACCCGCAAATGGTTTGCCTGGGCCAATACAATCTTTGGAGAATTTGTGCTTAAAACCTATCGCGAGAAAAAAATGCTCCTGCAATAAAGCCTTACTTTTAACACCGAACTCATGAGGCCAGACGAAGTACAAATAAAAAATTTGCAGCGCGGCATAGCAAGTGGAGATCAACAGGCTTTTGCTTCCCTTTTCCGGCTGCTGTATCCGGGGCTACTCAACTTTGCCCTGCAATATGTTCACGTAAAAGAAGCTGCAGAAGAAATTACCAACGACGTATTCGTAAAACTCTGGAACAGGAGGGAATTTCTGCCTGAGATTGACAACCTGTCTACCTACCTTTTTGTTTCAGTAAAAAATCATGCGCTCAACTATCTCAAAAAATATTCGTATCTGCACGTTGCCGTAGAAAATGCCGATGGGGAAACCAGCC
Source organism: Chitinophagaceae bacterium (assembly GCA_046297935.1). Classification (GTDB taxonomy): domain Bacteria; phylum Bacteroidota; class Bacteroidia; order Chitinophagales; family Chitinophagaceae; genus CAYMZZ01. Next base: position 507,081 of record JBKBHA010000002.1, read on the forward strand.
TCGTGAATCGCGATGATCCCGAACAGCAACTCGAATGGAAAGAAATTTCGTTTCGTCTGAGTCAGGCCATAGATGGCCTTCCGGATCAATGCCGAACCGTTTTCAAACTCATTAAGGAAGATGGATTCCGCTACAAGGAAGTGGCGGAAATACTCGGCATATCGCCACGAACGGTGGAAACGCAACTCTTTCGTGCCATCAAAAAACTGCAATCCCTGGTAAGGCCCCTCGCCGCCAAACCTGAAAAAAAGAAACCTAAGCTTCCCCCATTCCTGACTGGCTTTTTCTCTTTCTTCTGATTTTCTAGTTGAAAAGCCTGTAAGTAATCCTGCAGGAATAATTGTCCTTACAGTAATACCGCCAAAATATGCAGCAGCACGACAAACGATTTTTATTATTGGTGACACGCAAACTGGCCGGCGAAGCCAGCGCGGAAGAACGGAACGAACTGGCGGATATGATCCGTACAAATCCCTCTTTAAACGAAGAGTTGATTTTTCTCCAAAAGTATTGGGAGCAGGAAAGTCAGCAACAAAATGCCGGCACTGAGGTGGCCCTGATAAAAATGTTTCAGCAAATCGGCCTCAACGAAACAAGTCATCCTGTTAATTCACCGCGCCGTATCAGGTCACTACATCCGTTCCTAAGAATTGCCGCTTCGTTTTTCCTGCTACTTGGGCTGGCAGTGGGTGGCTATAAGCTATTCAATACCCGGAAGGCGGATACGGCAACAACCGACCTCGTTCAAAAACTCAACGCCAAAGGCGTGAAGAGCAGTATTTCGCTTTCCGACGGAAGCAAGATCTGGCTAAACGCGGATAGCAAGATTCAATATCCGGCAAAATTCACCGGCAATACACGTGAGGTATTTCTGAATGGCGAGGCCTTCTTCGACATAGAGAAAAACCCGGAAAAGCCTTTTATTATTCACCTGGCTAATGGAACCATACAGGTGCTCGGAACCTCGTTCAATGTAAAGGCTTATGATGATGAAGAGGTGGTAGAAACTTCCGTTGCAACCGGGAAAGTGGCTTTCATACCCCGCTCAAAGAAGAAAAATCAAGCGGATACTATTTTTCTGACACCCAATAAAAAGGTGGTGTATGAATTAAGAACGGAGCAGGCTACCACTTCCAGCACGGCCAGCGAAGAAGATAAGGCCTGGATAGAAGGCAAGCTTATTTTCCGTTCCATGCTTTTTGAAGACATAGCCATAGCGCTCGAAAGGAATTTTGGGAAAAGAGTTGTCTTCCTCGACCAGGAAACAGCAGGTTATCGTCTTACGGGTTCATTCGAGAATAACACACTCCCTGAAATTCTGTATTATCTCGCCAAAACGAAATTCTTTCATTATAAAATCTCAGACGAACAGATACTTATTTCATCCAGGGTGATTAACTAATCGACCAAAACGATTGCTGCTCATGAAAAAAACAAAACCATCCTGCTTCCGGATCGGAAAGGCTTGCAGGAAAAATCCAAGACAATTGCTTGCGGGCATCCTTATGCTTGCGACCTGTTTCTCCCTGCACGCGCAGGTTAGCTTTGCCGGCAACAGGAAGTTCACGCAATCTTCGGCCTCACAAAGGCAAGAGGAACGCGTTACCATAAAAGCGAAAAACGAAAAGCTCTCTGCAATACTGGCGAAAATTGAGAAGCAAATTCAGTACGTATTTGTTTATTCGGACGATGACGTAAATGCGGCCCAACGCATTTCAATCGAAGTAAAGAACGAACCATTGCCGAGTATTCTGGATGCGCTGTCGAAGATGGCCAATATCAGCGCGGAAATCATCAACGATAAAATTATTCTGCGTGGAAGATCCGGTGGCCGAATCGAGGCACAGGACATCAATGCCCTGCAGAATTATACGCAAGGTAATGGACTATTACCGCAAAGGAATAACCAGCCCGACAAGATTATTACGGGAAAAATTACCGATGAAAACGGTTTGCCCATTTCCAGCGTGAGCGTTACCGTAAAGGGCACAAGCATTGGCACCACCACCAACTCCAATGGAAACTACAGCCTGTTACTACCGGAAAATTTGCTCGATCCCGTTTTGGCATTCTCCATTGTTGGTTATGAAAACCTGGAAGTGGCGGTCAACGGTCGGCAAACGGTAAGCATCTCCCTTAAGAAAATGGAGACCGTTTTGGAAGATGTAGTGGTGGTGGGATATGGAACCCAAAGGCGCAGCTCCGTAACCGGTGCGGTGGATGGTATTTCCAGCAAAGCTATAGAAGGCAGACCTGTGGCCAACGTATTACAGGCCATGCAGGGCGCTTCCCCTAACCTGATCATTCAACAGCGGAATTTTGAACCGGGCCAGGGTGTAAATCTGAATATTCGCGGACTGGGTACACTGGGCGACAATACGCCGCTGGTGGTGATTGATGGAATACCAGGTGGCGATGTAAACCTGCTTAATCCCAACGATATTGAGAACATTTCTATACTGAAAGATGCAGGATCGGCGGCCATCTATGGATCGCGCTCGGCCAACGGCGTAATCCTCATTACCACACGCAAAGGAAAAAAGAATGAGAAGGCTACCGTTCGGTACAACGGCATTTATGGCATACAAAGTCCTCGTGTAACCTATCAGCCCGTGCATGCCTGGGAGAACGCCTATTACAAGAATGAGTCGCTGGCTAACTCCGGACTGCAGCCCAGTTTCACGCCCGACCAAATCCGCACATTCGCGGAAAGAGGCGATGGCGACTGGCGACTGAATAATATCCTGCGTGATGCACCACAACAAACGCATAACCTAAGCATCAGTGGCGGCTCAGATCATTCCACCTATCTGCTAAGCCTGGGCTACCTGAATCAGGAAAATAATTTTATCGGCGACGGCCTGGGCTATAAACGTTATAATGTGCGCCTCAACCAAATGATGGAAATTGGTAAACTGAAGTTGAATGCCATACTCAGTTATGCCAAAGTATTGGGAAGGGACCATTCTTCCACAGCCAGCACTTTGATTGTGGACGCTGGACGTGTTCCCCTTTATTATTCCTTTACCGACAGCCTTGGCAACTACCTTACCAACCCCGTGTCCTCAGAATTCAACCCCAAAGGTATTCTGGAAAAAGGGGGCTACCGCCGAAACGACAACGATGAAGTTTTTGGCAACATCAATGCGGAATTCGCGGTTACAAATGATTTTAAAATTCGCGCCGTATTTGGCGGAACCATTCGTGCCAACCATGGCTTTGGTAGAAGATTGCAGATTAATTTCCAACCTGGTGGTGTTTACGGTAACGATCGTGAAGTATATGACGACAATTATAAATCGATCTTCACCAATCTCCAGCTCCTGGCAGAATACAATAAATCAATCGGCGAGCATTCTTTCAACGCACTTGTGGGTAGCGCCAACGAGTCCTTTAAGTCGGAGCAGAACCGTATCACCAAAACGCTGACCGATCCCAACCTGGGCACACCTACCACCGGAACCATCATCAGCGAGAGCGCCTCATACAACGCCAATCAGGGCACCACTGAAACAAGCATCAACTCAGTATTTGGACGGGCCGGATATAATTTCAGCGGCAAATACTTTGCAGAATTCAATTTCCGCTACGATGGTTCTTCCAAGTTTGCCAAAGACAGTCGCTGGGGTTTTTTCCCATCCGTGGCGGCAGCCTGGCGGATAAGCGAAGAAGCTTTTCTCGATGGAACAAAAGGCTGGTTAAATGATCTGAAGATCCGCAGTTCCTATGGTGTGCTTGGCAATCAGAATGTGAATGCTTATCAGTACCAGACTACTTATTTCAATTTTCCAAATGCTTATGGCTTTAATGGTTCGCCAGTGGGCGGCGCGGGTTTCCTGTTGGGTAATCCCAATCTTACCTGGGAAAAAGCCGCAACGCTGAATATTGGCGGTGATGCCATTTTATTTAACCGCAAACTCGAAATCTCTTACGACTATTTTGACAAGACCACCAGCGATATTCTTTATACGCGCAGAGACGTACCCCAGATCTTCGGCGCAGGGTTTCCCGACTACAATGTAGCCAAAGTGAAAAACAGAGGCTGGGAAGTAAAAGCCACCTATCATCTGCGTGGAAAAATATTCTCACACAGTTTTAGTCTGAATGTGGCCGACAACCTGAATGAGCTGCTCGCACTTACTTCAGGCGCCACCGAACAGGTAGAGCGAAAGGAAGAATTTGAACTGGCCAGAAGGATTGGCTACCCCATCACCGTTTACCAGGGCTATCGCCGCAATGGATATATCCAGACGCTCGACGATATCACCAACGCACCCAAGTTTGCAGGAAGCACTTTGGTACCTGGCGATATCCAGTTTGTGGACCGAAACAAGGATGGTATTATCGACGACAACGACAAGTTTATTCTTGGCAATCCATTCCCACGCTACACATTTGGCTTTACCTATACAGCCAATTTTAAAGGTTTTGATGTGCAGGTGTTCATTCAGGGCGTTGGAAAAAGGGACGCGATGCTTCGTGGCGAACTGGTGGAACCCTTCCATTTCGGCTATGGCGGCACAATGTATACGCACCAGACTGACTATTGGACCCCCACGAACCCCGATGCGAAGTATCCGCGCCTGGCTGAAGCGGGTTCTCCTTCCAACACCAACAACTATAGAACCGGCTCGGATATCTACCTGTTTGATGCGGCTTATGCCCGACTGAAAAATGTGCAGATCGGATATACCATTCCACAAGCCATTACCATGAAGGCAGGTATTAGACGAGCAAGGTTTTACCTCACTGGTCAAAACCTCATCACGCTTAGCAAACTCGACTTCTTTGATCCGGAGCTTACGGAATTTGACAACAATACTGGTTTCAACACCGGAGCAAATAGCGCCAGGGCTTATCCCCTTCCGGTATTTTATGGATTCGGATTAGACGTCACATTTTGATGAACCATACAACGATTTGAGTTATGAAATATAAAATTATCCTTATTGCTTTCACGGTCACCTTAGCTTCCTGCAAAAAGCTTGATCTGGCGCCGGTGGATCGCTATACAGAACTAACTTTCTGGCAATCTTCGCAAAATGTAAACAATGCGCTGAACAATATATACATGAGTATTTATTCGAGTCAGCCACTATTTTACAACGAAGCTCTTTCCGATAATGCATTTACCAGGCTCGGCATCAATTCGGGTCAGCCTGACGCGATTGCCAGCGGCAATTTTACCAGTTCACTTCCCCGCTTTCAAAATGATTGGGCGGGTTACTATGCAGGCATTAAATCATGCAACCTGTTTTTGGGTAATGTGGACCAGAACGAAACACTGAGCGAGACCTTGAAAAACAGGATGAAGGCGGAAGTACGATTTATCCGAGCCTGGCATCATTTCAACCTGATGAAATGGTGGGGTGATGTACCCCTGCTGAAGCAGGATATTACACCCGATGAAGCAAAAACCATCAGTCGATCTCCCCGGGCCGAAGTGCTGGCGTTTATACTGGATGAGCTGGATGCTGCCGCTACTACACTGCCTGCCAATGTTGATTACGCTGATGCAGACAATGGAAGGATTAGCAAAGCTGCCGCACTCGCCTTAAAAGCACGTGCGCTGCTTTACGAAGGGAACCGAATGGCAGAAGTTGTAAGCATTTGCGAACAACTCATCAATAACCAGGCAGCCAACGGCACTTACAGCCTTGTTGATTCCTATATTGACCTCTTTAGTAACAACACGGTCAACCGCAAAAACAATGAAACCATTCTGGCCCTTCAGTTTGTGCCTAACCTGCGTGTTTGGGGCGAATACATAGATTTTGCTCCCATCTCCGCGGGAGCTAGAAGCAATAATCTTTCGCCCACACAGGAGCTGGTGAATAGTTATATTATGCTGAACGGAAAAGCTATTACCGAAGCAGGTTCCGGATACGATGAGAATGACCCATATAGCAATCGCGATCCGCGTCTGACCGCAACGATCGTTTACCACAATTATCAATGGCAGAATCGCGATGGCAGTACGCAAACAATTTACATTGAGCCCGGTTCGGCCCCAGCCGGACAAACCACGAATGAATACAGTCCTGCGGGTCAGGGTACTGCTACCGGTTATTACTGGCGCAAATATTGGGACCCCCAATCCAATGCTCCCGGTATAAGTTCCGGACTCAATCTTTACCTGATCCGCTATGCGGAAATATTGCTGATGTATGCCGAAGCCAAGCACTCACTGGGAGAAATGACAGAAAATGTCTGGAATCAAACCATACGCCCGATTCGGGAAAGAGCCGGATTTACCAATGTGACTGCTTTGAACTATCCGGGCAATGCTGGTATGACGTCGATCATCCGCAATGAACGCAGGGCAGAATTTGCCATGGAGGGACTGCGCATTGATGACATACGGCGATGGAAGATTGCCGAAACTGTAATGAACGGTTGGGCACATGGCGCAAAATATGGCGACCCCGCTACCGACAATGGCTACCTGCGTGTACAGCTTCGCCAGTTTGATCCACAAAAACATTATCTGTGGCCCATACCCCCTTCCGAACGCGCATTAAACAAAAATCTCACACAGAATAATGGCTACTAACCACTAAAATGATTGCTATGAAACATATGGTAACTAAAACCTTTCTTGCCCTTACACTTATCAGCCTGGTTTTCACGCAGTGCAGCAAAGATGAGCGGGACATTAACATGAACCTTACTGAGGTCACGAACCTCTTTACCCCTGTTGACAACGAATCCATATTGCTGAAGCCGGCATCCGGACAAACGGTGGTGTTTGAATGGGAGCAGGCCAAAGCCGCAGACGGATCACTCGTGCTATATGAAGTGGCTTTTGAACAGGAGAACGGTGATTTCAGTCAGCCATTCTATAAAGTAGTGTCGGATAATAAGGGAGTGAACAACAGGCTTACCCTTACGCATGGCGACCTGAACCGGATCGCTGAACTGGGTGGCTCTGCATTCTTTGAAAAGAGAAAATTTAAATGGACAGTTCTGGCCTCCAAGGGAACGAATGTGAAAATAGCCAGTATGTCGAAAATACTGGAATTGGAACGACCTGGCGGTTTTGATGTTCTCCCCGGCAACCTTTACCTCACGGGCAGCGCAACGGAAAACGGTGAAGTATTGGCTAATGCCTTAAAGATGCGACAAATAGAACCGGGTGTTTTCGAAATTTACAGCAAACTGAAAGCGGGCACTTACCGCTTTGTAGATGGCACAACGGGTACACCCAAATCGTACTACATTTTTGACGATAACGGTATTCAGGCAATTGGAATGAATGGAGAGTCGGAGTTTACCGGTGCCGATAAGATTATGCGGATACGAATGGATTTCAACAATATCAACGCCAGCTATGCAGAAGTGAAAGAAGTGAAACTATGGTACTGTGCCGGCAACACTTTCTGGGCAACTCTACCCTATACGAGCAATGGCGTATGGCGGATAAATGGTCTAACCGTAAACTATACCCAAATGCCCTGGGGCTTCGAAGAGCGTTACAAATATTTGATGGTGATAGACGAGGGAGCGGGTGATCGGGACCAGTGGTTGAATTCTAACTTCGGCGATCCTGCAGGGCAGGACGGACAGTATCCCAGCACCGTAGAATACCGCACTATCAATTTCGAAGCCAATAATGGCAGTCAGTGGGACTGGGGATGGAAATTCGACCGTAACTATTTAACCCAGGGATCCGTGGGTAATTTTTGGGTTTCCCTTCGCGGCAGCGAAGCAGCGTACACACAAAACTACGAGAAATAAGCGCGGTTGTCTGACAGCGCTTGTAACAAGCAACCAACGCTGGCCGTCGGCGCCAGCGTTGCTTTCTCCTGAACTATTAATTTTCCCATTATGCTTAAGAACGTTGCAAACCCATTGAAAATATTTACATGCTGCCTGATAACGGGTGCACTGTTGAGCTCCTGTTTGAAAGTAAAGGACGATATGCCACCCCCGCCCACAACGCCAGGTGGCGGTGGCCAGGCCAGCTACGACTGGCTTGAAATTGCTGACTCCGCTCAGCTTTCCATCAATTATTTCTGGTCAGCATCCGAGAAGGTCTATCTTGCCAGCAACACATCGTCGGGTTGGGGCAATTACTGGCCCAATGCACATGCGTTGGATGTGCTGGTGGATGCTTACGAACGTGCCCCGTCTGCCAGCATTAAGGCAAGAATGGATGATTTGATGACGGGAGTGAGGGCAAAGAATGGAAATACCTGGCTAAACTATTATTACGATGATATGGAATGGATGGCCCTTGCTGCACTGAGGGCATACAAGGCCACAGGCGATGATGCTTTTAAAGACATCGCAGATATTCTCTGGACCGATATAAAAAACGGTTGGAGCGCCGATCTGGGCGGTGGTATCTGGTGGAGAAAAGATAATCCATCCAAGAACACACCTTCCAATATGCCCGCAGCGATACTTGCGGCGCGGCTTTACAAGGAATTTGGCAACGTAGATGATTTGGAGTGGGCGAAGAATATCTTTGCCTGGCAAAAAACAACCCTTTATGAAAACGCCACCGGTTGGGTATATGATAATCTCGACAAAAATGGCAACAAAAATCTCAGTTGGAAATTTACTTATAACCAGGGAACCTTTCTCGGCGCAGCATTGGAGCTTTTTGATATTACGGGCAATGCACAATACAAGACCGATGCTATAACCGCCTGCGATTATGCAGTAAGCTCGGGACAGCTTACCAGCGGTGGCATTTTGAAAGATGAGGGAGGAGGCGACGGCGGCTTATTCAAAGGAGTGTTTGTCCGTTATTTCACTGAACTCATCATCGAGGGAGAAATTCCAGCTGATAAGAAGCAAAGCTATCTTTCCTTCCTGGTTAAAAATGGCCAGAGCCTTTGGAGTAAGGGCACGAACAAAAATTCGATTCTTTTCAATACGGCCTGGGACAGGATGCCGGGGAATAGCACCGATCTTACAACCCAGTTGAGCGGTGTGATGCTGATGGAATCCCTGGCAAAACTGAAGGATTTGAACTTGATTGATTAATACGATGAATGGATATAGCAGCGTTGCCCTGAAAATATTCTATTACTAACTATGACCTACTTTAATCGTATCCCTGTTTACCTGGCAGTACTCGCACTATTGGGCTTATCCCCACTAAATTCCCAGGCGCAATCAAACAGCAAAGCTCGCGTTACGAAATACGTGAACCCTTTCATCGGCACCTATCCGTTGACCGACTCCAAGATATTGGGCTACGAGTTGCCGGAAGGCTGGCGCTCCTGGGCGGGACTGGTATATCCCGGCAGTTCGCTGCCAAACGCCATGGTTCAGCTTAGCCCGATAACAGAATATGGTTCCGGTGCAGGATACGAATACGAAGACACTCTGATTCATGGTTTTGCCCATACCAATAAGGGCCATTGGAACCTCTGCAATATACCAGTACTTCCATTGTCGTTACAAACACCAAAAGCAGGTCCTTATTATTCGAAATTCACGCACGAGCGCGAATCTGCATCGCCCGCCTATTACCAGGTTTATCTGTCCGACTATGATATCGATGTAAGGCTAACCAGTACGCTTCGTTGTGGTTACCACCAATATCGTTTTGGTAATAGTGAAAACAGGCAACTACTCTTCGACCTGGCCCGATCCAACAACAGGGTGTCGGCCTGGTCTGTCGACAAGTTAGGAAAAAACACCGTTCAGGGTTTTCAAGAAACCCAAGAGGGAAGGATTTTCTTTTACGCGCAATTCAATGTAGAAGTTGAATTGCTGGAAGTGAAAAACGAAAACAGGAAAGACGGCTATGCCATTGTACACTTTAAAAACGGTAGCAAGGGCACAGTGGAAATGAAAATCGGACTTTCTTTTGTGAGCAATGAAGGCGCAAAGCGGAATTTGCAGGAAGAAATTGGTCAGCGCTCATTTGAAGAAGTTTTACAGACAGGCATCAATACCTGGGTGTCATTGTTGTCCCGAATAAGGATAAATGGCGGAAACGACAAGCAGCGGGAGATGTTTTACACCTCCTTATACCGGTCATTCCTCTGGCCCGCACTGCGAAGTGATGTGAATGGGGACTATATGGATGCGGCCGGTAAACAGGGAGGGGTCGACTACAACTATTATACGGTCCCTTCCTTATGGGATACCTACCGGAACCGCGAAGTGCTGTCGGCCATGATGTTGCCCGATATAACCAGGGATATTATCCGTTCGCTGAAGGATATGGGTGATAAGACCGGCTTTATCCCGACCTTCTTTCATGGCGACCATGCGGCTTCGGTGATAGCCGGCTCCGTAGTACGCGGCATTACCGACTTTGACATAAGGGGTGCTTATCAACTGTTATTGCGCAATGCCAATGTGGAAGGCGGGACACGCCCCCATATCGGCGAGTATAAAGAGCAAGGTTATATTAGTGATCCTGATGTGGATAAGCCCTGGGTAGAGACCAAAGGAAAGGCCGGCGTTTCCAAAACCCTCGAATATGCTTATGATGATTATGCTCTGGCACAACTTGCCAGGAAATTAGGTGATACCGCCAACTACCGGATGTTGATGCGGCGTTCGCAGAATTATCGAAATGTATTCGATACCTCCACCCGCTTTATGCGTGGGCGGCTGCCCGATGGAAGCTGGGTACGTAATTTTAATCCGCAGTACCCCTATTACGAATATATGTACCGCGAAGCGAATGCATGGCAGGTATCGTTTTTTGCGAATCATGATATGAAGGGACTGATTGAATTGTACGGCGGGCCCAGTCGCTTTGAGGAAAAGCTTGACTCCTTCTACACCCTACCCTGGAATCCCACCCATATCGCTCGCAATGTGGAGAGCATGATTGGCCAGTATTGTCACGGCAACCAACCCGATCATGAAGCGCCATTTGCTTACCACTTCATCGGCAAACCCGGCAAATCGCAGCAAATTATTGATACCATCCTGAACACACTCTACGGCATTGGCGAAAAAGGGCTGGGACTATGCGGTATGGATGATGCCGGCGAAATGTCGGCCTGGTATGTGTTTGCCGCCCTGGGACTTTACCCCTTCTCTCCCGCAGATGACGATTATATCGTTACAGTACCCATTTTTGATTCAGTGGAATGGCAAATGCCATCCGGAAAAGTTCTCAGGATCATCAAATCCGGTAATAGCAGAACATTAAATGAGATAAAGCTGAACGGCAAGCGAACCGGGGGCTATTTTGTGCCGCACAGCATTTTGGCGAATGGCGGGCAGTTGGAAATTATTGCAGATGAGATTGTTGGCTTTGCCGACAAAAATTCGAATTTATAATTCTGCGGCCTTACAAGGTATTGTTACAACTACTTCACAGCCCTGGCCGGGACCTGAAATAATTTTTGCGGTACCACCCAATACGAAGGCCCTTCGCCGTATGTTTTCCAGTCCGATTCCATCACTTCGTTGGGTAGGATCAAAGCCTTTCCCATTATCCCGGATTAGCAATTCTGATCCGGTCGAAGTGGTCTTTACAGTAATGGAAACTGTAGTAGCATCCGCATACTTGATCACATTGTTTATTTGTTCCTGTATCATCCGATAGAATGCAAGGCGAACATCATTCGGGAGTAGAGATTCATCGTCCGGGACATTAATGTCGAACGCAAGCTTACTTTCAGTTTTGATGGTGGCCACCAAATATCTGATCTCGTCAGCAAACAGATCAGTTTTATCAATTGCGGGAGCCAACTGGTGCGATAACCTCCTGAGCTCATCAATCGCATCTTTTGTTAATTTTTTCACCTGTTCGAGCGAATCGGTAGCCAATTTTAGATTTGTCAGGTTAGCTTTTGCGTAGTCAACTGTCAAAAGGGCCACCGCCATAATTTGTTTTACGTTGTCGTGCAACTCCATACCAATTTGCATTCGCTCCCTTTCCTGCGCTTCGTTTACTGCGCGGCCAACCCGAATTTCCTCTTCTACCCTGTCGGTGATGTCGAGCATGGTGCCTATCAGTGCGGGACGCCCTTCATACACAATTCCTGATGTAGTTACTTCAAGGTACACTATCGCGCCATCTTTTCGTATCGCCCTCAGGCCGTATTGATTTTGCCCCGCCGCCGTGCTTCCGGCATTCTCATGAAATGCTCTGAACATGGGAATATCAGCTTCATGAACCAATTTTTCCACGTCACCTATATTCTGGAGTTCCTGCAGTGAATAGCCCATTATTTTCTGATGTGCCGGATTAATATAACGTACCAAACCGTCCTGGATAATGTAGACCCCAGCAAGACTTTTTTCAACCAGGTTTCTAAACATCTCTTCACTTTCTTTCAGCTTATCCTGTGCTCGTTTACGCTCAGCAATATCTCTAACGAACGCAGTAAAACTGATTTCATCTTTGCGCAGAACAGGAATGATGGTGAGTTCAACAGGAAATTCATCGCCGTTCTTGTCGATTGCAGCAACTTCCACCAGCTTATGAAGTATGGGACCGTCACCAGTTTTAAGGTAGCGTTCCATGCCTTTCAAATGCTGTTCGCGAAACTGAGCCGGTATAATTGTTTCTGCCAACGGCCTGCCCAGGGCTTCCTCTTCACTCCAGCCGAACATATTCACTGCCTGCGGATTCCACGCTATAATATTTCCCCCATCATCAATACTCACAATCGCGTCTAATGCAGCATCCATGATCATCCGCCGTTTTTCTTCGCTATCACGGATCATCTCTTCTGACTTCCTTCGGTCTGTGACGTCGAGCAGGGTCAACAGAATCCCCGACTTGCCGTCGAAGCTGGCCAGTACCCCATAAACCTCCAAACAAACCTCTTCACTATCTTTACGTTTGGCAAATATCTCCAGATGGGCAGACTTCGTGTCTTCATTTATCCCTGCAGTTTCGAGTAGCGAAACCAGTTGATGGTACGCGTTACCGATGATATCGATGGCAGTAACACTGTTGGTCAGTTCAGAGGCCGTAAAACCAAAAATTTCAGCGAATCTGGGATTTACGTAGGTAAACTTTTCATCCTGAATAATGCAAACCCCGAAAAGAGATTGCTCAACCAGTTTTCGGAATTTCATTTCTGCCTCCTTCAACTTTGTGATAATCTCTGTAAACAGTATGATACCACCAACATCTCCGTTAAAGTGGCGCCATGGGTGCACCTCCCAACGGAGCCAAATGGTTTTCCCGTTTTCATCTACATAAAGATCCTCCTCACTCCTGGCAGAATTTCCCTGTAAACAGTATTGATGTATCTCACGCCATCGATGCGGATTATCCGGAAACAATTCGTAGTGAATCTTGCCAAGCACCTGTTTGCCTTCGAGACCGTAGGCACTTATCCAGCGGTTACTTGTTATAAGATAACGCATGTCCCTGTCAAACATTGCGAGTGCTGCTGGGCTGTATTCAACAAACAATCGCAGTTGCTGTTCCCGTACCTGAAGCAATTCCTCCGTTTTTTTCTTTTCAGTGATGTCTTCTGTCTGTGTCACAAAATATAGCAACTGTCCTTGGGCGTCTCTTACCGACGATACGTTCAGGTTTACCCAAATATTGCCTCCTCCTTTCGTTATATATCGCTTTTCTGTATGATACAAATTAGCATTGGTTTGAAAGGCTTTTGAGAGAAATTGCATGCCCCCCTCCTGATCATCCGGATGGGTTACGTCCTTGAAGCTCATTTCTAACAACTCAGTCTCGGAATAACCCAGCATCTGACACAAGGTCCTGTTAACCTTAATCCATTTACCATCGGGGCTCACCAATGCCATGCCTATCGCTGAATGCTCGAAGGCCCCTCGAAGCGTTGATTCGCTAATTGCAATCTGTTTCTGCGCCTTGCGAATGTCGGTAAGGTCTCGTCCGATTGCGAGATAGTGATCATCATCGATCATCTTGACACTCATTTCAAGATCTACAATGTCGCCGTCTCTTTTAACAAATCTTCTTTCGGTAAACATCTCTTTATCCGGCAATTCAAATTTCAGGTCATCTAGGTTGGATGTCGATTCAGCGAGGTCAATTAATTGAGACAAATTCAAACCGATCAATTCCTGGCGTTCAAAGCCAAGCAGTTTGCAGAAACGGCTATTGACTTCGGTAATGAGGCCTAACCGGTTATAGACAATAATCGTATCCGAAGCATTCTCAAAGAAAGAAAAATATCGTTCTTCACTGCGTTTCAATTGCAGTGTCTTTTCTGAAACAAGTTGATGTAGCCGATATGGCTGCCTCGCGCCATACCATGCAAACCACCCGCCGGAAACGGCAAACAAAATGCCCAGAATAATGAATGAGGCAATACCAGTTCCGGCAAAAGGTCGGGCAGCACGTGCATATATCGTCCAGTCGCCGTCTTTAACGCTGACTGCTGCCCAATCGTCGCTTTTAAATTCACCGCTTTGGGGAAGGAAAAACTTTTCCTCACCTGTATTCGGATCCTTTTTTGACAATTGAAATATAAAATCTTTCCTGTCGTCTTCGGCCAGTTCCGCCGCATCGATCAGCGTTGATAACTTAACAATTGCTGCAGAAAATCCCCAGAATTTGCCTTCGGTATACAGGGGCAACCGTCCTACAATGCCAGCATAACCCTGCTTTAAAATAATTGGACCCGCAAAAAATAGCCTTCTCTCCTGAATTGCCCGCAAAGCTTCCTTGTTGACAAGTGAGTCATTAAGGATATTGTAGCCTATAGCAACCTCGTTTCCAGCCTTTGGATAAACTTTGGTAATTGTACCTTGTTCTACTAACTCCAGCGCATCAATATACTGATTGCTTTGTAGCAATCGTTCCGCCACAACTTCGAAATCCTGCTTATTGTTATAATAACTAATGATGAAACCCAAAATCCTCGTTGCAGATTCGCTGTTTTCTAAGACAGAGTTCAATTTATCCCTTGCACTCATTGCAGCAGTCGTTTGAGCACGTGACCGCAACTCCTTAAAAAATAAATACCGCTGATAAGAAAGAATGGCTACAAGACCCGCTAGCAAAATAAACACTGTCCAACCAATGAAAGCGGGCTTTTTGAATATGCGACTTGAAGTAGAAAGCATGGTACGCATTACCCGCTTTACAGTTTTAAATCATGGAAGAAACTTTTTTCGCCAATACCATAAGTTAGCGAAAATTCCTGATACGGCGTTACACTGCTTTATTTCGGTAAATGGTAATTTCAAATACTGTAGACAACAAGCTGACTTTCAACTCAATCGAAAACCCGTCTCTATCTTAAAGAAAAGGCTGACCAAAATTGGTCAGCCTTTTTTTAGTGGAGCTGAGGGGAGTCGAACCCCTGTCCAAACATATCCTCCAAAAGCTTTCTACATGCTTATTTCATGATTGCTTGTCGGCAAGAGGCAGGACATGAACAAACCAAGCTCTTACTTAGCTGAATAAGTCTTAAACCTCTGGCACAGCCTGTAGAGGTAGCATCCTGTTTTAGTTTTAAGTCGGCGGCGGGGCTTGGTAACAGAACAACCGGCCCGGCGGCCCAAATGACTACTTAATCACTGATTAGGCAGCCACTGGAGGATCAAGGATTTGACCAATTTCGAACTTCCATTATTTTTGCTAATTTTACTAAAATGATTTCCGATGAGCTACGCACAGGATTACAGGATATCGTTCAAGGAGTTGGCGGAAAAAACTCTGCCGATCGTTGCTCAACGCTCAGGAGTCTCCTTATCCAAAGCTTTGGCGCAGGTAGAACATCTCAAAAGGACTTCGAAAGTAAAGCAGTCCTCAAAGAAGAGCAAGGCAAATTCCTAAGGTACTACTCGCAGGAAAACGGATTATGGCTATCTGACCTGCCCAATCCCAACAACTACCTCACTCACGGAGGTGAATCTAAAGTTTATCTTGAATCCGGTGGACTTAACGCAATTAAGGTCAACAATGGTCGCTACTATGCAACCTGGCTTGAATATTTCACCAGTCTGGTAATTCACAACCTTTTGTTCCCTTCTACGGTTTACAGTTTTCTGGGGTTCGTAGACGATCCGACTGTTCCGGCCGGGGAGAATACCTTGTCTGCTATGGTCCGTCAGCCATTCATAGAAGGCCATCAGGCAAGCTTAAGCCATATCGAAGAACTTCTAAATTTCAATGAGTTCTACTTAGTTCGACGCCAGGACTATTTCAATGAGGAATTCTCCATTTCTCTGGAAGACATGCATGACGAAAATGTTATTGAAAACCAGGGAATGCTATTCTTTATTGATACTGTATTTTACCTGATGGACAAAGAATAAGGAATTCCGAACAAAAAAAAGGCTGACCAAAATTGGTCAGCCTTTTTTTTGTGGAGCTGAGGGGAGTCGAACCCCTGTCCAAACATATCCTCCAAAAGCTTTCTACATGCTTATTTCATGATTGCTTGTCGGCAAGAGGCAGGACATGAACAAACCAACTTCTTACTTAGCTGAATAAGTCTTAAACCTCTGGCACAGCCTGTAGAGGTAGCATCCTGTTTTAGTTTTAAGTCGGCGGCGGGGCTTGGTAACAGAACAACCGGCCCGGCGGCCCAAATGACTACTTAATCACTGATTAGGCAGCCATGGCATACTGAGTATTGCCATTTATGGTTTGAATATTCAGATTTACGAGCTAATTATCCAACGCTCGGCATGCTTACACTTTCAAAGATCTATGCTGTCAAAACCAATGCAGCCCCAGGAACAATAGCGCCTTCGGCGAATGTGCAAGTGTGCAAGTGTGCAAATGTGAAAATGTGCAAATGAGCAATTAAAATAAAGTAAACTTAAAACTTCCCCACTTTCACATTTTTCACTTTTTCACATTTGCACATTTTCACATTTGCCCATTTACCTATTTACCCATTTTCACCTCCCCCATCCAAACCAATCATTCCCGTTTGCATACAACATCAATAGCAAAAGGAATACCATTCCAACCATTTGCGCGTATTCCAAAAACTTTTCGTTGGGCTTGCGGCCACTGATCATTTCATACAAAGTGAACATTACATGACCTCCATCCAGTGCCGGTATTGGCAATAGATTCATAAATGCCAGAATGATTGACAGGAAGGCCGTAATATTCCAGAACGATTCCCAATCCCACTCGGTAGGAAAAACTGAACCGATGGCTTTAAATCCTCCAACAGCTTTATAAGCTTCCGTATCGGGATTCAGGATCAGTTTGAACTGATCGATATAATTCTGAAGCATCTCCCCTGTTTTGCGAACCGCTGCAGGGAATGATGCAAAAAAACCATACTTGCGTACATCCGTACGCCAATACCCTAATTCCTGATATTGCTCTTCAGTAAGAGCATTAAACCCAATAGTACCCTCGCTGGAGACCTTTGTAGTAAGTTGCAGGGTATCATTATTGCGCAACAAGGTCAGTTGGGCTTCGCCGTTTTTTCGGGCAGCAAGTAAGGGCGCCATTTCGTCGATAAAGGAAACAGGCACCGAATCTACCGCCAACACCCTGTCCATTGGCAATAAACCAGCGTCGCGGGCCAGACTGCTGTCTTTGGGCTTCACTTCACCAAAAATGGTCGGCAGACGCATTTGGAACATGAAGCGGCGCTTTTTCTTCTTTTCCACCAGCATACCTATCAGTCGCTCGGGGAGCTCGATATGAACTTCTTTCCCATCCCGGACCAGGTCGATATTGCGCCCCATGATCACGTCGGCACCGAGGCGTTCAAAATAAGCAACCGGTTTGCCGTTTACGGCCTTGATATGATCACCATTGCGAAGGCCAATCTCGTACATCAGGCTGTCGCGGATCCAGATACCTTCCTTCACCGTACTCATGGGGGTGCGACGTTCACCCCAGATCATCAACACAAATGCATATACCACAAACGCCACCAGCACGTTCATGATTATACCACCCAACATGATGATCAAGCGCTGCCAGGCCGGTTTGCTGCGAAATTCATAACTCTTGGGCGGCTGTTTCATCGCTTCCTTATCCATGCTCTCGTCGATCATACCCGATATCTTCACATAACCACCCAGCGGCAACCAGCCAATGCCATATACCGTGTCGCCCACTTTCTTCTTCACCAGCGCAAACCAGGGATCGAAAAACAGGAAAAACTTTTCAACGCGACAACCAAACCAGCGGGCGGTAATATAGTGGCCAAACTCGTGAAGTATGACCAGAATGGAAAGAGCCAGCAATAATTGTCCGGCCTGCACACCCGCCCCGGCCCAATCTATTTTTAAGAAGTACATGTTTTTTAAAAAAGTAAAAGTTAAAACTAAAAATACTCACCACTCCCCACTTCCCTTTCTCCACTCCCCTCTCCCTCCCACAATCCGCAAATATCCGCTATTTCCGGGTCATGGTGAAATGGCCAATCCAATTTTAGGAATTTATGTTTAACCTTTCTTACAGTTTGATGATATCTGCGGCAAAACTGCGGGCTGCACCATCACTTTCAAAATACTCTTCCAGAGTTGGCTGAGCTACAAAGGGTATTTTTTGCATGGTTTTCTCGATTACATCGGTCATATCCAGAAAATTGACCCGGTTGCGCAGAAACGCATACACGGCAATCTCATTGGCAGCATTCATCACGGCAGGTAAATTGCCTCCTTTTTCAAGGGCCTCCATAGCAAGGGCCAGATTCCGAAATGTTCGCAGATCGGGTTCTTCAAAACTGAGGGTATTGTATTTTCTAAAGTCCAGCCGTGGAAACTCATTTGGTATCCTCTTCGGGAAAGCCAGTCCGTACTGGATCGGCAATTTCATGTCGGGCAAACCCATTTGTGCCTTCATGCTACCATCTTCGAACTGCACCATGCTGTGAATAATACTTTGGGGATGCACTACCACCTGAATTTGCGAAGGCTGTAGATTGAAGAGCCAGCGGGCTTCAATCATCTCCAGTCCCTTATTCATTAAAGTGGCCGAATCGATGGATATTTTGGCACCCATGCTCCAGTTAGGATGTTGAAGCGCATGCTCCCGTTTTACGTTTACAAGGTAATTGGGTTTGCGCCCCAGGAATGGGCCGCCTGATGCCGTTAGCACCACTTTCTCTATCTTGTTGCGGCTCTCGCCTACCAGGCATTGAAAAATAGCAGAATGCTCGGAATCGACAGGTATGATTGGCACACGATTTTCCACGGCCAATGCCATTACAATGTCGCCGGCAACAACCAGTGTTTCTTTATTAGCTAATGCAATGGCCTTCCTGTTACGAATAGCCTGAAGCGTGGGCTTTAAACCGGCATAACCAACAATGGCCGCCAGCATCAAATCGTAACAATCCATACCGGCAGCTTCTTCCAATGCTTTTTCGCCGGCAAATACTTTGATATCTGTTTTAGATAGGGCGTCCTGAACTTTTTTGTATTTCTTTTCATCGCCAATCACCACGAGGTTGGGCTGAAATTGAATTGCCTGGCTGATCAGGAGTTCGTCGTTCGACTGTGCCGTTAGAATTTCTGCTGAGAAAAGATCAGGATTGGCAGCAATTACCTCCAGGGCTTGGGTGCCGATAGACCCGGTTGAGCCAAAAACGGCAATACGCCGTTTGCCATTCTCATTGTCGGCGGAAGCGGCATTGGCAGCAGGTCGTTTGATTTGATCAGTCATGGATCTTCACTGGTTGGATGATGTATTCAGAGTACGCTCAGTTTTCTGTCCATTGCTCCAGCGCGTCGGCAATTCTGCGATCATTACTTAGCCGGGGCACTTTATTCTGGCCTCCCAATTTACCTACCGATTTCATATAATCAATAAAACCGTTTTTGCGTACCGGTGTCAGTTTCAGGGGGCGCAAAATATTACCAGCAATCAGATCGTCGTAATACACATTCTTGCTTCGCAAATTTTCCTCGAGCTTACGGGCAAAAGCCTGCAAATCGCCAGGCTTGTTTTCGAACTCAACAAACCACTCGTGATACGATTTTCCTTCTCCTTCACTTACGTAGGGAGCTACCGTAAACTCGGTTACTTTTACCTCTTCTTCATTGGCAGCTTTCATCAGACTATACTCCACTTCCTCGCCAATTACATGTTCGCCAAATGCCGAAATGAAGTGTTTCGTGCGACCCGTCACTACCAGTCGGTAGGGATCGAGTGAAACAAACTTTACCGTATCGCCAATATTGTAGCCCCACAATCCGGCATTGCTGTTAATGATCAGGGCATAATTTTCGCCGAGCTTCACGTCGCGCAACGACAGGCGTGTTGGATTGGGTTGGTCTATTTCGGCCGCGGGTACAAACTCGAAGAAGATGCCACTGTTGCTATTTAAAAGCAAACCCTCTGCCTGTTGCGAATCCTGGAAGGCGAAAAAGCCTTCACTGGCCGGAAACAATTCGATAGTGTGAATGGGTCGGCCAATACTTTCCAGCAGTTTTGCACGGTAAGGTTCAAAATTCACTCCTCCCTGCACCATTACGCTGAAATTGGGAAATATGTCGCCAACCTTTTTGCCTTTGCGTGCCATCAATTCATCGAAATACATCTGCATCCAGGGTGGTATACCCGAAATCAGCGTCATGTCGCGATCAATGGTCTCTTCAACAATTTTCGCCAGTTTGGCTTCCCAATCCTCAATACAATTCGTTTCATAGCTGGGCAACTGATTGGTGCGCAGATATCGGGGCACGTGGTGGTTAACGATACCGCTCAGCCGGCCCGTTGGTATACCGCCCACTCTTTCCAGTTCAGGCGAACCCGACAGGAATATCATCTTGCCATTGGCAAATCGGGTATTGCCGGTTTCGGCCATATAACAAAGCAGCGCGTTGCGGGCAGTGTCAATATGGTTGCCGATGCTGTCTTTGGTAATGGGAATATACTTGGTGCCGCTGGTAGTGCCGGATGTTTTGGCAAAATAGATAGGACGCCCCTTCCAAAGCACATTATGCCGCCCCTCTTTTACCTGATCAATATAAGGCCGAAACTGCTCGTAATCCCGAACCGGTACCGCTTCCCGGAATTCCTCGTACCTGTTTACTTTATCCAGGCCCATTTCCTTACCAATATCGGTTTTACGCCCCTCCCGGACCAACGACTTCAGAATGGCTTCCTGGTCGGCCACGGCGGTGGCCATGCCTTTACGGATGCCCTTATAGATATACGAGGCGAATGGCTTCGCCAGTATTGACTTGATTTTCAAAGCCTAATGTTTTTATACCCTCTAAAATTCCTATCTTTAAAGTTCCTTCGGCAATCGAAACCCGGTTCTTCCGCTGCTTATCGGAAGCCCGAATAGACAAAGATAAAGGAACCCCAAAAACTGTGGCCGAAATTAACCTTTATAAAACTTTGACAGTCTGTTTGCCACTTGAATAATTCCCCTTACCTTTGCATCCCTAATTTTAGATTATGATAGCTGTAATAAAAGTAGCCGGTCAGCAGTACAAGGTACAAAAAGACCAGACCCTGTATGTGCCCCACCTGGGTGGTAATGCCGGTGACAAGGTAGAACTTGATGTTCTGTTGGTAGACGCTGATGGTAAGTTGACTATTGGTGCCGACGTGAAAGCCAAAGTTCAGGCCCAGATCGTGGATCACGTAAAAGGTGATACCGTGATTGCCTACAAACAAAAAAGACGCAAAGGTTTCCACAAGAAGAAAGGACACCGTACTGCGTACACTAAAATTAAGGTGGTTGACGTAGTAGCTTAATCAGCTTGCAACGTTCCATTCAAAAATCTGTAAACACAATCAAGTTAAAAATCCCATACCATGGCACATAAGAAAGGTGAAGGTAGTGTAAAGAACGGGCGCGACTCGCAAAGCAAACGTCTGGGTGTAAAAATCTTCGGCGGTCAACCTGCTATTGCTGGCAATATCATCGTGCGTCAACGCGGTACCGTTTATCATCCTGGTAAAAACGTGGGAGTAGGTAAAGACTACACCCTGTTTGCACTGAGCGATGGTGTTGTTGAATTCCGCAAAGGAAGAAACAATCGCACTTACGTTTCAGTGAATATGGCTGAAGCCTGATGCAAGGGCTGTCATTTTTTGTGGAAAAAAAATTTGGGTAGTATAAAATAATTATTATTTTTACTAACGATAACCCATTTTACTAAACATTAAATTCTCAAAAAATGGCAACTAAGAAAAAAGCAGCTGCTAAGAAAAAAGCGGCTCCTAAGAAAAAAGCAGCCCCTAAGAAAAAAGCAGCTGCGAAGAAAAAAGCAGCTCCTAAGAAAAAAGCAGCTAAGAAGAAATAAGTTTTTATTTCTTGAAGAGAATAAGAAGTCCTGGCAAAAGCCGGGACTTTTCTTTTTGTGTAGTTGTTGAGTTGTGTAGTTGTTGAGTTGTTTATTTGTTGAGCTGTTTGGCTGTGTAGTTGTTTGGGCCAAATCTGCTTAAATCTGTGCAAAAATCTGCGAAAATCTGCGGGAACAGAACTGTTGCTTTTTATGCAATTTACCTTCACGAAGTGTTTTTCTGTTCCCGCAGATTTTCGCAGATTTTTGCACAGATTTGCAGAGACTTAAATACATCCCTACGACTAAACAACTACACAAATAAACAACTCAACAATTCAACATTTCCCATGGACAATTCCCAGATTTCCGAGCATTTTTCCCTCTTGTCGAAGCTCATGGATATTCACGGCGAAAACTCCTTCAAGTCGCGAACCTATTCCATTGCAGCATACAATGTAGACCAGCTTGACCAGCCGCTTGCGGACATGCCACGGGAATCAATTGCATTATTGAAGGGCATGCAGGGAAGCGTGGGACAGAAAGTGGTGGAACTACTCGATACCGGACATTTGTCTGCGCTGGACGAAATTATGGCGCTTACTCCGGTTGGAGTGGTAGAAATGCTTCAGGTAAAGGGCCTGGGACCCAAAAAGATTCATTCCATCTGGAAGGAAATGGAAATAGAATCCCTCGGTGAGCTGTTGTATGCCTGCCACGAAAACCGACTCACCCGATTCAAAGGCTTTGGCGCAAAGACACAGCAGAATATTCAGGAAGGCATCGAATATTACATGCAGAACCAGGGCCATTTCCTTTTTGCAGAAATGGAAGAACTTTTTCCGCAGGTAAATGGATACCTGCAAAAGCTTTTTGGCGAACAGCACGTGGCAGTAACTGGACGGTATCGCCGGCACGAAACCACACTGGACGAAATAGTATTTGAAATACAGGCAGACATATCCGACGTGAAGCCAAAATTCCAAACGGCTCAGCCGCCTGAGCTGCTGGAAGAAACTGAACAAAGTCTGCTTTACAAACTTAAAAACGGACTGAAACTGCGATTGCTCACGGGAAAGGACCCTTTGCCGTTACGAATCTTCAAAAGTACCGGTAGCCCTGAGTTTGTGAACGCTTTCCTGAAAAACTATCCGGTAAATGCAGCAGGCAGTGGCAACGATGACCGCTCAGTTTTCGCTGAAGCAGGACTAACCTGGCTGCCTCCCTTCGTGCGCGAACGGGCCGATGCGCTTCAAATGGCGGCCGATGGCAACCTGCCTGCGTTGATCGAAACAAGCGATATACGCGGAATCATCCACAGTCATAGTACCTGGAGCGATGGCGTGCACAGTCTAGAACAAATGGCAATCGCCTGTCGCGACAAAGGATGGGAATACCTGGTCATCTCCGATCACTCAAAGTCGGCCACTTACGCACGAGGCCTTACGGAAGAACGGATAAAAGAACAGCATCGGGAAATAGAGGCGCTCAACGAGCGAATGGCCCCCTTCCGGATATTCAAGAGCATTGAGTGCGATATCCTGAACGATGGCAGCATGGATTATCCGGATGATGTGCTCGCCAGCTTCGATCTGGTGATTGCTTCGGTACATAGTAATCTGAAAATGTCGGAGGAAAAAGCAATGATGCGCCTCACCAAAGCAGTTAACAACCCTTACGTGCGTATTTTGGGGCATCCAACAGGGCGCCTCCTGTTGAGCCGTCGCGGTTATCCTGTAAACCACGAGCAGTTAATTGATGCCTGTGCCAACGCTGGCGTAGTACTCGAGATCAATGCCCACCCGCGGCGGTTAGACCTCGACTGGCAATGGATTCAGGCTGCCCGTAGCAAAAATGTTTTGTTGTCAATAGATCCCGACGCACACAGTATAGAAGGTTTTGATGACATCCGATACGGCGTGCTGGCGGCTCAAAAAGGCTGGCTCAGTAAAGAAGCTAATCTTTCCAGTTTTAACCGCGAAGCGTTCGAAAAATTTCTTAAGAGATAAAAACAGACTACCCGCACCAACTCTTGGCCTGGCGACGAGCATTTATTCATATAAATGCTCATCCAGTGGAAGTTCCACATGAAAACTGGTGCCCACGCCCAGTTCCGTTTCGAACCAGATACGACCACCAGCCTGCTCAACTATGCCCTTACACATGGCGAGCCCAAGTCCGGTACCGGAAGATTTCGTAGTAAAATTGGGAATAAATATTCTCGACTGCATTTCTTCAGGTATCCCCTGTCCATTATCGCGTACCCTGATCTGCACGCTACCATCCACCACTCTTTCATCCACTTCCAATTTGCAATACTCACCCTCGCAGGCTTCCACAGCATTAGCAAACAGGTTGGTGAAAAGCCGGTTCATCTGCGTTTTGTCGGCGTGCAGCAGTACCTCTCGGTGTACAGGTCTCCATATAAAATCGATATTCGGATCTGCGCGATAAAGTTCCTGTAATGAACGCAACACTTCATGTAGATCGAATCGCTCGGCGTTGGTGTGGCCGATATTAGCGAATTGCGAAAAATCGGCAGCAATTTTGGAAAGATGATCTATTTGCTCCACCAGGGTTCTGGCCACATTACCCGACATTTCCTTTACGTTAGGATGATTGCCATCGATCGCTTTCTGCAAATACTGGATACTGAGCTTCATTGGAGTGAGCGGATTCTTGATCTCGTGGGCCACCTGCCGGGCCATTTCCCGCCATGCCCCTTCCCTTTCGGTTTTGGCAAGAGCCACGGCCGATTCCTCCAGCTTCGAAACCATTTTGTTGTATTCTGTTACCAGATCGCCGATCTCATCATCACGACTCCATTCGATGGCTTCATTCACCCTGCCGAGATTTACATCTTTCATCTTATCGCTGATCACTGAAAACGATCGGGTGATACGGTTGGTGATCAGTAGAGCAATCAACCCTGCAATTAGAAGAATGAATGCGTTGAGATTGATGACGGTTACGATGAAATTGGAAATTTCCTGGTTGAGCTCGGGTTGTGAAGTGAAATAAGGTATGCTGAGATAGGCATAGGGTTCCCCATTTGTCTTTCTAACAGGTCCATACACGCTCACGTATGGTAAATTAGCTATGGACTCCTGCTGCACATGTTCTACCTGATGCAAACGGCTAAGGTGATAAAAAGCGACGGGATGCATCTTCGTACTGATGATCCCTTTAGAATAAACGTCTCGCTCGGAAGTCTCCCTCAGATTGCCGTGCAAATCGTAAACATTAACATCCACGCCATGTATTTCGGCCACTTCCTGTACCAATGCTCCCAGGTTTACACTCGAAACGGAATCGTACTCATTCAGCAGATTGTCGAAACTTTCGTTTAAATCAATCCGTTTTTCCAGTTCATTCACCATTATGCTCATGGTGCGGCTCAAACGGTCGCTATTGTTGCGGTTGTACCGATCCTTGAAGAAATTAATGGTAGCAAAGCCAATGATAATAAACGAAAAAATACTGACGAAGATAATGGTACTATGTACCTGATTCCTGATATTGAAATGGAAGAATGTTTTGAAGGCCTCCCAGTCGCTAACGGCCTTTAGTATGAGCGACAATACCTGCACCAGAAATACCAGAAACAAAAAAGAACAAAAAATATACGAAAACAGGGTGATCGATTCAATCAACGTATCGCGTTTACGCGCAATGATCACCACCTTTTCGTTGGCTGCACGATACCAGAGTTCGTCGTAGCCGCCATTGCCATGTCTCTCAAACTCATTATTACCCTTCCAGGTCCGCTGGTCTTCCATGAGTGTAGGGAAAGGATAGCGGTTCGAGAAATTATCAGTCAGCCGGCCTTTTGTGTAAACCGCATAAAAATAAATGGGCGAATTCTCCGGCGAATTTTCCCGGTATTGCCGAAACAGTTCCGGGTAAAGATCGCCGGTACCAAAACGACGAGGATTAGATAAAATGAACAAGTAACCCTGCGGTAGTCCGTCGGCCCCGGTTACTATTCGCCGGGTGATATAAATGAATTTGTCAAACGAGGTCTCGTAATAATACAAATCGTCGTTCAGCGTGGGGTGGGATTGCTTGGTTACGATCGTATTCAAGGCATCGTAGGTAGTACCATCGGCATTCCAGAGCGGCCGGCCAATCGAATCGAAAGCATACAGCCTGGTATCAAAACTTTCCACATACAACTTATAGTTTCTGGTAAGAATACTATCCCTGATTTCCACGCTCAGGCTGCTGTCGGCGAAACGATACCAGTTATTTTCCAGGAAATCCTGATCCAGATAATTCAATGCAATACTCATCAGGCGCTCGCTCGAAGGATCGGTTTGCATTGATAGCTTTTCTGCGTAGAATTTGCGCTTTTGCCATTCCGCCTCCTGATTTTCCTTCAGCATGATGGCAGCAATTGATACCGAAAACACAAATATCCAGAACAGGATGCCTGCAATATTGATCCTGATGCGGTTCAGGATCGCGCCCTCACGGTCAATCAGCCAGGTATAAATTAGCAGCCAGGCAAGTACGGGCAGATAAAACAATACTGTACTGTCGCCTGACCGAAGAGTTAAAAAGACAAGACCCGAAAATGCAATGGCGAAATATACAAACCATCGGTTGGTACCCAACACGGGAAAGATGATTCGAAAAAGAAGCTGTGTGAAATAGTAGTAGGAAAGGCTTAAAGTGGCCAGTACAAAAAAGCCTACTACTGTGTACTTATTTAGGCTGAAAAAATTCGTTACGTCGAAGGAAATCTTGGAGTCGGCCACGATGCTACGAATGACGGACGACAAAATGAAAGTGGAGTAAATCAGCAAACAGACCGACACAATAGCCGCTGTCCATCGTACCCAGTCGGGCCAGCCAAGGGTCAAATTTTTTCGATGGTGCAGCTTGTACCAGCAAAACAAAACCATCCAGCAAAAAAAGATAGAATTCAACAACAGATCTCCCAGCGTTCGCTGTATGATATTGGAACCATAGATTGTTGGATCAAATAGTTCAAATTGCCGAAGGTTCAGCACATCCGGAAACAGATAAGTGACCACTCGTATACTTACCAGGGCGAATGACAGGAAAAGAATGCCTCTTCCCACTTTTCGGCGCGACATAGTTTCGGCAAACAGGTGAATGACCAGTAGTAGCAGCAAGAGTGAGGAAAAACGAAGAATGATGGTCTGCCGGTCATTGAACTGCAAACCGCTGATATTCTTTTTTTCAAGGTAGAAAAGCGGCCTGCCATTCAGCGAATGAACAGGAAACTCATTAGGCTGACCCGCTATTTCTATTTGGTCGCTCACATCATCGGCATGCACAAATCGCTGAGGTAGATAAGCCTGTTTGTCAAACTCAATTTGCTTAATGGGGAACAAGGCGTAGGCCATGATGGTCTGATCGTACACTTCGAGCATCTTCTTCTGCACCACATACTCCCCATTTGGCAGCGTCATTAATTGCTCCAGTTCAGGCAGCGCGAAAGTGCCGTCTGGGGGCAATATTGTTTGCGAGTTCCAGAATGGAAGCGAGATCGTGCCTGTCTCCTTTACATCGTAGAGATAGATCCCATATGGCTTGGCTACTACACCGTCAAACTGACGACGATCCTCCGTTTGGCGGACAAGGCGGCCCACCAGCACCGTGTCTTTCAGGAATTCTTCAAAATCACCCTGCTGCTGGTGTAAATAAGATTCCAGCCTTTTTACTTCCGTTAATAAAGATGACCGGCGGGTGCTGAAGCGGTTAAATACCACCGACAGTGTGAATAGAATGGCCGAAAGCGCCAGCAATATCCAGTTCCAGGATTGTGTATTTCGCCAAAATTTCGTCAACGGTTCGGTTGCTGTTTTACGCTATTCCAGATGGCATCCATTTCTTCGAGCGACATGGTGGTAAGGTCTTTTCCCTGTGATAAAGCCTGTGATTCCATTTGGGTAAAGCGGTGGATGAACTTCTTGTTCGTGCGCTCCAGCGCATTTTCGGCATCCACCTGCAAAAACCGTGCATAATTGATCAGCGAAAAGAAAAGATCGCCCATTTCGGCCTCTATTCTGTCCTGGTCACCACTGCCAATTGCCTCTTTCAGTTCGGCCGTCTCCTCCTCTACTTTTTCCCATACCTGGTCCTTGTTTTCCCATTCAAACCCTACCTGTTTGGCTTTTTCCTGCAAACGCATGGCTTTAACAGTAGCCGGCAGGGAACGCGGCACGCCGCCCAGTACCGATTTTTTTCCTTCTTTCAATTTCAAATTCTCCCAGTTCTTTTTCACCTCATCGGCATCATTCACCTTCAGATCGCCATAGATATGCGGATGCCTTGCAACCAGTTTTTGACTGATGCCATTTATCACGTCCTCCAGCGTAAACTGATTTTGTTCATGTCCAATGCGGGCATAGAAGAGAATATGCAGCAATAAGTCGCCCAGCTCCTCCTTGATTCCCTGCCAGTTGTTGTCAGTAATAGCATCAACCAGTTCAAAATTCTCTTCAATCGTCATTTGACGAAGACTATGAATGGTCTGCTTCCGATCCCAGGGACATTGTTCCCTTAACTCATCCATTATCTGAGCAAGACCAAGAAATGCAGCGCTAAGCGATGAGGGGGAGAAAGAGGATGACATAGATGAAGGCTAATGTGGAAATGTGCAAATGTGTAAATGTGTAAATGTGCAAATTCAATTGCGTTTGTCTACTGCTATTCAAATTAACTAATTGCCAAATTAACAAATTCCCACATTAACCAATTGCTCATCTGCATATTTGCACATTTTCACATTTACACACCTGCCTGCCGGCAGGCAGGTTTGCACATTATTAAAGGGTAAACACCGAAAATATCACAAATATCACCAACAGAAAAACCATCACAATTAATGCGCTTAGGTTCAGGAGCAGGAACTTGGCAATGGTTTTGCCCCGCCCCTGGCCATAAAAACGGCGCATGCCCTTGTACAGGTAGAATGGAACGGCCATTACCGTTATTACCGCTAACCAGTTCCAGATTCCCCAGCCGGATACATCTTCCAGTCGTCCCCACAAAAAGACTAACAACAGCAAAATAAAACTGACGATATAGTGGTGTATGGTGAAAATGCCGTGATCAGCATAGTAGAACTCCTTTCTGCGGATGTACAACCATTTCAGCAGCAATGCAAAAAATGGCAGTGAAACGAACAGCAAATAAGGCAGTTTGTGCAATAGGATATCGCCCATTTTCTCCCATGACATACTGGGGTCGTTGCGGTATTTGTTATTTACTTCTATGGCGCGCTTGTTCCATACACGACGGAACCAGCCATCTCGCTCTGATGCTGGAATGGCATTTTGCACCGAATCATATTCCGCACGCGTCAGGTATTTGCGCCCCAGTGTTGCCATGGCCACAAAATCGCGTTCCAGTCCAATGAGATCCATTGGACGTACCAGAATGCTGCTGTCACTGAGCAGTTTTCTTGACCGCTCAATTATCACCGGGTCAGCATCGCGATAGTAATTGCTGTCGATCTTCTGCAAAATGGAGTCGCGCTGCGCAGCGGTAAAAGCTGCCCCGTCATCCAATTTCACAAAGTCGTTGCTGCTGTTGAGGCTGAAAAAAATCAGGAAGAAAAAGGCCGAGGTAAAAATGTACATCCGAACCGGGTTGAGGTAGGCCATCCTCCTACCCTTCATGTATTCTACTGACAAATATCCCGGTTTGCGAAGCAGTATCTTGAGAGTGGCAAAAAATTTGCCATCAAAATGCGTGATATCGTACACGAAATGCACCAGCATGGCCCAAAAGGATTCTTTTGGCACCACATTTTCCTGGCCACAGTTTTGACAATAATGGCCCATGACCTGGGCTCCGCAATTGAGGCAGTCTTTTTCAGTTCGTTGTGGACGGTGCGACATTTAACCCGGATTTACAAGAATATACGCGGGCAAATTAAGGATTCATGCGATCAATTCGTTTATTTTTGTAATAATATCCATTTATCGAATGAAGACATTTTTTGCACTCGTCCTGACCCTGATCTTTAGCTGCCATGCCACTGCACAGTACTATTTTGACGATTTCAGGGCAACAGCCGATCTTGAAACCGCTATGAAGGGTTACCTGAACGCAAACGTGGCAAGCTTCGTTGCAATTGGATATGACCAGCGCGGCAACAGAAATCGCGATTTCCAGGAAACTCATACCATCAACACCACCGACAGGAGCTGGCGTAAAGTGAGCCGCAATGGATTTTCGGTGATACGACAAACATTTCGATTTTCGAATAACGGCCTTTTATCGAGCATTTCCGACAGCAGCAATGGCATCACTACCCTGACTGAATTTGAATATGGAATGTCGGGTATTACTGCCGTAAATATCATCGCGTCCGATTCAGCAAGCGAGTTCAATCGAAGAGAAAAGCGACTATACCAGTACAGCCCTTCCGGCGTGCCCGTATCATTGTTGCGAATTATTGACGACAGAGACACGATTCGTTTTAAACTGATAGCCGACGAAAAAAACCGTATCGTAGAGGAACGGTTAGACCGGCCAGGCTCCAATGCCAGCAATGATTTTGTGTATTACTACTACAATGATCAGGATCAACTGACTGATCTGGTTCGATACGATAAATTTTTAAAGAAATTGATGCCCGAACGGATGTTTGAGTACGATGCCGAGGGCCGCGTGATCCAAATGATCACGATGTTATCGACCCGTTCCGGCGATTTTCTGACCTGGCGCTACGCGTACAACTCCCAGGGACTGAAGTCGCGGGAAGCCCTGTTTAACCGCCAGAGGGAACAAACCGGTCGCATCGACTTTAGTTACAGTTTTTCGCAATAATTCGACCTCCCGAGCCAACATTTCCACCAAAACGATTGTCATAGTCGTCGTAGCCAGGCCATTCGCCGGAATAGACCGTTGATTGACCGGCTATGGGAATTCCTTAACATAAGTTAATCGCAGCAACACGGGCGGTATCCTACTTTTGTGCCGCTCAAAAAACCTCTTATGAAGAAGATCGTCAGTCTGGCATTAGTTCTTTCCGTTTTCCTGTTAGCCTCCGCCCAAACCGGCACTGAAAAATTCACCCTCAGCGGTACCATCAAATCCAAGAAAAAAGGAGAAACAATCATTGGCGCCAGTGTACGTGTAGGCAATACCGGCACCAGCAGCAATGAATATGGCTTCTATTCAATCACGCTTCCCGCCGGCAGTTACAATCTGGAGGTCACTGCAGTGGGTCTTCAACCTTTTTCGCAAACAATCCAACTCAACAAAGATCTCCGTCAGGATATTTTGCTGGACGATGAAATCAAGAGTCTTGAGAATGTGGTAGTAACTGCACAATCAAAGGGCCGCAGCATCAGCAGCCCGCAGATGGGTGTGGAGCGCATCAGTACAAAAGACATTAAAAACATTCCGGTGTTGCTGGGCGAACGGGATATTTTGAAGACCATACAACTACTACCCGGTATTAAGTCGGCGGGCGATGGCAATAGCGGCTTTTATGTGAGAGGAGGAGCTGGAGATCAGAACCTGATTTTGTTGGATGAGGCGCCAGTTTATAACGCTTCGCACCTGTTGGGCTTCTTCAGCACTTTCAATTCTGATGCGGTAAAAGACATGACCGTTTATAAAGGAGGCATGCCTGCTCAATATGGTGGTCGTCTGTCGTCGGTGGTCGACATCAAAATGAACGATGGCAACAATCAGGACTATAATGTGAGCGGTGGTGTGGGATTGATTTCTGCCAAGTTGAATGTGGAAGGTCCCATTCAAAAAGATCGATCTTCGTTTCTGGTAACAGGACGACGCACTTATGCCGACATGTTTTTAAAGCTCTCAAGCGATTCTACCATCAATCGCAACATACTCTACTTTTACGACCTCAACGCGAAATTAAACTATCAGCTCGGCGATCGCGATCGTCTCTATCTGTCGGGCTATTTCGGCAAAGATCGTCTGGGAGTAGGCGAAACATTTGGTATTGAATGGGGCAACGGTACCGGCACCCTCCGATGGAACCATATTTTCAATAACAAGCTTTTCAAAAACACCTCGCTGATCTTCAGCAACTACAAGTACCTTATTAACATTCGGTCGGGTGGCGATGATTTCGATATTTTTTCGCAGATACAGGACTGGAACCTGAAACAGGAATACCAGTGGAATGCCAGTACCCGCAACAATATCCGTTTTGGTTTCAATACCATTTACCATACCATTACGCCCGGCGAAGTGGATGCAAAAAATTCTCAGAGCGTCAATTCGGCGGCATTGCAAAAACGCTATTCATGGGAAAATGCCGTTTTTATTACCAACACCTGGAAAGCTTCGTCGAAATTTAATCTTACATACGGCCTGCGCGCTTCGTCTTTCAGCATTCTTGGCGAAGGCGACTATTTCAAGATAGACGAGGACGGAAACGTAACCGATACCCGCACGTATAAAAAAGGCGAATTTGTAAAAACCTACTTTAATCTGGAACCAAGACTGGCTGCAAGCTACGTGTTTAGTCCGGTTAGTTCGTTAAAGGCTTCGTATGTACGCAATACACAGAACCTACACCTGGTATCTAACTCAACTTCATCGAACCCCACCGACAAATGGATTGCCAGTACCAATATCATCAAACCGGAAATTTCTGACCAGGTATCGATCGGTTATTACCGCGACCTGTTTGATCGTAGTTGGGAGTTGAGTGTGGAAACCTATTTCAAGACCATGCAAAACCAGATTGACTATCGCGATGGGGCCGATATCTTCGCCAACAACGATGCAATTGAAACACAATTACTGTTTGGGAAAGGCCGGGCCTATGGCATAGAATTCCTTTTTAAGAAAAAAGCAGGCAAATTTACCGGCTGGTTGAGTTATACGCTTTCAAAAACCGAAAGAAAGATCAACGGCATCAACAACAATGAATGGTACAATGCCCGCCAGGATCGCACACACGATGTGGCACTGGTGGGAACCTATCAGATTTCACCCCGCTGGACCGTTTCTGCAACCTGGGTATATTATACCGGCGACGCGGTCACTTTCCCTGCCGGAAAGTACAGGGTCGACGATCAGACGATATTTTACTATACCGAACGGAATGGCTACCGGATGCCAGATTATCATCGTCTCGATCTCGGCGCTACCTGGGCCCTTAAGAAAAAGAAGCGTTGGGAGTCGGAACTGACTTTCAGCCTTTATAATGCATACGGTCGTGAAAATGCATTTGCCATCAATTTCCGCGACAACCCTGATGATCCCAATCGAACCGAAGCCGTGCGTTATGCCCTGTTTAAATTCATTCCTTCCATTTCCTACAATTTTAAATTCTAACGTTATGCGAAAGCAATTATATATACTTGGTTTTTTCGTGATCGCGCTCAGTTCCTGCGAAAAAGTAATCGATGTTGATCTAAACGATGCGGAAAAAAAGTTTGTCGTAGAAGCGAATCTCGCTGATCAGCCAGGCTCTGCCCTCGTACGCCTGAGTCAGACACGAAACTTCGACGAAGACAACGATTTCCCCGGCATCAGTGGTGCCACCGTCACCATTGCCGAAACAGGAGGCGCCACTTATACTTTGACAGAAGGTAACGCCGGCGAATACGGCCACCCCACCCTGCAGGCAATTTCTGGAAAGACCTATACCCTTTCGGTACAGATCAATGGACAAACTTTCACATCCGTCTGCAGCACGCCCGTGGCAGTGGAAATCGACAGCCTTTTTGTAACCGACGAAATTCTTTTTGGTGAGGCTCAAAAAACGGTCAATGTTCGCTTTCAGGAACCGCCCGGCCGCGGACAGGCCTATCGGTTTATTCAATACATCAATGACAAGAAAGAAAAACAGATACTGGTAAGTAACGACGACTATATCGATGGCCGACTTGTTACATCCAAGCTGTTCTATTTTGCCGATGAAGACGAAAATGAAGAGCCGATTAAATCAGGCGACGATATCCGGGTAGAATTCCTGAGCATTGACCCATCGGTTTATCTCTATTGGTTCAGTCTGGCCAGGTCCTCCACCGGAGGTAGTCAGCAAGGCACACCTTCCAATCCCGTGAGCAATATCGAAGGCGGAGCGCTGGGTTATTTCAGCACTCACTGTCTTCGTACCGGAACGCTGGTGGTTCCCTAACGAAGGGGTGTCGGCGAAAACAGCTGGGCTTTTAGGGCTTGATTATACGAAGTTCGCGGAGTGCGTGTTGCTGCGAAGGCATTAAACCTGCTTCGCTTGAAACATCACTCCGCGAACCCTGCGTAAAATAATCCTGCCTCTCCTAATAAACAAATGACTCCCGGTAGTTGTATAGATGTTGCCCTGTTACCGGGTTTCGATGAGAAGTCAGTAGTTCGGTCGGATAGCCAAACTCATTGTAACTGTACTCAAACTGGTAGGGCTCTGATTCAGCATATTCGTTTACATATACGGTCGTCTGTTGTTTACGGTTGTAAACACTGTACACAAATCGCTTTTCATCCGGCAATCCAATAAACTGAAAAGGATTGATCGACTGATCATAGTTGTAAAGAGATTCCTGCAGGTTGCCATTATTGCTGGCATAAGTGCTTTTCAACATCCTGCCTTTATCGAATTCGCCCAAAAACTGATAGCGGAGCGCTGAAAAGTTGTACTCGTAAGAAGCTCCCACCTGTGCAATTTGGACACGATCATACCGGTCGGCATATGTGAGGTACTGCAACTGAATATGAGTAATGCTATCGCCTTGCTGAATTCGAATCAAAGAAAGCCGGCCATCGGCATTGTATTGATAGCTACTGTTGCCAATCTGTTCCTGCTTTTCATTTTTCCGAATCACGCGTGAAATCTTTCCATTGTTGTACTCGGCTTCTTCCGTCATTGCTACAAAGGGCGTGTTATCCGGCGTCTTTCGAAAATGTAATACTTTTTGCAGTTGACCATTTGCCGAGTATTGAAATTCCGTTTTGGTTTCGGCCACCCAGGCGTTATTCACCCAGCGACTTCCAAAAATCTGTTTCAGCTTTCGCGGATTGGCAGATATTTGAAGTTGATAGATCTGACCCTCTTCAATATCGGCTGTGTCGAGCAGCAACTCTGCCACCTGACCCCACTTGACCATGCGAAATTGATGGCGTACAGCGGATGCCGGCAGCTCCAATTCGAACAAACCACCTGATGTACTCATTGGCAAACTGCTTACCTGATTCTGTGCATCCCAGCTATTGAGCTGGATAAAGGCGGGTATGCTGTCGTAAACAATATCGCCTATTTTAACAATAGGATGAATCCTGATCTTTTTTTGCTGCACTGGCGGATCGTTGGGATCGGTGGGTTGGTTGAAAGTCCCTTCAGGATATCCAAACATTGACTCCCTGTCGGCCGCTGTAACGGGCAACAGCTCCACATTGACAACACTAATGTTCTGCTGCGCGTTGGAAAAATCAATGGCAAGCGGGCGATTGACCTGTTGGGCTTTGGCAAAGCCTGCCAGCGGTGTAGCAAAACGAACAAGGCCGGTTTTTCGCGCCAACAGAAATTTCTCCAGTTTGTAGCTGCCATTGGGTAGAATAAGGCGGGAACTGTACCATCCGCCAGAGTCGATCAGCGCGAGTTTCTGATTTACGAGGACTGGCTCATCGGCTGCATTTCGAATGCTGATAATAAATTCCAGATCGCCAGCCGCTTCTGCAAGATTTGCAAGCCCGGAAGGCTTGAACTGCAATGTGAAATGGCTCGGTGGTGGAGGGCCGGGATTAGGTGCAGGATCTTTGTCCGTTTTTGTACAAGACAAAAAGAAAATTGTGCTAACGATAGTAGATAAAATGGCTATACGTTTCATACCAGTGATGTTGGGGAATTTCGAAGCCTGAACGTCAGGCTGTTTTCCGGTTAATAAAACTTTTTACAAAACTGATATGGATTCGGCCATAACAAAAGCCAACAGTGAATGAACCGTTGCCTGCCGTTCATCAACTGTACAAAATAGGTTGCCAGTTGCACAAAGATTCTATTTAATTGATTTTCATTCAATAAGAGATGTAAAATCGCGACGAAAATTTCGACAAAATCGCCGCGCGACCATCTTTCCATCCGTTTATCCCGAACAGCATATTTCGGTTTTATTGGCATCATTTTTTCTTTTGTATAAAAAACGCTGCGATATGTTGTCATCCAAAACTTCACCCACTACCCGCAAGCTGGTTCTTCGATTTGTTTTAGATCATGTTGATTTCAGGAAAAGGTCCCTTTATTTGCAAGAGATCATTCGCATGGGGCGTAAAGATGACTGCTGGCGCAAGGCGCTGCTGATCTTCCTTGACAGTCCATTTCACACCCTCAATAAAAATCAAATTCTGCTTAATTAGACGGTTTCGGCATCGCCAATTCCGTTAGCAAAATATAGTACTGGTAATACAACAACCTAAAATAAAAAGCCACCTTACCGGTGGCTTTTTATTTTAGGTTGTTGTAAGTTAGGTATGGCCTAATCGTGGATCATCATAATAATCGTTTACCTGGTTCGGATTAGCTTTCCTGAGCTCGCCTATGGGCACCAGATTTTCCACTTTATTTCCCGGCGTATCTTCCTGATAAATATTGTTCCATAGTAAACCAGTGCTGGTAATTTCTACTTTCGACGTTTCACCATCGGCGTCCCGGTCATCAAGTGCGCGAGCTGCAGTTGCCGAATTGCCTGAGAAGATTACCGTTTTACACTTCATGTTGACCAAGTGAGCGCGATTACCATCAATGATGCTTATCCATTGCAAAGCACCCGTTGAGCCTGGGCCGTCCGCCGCCATTGTAATCTTTACGCCGTCGGCCATTATCAGGCTGGTGCGGGCGCCATTTCGATCTTTCATATGCTTGCCGTTTAAATTCTGATGATTGGCCACCAACATGTCCTGGCCGCCTGCCGAGCTAATTCCCCAATAACTGATCGAGAAACCGGCGTAGCCCGGGTCAGACACTATAACCCTGTCGGGTTCTATAGCAATGCGGGTGCCATCGCCAGCTGTGTAAATAATGGTCCCAGCTGTTACGTCGGTGCTCAGGCCATAAGACGGTGTAACAGACGTACAAGTCACCGGATCAGGCAGTTGCGGGGTCTCCTCTTCTGAACTTTTTTTGCATGAGAAAAGTACGGTGACCGATAAGCCGGCCACTGTTAAGAAATAGCGCAAGGTATTTGCATGCCGGGAGGCTTTTGTGGTCAATTTCATATTAAAGGTGATTTCAGGTTAATCGGTTCGCTCCTGATAAGGTCATCACCGTTGGGCTGTAATTTTGGTGGAGCAGATGCTTAATTTTGAAGAATGAAGCCCGGTCAGATTATCAAAAGCAGCTCACAACTAGACGGCAGCTATTTCGAAAACAGTCGGATTCTGATTGCAGAATACAACGAAAAAGGTGCACTCGGTTTCCTCCTGAACCGGCCATTTTCGCGCTCGTTAAATGAACTGGTGGAGTTCCGGCATAGTCCGCCCTTTCCCCTATTCGAAGGCGGACCTGTAGACCAGGAACATCTGTTTATTGTACATCGACGGCCCGACCTGATTGCTGGCAGCCGACCTGTGAACGATAAGTTGTTTATCGGGGGCGACATGAACGCCGCCGTGAAATATATAAACAATAAGACCCTTCAGCCGGGTGATATATTTATTTTCGTTGGATACTGTGGCTGGAACAAAGGCGAACTGGACGCAGAAATGGAAGAAGGAAGCTGGTTCGCCGATGATGGGAGCATTTAAAATTAAACGCAACCCCGGCGAAAGGTAAATGCCACAAAATCAACTGCAGCTTAAAAATTGATGAGAAATGAATTATAGTTGGCTCTACCAGAGAAAAAAAACCCTGGTCCGTAAAGGCATTGTCCCTGGCATCAATATCAGACTACCGTACAAACGAATAATTTCACTCTTTACAGCCACCATGACGACATTCAGCCTGTTGAGCCAAACTGCCATTCCCCTGTATCCGGGCGTTATACCCAATAGCCACGATGTGGCGAACGAAGAAACCAGAGAAGACCACGACGACCGGGTACGTATTGCTAAAATTTCTGTGCCAACGATTACGCCTTTTCTTCCTGCTTCAGACAAAGCCAACGGCACCGCAGTACTCATTTTTCCGGGTGGTGGTTATGCCATTAATGCTATAAAGCACGAAGGGTACGATGTGGCAAGGAAGTTGAACGAATGGGGTATCGCCGCCTTTGTTGTTAAATACCGCGTTCTCGATAAGCGTACGATGCCCGACCCTTCCATTGGTCCGCTACAGGATGCTCAGCAGGCGATCCTAATGGTTCGAAAGAACGCGAAGCAATGGAATATCGACGCCGGAAGAATCGGCATTTTCGGATTTTCGGCCGGAGGGCACCTTGCTTCCACCCTGGGCACCCATTTTGACTCAATCCTCGTTCCCAATCCCGAACACCTGTCGGCCCGCCCCGATTTTATGGTTCTCGCCTATCCTGTTATCAGCACCGACAGCAGCATCTGGCACGAGGGCTCTTTTGAAAATTTGTTGGGAAAAAATCCCGACGCAGCTGCTTTGCTAAACTACTCTAATGAAAAGCAGGTAAAAGCCGACACGCCTCCCAGTTTTGTAATGCATGCTGCCGACGACAAAACTGTGCCGGTGGCAAACAGTATTCGATTTTTCGAAGCCCTTCAACGATCGGGAGTCGCTTCCGAATTGCACTTATATGAAAAAGGCGGGCACGGCTTCGGCATGTTCAATGCGCGCAGTGCCGACGACTGGATGGAGCGTTTAAAGAACTGGCTGAAGACTCATCACTGGGTCCGTCAGTAGTTATAAATCGACAATTGGGTTAACGACCCAGTTCGATCACCCTGTAAAATTCCCGGTCGAAGATGCGGAAATAAAGCCAGCCGGGATAGTATCTGTACCAGGGCCAGATCTGCTTTAATGAATTCTGCTCCGTAGTATAAGCCAACATCGCCTGTTTTTTTTGCGAACCGAAGTCCGATATATCGAATTCGACATCAGGCAGTGGCATGCCATTAATACCATGCAATTTTTTAGCTTGTTGATACGCCGGCATTTCCTTCATGATAGATTCAGCCAGAGAAGGGGGAAACACGGACTGATAAATTCGTTTCACACTGAATCCGGAATCCATTTGATGCTCGCGACAGTATTCCAACACAAGACGACTTACAAGCGTGTGGTCGGGATGCCCATAACCGCCGATGCTATCATCCAGCGAAAATATTACGGAGGGCTGATAAGTCTCGATATAGTTGGCAATAATCGACCGGAGTGAATCAATTTGGTAATTTATGGCAAAGCTGTCGTAAGGCATCGCCATATACGGCCGCTCAACCAGAGTGTCTTTTCTGAAATTGAAATCAACAGGATCAACGCCATCCAGCCCTTGTATTGCTGCCGCTTGCTGCAATGCTGTCTTGCGAAACGGGATTTTACGCGCATCTTTTTCCCGGTAAATGCCTGCCTGCTGGTAGAAGCAAAGCTGGCGAATTTTCCAGCCGGCTGAAGTAAATTGTGCAAGCGTACCCGTGCTGCCTACAATGTCGTCGTCGTGAGCCACGATAATCAGGGCTTTTTTATTGGCAGCCGATGCAAAATAGGTATCGACCGGATACTTTTCCTCTGCCGAAAGCGTTGACAGATAGATCAAATGTGCCGATACAAACACGAGGAACAAAATGGCAATAACGAGCAGCCAACGGACTATTTTTTTCATGGCGGAGTTTGATTTCACACGAAACTAATCAGTCGTTTGCTGATCAATGTAGTACAAAACGGACATTTTTGATCTAATAAAACCATTCGATGCCAGCCTATCACCAGATAATGTATCCTTCACAGGTTTTGAACCCTTATGTCCGTTGTTATATCGAATTAACGATGGGTGCTGAGCGGTCCATGGCCAATTGCCTGTTGCCTGCCAAGACCGAAGCCGGATTATTTGTCAATACCGGCCCAGCCCCTGCAATAGTGAGAGAAGGAGATGATATTGGCGGCGACATATCTGGGAACCCATTTGTTTGTAAAGTCAGAGGGGCGGTGTCTGATGCTTCCCTTCGTTTGCACCTGGATGGTGTATTGAGCATGTTCGTTATACTTTTTCATCCCGCTGCCTTTTACCAATACTTTTCGCTACCGGCTCATGTGATTGCTGAGAACTATACGCCGGCAGCCTGGGTGTTAGGACCGCAATGGGAAGAAATGGGACTTCGGGTTCGAGATGCTCCCGATTTTTTGCAACGGGTAAGTATTGCAGAGTCTTATCTCCTATCCCATTTTCCGGAACGACCGCTTAATAGCTCCATACTGGAAGTCATGAAAACTCCCATCCGCCGACCGCAAACTTCTGTACAGGATCTGGCTCGCGAATCCTTCTTGAGCGAGCGACAATTTCGTCGCCAGTTTTTGGAGCAGGTCGGAATTTCGCCAGCCCGTTATTTAAGCATCTGCCGCCTCAACCAGGTGCTGGAAGCAAAGCAATCGGCTCCTGAGCTATCGTGGCGGACCCTGGCTTTTGAATACGGCTATGCCGATTCGGCCCATCTATTAAAAGACATGAAAAAGCTGCTGGGTACGCAACCCTCCATGTTAAGCGAAGGCAATCATTTTCTAAATGTGCAGGGAACTCAGTTCCGGCTGGTTGCAAACTGAGTAGCAGCTATTTGTTAATATTTGTAGGTAACTGAATTCGCTTTTTTCGGGAATAGTTTCTTATTTTCGCTGCCGAAAAATAACAACCATGAGTTCAGCTCATTACGACTACAACGAAGAGTTGCAAAAAGTGCAGGACAAGGATTTTACACATAGTTGGGTTTCCTCGTCCGGTTTTGTTTTTTACCTGAGTCTTGCATGCTTGATCGCCTTTTCATTTGGCGGTTGTTTCAAGCTGTATACCAAGCGTTACGAGAAGCCGCGCGTTACCATTCAGGAGAGCAGCCTGTATACTCCGAAGTATAAATAATTTGGCAAAAAATTTTTTTGCAATAGTTGTATCACCTATTTTTGCAGCCCCATCGCTCACAAGGTGAACGACTTATAAAAGCGGAAGTAGCTCATTTGGTAGAGCACGACCTTGCCAAGGTCGGGGTGGCCGGTTCGAGCCCGGTCTTCCGCTCAAAACTCCCGCTGCTGCGGGAGTTTTTGTTTACAGGCAGTTTGCCAGCCCTGGT
Source organism: Chitinophagaceae bacterium (assembly GCA_046297935.1). Lineage (GTDB taxonomy): Bacteria > Bacteroidota > Bacteroidia > Chitinophagales > Chitinophagaceae > CAYMZZ01. The sequence goes on from JBKBHA010000002.1 coordinate 548,322, forward strand.
GGTGAAATTGGTAGACACGCAGGACTTAAAATCCTGTGGCCAGCAATGGCCGTATCGGTTCAACTCCGATCCGGGGCACAAAAGCCAGTCTTTGGACTGGCTTTCTGCGTGATGAACTTTTTTGTGTATATCCTATATTCTGCCCGGTTGGCAAAGTTTTACACCGGTACTACTAACGATGTTGACCGAAGGCTGGAAGAACATAATTCCCGCCTTTATAAAGATGCCTTTAGCGTCAAAGGT
>JBKBHA010000002.1:548664-583374 GCA_046297935.1 Chitinophagaceae bacterium
TGTGTATATCCTATATTCTGCCCGGTTGGCAAAGTTTTACACCGGTACTACTAACGATGTTGACCGAAGGCTGGAAGAACATAATTCCCGCCTTTATAAAGATGCCTTTAGCGTCAAAGGTGTACCGTGGTCTCTTTTCTTACAAATCCCCTGCGAAAGCAGCCAGCAGGCATACGCACTTGAGCGCTTCATTAAAAAAATGAAGTCTGCCAGCTTTATACGAAGACTGAAAGAGCAGCCCGAAATCATCGAAGCCTTACTACAAAAAATAAACAACGGTGAAATTGGTATCCCGAGGCTTCGGGAAATGGCCGTATCGGTTCAACTCCGATCCGGGGCACAAAATAAAAACCGGCTTTCAGCCGGTTTTTATTTTGTCCGTCACCCCGTCTTCGACCGGGTGACAATTCCAATCGTTACCTTTTCCACACAAACATGAACATGCCGAGGGCCGTGTAAGTGAAGCCTTCGCGTGTGTGCAAATGATAAGTCTTGTTGCCAAACTTACCTTTAAAAAATCAAGACTTCCCCACCCCGTCGAAGACGGGGTGGGTTGTAGGTAGAACGCATTATCAACGTTGACGAGCACCCGGCCGAAGGGCGGGTGCGTTGTGGATAGAAAATACCCGCTAACGCTGCTGCAGGCTTTTGAAGTCGCGCCGCTTTTTTACAAAGTATTGCCAGGGAAGCAAAAACGAACTGAAACCCTTTGGCTTTGCCATTTTCTTATCGGGCCAAACACTTTTTTTGCGATGCCAGAGCCACCAGCCAATTACAGCGAGGTGCGCCTTACATACGGCAGCAAAAAAACCAGTGTCACCGCGAAATAATTCCTTCCATGCAGCCACTCCATCGAGTGTATAGCGCAAAGGAATCAACCAGCACTTTCGCGAAGCCGGCAGGTTCTTCACCAGCATGATCAGGTTGTTGCGAAAATTCAAAAAGGCCTTGCGACTATTGCCCCTTGGCAAAGTACCGCCACCCAAATGATAAACGACTGAACGATGACAGAAGTAAACGCTGTATCCAGCAGCCTGCATACGCCAGCAAAGATCAATTTCCTCCTGATGGGCGAAAAAAAATGGATCAAATCCGCCTAACTCGTGAAAGATCCTGCTGCGAACAAACAATGCAGCACCACTGGCCCAGGCAATGGGAATGGAATCGTCATACTGCCCTATATCTTCTTCGATGGTCTCAAAAACCCTGCCTCGGCAAAAGGGATAGCCAAATGAATCCATCCATCCGCCGGCAGCACCAGCGTATTCAAAATGATCGGGCTGACTGAAGGAACGAATCTTTGGCTGGCATGCGCCAATAGAGGCATCCGCCTCCAACATTTCCACCATAGGTTCGAGCCAGCCCGGCTCCACAGCTACATCCGAATTAAGGATCATATAATAATCGGCAGCCACCTGCTTCAAAGCGGTATTGTAACCGCCTGCATAACCCCGATTCTCCTCCATCGCTATCTGATGAACCTGCGGATAAGTCTGTTTTAACCAAACCAGCGAGTCGTCGGTACTGCCATTGTCTGCTACATACACCGTATGCGTTGGATAACTGCTGGTCAACACAGACGGAAGGAATTTCTCCAGCATCTTTCGACCGTTCCAGTTCAATATTACAATGGCTACCGAAGGCGAAGGCATGAATTATTTTGGTCAAATGTAAGCCAGGACATCTTAAATTCGGGCATGTTATCGTACTTGCTCAATTGGCGCACAGTGCTTGCGCTTATCGCAATTGGCATTGCAACAGGAACCATTTACTACTCACAGTATCTGGCCCGCAAAATTGCGCGCGAAGAAAGGGTGAAAGTAGAACAATGGGCCGAAGCCAGTAAAAGCCTGCTCAACCCTGACATTTCTGACATACGCCTGCCTTTCAAAATTATCAACGACAATCATGATATTCCGATTATTGAAACAAACGAGAAAGACAGTGTTACCAATTTCGTAAACCTGGATTCAACGATGGCGGCTGATGATCCGGGCTTTCTGGCTCGGGAACTGGCGCGACTCAAAGGCAGCAATCCACCGATCGTTTACTACGATCCTATTGACTCCACAAAATTTAACCGCTACTACTATGGTCATACACGACTGTTGAACGAAGTGCGGTACTATCCGTTGATACAACTGATCATTGTTGCACTTTTCATTGCAGTAATAGTGTTGGCTATTCGAAGTAATTATCGCTCGGTGCAGAACCAGGTTTGGGCCGGAATGGCAAAGGAAACTGCCCATCAGCTGGGCACACCCGTGTCCTCACTGGAAGGCTGGGTAGAAGTAATGCGGGATGACGAACGCTATCGGGATATTATTCCTGAACTGTCGAAAGATGTGAACAGGCTTCGTCTCGTATCGGACCGATTCGGCAAAATCGGTAGCAGTCCTCAACTGGAAGAAACCGATATCATACAATCGATCCATCAAATGGTGGATTATATCCGCAAACGCGCGCCCGGAAAGGTTCAGTTCAGCGTTCATACTCATGGGCAGGAAAGTCTTTACCTGCGAGTTTCGCCACCTCTTTTCGACTGGGTAATTGAAAATCTGCTGAAAAACGCTTTGGATGCTATAGAGGGAAAAGGATCAATTGATGTAGACATCCGACTGGAAAAGCAGCAGGTGCAGATCGATGTATCCGATACTGGCAAAGGCATTTCGCCACAACATATCAGGCGGGTATTCAATCCGGGTTTCACTACCAAAAAAAGAGGCTGGGGCCTTGGTCTGAGCCTTTCGAAAAGAATCATTGAACAGTACCACCGCGGCGAAATATTCGTAAAGCAATCGGAACCCGGCAAGGGCACGACATTTCGGATTGTGATGAATACCCTTTAAAAATGTGCAAACCTGCCAGCCGGCAGGCAGGTTTGCAAATGTGGAAATGGTGCCTTCGGCGAATGTGCAAATGTGCAAATGTGCAAATGTGGAAATGTGGAAATGGGCAATTTTGCCGAATGTGCCATTTTCACATTTCCACATTTGCACATTTGCACATTTTCCTCCTATCTTTGCATGCCCCTGCCCAGGTGGCGAAATTGGTAGACGCGCTACTTTGAGGTGGTAGTGGCCGAAAGGCTGTGCTGGTTCGAATCCAGTCTTGGGCACAAACAAAAAAGGCGAATCTTTATGGATTCGCCTTTTGTTTTGTCCTGCCTCTTTGAGACAGAACATCACGTATTTCCATTATCAAAGCAATCGACCCTTTTCAGCAGCAGGCAGTCTTGCTCCGATTCAAAGCCAAATTTTTAGGACCCATAACTTTGACATAATTTCGGAATACGCTAATTGCTAAAAACTAGCTTATTACGAATCAATTTTTGCCAAAACAGCACCAAAAGGCCATCCCAACATGCTTTTTAATTCCCTGAGCTATGCTATTTTTCTGCCGATCGTTTTTTTTCTTTATTGGTTCGCAACTAAGGGAAGCTTAAAGCTTCAGAACATTCTGCTGTTGGTTGCCAGCTACTATTTCTATGCCTGCTGGGATTGGCGTTTTATGTTTTTGTTGATTTTCTCAACCGTTTTGGACTATTACACAGGCATCAAGATTCACGAAGCCGCCGACCGGCGAAAGAAATTGTTTTGGTTGTGGCTGAGTGTCGGCATCAACTTAGGTTTTCTGGGAGTTTTCAAGTATTACAATTTTTTCGCCGAATCGTTTGCAGATGCTATGGCGCTGCTCGGATGGAATGTGAATCCGGCCTCGCTTCAGTTGATTTTGCCAGTGGGCATATCTTTCTATACTTTTCATGGTTTATCCTACGTTATTGACTTATATAAGAATCGAATAGAGCCTGAACGCAATTTTATCGATTATTCGGTGTTTGTAAGTTTCTTCCCATTACTGGTAGCAGGACCGATAGAACGTGCGACCCATCTTTTGCCCCAAATTCGAAAGAAACGGGAATTTGACTATTCAAAAGCGGTCAACGGTCTGCGGCAAATACTCTGGGGGCTTTTTAAGAAGATAGTTATTGCCGACAACTGTGCCGAATTTGCAAATACCATTTTCAACAATTCCGGCGACTATTCAGGTAGTACCCTTGTATTAGGTGCATTATTCTTCACTTTCCAAATCTATTGTGACTTTTCAGGTTACTCCGATATCGCATTAGGTACTGCACGACTATTTGGAATTGATCTGCTAAGAAACTTTGCCTTTCCCTATTTTTCACGTGATATAGCTGAGTTTTGGCGTCGATGGCACATTTCACTTTCATCCTGGTTCAAAGATTACCTCTATATACCTTTAGGCGGTAGTAAGGGTGGCATTTGGATGAAGGTCCGTAACACATTTATCATCTTTTTGGTGAGTGGTTTTTGGCACGGTGCTAACTGGACCTTCATCGTCTGGGGTTTTCTGAACGCCTTGTACATAATGCCTTCGATCGTATTGAATACCAATCGAAAAAATCTGGACATCGTGGCCAAAGGCAAGTACCTGCCGACACTGAAAGAGTGCTTACAGATGGGAATAACCTTCGGTCTCACAGTGCTGGCCTGGATCTTCTTCCGGGCTACCGACTTAACACATGCTTTCAACTATATTTCGGCAATTTTTTCGAACTCCCTGTTTACAGCTCCCTATTTCCCTGGTATTGGAAAAGCCGTGCCAATTGTCCTGATCACTCTGCTATTCATGCTAATTGAATGGTTTGGGCGCGAGCAGCAATATGCAATTGAGCAACTTGGAGTTCGATGGCACCGGCCATATCGATGGGCCATGTATTATTCAATAATTTTACTCATCTATTTCTTTGCAGGCTCGGAGCAACAATTTATCTATTTCCAATTCTAAGGCATGAAACTGTTTCTAAAAAAAGTTAGTTGTTTTGCGCTGATCGCAATGATCCCAATTCTGGGATTGTTTATCATGTACCTTTATTGGGACCCCTTTAAAGTATTGAAATCTTACAAAGACTATTCGAATTCAAGTGTAATTACAAACAGAGATTATATTTCCACCAGTATGTTCCTTTATAACAAAGGAAAATACAATTATAACTCATTCATATTCGGCAGCTCACGAACATTAGCATTTCGTCCGCAATCCTGGCAAAAATTTTTGCCACCCGATGCCGTGCCTTATATGTTCGATGCGTCGCGTGAATCTATTTATGGCATCTACACGAAGCTCAAATTTCTGGATTCAACAAAGGTTCCCATTAAAAATGTACTTATTATCCTTTGCAGAGACTGCTCGTTCAGCCAATCTGGAAATCATGAAGGGCATTTGTTTGTGAAACACCCTGCAACTTCGGGCGAAAGCAATTGGTCATTTCAGGCGAATTTTCTGGAAGCCTACTATAGCCCAAAATTTCTGTTCAATTTCTACAGCTATAAACTCCTGGGGCACTATCACCCGTTTATGTCCGGCTATATTGAAGACAGAAAAATCGTCTTTGATACCATTACGAACGAAATAAGTATTCTGGGTCAGGAGAATGAAATACTCCAGAACCCGAATGAGTATTATACCCGGCGCAATAGTCTTTTCTATGAAAGAATTGGGGAAAAAACTGACACGACTCAAAGGATCAACGAAAAACATCGTTTTATGCTGAAAGAAGTGACAAGCATTCTGGAAAGAAATAAGACTAATTACAAGGTAATATTAAGTCCTCTTTACGAACAGGTAAAATTTAATCAGGCAGATTTGTCTATCCTGGAAGCTGAATTCGGTGACAAATTATTTGACTTCTCCGGCAAGAATTCTTTCACCGATTATAAAACGAATTATTACGAGACGAGTCATTTCAGGCCAATAGTCGGCGACAGTATTCTAAAGTTAATCTATAGCGGAGCAACGGGCCGTTAGCAAACGGAGAGATTTTTAATTTTTACCTTTGCCTTTTAACAGCGCCCATGCCTACAAATATCAAATGTCCGGATTGTAATCACGAGTTTCCCCTTGAAGCCGCCATTAACGACGAGTTGCGTGAAGCAATTGAAAAGGAGAAGCAGGAACTGCGTCAGAAGATGACGGAACACCTTCGAAAAAAAGAAGAAGAGATAGCGAGAAAGGATAAAGAATGGAAAGAGATTTTGCGGAAGCGGGAGCAGGAAGTGCAGCAGGAAGCTGAAACCTCATTGCGGGCGAAGATCTTGCTCGACTTTGAAAACAAGCTCAACCTGCTGGAGCGTAATAATCAGGAAAACGAAGAGAAGCTAAAAGAAGCCCGCCGACGCGAAGCTGATTTTATGCGGCTGGAACAGGAGTTAAAAAACCGCGAAGCCGAACTGGATATTCGTGTTCAGAAAGAGCTGCAGTTGGAACGTGAAAAATTGACCGATGAGATCCGTCGAATCGAAGAGCAAAAAATTGCTGTGAAAGAGACCGAATTCATGATGCGCACCCGGGAACTGGAAAAACAACTCGAAGACCAGAAAAAGCTGGCCGAAGAAATGCGACGCCGTGCCGAACAGGGATCTTCACAATTGCAGGGTGAAGTGCAGGAACTGGCGTTGGAAGACATGTTGCGTGCAGCATTTCCCTTCGACCGGGTGGAAGAAGTGGGGAAGGGAGTACGCGGTGCCGACTGCCTGCAGATTGTTCGCAATACCAACGGACTTGAATGCGGGAAAATCATTTTTGAAAGCAAGAGAACCAAAGAATTTGGGGGCGACTGGATTGAGAAACTCCGGGCCGATATGCGCAGTCAGGGTGCCGATGTGGCCCTGATCGTCACACAGACATTTCCACGCGATATGGATCGCTTTGGAGAAAAAAACGGTGTCTGGATTTGCTCATTCGCCGAAGTGAAGTCGGTGGTACACATGTTGCGCGAGGGCATCATCAAAGTGGCGGGCGCCATGAAATCGCAGGAAAACAGTGGCGACAAAATGCGGATGCTTTATCAGTACCTGACCAGCACCGAGTTTGCCGAACAATGGCGAGCCATTCGTGAAGGCTTCCTCAGCATGCGCCAATCCATTCAAAAAGAGCGAGACGCCATGGAAAAGCTCTGGAAAGCCCGCGAAAAACAGCTGGAAAAAGTGTTGTTGAATGCCGCCCATATCCGCGGCTCCATCGAAGGCATTTCTGGAATGGAAGAGGTGGACATGAAGTTGCTGGATGAGGGAGAGGAAGGTTAAGATGGGGAGTGGGGAGTGGGGAGTGGAGAGTGGGGAGTGGGGAGTGGAAAGCGTACAGTGGTGACAGGTGAGTAAAGTATTCGCCGAATTTAACGAAGGTAAAATTTGCACTTTGTCACACCTGCCTGCCCGAAAGCAGGTTTTCACACCTGCCTGCCGGTTTACCTCCCGCAGGGAGGCATGCAGGCTTGCACACTTGCACATTTGCACTCTTGCACTCTTGCACATTTGCACATTTGCACACTTGCCAAAGGTGCCATTTACTCAGCTTGTCCACGACAACACCAACTCTCCTACTTGGCGCGATTCAACGAGCAATTGCGTTGAGTTGGGACGGAAATGGCATATCGCCTGGTCAGCCGATTCGGAAGGCCACATGGGCATATCGACGCGAAAGTCGAGTCCGCCGTATCCATACCACTTAAAAACAGCTTCCTTGGCGCCCCAGAGCCTCGTGAGGCCCAGTCGCTCGTCGCCGGACAACCAACTCTTCATCCTCTCCTCTTCCTCCACGGTCAGGAATTTTTGCCTTATCAACAATAGTTTGTCGACGGGAATTTCGATATCTATTCCTACGCGGCTGCTACGGCTCACAATTGCTGCTGCATAGTCGCCACAGTGCGAAATGGAAAAATGATAACGCTCGTCCTCCAGATAGGGCTTTCGTGTATCTGCTATACGAAGCAGCTCATAAGGAAAATCGGCAAAAAGATATTGCAACAGGAATCTTCCGGCCAGGTGCTGCAATCGCTTGCGCGGATGCGTAACATCGCGATGTACGGGCACATTTCCCTTGAAATAGCCTTCCGTTTCCTCGATCTTCCAAATGCCGAGGCGGGTGGATTCGTTGATTTGATGTTGAAAAAAAACAGGCATCGCTTCCCGGTGTCGTACTGCGAAGTACGATATTTGAACTTATTCAAAAAAATAGATTAACTATTTCAATATGATTCTGTCTGACAGCCGCATTCTGGAAGAAATAGACAAAGGAACCATCGTACTGAAGCCCTATCAGCGCGATTGCCTGGGCAGTAATTCTTACGATGTTCATTTAGGAAAATGGCTGGCTACTTATCGCGAGCATATTCTCGATGCACGAAAACATAATGAAATTGAATATTTCGAAATACCCGAAGACGGGTTCGTACTATATCCACATATTTTCTATCTGGGTGTGACGATGGAATATACCGAAACCCATGCGCACGTACCTTTTCTGGAAGGAAAATCCAGCACTGGCAGGCTCGGAATTGATATTCATGCTACCGCAGGCAAAGGCGATGTGGGTTTTTGCGGGCATTGGACATTGGAGATTTCAGTAAAGCAACCGGTCAAGGTTTACAAAGGAATGCCAGTGGGCCAGTTGATATATTTCCCGGTAGATGGGGAGATTGAAGTTAAATACAACGAAAAGAAAAACGCGAAGTACAGCGGCCAACCGGATAAGCCGGTGGAGAGTATGATGTGGAAGAACAAGTTCTGAGATGTTGAATTGTTGAGTTGTTGAATTGTTGACCTGCCTGCCGGCAGGCAGGGTTGTTGGAGTGTTTAGTTGTTTAGTTGTTGGGTTGTTTGATTGTGTAGTTGTTTCGTTACTGAATTGTTTCGTTGTTTACCTGACCGCCGGTTTTCGTTACGCAGGGAGGTCGGCATTTGCTGCACTATCATCTGCGTAAATCTGTGTAAAAATCTGCGAAAATCTGCGGGAACAGAACTGCTGCTCCTGACGGCAATACCGAAATATTAAAAGGCTTTCTTTTTCCACAGATATGGCGACGGATTAAACAGATAAACTGGTCGCCAGATCGGATGAAAGCAGGATCCGGAAAACATCATCTGTGTAAATCTGTGTAAAAATCTGCGAAAATCTGCGGGAACAGAACTGCTGCTCCAGACGGCAATACCGAAATATTAAAAGGCTTTCTGTTTCCACAGATATTGCGACGGATTACACAGATAAACTGTTCGCCAGATCGGATGAAAGCAGCTTCGCGAAAACATCATCTGTGTAAATCTGTGTAAAAATCTGCGAAAATCTGCGGGAACAGAACTGCTGCTCCAGACGGCAATACCGAAATATAAAAGCCTTTCTGTTTCCACAGATATTGCTACGGATTACACAGATAAACTATTCGCCAGGTCGGATGAAAGCAGGATCCGGAAAACATCATCTGCGTAAATCTGTGTAAAAATCTGCGAAAATCTGCGGGAACAGAACTGCTGCTCCAGACGGCAATACCAAAATATCAAAAGGCTTTCTGTTCCCGCAGATTGCCGCAGATTTTTACGCGGATGACGCAGAATAAAACAACTCACCAAAGACGACTAAACAACTAGACAGCCTAACAACTAAACCACTGAACAACCCAACAAACAAACAACTAAACAACTAAACATCGAAACAACCCTGCCTGCCGGCAGGCAGGTCAACAATTAAACAATTCAACGATTCAACAACTCGTAGTATGCAATCAACCACGCCACAACTTCATTGTAGGTTTCTTTCCCAGCCGGCTGGTTATTGGCTTTCAGGTAATGTCCATATCCCCACATGATGGCCGATTCCAGCGGATTACGATGCCGCCGGTAGAACTTCCGATATTCTTCGAAATCATTCAACACCCGTTTATCCAACGCTCGCAGATAACGACCCGCTATAGCCGTATCCCGCCTCGCCATTTCGCGGATGGCATAATTGTACATATCGAAATACATGGAGTAGCGAAGGATGGCATAGGGCGACCCTTCGCAAGCAAGAAAACCGACGAAATTGGCTTCATTCTCTTTGCCATATCCCAGTTGATGAGCAATTTCATGAGTAGCCACGAAAGGTTGTACTACAAGTGGCACGGTTGTATTCACCTGTGCCTCGCCTGAAAATGGGTTGTAATAACCCTGAAAGCCCAGGTAATTGCCTGCATAACTGAATAGCGAAGGCTTTAGCGACACCGCTTTGTAAGCCAAAAAAGGATACTTCTGCGCCACTGTGTCGAAAGATTCAGCAGCCATTCTGAATAAATCTTTTTTCCGTTTAACGGAAGCACGGTCCTTATCTGAAATAATAGCGACATGCGCGTTCAACTCGTTTTGAAGACGATTAACCAGACTGTCGAGGGCCGACAGGGAATAGGGTCGCACCTGAATATTGAGTTGCTGGGAAATTCCCAGCCGGTTATAATTCAATCCCCACAACAGGTTGAAGAAAACATACACAAAAAGGAAAAAGAAGATAAACTGCTGCAGACTTTCAACTAAAAATCTGCGATTCATTTGTTTTCGGAAAATGGTTCGCAGCAGGATAAATGTCTTGTACACTATCACCAGCACCAGAAACCCATAAAAAAGGTCGCCCACACTAAAGGGAATCCAGCCAAAAAGCAGGCGTTGCACCCTGGAAATCAGCGGATAAAGACCGTAAGTATAATTGTATTCCACCCATTCCGGGTACCAGGAGGCCCACTTGATCAGGATAGTCAGCAGGATCAACAGGATCCAGCTCCAGCTTTTCATCAATTGGTTGAAGAGACGGGATAAAAAGGCTTGCACCGCTAAAACAATTTAAATCAACACTTAATCGGGTCGGTAATTTATGGACAGATTCGGAAAATAATCGCCTCTGAGCTAAATTTTTCCTCAAAATACCCTACCTTTGCCCACTCTTTAAAAAGTCGCTCATGGGCTACCGTCGGGAATTTGAGATAGCTTTTGTGGGATTGAAGCCCGGAACTCATGAGTATAACTACGCCATAGGCGATAAGTTCTTTGAGGATTTTCAGCAGCAGGATTTTAAAAACTGCCAGGCACAGGTGAAACTGACCCTTGACAAGAAAAGCAGTTTCATGTTATTGAAATTTGAGATTGGAGGTCAGTTAAATGTGACCTGCGATCGCTGCAATAACGGCCTGCCTCTCGAGCTTTGGGACGAGTTTACGATCACCGTGAAAATGGTGGAGGAACCCGAACTGATGAACGATCAGGAAGACGATCCCGATGTGTATTACATCAGCCGCGGCGAAAGCCACCTTGATGTAGCCAACTGGATTTACGAATTCATTAACCTGAGCATTCCGATGCAGCGGGTTTGTCAGTTCGAAAACATGGATGGCCCCCACTGTAACAAGGGAGCACGCGAAATGCTGAAAAAACTTGAATCAACCGACGAAAAGCCGGCTGAAAACCCGATCTGGAAAGGATTGGAAAAATTCAGAGGCAAAGAGTAACCCTTTTAATTGTTGAACTTTTTAATATTTGAGTTATGCCGAATCCCAAGCGCCGACACAGTCAGCAAAGAAGTGCCAAACGCAGAACGCACTACAAAGCAGCGGCCACTACCCTGTCTACCGACAGCAGCACCGGCGAAATGCATGTACGTCACCGCGCACATGTGAGCGAAGGAAAGCTGTACTATAAAGGCAAAGTGGTAGCGGAAGTTTCGCCGGTTAAAAAATAACCGCGCAAGAACCTGCACAGAACATTTTAACATAGATTCCAATCCAGCGGATCCTCATTCAGCTGGTTTGGAATTTTTTTTGGTGCCTGCTCCTGCAAAAACCGGATAGCCAATCGACCAAAATCCTATAACTTACAACCCAAACTTTCCATAGGGTATGAATATCGGTATTGATATGATGGGAGGCGATTTCGCCCCTCTTGAAGCGGTGAAAGGCATTCTCTATTACCGTCGGAATAATGAAACCAACATAGAGCTCACACTGATCGGCGATGCTGACCAGTTGACTGCACTGCTGCAGGAACACGGGCTGGCCAATGATCCCGCGCTGAAGCTGGTTGCCTCCAGCGAAGTGATTGGCATGCACGAACACCCTACAAAAGCACTCAAAGAAAAACCTCAATCTTCAATTGCCATTGGATTTGGACTGCTGGCAGCGGGAAAAATGGATGCTTTCATCAGTGCCGGTAATACCGGCGCCATGCTGGTGGGCACTCTTTTCAGTATCAAAGCGGTTGAAGGAGTACTCAGACCCACCATTTCCTCCATCATTCCCAAGCAAAATGGTGGCACCGGCCTCCTGCTCGATGTTGGTCTGAATGCCGACTGCAAACCGGAACAACTAAACCAGTTTGCGGTAATGGGTTCCGTTTATGCCCAACACATTCTTGGCATCCAGTCGCCCAGAGTAGCATTGCTGAATGTTGGTGAGGAAGAAGGTAAGGGTAACCTTCTGGCACAGGCAGCTTATACGCTTCTGAAAGAAAATCAACAGATCCGGTTTACAGGGAACATTGAGGGACGTGATGTCTTTCTCGACAAATGCGATGTGATGGTTTGTGAAGGATTTACCGGAAACGTCATATTGAAACTGGCGGAATCACTCTACGATATCAGCCAGGCAGAGGCGATCGACAACCCCTACCTCAACCGGTTCAATTTTGAAAACTATGGGGGAACTCCTGTATTGGGTGTTGCCAAACCTGTTATCATCGGACACGGCATTTCAGGCGCCAAAGCCTTTGGAAATATGATTTCTGTTGCTGAAAAAATGATCCACACACGTGTGTTGGAAATAATGGCCAACGAAATTCATCAAATGACCAAATAGCCCCGTCTGACCAAAACCAACGGCCGACCATCAAATCGATACATGCCATATTGAAAAAGGAACTGGAGGCCAGTTTCGGACGAAGAATTTTGTCTTCGCGCGATTGCCTGCAGCTGGCAGATGATATTCATACTAAAACGGGGTTTTCAGTAAATGCGAACACGCTCCGGCGTTTTTTCGGGCTGGTAAAAACTCAGTATAGTCCTTCTCCCTCTACCATATCCATACTCTGTCGCTATTGCGGTTATAATTCTCCGGAGGAACTGACCAGGGTTAAACCTGCGCAAAACCTGCCGGAAGCACCGGGTGCCGAGTCGGTTCTTCATTATTTGGTCAGCCTTTTTCGGGCTATGCCGGTGCAGGAAGGACACAATGAAACGGCTGAAACACTGGTTCAGCAAACAGTCGCTTTTCTGGAGCGGCACCCCGATCTGATTGACCCCTTTCAACGCGAAGTAGCCCGGACGGAAGCAGGGCAATACTATTATTATGAAATGTCGGTCAACATGGACCGGCTGCATGGCTATTTTGGCGATGGACTTTTTCATTACCAGCGCAGCAAAGGCGATGAAGACAGCCGCTTATTTGCCAACTCACTCCAGGTGCTGCGGTACTGGCTTACCGGCAACAAAAGCATGCTCGACAAACATATGGATGAAATGGCCGGAATTGCCGTATCCAACAGTTGTCCTTCGCATGTACTGGGGCGCGTAACCGCCGCCCGCATCCTGCACGCTAACCTTCATCGCGAGCCAATAGACAAGATCCTGGGCGATGCTACCAAATATCACGTATCGTTGCTGGCAGGGAGCCGCAATATCCCCATTCCTACCTTTCCTGATTTCGAGCTGGCTGTTTGCGAAGCGCTGGTGCTGACAGGACAGGAAGAAGAAGGTGCTGAATATATCCGCAGAGGAAAATCGCTATTGAGCTTTTCCAAGAATGCGCCCGCCGTTTTCCCATTTCATTTATGGGATTATGTGATCAAGAGCAAGATCAATCCCAGCCGGCGAAGCCTGCCGGGACAAAAAAATGAAACAGCCCCCTCGCCTGCCGGTATTTTGAACAGAAAGTATCAGAATCTGGTGCGGCTGGCCTGTACCCGACCCGGGCGACGGGAACAAAAACAAATTGAACAACTGATAGCTGAAACCGGCTTTACAGCTTTCGAAAAAATCCGCAAAAGGCCCCGATAAGTGGTATTTTTGCCTCTGAACAAAAAAGAACATTTTCTTTCCGTATTTATACTATACTTTTATAGGGTCATTTCTATACTATCCTTCCTATTGAAGTCCGCCCTAACCTAGTAGCATCAGCTTCCAATTTCTACTGAAACAATTTTCGCTTAGTAGCAACCACTGATTAGTGCAAAAACTGGCTATGCCATTTTTTGACCATGAAACGTATTGTTTCATAAACAACAGCTTATGCTTAATAGACTGAAGACTAAATCTGTACTTTTTGAATTCGCGCTTTTCTCATTGCTCCTGTTGTTAGGTACATCCTGTATCAACACCCGGACGGCTAAGTATTTCCCTGACGCAGTCAACGGCACCATTGCCACTAATACGCCGATTCCCGAGTCAATGATTCAGCAAAACGATCTTCTCAGCATCACTATCAGCAGTCCAAACCAGGAAGCGGCCGATATGATGAATTCGGAGCCAGCCCGAGGCACGGAAGGTATTGCCACCTCTGCCACCCTCGGCGGCGGAGCAGGTTACCTGGTTGGCGTAGACGGCACCATACAGATCCCGCTGCTTGGCAACCTGAAAGCGGCAGGCTTAACTAAAAGTCAATTGAAAGATAATATTGTGAATGCGATTCTGGACAGTGGTTTGTTAGTCAAACCCGTGGTGGCTATTCGCTTTATGAATTATCGTGTAACTGTACTTGGAGAGGTGAATAGACCGTCAGTAGTTAGTGTGCCAAATGAAAAAATCACCCTGCTGGAAGCAATTGGCCTGGCTGGTGATATAACGATATATGGCAAAAAAGAGAATGTGATGGTAATTCGGGAGATCAATAACAAAAAGACGATCACCCGCATTAATCTGAACTCAAATGAACTTTTCACATCCGAGTACTACTACCTGCGCTCGGGCGATATAGTATATGTAGAGCCCAATAAAGCGAAGGTGGCCAGTGCCGGCCGTACCAACCAGTGGTTACCCATTCTGTTCAGCGGTTTATCACTGGCCGCGATTGTTGCCGATCGTGTTATCAATTAAGAAAACGAAAATTATGTCAGCATCTCTTAACAAGTCAGCCGCAAAAGACAGCAAATCACTGTTTGGTGCCATACTTTTCAAGTATTTCCCGTACTGGCCACTGTTTATTTTTTGTGTAATTGCCTGCTTGTTCGCAGCCTGGTTCTACCTGCGTACTACTGCTCCTCAGTACGAAATAACTGCTTCTATCATGTTGAAAGAGGAGAAAGAAACACGCAACGAAGACGTGATCAACTCCTTTAATCAGGTAGAGGGCAAGAAAGTGGTAGACAACGAAATCGAAATTCTGAAGTCGAGTGCTCTCATGTCGAATGTGGTTAAAAACCTGGGGCTCTATGCCAGCTTTTACGAGAAAGACGACATGATCCCGAAGTCGGCTTACACCACATCGCCGATAATGGTGGAAGCCGCTCGGCCGGAAGAACTGACACCTGTTGAGGAAGTTGAATTTTCTTACAACGAAAAAGACAGCCTGGTCAGCATAGCTGGTAACCAATACCCGCTGAACAAAATGGTGTCCACACCATGGGGCGATCTCCGGTTCCGACTCAATGAGCATCGTCGCGGTAAAGCAACCAAACCTCTTTATTTCGCGCTCAACAGTGTACGCAATGTGGCTGCCGGCCTGCAAGGCAGCTTCCGCACCACTGCACCTTCAAAACTGACTACGGTGATCGTGTTAAAGATCAAAGACACTGACCCCCGTCGCGGAGAAGATATCCTGAACGAACTGATTGCTGAATACAATATCGCCAACCTGAAAGAAAAGAACCGACTGGCCTCCAGCGCTTCTGATTTTATACGTGGTCGCCTGGAAGAAGTAAAAAAAGAACTGGATGATATCGAGAAAAAAGCCCAAAGCTTCAAAGCTTCTCGTGGAGCGGTTGATATCAGCACCCAGGGACAATTGTACCTGAAAAATATTACCGAAAACGACCAGAAACTGGCCGACGTAAACAACCAGTTATCGGTGCTGCAGGATGTGGAAGCTTATGTAAAAGCTAAGGAAGGTGCAGCAGAGGGCGGTGTGTTGCCGGTGGGCATTAAAGATCCGTCGATCAGTACCCTGGTGAGTAAGCTTTACGACGAAGAATTGAACTACGAAAAGTTGCGCAAAACCACAGGCGAGAACAGCCCAGTGCTGATAGCGGTACGCGACCGAATCAATAAAATGAAGCCCGGGATTCTCGAAGGCATCAACAACCAGCGCTCAAGCCTTGAAACAACCCGCAATAATCTGCAGGCAACTAACGGAAGTTATATGTCGCAACTGCAGGGGATTCCGCAGGTGGAACGTCAGCTGATTGATATCAGCCGCCAGCAGGCTATCAAAAGCGACTTATATGCTTATCTCGAGCAGAAAATGACCGAGAGTGATCTGACCTTACGTGCGAATCTGCTGGATACCCGTATAGTTGACCGCGCCCAGTCGACCACTGATCCCGTTTCGCCCAAGGGCAAACTGATCTATCTGGTCTCTTTCATATTTGCACTGGCCATTCCTGCCGGACTCATTTCACTAAAAGAAATGCTGAACCGGAAAGTAATGTATCGCCACGAAATTGAAGGATTGACCAACGCACCGATCATTGGAGAAATAAGTCTCGAAAAGTCGAAAGATCCGTTGGTGATCCAGGAAGGCAAACGCACTTTTATTGCCGAACAGTTCCGCCGCATGCGTACTTCTATTGGTTATGTTGGAGGCTCTTCGGGCAAAAAGCGAATTCTGGTTACTTCAACCATTCCAGGTGAAGGAAAAAGTTTTATCGCACTGAACCTGGCCCAAAGCATTGCACTAACGGGCAAAAAAGTGGTATTGCTTGAATTGGATCTTGCCAATCCTTCACTCAGTGCCAAGTTGAACGCACATTATGAAACAGGTGCTTCGGACTATCTGCAGGGCGAGGTTGAACCGGAAGAAGTGATCCGCCGTACAGCAGTGAATGATAATCTCTTTTTCCTGCCTGCCGGTACACTTCCTGAAAATCCGTCGGAATTGCTGATGAGCGAAAGAACAAAAGAGCTGCTGAAGTATCTCGACGATGTATTTGATGTAGTAGTGATTGACTCGGCTCCCGCCAGCATGTTGTCTGATGCGTATGTGTTGTCTCCACAATGCGATCTCACGCTTTATGTGGTTAAACATAAGTATACGCCCAAGACCTTCCTCGAGCGTCTCGACGAAGATAATTCCGGCAACCAGTTGCAGAATATGCGCATCGTATTCAACGGAATCCGTTCGCGTGGTTTTACCCGCAATGGTTACGGGTATGGATATGGCTACGGCTATATTCATAACACCACCTATGGCAAAACAAAAAAGAAATATCAGTCAAAAGCATAAATGAGCAGGCAGCGGGTGAGGCCTTAACAGCACCCCAATTTTAGTACCGTACCTCTGAAGACCCGATTGTAAGCTATCATCTCTGTAACCTGCAAAACTGACTAAACATGAACACAGCGTCGACAAATCAGTGGTACGCGCTTTACACCAGGCCCCGGTGGGAAAAAAGGGTGGCCGAAACGCTTGAAAAAAAGAAGTGGGAAAGCTATTGCCCGCTAAACAGAACTGGCCGCAGCTGGACGGATCGTCGTAAGCCGCATTACGAGCCCCTCTTCCAGTCGCTGGTATTTGTGTATGCTGCCGAAGCGGATCTGGAAAAAATCCGTCAGGTAGATGGAGTTATCAACCTAATTCACTGGCTCAATCAGCCAGCGGTCATTCGTCAGGAGGAAATTGACACCATCCGCAAATTCCTGACCGAATACGACCATGTAAGTCTCGAGAAAGCCGCTGTTAACCACGATGAAAAAGTTCGCATCATCAACGGCCCCCTGATGATGTGGGAAGGCAGGATCATTCAGATCCGCACCAATATGGTGAAGATCACTCTTCCTTCACTGGGCTATTCACTGGTGGCCGAAATTCATGAAGAAAATACGGAAACCATCAGCGAAATGGCCGGGCTCGAAAAACGAGCAGTTTAGCCAACGGCCGGCTCACCTTTAACTGTAGCACCAATTTTATATACCCATATCCGCAAGGCCACGAGCCTCGCGTGAGAAGGTTTTGTTCTAAATCCGGAAATGCCGAATGCACCGGGGTTCGTCCCCCATGCTTCCGCCAACTGAAAACATGATTTTGTTACGCGTTAAAAAAATATTATCTACTGATATCGTAAAGGTATCCTCGCTCAATGCCCTTGCTACCATCATCAAGATGCTGGCAGGCCTGGTGAGTGTAAAAATTGTGGCCGCCATCATTGGTCCGCCAGGTATAGCACTGCTGGGCCAATTGAACAATTTCACCACCATGGTGCTTGGTATTTCCAACGGCGGCATCAACACGGGCATTACCAAATACACGGCCGAATATGCCGATTCTCCACGCCGGTACAAGGTTTTTATTAGTACCGGGTTCTGGATAACGCTGGTGCTCTCGCTGATTACGGGAGCGGTGCTCATCGTTTTCGCAGGATATTTTTCGCGCTCCATTTTAAACAGCGAAGAATATCGTTCGGTATTCTACGCATTCGGTATCACAGTAACGCTCTACGCGCTCAATGCGCTCCTGATTTCGGTGATGAACGGATTCAGGGAATTTAAGAAATATGTTGTTGCCAACATTGTTGCCAGTATTACCGGTCTGCTGTTTGCCGTGGTGCTGGCTCAACTATTCGGCATTCCGGGCGCACTGATAGGTGTAGTCACCTATCAATCGGTGGTATTCTTCATCACACTGATACTGGTGGCCCGATCGCCCTGGTTCCAATGGCGGAGTTTCACGCAGACATTCAGCAAAAAGGCGGCCATGCGCCTCAGCCATTTTTCGCTGATGGCGATTGTGAGCGCCATTCTGATGCCGGCAGCTCAACTGATCGTAAGGAATTATATTACAGATCATACCCTGCCGGGCGAAGCCGGATTACGAGAAGCCGGACTTTGGGAAGCTGTGAACAAAATCAGCATCATGTACCTGCTGGTGGTCACCACTTCGCTCAGTGTGTACTATCTTCCAAAACTGACCGAACTAAAAACCGATCTCGCTCTTCGCAAAGAAGTTTTTTCGGTTTACAAATTGCTGGTGCCTTTCCTGCTGCTTGCATCCCTCACGATATTTATTGCCAAACCACTCATTATCCAGATACTCTATACCAACGAGTTTCTCGACATGGATAAATTCTTTATCTGGCAACTGCCGGGTGATATGTTTAAAATGTGTGGCTGGGTGTTGGGGTATATCATGATTGCACGAAGCATGACCCGCACTTATGTGATCATGGAATTCATCAGTGCCGGTGGCCAGATTGGTTTCAGCATCTTCTTTATTGAGCAGTTCGGGAGTATCGGTGGAGCCATCGGTTACAGCGCAGGCCACCTGCTTTACCTGATCATCATGTTGACCATTTTTAGAAAAATACTTTTTCAAAAAGCCACGGTAGTCTCCCAGTCATGACGCAGCCTCTTGTTTCCATCATCATGCCCGTTTATAATGTGGAGCGCTTTCTGCAGGAAGCCGTTGGCAGCGCGCTGCAGCAAACTTATACCAATTGGGAGCTCATTCTGATCAACGACGGCTCTACGGATCGAACCCGCGAAATTTGCATGAGCTATACCGATCCACGCATCCGCTATATCGAGAATGAGCACAACATGGGCGTACTCCGCTCGCGAAACAGGGCCCTTGAATTTGCGAAGGGCGATTATATTGCCTGGCTCGACAGCGATGATATTGCCGCTCCTGAAAAAATAGCTAAACAGGTAGCTTTTCTGGAAGCCAATCCCGACTACGTGATGTGTGGTACGCTGCATCAGGACATCGACGCAGAAGGAAAGCTCCTGCAGAAATGGTTGTTCCCCACGGAAGATCGTGACCTGCGCAGCTTTCTGCTACTGGTCAACTGCTTTTGCAACAGTTCCACCATCGTACGGGGCGACCTGATGCGCCGGCTGAAATTTGCAGAAACCTTTGAAGTGGCTGAAGACTATGAGCTCTGGTACCGCTGTTCGCAGGAAGGCAAGCTGGCTAACCTGCCCGAGTTCCTAACCCTCTACCGTGTGCACGGTAACAATATCAGTATCACGAAGAAAGAGAAGATGTTTGCGATCGTAAAGGAGCTGGCCGGCCGCATTCTGACCGATATCGGGCTGAACTATACGCCCGAGGAACTGGAAATCCATAACCGGCTGATCAGCTTCGACGGGGCATTTTTCAAAGATCCGGCCCTTTTGAACCAGCTCGAAACATGGATTATTAAATTATATAACCATTTGATTACTAGAAAAAGCTATAATAATTTATTACTTTTCGGCCTGTTAGCCGAACGTTGGCAGGTGGTCTGTATTCAGAATGGCCGCTACGCCCGCGTTCTCTTCAACCGCCTCAGCTTCCGCCATCCCGCCAAATACGGGCAGGTGTTGATGAGCAAAATGCTGAAGAAACCTATCAGGTACTAACCAAACAATCAACGCCCCTGTGATCGCTGTTCTATTATTAGGAGCTATTATTTACGGCTACCTGCTGGTAATGAAACCGCACGTAGTGGCGATCCTGTTTTTTACCATCACCATTGCCGATGTTAATTTTGAAATGGGCGGACTGCCATTGAATATCCGTGCCATTATCGGACTAACGCTATTTGCGCGCACGATTGTTTCCGGTAAAAATGAAGGCGACCCGGGCTTTTTCATGAATGCCAAGACCTGGCTGATTATGGTGTTTACTCTTTATGGAATCACCATTACCGCTTTTAACGATCTGCTTAACGCAGATGTGATCAAAACGGCTGCGCTCACCCTGATCTCCATGTATTGCGGCTGGTACTATTTTTTCCAAAAAGGAAATATGTCGTACCTGCGTACCGCCCTGATCATTGCCGGCTTTATCTGCTTTTTTGATCTGGTGTTTACCTACGGCTACTACGGACAATTTCCCGTACAACGTATCTATCAGTTTTTGCTAAAAGTTCCTATACCGGTTGATGAAAAAGGGGAGTTTGTAGAAGTGATCAATCACAATTTCTATGGACTGATATGCGGCATGGGATTCGTATACCTGCTGAATGAATTTATCAACAAAGAATCGCCGAACAAATCGGTACTGCTGATTTTGCCAGTCATGTTTTTGGGCGTACTCATGAGTACCAGCCGGAGCACGTTGCTGGGTCTGATCATTGTATCGGTGGTGTTGATCACCCGTGAGCTGCGTCACCGCGAAAGAGCCAAAAAAGCATACACACTTATTGGCATGGCAGTTGGCATTGTGTTCATCTGTCTTTTTGCGTTCACCACATTGCAATCCTACCTGAACGTCGACAGCGAGTTCATGGAACGGATCATGTTTCGACTGGTCGACGAGCCCATGGCAGTATTAAATAAGCACATGGGCATGAACTACAATGTGCAGTCGCTTGAAGCTATGGACTGGCGCGAAGAAGCTTCCAAGGATGCTTTTAATGCATGGTTAAACCTTCCATTCGGGGAGCAGATTTTCGGCATTGGCTATTGGGGTTTTGTAGTGCGCGACCTGGGTCACAGTAACCTGCCGCCGCACAATGGAATTCTGTTCCTGCTTTTCGACTCAGGCATGATCGGGCTGGCCATGTACTTTTTCCTGATCCTAACCATCATCCGTCGATCACTGATCATCAACACCGTTATTCCCCCACTGGTCACTACCCTGTTGTTTGTGATCTTCTATTGTTTGGGGCAAAATGGAGAGCTCACATCCAGTATTACATTCTTATTTGTTATCACATTAATAGCCGAAAACGAACAACTGATGCAGCGATTACAGGCCAAAACACCCGCGCCTGCAAGCTGAAAAAATAAAGTCCGCAACCCTTTGTAAGTATGAACGCTCAAAAAATTGTATATGTTACGCCGGCGCTGCCGGTTGGTGGAGCCGAAAGGTTTCTGCTGGCTTTGTCGGCTTCGCTGCGCAATGATACGGCGGCGCAGTGGATCGTTAGTCTCAGCAGCAACAATATACTTGAATCAGAAGTTGCTCCGGGCGTTCAGTTTCTCGCATGGCCCCGCCATTCGAAGTTTGACCGGAGGCCGGTTCAAAATCTTCGTCAACTGATCAGTACTGAAAAGCCCGATGTCGTTTTCTGCATCAATTTCTTTGCCTATTTCATTGTCAGGGCAGCTCTGCGGGGGTCTGGTCAGCGGCCGAGGGTAATGGTGAGTTATCACAGTACAAAGCATCTTACCCGAAAAGAGCACTGGCTACATCATTTGTATATTCGAATGCTGCGCAAAAGCGACGAAGTGATTTGTGTGTCGGCCAAGCAGGCAGACTATACGGCCAACACCTACCCCATTGCCCGACATAAATTGCAGGTGGTACTCAACGGGGTGGATACGGGTTATTGGAAGCCCTGGTCTGACCCCGCTGCACGTAATCAATTGCGGGAGCAGTTGGGCATACCCGTCAATGCGCGAGTCATTATATTAACAGCCGGCTTTCGACCAGAAAAAAATCATCTCGGCGCAGTTCGAATCCTCAAATCATTACACGAATCCGGATACCCGGGAATCTATCTGTTGTTCGTTGGCGACGGTGTAATGCGGCCACAAATTGAGGCCGCCATTCGGGAATCGAACATGGGCGAATTCATTAAGCTGGCCGGACTTCAACGCAACGTACTGCCCTATTACCAGGCAGCAGATGTATTTACCCTGGTGTCCGACAGCGTCGAAACCTTTTCCATTGCAGCGCTTGAAGCTATGGCATGCGGACTGCCACTGATCCTGACCAATATTGGCGGTGCGGGCGAAATGGTGCAACCGGGCATCAATGGCTTTTTAACCGAATGCGACGACGAATCGATCGCCCGCGGCTGGAAACTGGGTTTGGATCAGGCTTTTGACCGAATGAAAATTCGTGAACATGCGGTCGCCCATTTCGACCTGCCGATTATGCTCAGTCATTATAAAAAATTGCTGGAGGTGAAGGCATGAAAGTGCTTCAAATAAATAGCGGTCATTACCGGCGCGGCGGTGCCGATGTGGTGTATCTCAACACTACCGAGCTTCTGCGTGCCCATGGTCATGAAGTGCATTGCTTCAGCCTGAAGGATGAAAAGAATCTGCCCAGCGACGATGAAAAATATTTCGCCGAAAACATGGATCTGCGCCAGGCTTCTACCTGGCAGAAAATAAAAGCTGTTCCCCGTTTTGTTCATAACCGCGACGCAGCTCGTAAACTTGATCGGCTGCTCAGGGAACTAAAACCGGATATCGCCCAGATCCATATTTTCCTGGGCAAAATGACGGCCTCTATCTTACCAGTGCTTAAAAAGCATAAGGTACCGGTTGTTTTTACCATGCATGACTACCGGTTCATCTGTCCGGCCTATTTGTTTCTCGATGGCAAAAACCAGGTTTGCGAGAAGTGCAAAACAGGCTTCTATCTCAACTGCACTTTACAGAAATGTTCGGAGGGCAATTTCTTTCAAAGCCTGCTGCTGACTGCCGATGCCTATTACCGCAAGTACCGCATCAATCCGCTGAACTATGCAGGTTCCTTCATTTTTGTGAGCGACTTTATTCGCAAAAAACATATTGAGTTCAACGCCGGCTATAAGCAGCGTGCCAGGCTTTTATACAACTTTATTCCGGAGCTTGAAAAAGTGAAACCGGTACATAATAAAGGCAGCTATTTTCTGTTTTATGGCAGGTTATCGCGCGAAAAAGGGGTTGACACCCTTATACAGGCCGCCATTCAAGCGGGTATACCGCTTAAACTTGTTGGAACAGGTTCGTTATCAGAAAAATACGAATCGCACTCCTACCCCAACATCGAATTCCTCGGCCATAAAAGCGGCGACGAGCTCTGGAATCTGGTCAGCCATGCCAGCTTTGTAGTGGTACCATCCGAATGGTACGAAAACAACCCGTTGACGGTGCTGGAGTCGTATGGACTGGGCAAACCGGTCATCGGCGCGGCTATTGGTGGTATTCCGGAAATTGTAAAGCACGGCAGAACCGGCTTTTTGTTTGATCCCGGCGATGTAAAAGACCTCACCGGAATACTTAACGAGGCCATTGATTTGACGGAAGAGGAATACCTAGAATTTTCCCGCAACGCACGAAAATTCGCCGAAACAAATTTTGAACCAGGGAAATATTACAATGAGCTTATAAAAATTTATCAGGAAACAATTCAACAACACAAAAACGACCATTAATCAAAAACTGACAATAATGAAGAAGAAAATCTACATCGCAGGTAGCGGTGGTATGTTGGGCGAAGCTTTTTACCGCGTATTTAAGGATGAGTTTGAACTGAAGTGTACCGATAAAGATGTAAATACCGACTGGCTCAGCTTTCTCGACTTTCGTGATTACGACAAGTACAAAGCCGATGTAGAGGCTTTCAAGCCCGACTATCTTTTCCATATCGGCGCTTATACCGATCTGGAGTTTTGCGAATTAAATATCGACGATACCTACGCCACCAACACACTGGCAGTAGAAAACGCGGTATATATCGCCAACCAATTACAGATTCCGCTGCTTTATATCAGCACTGCCGGTATTTTCGGTGGTGAAAAAGAATCGTACGACGATTGGGATACTCCTAACCCATTGGGTCATTATGCCCGTAGCAAATACATGGGCGAGCGCTATGTAGTAGAGCATGCCGACCGCTATATTGTTTGCCGCGCCGGATGGATGATGGGTGGCGGCCCGGGTAAGGACAAAAAATTCATCAACAAACTAATCAAGCAACTGGTTGATGGCAAACGCGACCTGCATATCGTAGACGACAAGGACGGTACACCCACCTATACGATCGACTTTGCACGCAACGTGAAGCTGTTGTTTGAGAAAGAATACTGGGGATTGTATAACCTGGTGTGTAAGGGACAAACCAGTCGCCTTGAAGTTGCCGAAGAGCTGGTAAAACTGCTGGGACTCGACGGAAAAGTAAATTTCCACAAAGTAAGTTCCGAGTACTTTAAAGACACCTATTTTGCCCAGCGTCCCGCCTGTGAGCGCCTGGTGAATAAGAAGCTCGACATTCGCGGCCTCAATGTAATGCGCGACTGGCGGGTGGCCCTTAAAGAATACATCGAGACCTATTTTGCTGAATACCTGAAAGGAAAATTCTGATGGCAAATCCCAAAATGAGAATTGCTTCCTTTGGTTTTCGATCCATACCGCCTTCGAAAGGATCAGCGGGTGCAGACAAGTTTGCGGTGGAGTTTTTACCCCGGCTGGCTGAACGCGGATATGAAGTAACCGGATACAATCGAATCTATCCCGGTCAGACAAAAGGCGCCGATGAATACAAAGGCGTGAAAGTGGTGTATTACAAAACGATTCCAAAATCCGGCATCGACTCCATTATTCATGGCATCAAAGTGACCTGGCATATTCTCACGAAAAACTCGGCCAACATCGTGCATATTCAGGGCAATAACGCCTTGTTTGCTTTTATTCTCAAGCTGTTTGGGAAGAAAGTGATCCTGAGTATTGATGGTACCGAGTTTGAGCGAGAAAAGTGGAGCTGGTTTATGCGCAAGCTGGTATTGGCTAATGCTTACCTGGCAGTATGGTCCTGCAAGTACATTGCTATCGACAATATCTTCACCAAGGAACTGTTTGAGAAAAAATTCAAAAAGAAATTCGATTTCATTTCCTTTGGCAGCGAGATCCGCGATGTGAAGGATACAGACATCCTGCAAAAACTGGGACTCGAAAAAGGAGAATACTTTCTCTTTGTGGGCCGCTTTATTCCCGATAAAGGTTTGCAGTACCTGGTGCCCGCTTTTGAAAAGCTGGCTACCAACAAAAAACTGGTACTGGTAGGTGGATCACCCAACCCCAGCGAGTTTGAAACCGAAATCCGGCAGACCAAAGATCCGCGGATTCAGTTTGCCGGCTTTATTTATGGCGACGATACGGTGACGCTCATGAAGAATGCGTATGTGTACATTCAGCCTTCCGATATCGAAGGATTATCGCCTGTGGTATTGTCGGTAATGGGCCTCGGCACTCCGCTTATTTGCAGCGATATCAAGGAGAATATGTATCTGGTGCAAAATGATGCCATGACCTTTAAGAAATCCGACACGGAGGATCTGAGGGCCCGGATGGAAGAATCGCTGCAAAACAGAGAGGCGCACCTGGCACTGGCTGCCAATGCAAAACAGCGCATTCTTCGCGATTACTCCTGGGAAACCATCACCGATCAGTACATTGAACTATTTGAAAAAAGCTTACAAAAAAAATAATCATGCTTAAAGTTGTTTTGATAGGCGCCGGAAAAATGGGCATCTCCCACCTCTCGATCCTGGGAGCCCATCCCGACGTGGAAGTGGTTGGTGTTTGCGACACCTCCAAGATGGTGAACGACTTCCTGACCCGGTACGGCAAATTCAATTGCTTTACCGATTACGAAAAAATGCTGACCCAGGTACAGGCCGATGCTGCATTTGTGGCCGTCCCCACCAAATTTCACCATAAAATCATCAAGGACCTGCTCGATAAAGGTCTGCACGTTTTTGCCGAAAAGCCATTTTGCTTAACCGTTGAGCAAGGCGAA
Organism: Chitinophagaceae bacterium; assembly: GCA_046297935.1. GTDB lineage: Bacteria > Bacteroidota > Bacteroidia > Chitinophagales > Chitinophagaceae > CAYMZZ01. Next base: position 575,123 of record JBKBHA010000002.1, read on the forward strand.
GAGCTGGTAAAACTGGCCGCCGCCAAAAACCGCGTCACCCAGGTAGGCTATCACAACAAATTTGTCGGCACATTTGCCGAAGTAAAAAAGTTGATCGACACTGGTGTTCTCGGCGACATCTATCATTTTACCGGCGAAGCTTATGGACCTGTAGTGGTTCGCAAAAAACAGGACACCTGGCGTAGCGATCCTTCCGAAGGTGGTGGCTGTCTGCTCGACTATGCATCGCACGTAATTGATCTTATCAACGGTTTGCTTTCCCCGGTAGTAGCATCGAAAGGCACCCTGCTTAAATCGATCTATTCCACTAAGGTAGAAGATGCCGTGTATTCGCTGCTGGAACTGAAATCGGGTATCAGCGGTGTGCTGCAGGTAAACTGGAGCGACGATACCCATCGAAAAATGACCACTTCGGTCACCATAATGGGTACACAGGGAAAAATCATTTCCGATGCCAACGAACTGAAAGTATTCCTGAAAGGAAATGATATACCTGCCGGATACAACAAGGGCTGGAATATTAAATACATTACCGAGCTCACTCCGGAAGTTGATTTCTACCTGCGTGGCGAGGAGTACTCCGCACAAATCGATTACTTCGTAAAAGCCGCACAGGGCCAGGTTCCCAACAACATGAACAGTTTCGAATCGGCCTGGTACACCGACAAAGCCATTTCCATTATTAAACAAAGTGCAAAATAATTCCGATGGATCGTATACTATTTGGCGATAACCAGTTTTTCGCCGTCAATCATATTTCAGACGAAAAGTCGCGTGCACAGTCGATCAAGTTCCGGGAAGATTCGGCCATCATCAAGACCCTTGATTATGCCATTGCTGCCGGATCGAACACTTTTATGTGCACCACGCACGATCGTATTGCCCGTATTTGCGACCACCTGCGCGCCAACCCCGACAAGTACGCGAATTACAGCATTTTTCCCTGTATGCCTTATGCCCATAAATACGCCAATGCCGTAACCGAGCTGGGCATTACCGGTACCTTGAAGCAGTATGTACCCGGCAACTTTTTTGGCTCGCTGTTTAAAGGCGGCGTTGCCTATTTGTCGAAAGACTATATGTCGATTATGGAGCTGCTGGTCGACGCCGAAATGAAAATGTTCAAGGGCATCAATACCCCGGTTATTTTCCTGCAAAACGTCATTACCGACCTCCTGCTCGGCCTACGTGCCGGCGAAGTATTTCAGGCATTTCATGCTTATGTAAAAAAGAAATACAATGCCGAAGCCGGTTTTATCACCATGAACATGCCCAAACTGCTCGATGTGCTGGAGGCCCAGGGAATCGAAAACCCTATCATCTGCTCCTCCATCAACAAAGCTAATTTCCGCATGTCGGGTGGACGCGACTTGTATGAAAAAACCCTGGCCACCCGCAAGGTTCGGGCCATTGCCATGCAGGTACTCGGTGGCGGCGCCATTTCGCCCCGCGAAGCCATTGAATACGTGTGCAGCCTGCCCAATATCGAGTCCATTCTCTTCGGTGCGTCTTCCAAAGGCAATATCGAAGAAACCATGAACCTGATCAGGCAGTTTGATGCGCAGAAGAAATAGCCTGTTTAGTTAGCTGAAAACAAGCAGCAACTCTTTTAACAAAAAGCCGTTCCGAATAAATCCGGGGCGGCTTTTTCTTTGTTACAAAACGAATAATTGTTTCTAAGTCTGTTAAAAGAAAATGATCAATTAAAGTCAAATTAGGCTTCCCTTGACGCAAAACTCACATAAGGCGCCTCAAAAAACTCAACGCCGGTGAAACCTGATGTTTCGATTGCATTTTTCAGCCTCTTTGAAACAAACACATTTTGATCAACATCGCCCACAACAAAAAAGTCGAACGGTGCGCAAGAGAGATGAATTTCTCTGGCGGTTAAAAACCAATGTTTCTCCTGAATCAACCTGAATTTCTGTAGCCCTTCATAATCGCGTATATCGTTCGCCTTTTCCTGCACAATCGGATCTGGATAGTAAAAGCAACTCTTCTTAAAATCAATGAACGGCTCTAAGCCGTATACAAAATGAATCCACCTGTAATTTGTATGCGAAATTTTCTTTTTATGAATTGTCGCTTCAAAAACTTGAAATTCACTAGCTCTAAACAGCTGTATTGTCTCAAGCAGGCGGGTAGAAAATACCATATCTGCGCCGAACGTCATGGAACAACTTAATAAATCGGTCATTACCGCCTTTTCGCGCGCGACGATGCTGTTTAGATCTGGAGTAATATCCGCCCGCTTCCCATGAAAAAAAGCAAAAGAATACACAGATCGCTTATTCGACAGCTCATCGTTGTAGCTCTTAAGATAGTCCTGACATTGTGGATAGTCCGGACCAATTATACGAGGATTAATCGATTCTTCAATTCTAAAGTATTCTGTCATGGGCATGTGTGGCTTTAGGAAACGTCTGTAAGACGTGCGCAACACACTGCTCCGATTGCTCGGGTGTACCACTTTTTTCCGTTAATCTCTCTCTTTTAAGATTTGATTATCGAGCGACAAATCTGCTACCAGCCGACGGAGGCGAAGATCTTCTGCCTCCAGCTCTTTGAGCCGTTTAAATTCATGCACACTTAGTCCGCCATACTTTCTCTTCCAACCTGCCTGTCGGCAGACAGGTTATGGTAAGTAGCTTCACTGATACCGTGCTTGCGGCAAATCCCGATACCTTCAGTCCTCTACTTTGTTCGTTTAGAATCCCGATAATCTGTGCTTCGGTAAATCTTGACTTTTTCATCGCTTTTCAGGTTTAAAGTTAAAAAAACCTATTTTTAACTTGTCCTAAAACAGCGGCCTAGTACCATTGAGTTTACAACATGTCAAAAAAGGCGGGCACTTTTACAGCCACTTTTAGTTCGACAATACATATGACGGGTCAAAAGTTTACAATAAAGTGCTATGAAAAAACACATACCAATTCGGTGCAATAGTAACCAAATATGGTACAGTATGATATTTTCCATTAGTCAATAAGTCGTTCATACTACCTCTATAATTAGTTAGTTCAACAACTTCTTCACCCCTTTTACGCGTAAAAACTAACGATGAAGAGTTGCCCGAAATCCCGGCTATTAAATCGCCATCATAAATTGAAATAATATTACACCGGGTTTCATCAAAGACTTCTTGTATCGTAACTAAAAAATGGGAGTCAAGCTCGGTGTGACTTTCTTTAATTGTGGTCGGGTTAAACCGATACCACACGGGTAAACGTTTTGGGTCCTCAAGTTGCTTGAATAACGACTCATTGGCTTTATAGATTTCTTTCATGTCTACTTGCTCTGAGCAACCGGACACTAGTAACAAGACTGATAATAGCACATTGAATTTGTTCATCATAGTCCATTGTTAATATAATAGCTCTCTTGATATTAGTCTTTACCCCTTCTTTATCAGGTTCTGCCACAAAATTAGGATCCCCTCTATATGGAGCAGGCAGCAACCAATAAAGACGATGTTCAGTTTTCAATAATCTATCAGCCGCTGAACGCGTTTCAATTACAGTTTTCCCGTTCCCCGTTCCGTACGCGTACCCAAAAGTCCAGGAGTACATTTCATTCCACTCATCACCATTTCCCTCCACGCTCTTATGGAAAAGACTATTATGCAAAAAAAGCTGACTATAATTAGAATAAACTGCGCTTGCCACATATCCCAATTTCATCATGCCCAACTCATGACTATTATACAAAACTCCTTCAACTTCATAAACGACTGATTCTCCATTTTTGCCAAGTACGCCTTTTGTTTTAAAATCGAAAATTCCTCCTGTTCCAGAATTCCGCCAAAAAGATAGCCTCTTATCGTAGGGGAACATAATCGCGTTCGATAAAACCGTTACCGTCCTATCTTCTTCCTTTAAAAATGCTTGCAAACTTGTTATCTCTTTTGATATTTGCTTGAATGCTGTCGGGAGAAAATTTGCTTCAGGATCGCCAAATAGTGAAAAATAGGAAAACCCTCTATGGTACCGTTTACCGTGAAATTCAAAAGAGCCGGATTGTTCGTCTTGCCCAGTATCTAAGAGGTATACGTGCCTGGAATTGGAGGTGGCAAAAAATCGCTCTATTTGCTTACCATTTTTATTATAAATGATTGTATCAGCACCGTTTTGATCAACTAGCCATACAGGATTATTAGCGAGGACCGAGAACGGGCTCTCATACGCCTTTAATACGGGATCCATATTCCATCTCCTACCCAACCTCGCATCATACTGCCAGAATTCAGCCGTCATACTATTACCACTAGCATCGATTTCGCCGCTCTTCTCCTGTCCATTAAACCCATACCTGTAAGCCCCATCTGCGGAATACTTCCGGCCCGGCATCCCCATCCCGAACGGATAGTAGTCGTTGGCAGTAAGGACGACAGCGGTATAGTAGTCGATATTACCATCGGCCGTGCCGGATACGGGAATGTATTCGTTGTAGCATACCAGGCAGGGGTAGCCGGGCAAACAGGATGGACAAATGGTGACAACATCGTAAGTGCCATCATCCACCGGCACCCGATTGTCGCTAATCGTCACCAGTACGTTGCCCAAGTGATTGCTGAGTTCGTATTGGGTTCGGCCGCGGACAAACTCCTCTTCCCGCACGCCTCCGGTACCCGGAGCGGGGTCTACTTCAAAGAACTAAACTGCGCTCTCCCTAAGCGGGAACGAACTATTGAATAGGCAATGAAGATAAAAGAATTTCCATTTGCACGCCAAATGCAAACCTATGTAAGCAGCAATAAAAAAATCCCCCAACCACCCGCTGTCAAATTAGAAAATAATTTCGACAGCAGGAGTTCGGGGGACGTTGAAAAACTTAGTATTCTTCTATAGCTTGATAAATCTCAAAACCTTGCGGCTGTCTTTACCAGACAGGATTTCAAGATTATACATGCCGGCTTTCAGGCTTTGAATATTCATGGTTGTTTGCCATTTGCCAGCTTTCTTTTCAAATATAAGCGGCTTTTGTACACGTTCGCCATTCATGCTGTAAACAGCCACCTGCAGTTTGCCCTGGTAGTCGTCGTCCAAAGTTACCTGCACCTGGCTGCTGGCCGGGTTCGGGTACAGGCTGGCTTTCAATTCGCTGATCGATTCCTCTTCGGGGAGGGCAGCATTCAGTGATTCCGGAGTCTTTTCAGGAGTGGCCACTGAAACGCTGTCGTTAGCAGCAGTTGCACTGCGACCATGCCCGCCATAATTTCTGTAACGGCGCTGCTTGGCAACAGTAATTGTCACGGTGCTATAGGCACTTGCACCTTTATCATCGGTTACTTTCAACCGGAACTTGTAAACGCCTTCGCGCGACATATTGTAGACTAGTGTAAATGGACGATCGACATACGCAAAGCTGGCGCGACGAGGACCGGCAATCTGGGTCCAACGATAAGACACAATTCTTCCGTCGGGATCATAAGAACGGGTACCGTCGAGATTCATGCTGCTTTCTGGCAGATAGAGTGTACGATCCCATCCTGAATGCGCCACAGGAGGCTGATTAGCGGTATTATTAACTGCTTCTTTAACTGTAACTGTTGCGGTAGCCGTAGCACTGGCACCTTTATCGTCGGTCACTTTCAATCTGAAAGTGTAAACACCTACATCAAATCGACTGGCGCTGGCTGTTGCCTGATTGGCTCCCGAAAGATAGGCGCTCGAAGGTCCACTAACCTGCGACCATTCGTAGCTCACAATCTGTCCGTCTGCATCGCTGCTGGCAGTGCCGTTCAGGTCCACCTGATCAACGGGTTTTACGATGATCTGATTGCTTCCAGCATTAGCAACCGGCGCCTGATTGCTGGCGGCATTAACGGTAACTTTTACATTGTCGGTTGATGTAGCTCCATCGTTGTCGGTTACTGTTAATGAGAAATAATAGATTCCTTCCTGCAGGTTGCTCACAACGGCTGTTACGGCCGAACTTACCGCAATGGTTGCCTGAGAAGGGCCACTCAGTTGCTGCCAGAGATAACCAGTTATGGTGCCATTGGCATCGGCGCTGGCGGCGCCGGTAAGGGTGACGCTGTTTACAGGCAGATAAATACTGATATCGGAGCCGGCATTTGCTACAGGTGCGGTATTGGCTGCTTTTTGTACGGCAACTGAAACGGTAGCGCTGGCAGTTGCACCCAGGTTGTCGGTTACGGTGAGCCGGTAGGTGTAAATGCCCTCCTGCAACTGGCTAACGGCGATTGTAGCCGTTGTTGTAGACGACAACACAGAATTAGAAGGACCACTCACCTGCTGCCAGCGGTAGGAACTGATACTTCCGTCGGGATCAGAAGATGCAGTACCGCTGAGTTGAGCTGAATTGGCGGGCAATATAATTGTTTGGTTGCTGCCCGCGTTAGCCACCGGAGCCTGATTGGGCGCGGCGTTAACAGTTACCTGAACGGTGTCGGCATGCGAAGCATTGCTATTGTCGCGAACAGTGAGTCGATATCGGTACTGTCCCTGCACAAGGTTGCTGACAGTAATATTGGCTGTGCTGGTCGACGACAGCGTTGAGGTAGATGGTCCGCTGATTTGCTGCCACAGATAGCTGCTGATGGTACCATCGGGATCCGACGAACCGCTGCCGCTAAGAGAAGCACTGTTTGTTGGGAGCGTTATGCTTCGATCATTGCCTGCATTGGCTACAGGAGGCTGATTATTTACAGGAGCTGGGTTAACAGTTACCTGAACGGTGTCGGCATGCGAAGCATTGCTATTGTCGCGCACAGTGAGTCGATATCGGTACTGTCCCTGCACAAGGTTGCTGACAGTAATATTCGCAGTGCTGGTCGACGACAGCGTAGAGGTAGATGGTCCGCTGATTTGCTGCCACAGATAGCTGCTGATGGTACCATCGGGATCCGATGAACCGCTGCCGCTAAGAGAAGCACTATTTGTGGGGAGCGTTATGCTTCGATCATTGCCTGCATTGGCTACAGGAGGCTGGTTAGTCGCCGGCGCAGCATTGACCGTTACCGACACGGTGGCACTATGTTGCAATCCGCCATTATCTGTTACGGTGAGGCGGTAAGAATACACACCCTGCTGTAAGTTGCTGACTGTAATAGAAGCCGTGCTGGTAGATGAAAGAGTAGAAGCAGATGGTCCACTTACCTGCTGCCACAAATAACTGCTGATGCTGCCATCGGCATCGGCCGAAGCAGAGCCGTTCAACTGAGCAGTGGCTGTGGGCAGCGTGATAGTTTGATTGCTGCCAGCGTTGGCGACCGGGGCCTGATTGGAAGTTCCGCCACCCGCACCTACGGTAACGCTCCGCAGATTATAGCTTCCATCGCTATTGCGACCGGTTATAGCCAGTGGCATGGGTTGGCGAAAGCCATCCACATCGCGCACCTTAACGGTGAGTGTATAAGTACCGGCATTCACACTGCCGGGGAGAGTGACATTGTCGGTATGAGAACGCGCATTGGTTTCGGGCATAAAATGCTTCATCTGAAACGATGAAGCGGATGACCAAACTGCCGTGCCGCCGCTGTTTTTCAATTCATACAACACCTGCCAGTCTTCATAACTCTGGGTCAATCCCACATTTTTCCATTGCAGATTGATACCGAACGATGTTCCCGTATTAACCGAAGCAGGTACATTACCTCCTTCCAGTACGATCCGGTAACCGGCCGCTTTGGAGGCTGCACGGATATTGGGATTGATGGTGCTGCTCGGTGAAAAGTTTCCATTACCAAAGGATACCGCATGGTAACGACGCACCTGCGTTTCCAGATCAGCGTAGTTCGCATTACAGCAGGGCTCGCCTACAATGGGAGCATATTTCCAACGGTTCATGATGGCAGTATCGAGCCGCATACCATTTACTGTAAGCGTATTCTGATCGGTGTACCAGCGCAGATAAGTATCCGTGGCCCCCCAGTTGTCGCGTCGCCAGCCAAGCGGCCCCCAGCTATTGCGACGGGTGAGCGCATGATAGGCTACTTCTGGTGGGTTCATGGTATTGCCCAGGCGGTTACCATCGAAAGCAGATACCAGCATCACCAGCGGAAAATTAGGAAAGCCATCCACATGGGTATCGATAATACGATTCAATGAGGTGGTGGTGGCACGGGTGCCAGCGGGATACTGACTCATCACATCCACAATGGTATAACTATGCCATTCTCCAAACGCACCATAGCCGCGCACATCAATGTAATTGATCACATCTTTGTAAGCGACTCCGTTATAAGAAGTGGTATTAATATGGTTGTTGATTGCCTGGTGAAGTGCCAG
>JBKBHA010000003.1:0-441682 GCA_046297935.1 Chitinophagaceae bacterium
GGGGGGGAATGGAGAGTGGTGAATGGAGAGTGGGGAATGGAGAGTGGGGAATGGAGAGTAGGAAGGGGAATGGAGAGTGGAGGGTGGGAAGGGGAATGGAGAGTGGAGAGTGGGAGAAAAAAAGTGGGCAAACATTCCGTTGCCGGCTGTTTGCCCACTTTTTAAGTAACCATTATTGGCAAATATTTTAAAAAGGCGCTTTGCGCCTTTTTAAAATATTTACGTTTAGTCGATACGCATTGTTTGCGTGTATTCGTTCAGAGTGATGGTATAGGTACCTGCAGTTGCAGGAGTTTTGAAATTATTACCACCATCCCATCCTATGCCACGGTTCACGCCTGTGTCGGTGTTGCCATTGCTACGATCTTCATAGTCAAACGCACCCCAGGCATTTCCCGCCAGAAACTTGATGTCTTTATTTGCCTTCAGGTTGATGGTGATTGTCCATACGCCGAAACCCTGATAGTTCATTTGAGGCGATGTTTCGGGACTCCAATCGTTTACACCGGCCTGATCAATGCCATCACCTACGAGACGCATTTCTGTTGCGGGGCTCATTTCATATTTCACGTTATCAACATTGCGACCATCCCAGATCACGCGATAACGTCCGGCAGATGCAGGAGCAGCGAAATTGTCGCCATTAACCTGTACAGTGCTACCGCTTCCGGACTGAGTACCATAGCTGCGGGTTTCACCAACGGTATTGCTTCCGTTGTTCCATTCGTTGTTATCGATCAGTTTCCATTGGTCAGTTGCCAGATCAGTCAGTCCAACAAACAGGTTAGTGGCTGCCAGTCCTGCTCTGTAGTTCGGAAATACATTGGGAGGTGTCCAACCAGCACCGGTGGCGCCGCCAACAAATCCCATTCGTCCTTCACGAATGTCATACTTCATCGTATTGCGGTCAATAGAAATGCGGTAGTAACCTGCTGAAGAAACAGAGAAATTATCAGGGCTGTTCAATACAAGATTGCCGCCTGTGCCGCCATAGTTTACATCCCAGCTTCTTCCCTGTGTAACTTTGAACTGAGCGCCAGCTGGCAGCCAGATATAGATGTAGTACATGTTGTTCAGCAAGCCGGGACGCAGATCACGAATCAATTCGGGCGCATTACCGGGCGTCCAATCACTACCCTGTCCGGTTGCTGTCTGGTAGCTGCCTGGCAGGTAGAATCGCAGAATGGAAACGTAGCTTTGAACGTTTATGCTAACGGTATTGCTATAAGAAGTAGCACCTTGTGCAGTAGTTGCTTTCAATCGATAGTCTACCACTCCTGCGTCACCCATGGTAATGCCCGCATCGATGGCCGTATTGTTAATCTCCTCCTGGGTCATGTCGCGGCGAAACAGGTTGCTACCCAGATCTATTTCTTTCAGGTTGGCAAATCCTGCACCACCCAGATCGTATTGCAGTACGTAGTTAACGTTTCCAGTGTATCCGTTAAAAGAGGGCGACCAACTGAATGTAAGTGCCCTTTGCTGTGCGTTGGCCAGGCTCAAACTAACAGAACCGGCATCACTTGCAAGCACTGAAGGATCGTTGTAAGGTGTAACGCCGATACGAACAGTATTCGATACGTAGCGCTCGTTGTTATTCGAATAAGAAGAGAAGACACGAACATCCAGCTCATACGGCTGACCCAGTGTGAATCCGTAATTCAACAAAACCGCGTTCAGTTCTTTACCGGTCAGATCAATAGAGTTCACTCCTTCCACGGTGCGCGAATACGCTTTTGTAAAATTGCGGCCAGCCGAATCCAGTTCCAATACAAATTTATAGCTGGCGGGATCGGTCGCATAGTTGGGATCGGTCCAGTTAAAACTTACCACAGCATTCAATGAATCGCCGGGCACTGGTGTTACGGCTGTTTTGCTTGCAGAAAGTGTTACTGCATTTCCTTCTTCATAAAAAGGAAGATCGTCAACCTTCTGACAGGCGCTGAAGCCCATAGCAAGGGCTGCAAACAGCATGATTAGTTTTGATATATGGCGCATGATCAATTCGTTTGAAGTTTAGAGTTTTGTGACGGTGAATTTTCCACGCTGAAAATCTACCGTGATCTTGTAATTACCGGAGGCTGCAGGAGCCAGCATATCGCCGCCTTCCGCTTTGAAATCATCGCCGTTTACATTGTTGCCATTATTGGAGCCGATAAATCCGTATTTGGCACTCCAGTTACCGTATACAGGTACAAACAGAAACGATCCTCCACCATTAAGATTGATGCTGGGAAGTTCGAAAACTGTTTCGGACAGTTTGTTGAATTTTTGCGAGACCAGTTCCGCATCACCGCCTCCCATCCAGTTGCCTGGAGTAGCACTTCCGGTAATGTAGAGCGTGCCGGATGCGGGAGGGTTCACTTTAGGAGGAATAGCAAATGGTGTTACAGTATAACGCAACACGTTTGATGCAAGCGAACCGGCTCCGAGGTTGCCGAGACTTGCCACCACACGGATTTCAATATCGCGGCTTTGACCTGGCGTCAACAACAGTTGGTTGAGAAGGTAGTCGTTAAACTGTCCCACGGTAAACGCGACCGTCAAATCGCGACTAATCGATACTGATTGTTTGTTGGCACCCGCAAAGTTGTTGCCCGCTTCATCGATCTCGACTACATAGTTTACGTCCTGTGAGCTTACTCCCGTATTGAAGCTATAATTAGGGTTAGTCCAGTTCAGGCGCATGAGCTCGTTGGCCGAGTTGGCAAAGCTCAAACTGATTGTGCTTGCCGAGCTGGTCAACTCCGGTGCTGTTCCGCCTTCAAAGAAAACTTTGTTCTCATCTTTTTTGCACGCCACCAAACCAAGGCCCAGCAGCAGCGAGAACAGAAAAGAAATCTTTTTCATTTTATATCTTTTAATTGCTTTTAATAATCTGCGTTCTGGGTCAGTTTTGGATTGGCTGTCAGGTTAGCTGCAGGTATCGGAAAAATATTATAGCGTGCATTAACTGCTGTACCTGAAGCTACGCCACCTTTCCAGGGCCATAGGTAGGCACCTGTGGTCAGCAAATCGTAACGGACCAGGTCGGTACGGCGATGACCTTCCCAATACAGTTCACGTCCGCGCTCATCTAACACAAACTGAAGTGTAAGCTGAGCTGAACTTATATTGCCGGCTGTACTTCCATATGCACGCTGACGAATCAGGTTGATATAGTTGGTAGCAGTACTAATGTCGCCACCACTGCCGCCACGCAAAACAGCTTCCGCATAAATCAAATACATTTCCGGAAGGCGAAATATCGGAAAGTCGACATCTGAGAATTCACGATTGGCATCAGAAGTAGCACCGCCGTCGGATCGGATGTTTCTATATTTAGCTACGTGCAAACCGTTGGCAAAATTGGTCACATCACTGATGGCAATTTGTGCAGCACTGGTGCCGAAGGCCGATGTGGTGAAGAGCGCCCGCTTATCGGTTGCTCCCGAAAGGTCGCTGAAAAGATCAGCCAACCCCTTTGTAGCACGGTAACCGTACCAGCCACCACCCACTCCAAAATCGTTGTGGTCGTCGCCGGCTGCGGCATGTACAAAAAATGTAGTGTTTCCGTAAGCTTGTGTGCGGCGGCCATCGCAGTTCACCACAAACATAAATTCACCGGAAGCCTGATCATTGTCGGCCATAAACAATCTGGCATAGCTGGGTTGAAGCGTGTAACCTGCGTCAATTACTTTTTTGGCGTAAGTGATAGCATCGGTATAGCGAGGCGTACCTGTGTAAACGCCTGCATTCAGGTACAAACGAGCCATCAACGCCCAGGCAGCACCCTGATCCACACGTCCATAAATCTGCGACCGGGCCGGAGCGAGTTCTGTTTCTACCGCCTGCAGTTCTGATTCAATATAGGTAAAGAGATCTTCGCGGCTAATTTCCTCAGGCAGATTGGTGCCTACCAGATCGTCTTCAGTAATGAAGGTCGATTTACCAAACAGGTCAATCATTACCCAGTAGTTAAATGCACGCAGGAAACGAGCTTCTGCACGGGATTTACGGATATCATCCGCATCTGCACCGGAAATATTACGTTCGGTGAGCTTGGCATCAGTGGATTCGCGCAGATATTCATTGATCAGTGTGATATTGTAAATGGGGCGGGCATAAATACCACGGAGAAACGGATCAGAGGAGTTCCAGCGGAGGCTGTGAAAATCCTGGATGGTCTGGTCGTTCCATGCGCAAACCGCTTCGTCGGTGGGCAGTTCCTGACAGTTGAACAACATCCGGATAAAGGCTACCTGCGAACCCTCGTCGAGCCCGCCTGCAATATCAGGTTGACCTGCCGGTCCCTGGTTTCCTGTTATGGATAGTGTACCGTAAATCTTTGCCAGCACGGCCTTATAACCTTCCGGCGTGGAAAATGTCTTCTCCGGTGTCAGATCATTCTGCGGGAAGAGGTCGAGCTTCTTGGCGCAGGAGGCCAGGAGCAGGACAGCCAGAAGTCCGCCGAATAGCTGTATGGTCAATTTATTTTTCATATCATCAATCGTTTAATTCAATTAGAAATCGATGTTCAAACCAAGCGTGAAAATGCGAGGGCGGGGATAAATGTTGTTATCAACACCTGAATCGCTGGCATTCTCGGGATCAAGTCCTTTGTATTTAGAAATTACAAACACGTTCTGCACGTTGGCCGACACACGCATATTGGTAGTGCTGCCCAGTACCTTTCCGGCGTTAAACCCGATATTGATATTATCGAGGCGGAAGAAGGAAGCATTCTCCACATAGTAATCAGACAAATACTGGTTGTTGTTGAACTGTGTAGAGGTATAGTACTCGCGCGAAGCGTTACCGATAAAGTTGATCGGATTCTTGATTGCGCGAAGTACGCTTGAGTTTGACAGGTAGTTGTTGTAAATATAGTTGCCGAACAAACCGTGACCGGCGAGGCCAAGCGACCAGCGATCTACTGTTATCTGGGTATTGATACCGAGTTGGAAATCGGGTGCGGGCTTCTTGTAGAGGTAACGATCGTTATCGTCTACCTTGCCATCGCGGTTAATGTCTTCATACAAACCTTCAATTGGTCGACCTGTCTGACCATCGTACACCTGCTTGTATACGAAATAAGTGAAGGGTGCATAGCCAACAGCAAATTTCCCGATATTGTTACCGGTACCGCCGGAAATGCCGCTCACATCAATTCCTTTGAAACCAGGATCCTGTTGTTTCAGCAGGTTGGTGATTTCAGTCTTGTTGTAGGTAAAGTTGAATCCAAAATTCCAGTTCACTTTCTGAGTACGAATGGGAATGGTGTTAAGCGTAAATTCTACGCCCTTGTTTTCCATATTACCCACATTGGTCAACAGCGTGATATCGAAGTTTGAACCAGGCGCTACCGGAATCACACTCAACAGGTCCTCTGTTTTTTTCTGATACACTTCCACCGCACCTGAAATGCGATCGTTGAACAAACTGAAATCAAGACCCAGGTTGATAGTGGTAGTAGTTTCCCACTTGATATTTGCATCGTAAGCAGAAGGACGAAGGAAGAAATAGTAAGAGTCGCCAAACATGTACTGAGCAGAAATGGTGCTTTGGGAATAACGAGGGAGGTAGGAATAATAAGCAATTCCATCCTGCTGACCTGTTTGACCCCAGCTTGCACGCAGTTTCAGATCGGAAATAACTCGCGAGTTGGAAAAGAAATCTTCGCGCAATTTCCAGGCTACTGCAACTCCGGGGAAATAACCCACGCGTGTATCGGGCGAGAACTTCGAACTCGCATCACGACGGATGGTGGCGTCGATAATATACTTATTGTCGATCGTAAAGTTGAGTCGGCCCAGATAAGACTCCAGCCGGTATTGCGGTTTGTCTGTCAGGAACGTAGGCTCTGAACCCGCAATGGTATCTTTTTTAGCCGGATTGGCCGGATCGGCTATACTGCGGTAGCTGAATGCCGGATAATTGTAAACGTTGGTAATAAAATCCTGAAAGCTATGAGTTACCAGCGCACTCATCTTTGTTCGCAGGCTCTTGATTTCCTTCTCGTAAAACAGCGACACATCGGCCAGCCAGTTTTCTTTGCTTTGTTTGTAGAAGGTTCTGCGTCCACCTGTGCGCCAGTTGGTTGCAGAGTTGGAATCGATATTGTCGTTGCCGCGACCCCAGCTATTATCCATACCAAGATTGGCCTGAATATGCAGATCGGGGAGGAAATGAAGTTTATAGTCCAGCTGAACGTTACCAATTAAGCGACGAACGCGGCTTGTATTGTCGCGCAACATCAAAAGCGCTACCGGATTGCGGGTAGCCAGGTTGATGGCAGTGCCATCAGCCTGCAACCATTCGTAATAGCCGCCATACTTGCTGCCGTTTACCGGTTGTGTGGGATCAAAGGAAACGGCCGAACCAATGGCCCCGCCATCAGCAAACTGATTTTCTGTCTGGCTGGCTTTGAGGTTCAGGTTTACAGTGAGGTGATCGTTGAGAAATTTGGGCGACAAATTCACCCCTGCACTATAACGATCAAACTTATCGGTTCTTAAGATACCCTCCTGGCTCAGGTAGCCGACAGAAACACGGTAAGGCATATTTCCTGCTGCACCGCTAACACTGAAGTTGTGAATATTGGTCAGGGCTGTCTGATAAATTTCATCCTGCCAGTTGGTATTGGCGGTACCCAGCAGATTTCGATAAGTGTTGTTGCCTGTAGCAATAGCATCTTCTGTAATTACTTTACGAATTTCGTCGGCTGTCATTACATCTACCTGTTTGCCGATGGCGCTCACCGATACTTGTGAATTGTAATTGAAGCGCGGTTTGCCGCGGGAACCTTTTTTGGAAGTGATGATGATTACACCATTTGAGGCGCGGGAACCATACAACGCAGTGGCCGCCGCATCTTTCAGTACGCTCATCGACTCAATATCGTCGGGGTTGATGGTATTGAGCAGGTTGCCGCTACCGGCAATACCGTTGCTTTCAACAGGCACCCCATCAATCACGATCAGCGGGTCGTTGCTGGCATTGAGTGATGCACCTCCGCGAATACGGATACGGCTACCGCCTCCTGCGCTACCACCACCTGATGTGATTTGAAGACCAGCCACTTTGCCCTGCAACAATTGCTCAGACGAAGGGATATTACCTTTTTGAAAATCTTTTGCCGAAACGGCCGTAACGGCACCAGTGAGGTCGCCGCGTTTCCTGGTACCATACGCAATTACCACCACTTCACTAAGGGCAGCATTGTTGACCTGTAAGGAAACATTAATGGATGTTTGGCCTTCAATATTCACTTCCTGGTCAACATAACCAACAGAAGAGAAAACAAGAGTTGTTACACCGGGACCCACCGTAATTTGATAGGCGCCATTGATATCGGTTTGAGTACCCGTGTTGGTGCCTTTGGCAGCAACAGAAACACCCGCCAGCGGCGTGCCATCTTTCGGATCCGTAACCTTACCGGTGATTACTCTGTCTTGAGAGAAGGAAACCAGAGATAGGAAAAGCATGGTAATAGACACCAGTGCCCTCTGCATGTTGTTGCGCGACATAAGCAATCGTTAAGTGTTAAGCAATCAGTATTAGTAATACAACAATGTGTATTTAGAACACAATGTTAAGACATTTTTATTTCCGTACAAAATTCATTTTTTCAAAAAAACGGCTATGGCAGGGTGTTTCAGGCAACAGCTACCCGGGGACCTCCCAGCTTCTTCCGGGCCGATTTGCGCCGGAACTCGGGCTTGAGCTTGTAGAGCTTGCCCGGGCGGTGAGGTACATCTTCTTCCATTTCATTGAGGTCGACCAGCCAGTCCTTGATCGCAATTTTCTTTCTGAAATTGCGGCGGTCAAGGTCTATTTGCAGAATGGCTTCGTACAGTTCCTGGAGTTCGCGCAGGCTGAATTTTTCCGGTAAAAGGTTGAAAATGACAGGATGCTCCAACACCTGCTCCCGCAAACGCTGCAGACAGGTATCCAGAATCAATTTGTGGTCAAAAGCCAGACGCTTCAATTGTTTAACGGGCAGCCATTGCAGCTCGTTGTTCGTTAAACGGAGTTTCTGATGCTTGGCATCGATCAGGGAATAGTACGCGGTGGTAATTACCCGGCCCGAAGGGTGACGGTCTATTGCGCCAAACGTGTGAACCTGCTCCAGATACACATCGTCCATACCTGTGCGTTCGCGCAAAATCCGGTAAGAGGCGGTGTCGAGATCCTCATCAGGTCTTACCAGGTCGCCCAGCAGGGAGTAGAGTCCGGAAAATTCTTCTAAGTCGGATTTGATCACCAGCACTTTCAATTCCCGTTCGTGATAACTGAAAATGACACAGTCCACCGAAATAGCTATATTGAAATATTCCTGGTGACTAATTTTCTCAATTTCCGCGGTCTTCAGGTAAGTTCCTTTATTATGCAGGGCCATTTTCTAAAGTA
The DNA here is from genome assembly GCA_046297935.1 of Chitinophagaceae bacterium. Classification (GTDB taxonomy): domain Bacteria; phylum Bacteroidota; class Bacteroidia; order Chitinophagales; family Chitinophagaceae; genus CAYMZZ01. The sequence continues at coordinate 8,392 of JBKBHA010000003.1, forward strand.
TTAAGGTATCATCAATTTCAGGATCTGCTGATCCTTGCCGGTAGTTATCCGCAACAAATATAACCCCCTGGCCAGTTTGCGCAACTGATCTCCTACCGGAATCAGGTGGTTGCCACGGTTCAGGTTGCCTGAATAAACCGCCTGAAGCCTTCTTCCGCTCATGTCCAACAGTTCCATCTGCGTATTGGCCGCAGCCGGAATGTTCAGTTCAACCAGCGTGCCGGCGCTGACCGGATTGGGATAAACAGCCGCCAAAAGCTGATTAGCTGGATTATCTACATCGAATACAGGTGTAACGGTGATATTGTCGACATTACGGTTCACGTATACTACGAATTCGCCCGGCTGCAGACTGATAGTTTGTGCGGCACCGGTGGAGGTAAAGGCGGTATTACCAAAATAATCGTACCAGGTGCCTGAGGAAGGAAAAGTGAAGCTTACCGCCTGGGCTGTCAGTTCAAAGTTTCCGATAATGCAGACCATTGAGCTATCGTTGGCACTTCGCAGTTTGAGCCATTTCATGGCTCCACCCAGACTCCTCTCAATACTGATATTATTGGCAGTGAACACATCTTTGTACCAGCCATGCTGCCGCAATCGGGCCATTTCGCCATAAACGTCATACAAAGCCTGGCGACGTGCCTGGCTCTTGTAGTCCCAGCGTATGGGCTTATTGGCCGTGCGGCAGTCGTTGTTGATAGTACCGTTGGGACAATAATTAATCGGAAAATCATACCCCAGTTCACCAAACTGCCAGATCATTTTAGGACCGGGCATACCCAGTAAAAACGCAGCACTGGTAGCCAGACGCTTCAACGATGTGCTGGTATCGCGTACATTATATGCACCGGAGCTCAGCCCCTGGTTGATGTTGAGATAAGCCAGTCGTTCTTCGTCATGACTCTCCATATAAGAAATCAGGTTGGGCTGTGTCCAGCCTCTGACCGTGTGCAGGGCCCCTTCGAAATTCGAATTGGCAATTACTCCCTTGGCAGCTTCGGAAAAATTATAGTGGATATTGCCCCAAAACATCATTCCGTAATTGCTCAATTCAATTTCTTCATTGTTGGCTGCAAAATGTTCCAGTATCACGTACGAGTTGGGCGACTTAAGCATCAGGGTGTCGTAGTATTTTTTCCAGATGGCTACACGACTCGCATCATAGTTGCCCCAGTTGCCCACATTACAGTTGCCGCCGTTGGCATCGCAGGTTTGCACCTGAGTAAAACCTTTCGACAAGTCGAAACGGAATCCATCGAGCTTATATTCCTGAAGCCAGTGCTCCACTACCCTGCTGAAAAAATAATTGGTCGCCGCACTTTCATGGTTCATATCAAAGCCCACATTGAATGCGTGCTTTGCAACCGGATTATACCATGGATTATTGTTGGCAGGACGATTGTTGGCTGCATCCCAGTACAATTGTACCATGGGAGATAAACCGAAGGAATGGTTTAATGCAATGTCCATGATGACTGCGATACCCAGACCATGACATTCATCCACAAAACGCTTCAATGTATTTCGCGGACCATAGTATTTGTCGGGGGCGAAATAGAAATCGGGATTATAACCCCAGCTTTCATTACCCTCAAATTCATTAAATGGCATAAGCTCAATGGCGTTCACCCCCAAACGCTTCAGATAGGTAAGCGTGTCGCGAAGCGTATTCCAGTCGTGGGCTGCCACAAAATCACGCAACAGCATTTCGTATATAAAGAGGCCGCGCTTATCGGGTCGGGCAAAACTATTGTTGACCCAGTTATAAGCTGGTGCATTTGTTTGCAGAAGGCTCACGATACCACTTTGTCCTGCCGGGTATGTCCGCAATCCCGGGTAGGTAGCCGCTGTAATAAACTGATCATTGTTGTTGAAGGGATCCAGAATTTTTTCAGCATAGGGATCGGCAATTTTCAGCGATCCATCTACCAGATATTGATAAGCATACTCTGTACCAGGCGTAAGGCCATCAATCTGTATCCACCATTGCTGGCCGTCGGGTGTGCGACTCAGCTGGTACTGGCTTTGTTCAGTCCAGTTATTGCCGGGAAATTCTCCAATCACCGAAACTCTGTTTTTACCGGGTGCCCGCAAAACCAGAACTACCGATGTATTGCCTGCGAGATAATTAATACCATCGCGCGTGCCAGCTGGCAAGGGTGCCACATTTACAGAGCCCGCCACAAAAAACTCAATGGTATCACGTTTGGTTGTTGAGCCATTAACGGCCTCGATCACCAATTCCTGATTGCCTGCAGCAGTAATAGCCGGGTTGGCCGAAATACTGCTGACACCCGTGGCAGTTTGAATAGAGTTGCCATTGAAAAAAATCTGCATATCTGATGGCTGGCTGGCCACGCCGGTGATGGCAATGTCTTGCCCAACATTGCGGGTGATTTGTTCTGGTATAGGTTGAAAATAGGGTTGCAGCGGCGGTTGTGTGAACCTTATATGCAGGCCATTGTCGTACACAGGCACATACATATTGCCATTAAACAATGAGGTGTTGGAATTTCGTTGCACGCGGTCGCCTGTGCCGCTTCGAAACAAGATGGCGATAGCGCGAATTTGTTCCGAGGGATTGGTAACATTAAAAAAGCTGCGAATATTATTGATGGTGTATGTCCATTTGTTGGTGCCGGCAGCTGTGGCCTGTCCGTTTACGGGCGTGGTACCCCAGGTAAATGGCACATAATTCCAGTCGTCTTCATTATTGCTGAGGGAGGTGATCAGTCCCACATGAACATACACATTGCCGGTAAAGCCCAGAAGGCCCTGGTTGCCTTTGGTAGCATCAACGGTAATGGTGATATTGTCGTTTTCCCTGGGGAAATCGGGTGTCCAGGTAAGAAGTTGGGCTCTTGTGCCCAGCGTGAGCAGCACGGCAACAGCCGCCGCAAGCAATCGTCTCATCATAGCGATAGTTTTTGGCAATCTGTACCGAAGATAAGGAATATGTACTAATGACACATTAAAATTTATGGATAATAATCGGTCTGCAACATAGGAACGATCACGGTCGCCGGCTTGTTTGATGGTACTATTCCGTTGAGTTAAAAGATTGAGGCAAAGGCCACTGCATTGGATGTACCTGAATGGTTATTCCCAAATACATCGCTCGTCGTATTCGATATGGTAGTTCTTTAAAAGTTCGATGTATTCATGTTGAAAACTCATTTTGTTGTGATGGTGATGTTGGTGTTCGATGTATTGCGACACGCGATCTACCGCTTTTTCGCTTACTGAAAACGCCCCGTAGCCATCCTGCCAGAAAAAATTTTGATACAGTCCCCCTTTTGTTTTGATCCACCTGGATGAGTTAGCCTTCACTCTTTCGACGAGCTTCATCAATGCGATTTTTTGTGATAATGTTATAAGTATGTGTACGTGGTCAACATAACCACCCACTTTTATCGGTGCGCATCCGAAGGATTTGCATACGCCGCCCAAATAGGCATGCAATTCCTCTTCCACCGGCGGGCGAATAAACGGCTGCCTGTGTTTGGTGCTGAACACGAGATGCAAATAATTTCTTACGAGTGATTGTCCCATGGCTTGGTTTTTATTGTTTTAAGAATACTTATCCAATACAATTTTTTTGGGCTATCCGCGCATCGACGGCTGATGCCCGAAACGATGGGTGTTACCCAAAACCATGGGTGTTACCCGAACAATGGTTGTTACCCGAACGATGGGTGTTACCCGAAACGATGGGTGTTACCCATCTCTGATTATTGCGCCCCATCGGGGCTTGGTTGCAAGAGTAGTTGCGTGCGAAGAGTGACTGAGGTGCATTAAAGATACAAGCAATTAGGAATGAGTTTGATTTAAATTTTTTCGACGTTGTTCGTGTAACTTTACCAACTAAGATTTTAAAAATGTATAGCACCGAGGCTACGAAAACCTTACAGCAATCGACATTGAATTTGCTGGATGCTTCGAAAAACGAAAAAATTGGAGCATCGAACATTGACGAATTGCGCGACGTACTCCGCTTCCATGAATACCGTTATTATATTCTGAATGCCCCGCTGATATCGGACCGTGAATACGATCTGTTATATAAGGCACTCGAAAAGCTGGAAGCCGCAAATCCGAACCTCCTGAAACCAGACTCTCCTACTCAGCGCGTTGCTAAAGGGCTCACATCTGATTTTCCAGCCGCGCCACACCTTGTACCCATGTTGTCGCTCGATAACTCTTATAATGCAGAGGATCTGCGCGATTTCGACAGAAAAGCCCGGGAGCTTTCGGGGGCAGGGGAAATTGAATATTGTGTTGAACCTAAATTTGACGGAGGAAGTATTTCGCTCATATACGAAGACGATCTGCTTGTGCGTGGCGCTACGCGGGGCGATGGCGTGGAAGGTGATGACATTACACCAAACATCAGGCAAATTCGCTCGGTGCCCTTGTCGGCCGGCTTTTCCAAATACGGATTGCAGACGGTGGAGATACGCGGGGAAGTATTGATCAACAAAAGCAATTTCGCAAAATATAATCAATCCCTGATCGAGCAGGGAATTGCTCCACTTGCGAATCCGCGCAACGCGGCGGCAGGTACACTTCGCATTAAAGACAGCGCTGAAGTTGGTCGTCGAAATCTGGAAGCGTTTGTCTATCACATCAGCTATGTGAATCTGCAGGATGGCAAACCAATGCCAAAAGAACTGGCCACCCACGCGGGCTCACTCGAATTGTTATGGGAACTCGGCTTCCGCAGTCCCAAAAATGAGAAGAAAGTGTTTCGCGGCATCGATTCGGTGATCGATTATTGCCTTGCGTTTGAAGAGGGACGCGATAATCTGCCTTATGAAATTGATGGCATGGTGATCAAGGTGAATGAGCTTGACCTGCAGGACCGGATGGGCATGACATCGCACCATCCGCGCTGGGCGATTGCCTTTAAGTTTAAAGCACGCCAGGCTACAAGTAAACTCCTCCATGTAGAATTTCAGGTGGGTCGAACTGGTTCCATTACACCGGTTGCCAAAATACAGCCAGTGCCAATCGGAGGCGTGACCGTTTCTTCCATTTCGCTTTTCAACGAAGATGTGATCAGAGAAAAAGATCTGATGATTGGTGACACAGTGTTGGTGGAAAGAGCGGGCGACGTGATTCCTTATATTGTAAAATCGCAGGCAGAACTGAGAAAAGGTGACGAGAAGAGTATCCATTTCCCAACTCATTGTCCGGAATGCGGGAGCACCCTGTTCAAAGAGCCGGAGGAAGCGGTTTGGCGCTGCGTGAACATTGACTGCCCGGCACAAGTAGTAGAAAGAATTATACACTTCAATAGCAAAGACGCGATGGATATCCGTGGGTTCGGTGAAGCCAATGTGCGGAAATTTTATTCACTCGGTTTATTAAAAGATATTCCGGGTATTTATCGCCTCGATTTTGACAGAATCGGAAAAATGGAGGGCTTTGGTAGCAAGAGTATTGACAACTTAAGGAACGCGATTGAAGCTTCGAAATCGCAGCCTCTGCATCGACTGATATTCGGCCTGGGCATACGGTTTGTTGGCGAAACGACTGCTAAAACGCTCGCACAAAAAGTTAGTCACCTGAAAGAGTTTTCCAGCTTTTCGCTTGAGCAACTGATGGAAATGGAAGATGTGGGCACCAAAGTTGCGTCCAGTATTCTTCATTTCTTCAGCAATAAGCAAAATATCGAGATGCTCGATGAACTGGAAGCGCTGGGTCTTCAGTTGCGCAACGTGAAAAAAGATAAAGTGGAAGCGGGTGGCCTGAGTGGTCAAACCTTTTTGTTTACCGGCACCCTGCCTACATTGAAAAGAAGCGATGCTGAAGCAATGGCTGAAGAACTCGGAGGAAAAATTCTTAGTGGCGTCAGCGCCAAGCTCAATTATCTGGTGGTAGGCGAAGACGCAGGAAGTAAACTGGAAAAGGCAAAAAAAATTAATTCAATCAAAATATTAAACGAAGCAGAGTTTTTGGAATTGGTTCAGGAGAGGGCTTCGTGATGGGGAGTGGGGAGTGGAGAGTGGGGAGTGATTCGTAGCCCCAACGCATGCGTTGGGGAATGGGGAGTGGAGAATGGGGAGTGGAGAATGGGGAGTGGAAAGTGGAAAGTGGGGAGTGGAAAGCGATTCGTAGCCCTAACGCATGCGTTGGAGAATGGGGAGTGGAGAGTGGGGAGTTAAAGTACTCGTGTTTGAGGTGCTATTTTTGTACGTTTAAATTCTAATCTTTCATGATCAATTCCGGTACCATCAGGTTTTTGAAACAACTTTCGAAAAACAACAATAAGCCCTGGTTCGACGAGCACCGTTCAGACTACGAAGGGGCCAGGGCAGATTTCGCAGCATTCATACAGAAAGTGATTGACCAGCATGGTAAAAAGGATCCCAGTATCCGGAACCTGGTTGCCAAGGATTGTATGTTTCGAATTAACCGCGATGTGCGGTTTTCAAAAAATAAAGCTCCTTACAAAACCAATATGGGAGCCAGCATCAACAAAAGTGGAAAGAAGGCCGAGCATAGCGCGGGATATTATTTTCACCTGGAACCTGGCGCCAGCTTTGTTGGCGGCGGCATCTGGATGCCACCGGCCGATACGTTGAAAAAGATCCGCCAGGAAATTGATTACAACCTCAAAGAATTTACCGGAATCATCAAAGCACGAGCTTTCAAAACCGTGTACGGCGGACTGGATTCATCACCGGAATTTAAACTCAGTCGTGTTCCCCGAGGCTATGATCCCGAAAATCCGGCCGCAGAGTTTCTCAAGTACAAAAGCTACCTGGCCACGATGCCTCTCAGCGATGCCGACCTTGGATCAAAAACGCTGCTGGCAAAAGTTGGGAAAGCCTTTGAAGCTTTGCAGCCTTTGATTGAATTTCTTAATCGGGAAGAATAGCTCAAATCCGTCAACATCGCTGCCTTTACACCCGGGCCATTGCGAATGGCCAGTTCTGCTATTGTCCTAAATCCCATCCCAAAAGGTTGATTTATAACTAAAAAACATCTTTTAACAGAAAAATTTTGGATTAATCAATGTTTAAACATTAATTTTGTGGAATAATATAAAAAAGACAATTATGGCAACCTGGACAATTGACCCCATGCACACCGAGATCGGCTTTAAAGTAAAGCACCTCGTAATTTCAACTGTTTCTGGAAAATTCAGCAGCTTCGATGGAAGTATAGAAGCTGAGAAGGAAGATTTTTCAGATGCAAAAATCAAATTCTCTGCTGATATCGACAGCATTCATACGGGTAACGAACAACGCGACGGTCACCTTAAATCTCCCGACTTCTTCGACGCCGCTAATCATCCTAAACTAAGTTTTGAATCAACTGCCTTCGCCAAAAAAGGGGAAGAATATGTGCTCGATGGCAACCTGACCATTCGCGGCACGACCAAACCTGTGAGCCTGAACGTAGAGTTCGGCGGCGTACAGACTGATATGTATGGACGTACTGTTGCGGGATTCGAAATTACCGGCAAAATCAAGCGCCAGGAATTTGGCCTGCAATGGAATGCAGTAACTGAAGCGGGTGGCGTAGTGGTGAGCGACGACGTGAAGCTGGTGGCAAACGTAGAGGTGGTGAAAGCCTGATAAAATAATTGGGGAGTTTGTCAATTTGAATTCTCAAATTGACAAACTCCCCAATTATCTTAAAGCGCTTTTTTTTCCAGCAGATATTCTGCAATCTGCACGGCGTTAGTGGCAGCCCCTTTGCGAAGATTATCGGAAACAATCCACATATTAAGTGTATTGGGCTGAGACTCGTCGCGTCGAAGGCGGCCAACAAAGACCTCATCTTTTTCGTGTGCATCTTTTGGCATCGGGTATTGCGCGTTCGCCGGATCATCGACCAGCACCACACCTGCTGCGCCAGATAGCAATGATTTCACTTCAGCGAGGTCGAAATCATTTTCAAACTCCACATTGACCGATTCGCTATGACCACCCATCACGGGTATCCTCACAGTTGTTGCCGTCACCCGAATGCTATCGTCGCGCATGATCTTCTTAGTTTCATTGACCATTTTCATTTCTTCCTTGGTATACCCATTGTCGAGAAACACATCGATCTGTGGGATAACGTTCAGGTCAATTGGATATTTGTACGCCATCGGGTACTCAGTGTTTTCACCCCTCACCGCTTTCCTTCGTTCACCCTGTAGCTGGTCAACTGCTTTCACGCCGGTACCGGTTACGCTTTGGTAAGTGCTGACTACTACCCTTTTGATCTGATATTTTTTGTGAAGGGGTTGTAATGCAACCACCATCTGTATCGTGGAACAGTTGGGATTGGCAATGATCTTATCATTGGCCGTCAACACATCGGCGTTCACTTCCGGTACCACCAGGGGTTTGGAAGGATCCATGCGCCATGCCGAAGAATTGTCGATAACAGTAATGCCAGCTTCTGCAAATTTTGGCGCCCATTCCAACGAAGTGCTGCCACCAGCAGAAAAGAGCGCTACTGCAGGTTGCGCAGCAATGGCATCGGCCATGCTCACCACTTTGAATTTTTTGCCTTTGAATTCAATTTCCTTACCCACCGACTTTTCCGATGCAACCGGCACCAGCTCGGTAACCGGAAAATTTCGTTCGGCCAGCACCTGTAACATTTTGGTACCTACCAGGCCCGTAGCGCCTACAACTGCAACTTTCATGTTGTTCCCCCCTGTCTCTGCGAACTGCGCAGAGTTTTAAGTTTAAAAAATGGTTTAAAAAAAAGCAGGCCTTCCACTCGGAAGGCCTGCCAGTCTTTTTTATATGTATCCACACATAACGCTGCAAACCTTCCGTCAGGAACGTTTAATGTTGCGTTTTGTATGTTTCATCAATTTCATCGTGAATCTTTACTGCTTTTCGCAGAAGTGAGCAAAAATAATCACCGCTTTTAATCACACCAAATAATGTTTTATTCCCCTGACCAGGTTTGCCGGCATTGGTAGATTGCCTTCATGAAAAACTTTATACTGGCCACGCTTGCCATACTAACGATCGCTAACAGTTCGGCTCAACGTTACAGAGTTCTGATCAGCGAAATAATGGTTGATCCCAGTCCTGCGGTCGGACTCCCGGCCTACGAATGGATGGAGCTTCACAATCCGGGAACAGAGCCTGTATTGATTGGCGGGTGGCGACTGGGTGACGCAAGCGGACTGAGCGGCCCCCTGCCTTCTTTTGAGTTGCAGGCTGGAGCGTTTGTAATAGTTGGTTCAACAGCAGCCGTGGCAGCACTACAAGCGTTGGGTACCTGTCTTTCTGTTTCCAACTGGCCCTCGCTTGACAATGGTGGCGACCAGCTTGTTTTATACGACAACGATGGCAAGCCTGTTCATGAAGTATTCTACGAGCCTGGCTGGTATCAGAACACAGTCAAACAGGATGGTGGGTGGTCGCTCGAAATGACCAACCTGCAACTACCATGTATGGGCAAAAGCAACTGGAGAGCCAGTGAAAATCCCCTGGGCGGAAGCCCCGGAAGCGCTCCGAATTTCCTAAACAACTTCCCAATTGAATCAATCCGAACTTTGACGGCAACAGCTATCAACAACCAACAACTCCTGCTAACATTTAATCATGCGCCGGATAGTCAATGGATGAACAATCCTGGCAATTATCAATTGCCGTCTGGCCCCGGAGTTCAGGCCTGCGAAACTGCCGGCTTGCCATTTACCCAGGTAATTCTGCAGCTTGCAAGAGCAATAGAAGAAAATACCGTTTACACTATTGTTGCCCGAAACATAACTGATTGCAGCGGCAGTAGTGGTTTCTCCGACACCTTGCTGACAGGCTTGCCCTCTGAACCAGCGCCTGGTGATATCCTGATCAACGAAATCTTCTTCAATCCGCCACCGGATGGATGTGATTTTATAGAAATCATCAATAATAGTAGCCGAATTGTGAACCTGGCTCAGTTGCAACTGGCAAGTCGTAATTCCGCAGGGCAGCTACAATCCTGGCAGCGCATTTCCGGAAGCGACGAACTTTTTTTTCCCGGGCAATACCTGGTGGTTTGTACCGACACAGCATGGCTGAGAAGGCGCTTTCCCAAGGCGCCTGTCAACAGGTTTCGCTCATTGAACAGTATGCCGGGCTATTCAGACAGCGAGGGAACTGCTGTACTGCTGAGGCTGGATGGTGCCATTCTGGATGAACTTCGGTATCAGGAAAGCTGGCATTTCCCATTACTGCCGAATCGCGAAAACGTGTCACTGGAGCGGCTTTCAACTGAACTTGCTACACAGGATGCTGTGAATTGGCATTCGGCATCAGGAACGGTAGATTTCGGTACGCCGGGCTACGCCAATTCACAATCGACAATCGTCAGCAGAGGGGCTGGCAGATTTCAACTTTCCAGTTCCCTATTTTCGCCAGACAACAATGGCATCGATGATCGGCTGTTGATTTTCTACGAAATGGAAACGACGGGTGTACAAGCAACCAGCCGGGTCTTTAACGCCGGCGGACACCCGGTGCGATTGTTGTTTGCGAACAGCCTACTGGGACGAACGGGGCAGTTTGTCTGGGACGGTTTGGATGATTTCGGTCGTCCGCTGCCGACCGGCATTTATATTATATGGATTGAATGGTTTGACCTGAATGGGAGGCGGGGGCTGTGGAAGGGGGGAGTGGTGAAGAGGTGAAAGGTGAGACGTGAAACGTGAAAGGTGAGAGGTGAGAGGTGAGAGGTGAGAGGCGTGAAAGGTGAGAGGCTTGTCTGCCGAAGCGTAGCGAAGGCAGATGAGAGGCGAAACGAGTATCTGTGTAAATCTGTGTAAAAATCTGCGTCATCTGCGGGAACAGAAAAACATTTATTGTTTGCGTGCTACAAAGCAATACAGCAGTTCTGTTCCGGCAGATTTTAACTGACTGTCGTTTCACGTCTCACGTTTCACGTTTCACCTTTCACCTCTCACGTTTCACGCCTCTCACCTCTCACCTTTCACCTTTCACCTTTCACCTCTCACCTCTCACCTCTCACCTCCCTCCAATTCTATCTCAAAATTCACCAGTTCTTTGAACTGCTGAATCCTCATCTCAATATCGTGGTAGCTAATTTCCTTTAGGCGAGTGGGACCAAACTTTTCAACGCAGAAACTGGCCATGGCGGAGCCTACGATGATACCGCGTTTCATATTTTCAAATGAAATGTCGCCCGACTTGGCGATATGGCCCATAAAGCCACCTGCGAAAGTATCGCCGGCACCGGTTGGATCGAACACATCTTCAAGAGGCAATGCGGGAGCAAAGAACACGCTGTTGCTGTCGAACAGCAGAGCACCGTGTTCACCCTTTTTTATGATAAGGTATTTGGGCCCCATTTGTAGAATTGACTTGGCAGCCTTCACCAATGAGAATTGTCCGGTTAGCTGGCGAGCCTCTGCGTCATTGACCAGCAGCACATCTACATGCTTCAGTACTTCCTCAAGGTCGGGCAGTGCTGATTCCATCCAAAAGTTCATGGTGTCCATCACTATCAGCTTCGGGCGCTTTTTCATTTGTCTGATCACGCTTAGCTGAATAGCCGGAACCAGATTACCCAACATCAGGAATTCGCTGCCCTGGTAGGATTCTGGTATCTGGGGATTGAAATCGGCCAGTACATTCAAATCGGTTACCAGCGTATCGCGGCTATTCATGTCTTCGTGATACCGACCCGACCAAAAAAATGACTTCTTATCGGGAACGATTTGTACGCCATCGAGTTGAACACCTCTTTTTCTCAGTTCCTCCATCTCTTCCTGAGGAAAATCATAACCAACGATGGAGACTTGCTGAACCGGCTTTACAAAGTTCGCAGCTGCGTAGGCTACATAGGTTGCGGAGCCACCGATGATCTTATCGGTTTTTCCAAACGGGGTTTCTATGGCATCAAAAGCCATGGTTCCAACGGTGATCAGAGACATGCAATATTTTTTGGTTTTGAGAACGTCGCCGCCTGCAGTATATGCTACCAGAACGGCGTGCAAACCTACAAGAAAAAGCGACGTAACCCATGTTTTGACCCTGCCAATAAAGGCGGAAATCACGGGTTGGGTGGATTTGCTGCTTATACTTGTGTATATTGCCGGAATCCTCTATATCTTTGGTTATGGCTAAGACAGCTCGTAAGAAAGCATCAAAAAAAGACCTGATCCTGCAGAAGGCAGCGATTATGTTTCGTGAAAAGGGATTTGCTGCCACCTCCATGCGTGATTTGGCAGAATCTGTTGGCATTGAGGCCGCAAGCCTTTACAACCACATACGTTCCAAGAATGAAATTCTGGAAGCTATTTGTTTTGATGTAGCCAACCGGTTCAACACTAATATGGAGTTGCTGGATGCGGGCAAAGAAGGTTCCATTCGCAAGGTTGAAAGTCTGCTTCGCTTTCATATCCGTCAGATGGTGGAGCACTATGAAGAAGTTTATGTTAGTGACCGGGAATGGAAACATCTGGAAGACCCTTATCTCTCCAATTTTCAAACACAACGTCGCCAGTATCGGAAAAAGTTTGCCGCCATCATAGAAGAAGGCATACAAAAAAGTGAAATCCGTAAAATTGATGCACCAACCGCCGTACTGATCATGCTGCATGCCGTAAGTGGCATCGAGTCCTGGCACCGTTCAAAAACAAAAATTTCGGCTCAGGAACTGGAAGACAATATGGTCATGATCATGATTGACGGTTTGCGCAAACAAGGCTAACCATGTCTATTCATTTCCACCCTGTTCGTATTCGCGAAGTTCGTCGCGAAACTGCCTCCTGTGTGTCACTTTTGCTTGACATTCCCCCTGCGCTACAGTCTTCATTTCGATATAACCATGGGCAGAGCCTGACGGTGCGGAGTATAATAAATGGAGAAGAAGTGCGGCGCACTTATTCGCTCTGCAGTTCTCCCTTGGACAATGAATGGCGGATTGCTGTGAAGAGGGTTGATGGAGGGTTGTTCTCCAATCTGGCAAACGATAGCCTCAGGGCCGGCGACAGCATTGAAGTGATGGAACCAATCGGACGATTTTACACCGATCTGGATGCCGCGAATCAAAAGAAATATCTCGCTATTGCGGCAGGAAGCGGCATTACTCCTATTCTGTCGATAATCAAAACGACGCTGGCAACAGAGCCTAAAAGCCATTTCACCCTGGTATACGGCAATCGCAGCCGCCAGGATATAATTTTTCTGGAAGAACTGGAAGGGTTGAAAAACCGATACCTCAACCGCCTGCAACTGTTGCATATTCTGAGTCGTGAACAAGTCGACAGTCCGATACTACAGGGCCGTATCGACGAAAACAAACTCAACGAATTAACCAGGGTCATTTCATTCAGCGAAATGAACGAAGCGTTCCTGTGCGGACCGGAAAGTCTTATATTTTCTGCAAAGGCTTTTTTGGAAAAGTCTGGTTTGGAGGGCAATCAAATACACTTCGAACTTTTTACCACGCCCGGCCAACAGACCAAATCAGTCAATACAGCTGAACGAACAGTTCAGGTTGCGGCTGCCAGCAAGGTTCAAATCCGGCTCGACGGACGCAGCATGGAATTTGAAATACCCGAAGGCAGCGAACAAACTGTACTCGATGCGGCGCTCGCATTTGGAGCCGACCTGCCTTACGCTTGTAAAGGAGGAGTCTGCTGTACCTGCAAAGCCAAGCTGGTAGAAGGCGAAGTGAGCATGGATGTACAATGGGGATTGGATGAAGAAGAGATAAAGAAAGGGTACATACTTACCTGTCAGAGTCATCCAAAAACAGATCGGGTGCTGGTGGATTTTGATGATAGGTGAGAGACGTGAGACGTGAAAGGTGAGAGGTGAAAGGCTTGTCTGCCGAAGCGTAGCGAAGGCAGATGAGAGGTGAAAGGCGGTGTGTTTGCGGGAGCTGAAAACCTGATGCTGTAATTAGTTTCCATAAAAAAACAACAGTTCTGTTCCCGCAGATTTTCGCAGATTTATACACAGATTTACACAGATACTCGTTTCACCTCTTACGTTTCACGTCTCACGTCAATCACCTCTCACCTTTCACCTCTCACCTTTCACGTTTCACGTCAATCACCTCTCACCTTTCACCTCTCACCTTTCACGTCTCACGTTTCACGTTTCACGTCAATCACCTCTCACCTTTCACCTCTCACCTCTCACCTCTCACCTCTCACCCCTCTCCACCTCCAGCACCGCCCGCGACCGGATATCAGCCGACGATGCTCCGATCATAATGTCAAACTCGCCCGGTTCCACGATCCAGTCAATATTGTTGTTGTAAAAAGCAAGGGTATTTCGGTCAATGCTGAACTCGACGGTTTTGGTTTCCCCTGGATTTAGATGGATCTTTTTGAAATCCTTCAACTCCTTTACCGGCCTCACTACTGTTGCTACCCGATCCCGAATGTAGAACTGAACTACTTCCTCACCAGCACGGCTACCCGTGTTGCTGATATTTATTTTTACCGTTACAGTTTCGTCTGCATTCATTTTTGTAGCGCTCAACACCAGCTCGCTGTATTTAAAACTGGTATAGCTAAGTCCATAACCAAATTCATATTTAGGATAAATAGAAAGATCGATATAGGCCGAGCGATAAAAACGAAAAGAATCGTTAGGCGCGGGACGCCCGGTATTGAGATAACTATAATAAATAGGAATCTGTCCTTCGCTTCGGGGGAAGGTCATTGGTAATTTTGCTGAGGGATTGTAGTCACCAAACAGCACATCAGCCAGTGCATTTCCGGCCTGACTGCCCAGCCACCAGCTGTATATAATTGCAGGTGCGTGATCGCTGGTCCACTCGAATACGAGCGGCCGGCCTGCGTTGATGCACACAACAACAGGTTTACCGGTTGCAACAATAGCTTTGATTAATTCCTCCTGTACGCCCGGCAGGCGGATGCTGCTACGGCTTTTTGCCTCTCCACTCATATCTCTTCTCTCGCCCACACTCATTACTACATAATCTGCTTGTTTGGCAGCGCGCAGTGCTTCTTCAAAACCAGCCCGGCTATCCCCTTCAATTTCGCAGCCCTTCGCATAAAGAGGAGGATTAGCGGTACCAAGCTTATTCAGCATTCCCTGCCATTGCGATACAATATAGCTGCTGTCGTCGGGCATTTCGATGCTCCAAAATCCGAGATTTTGTTTCACTTCTTTCACAAGTGGTCCGATGAATGCGATCTTTTTGCCCTTTTTAGGAAGAGGTAATATATTGCCTTCGTTTTTCAGAAGTACGATACTTCGGGCTGCCATATCCCGCGCTGCTTTTTCGTGATCAGGATTGTTCAGGGCCTTTTTTTCGCGCTCGGGGTTACTAAATCTAAAGGGATCATCAAAAAGACCCATTTCGAATTTCTTTCGCAGTATCCGTCGCACCGCATCGTTCACCAGGTTAAGTGGCACTTTATTTTCTTTTACCAGCTCGACAAGATGATCGCGATAGGCCCGGCTTTCCATATCCATGTCGCTACCTGCAAGCAAGGCCGCTTCGGCGGCATCCTTGTTGTTGGCAACAAATCCATGTGGAATCATTTCGCCGACAGAACCCCAGTCACTTACCACAAATCCCTGGAAATTCCATTTCCCCTTCAGGATATCACGTTGTAGGTAGGAGTTGCCGGTGGCGGGCACCCCGTTCAAATCGTTAAATGAGTTCATGAAAGTGGCTGCGCCGGCATCAAGAGCTGCCTTAAATGGCGGCAGGTAAATTTCCCAAAGGGTACGGTTACTCATATCCACCGAATTATAATCCCGGCCGCCTATCGCAGCGCCGTAAGCCGCAAAATGCTTTGCACAAGCCATCACAGCATCCAGTTGTCCCAATCCTTTCCCCTGAAATCCTTGCACTCTGGCTGTGGCAATTCGTGATCCCAACACGGGGTCTTCGCCTGCGCCCTCCATCACCCGGCCCCAGCGCGGATCGCGCGAAATGTCGACCATGGGAGCAAATGTCCAGTGAATACCCGAAGCCGAGGCTTCAGTTGCTGCTACCCGGGCAGCTTTTTCAATCATTTCCATATCCCAACTTGCAGCTTCTGCCAGTGGTATCGGAAAAGTGGTTTTGTACCCATGTATCACGTCCTGACCGAAAAGCAGTGGAATTTTTAAACGCGATTGCATGGCCATTTCCTGCAACAATCGCGTATGACGGGTACCCATGATGTTGAGCATACTGCCCAACTGGCCGCGCCGGATCTGCTCCTGCTTATCGCCCTCGTTGGTGATGGGACCGGTCGATATCCAGTCACCACTGTATTGATTTAACTGGCCAACTTTCTCCTCTATTGTCATCAACGCCAACACTGAGTCGACCTTTTGCTCGATAGATTTCTGCTGGCATATGCCACTGCCTGCAAGCGACAATACTAAGGCTGCAGCGAATACTCTTTTGGCTTTCACGTTTCCACGTATATTAAATGAAATACAATTTTGAAGAAGCAAGTCCCTGGCAGGATGGCCGTTTATGGCAGGCATCGATGACAGGGAGTTCACCTTTCTCAGAATATCAACGTAGCAATGGAGTGTGGTCGCGACTTCAATTCTACGGCTTCTCCATTTACCCAAAGAAAATAGGGCGCTTCTTTTCCGGTTTGATTCATCACTATTACTACCGTTGTGCCATCGGGGTTTCTGAAAGCAGTGGTCAGCAATTGGCTACGACTGGCGGTAGCGGCAACCCTTTTGGCTCCCGGCTGAATATATTTCGAAAAATGGCCGATGTAGTAGTACGAGTTCGTATACTTCAATTCTCCTGTGCGGGTATCGCCATGAATCGGTGCGAAGCAGAAATTACCGACGTGATTAGGGCCACCAATTTCATCCAGCAGCACATTCCAGTCTGTGAAGCCTACCATACCATTATTAAAATCATTGATCATACTTCTTCCGTAGCGTTCTCCCAGCTTCCAGTCATTGTAGCGAGTGCTGTCGAAACTGGCCGGTGTACCTTCGGTAAATAACAATGGCTTTTCGGGAAATGCTTCCTGCACTCGGCGGACGTTTTCAAACATCTGGTCGCCACCGCTCCAGTCTTCGTACCAGTGAAAGCCGATTCCCCAGGCATATTTGTGAACAGCGGGATCGTCGAAATAAGTTTGTGCACGTTGATAGATCAGATCGCGATTATGATCCCAAAGAATAATTTTCTTGTCCTTCAGGCCTTCCTTTTCCATAGTAGGACCCAGATGTTTGACCAGAAAGTCGCGTTCTTCTTCGGCGGTATAAATACAACTCTCCCAGGTTTGGGTAGCCATGGGTTCGTTCTGGATGCTGATGCCCCAGATAGGAATTCCCTCTTTTTCATACTCCTTAATGAACCGGGTATAATACATTGCCCAGCTATCATAGAACTCCGGCTTGAGTTTGCCTCCACGCAACATGTTATTGTTGGTCTTCATCCAGGCCGGTGGGCTCCAGGGGCTGCCAAATAGTGTCATTTTCCCTCCCGCGGCAGACAGTGATTCCTTAATGAAGGGAATCTTGTATTTGCGATCGGGATCAAGCGTAAATGAATTTAGCGAAGCATCGTTGCTATCTACATAGGTATAGCTTCCGCTGCTAAAATCGCAGCTATTGATATTGGTGCGAGCGAGTGTGTAACCAATTCCCTTTTCTTTATCGAAATAAGCGGTCAAAATCTCCTGCTGTTTATCCTTGGGTAGCTTGTAAAAGGTTTCGGCCGATGCATCGGTCAGCGCGCCACCTATACCCAAAAAAGTTTGAAAGCTGCGCGAGGGGTCAACAAACACACAGATCAGGTTTTCTGTGGGCTGTCCCATGGGTTGAAATTTCAGCTCACCGGTGGCGGTCATTCGCAAATCAGTGCTGTCGGCCGTGGTGTACACTTTTACCGTTTTGCCACTGGCCTGGTAAACCTGATGTTCGGGTGAGGAAGACTGACTATCGCGGTTGTTGCATGCTGCCAGTACACCCAGCAGCAGAACGAGATTTATTTTTTTCATATCAGCTGGTTTGCAATCGTATTAATTACCACACAAAAGTGGCAACGCTATTCGCCGGAATAGTGGGACTCACCCATTTTTCCCTGAATCGTATATTAAAAGTTTCCGAATTGGCTCCATCATTCAACACGATCAACACTTTCTTTTTGTCGGGCCGTTCAAAAGCTACACTACGCAGGTTGCCAACGGTACCACTGTTGATTCGAACTGATCCGGCGGGCACAAACTTGGATGCATGGCCTATAATGTAGTACCCAACATTGCGCTGAATGCTTGAACTGCCAATTACGGTGATGCCTCCTTTACAAACGGTACAGCCGCCCGGGGTATGTGGTCCAAAGTTGGCATCATTGGCCAGGTTCCACTCCAGCGCCACCTTGCTCCAGTTGCGTGTGGAGCCAATGATCACATTGCGCAAATGCCATTTCAAATCACCTTCGAAGTTGCCATTAGAAGGCGTGTATTGCTCTGTGAAGTAAAGGTTCTTGTCGGGATGTTTGGCATGTACAGTGCTTAAGGCGCTGATATCGCCGTTGTAAAGGTGAAACGCAGAACCATCCACGTAGGCTTTCGCCGCAGGATCGTCGAGAATAGCGATTGGATAACCGGGGTTATCACAATTGTGATCCCACACAATGATCTTGGTATTAATGCCTGCCGATTGAAATGCAGGGCCCAGATGGTTTTTGATAAAATCGGCTTGTTGCTCCGATGTCATCACCATGCTGGGATTATTGCCGCCATGCAGGGGTTCGTTCTGTGGAGTGATAGCATCAATGCGTATACCCTCGGCCTGCATAGCCTGAATATATTTTACGAAATACTGGGCGTAAGCGCTGTAGTATTCCGGCTTCAGACTTCCGCCAATACTGCTTCCATTGTCCTTCATCCACACAGGTGCACTCCAAGGTGAACCAAGTATTTTAATGTTGGGATTAATTGCCAGAATTTCCTTCAACAAAGGTATCAGGCCGGTACCGCCAGCTTTTTCTTTATCGATGCTGAACGAAGACAATGTTGGATCAGTTTGGCCTGCGGCAAGATCATTGTAACTATAAACAGATGAACTTAGATCGGAAGCGCCAATGGACACTCTGAGATAACTGATGCTGATGCCGTTGTTTACATCGCTAAACAACTCCAGCAGCAGGTTGTTTCGTACCGAGCTGCTGAGCCCGTTGATCACTTCGGCGCTACCACCCGTGAGCGTAAAACCGAAACCATCGATGGTTTGAAATCGTTGTGTACTATCGACCGTGATGCTGGGATTAGAATTTGTAACGGTTCCGAAGCCCAGCACGGCAGTTTGTTTCTTAAGCAATTGAGATTCGTCGCCTTTGGTGAGCCAGTAGTCCACTTCATTAACCACGGGCGTGGGCGGTGGTGGTGGTTCAGGGTCGGGTTCATTTCCCGGGTCGCGGCTACAATCACCTTGTACACTCAGCAACCATACGGCAGCTGCAATCGATAAGTACTTTTTCATTTACAAAGGGTTTTGGCCGGCATTCCGGCGCTTACCCCTTATAGACACCTAAAATTGCATTTTGTACTAAAAACCCGCTATTTCCGTTGGGAAAAAAGCCATTTAAACAGGCCAGGCTCGGCAAATGCAGGATCCCAGCTATTGTGATTCGCATCGGGATAAAGCGTGAAATGCACCTGGGCCTTCGCTTTTTTCAGGGCCGCTACCATTTCTTCTGAATAACGTGGCAGCACCACATCATCTTTGGCCCCGTGAAATACCCACCAACTCACCTTGCGAAGCTGCCTTGCCGTGCCGGGATGGGCGCCACCGCAAATTGGAACGGCTGCGGCAAAAACAGTCGGCATACGGCGCACCAGCTCAAAAACGCCCATTCCGCCCATACTCAAACCCATTGCGTACACCTGATCCCTGTTTACCGGATAGTTGTCCATCAGGTGCCGGGTTAGTTCCATCGCCAATTCGAGCGAACGTGAGGGGGAACCATCCTCGATAAAATAAAAGCTGCGCTTTCCGCTCGCATTAGCAACAGTATGAACATTGCTCCAGTAGTCGTTGACCGCGCACTGCGGAAAAACAACTATGGCTGGGTACTGCTTTCTAAAGCTATCAGTCAGAAACACTTTCGAACCGTGCGTCAACTGTTTCTGATTATCGCGACCACTCTCACCCCTGCCATGCAAAAATACTATCAACGGATAGGTTCTGGAGGAATCGAAATTTTCGGGAAGCAAAATGCGATATGGTAAGGTATCGCCCGTTTGAATGAATCGAAAAGACTGATAAGTTGGCTCAGTCTGGGCCCGAGCCACCAACGAACAAAGGATACAGATAAATACTAATGGCTTTTTCATGTGTAGTATACTTTTCTTGGTTCAATCAACTGCAGCGCGACATCACTCTCCTCTCGCCCACTTTCCACTCCCCACTTTCCTCTCCCCTCAATTCCCCAACGCATGCGTTGGGGCTACGAATCGCTTTCCACTCCCCACTTTCCACTCTCCACTTTCCACTCTCCACTTTCCTCTCCCCTCAATAGCTCCTCATATACAGGTTATCAAACCTAGTTTGTACGGGCATCTTAAGTGGAATATTCTCACCGCCACTTTTCAATAACCAATCAAACAGTTCTTTCTTCAGTTCCAGGCCGATTTTTCGGTGACTGGTATCGCGAACAAGATTATTCATTTCGTAGGGATCCGCTTTCAGGTCGTAGAGTTCATTGATATCCCACACACCCTGATAGAAGATGTATTTGTATTGATCGGTTCGAATTGCGAACGTGGTGGGGGTTTGCGGAAAAGCCGATTCCCAATAATATTCGTAATACACTTTGTCGCGCTTCCAGCTCTCCGGTTTCCCTTTCAAAAGGTCAATAAACGAATATCCTTCTATTTGGGCGGGTTTCTTTACACCTGCGAGTTCCAGAAAACTGGGAGCCAGATCTACATTCATTACCACCTGATCTACTACTGAATTGGGCTTTACCATTCCCGGCGCCCAAACCAGCAGAGGAACACGCATGCTTTCTTCGTATGCATGCCTTTTGTCGATCAATCCATGCTCCCCAAACGAAAATCCATTGTCGCCCATATACACAATCATGGTATTCTTTTCCTGGCCATTTTCTTTTACCCAGTTTAGTACGCGCGCCACACTCTCATCCACGGCCTGCAGCGTTTCGAGATAGCGTCGGTAAAAAACATCAAAAGGAATTTCGCCATGATACATATAATCCACTCCATGCCAGCTATATCGTTGATCACGCACCCAGCGAGGTATGTCGCGATAATTAACTGGCGTGGACGGTGCCGTCATGATACCATAGGTGCGACTGCTGTCTGTGGCGGTCAAATACATTGACGGGGGGCAGACCACCGGCAGCCTGGCATATTTGCCCTGATGTCTTTTTGCGGGATAAAATTCTGCATGCACTCCTTTATGCGACAGATAAACAAAAAAGGGCTTGCTCTTGTCGCGTGCATTCATCCAATCTACTGCATAATCGGTCAGCAGATCGGTGGTATAACTACCAGCAGGTTGCTCAACACGTTTACCATTGATGTTGAATGTAGGATCGTTGTACACGCCCTGCCCCTGGAAACTGAGCCAGTAATTGAAGCCGGGCTGGGGCATATCGTCTGCATGACCCATATGCCATTTTCCGAAGAATGCGGTCTGATAGCCGGCCTGCTGCAGATACTGAGGAAAAAACTTCAGATCCGGGGGCATGGCAGCACTGTTGTCTACTACGCGGTGCGTATGCGCGTACTGTCCCGTTAGTATGGATGCACGGCTGGGTGAACACAATGCGGTTGAAACAAAGGCATTGCTGAGGTGCGCACCTTCAGACGCCAGTTGATCCATGCCAGGCGTTTCCAAACCCGGAATTTTTTTCATGAAACCCATTGCATCATAGCGATGATCGTCGGCCAGTATGAATATAATATTCATTTTGGGCGGAGTCGATTTCTGTGCAAAGAGAATGTCCGTAGAGAGCATCCCTGTCAGGAGGAAAATGATTTTTAGTTTAGAGTTCATAAAATTCAAAAGTCTACAGAATTATTTCCGTGGAAATCTGTATCAAAATCTGCGATATCTGTGCGAACAGAAATGCCTCACGGACTTGCAGGTTGCCAATAGTTTAGGGTGTTCTGTTCCCGCAGATATCGCAGATTTATACACAGATTTACGCAGATTTGAAAACTAAATATGCAGTAAACCGGAAAAAACCAAACAGTCCAACACCTCAACAACAAAACAACAAATCAACTCAACAACTCAACATTCTACCTGCTCCAGTTAACCATCACCTTCTTCACGTCCCTCGAATTGCCGCCAATCATGATTTCAAAATCGCCGGGTTCCCAAACATATTTCAGATCGTAGTTATAAAATTTGAGCAGGTCGGTTCCGATTTCAAATTTTATCTCGCGCGATTCGCCGGCTTTTAATTCAATTTTCTCGAACCCTTTTAACTCCTTTACCGGGCGGGTAACCGTGCCTACCATGTCGCGGATGTACAGTTGAACTACTTCTTTTCCGGTGTATTTGCCAGTGTTGGTAACGGTCACAGATGCAATCAGCTTTTGATCGCCTTTCAGTTTGGTTGCGCTTACTTTTATATCACTATAGCTGAACTGAGTATAGCTAAGCCCGAAGCCGAAGGGATACACGGGATCGTTGGAGACATCCAGATAATTGGAACGGAATTTTGAAAACCATTTGCCTTCCTGCAAAGGGCGGCCAGTGTTCTTATGATTGTAGAACAGCGGAATTTGTCCTACGTTTTGAGGAAACGTGGTAGAAAGTTTGCCTGATGGATTCACATCGCCAAAGAGCACATCGGTAATGGCGTATCCTGCTTCACTGCCGGCAAACCACACGTTCAGAATCGCCGGTACATGTTGATTCTCCCAGCTGAGTGTGAGCGGACGGCCGGTAAACAAGACCAATACCACGGGCTTGCCGGTGGCAAGCAGGGCTTTCAACAGTTCCTTTTGAACATCGGGTATTCCGATATCCGTTCTACTGCTCGATTCACCGCTCATTTCCGACGATTCGCCTAACGCTGCAACGATGACATCCGCATCGCGGGCAATTGCCAGAGCCTCTTCGCGAATTACCGATGCGGGACGGCTATCCCATCCCAGTGTACGGCCAAACATGGTACTGTTAGCTTCGAGTACACTGTCGGCAGTGAGGTTAGACCCTTTGGCACTCACCAGTTGTACCTGACTTCCTACCAGTTGCTTCATACCATCCAACAGCGAAGTGGCATTTTTCAAATTTGCCGCCACGCTCCAGGTGCCTGGCATGTTTTCTTTGCTGTTGGCAAGAGGTCCGATTACAGCGACCGTACCCGATTTTTTGAGCGGAAGTATTTGCTGGTCGTTTTTCAACAACACAAAGCTCTCTGCTGAAATTTTGCGAGCGATATCGCGGTGCGATTTGGCAAAAATTTCGGTTTTTGCCCGGTTCTCATCACAGTATCGGTAGGGATCTTCAAAGAGGCCAAGTTTGTATTTTGCTTCCAGTATACGGCGACAGGCCGAATTAATCTGTGCCATCGTTACCTTGCCTTCTTTCAACGATTTGCTGATGGTTGTCAGCAAACCTTCGCCCACCATATCCATATCAATTCCCGCCCGCAATGCCATGGCAGAAACTGTTTGCAAATCACCCACGCCATGATCGATCATTTCATTGATGCCGGTGTAATCAGTAACCACAAATCCTTTAAACCCCCACTGATTGCGCAAAACATTTGTCAGCAGCCAACGATTGCCGGTTGCGGGAATTCCATCTACTTCATTGAATGAAGCCATCACACTTCCAACGCCAGCATCAACCGCAGCTTTGTATGGTGGAAAATATTCGTTGTACATGCGTTGGTGGCTCATGTCGACCGTATTGTAATCGCGGCCAGCTTCGCCAGCGCCGTAGAGTGCATAATGTTTTACACAAGACATGATCGTGTTGTTAAGCTTCAGGTCTTTGCCCTGATAACCGCGAACCATTGCCTTTGCTATTTCGGAGCCGAGAAAAGGATCTTCGCCATTTCCTTCCGAAATACGACCCCAGCGAGGATCACGCGAAATATCGACCATGGGTGAAAATGTCCAGTTGATGCCATCAGCACTAGCTTCCTGAGCAGCTATACGCGCACTTTGCTCTATGGCTGCCATATCCCAGGTACAACTGAGACCCAGCGGAATGGGAAACACGGTTTCATAGCCATGAATGACGTCCATACCAAACAGTAAAGGAATTTTTAAACGGCTTTTTTCAACAGCCAGGCGCTGCACTTCCCGGATCTTTGCCACTGACTTGATGTTGAACAGTCCGCCAACCTGACCCTTTTCGATCTTTTTGGCAATATCAGAGTTGCTGGCCTGGCCCGTGGTTATATCACCTGCACCAGGCAGGTTCAACTGACCGATTTTCTCCTCCAGTGTCATTTTCGACATCAGATTGTCGATAAATGCTTTCATCTTAGGATCCTGGCTGGTTTGCGACTTTCCCATTTGGGAGCTGACAATCATCATTAGCAGGAATGCTGCGCGAATGAACCCTTTCATGTTCTTTTATTTTTTGGCGGTTTTAATTAAATATGGTGTTAGCTTTTCTTTCCAGATGGCGTAGCCCTTAGCGTTCATATGCAGGTTGTCGGATAAAAAAATATCGTTAAGTGGCTTTCCGTCCTGTCCCAGCATCGAGTGAAATACGTCTACAAATGCCGCTTTCTTTTTACGTTTCAGAAATTTGCGGATTTCAAGATTTGCCTGTTTCATTTCGGGTAACAAATGTATGCGGCTTGGACTGGGCTTTATCGACACAAATACGATTGGCACTGAAGGAAGCCGGGCCCTGATCATATTAAACAGTGTTTTGAAGCGCCAGACTACCGTCGACGCTTTCACCGTATCTGCAGCAGCGAGATCATTTTCCCCACAATAGATCACAATTTGTGAAGGATTATATTTGAAGATCACATCGTCGGCATAACGAATCAGATCCGGTAGTGAAGATCCGCCGAATCCACGGTTCAGAATCGAATAACCCGGGAAATAATCCTGGACGTCTTTCCACATGGTGAACGAAGAACTGCCCACAAAAAGAATTTGTCCCGGAGCCGGAGCATGAATACTATCCGCTTTTCGAAATTGCTGAATTTCGTTCCAGAATGGAGGTTGCTGGGCTGTGCCGCCAATCATCCATAATACAAACAGCCCCAACAGCGTGACCCTGGGCCATGTGCTTTTGCAGATTTTTCTTAAAGAAAGGCCGGGATTACCGGACCTCCAGCGTGGGAAATTTTTCGGAAACTCCATTCTGATTAATCGCTTCAATGGTAAAATAATAAGTCTTTTGATTGTCCATGGCCTTGAACCAGTATTCGTTGAGGTCATGCACCATCACACAATTGTACATTTTGTCGGGAGCCGTGCCATAGAAAATATTGTACGCATACGCTTCGGATACCGGGCTCCATTTAATGTAAGCGCTCCGCTTGTCTTTTTCAGTACGCAGTACCATGAACTGTTTTACGGCAGGAGGTGCATTGCCAGGTCCTTTGCCAAATACTCGAAGCCCGCTTATGGCAAATTTTCCGGTGGGCATATGTATGTTTTCGAGACGTATAAAGCGGGCCTGCACAGGCTGTGTCAGTTCCACGTAATCGTGCGGCACATCGGTCTGGTTCCGACTCTTGTCTGCAATAGTCTTCCACTTTTTGCCGTCAAGCGAGTAGGAAAGAATGTATTGATGATATTGGTCGAGTCGTTTTCCGAGGCGATCCTGATCCACATCCTGGTCGGCATAATTTATTTGTACCGCGTGTACGGTTGAAATTTTGCCGAGGTCTGTTTGTATCCACTCGCCTTTGTCGGCTGACTGTGCGCTCCAGTAGGTCTTTATGCTTTCATCCACGGCATGGTTTGCCGAAAAGCCTCCCAGAGTACTCGACACGGTGACCGGGGTTTTGTAGTTCAACAGCATCCAGCCTGTGAAGCCTGAGTTTTGATAGCTCTTCTTACCGGGCATTGTATCAATTACTGAGGGCAGATAATGAGGATAGTCGCCAAAAGCAGTGTTGCAGTACATGACATCGTCCTTATCGAAGCCGGCAGGCCAGATGCCAAGGCGGCGTTCGAAATTATTTTTCACCGACAACACCATTGTGCTAACATGCCAGTATCGTCCGAAACGATCGGTGAAAGTGGCGCCATGTCCGGCGCCGCGTGCAAAGCCTCCGGGCTTAAAGCTAAGAGGATCCGACATAGGTTCCCACGGTCCCAGCGGAGACTTGCCGACCAACAACCCATCGGCATAACCACTGAATTCGGTACCTGGGGCGCCATATTGGAGATAGTATTTGTCTTTGTATTTGGTAAGATGTGATCCTTCTATAAAAGGATCCAAAAATGTATTATCCATATACTCTCCAAACCGCTGCCAGCCGTATCGCCAGTGTTCCAGCAGGTACATTTCTTTTCTGGTACCAATGGGTTCCATTGTCCGGCGGTTAAGCTCCACACCGTACATGGGGTATCGGTTGCTGCTGCCATTGTACATATACAACCGACCATCGTCGTCAGTGAAAAAAGAAGGGTCCCAGCCACCAATAGCAAAGGAGTCAACCAATGGCTTCCAATCATCCAGCTTTGGATTGGTACTCATCCAAATGGTGAAATTGGAGGAGTAAGTAGATCCGAAGACCAGCATGGTGTCGCCGATGATACCAACTGCCGGCGCGCAGAGCTCGTCGTACACTTTATTCCAGGGTCGAAGAAATCGCCGCGGTACGAAAGTCCAGTTCAGCATATCTGAGCTCCACCAATATCCCCACTGATTGGTGCTGAACAGGAAATAATCTCCTTTATAGTTAACAATAACGGGATCGGCGGTAGCCCGGTGGCGTCCCCATTCACTGAAATTGGGAATAGGCGTATACCCGTAGTCGATATTGATCGGGTTGCAGTAGGTAGTTTGTCGGGCATGACCGTTCTGCCCCGCCAGTAGCAGGCCTACCAAAACCGCAAGTGCTTTGAACCGGCTTTGCGAATACCATCGATTTTTTTTCATCAGCAAGAATGTTCTATTTTTTTCTATCAAGACTCAATGCACCGGGGCCACAGCATAAAAATATCCAGCCCAGCAATACAAACAGGAACGGATGTTGATCAGCATACCAGACCTCGCCTTTTCCGACGAAAAAGGCGATATAGCACATGGTTCCAATCAGGATCAGTGAAGCGAAGCGTGTCCATAAACCTATCAGCAACAATATTCCCGCCAAAAGTTCAAATGCTTTACCTGCATACACCCAGATCTGTGGTGATGGCAGGTTTTTGAACTGATCCCAGTCAAGATAGGATTTCATTGCCTCGGGTTTGGTCCATATTTCAGCGCCATGATAAATCAGGAAGGCGGCAGTTAGAATCCGTGCCAGTGCCAGTCCGTAGGCCGGCCACAAAGGTTTTGACTGAAATATGGCTCGCATATGTTTTTTCGTTGGCTGTTGAATGCCGCTGTTAAAAGTACATGTATAAAATGTTCTATCTGGCGCTCGGCTTAAAAAGAGCGTGCCGGATAAGGAAATTCTGGTCAGGCTCTGTCTTCCAATCGTTGATGTAAGGCGAATAGGTGCGCACCCGAATCCGATTCTTCCTGAAATCAAGGTCCACGATCCTTAACCAGCCATTGCCACCCATGATGGAACCCTGTACGCCTTCCTGATAGTTGGCAAGCATTTGATAAACGGGATTGCCAGCTTCGTTGAAGCTAACCAGTGTTCCTACTCCTCCACGCAGCACATGTCCGCTGAAAACGAAACGTGTGTTGGGATGCTTTTTTATCAGCTTTTCCCATATCATTTCACCATCATTAACGGCCGCGTCGCCGGAGTCTTTGCCAACCCCGTAGTTCTGCGGACGCCAGCTATCGCCCACGCCCTGTCGGGTACTATCGCTATACATATAGCTATGAGTGTTCACAATTACCAGCCTGTCGGGATGCTGGTTGATAATACGGCTGGACCAATCGAGAACAAGATTTCTCGGACCAAACTCAAGTGTAAGCACCAGCCATTTAACCTTACCTGTTTCAAACAGGTACCAGGCATTCTCCATTCGACCAGGTTCAAATGTTCCGCCGAAGCCTTTTAATTCCTGCATTTCGCCAATGGGAAAATATTGATTGAACAGATCAGTATTTCGTACATCTGCAAATTTCCCTTCGGCACTGCCCATATCGTGATTGCCCGCTGCCAGTACGTATGGTACCTGCCCGTTAAGCCTCTCAAAGCCCGATTTGATCACTTTCCATTCTTTATCGTTGTTATTCTGCGTCAAATCACCCTGCTGCAGCACGAAGCTGATATTCTTCTTTTCGCGCAAAATCCAACTGATTTGCGAATCGAGCACAGCAGGATATTTCTGTGCATAGGTTTGGGTGTCGGGCAACAACACAATACGCGCTGTACGTGGACTACAGGAAGCAAACAGCAGCCCCGAGACGAACACAAAACCGATGATCTTTTGTAGACTCAACACCAGCTATTAAATTATTAATTGTTAATTGCCAATTATTGGCTTTAAAATTCAAATCCTAATTTCTTCAACCCCGTCTTTATTTCCGGGCAACTCATAAATAAATTCCAGAGCAATCCACTCCGGTAATTTTCCATCATAACTACGATCGGCCCCTGATCAATAGCCAGGTAACGCTTAGGATACCATTTCTCCGTATCGCTGAATGCGTCATAGAAGCCATATGGGCCGAATAGCTGTTCTTTCTTGTTAAGGTACCAATTTTTCAGGGCAGCCATTGATTCTGCAGGAGTGTATGGCATAGAAGATAGTGCGGCGGTAGGCGCTATCACTCCGCGGTCGCGCCTGATACCTGGCGCGTGTCCTGCGTAGCCTTTAATGGAATAACTGGAAGTCAATCCCCAGCTATCGGCAGAGTAGCCTTCAAATCCTCCTTTGTTTTCAATGCACCAGTTGTAGTTGATCAGTGCCTGATTTCTGCATTCCTGCCAATAGTCGGCGTATTTGTCTTTAAGATTTCGGGGGTCGAGGCCGAGGTAGGAGTAATGAGCCCAAAACAGGGGACCTCCGTACTCTTCAGCACCGTTATGCTTCAGTTGTAGCGTATACCCGTATTTGCTGGTTTGATGACGAATGGCTCCATTTTTTGCCCATCCCTCGTGATACACTTCCGCAGGTACTCCATGTGTAGGCGAAGATGCTGCCAGTACGTACATGATCAGGCATTCGTTGTAGCCCGATACGGCAAAGTTCATTTTCCAATCGAAGTTGGGGCTCCAATGCCAGTACAAAACGTTTTTGCCATTTCGATACCAGTTGAAGTCAACTTCCCGCCAAAGTTTGTCAGCCCGGCGGGCCAGTTCCTTTTCCGGTTCAGTTCCGTTGGCCAGGTATTGTCTTACGCAGAGCAGGCCCTGCAGCATAAAGGAAGTTTCTACCAGATCGCCCCCGTCATCGAATTTACTAAACGGCTTCACTTTACCGGTTTCGCCATTCCACCAGTGTGGCCATGCGCCATGAAACCGATCGGCAGTTTCAAGAAAGGTCAAAATTTTATCGAGTCGGGCCAACCCTTCTGCCCTCGTAATGAACCCTCTCTCAATGCCCACCAAAAGAGCCATTACTCCAAAGCCCCCGCCACCGCTGGTCACGATGTTCTTGTCGTTTTGGGGATAGATATTGTCTACATGAAAGCGCTCCCGCGCAAGACCGCTGTTGGGTTCGGCACCATCCCAGAAATATTGAAAGGTAGCTTTCTGTACCTCATCAAAAATTTTTTGATCTTCATTTGTCAAAACAATATTGCTGTTTTCGGCAACTGTCTTTTTCGACTGTTGACAGGCAGATAACAAAAAAGCAATCGATAGATATAACAAGTGTTTCATCATTGAATTTTGATCGTCTATCATTTGTGATAGACAGGTTTTTGCGAATCATCTACTAATAGCAGCCGCCCCCGCATCTCTCCCCACTCCCCTCTCCCCTCTCACCTCTCCCCTCTCACCACTCCCCACTCCCTACTCAAACTCACCTCTCACCTCTCACCACTCACCACTCACCTCTCACCACTCACCTCTCACCCCTCCCCACTCCCCAAAAAGAGAGGGGTCGCCCCACTGCTAAAGGCAACCCCCTGTTTTGCTGAACTATTGCTTATGCCAGAAAACGCTCTTTCAAGTATTCTTTAGTAGCCCGGATTTTGTGTCAGCTTATTACCGCTGGCGTAAATTTCATCCGTTGGTACAGGGAACAGTTCATGTTTGCCGTCGACGAAAGCTTTTCCATGTGCACGGAGCACTTCGCCGGCTCGGCCCTGGCGCACCAGATCATAAAAGCGATCATTTTCCATACCCAACTCCCAGCGACGTTCTCTCCAGATGGCGAGTCGCAGCTCGGCCTGGGTAGTGGCAGTTGTATTACCAAGGTTTGCGCGGCTGCGTACTGCATTTAGGCGGTTGCGGGCTTGATCAAGTTGATTGAGCTCGTTGGCTGCTTCTGCATTCATCAGATATATTTCGCCCATTCGCAATATGCGAACGTTTTTGTTGGCGGTTGAAGTAGTATTGCCGTACGACTCCAGTGTGCGACTTACATAGGCTTTGTAGTTGTAGCGCGTGTTTGCCATGTTGATCAGTATCACGCCATCAAACAGAGTATCGCCGATGCTCATGATCGTGTACTTGCGACGAATATCGCCTGGCTCATATGAATTATAGAGATCATCGCTCACCGAATTGAAGCCCCAGCCGGTAAATACCTGTGCGCCGGGATTGAAGGTACCGCCGCGAATACCCTGCACCTGCGAGTACTGCTGCACGGCTGCAAATGGCGTGGTTCCTTTGCTCTGGATTTCAAACAATGATTCTTCGTTGTTTTCACCCACTTCGCGCCAGATAGTAGCGTAGTCGGGTGCCAGACCATAGTTACCTACTTCGTTATTGATAATCGAATTGGTTAAGGCGAGCACCCGATCCCATTTTTTCTGATACATACTCACTTTTGCCAACAAGCCAGTAGCGGCACCTTTGGTAGCACGGCCCATGTCTTTGGCCTCGTACTGTTGCTTGGTGGGCAGCAGAGCGATCGCTGTATTCAGATCGCTTTCAATAAAGGCGTACACTTCTTCCACCGGACGGCGATCGTTGATTTTGTCGAGATCGCTGGGATTGTCGGCATCAACAATGGTGTCCACAATTGGTACTGCGCCAAATGTACGCACCATGTTGAAATAGTAATAGGCGCGCAGGAAAAGTGCTTCGCCACGCAGGCGTGAGATCAGGGCTGCGCTGATGTTGAACTTAGGCACATTCGCCAAAGCCTGGTTGCAGCGCGAAATACCCTGTGAATTACTCCGCCATACCGAACGGATCGACGGTGTGGTTGCGGAATAAGTAAGGTTGTCCAATTGATCCTTGTCAGTTCCCAAATCGCCGGGGGCACTGCCCTTATCCGCGTCGTCGGAAGTGATACTTGTTACACCAATCCAGCTAAAACTGGTTTGATCCCAGGTGAGCAATTGGGTATAACAGGCATTTACAAATCGTTCGGCATTATTCGGATCGTTGAAAGTAGTGTCTTCAATGATGAGTTCATTTTCAGGTGCAGGGTTCAACCACTCTTTGCTGCAGGCAGTGAGTAGCGTTATGGCCGAGCCCATGAAAAGAAGCAAAATTTTATTATTTCTATTTTTCATAAAAAATAATTTAGAAAGTAACGTTTACACCAAACATGTAGGTTGTGGAAACCGGATAGATACCCAGTTCAATACCAGCGCTCAAACCATTATTACCACCGGGCAATTCAGGTGTAAATCCACTGAATTTCTTTGAAATGATCGGGTTTTGAGCTGATGCGAACACGCGCAGACTCGACATGCCGATATTCCAGTTTGAGGAAGGCAATGTGTAACCAACAGTTACGTTGTTGACGCGGAAGAAAGTTCCTGATTCAACATAATAGGTACTGGGCTTGGGAATTGAATTGCTGGCACGTGGCTGAGTACCGTCGAGGTTATCGGGCGTCCAGCGGTCGTTGGCACGCGCTGCTTCAATATTGTCGTTACCCAGGCGGATGGCTTTTTTACCATTGTAAATTTTGTTACCGGCATTGCCATAACAATCCACGCTGAAATCGAGATTCTTCCAGTTAAACCCGGCGTTGATGCCGTAGTAAGTTTTGGGTTGATAGGAACCTACAAACACGCGATCGAGATCGTTGATCACTCCGTCCTTATTCACGTCGCGATAGATGAAGTCACCGGGTTTGGTACCCGTAACACGAGGTGTTGAATTCACCTGATCCTGATTTTCAAAGATGCCAATCACATCGTACACCCAAAAGCTACCAATTTCCTGGCCCTGCACGGTATAAGTCACTATTTCGCCATTGCCCAGACTGCCACCACGAAGCTGCAGATTGCCGTTCACCTTCTCTACTTCGTTTTGATTAAACGTAATGTTGAAGCCTACATGGTATCTGAAATCGCGGCTGATATTGTCCTGCCAGCGCATAGAAACTTCTACGCCGCGGTTGCGCACATCAGCCGCCTGCGAATAAACGGAGTTGTCGTTGTCGCCCGCCAGAGCTACTACTGTTACCGGAATATACACATTCGACAGCTTGTCGTACCAGGCTATTTCACCAGTCAAACGACGACGCAGTACTGAAAACTCCAGGCCGATATCTGTACCCTGTGTTACCTCCCAGGAAACATTCGCATTTCGAATCTGGTTGATGGTGATGCCGGGTACAATTGGATAAGTGTCGCCACCAAATGCATAGTTGCCGGCCTGAGATACGGGATTTAGATAGGCAACGCCCGACACACGGTCGTTACCGAGACGTCCATAACCCACACGCAGTTTCAATTCGTTCAGCCAGTTGATATTTTCCATGAACTGCTCACGTGTAATTAGCCAGCTGGCACCTACCGAATAGAAAGTACCCCATTGGTTGGTAGTTGGGAAGTTGCTCGACGCATCGCGACGTAATACACCGCTTACACTGTATTTATTATTGTAGGTATACGTGAGGCGGCTGTACAAGCTGGCGCGGCGAACCTGCGACCCATCGCTCGACGACTGAAGGGTGTTTTGGTCGGCCCGATTCAGGTACCACAGGTTTTTTTGCACGGGTACATCGTTACCACTGGCAGACTGAGCCTGCGTAGTTGTTTGCTCAGCCGAGTACCCCAGTGTGGCAATAAACTCATGATCGCGACCTATACGGCCGTTGTAAGTGGCATTGTTGTCGAAGTTGTAATAGAATCCGTTACCAGAACCAATTGCCAGGCTAGAAATATTATCGTCGCCAATGCTGATGGGATTGTAAGGGTAGTTAAAATTGAGATTATTGTAGTCGTTGCGATTGAAAGCAAAACTTGTCCGGATCGAAAGGTTTTTGATGGGCTTCAATACAGAATACACATCGCCCTGAATACGGGTTCCTTTCGAGGTATTATACACCAGATCGTTCGCCTTAACGGGGTTACCAACGCTCAACCCTACCAGCAATCCATAGTCGCCATTTGGAAAACGGGTAGGAGTTGTTGGTGCGTTACGGTATGCATCGTTGAATGGATTGGGCTTATTGAAGCCACGGGTAACACTCAGGTTGAGGTTATGTCCAAATTCGAGGAAAGAAGCAACCTTGTAAGTGTTATTAAGACGGAAATTAAGACGCTTGAAATTTTCGTTCTTTACAATGCCTTCATCTTCAAAATAACCAGCGCTGAAATAATAAGTGGTTTTGTCGGTACCACCGCTCAGTCCTACGCTATGATTTTGAATCAATCCGTTTTGAATTACTTCGTTGAACCAGTCGGTATCGTACTCCAGAGCGTTAATATCCGGAAACAGTGGTGCCTGATTATCGTAACCTCTGGCTTCGTTGGTGAATTGGGCATAGGTGCGTGCGTCTGCCATCTTAACTTTTGATGTCATCGATTTTACGCCCACATAACTATTCAGCTCAATTCGCATTTTTCCTGCCCGTCCACGTTTAGTGGTGATCAGGATTACACCGTTGGCGGCGCGGCTACCATAAATTGCCTGAGAGGCGGCATCTTTCAGTACTTCAATCGACTCAATGTCGGAATTGTTGATGCCGACAATATTGTCTGTTATAACGCCATCTACTATGTAAACGGGGTTGGCATCGCCCTGCACGGTGTTAGTACCACGAATACGTACCTGAGGCTGGCTACCGGGATCACCACTGGCAATGATCTGAATACCCGATGCCTTACCCTGAAGACCCTGCGCAGCCGTAAGCACCGGCTGTTTGGTGATTTCTGCCCCACCAACTTTTGCAACGGATCCCACAACCTGACTCCGGCGCAGGCTACCATAACCAACCACCACTACTTCATCCATGGTGCGCTCGCTTGATGCCAGGGTCACGTTGATGCTTGTGCGACCGGCAACCACCTCTTCCCGATCCGCAAATCCAACCGATGAGAACACCAGTACCGCATCGTCGGGTACTGTTATTGAATAGGCACCATTGGCATCGGTGGTAGTACCTACTGTACTTCCTTTCAATGAAACCGAAACACCTGGTATGGCTTCGCCTGCAGCATTAGTAACACGGCCCGTTACGGTTATTTCGCGTACGTCCACAAGGCCCGCAGCTGTAGCAGCTTCTTTCAAAACAACCAGGTTAGTATTCAAAATTCGATACGAGATACCTGTATTGCTGAAAAGTCGAACCAGCACATCGTTGATGTTGGCATCGGATACCTGTATACTTATTCGGGGTTTGCCTTTCACCACGTCCTCGTCGAACAGGAAGCGGTAATCGCTATTTTTTTCGATGGCCATCAGCACTTTCTTCATTTCAGCGGCCTTCATGTTGAGAGTAATCGACCCTTGAGAGTAGGTCTTCGCAGAAACCTGCATGCAGGCAATCGTCAGGAGCAGCAGCGTCAGTTTCATAATGCGGAGCAGCTTTAGCTTCAGCACGGACTGATAATTTCCAGCCCTTGCTTCAATTTTTTTCATAATTTTCGATTGAAGGGTTAATAACTGATAATCTCCGACAGGCAGTCAGATTTTTTCGGTGTTAGCCTCGCGGGGTTCTGCGCCAACAGAATCCCGCTTTTGCTATAAACCGGTCATGTGGTGTCTTTGGTTATTGACATACGGCATAAGCATTAACGATGAATAAAAATTTTGTTTCCGTTGCGTTCAAATGAGAAGGAATAGGAAATAGTCAGTGCTTCCATTGCCTGCTCAATATTTTCGTTCTGAAAATTGCCTGTAAATCGCTTTTCTTTCAGGAATGAATCTTTGATTTCGATTTCCACGCCATACCAGCGTTCCATTTTCACAGCCAGCTCTGCCAGAGATTCATCATCAAAAACCAGGCGGTTTTCTACCCACAGTGTTTCTGCCACGGTGCTATCGGTTGGATTCACCTTTAGTTTATTGATCGCCATTAGGGGAGTAGTGGCATCGCGCTGCGCCGAATCGGAAGTAAGATGCTGATTGTCAACCACCAGTTTTTCGTTTGGCGATAAGATTATTTTATCATTAGGTCTGTTCCGAAACGAAACTTCAATGCTACCCCGAATCAGACTGGTTTCCGTCTTCGCATCTTCGGGATAGGCCTTAACGTTGAATGCGGTGCCCAAAACGCGTATATCTATCGCAGATGCATGAATAATAAACGGCCTGTCGGCATCGTGTACAACATCAAAAAAAGCTTCGCCCTGCAGATTCACCTCCCGCAATTCACCTCCGAATGATTTATCATAAGTGAGTTTACTGCCGGCATTTATCCAAACCGTACTGCCATCAGGCAACTGAATGCGCGATTTGGATCCCGGACGTGTACTTATTTCGCTTACTTCACGAGCAACAGGTGCGCCACCAACTGGGGCGGGCTTTGAAAAAAATCCGGTCAAAAAGAGAAAAACGGTAATTGATGCTGCGGCTGAAAGAGTGGTTACCAGAGCAATTACGCGGCGGCGACGGCGACGTTTCAAACCTCGCTCGTATTCCAGCAAAGCTTCATCCGGACCCTCATCAAGTCCAACACCCCGTTCCTGCATCCGTTGAATATGTAAAAGGAAAGCATCTTCTTCTGCCCGGCTATCAACCGGTGCATGCGATTGCCAAAGTTGTTCAAGATTGTGCGCGGCATATTGCCATTCGGGATGTTCCCGCATGAGGCTCTCCAGTTCTGCTAACTCAGCGTCGTTGGCTTCGCCTGCAATTTTTTTAGAAAAAAGTATCCAAAAGTTCTCCTGGGTCATGCAATCGTGTTGACAATCGATAGTACAGACAAATGCCAGCAAGACTTACCCCTAAAAAACATTTAATTATTTTTCATTTTTATGAAAAATAATTAAATGTTTGATAATTAGAGATTTAACGGGACAGTAGCAGTTAACGGTGGCGAACCCTGCGAGGAATTGACAGTTGCATGCATTGACTGAGACGGCGAAGTGCAATGGCCATTTGTGCTTCTACCGTTTTTACCGAAATCTGCAGCAATTCGGCAACTTCGCGATACTTAAGTCCGTCTTCTTTCACCAATTTAAAAATGAGCTGGCACCTGGCCGGCAGTTCCTGTATTGCCTTGCGAAGTTTCTGCATCAGCTCCTCGGTCATCATCAATTCTTCCGGGTTGGCAAATAGCTGCGACAGGTTGACAGACCAATAGCCCGCATCAAGCGCCTGTTGTCTTTTTTGCTTTGCAAGCAGATTCAGTGACCGATTTTTTACCGACATATAGAAATACATTCGCGGCGATTCGATGCTGGTGAGAGTATGCCTTTTTTCCCAAATATGTATAAATACATCCGACACCACTTCTTCCGCATCGTAGTTGCTTTTTAAGATGCCAGCCGCAAACTGACAGAGGGGGCGATGCAATATCAGAAACAGTTCGCGATACGCATCCCGACTGTGCTCGTTGGCAATAAGGCCCAGCAAACGTTGTATTTCTTCGTTAGATACCAATACGTAAAAGTATAACCTAATTTTTGAAACATAAAAATGAGCTATTTGACGGGGTCAACGGCGAAACCTGTAAAACAAAAAGCTCCCCGAACATTCAGGGAGCTTTTCTACAAAGCGAAAATGTTTATTTCACCATTGGCCAGGGAAAACTCGACTTCAGGTTTATTCGTTTGCCGCTGCGGCCGGACTCGCGGGTAGCTTCAATTACTTCGAGTACGTGCAAGGCATGTTCTACATGTATACGAGGCTCTTTACCATTGAGCAATGCATCAGAAATAACTGTGGCGCCTTCCTGCCAAACATAGCTGCCGGGGCTGGGTACATGACGCACGGTCTTTTCATTATCATGCGTTGCCATATCCACACCAAAGGGTGCCCAGTCGTAACCAGCCAGCGCCATGTTGCCATGCGATCCCCATATTTGAATGGTGGGCCGTTCCTGTCCTTTTCCTTCGTGGCCATAAGGGTCAAAATAGTTGAACCCACATTGTACATGCGATAAAACGCCATTGCCATGATCCATGATCAACATGGCATTGTCTTCGGCAACAACCTTTATTTTTCCCTTGTTGTCAACTGTGCGTTCAGGAGTAACAATGCTGGTCATAGCAACTACTGATTTGGCAGGACCGAGCAAACCAGTGAGTGTTGCGATATTGTACACGCCCAGATCGGGCAGACTGCCTCCGCCTTTTTCGTAAAAAAAGGCAGACCAGCCCGGACCCGTATGGCCGTAATGTGCATGTGCGCAGGCAACGGAGCCGAGCTTTTTTTCGTTCAACATCCTGGCCATGAACTCGAATTGCGGACTATTGACTACTGCAGGAGCACCCCAGATACGAAGGCGTTTGCTTTTTGCCAGGTCCAGCAGGGCTTTGCCCTCGGCGTAGGAATTGGCCATAGGCTTTTCGCTCCATACATTGCGTCCATACATTAGCGCCTGCTTGTTTAGCCGACCATGTTCCTGCATATCAGTCAGATTAACGAGCAAATCAAAGGGAGCACCTGCTAACTGTTGATCAATATGTGGATAGTGGTTGGGTATATTGAATTCGGCTGCTCGCTTTTTTGCACGTTCGTAAACAATGTCGCACACACTCACTAGTTCCACATGCGATGCTTTGGACAAATGAGGCAAATATACTCCCGATACGCTGCCGCAGCCAATAACGGCCACCCTCAGCTTTTTATCAGGTCGGCCAATAGCCAAACCTTCGAGTGAAGAAACTAAAACGGCCGCACCGGCCAGCGCGGTGCGTTTCAGAAACTCCTGGCGGGTTAAATTATTCATGACAGTTGTTTTCGTTATTATGAATGTAGGCTTATGAATTTTTAATTATTAGTTTTTAGTTCTCAATTGCTCCATCCCCTTCCTCACATCCTCATCTTTCATGAACAGGTTCCAAAGCAAGCCGCTTCTGTAATTTTCAATCATCACCACAATGGGCGCCTGATTCAAACCCATATAAATTTCCGAACACCAGTTTTGTTGCAGGTTAAATGCATCGCGAAAACCATATTCGCCCCATAAAAACTTTCCATAGTTGTAGTAATAGTTTTTTAGTGCCTTCCGGCTTTCTGCCGGTGTGTACGGAAACGAGCTGATTGCGCCAGTGGGTGCAATCTTGCCACGATCCTGTCTTTCCACTGGCTCATCGGCTGAATAACTAAACGGGCCATCGCTGGCTGTAAGTCCCCAGCAGTTGTCACCATAGCCGGCATAGCCCAACGGGTTACGAACACAGTAACGATAATTGATTCGGGCGATAGCCTGATTATTTTCGAAATAATTAGTGTAGCGATCGGTGAAAGCCCGGGGATCCAAACCAAGGAAAGAGTAGTGTGTAAAGAAAAGCGGTCCGCCGTTCGACACGCCCACGTTGAGCTTAATGCCTTCATAGGTATTACCATTCACATAAAGGGATCCGTCGGCTGTGCCGCCCCAGTTTTTGCGGTATTGCTGTGCAATACTGTCCTGGCTGGCCCATCCACTATAGTACATAGATGCCGGCACGCCATGTGTGGGCGAAAAAATGGCCAGCAGATAAGTAATCATCGTTTCATTCCATCCAATGAGGCGATGGTCGATGATCCAGGCCTGATCGGGCGACCAATGCCAGAAAAGGTAGGGGCTTTCTTTATACCTGCGATACCAATCCCACTCTACCCGTTCCCATATCAATTTGATCTTATCCCTGATCAGCTTTTCCTTTACATCTGCGCGGTCAAAGTACTGCCGGGCGGTTAACAGCCCCTGCAATAAAAATGAGGTCTCTACCAGGTCGCCCCCATTATCCCGTTTTCCAAAGAAAGGAACAACTTTTCCGCTGGCTCCGTCTATAAAATGTGAAAACGCGCCATGAAAAGTTTCTGCCTGCTCCAAAAAGTTAACGATCCTGACAAAGCGGTCAACAGCCTGCTGCCGCGAAATGAACTTTCGTTCAGTTCCCGCTATCAATGCCATGATGCCAAATCCGGAAGCGCCACTGGCAATCATTTGCCTTCGTCCCAATATATTTTCCAGTGCCAGACCGCTGTTGGGTTCTGCCCCTTCCCAATAGTATCGAAAATGCGCCTCCTGTATCATGTCGAGAAAGGCTTCATCATCTAATTCTTTCGTTTTTATTTCTGCAAATGGAGAACCTGTCGATTCCTGGTATGCCGCATTGAGGAAAGATATCCGGTACCTGAAAGTAGAATTGGTTTCACCTACAAAGTCGGCATAACGGCTAATTTGCGGCACTTGAACTGCAACCGGCTCTTCGGGGCCATTGTTTTCGCTTCGGTAAATCAATACATATCGGATATTGCTATCGGTTACGGGATTCCAGCTTATATCAATATGTCTGGGATAGCCAGATACCCGGGGCGATTCGATCGGAGGCCGCGGGACATTTGCCGAAACTGGCTTAATAAATTCAATGTCGTCGATACCGATAGTGTAACCGTTGCTACCCTGGTTGTTCTGAAAGAAGCAAACTGCTTCCACTTCGGACAGGCTTTTAATCGAATCGCTCCACAATTGCTGAAGTGGAATCAGGACCTGTGTCCACCCCCTGGCCGAATTGGTTTTAAATGTTTTCGCTTTGCTCTTCCTGCCACCGGCACCGGTGAGGCAAACCAGTGGTGTTTCTTCGGCAGGAATGGTCCTGCTTTGCGAATAAATAAAAAAGGAAAGATGAGTCGCTTCTTTGAAGTGATCCTGCCCCCGGGTTTCGTTGAGCAATACCTTGGCCTGCCAGTATCCGTGGGGTTGGTTCTGAAAGCTCAGCTCCAGGGCATTGCCGGGTGTATGAAAAGATAAATCGTTTACCGGCAGTTTTCCATTGATCAGAAAAACGGAAGATCCGTTTTGAAATGCTCCTTCACTAAAAAAGTAGGAACCGCTCATACGACTATTGGCGAATACAGAACGGACATAAGGAGGTTCCTGAGCTGTTGCTACCAGCCCAGTAAAGCAAATTGTCGCTACCAGCAATAGTCTTTTCATAACAACCTGTTTACCGAGGTTATTTTAAATAGGGTGCCGAAAAATCCAATGCCTTCATTCCCGTTTTTATTTCGGGGCAACTGGTAAAAAGCTTCCAAAGCAGTCCGCTTCTATAATTTTCGATCATCACAATAATTGGTCCCTGGTCAATAGCCAGATGGCTATTGGCATACCAGTCCTTAGTTTCATTAAATGCATCTACAAACCCATACTGACTCCAGATTCGATCGCCCAGCTTATCGTAAAAATATCGGAGCGCCTGCATGGAATACTCTGGCGTATATGGAAATGCGCTAAGAGCAGCTGTTGGCGAAATGGTACCCAGATCTTCGGTAGGGGAATGAGCAGCGTAACCGGAATACGTATCACTAGCTGTAAGACCCCAACAATCGGCCCCGTAACCTTTAAATTTTCCAGGATTGCGAATACAGTGCTCTCGATTAATGAGTGTGTGGTTCAGATTCTGTTTCCAATAGTCGGCATAGCGATCCCGCAGACCCCGGGGATCAATACCTAAGAAAGAATAGTGAGAAAAAAATAAAGGGCCTCCATAATCAAAACCGAGCGGTAGTTCCATACCATAATAGCTTTTCCCGTTTTTGAAATTCAGGCTTTGCACCCAGCCTTTGTGGTACACATCGGCACTCACTCTATGTTTTTCGGCTGAGGCGGCCAGTACATACACAATTAAACATTCATTGAAACCGCGAATGGGCATATTCATGGCCCAACCGTTGTTGGGACTCCAATGCCAGTACAATACATCCTGTCCGCCCCTGGTAAACCAGTCCCATTCTATATCATTCCAGAGCCATCCGATGCGGGTGCGCAATTCCTTTTCCACGTTTGTTGCTCCATCAAAGTATTGACGGGCACAAAGCAGTCCCTGAAACAGATAGGCCGTTTCAACCAGATCGGCGCCATCGTCTTTTCGGCTAAATGGAATTGTTTTTCCCGTAGCTCCATTTAACCAGTGCGGATAAGCCCCATGGTAACTGTCGGCCTTCAAGAGAAACTTCACCATTTTCAAGAGGAACCTGGCTGCTGTATCGCGATCGATCCACTTACGTTCGGTTGCCACTATGACCGACATAATACCGAAGCCCGTACCGCCCACCGCACATGTTTCGTCGCCGTAGCCAAAACTCTGGTTACTTCTTTCCCGCGCCAGACCCGAAACCGGATGTGCAAAATCCCAGAAATAGCGAAAGGTTTGCTTTTGAACGAGGTCGAGCAATGCTGAATCGCTTAGTTGTCGCGGACGTTTGGCAGCATCGAAAACAGGAGGCGTTTTCTGAGCCAAAATGGTTGTACTAAACAACAACAAGTATAAAAGGGGCAAAAATCGCTTCATAGTTTATAGGTATGGTGCATTGAATCCAAGCGCCCGCATACCGGTCTTCACTTCCGGGCAACTGGTGAAAAGATCCCAAAGCAAACCTGTTCGATAGTTTTCGATCATAACAATGATCGGTCCCTGATCAATGGCAAGATGCGAGCCGGCGAACCAGCCCTGCTCAAGCGAGAAGGCATCTACAAAACCATAATCCTTCCACAATTTGTCGCCTAACACATAGTAAAAAAACCGGAGCGCAGCCATTGACTGATCGGGTGTAAAAGGCATCGAACTCAGGGCTGCTGTTGGCGCAATCACGCCAAGATCGTTGGTGGGCGAACTGGCTGAATATCCATTGGGGATATCGCTCGCCGTAAGCCCCCAAACGGAATCACTATAGCCCAGGTAAGAACCGGGGTTATTTTTACAATAAGTGTAATTGATCAATGAATGATTCCGGGTTTGTTCAGCATAGTCGGCCCATTGGTCTGTTAGTCCATTCGGATTTATACCCATAAAGCTGTAATGGCTAAAGAACAGAGGACCTCCATAAGCAGTTCCAAGCGGGAGTCGGTAGCCGAGATAGTTGGCAGCATTTACGAATCCTGCGGCTCCGTTGCGGGCCCAGCCGTTGCTGTATACAGAAGGGGGAATGGCATGTGTGGGCGATGAGGCAGCCAGCACATAGGTAATCAGGCATTCGTTCCAACCGCGGATGGGCAGGTTCATATCCCATCCATAGTTCTGGCTCCAGTGCCAGTACAATACATCCTGTCCATCTTTCCTGAACCAATCCCACTCTACGGCTTGCCAGATTCCGTTGATGTCTGTTCGAAGCTGCGTCTCAATCGGGTCGGCGCCGTCGAAGTACTGGCGCGCACAAAGCAATCCCATAATCAGGTAAGATGTTTCCACCAGATCAGCGCCATCATCTTTCGTGCTAAACGGAATGGTGGCTCCTGTTGTTCCATTGATCCAGTGTGGAAACGCTCCCTTGTACTTTTGAGTATTGTTTTTGAGAAAAGCTACAATAGTCTGAAGTCGGGCCAGGCCCTGAGCACGGGTAATGAAATTACGTTCAATGCCGGCGAGCATGGCCATAATACCAAATCCGCTACCACCTGAGGCGATTGTATTGGCTCCGCTATTACTCCTTTCGCGGGCCATGCCGCTGGTAGGGTGGCCATAGTCCCAAAAGTATTTGAATGTCTGTTCCTGCACTTTTGTCAACAATGCTTCGTCGGTAATGGCGGGAAACTTGCGCGATGAGTCGAGATGAGTATAAAGATTAATAGTAATACCCGTGTTAAGCATGCCACCTGCCGAAGACTCAAGC
This sequence comes from Chitinophagaceae bacterium, assembly GCA_046297935.1. GTDB lineage: Bacteria > Bacteroidota > Bacteroidia > Chitinophagales > Chitinophagaceae > CAYMZZ01. The sequence continues at coordinate 51,478 of JBKBHA010000003.1, forward strand.
AGACTGGTCAGTGTCATTTTGTATCGTGACAGGTAATCAAGATTGGCCGTTGGTGTCAGCAACACCGTGCTGTCGCCATTCGCGTAACTTACCGTAACTGGTACCGGCGAGGCAGGGACCTCACTCAGTGAAAACGCAGCACCTACGGAGTTTCGATTAACAGGGGCAGAAAAACGAAACTGAAATCCCGGCCTCACTTTTACGTTCTCATAATCGGTACGGCCTGCCACATTTTCTACCGACCAGCTAACCAGGTTCAGTCGGGCAGGTGGGGTATCGTCACCTCCTCCTCCTTTTTTGCAAGCAGAAAGAAACAGGGTGATCAGAAGGCTATAAACAGCCAGTCTTCTTATGGAAACAAGTTCAGTCATGTTGAATTGCGTCAATTTAGTTTTCATGAGTCCTTTCAATTAATCTCTGCTACACATTAGTCGCTCAGCAGAAAAATCTATTTTCTTTTAAAAGCCAGCAACTCTGCATTGTTTCTTGCAACCAGCAATATTCTGCCATTGTTGACGGTCCTTAACCAACGCATATCACGCACCTGGCCCTGTATTGAATTAAACAAAGGCACGGTAGCTGCCACCATGCTGTCTGATTTTTGTACATATATTGCGCCCAATGCACGCGCGTCGTAACGGCCTTCGTACGGCACCACGTCGTAAAAATTTCCGCCAGTAATATAAAGCCCTTCTGAGCCGACCGGGGCAAAGCTGAACACGGGCGACTCCTGTATCGCTGCAGGCAGATCATTTCGCTGAAACTGTGCATTGCCTTTGTTGATAAACACAGAAGACGCCAGCTGTTCCGCCTTTAGTTCGCGATAGTCTTTAAATAAATCATAAAACATATACTCCACCGACTTGCCCGCCACTTCTCCATAGGTCAAATAAGCTTTTTTCAACACAGGCATTTGTCGTTCCAGTTCATCTTTGGCCAGGAAGGTATATTCCTCGTCGCCAATTCGATAAGCCATTACCTGATCAATGCTGCCGTTATTATCAAAATCTTTCACATACAACTTTAGCGGACCGGTTTTACCAGAGGCGAGTTTTGAATTCAGCCCCCAGTTGCCAAGTAAGAGGTCGGGCTGCAGATCGTTGTTGACGTCGGCAATTGCTATGCTCTGCCATAAGCCGGTGGAACCAGGAAGATCCTGCGCAAAAAACTTGCCGCCCTGATTCACAAACAACTTTACCGGCATCCATTCACCCGCCAACACCAGGTCTGGCATTTGGTCGCCGTTTACATCTGCAAAAGCAGCGGAAGTAACCATTCCCAGTTCCTGCAAGCCGATCATTCCCGGCGGCGCTGAAGTAAACTGGCCCTTTCCATCATTGATCAGCAGGTACGACTCCTGGGGCGTACCATAGCTGCGAGCGTCGGCCATTACACCGATGAATAAATCCTGATCTCCATCACCATCCACATCGGCGGCAGCCACGCAGGATTTATTGGCGAGCAATGGAGGAAACGCTCCTTTTGCATGCGTGAATCCTCCTTTGCCGTCGTTGATGTAAAGTCGGTCAGCCAATAGCTGGCTGCCATTTATTTCTTCATTTCCACCACTTACAACAATCAGGTCCGGCGCTTTATCATTATTTACATCCACAAATAACGCATCTGTCTGGTCGGTCACCGTATACGGCGCAAACGCCTCAACGCTGCCGGCGCTAAACTGACCATTTGCGTTTTGTATCATCAATACGCCGGGTTGCCCTTTTGATCCACATGCATAGAAATCGTCGAGCCCGTCGCCATTCACATCGGCTACTGCCAGTTTGGGGCCGCGGGTTGAAATAGCGTGTGGAATAAGATACTGTACATTGAAATCTTCAAACAAATTCTCCTGGTGTTTCCAGGCGGGGGCGACCAACGATTCAAAACTTTCGGCAGGAGCAGGAAAAAAGCTGGCGTACTCAAATTTAAAATCAGCCGCGGCAGGTTCAAGATCAAGTTGCTGGTTGGCATTCACATTTCTCAACAACTGCGCTTGTTGATTGGGCCAAACAACCAATACACTATCCACTACCTGATTGGGGCCGAGTCCGAAATGCAGCCGCTGGTCGCTACTCGATTGAAAGCCCCGGGTAGCCATCAACTGTTGATACTGCATTATATCTTTCGTAAACACATAGGCTTTTGCTCCCAATGCGCTGGTATTGCCGTTACTCCCTTTGAATCGGATCCGCAAAAAGTTCTGCTGTGGACCCTTATTTTTCAATACAACTGCCGGTGCTTCAATTTGATTAATTATCAGGTCCAGGCGGCCGTCATTATCCAAATCAGCATAAGCGGCTCCGGTAAAATATCCTTTCAGTGAGGCAGTTCCCCAGGCTTTGCTTACATCTTCAAAATTTCGATCTCCATCACCTCTGAAGAGAAACGGAATTGAACTGCCATCGGGCATCGCATTGATCGCCTCATCGTCGAAGCGATCGGTACGATCCATACCCTTCAACTTGAGATCCGATGCATACTTAACATAGTCAAGATCAACCGGTCGCTTCACAATGCCGCTTGAAATGAACAGGTCTTTATTGCCATCGTTGTCAAAATCGGCCAGGAGCGGGCACCAGCTCCAATCGGTAGCGGATACCTTTGCCTGAAGAGCGATATCGGAAAAGCTAACTCCACTGCCATTGTTTAGTTGCAGCGTGTTTCGTGAAAATTGTTGCTGATAACCGTTGCGCGCCAGTTTATGTTTGTATATGTCCGGGTTTTCATCGCTGCCGTAAGTCTTTAGAATCTTTTCGTCTGGTGGCAGCATGTCTACCGTCACAATATCCAGTTGGCCATCGTTGTTGAAGTCGGCAGCATCATTTCCCATGCTAAATCGGCTGTAATGACCAAAGTGATCCGCACCGGATTCCCGAAAACGTCCATTGCCAAGGTTGATATAGTAATAGTCGTTTTCATGAAAATCGTTACCAACATAAATATCATCCCAGCCATCGTTGTTGAAATCGGCAATAGCAAGACCCAAACCATACCCGAGGTTGCTCTGAAAGATGCCAGCAGTGGCACTTACGTCTGTAAATTTCAGTTGGCCGTTGCTCAGTTCGTTTCTATAGAGCCGATCGCCTGACAATGAATCATAGCGGCGGCGAAAACTGGTATCTACAATATTAGCGTGTGGGTGGTGACTTTGGTTCAACAGGTAACAATCAAGATCGCCATCCTGATCGTAGTCGAAAAACGCAGCCTGTGTGGTATAGCCCGCAAAGTCAAGGCCGTAAGCAGCCCCCATCTCCTGAAAGCTGCCGTTTTTTTGATTGATGAAAAGCTCATTTTTCCCCTTCAAGCCGTACTTGTTGCTGACGGCCGACACATATATATCCAGCCAGCCATCGCCATTCACGTCGGCCATAGTCACGCCCGAACACCAGTCGGCCGTGCCTGCCACACCCGCTACTGCCGTAATATCCTCGAATTCGAAATTCCCTTTATTGAGATACAATTTATTGGAAGCCCTTTTATTTGCTGTGAAATAAATGTCTGGCAAGCCGTCGTTGTTAATATCGCCAGTAGCAACTCCACCCCCGTTGTAATAATATAAGTAATATAATATGCTAAAGCGCTCGTGCTTCTCGAGGTGGTTGACAAAGTCGATATGAGTATCAGACGAAGACAATTCTTCGAAAAGCTTGTCGGCTGAACTCTTGCAACCTGCAAGAACGATCAGCACAGGTAACAAGAAGTAATATTTTCTCATTTGCAAGTTCATCGATACGCTGTTTATTTTTTGTTGGCCCAGTCTGGCAACCGCGTGGGTATACGAATATGGTGCGAACGCATTTTTGCCGCAGTTGGCACATCTTGCCCCTGCAATTGCACAGCCACTGACCTTGACGGCTCCAGTTCCATATGGCAATCTATGCATTTCTGTTCCAGCATCTCTTTAGAAATTCCTTTAAATCCACAAGAAGATTGTTTATCGCCCTGGTGACAGGTTTGGCATCGCTGTGAAATGATAGCGAGCTGACCACGCTCATTCTTGTGCGGGTCATGGCAGCTGTTGCAGGTCATACTGCTTTGTGTGAAACAACGGCTGGCAGCCAGGAGGCCTAACTGGTTTCCGTGCACATCCATCGCCAAAGGATTCGTTACAATGGAATCCATGTTGAAATGGGCGGTCAACAAATCGCCTGTTTTAAAACTGAAAGCAGTTTCGCGTGCGTCAAGTTTGCCGCCATGACAGAGTCCGCAGAGATCCAGTTGTTGTTGTCGGGTAAACAGCGCGGGATTTACTATAAACCGCCCGTTGCTGTCTGAATTATTTTTTGTGTGCCATGCTACGTGTTTGTCGGCAGGGCCATGGCATTTTTCGCAGGAGATGGTTAGTACAAAAGAGCTGCTTTTGTACGATTCCGGCTGTATTCCTGGTGCAGAAACTACTTCAGCATGGGTGATATGACATTCTAAGCATCGCGCCGTGATGGGTCGGTTAAAAACGGCTTTGCCGGGGAAGCCAGGGCTGTTTGACCATTGATGTTCTGGTGTAAACCAGGTGATAGGAAGTTGAAAAAGCCGGTCGCCCTGCCAGCTGGCAAAGCTCTGGCCTTTGGTTCCGGAGCCAAATACCAGGTCCATAGGGCGTCTTTCGCGGGCATCGCCAAGGATATAGGCCGTTTGAAAAATGGAGTCCCCTATCTTCTCCATGCGCATTTCAAGGCGTGGGCTGAATCGAAAACTGTTTTTTCCGGGCTGCAGTGTGCCAAGTATAGTGCTATCATTGCCCCAGGCGGAACTATGGTGATGTGCTGTTTGAAAATGCTGTTCCACCTGTAGAGCGTGGCAGGATCGGCAGGTCTCGTCGCCCACATATACAGTTCCCATTTCCTTTTCCTGCAACTCGTTTGAGGAGTCTGCCTTATCGCCGGCACCAACACATCTTGTTAGCAAGGCAACAAACACCGCCATCAGCATGGCAATCCACACTGTAGGTCGGGCAAGATCATATAAATTGGAAAAACGAATCACGTGCTGGCGGCATTGGAATAAATGCCTCGAATGGGTTTAAAAAACAAGGGGCTGCACGGTTGAGTTACAGCCCCTTGAATACCAAAGTATTTTACTCTTATAAAACCTATTTACGGCCGGTAAACAGGGCGCTGACTTCGGAAGAACTCAGTGCCGTGCTGTACATTCTGAACTGATCAATGTCGCCTTTGAAAGTAGACGACAACCAGTCATCTGTATCGATGCTGCCGCCGGGGCCGGATCCAATTCTCATTTCAGAGATATTGTCGTTGGCAATATTGATGTCGCCGTGTGATCCCCAGGTACGGGTTCCACTGTTAGCAACACCATCAATATACAACGTCAATGTACTGTTTGAGCTTTCGTAAACAATGGCCACATGGTGCCACTGATTGTCGAGCAAACCGGCAATGGTATTACCACCTTCCCAGGTCATCCAGGAGTCGGCATTAGTAGCATCAACGATCATCACTTTCACTGCGCAGGCTGCATTGTTGCCTTCCAGGAAAAACAGGAAGTTAGCCCCTGACCAGTGTCCGTTGTTCGACTTGAAGCTCATCAGATACTCCGGACCATTACCACCAGTGTTGTTCTTTGTTTGACCATCACGGCGGTACCAGCAGGAGATTGTGAAGGACTTGGCCATATTTGCCCAGTCATTAGGCTTGGCATACTTGACATAAGCCTTGTTGGCTCCTTTGATTGCTTTTCCGCTTACACCGTCAATAGATTCCAGCGGATTTTCGACCGGGTAAGCTGCACGAATACTGTCAACCGCATTTTTCAGCGGGTTGTCAGTAGTACCATCGAAAGCAGCGTAAAAATTCAACGGTCCGCCTGGAGGGTTAACATCCTCAGGGTAATCGCCCAATTCGGGTTGGTCCATTTTCTGGCAACCCGCAGAAAGGATCGCCACACATAGCGCTAACAGCGCGTACTTGCTCATATTTTTCATACTGCGTGTTTTTTTAAATTAACAACTTATGGCCACTCAGGGTTCTGTGTCAATACGCCTCCACTCAAATTAATTGCCTGTTGAGGGATTGGGTAGAACCGACAGCGGTTGGTATAACCCAGTGGTCCGAGCTCGGTAACGGCATCGCCCCAGCGTACCAGATCGTAGAATCGGTAACCTTCCATAGCAAACTCCCAGCGGCGCTCGTTTTTAATTGCCTGACGCATCTGCGTCTTGCTTACGAATGGCACAAAAGGTACAACGGTTCTGGCGGGCCCAAGGTTGCCTGATGCGCGATTTCTTATAAGTTCCAGGTTCGCTTCAGCGGTTGCGCCATCGTTCAACTCATTAGCCGCTTCAGCCAGCATCAGGATCACGTCGGCATATCGCAGAATCCGGTGATTGATCCAACCGGCATCACCACCATTGTTGTTGGTGTAACCGGTCCATTGACGCATGGCAGGGCTGTTGCCGGTGTACATTTTCTTGCTCCAGTAAGGCTGCGCCAAACCACCTTGTCCATCGGGGTTGGTGTACATGGGCAGTGTTGCACCATGACCTCCCTGTGCGGGGCCACCATCCGATTCGCCTGAATAAAGAATAGTTTTTCTCTTGCGCGGATCGGTGTCAGGGAAATCGTCCTCGAGTTTTTGGCTCGGTACGTTCCAGCCCCAACCCAGATTCCATTCGATAGGTGCACCATTCTGACGAACCTGTTGTGAGGTACCCCAGAAATTACCCTGGTAAAGGGCGCTATTGCTCTGTGCGTTTTCACCTACGTAACATTGAGTTTCCCAGATTGATTCGGCGCTGTTTTTACCTGCGCCGTTTACGCCATCAATCCATATCTCAGAAAATTCGTCGAGCAGTCTGTATTGATTCGAAGCAATTACTTCATTGCAAAGTGCCACCACGCGGGCCCAGTCCTGGCGGAACAGGTAAGTCTGTGCCCAAAGCGTATTAGCAGCGCCACGAGTGAGTCGGCCGGCAAAGCCTGGACCGTATTCAGAAGTAGTGAGTGGTAAGCTGGCAGCCGCTGCCTGCAGGCAGGAATCAATAAACTGATAAATGAGCGGAATAGGTGATTTGTCTTTAATACCCTGTTGCGGTGTAGTGATATTGAAGTTAAACAAAGGCACTTCACCATAGGCTTTCACCAGTTCGAAATAGGAATAAGCCGCAAAGAAGCAGGCTTCACCCGCGTTTCGAATAGTAGCCGCGTCGGGGTTAGAGATTTTCTTGAATGAATCGATCACAAAGTTGGCCTCGTTGATCATGTAAAAGTGATCGTTCCAGTAGGTATTGGTTGCCCAATCGTCTTTAGTATACTGGAAGGTTTCAAATTCGGTAATGATCTCGGCACCGTCGTTGGCATCACTGCCTTTGAGGGCATCGTCGTCGCGAATACTGTGAAAATCGATCCAGGGCAGGGAGCTGAAACCTGCATAGTTTCTCAGCACATTGTACATCCCAAACACCCGGCCTTCAAGGCCGCCCTGGGTGATATCTGAAAAAGATTGTGTAAGTGGTTTTCTGTCCAGAAACTTCTTACATCCCAAAGAGGTCACCATCAGCGGCAAAGCGAGCAGCAACCCCCATATCATTCTGCTTTTATATCGTTTCATAGTCAAACTAATTTGAAGTTTAGAAGGTTACATTCAATCCAAACGTGGTTACCACGGGAATAGCTCCACCGGCATTATCGTATCCGAATGCAGTAGCATCGCCACCAAATTCAGGTGTATAACCGATATTGTTCTTCCAGGTTTTCAGGTTTTGGATGTTTGCGAATACCCGCAGATCGCGCATTTTCAATTTCTTCAATACGTTGCGATCGAAATTGTAGGCGAGCTGAATATTCCGCAAACGGAAGTAACTGCCGTCTTCGATATTATAAGTAGAGCCATTATAGTTGAAACGATCAGCCTGGCTAACCAGCGGTACCCAGTTAGAAGTACCAGGTCCGTTCCAGCGACCAAGTTTTTCCTTAGGATAGTTTACCCTTTGGAAAGGCGACTCCAATGAACCCCAGGTGCGGAAAATTTCATTACCATACACACCGTTGAAATCAATACCCAGTGAAAAGCCCTTATAGGCAGCAGTTACATAACCACCGTAGGTAAAGTCGGGTGTGGGGTTACCGATAAACACGCGATCGTCGGAAGTGATGCGGCCATCGGGACCTTTTCCATCCGGACCATTGATGTCTTTGAATTTGAAGTCGCCCGGACGATAAGCACCAAGCGAAGATGCTACTGGTGAGGCCAGGATGTCGGCATAGCTCTGGTAAATACCTTCTACTACATAACCAAAGAATGAACCAATGGGATATCCGGGAGCCGTGCGGCTTTCGGCGCTACCATTGTTCTGGAACAAACGTTGGAGAATGCCGGTTGGCAAAGCCTCACTCAATTCCAGCACTTTGTTTTTCAGGAAGGTAATGTTACCGCCAACAGTAATGGTCAGGTCGCTACCCACATTCTGTTTCCACGAAGCCATGAACTCCTGACCACGGTTCAGGATTCGACCACCATTGATGAGCTGGTTAGGCAAACCGATCTGTGCACGGTTCACATAGGTCATCAGGTTCTTGGTAGTACGATTGAAATAGTTGGCCTCGAAAGTCAGGCGGTTATCAAATGCCGTTGCTTCTACTCCAAACTCGTAGGCAGTGATCGTTTCCCACTGCAAGTCCGGGCTGGGCAGGTAAACGGGCTGAGCGGCGTTGTACACGTTGGTACCAAACACAGCGCTGATGCCTGATTGCAACAATGGATAGTAGGGGTAGTCAAGCGGAGACCCGTTATCGTATGTAGCGGTTTGGTTACCCAAAACGCCCATTGATGATTTTACCTTCAGGAAATTGATCTGCTCCACGTTCGCCATAAAGTCTTCACGAGTCATTTCCCAGGCCAGACCTACTGCCCAGAACTGCTGATTGCGGTTTTGTGGCGGGAGGCGGGAAGAAGCATCATTCCTAAATGAAGCATTCAGGTAATATTTGTTCTTGTAGTTATAGATGGCGCGGCCAAGAAACGAAACGGTTGTGTATTCGTTCTGACTTGAACTTGCGCTGGTGCTGGTAGGATCCTGGAAACCGTTGTTTACATACCAGAAACGCTCGTCATCAGGGATTGGCAAACCGCCAGCACTTGAAGGATACTGGGCTGCATTACCAAAACGACCACGATAGCCATAATAGAAGGTAGTGAAACCGGCTGTAGCAGTAAGGTTGTGATCACCAAATGAATTGCGGTAAGTGACCACATGGTCCTGCTGAAACTTACGCCAGTTTTCATCGCCCTCGCTTATGCGAGTCTGTTGGTTGTACAGGAAAGGCTCCAGCGTGCGTGGATTGTAAGCATAGTACAGGGGTAAGTAAGTTCTCCGGTTGCGGCTGCTGATGTCAGCGTAGATAGTAGACCTTGCCGTGAAATTTTTCAGGAAAGTAACTTCAGCAAACATGCTACCTACGGTGCGATATTCGATATTGATCGTTTTATCCCACTCATTTTCCAGCACAACCAGCGGGTTAATTACACCCGATGATTGAAGACCCACATCCAGCGCTGAATAGATGTCCATATTCAGACTGTCGCCGCCATATGGATTCTTTACAAAGAAGTTGCGGGTACCGGCAGATACCTGAGGAATTACTTTACGTGCCGCATCCAGCACCCAGGTGGCATCGTAAGGGTTGTTTTGACGAGAAGCATTGAAATTGATACCAAGTTTGATGTTCTTGTTCACTTTCAATTCATCGTTAAACGAAAGCAGCCATTTCTGCAGCTTTTCATGACGAACAATACCCTCATCAGAAATATATCCAATACCCAGGTTCAGTTTGTTCTTTTCTGAACTGGATGATACAGACAGGTTGTTCGAGTTGAAGCGACCAGTGCGTGTTACCGCATCAATCCAATCTGTATTGGCAGTAAGTCCGGTATAATCGTAAGGGGCTGTTACACCGTTGTTGGCGCGTTCTTCGGCGAAAAGGGTAGCAAATTCATTTGCATCGGCCATCTGAATTTTATCTACCAGCTTCTTCATACCATAGGTGGTATTGAAGTTTACAATCACCTGTCCGGCTTTCGCTTTTTTGGTAGTAACAGCTATTACACCTGTTGCACCACGCACACCGAAGATGGCCAGTGAAGAAGGGTCCTTCAACACTTCAATCGATTCGATATCGTTGGGGTTGATGTAATCGATATTGTCCTGGAAAATACCATCAACAATGTAGAGTGGTTGTACTGAACCGATACTTGATGTACCACGAATACGAATATCCGGAGCACGTCCGGGAGTACCGTTGTTCACTACTGACAGACCAGCTACACGTCCTTGCAGAGACGCTACAGGGTTGGTATTGGGCTTGTCGGCCACATCTTTACCATCCACTTTTACGATAGAACCTGTCAGGTCGCGCTTACTGGCAGTACCATAACCGATTACTACCACCTGGTCCATTACTTTGGTGGAAACATTGAGCTGCACGGTAATGTTGACACGACCACCTAATGCCACTTCCATTTCATCGTAACCGATAGACGAAACCACCAGGGTCACATTTGCATCGGGAACAGAGAATGAGAAAGCACCATCGTTGTTGGTAGTGGTACCAATAGTAGTACCTTTTACTACTACGCTGGCTCCGGCCAGGGGCAATCCGCCTTCGCCAGTTACCACACCGCGTACAACTACATCTACCCGCTCAATAGCGCTGGGGTTCTCCTTGATCACGATCAGGTTGTTCCCCATGGCCTGATAGAGCAGGCTGGTCTTTTGTAAAATCACATCCAATACTTCTGTCAGCTCGGCATTCTTCACGTCGATGCTGATCTTCTCCCGGATGTCGGGGAGATTGTTGTTGTAAAGAAAACGATAATTGGTCTGCTTTTCAATGGCGCGAAGTACACCACTGATTTCTGTCTTTTTGGCTTTGAGGTTGATCTTGTCCTGCCCAAAGCCATTGGCTGACACATTCAGAGCAAATACTACAGTCAGCAGGGCAGTTAGTCTCATAGCAAGCAGCACTTTGGTTGACAACGGTCTGAACACAGCCGTTAGAAAACTTTTCATACTTTTAGCGTATTAAGGGTTAAACAATCCATCCCCTACGGGGTGGGTCATCGGTTTTCGTTTAGCCTTCCATTTCGCGGGGGATGCTGCAACATCCTCCGCTTTATTTTAGCTCATTTGGGGTGCAGATTATTTAGGTGATCCAATAGAAATAACATTGTTATTTATTTTGTAATTGAAATATGGTACCGCCAGCCTGAGGGCTGCAAACGCTTCAGTTACCGATTCCTTTTCAAACGAACCGTTGAAGTTGAGGCGTTTTACGTTTTCGTCTGTGAATTCGATCTTAACATCGTACCAGCGCTCAAGCTTGGGTGCCAGTTCCTCAAAACTGTCGCCACGAAACTCAAGGCGGCTAAACAGCCAGGCGGTTTCAAATCGTTCGTTTTCTTTCTTGGTGCTGTCGATCGGAGAAATGATGAAATCGGTAAAGTTGACACCCGAAGCCGGCTTAATATCTTCAGACAGGCGGCCGGGGCTGGCTGCTGCTTCCTTCGGTAAAATCAATTTCTGATTGGGACGAAGATCAATAGGTTTATTATTGGGCTCCTCGCTTCTATATACCTGTACTCGTCCGTGGTATAAAGTGGTTTCCACCGTTTTGTCTTCGGGATACGATTTCACGTTGAAAGTGGTTCCCAATACACGGATATCGATACCATCAGTATGAACGATGAAAGGTTTGCCCTCTTTTTTGACAACATCAAAATAGCCCTCACCTTCCAGTCGCACTTCACGAGTGGCCCCTTCAAAATTGTTGATATAGTGCAGGGAAGAGCCGGCATTTAACCAAACAGTAGTGCCATCGGGAAGCATGGAGCGGGTGCGGCTCCCTTTTTGGGCAACCAGCGCTTCTTTTGCCGGACTTTCATTGCCGTCAGAAGCGCCATAGGTGCTGCGTTGGGTCCACCAGATACCGAGCGAAAGCACGGCGATTACACTGGCTGCAGCTACCCAGTTGCGGCGGCGGCGGCGGCGGGCAGCATCATCAATCATGCTAATTACATCTTCTGCCTCCTGAGCGGGCGAAGCTTCCTGAGCCGATCTGCTGATGATTTTTTGAACCGAGGTCTGGGCATGAACTTCGTCGTCGAGAAGTGATTTTCGCTCCTGCCAAACCCGTGTGAGAAGGTCGAATTGTTGCTGCAGCATGGGATCCTCCTGCAGAATTGCAGTTAGTTCCTCCCTTTCCGAAGCCGTAGCTTCGAGGTTAAGAACCCGGGCCATTAATTGCCAGATGCGGTCAGAATAATTCATGCAGCAAGCTCGCTTGTCCTTTGAAGGACAGAGCTATCTAACCATTCTACTAAGAATGCCTTAACTTTTTTTTAGGCTTTTTTTGGAAACGGGCAGGGCCGACCTGTCGATGTGTAGGGTCGCACAAATTTTTCGTACTGCAATGGCCATCTGTACATCGATGGTATTTACCGAAATGTTCAGGATCTCCGCTACCTCTTTATACCGAAGTCCATCCTCACGTATTAGCTTGAAAATCATTTTACAGCGCGGGGGAAGGCTTTCTACGGCCTGGCGCATTTTTTCCATCATTTCGGCAGTGACCATGATGGCGTACGGGTCGCTTGAAAACTGGACTACGGTTGTGTCGAGATAATCGAATGGCGCTGTTACCAATTCATGGGCCTTTTGCGACAGCGCATTAAGCGAACGGTTCTTTACGGCCACATAGAGGTAAACCGTAAGATTTTCGATGGAAGTAATCTGCTGGCGGTTACTCCATATTTTCACAAAAACGTCTTCCACCAGTTCCTCCGCCAATTCTTTGGAGCGAACCAGGTTGAGCGCGAACTGCATCAATCGTTTACCAAACAACAGATAGAGCTGCGTAAACGCGGCCTCATCATTTCTGGCAATCCGATGCTGCAGGTCCGTTAACTGAACAATATTGGAGTCAGTTGCAGGCAATCGTCAAACAGTGATTTAGATAGTACTTAAGCAGTTTTCAGCTGTACTAAGGTAGAATAATTTAACAAACTGTAAATTTTTTTGTTGGCAATCAATGGGGAATCAATTTGGGAATTTGAGGATTTGTGAATTGGGTGGGACGAGGATATTGCCAAAAATTTACGCTTACAGTCGTTAGGTTTAGTAAATTCGCGGTATGAGTTTTATAGACTTGGAAAAAGATTTTCAGGACCGGATAGACGCGGAAATTAAAATAGAACCGCGTGACTGGATGCCGGAAACTTATCGCAAGACGCTGATCCGCCAGATCAGCCAGCATGCGCATAGCGAAATTGTGGGAATGTTGCCAGAGGGCAACTGGATTACCCGCGCCCCTTCGTTGAAGCGTAAAGCCATATTGCTGGCGAAAGTGCAGGACGAAGCTGGGCATGGTCTTTACCTGTACTCGGCCGCTGAAACGCTGGGTATGAGCCGGGAACAGATGATTAATGATTTGCATTCCGGCAAAGCCAAGTATTCGTCCATCTTCAACTATCCCACCCTTACCTGGGCCGATATTGGTGCCATAGGTTGGCTGGTAGACGGAGCTGCCATTCTGAATCAGGTAATGCTATGCCGCACTTCCTACGGCCCTTATGCACGGGCCATGGTACGCATTTGTAAAGAAGAAAGCTTTCACCAGCGTCAGGGATTCGAAATTTTACTTACCCTTTCGCGAGGCACAGAGGCACAGAAAGCCATGTGCCAGGATGCCATCAACAGATGGTGGTGGCCCAGCCTGATGATGTTTGGCCCGCGCGACAGCGAAAGCACACATAGCGACCAAAGCACCCGCTGGAAAATCAAGCGAAAAAGCAACGATGAACTGAGGCAGGAGTTTGTAGATATGTGCGTACAACAGGTGAAAGTACTGGGAATGCAATTGCCTGATCCCGACCTGAAATGGAACGAGTCGCGCCAGCATTACGACTTTGGGGAAATCAATTGGGAAGAGTTCTGGAATGTCGTAAAAGGCAACGGCCCCTGTAACCGGGAACGATTGCAGGCCCGCCAGAAGGCCTGGGCCGAGGGCGAGTGGGTGCGCGAAGCGGCAGAGGCCTATGCGGCCAAACGCAGGAACCGCGAAAAAGCCGCCTGATCATTTAATTAGTATTAATAACAACAATATTGCAGGTGCAAATAAGAAAGTTCTATTACGGCGATATTCCTGACGACAAAGGAGGCGGTCCGACAGCAGTGCCGGAGTCGAAACACGACTGGCCACTCTGGGAGATTTTTATACGAAGTAAGCAGGGCCTTGACCATAAGCACGTGGGCAGCCTCCATGCTGCTGACGCAAAAATGGCGATTGAAAACGCCCGGGACGTTTACACCCGCCGCATGGAAGGCGTAAGCATCTGGGTGGTTGAATCGAAAAATATTCACGCCTCGCAACCCGGTGATGCTGCCAGCTTCTATGAACCGGCGAATGATAAAATTTATCGCCACCCCACGTTTTACGATTTGCCAGACGAAGTGGGGCACATGTAGAAATAATGTGCAAATGTGCAAATGTGCAAATGGGGAAATGGGGAAATTTTCAAATTGCGCTTTCAGATTATTGAATTAACAAATTCGCAAACTGTTCATTTTCACATTTGCACATTTGCACATTCGCCGAAGGCGTCATTTGCATATTCGCCGAAAGCGCCAACGATATGACAAATTATTCTATTTTCCTCGGAGACAATTCCCTCATGCTGGGACACCGCAACAGTGAATGGTGTGGCCACGGGCCGGTTTTGGAGCAGGATATTGCTATTACTAATATCTCGCTTGACCTGATTGGTCAGGCCAGGTACTTCTATCAATTGGCAGCGCGATCGATGCCGGAAGGAACAACTGAAGACACGCTCGCTTATACACGCGACGTTCGCGATTTCCGCAATTGCCTCATCACTGAACTGCCGAGGGGCGACTGGGCATTTACTGTACTCCGACAGTTCTTCTTCAGCAACTATCAATCCCTTGTGTTTCAAAAATTGGCGGCTGGCTCCAATCCGGATCTGGCAGCAATTGCCGGTAAGGCATTGAAGGAAACCAATTACCATCTGCGCTGGAGCAGCGAATGGGTGATTCGCCTCGGCGATGGCACTGAAGAAAGCCACCGGCGCATATTGCATGCACTTGAAACACTCTGGTCCTATACCGGCGAGTTATTTCAACCGGCCGATTACGAATCGGCGGAAATGACCGGTTTTGACCTTACTGCTTTGAGAGAACCATGGTTAGCAACAACCAAAGAAGTTTTTGGCGAAGCTGGGATCACTGTTCCTGCAGGCAGCTGGTCGCATTCGGGCGGTAAAACCGGCAATCATACAGAGCATTTAGGATTTCTGCTTGCCGATCTTCAATTCGTTCAACGCGCTTATCCAAACTCAGCATGGTAAGCAATGAATCATATAGTCGCGAAAGAGTGCTCAAAATTCTCGATCAGATAACAGATCCTGAAATTCCGGTTCTGCGCATAACGGATCTTGGTATCGTGCGGGAAGTGGAGACAGACGGAGGCCAGGTTCGCGTTACCATCACTCCCACCTATTCCGGTTGCCCGGCCATGGATGTGATTTCAATGCAGATAAAAATGGAGCTCCTGGCGGCGGGCTTTCAGCAGGTAGAAGTAATTCAACAACTGGCGCCAGCCTGGACCACCGACTGGATGACGGAACGCGGAAAAGCCCAACTGCAGCAATATGGCATTGCACCGCCACTGCCGCGACAGCAGGTTTGCACTCCCGATCGGTTTGCCTCGGAAGAGGCTGTTTCCTGCCCCCGTTGTCGTTCGCACCATACTCACCGGATCAGTGAATTTGGCAGCACAGCCTGCAAGGCACTGTACCAGTGCGACGACTGTCTGGAACCGTTCGACTATTTTAAATGTCATTAGTCTACCTTTACTATCACTTATCACCCGCGAATTCCCGATCATGGCTTCTATTGAATTTGAAATAAAAGAGAATATTGGTTTTATTACGCTTAACAGACCGGAAAAATTAAACTCATTTAACCGCGAAATGGCTCTGCTGTTTCAGGAAACGCTTGACCGCTGCAAGGAGCCGGATGTACGTTGCGTTTATATCACCGGAGCCGGCAAGGCTTTTTCCGCCGGTCAGGACCTGGCCGAAGTAACTGATCCCAATGGACCAGGTATGCAGCGTATTCTGACAGAGCATTACAATCCAATCATCATTCGTATACGCGAACTGTCGAAGCCAGTTATATCAGCCGTAAACGGTGTGGCAGCTGGTGCGGGCGCCAACATAGCGCTTTGCTGCGATATTGCCCTGGCCAGCCACTCTGCTTCCTTTATTCAGGCATTCTCCAAAATTGGACTGATACCCGACAGCGGAGGCACATTTTTTCTGCCGCGACTGATTGGCTGGCAAAGAGCTTCGGCCATTATGCTGCTTGGCGAAAAGATTGAAGCGGCTAAAGCGGAAGAATGGGGAATGATCTACCGTGCCATCCCCGATGCCGATTTTGAAGCAGAATGCATGAAAGTGGCATCTACCCTCGCTCAAATGCCTACAAAAGGTCTTGCATTTACCAAAAAAGGGCTGCAATGGGGATTCACCCACACCATGTACGAGCAGTTACAAAATGAAGACAAACTGCAACAATGGGCCGCAAAAACAGCCGATTTCAAAGAAGGCGTTGCAGCGTTTATGGAAAAAAGAAAACCGAATTTTAAAGGAGAATGAGGAGATGTTGAATTGTTGAAGTGTTGAATTGTTGAGTTGTTGGTTGTTGACCTGCCTGCCGGCAGGCAGGGTTGTTTGGCTGTATAGTTGTGTAAGTATAATGCTTGGTCCTGGTCAGTTGCGGGACAGTCGATATAAAACTGTGTACATCTGCGAAAAATCTGCGTAAACCTGCGGGAATAGAAAACCTGATAGGTTTGGCGCTTTGCAAACCGGCGCAGTAGTTCTGTTCCCGCAGATTTACACAGATTTCTAAATAGATGACGCAGATAAGTACTTTTCGCCTCACAAACAACTCAACAACCAACAACTCAACAACCCAACAACTAAACAACTCAACAATTCAACAGTTCAACAACTCAACAATTCAACAACTATGCTTTCTGCCGACTCCATCGTCTCCCACATGATGCAAAACGACTTATTCAGTCAGTGGCTGGGTATAAGCGTACTCGAAGTAAAAGAAGGGTACAGTCGCATTAAAATGACAGTTCGACCGGAAATGATCAATGGTTTTGGAATTGTGCACGGTGGCATCGCATTTTCGCTGGCGGATAGCGCTTTTGCATTTGCCTGCAATAACCGGAACAATCTTTCTGTAGCGCTCGACACTTCGATTAACTTCTTAAAGCCGGTGCATGTTGGCGATGTACTCACAGCAGAAGCAAAGGAATTGCATAATGGACGTTCTACCGGGCTTTATCATATTGAGATACTTAATCAAAATCAGCATCGCGTCGCCATTTTCAAAGGCACCTGCTACAGAACACAAAAGCCGCTGGTAAAAGAATAAACCTCTAGACTAATATACTCGAAGCCAGTCGCTCGAGGTATATTGCCGCTTTTTTCATTGCGTCTTCAGTTGTGTCGGCCAGGGTTCTTATTTCCAGCACCTGTTGTATACCTGCGGCTTTCAACTGTTCCGATGTAAGTTCATTGCGGCCGCAAACAGCTACACATTTAATTCCCTGCTGACTGCAAATTTCTGCCAGCCTTCCCACCACTTTACCCTGTGTACTTTGATCATCCAATTTGCCTTCGCCTGTAATTATCAGGTGAGCTCCAGGTAGTTGCTGTTGAAAATCGCTCGCTTCCAACACAAGATCTATTCCGGGTTTGATGGCAACATTAAAGAAAGCCGCAAGCCCGGCTGCTATACCGCCTGCGGCGCCCATACCTGCTCGCTGGCCAATATGTGCGTCGAAATCATTTTCCAGAATTGCAGCTACCGAACGAAGTCCTGCATCCAGCTGCCCCAACTGTTGTGCTGTAGCTCCTTTTTGTGTGGCATACACAAAAGCGGCTCCATTTTCACCATAGAGCGGATTGGTAACATCGCTGGCGATGTTGAATACAACATCTGGAATAGTGGGAGCTGGTACGATTTTGCGTATCCTGATCAGTTGCGAACCGATGGGCTGCACTGGCTGGTTCAATTCGTCGAAGAGCTGAAAACCCAGTGCAGTCAACAATCCCATACCCGCATCGTTGGAGGCACTGCCACCCAGCCCAAGAACTATTTCCCTTGCGCCAAGGCCGATTGCTTCCGCCACTAACATACCCGTTCCATAGCTGCTGGTCAGGCCCGCATCGCGTTCAGATTCGGCAAGTAGCGCTAAACCGCTGGCCGATGCCACCGATATAAAAGCAACCTTCCGTTCAGCATCCCAACTCCAGCCGGCAGTTATTGGTCTGCCCAATGGATCGATTGCCGCGCTGGTCCGCTTTTCAAGTGAAAAATAGTAAGCCATCACCTCATCAAAGCCATCGCCCCCATCGGCAATAGGATATACGCTTATATGGGAACCGGGCCAACGTTTCTCCAAGCCGGATTTAACTGCATTTCCGGCTTCAAGACTGCTCAGACTGCCTTTGAACTTATCGGTGGCAACAAGTATTTTCATGTGTTCGCATTTTTCATTATCCTCCGCTCTGAACGAAAGTCGAGATTAACAAACTTAGCCAATCAGAAAAGTAACGACTCAAAAAATATACCTTTCCATTATGTTTTATTCTTTCCATGGCGTAAAGCCCGTTGTACACCCAAGCGCATTCGTGCATCCTCAGGCCGCCGTAACAGGCGATGTAATCATTGGCAAAGACTGCTATATAGGACCAGGTGCCGCTTTGCGGGGCGATTGGGGACGAATTGTTATCGACGATGGCTGCAATGTGCAGGAAAACTGCACTATTCACATGTTTCCTGGTTTGACGGTACGCTTAAAAAAAGGGGCACATATTGGCCATGGAGCGGTCATTCACGGTGCAACTATTGGGAAAAACTGTCTGGTGGGGATGAATGCCGTTGTAATGGACCATGTACAGCTTGGCGACGAATGCATTGTGGGTGCTCTAAGTTTTATTAAAGAAGGGGAAGTGTTTAAACGAAGGAGTCTGATTGCAGGCAGCCCTGCCAAACTGATCCGCCGGGTGAGCGATGAAATGATGGAATGGAAAACCAAGGGAACAACACTGTACCAACAACTGCCAGCCGATTGCCATGCTCACTGGTCACCTTGTGAACCAGAAACGAAACCGGGACAACGAAAGAACCGTCAAATACCTGATTACCAAACCTGGAAAAAACAATAAATTGCTTAACAAAAAAAATTGCCGTCCAGGACTTGCAAGTTCAAAAGTTGCATTGTAGGTTTGCACTATCCTACAGATCGCAATACCCTCACAAGAACCTCCCATACACTTTAAGATCCCATCTCTCCTTCAGGAAAATTGATCCCAATCCTGTCAATGCCGTAGTCTATCCAATTCCGGAACGCCAACCCGTTACCGTTTCGAAGACTTACACTATATAAAACTACGAGCATGAAAAAGTTCTACACAGTACTGATGGGCATCGCTATGTCCACAGGCGCAATCTACGCGCAAATTCCAATGGTGTCTGCACCAGCCAGCTGTAACGCAAACAGCTGTTTTACCAACGCTAACATTGATGTATGTCCTCCTGGTAGCAACCTGGTTGTTACTAATCACCAGGGTGGGCAGTACAACCGCGGCAATAACAATAACCTCGCCGCTGGCGCCGTTTGGCGTTATCGCAATATCGCCACTGTAGGCGGTGTTACCATCAATTGTGAAGTAACGATCGATGAAGTTTACCGGGCCACACTAAACAGTATCGATGACGACGGCGCGGTAGACCAGGCCAACGCTTCTATTGCCAGCTTTTTTGCGCCCCGCATCAGTCCCGATCAAAATTTGAACGGCACCGATCGCAATGGGTACGTACAGTTCACCATGACCTTTTTCCGAAACGCCAATGGTGTCAACAACAATACCAATGATGATTTCGCGCAGGCTGTTTCGCTCAGCAATATTAACTACGTTCACTATGATATAGATGGTAATGATGCCAGCAATGTAACACGCGGCACGGCCGGTTCCTGGTTTCGCGAAACAGGAGTTGCGCGCCGACTTACTACCGGCAACCCCGTAGTATTGGCAAACAGTCCAACCGATCTTAGTCCCTACTCTTACAGCTCAGGCGGTAATGCATGGACTGGATTTGCCGGTACTACCTGCGAACGCGATGGGGTATCACGTTGTGCACAGGTTGCTTCTTCTTTCTCCTTCACAGGCGTATTGCCCGGCATCACATTCCGTATGGGATACGATTATAACGCTGGCGGCAACGTAGGTCGCCCGGTGCGTCAATTTGGTTCAAGGCTGGGTTGTTTCAATTTTCCTTCGCAGGCTACACTGCCAGTGCGTTTGCTGAGCTTCAACGCCAACTATCGCAATCAGCAAACCCTGCTTAGCTGGACTGCTGAAGCAGAAACCAACTTTGAAAAATATGTGATCGAAAGAAGTGAGGATGGCAGCCAGTTTGAGCCTATAGGTGAGCGTGCAGGAAGCAACAGCATCAGCCGCACCGATTATTCCTATACCGACGATCTGAGCCAGAAACAGGCCAATCAGTTCTTCTATCGTTTGCGTATGCAGGATTTGGATGGTACTTACAAGTACAGTTCTGTTCTGTTAGTAAAAAAAGAAAATAAGAATATCTCGGCTCTTTCCATCAGCCCCAATCCCGTGCGCCAGGGTGTACACACCATCCGCTTCAATGCTCATGGCACCGGCTTGGCTGATCTCAGAGTAATAGATCTTTCAGGCAAAACACTTTCGCAGCAACAACAAAAAGTTTATCCGGGCAGTAATAGCATAACGCTAAATAATCTCGATCGCCTGCAGCCTGGTACTTATATTTTACAGGTGAATAATGATGGAGAGCTTTCCGTAGTCAAATTTTCTGTGGTTCGTTAATCACAACAACTACATGCTCAGGGTTTTATACCTTGCCCCTTTGGTATTCTTGCCGAGGGGGTTATTTTTTGTACTAACTTAAGGGTCCAAAACTTTTGATCATGAAATTCAACTGCAACTGGGCAATAGCCGCCAGCCTTTTTTTATATGCAAATAATGCATCAGCACAGGATCGTTTCGCATATGCAATAACCGACCAGCAAAAAGAAGGCATCAACTGGACCTGTCTACGCCAAATCGATCTTTCAACTGGTAAATACGGTGACCTTATTCTGCAGGGAAATAATATTACACAACCGATTTTTGACGCAGCCTCCCGTCAGAAACTGGCTCAGCCCATAAACGATTCCCGAATGGGTGCCCTGCCCAATGCACCTTTTGTTACTGGAGTGGCGGCCATTGCCTACGACAGAAAATATCAGCGCCTCTTTTTTACTCCCATGTTTTTTGATCAGTTACGCTATATTGATCTGCGAAGCAATCAGGTCTATCTTGTGCAACAAGAACTGCCGGAGGCATTACGAATAAAAAGTGCGGATCAGGGAAATATCATCACAAGAATGGCTATTGCAAGTGATGGTTATGGTTACGCACTCACCAATGATGCGCAACAGTTCATTCGCTTCAGTACGGGGAAGATAGTGCAGGTTGAATCGTTGGGCGGTCTTGTTGACGATCCCGCCAACAAAGAGATTTCTGTACATAATGCCTGCACCAGCTATGGAGGCGACATGATAGCTGACAATAGCGGCTATCTGTACTTATTCACAGCTCGTAACCATGTGTTTCGGATCGATCCGCAATCGAGGGTTGCCCTGCACCTTGGTAGTATAAGCGGACTGCCGGAGGGCTTTTCTATCAATGGTGCCGCGGTTACCGATAATAACCAGGTATTGGTCAGTAGTGCCATGACCAGCAAAAATCTTTATCTGGTAGACGCTGACAACTGGACTGCCACCGAAACCAGGCTGGAAGCCTGGCGAAGCTCAGACATGGCTAATAGCAATCTTTTATCCACCCGACCTGCGCCAGCAGCAACCAACATCGCTGTTCAGCCAGATGAAAAGGCGAACGGGAATGTAAAAATCTTCCCAAACCCGGCGAAGGATCATCGATTACAAATGAACTTTCAACTTTCGCCAGGCAACTATAGCATTCAGGTGCTTGACATCAGTGGTAAAGCAGTAGCCCTGTCAGTTGTAAACCTTCAAGGCAAAGGGCAAATGCATAGCATTCAACTTCCGTCTTCTGCCAAGGCCGGTACCTATCTGGTAAAGGTGCTCGACGGCAGGAACAATACCGTGTTCGGCGACAAGTTTGTTTTGCAATAGAAGAGAACTTTTGCGGCAAGTTTAATTGAACATTCATTTTATATATCATTGAAATGAAAAGAACAATATCGATACTGCTTATTTTCTGCTTTTTCGTCTCGGCAAAATCATTTTCCCAATCATTCAAGTTTGAAAAAAGCAAACTTGAACCAGTAGGTGTATATATGACTTTAGAAAAAATCATGGGGAAAGAAGTATTGAAAGTCATCAAAGATTCTTCTATTAAAGAAGTTGATGAGCCAACTTTTGTCAAAATAAAAGGGTTTGAACTTAATAACGGAATAATAGAACTGAAGGTTCTTAGCAAGCTTCTGTCAAATGCACCAGAATTAGCACGAGGATTTATCGGAGTTGCTTTTAGAATAAACGATAGTAATTCAAAATTTGAAAGTTTATACATTCGGCCAACAAATGGCAGATCAAACAGCCAACTTCGACGGAACCGTTCCACACAATACTTTTCGTTTCCTGATTACAAATTCGATCGACTTCGAAAGGAATCGCCAGGACAATATGAGTCCTATTCGGATATGGGGTTAAACGAATGGATAAAGTTGAAAATTGTAATTAAGGACACAACGGCAAAGCTTTATATTAACGATAGCCGTGAACCTTGTCTGATTGTAAATGATCTAAAACATGGACCTGATGTTACGGGAGCTATTGGGCTTTGGGTGGACGTAGGGACAGAAGGTTATTTTGCTGATTTGAAAATTCAACTACAATAAATTTGTTCTTATATCATTCGACAATCTATGCCGCTAGCAAAAGGCGTTGTGGAATTGGGACTAGACGGAAGTTCAATCGGCAGTAGTGCATTTCCAGCTTACATATCCAGCGGACGAAATTCTGCTGATCAGTTGTCTTCAACTTCAATTTTTAGTTACTAGTCTGGCTTCAGTACCGGGCTGATAGTTGGTCAATTCCCTAAGTACAGAAGACCTCGTTCGTTGTGCGGGAGCCTTGAAGGCGTGTCAATTGAAGTATCAGATATGAAGATCGACCGCTGATTCCTCTTTAGGAATCGGCCTCCATCTTCTTCTCCTGCTCCTGAAATGACTTGATTTTGTTGTAAAGCGTCTTCCGATCTATTTTCAGCATTTCAGCTGCCTTCTTCTTATTGAAGTTCACCTGCTGTAATACATGCATGATCGTTTCGTATTCTGCCCGAAGGGCAGCGTCGCGCAAATCCATGTCGCGGGCGACAGGTGCCGGGGCTATTGGCTCAGCCATTGAAACAGATGGGCTATTGTCGGCAGGTGCATTTTGTGTCATTTCCCATGGCAGGCATTGAAGTTTGATCTTTTCGCCCGCGGGTGTTAAAAGAACGGCGCGGCGAACAACATTTCTAAATTCTCTCAAATTGCCCGGCCAGCTGTAGGACTGAAATATCTGAAGCACTTCCGGCTCGTAGCCCAACACTTCCTTATCAAGTTCCTGATTGGTTTTGTTGAGGAAAAACTCTGCGAACTGCAGGATATCATCCTGTCGCTGCCTTAGTGGAGGAAGGTTGACGCTGAATTCGTTGAATCGATGATAAAGATCTTCTCGAAACTTACCTTTTCGGTAGGCTTCCTGGAGATTTTCATTACTTGCCACAATGATCCTCACATCAATTTCCTTTTCCTTATTTCCACCTACCCGCTTTATTTTTCGCTCCTGTATTACCCGCAGCAGGGTGGCCTGTACGTCAAGCGACAGGTTAGCTACTTCATCGAGAAACAGAGTGCCGCCATCAGCCAGTTCAAAATGGCCTTCCTTATCTTGCAGGGCACCTGTAAACGCACCTTTTACATGGCCAAACAACTCACTACCGGCCAGTTCTTTCGACAGGGTGCCACAGTCCATGGCCACAAAGGGCTTGTCGCTACGTTGGCTCATCTGGTGAATGGTGCGTGCAATCACTTCTTTACCCGTGCCGCTTTCGCCATATAGTATAATACTGTAATTGGTACCTGCTACAATGTTTATCTGCCCATATAGCGCCTGCGTGGTTGGCGACTGGCCCACCAGAAATTCTGAACTGGCAGGTCGTTTTGTTTCATTGGCAGCAGCAACCGGTTGCCTACTTTCCGGCGTGCTGATCAGGGCCTGCTTTACCACGCTTAATACCTCATCGGGTATCAGGGGCTTAACGATATAGTCAAAGGCCCCCATCTTTATTACTTCTACCGCCGTTTTTATATCAGAATAGCCGGTAATCACCAATACCCTTGCCTGGTTGTTATGGCGCCTGAGCGCTGTTATCACCTCAATACCTTCCATATCTCCCAACCTGTAATCG
This sequence comes from Chitinophagaceae bacterium, assembly GCA_046297935.1. Lineage (GTDB taxonomy): Bacteria > Bacteroidota > Bacteroidia > Chitinophagales > Chitinophagaceae > CAYMZZ01. Next base: position 76,057 of record JBKBHA010000003.1, read on the forward strand.
CAAATCACGAGATCGAAATGGTCTTCTGTATATCTCGCCAGCCCCTTGCTGCCAGAATATGCTACTGCTGTTTCAAAATCATGTTTATTCAGGAATCTCGACAGCAAACTGCAGAGATCCATGTCGTCGTCGATAATGAGGATTTTTTTACTCATACTAATGCCTTTGGATTGTTGGAATATTGCCCTTTTTTGTGAACCAATTTCCATGTTATACGCGTAAATCGTGCCGAAAATGCCGTACAGATCAAAAAAATAAGGTATATCCATTAATTGGCAGTAAAATTGTTCCTTAGGGGTTGTGAACAGTTCAGGTGCGACATATCAATACCCTACCGGACAAATGAGGCCGACCACCGCTTCCACTTTAAAAGTGCTCATTATCGACGATGAGGTAGATATCTGCTATCTGCTAAAGGGTATTTTGCGTCAAAAAAATATCGCTGCTGACTATGTTACAAGTCTGGCCGCAGCCAGGCAGTTCGTAAAAAATGCAGCGCCCGCTGTTTTCTTTCTCGATAATCATCTTTCCGATGGTATGGGTATCGACTATATACGTGAGTTGAAGGAGCGTTTTCCTGAATCGATCGTCATAATGGTCACCGCTCACGATACCGCCCATGATCGCGAAATCGCTTACCGCCATGGGGTTGATTTCTTTATCAGCAAACCCTTTAGCCGGGAGATCATTTTTAGAACGCTGGAGCAGATTCAGGGTAGAAACTGAATTATGGGGAATCTGTTCCCCATTCTGTGGAGCTTCCCTTCAGGTTGAGCGTCAGAGTGAATTGTGTACCCTCCCCAAGTCGGCTTTTCACCTGAATACTCCCCTTGTGATTGAGAATGATATTTTGTGTGTTGGTTAGCCCGAGGCCATTCCCTTTTTTCTTGTTGGTAAAATAAGGTTCAAAAAGACGCGAAATCGTTTCCTCATCCATTCCGCTGCCATTGTCTGCTATTTCAATAACACATTTATTTTCTTCTTTCCGGGTTCGAATTTCCAGTCTTCCTCCCCCCTCTTCCATGGCCTCAATGGCGTTGACAATGATATTAAGAATGGCAATTTTCACTTTTTCTTTGTCCACCACTACTTCGCACAAATCACTCGCGTATCGCTTCACCACCTGAACGCCGTTCAGTTCAATACGGTCGGCGGCCAAATGAAGCGCCTCGTCCAGAAGTGCATTCATATCTACCGATGTGTACTCGAGCTGAGCAAAGCGGGTTGAATTGAGAAGGTCTGATACCAGTTGATTAATACGGGTTACGTTGCGCCCTATCATTTCAATCAAAATCTCGGACTCCTCCTGATTATCCGTCAGTTCTCTGAGCTGTTCAGATGCCAGCGAAATATTGGTGAGCGGATTGCGCACTTCATGCGCAATGGTGCGGGCAATACGGCCTGTGGCTGCAAATTTTTCTATACTCTTCAACTCCTGCAGCTCCCTGTTTACTTTATCGAGTTCTACTACACGATCCTCCAGCTGCTGACCATAGCTGCGTACGTTACGAATAGCATTTTCTTTTGCTTTGTTTTCACGATTGTAGATAAGCACTGAGTAAATAATCGTTACAATAGCAATGACCAGCGATACAGCAGTTATGACCGACGTACTATTGAAAAAACCATCGAGATTTTGGTCTCGCCTTCTCACCAGCAAGGATTCCTGCTCGCCAAGATCCTGCAGAATCTGTCGAATGCTGTCCATCACCAGCTTATTTTGTTCACTCGGTGCCAGAAGAGCAGGAGTAATTTTATTGCCACTGGTTTGAAATTCTACGATCGCTGCATCAAGGGATTGCAATCTTCGTTTAATAAGTCCTCCAAGCGTATCAATTTTTTTCCGGTACTTCCGGTTGTCTTTGGTCAAATCTTTCAGCTGCTCATAAAGCGGAACAACATTTCGTGAGCCGGAATGATAAGGCCTCAGGTAATAAAAATCGTTGGTGATCAGGTATCCTCGAACTCCTGTTTCCGCATCAGTCATTTCCGCCTTGATGCTCTCCATTTTTTGAATCACATTGTAGGAATGGGTGACCCAGCCGGTTTCACGAGCGAGGTTGCCAATAATGAAAAAGATGAGCCCATATGAAAGCAACATGAGAAGCAGTGCGATGAGATAACCCCAACGTATTTTTACTTTTGATAGTGGCATGATAGCTTAAATGACAACATTAATGGGTGCAGTACATCCAAGATAGTTTATTTTAATGGCTGCTAACCTCTTTGTCTTACTTTTTTATCTGCTACGTTCAGATGCTGCAGTGGCGGTAATCATTACACCTTGTAATATGGCCAATACTGCCAGGAAGAGAAATGTATGACAAACAGCACCCGCCTTAAAGACAAATAAGCTAACCGCCCAACTCAGGGCCAGTAATGGCGAAAGTATAAGGAGGAATCGCTTCATGCGTACAGGATTTGCTATTATATAGAAAAAATGGTGCCATTGATTTGGGGGAAAGGGAGTCTCAGCTTTCGCCCAACGCGGAATCTTTTCCCCAGCGCCAACTAGCCCGCAGGCTGAAATTTTCTGGCAGGGCGTTTGGATTTACCGCATTGTAACAAAACCGCATGAAATGGTAAAGAATGCAACAACAGCAGATATGAAGACAATGGCCGACTGCCACGCAAAGCTCATGAAAGAAGGTTATACAGAAGATTTTAAAGCGGCTGAGGCGGGACTATTATCGTTAAAAAACGAAAAGATTTATCAGGCCGAAGAAATTGTAGATGTCAATTTTTACCGATTCGAAGGAGCAAGCGATCCCGGTGATAATTCCATTCTATATGCCATCGTAACCAATGATGGAGTAAAAGGCACGCTGGTTGATGCCTACGGTCCCTATGCCGATCAGCGGGTAGAGCAGTTCATGAAGCAAGTTGAATCACTTCATAAAAAGCCAGTTCACCATGATTCAAAATCAGATTGACCCCTATATCAGGGTTTGTATGAAGGCATGGCTGATGTGTGAATCAGCCATTCATACTGAGCTAAAACAGGAAAAGCCAAGAGAAGAGCTTTTGAGAGCATGTGGAGATTGTGGACGCAGTTGCTTTACCCTGGTTTCGCAACTCGCCAGCGATCAGCCATTCCCACCGGGAGATCGTATCCTCGAATGCCTGATCGACTGCCGGCATTGTGCCCGTACCTGTGAAGACTGGGGTGAAAACGAAGACGATTTCGAACTTTGTAAGGAAGCCTGTCTTCACTGTGCCGATTTTTTAAAGGACATTCTGCCTATTCAGGCAAACTAAGTCTTTCCGGCAAAAATTAAGAACAGCGCACACCTACTTTTCCCTGTTTTCATTCAAGGTTTGCCACAACAGGTCTTTCAGTTCGGTCAAACCTTTTTGTGTAACGGCGGAAATGAATAGATGAGGCACATCTGGGGGCAACTCCCTTTCAATTGCATCGGTCAGCTCCTGATCAAGCAAATCAGACTTGCTGATCGCAATCACAAAATCTTTATGCAAAAGATCGGGGTTGTATTCCTCCAGCTCCTTTACCAGTATTTCAAACTCGCGACGATGGTCGCTGCTATCGGCAGGTATCAGAAACAAGAGGATAGAGTTGCGTTCAATATGTCGCAAAAATCGGTGCCCCAACCCCCGACCTTCGGCAGCCCCTTCGATAATTCCTGGCAAATCTGCAATACAAAAACTGCGTCCATCGCGATATTCAACCATCCCCAGATTAGGAGTGATGGTGGTAAAGGCATAATCCGCAATTTTGGGCTTTGCCGCAGTTATTACGGATAGCAGGGTTGATTTGCCGGCGTTTGGAAAACCTACCAAACCCACATCGGCCAGCACTTTCAACTCCAGCACTTTCCATCCTTCGATGCCAGGCAAACCAGGCTGGGCATATTCAGGAGCCTGGTTGGTAGCTGTTGCAAAATGGCTATTGCCCAGGCCGCCTTTCCCTCCGGGAAGCCAGATAATTTCCTGACCATCCTCCAAAATCTCAACCTCTTTTTCACCTGTTTCTTCATCCATGGCAATGGTACCCAGGGGAACTTCCAGTACAATATCACGACCAAAAGCACCGGTTTTGTTATTGCCGCTTCCTCCTTCACCGTTGCCCGCCAACACGTTTTTGTGATAGCGCAAATGTAACAGGGTCCACAGGTTTCTATTGCCTTTCAGTATGATATGACCGCCCCGACCCCCGTCGCCACCGTCGGGCCCGCCCATAGCGGTAAATTTATTCCGCATAAAATGACGACTACCCGCACCTCCATGACCGCTGCGGCAAAAAATTCGGATCTGGTCTACAAAATTGCTTTTTTCCAACACGCTCAATTTGGGCAAAGATAGGCAGTGAGGCTGGCGAAGCGAAACGGCAGGCCGCGGATATGCAACTTGCTTCAGGCGAATATGGTAATTTTGGAATATGAAAAGAATATTGCTTACCCTGGTGCTATCGGTTACGCTGTTACTTAAAGCCATGGCAGATGAAGGGATGTGGCTCCCTTTCCTGTTAGGGCAACAGGTTTATAATGACATGGTCAAAAAAGGACTTAAACTGACCCCTGAACAGTTGTACTCTATCAATAAAGCATCTTTAAAGGATGCAATAGTGATTTTCGGTGGCGGCTGTACAGGTGAGCTTGTAAGCGACCAGGGTTTGCTACTAACTAACCACCATTGCGGGTATGATGTAATTGCAAATGCCAGTACGCTCCAGAACAATTACCTGCGCGATGGCTTTTATGCCGCCAATCGAAATGAGGAAATTCCAACTACACTTTCTGTACAATTCCTGCTGCGCGTGCAGGACGTAACGGCGGAAGTACTCGATTCTTTAAAAGGTCTGGAAGGCATGGACCGCATTCAAAAACAGAATTCCGTACTTGCAGGTATCAACAGCCGCATGAGCAAGGCTGATAGTTCTATTGAAACGAGAGTGAGCGCACTGTTTAAAGGCAATCAATATATCGCATTCGTTTATCAACGATACAGCGATGTGCGTCTGGCCGGCACCCCTCCGGAATCTGTAGGAAAATTTGGTGGCGACACCGACAACTGGGAATGGCCGCGTCATACCGGTGATTTTTCAGTTTTCCGTATTTATATGTCGCCCAATGGCCAGCCCGCCACTTACGATGCTGCTAATATTCCACTAAAACCCCGCTGGTTCCTTCCCATTACCATTCGCCCCCGTAGAGAGGGAGAATTTGCCATGATCTGGGGCTACCCCGGCAGCACGAACAGATACGAAAGTTCCTATGGTATTGCACTTGCTACCGATGTTAACAATCCAGCGCTCGTAAAGCTTCGCACAGTTCGGCTGAAAAATATGTTCGAAGAAATGAAAAAAGATCCGTCAACCAAGTTAAAGCTTGCCAGCAGCTATGCCGGCACCGCGAACTACTGGAAATTTTATGACGGTGAAACCAAACAGCTTCTTCATTATGATGTAAAAGGACAAAAGCAGAAAGCCGAAGCAGTTTTTATTGCCTGGGCAAAAGACAAGTCTGAATACAAGTATATTTTTAGTGAGTGGGAAAAAGCTTATCGGGCATGGACTCCCTACGCAAAACACCGCATGTATATCAATGAGGGAATACTGGGATCGCAACTCATCAACTTTGCAGCCACCTTGATACCTCTCGAAAATGCGCTCGTTAAAACCAGCACCCGGCCAGCCGATCTGAAGAAAGCAGTGGAACAGGCCAAACTTCAACGCGACCGTTTTCTGGAGGCATTCGACAGGGCTTCCGATCAAAAATCGATGGCCAGTATTGCCCGACTTTTTTATGAAGATGTTCCAAAAGAACAACATCCTGTTGGCTATTTTGGATCCGTCAAAAACCAGTATGGTCCCTTAAACGATGAACAAACCTGGCAAAAACTGGCAGCCGATATTTTTGGAAAAAGCTTTTTGCTGGACAACGATAAATGGGAGGAGTTTTTAGCTAAACCCGAGGCCTTAACGCTGCAGAATGATCCGGCATTTGCCTACGCCAGCCGCTTTCTGGTCAACTACAATAGCAAGTACCTGCCTCTTTACCAGCAATTTTTTAGCCGCAACAACGATCTGGGCAGGCTCTATCTGAAAGGGATTATGGAAATGGACCCGGCGCGAAAAAACAAAATGTATCCCGATGCAACGTTCACTATGCGCGTGAGCTACGGGGCCGTAAAATCGTACCGGCCAAAAGATGGGGTAAACTATGATTACGTTACAACTTCACGCGGAGTGTTGGAAAAATATAAACCCGGCGACTACGAATTTGATCTGCCTGCGAAGCAGGTTGAAATGTTTCGAAAAAAAGATTTTGGCATCTATGCCGATCCGGTGAAAAAGGAACTGGTTACCGGCTTCATCACCAGCAATGATATTACAGGCGGCAATTCAGGTTCGCCGGTTATTAACGAAAATGGACACCTGATGGGGCTGGCTTTTGATGGAAACTACGAAGCGCTTAGTCATAAACTTGCTTACGATAAGGAATTAAATCGCACTATTTGTGTCGATATCCGTTATGTATTATGGTGCATCGACAAACTGGGAGGTGCAGGGCATTTGATAAAGGAAATGAAGATCATCAGATAGCGGCCGAGCAGTTGAAAGCAGTAGACATTTGTGCACTGAATGAGTCTCTATGATTCAGCTGTTTCAGGATAAACGCCTCAAACACTTTATTTTCGCCTGAAAGATTGTAGTTGCGTCTGTTTACCACAATAGCATTTCTCGCGTTGACCCTGGCTTGTCAGGCGCAGTTCCGTTTTTCGTTGTCAACTGACTTCGATGTACAGAGAAATTTTTCGCCCAAACAACAGTATTGGGCTATTGGGCAAACAATACGTGGCGAATGGCATGCAAGGCCACGCACGGGGTTCTATGGATGGCTTTGCTACTATAACTGGGGGCGATTCAGCAATGAACTGGAGGCAGTGGCGCGAGACCCTGGCACAAGTCCAGCCGTTATTCCTTATCGCAATCGGGCCCGTATGCGATTTACTCAACTATCGGTAGGGCTAAAGCATTATATAAAGGGCCATTTCGAGGCGGAAGAAGGATGGAATTTATACGGACTTGCCGGACTGGGTGCTCTCATGGGTGCCGTAGACAATTCCCCGGGCATTGCTTTGCCAGACACCATACAGTATCAGGTACCGGTATTGGATGGCAAACACCGTTTTAACCGCCTCACTCTTGATCTGGGCGTAGGAATTGAAATGCCTGTTGGCGGCGATTTGTTTTTATATACCGAAGCCAGGAGTCTGATTCCGCTAACGTATTTCCCCAGTCCGATCATGGCCAATAGTTACTATACTCCTTTAACCGGTGTTCTCGCTGTGGGCGTTCGAATGCTGTTTTGAAAATTTCTGAAAATGATTCACTCGCTTACCATTAGCTCCATTGAATTATATAAACTTCAAATTCCTCTGCACGAGCCCTTCGTAATTTCGTTGGGGCCGATCTACGCAGCAGAGAACGTAATGGTGATCATTCGCACGCGCGAAGGCCTGACCGGCTATGGTGAATGCAGCCCGTTCATGACCATCAACGGCGAAAGCGCAGATACCGGAATGGTAGTGGGGCGTTATTTTGCAAACGCGATGTTAGGGAAAGATGCCCTGGCATTGCCTGAACGAATTGCTGAGATGGATCGCATCATCTATGGCAACTACAGCATCAAGAGTGCTTTTGATATGGCCCTTTACGATCTGGCTTCCAAAGCGGCCGAACAACCCCTGTATGCTTTTCTGGGTGGCACAAAAAAGGAGAACATATACACCGATTACACAGTGAGTCTCGGTACACCCCAGGATATGGCGAGTGCTGCTCTCCGAATCAAACAGCAGGGCTTTCCGGCAATCAAGGTGAAGCTTGGCTCAAATGGATCGATGGATGTGCAACGGATGCGCGCCATCCGTGAGGCCGTAGGGCCCGATATTCCCCTGCGTATTGACGCTAACCAGGGCTGGAGTTTATATGAAGCCATCAATACCCTCGAAGCACTTGCTCCGCTCAACATCCAGCATTGCGAAGAACCTATCCCGCGTTGGGGCATCCTGGATTTGCCCACCGTGCGCGAAAAAAGCTCTATCCCGATCATGAGCGATGAAAGCTGTGGCGATCCGCACGATGCTGAACGGCTGATTCGATTGAAGGCCTGCGATATGTTGAACATCAAGCTCGGCAAATCGGGAGGAATCTGGAAAGCGAACCAGATCGTCAGGCTCGCCGAGGCCGCAGGAATCCATTTGCAGGTGGGCGCCTTTATGGAATCAAGGCTGGCGATGAGCGCCTTTGCACATTTCGCCTGCAGCAGTCCGTTGATAGAGCACTACGACTTCGACACCTGCCTCATGTTTTCCGAAGATCCGATTCAGGGAGGAATCAACTATGCACCCAACGGGCATATCACACTGCCAGACGAACCCGGTATCGGCGCCAGCATCAAAGAAGAATGGCTGGAGAAGCTGGAAAAAGTTGTTTGCTGTTAGAGTGTTTAGGTGTTTAGTTGTTGGGTTGTGTACCTGCCTGCCGGCAGGTAGGGTTGTTTAGTCGTTGGGTTTGTTGGCTGTATCTACAGGAACAGAACTTTTGCGCTCTATGCAAGTTGGCGCAACAAAACGCATTTCTGTTCCCACAGATTTACGCAGATTTTTACACAGATTTACGCAGATTATTTTCCACTTACCACGCTCCAACGCATGCGTTGGAGCTACAAATCACTCACTACTCACCTCTCACCATTCACCTTTCACCTCTCACCTCTCACCTCTCACCTTTCACCTCTCACCTTTCACCTCTCCCCGCAGCATTTCTCTCTTACCCGGCGGACCGGGAATTTTCTCCACCTTCCATCCCGCGGCCTGCATGTTGCGCCTGACATCGCCCTTGCTGCAGTAAGTGGTAAGTATGGCGTTCACCTCGCACATTGAAGCCAGCATCGCAAACGCCTCTCGTGTCCATAGTTCAGGTTGTGCACCGGGGGCAAATGCATCAAAATACACTAATTGCCAGGGTTGAGCGGGCGCTTTCAGGTCAATTAGGTCTGTAGGTAATTTAGTCAGTTGAAAGCCTTGTCTTATTTCCACCGGCAATCCCCATTCGCTACTATGCATTCTTAAGAATTCAGTTCTCAACCCCATCTTTGCCTCGGTGTCGCAATAGTTCAACTGCTCAGCCAGTTCCATCGATATCGGAAACTTTTCAATGCTGCTGTATTCCACAGATATTCCATGTTCACTCGCGTATTCCAGTGTAAGAAGGGCATTCAGACCGGTGCCAAAGCCCATCTCCAGTATTCGCACCGAAGCCGACCCATTTCGCTGAAGCCAGTATGCTAACCCAGCTTTAATGAATACGTGGTTTGATTCCTGCTCCGCGCCATGTATCGAATGATACGTTAGTTGCAATTCAGGAATGGCAATACTATGCGAACCGTCGCGGGTTTCAATTCTTTTTCGTTCCACTCTTCAAATTTCGCCATTCCGAATCTGTTTTATACTTAATTTTTCAGTCGCATTTATTTTAAAAAACGGCCAGTTGGAATACATTATTCATTTGTCAAAAGACCGGCGTTTGCGGCCCCTGCTCGAACAGGCAGAACCCATTCGCCTGGTGAAGCGCCGCAATATCTGTAATTATTTGTGTGCATCGATCATGAGTCAGCAGCTTAGCGTGAAAGTGGCCGACATCATTTACGCGCGATTTTTAGGGCTGTACGGCGGTCGACAGCCTTTGCCGCAGCAGATCCTCGATACATCCGATGAACAACTGCGTGCTATCGGGCTCAGCTACGCTAAGCTTCGTTATGTAAAGAATGTTGCGGAATTTGAGCTGGCAAGTGGCATGGACGCCAGAAAGCTGGGTAAAATGAGCGATGAAGAAGTGATTGCTTACCTCACACAAATTAAGGGTGTGGGTCGCTGGACGGTTGAAATGCTTCTGATGTTTGCCCTTGGCCGCGAAGATGTGCTTGCGCTGGATGACCTTGGCATACAACAGGCAATGACAAAACTATACAAACTGAAATCAGACAATCGAAAGGAACTCAAAGCTTCTATGGAACGCATTGGCGCCACCTGGGCTCCCTATAGAACCTACGCGTGTAAATTGTTGTGGGGCTGGAAAGATGCGAAATAGGCTTTGATTTTTGACTTTTTTAAACCATCGCCTCTGCCCATTGCCTGAACTCCGCCACACGATCGCGGCTGATGATCATTCCTTCTTCGTCGGTATGGCCACATTTCAAATCAACTTTCAACCGGTTGTTGTAGTAAGGCTTTACCTGTTGAATGGCTCCAATACGCACAATATAGCGTCGGCTCAGTCGGAAAAATTCTGAAGGATCAAGCAATTGTTCCAGCCTTTCGAGGGTATGATCAACCACATACCTGTGCCCTTCGTGATCAACGAGGTGAACAATTTTGTTGTCGGCCTGAAAATAGGCCACCTGTTCCTGGTCAATAAAAAAAAGTCGTTGGCCCACTTTCCCCAGAAAGCGTTTTTTGTATGACGGGCTAGTTGCTGGCGATAGTTTGCTGTAATCAGCTGGCGCCGCCTGGCTGGTCCAGCGGCGGTACTTATTGATTGCCGCTGCCAGTGCCTCCTGTGTTACAGGTTTCAGAATATAGTCTATGCTCAACATTTTGAATGCTTCAAGCGCATATTGATCAAAAGCTGTGGTAAAAATGACGGGACGATCAATTTGAACCTGCCGGAATATCTCGAAACAATGTCCGTCGCTTAAGTGAATATCCATCAAAAACAAATCGGGCGATCGGTGAGCTTGCAGATACTTCACCGTGCCTTCGATGCTATCCAGGCAGGCCACCACCTCAATACCTGAGTCGTAATTATGCAACAATGTCCGTAGACGTTCAGCAGCCAATTTTTCATCTTCCAGTAAAAGCACTTTCATAGATGTCAGTTTAGGCTTAACAAAGGCAGCTCTACCTCAAACGCTTCGGTGGTTTGTCTCACTATAACGTCGCGGCCGCTAATGAGTTCATATCGTTGCCGGATATTTCTGAGCCCAATTTGGGAAGACGCCTCCGATACCTGACGCGGCTGAAGATTGTTTCGAACAATAAGAGTTTGATTCCCATTGGCATATATCTCAATTCGAAGTGGTTTCGACGGCGATACTACGTTGTGCTTAATGGCGTTTTCAATCAACATTTGCAGCGCAATTGGTATCACGTACAGGTTCCGGCTTTCGGGGCTGATATCCACGGAAACCTCCAATCCTGCATCGAAACGCTTTCGGAGAAGATATAAATAGGGCTGTACAAACTCCAGTTCCGACCGCAGCTCTACCAGTTCTTTGTCCTGATTTGCCAGCACATAGCGATAAACTTTCGAGAACTCCTCAATGAAATGGTTGGCGTCAGGATTTTCCCTGATCACCATGCCGGATAACACATTCAGATTATTGAAAAGGAAGTGCGGATTAATCTGGCTTTTCATGAGTTGGATCTGTGCCTGTGCGCTGCTTTTCCGCAAATCCGCCGCCTCGGCCCAATGCCGTTGATACTCCTGAAAAAAGAAATAAATCGTATTGAGCAAATGGAAAAAAAGGCTCAACAGCCCGGCATAAATGATATTCAGCTTCTGCGGGTTCAGATTTTGCTGCCAGCTGTAGTCGTGAAAAACCTGGCCTGCCAGATACACTACAAAAAACGTGGATAAGATAGAAAAACTGCTGCCAGCAATGAAAAATCCAATCAGGAAACGCCATTTGCTTCGGGCAGGCGGAATTTTTCTTTGAACAAGCGGCTCCAGTACTCGATTACCTTCCCAGGTCAGGTATGTAATGGCAGTTATGACCAAAAGAGCGGAGTACCACTCAATGGTGATCTGGAAATAGTAGTACACATCGCAAAACACAGTGTTGAGAAAAGTGTAAAGCGACAGCACAAATAAAAACAGGTATCGGTATCTATGCCGGAACATAACACTACACAGTATCAAAAAAATGGGGCTTCCGGACTACTTGGGATACGGGACTGGTTAAAGCCTATACGTTTTTTTCTTCCGTCTCCGTTTCTCCCGGAATGCCCCACACGATTGGGTCTTTCAAAGGTTACACGTCCACATGAATGAGAAATCTTTCTTAGGGCAGCAACACCCGGTCAATGAGGTGTACAACACCGTTGCGGGCCATAATGTTCGTGCTCACGATATTGGATGCATTGCCGCTATTGCCATTTCCGCGGATCGTTGGACCACCACCGGTTCCGTTTGTCAGATTAATGGTGGTGCTTCCGCCAGCCAGCATGGGCAGGGTCGTATTAGCCAGGTCGCTGGAGAAAGCGCGGCCAGACACCACGTGATACTGCAGCACTGCTACCAGTGTTCCAATAGGAATCTGATTGATATCAGTTAAACCAAGAGCGCCCAAGAGGTTGGTGAAGGCCTGGTTGGTTGGAGCAAACACAGTAAGTGTAGCTGAACCCAGCGTATTTGCCAGACCTGGTGCACCACCCGCTTCGCTATCTGCACGCAATACAGCTTTCACCAGCGAATCGAGACCGCCGGCTTCAGCTACATCAACAATAGTTTTATTACCGGGGGGCAACAACACACGGCCAATTTTGTGAATCACGCCATTATCGGCATCGATATCGGCGGTTGTTACGCGTACGCCGTTTACAAACACCCCATTACTGTTGCGGGTAACATATACTGAGTCACCGCTGGCAGTCACCACTTTAGCGTTGGGACCGGCAGGCACATCGGTGCTGCGGATTTCGGCGCCCAGTGCATGATACAGAATAATGCCGCTGGCATCAGCCTGCGAAAGCGCGTTCACGGCTGCAGAGTTCAAACCAGATGCAGCAAAAGCGGCGTCGTCGGGAGCAAATACTGTGAAGGGTCCGGTGCCGCTGAGAGTAGCGGCAAGGTTGGCTTTCAGCACCGCCTGCTCCAGAAGACTAAAATTGGCATCGGCTACTACCAGATCGGTAATAGTGCTGGACGGAGCGGGAGGATCGTCATCGTCTTTATCGCAGCTCGACAACAACACCAGCATACCTGCACCCAACAGCATGGTGCGTGGAATAAAGAATTTTTGGAATCGCATAGTTGACATATTTTGTTTAACCTTTACAACAGGATTCCGCCCTGCCTGTCATCAAACCGGGAGTGAATCGTCAGTAGAATGGAGTGAACCGTAGAATTGGCGGAGGGAAAACGTTTAAGGGAGAATGAGGAAACCTGCCTGCCGGCAGGCAGGTGTGCAAATGTGCAAATGTGGAAATGTGCAAATGGAAAATTTGTACCTTCCTTGAGTAGTCATTTGCACATTTGCACATTTAAATCCTTTCTTCGTGTCAACTCGCCGCAAGTTCATCACCCAATCAGCTATGGCGCTAGCCGGCGCCGCTCTTTTGCCAACGATCAGCTCAGCCAGTAGCCGGCGGGCATTGGCAGCTTCTGATCGTATTCGTCTGGCCTCCATCGGTATTAAGGGTATGGGCTGGGCCAACACACAGGCCGCCCTGCAGGTGCCAGGCGTAGAACTGGTTGCCGTATGTGATATCGACCAGTCGGTTTTGACGGATCGACTGGCCGATTTCAGTAAAAATGGGGGTAATGCAACTAAATTGCTGCAGACCGGCGACTACCGCCGATTGCTCGACAATAAAGACATCGACGTAATCATGATCGGCACACCGGACCACTGGCATGCTTTGCAAATGATGCATGCCGTTGATGCGGGCAAGCATGTGTACGTAGAAAAACCGGCGGGCAATAGTATTGGGGAATGTGCAGCAATGGTTGCCGCGCAAAAACAAAGTGGCAAACTGGTGCAGGTAGGTCAATGGCAACGTAGCCAGCAACATTTTCGAGATGCAATTGATTTCGTACATAGTGGTCAGTTGGGAATGATCCGCACGGTCAAAGTTTGGTGTTATCAGGGCTGGATGCGGCCCCAGCCCGTAGTTCCCGATTCGGCGCCACCTCCCGGCATTGACTACAAAACATGGTTGGGACCTGCGCCCCTACGGCCATTCAATGCCAGCAGATTCCATTTCAATTTCCGCTGGTTCTGGGACTACGCGGGTGGTCTGATGACCGACTGGGGCGTGCACCTGCTCGACTACGCGCTGCTCGGCATGAAAGCTACTACTCCCAACAGCATCGCTGCATTGGGCGGACCATTTGCGTATCCCGAACTTTCACAGGAAACCCCAGATACACTTACTACACTTTACGAGTTCGACGGATTTAACCTCGTCTGGGACTCAGCCATGGGGATCGATAACGGATCTTATGGTCGCGACCATGGCATCGCTTTTATTGGCAACAATGGCACCCTGGTACTTCATCGCGGCGGCTGGGAAGTGTTGGAAGAACGACAGAGCAAACAAAAAGTCAGCATGGCATTTCAAAAGAGTAGGGACAACGGACTGGTGAATCACTGGAACAACTTCATTGAATCCATTCGCCAGAATAAGCCGGAAAATCTTCATTGCCCCATCGCAGATGCTGCTCATGTAGCCAACGTAGCACAAATGGGAAATATCGCTTACCGCAGTGGTAAAAAACTAAGCTGGGATGCAAAACGCAATCAATTTTTAGATCGAAAGGTGCAGCAAAAATATTTTGTGAAGGAATATCATAATGGGTATAGGTTGGGGAGGGGGTAGTGCGGAGGGGCAGTGGGAAGTGGGGAGTGGGGAGTGGAGAGTGGGGAGTGGGGAGTGGGGAGTGGGGAGTGGGGAGTGGGGAGTGGGGAGTGGAGAGTGGAGAGTGGGGAGTGGGGAGTGGAGAGTGGGGAGTGGAGAGTGGAGAGGATACTTAATTAGCAAAAAAGCGCCGTATGGCGCTTTTTTGCTAATCGATCGAATAACTCATACTGCCATCCTTCTCGTCTTTCAAAGTGATGCCAATGGCAGCAAGCTGATTGCGGATCTTATCGGAAGTCATAAAGTCTTTGCGCGAACGGGCCTCTTTCCTGATTTCCATTAGTAAACCCATTACATCCCTCAACCGGTTGTTGTCGGCCTCAGTAACTGATCGCAGACCCAGTATCTGTTCTACGTAAGTGTTAAGTTTCGACTTCACTAACCCAATTGTGCCGGAACTAAGAGCCGTGGCAGGCAAACTGCCATCTTTAATAGAGTTGATAACAGGCACCATCTCAAAAATGTTAGCCAGCACTTTCGCAGTATTGAAATCATCGTTCATGAAATCATCCAGTTCAGACAACAACTGTTGAACCTTTTGGTCCAAATCGGGCTGCCCCGGTGCGCTGGCACCCATATCTGCCGACCAGTTTTGGGTATGTCCGTAGGCATCCCACAGGCGCTTCAATCCCTTTTCGGCTGCCTGTAGCGCCTCATTGCTGAAGTCGAGCGTGCTGCGATACTGGGTCTGCAACACAAAAAACCGGATCACCATGGGATGATAGGCCTTTTCCAACACCGGGTTGTTGCCACTGAACATTTCGGTAAGAGTAATATAGTTGTTGTAGCTCTTACCCATTTTCTTACCGTTGATGGTAATCATGTTATTGTGCATCCAGTACCGAACCGGCGCTACATGATTGCAAATGGTACTTTGAGCTATCTCACTTTCATGATGCGGAAACATCAGGTCCATACCTCCGCCATGGATGTCGAACTGAGCACCCAGATATTTAGTCGCCATTGCCGAGCACTCAATATGCCAGCCGGGAAAACCAACTCCCCAGGGACTTTGCCAACGCATTATATGTTCCGGCGATGCATTTTTCCAAAGTGCAAAATCTGCGCGATCTCTTTTTTCGTCCTGACCGTCGAGCTCACGGGTAGTTTCCAATAGCTCGTCAATAACCCTTCCACTCAATTTGCCATAGTCGTGAGTGGCTGCATATTTCTTTACATCGAAATAAACAGAACCATTTTTTTCATAGGCATAGCCGGCTTTGATGATCTCCTGTATCATGCCGATCTGCTCTACAATATGTCCGGTGGCAGTTGGTTCAATGGATGGAGGTATCGTATTGAACTGATCCATGGCCCAGTGAAACAGGTTGGTATACTTTTGCACCAGTTCCATGGGCTCCAGCTTTTCGAGCACTGCTTTTTTCGAAATCTTATCTTCCGCCTCACGACCCTCCTCCTCAAAATGCCCGGCATCGGTAATGTTGCGCACATACCGAACCTTGTATCCCAGATGTCTCAGGTATCGAAGCACCACGTCGAACGTAATGTAAGGACGCGAATGCCCCAGATGACTTTCACCACTCACAGTAGGTCCGCATACATACATGCCCACATGTCCCGGAGTCAACGGGGTAAATACTTCTTTTTGCCTGCTATAAGAATTAAAAATCTTCAGTTCGCTCATAAATATTCGAGGTTAATTCGGGCGCCACAAATGTACCATTTGAAAACGGGAGAACAAGAGTCCTTAGAAAGGCTAATGCCAAGTTTTTCATAAATCGCGAGCGAGCCGCATATCTGCCACCAGCATATAATGATCTGAATAATCGCGTACAATCCTTTTGAACTGGCGGATGTCAAAAGCGTCGTCGGCCAGAATATAATCAATTCGCAAAGTGGGTGAAAGTGCATTAAACGTACGACCAATTCCAAACCCCTTCTTTAAAAATGCGTCCTGCATATCAGCCTTTACCTGGTAATAGGCGTAGGAATTGGGAACATCGTTCAGGTCGGCACAAAAAATGACCGGGTATGGACTATCATTCAGCACCTGGTTGATGATATCGACCTGTATTTTCCGGTTCGAAAACCCCGTTCTCAATTTTGAAAAAATGGTTTTCGAATTTCCGACCAACCCATCTTCTCCCGATTTGATCTCTTCAATCCGCTGATAATCGCCTTTTTTAAACTGTACCGACTGCAGGTGCGTGGTATAAACCCGAATAGTATCATCATTTACCTTGATGTCAGCATGCATCAATGCTTCCGGCAATGAGGGACGAGGAAACCGAATCAGTCCACTGTCGATAATGGGATATCGGGAAAAAATAACGCTACCGGTGAAATGGTTGTCGCCGTCAACATCATGCGAAAAATAATAGTAGGGATAATTATAATTTTTGCTGATATAAGTCAGATTGGGGTACCAGTCGTAGGCAAGCGAATGAAAAAATTCCTGCATGCAAATCACGTCGGCATTCTGTGCTTCAATCTGCTCCATCATTCGCAGTCTGGTACGGCTGCCCTTGTTGTGATTTCTCCTCATTTCAATAAACCTGGCAACGTTCCAGGTAGCGATTCGCAAATCGCCTTTCTTTTTATGTTCAGTAAATCCGGAACCGGGATGAAACGCAAAAAAGACACTGATGCTTTTAAAACCCAGCAAAAGTGCAATGGCCGATATCAGCGCATAGCGCTTTCGCAAAATCAGCCAGCCAACCAAAAAGCACAGATTACCCAGAAAAAGAAAAGGGAAGATGAGACCAAGAAAAGCGAGAAACCACCAGCGCTGCGGATCGAGATTTGGAGCCAGGGCCGCCAAAAGGAAAAACAGGACCCACACGATGTTGCAGATCAGAAAAAACCTTCGGGTGAAAATGCGAAACCGGCTGGCCATACCAGGCGAATTTCCGTAATTATTGAACGTATAAACGCGGCCAGCGGCAAAAATTTGTGAAATCAGCTTTCACGCGAAGCGCGCTTTAGCAAGTCCTTCTCCTCGTCCGAAAGCGATTCGAAGCCTTTCTGATTGATTTTATCCAGGATTTCGTCGACCCGCTTCTCGGTCAAATTGGGAGTGCGCTGATAGGGGTCTTTGTTTGCTTTATAAAAAAGTTCCTTCTTGATTTCGCGACCGCGGGCTGGTTTCTCTGGATTGAAGAGGTTGACACACCAGTCGAAAAAGCGGTTGATCCAACCACCCGCATCATAGCCGCGGCGATATGCCAAAATAAACAGGAATCCGGCCAGCCCCCCTGCCAGGTGTGCGATATGTCCGCCAGTATTACCCGTGGGTAAAGTAGCCAGATCAATGATCAGATAAACAGTTGTAATTATCCAGATAGGGATACCTCCATTGAGCATGGTGAACATGCGATAACCGGGTGACAGCACGGTAACGGCAACCGCCACAGCCATTACCCCGGCAGAAGCTCCCAGGGCAGTACTTATTTCAAGAAGCGGCCGTAATCCTGGCAAAAGGTTTTGGGCCAGCAAATAGGCTAAAGCGCCCATCAAGCCACCATATAGATAAATGGGAATGATTTTACGGTTCCCTGTCAGCTGATGCAAAATGAAGCCAAAAACCCAAAGCCAGAGCATGTTGCCAAGCACATGCCACACGTCGATGTGTACAAACATGTGCGTAATGACCGTCCAGGGTTTTGACGCCAGCCTACCCAGATCGGCAGGAAGACTGAACCAGCTTACCACACGGTCGTTAAACTGTTCTGCAGCCACGGCACTTGGTGAATAATTGAGCGCATATACCGCCCTGATAAAAATCATGATCACAAACACCACCACATTGATGGCTATCAAAAGGATCAGATTGTTACGTTCCTGTGCAAAAGAAACCCTGTTATTGCTATAATCGCGGTCTTGAAAACCCATATCTCGCTCTGTTTCGCGGTTAAATTTAAGTCAAGCTTGTTAATTGAAAAAGCACAAAACTCTTAAAACCAATTGACCGTTGGCCTCGCGTTGGCCGTATCAGTAAAACGTTTTTTTATTGGTTTTGTTCCAGATCAATACGATGATAAATCCGGTGAGTGCGCCACCCAGATGGGCAAAATGAGCAATACCTGAATCACTCGTCGGGTTAAAGCCGCCAAACAGGTCCATGGCTACCAGTCCCAATGCTACCCATTTGGCTTTTATGGGAAATGGGAAAAACAGCAGGAAAAACTCGGTGTTGGGAAAAAGATAGGCAAATCCGATCACCACCCCCATCACTGCGCCGGACGCGCCAAGTGCCGAACGGAGAAATTTTGCCTGAACCATCAGCTGTTCGTACAGCGCTTCATTACCCGTCAGCCGGGCGATGGTCAATTCACGAATCAATTGTGGATCATATTGCAGATGTTGTACCAGCAGGTGAACAGCCGCCGCTCCTACTCCACAAGCCAGGTAAAAAAACAGGAATCGCTTCGGTCCCCAGTAATTCTCAAGCGTGCGGCCAAACATCCAAAGCGTAAACATGTTAAAAATAATATGCATAGGGAACCCAGGCGGCTGAATAGCATGGGCAAACATGTGAGTAGCAATTTGGTAGGGTTCGAACCAGGGCGAGTCGATCGGATATAGCGCAATCCTGTTGGTAAGCTGGTAGCTATCCTGAAAAACCATCTGAGCCACCCAAACCAACAGATTAATGATGATAAGATTCTTTATGATCGGCGGAAAAGGACTCGGCCGCGTGAACCTGAATTCAGTCATTTTGCAAAAATAGGCATTCATGCTGACTGCTTCGGACGATAGCAGTAGCAAACAGATATCAAAAGTTCAGCGACTGACAAATGAAAATTGAGGTACCGGGTCGATCTGGACAATCATCCTGCTTTCAATTCAAGAGCTGCTACATTTTCTATATGCAATGTGTGCGGAAACATGTCCACGGGTTGCACCACTGTTACTTCATACTTTTCGCTCAACCATTGCAGATCGCGGGCCTGAGTGGCAGGATTGCAGCTCACATATACCACGCGTTGAGCCTCCATGTCCAGTATTTTTCTCACCAGTTTCTCGTGCATACCTGCCCTTGGAGGATCTGTGATAATTACGTCAGGGCGACCATTCACGGCAAAGAAGTCGTCGTTGCAGACATCAATCACATCGCCAGCGAAAAATGCAGTGTTGGTAAGACTGTTCAGGCTGGCATTTTCCCTGGCGTCGTCTATTGCAGCGGAAACCAGTTCCACTCCCACAATCTTCGCGGCCTGGCGGCTGCAAAAAATACCAATGCTGCCCGTGCCACAATACAAATCGTACAACACTTCGCTGCCAGTTAGTGCGGCCATTTCCCTGGTAACCTGATATAGCCTGGTTGCCTGCGCGGTATTGGTTTGAAAAAACGACAAAGGACCGATTTTGAAGGAAAAATCTTCGAGCCGCTCTACCACATAACCCTTGCCCTTCCAGACAACAGGCTTTAAATCGTACAAGCTATCGTTGTGCTTGGTATTGACCGTGTACAATAAAGTAGTAAGGTCGGGAAAGTTCTTTTCAATAAAGCTCATCAGGTGTTCGATCTTATCCTGATCATATTCGCCCACCACCATATTGGCCATTCTTTCGCCGGTATCACAAAACCGCAACTGAAGAGTACGCAAAAATCCCTGATGCTGACGTATGTCATAAAAAGCAACATGATGGTCTCTTCCCCATTGGCAAATGGCCTTCCGAAGTTCGTTGGTTGGTTCTTCCTGCAGGTGACATTGATCGATGTTCACCACTTTGTCGAATAGTCCGCGGGCATGAAAGCCGGCCACATCCTGTTGGCCGGTAATAGTTTCATCGCCCAGCTCCTCCCGGCGCAAATAGCGCTTATTACCAAAAGTGTATTCTATCTTATTTCGGTAGTAACGAGTTTTTTCCGCGCCCATAATTGGCCGGATATCGGGCATTTGCAGCTTTCCGATCCTTTGCAGGTTATCGCGCACCTGCTTCTCTTTATACTTCAACTGAAGGTCATAGGGCAACATCTGCCACTGGCAACCTCCACAAATGCCAAAATGGTCGCAAAAAGGCTCCACCCGCTGATCGGAGAAACCATGAAATCGGATGGCACGGCCCTCCGCCCAATCCTTTTTACTACGGCCCAGTTGCACATCCACCCGGTCGCCAGGTACAGCCCCTTCAATAAAGATCACTTTTCCATCTACCCGGGCCAGCGATTTTCCTTCGGCAGCATAGTCTTCTACCAGCACCTGGGGCAAAACGATATTTTTCTTTTTTCTGCTCACGGCGCAAAACTAACGGGTTTTGCTCAACGGCAACCGCAGATGATCAACCAGCGAGCCAACCTAAACGACTTTCTCACCGTCCAATTCTCCAATTACCACTTCCCACTCCCCATGGGCCAACCGCCATTTTTGTTATTTTTGAATTTCGCTATGAAAAAGACGCTTTTCGCCATCCTAATTTGCCTGCCCGTGCTGATTTCGGCGCAGGACGGCTACGAAATCAAAATACAATTCAAGCCATTTGCCAACCAAACGGTTTACCTGGGTCACTATGCTGGCAAGCAATTTCCCATTGTTGATTCAGTAAAACTCAACGCTAAAGCTGAAGGCGTTTTGAAAGGAAGTGAGAAACTGGGCGGCGGGATTTATGTATTAGCCTACCCCACCCGCGACCGGTTTATTGAAATGTTGATTGATCAGGACCAGCACTTTTCAGTGTTTGCCGATACCAGCAATTTGAAATCACGCTATTTTACCGGTTCCGACGATAACGAGCAATTTCTACGCTACCAGAGCCAGGTTGATAGCCTCGGAAAACGGCTAAACGAACTGGAAACGATGCGACCCACATCAGTTGCTTTAGGAGACTCTGCTTTTATTGATGCTGAAATAAAAGGCACCCGTAAAGCCATCAGCGACCTCCGGCATGATATTACTTCGGAACGGCCTCAATCAATACTGGCCATGTTGATGCGCCTAATGGAAGAACCACAGGTCCCGCCCGCCTCTGCTCACCCGGGTGGCAGCTACGATTCTGCATTTGCTTATCGCTATTTTAAAAATCATTATTGGGATGGTCTCTATTTTTTTGACGACCGAATGGTGCGGACACCGGCATCGCTATTCGATTCAAGGCTCGACAAATACATGAACACCTTGTTTTATCCAGACGCTGACTCAGTGATACGCGAACTCGATTATATGCTGGGCTATGCCACGCCCAGTAAGGAAATGACCAAATATCTGCTGGTTAAATTTGTAACACGGTACCTCAATCAGCAGTTCATGTGGGAAGACAAAGTGTTTGTACACCTTTTTCAGAAATATTTTGCCAACAAGAACTATGACTGGCTAACCGAGGAAGGAAAAAAAATGATCACCAACCGGGCCTATAGCCTGATGTCGAATATCATGGGCAACCCTGCCGAAGACATAGCGCTCCCCGACCAAAAGGGGAACCTTCGCCTGTTGTATGCAGATACCGCGCGGTTTACGCTGGTTACTTTCTGGGATCCCACCTGTGGGCACTGCAAAGAGACCCTGCCACAAATAGATTCGATGTATCGAAAAAGCTGGAAAAACATAGGGCTCCGCATTTTTGCCGTAGCAAAAGAAACGGAGGGGAAAAAGGAGGACTGGCTGAAATTTATCAGCGACTATAAGCTGGATGACTGGACACATGTGTATTACAGCAAGGCTGAAGAAAAGC
Source organism: Chitinophagaceae bacterium (assembly GCA_046297935.1). GTDB lineage: Bacteria > Bacteroidota > Bacteroidia > Chitinophagales > Chitinophagaceae > CAYMZZ01. The sequence continues at coordinate 98,350 of JBKBHA010000003.1, forward strand.
TGCGGGTTGACAATAATATTCCCGGTTACGTTCAACTATACGATGCCCAGACGGTACCAGCGCTTTTTTTGCTGGATCGTGAAAAACGCATCATTGCCAAAAAGCTTACCTGGGAGCAGACCGACGAAATTTTGAAGTTGAAATTGCAAAAGCAATAGACGGGTTGTATTTTACCCAATAAATTTGCCCTCAATACGTTATCCAAGCACTTGAAAATTCCAAGTTATGAAAAAGCCCATTCTGGCTTTATTGCTGTTTAGCCTGGCAATATTGCCCGCCTCTGCACAAACTTTATTCACCTACGGAAAGCATAAAGTGGATGCCAGCGAATTTTTGCGGGCGTTTGACAAAAACAACCGTCCCGAAGCCGGGCAACGGAAGCAGGCAATGAAAGACTATCTCCAGCTTTTCATCAACTCGCGACTGAAAATACAGGATGCCTATGACCATGGCTACGATACCCTTCCCCAACTTCGGAGTGAAATGGACGTGCTGCGCGGCCAGATTATTGAACCCTATCTGAGCGACCCCGCGGCCATAGATCGACTTCGTCATGAGGCCTTTTTAAGGAGCCAGAAGGATATTCATGTTGCTCATATTTTTATCAGCTTTACCAATGCAGCCGGTGTGGTTGATACAGTGGCTGCGCAGAAAAAGCTTAGTACAGTAAAAAGTCAGCTCAACGCTGGCGCCGATTTCAAAAAACTGGCGCGCGAGTACTCCGACGACCCTTCTGCCAAATTAAACGGTGGCGACCTTTCCTACATAACTGTTTTCACGCTTCCATATGCTTTTGAAAATATCATTTACCAGCTGAGCCCCGGAAAGGTTTCTGCTCCTTTCAGGTCAGGGTCAGGCTACCATATCTTTAAAAACCTTGGCGAGAGAAAAGCATTAGGTCGTATTCGCATCGATCAAATTTTGCTGGCCCTTCCTCCTGCCGCCGATCAACAATCGATTGACCTTCGTCAGAAACTGGCCGACTCGCTTTATCAGGTATTAATTGCCGGTGGCGATTTCGCCAGCCTGGCTCAACGCTACAGTAATGACCTGGTAAGCGCTCAGGCCAATGGACGGGTGCCTGATATTTCAGTGGGGCAATACGATGCTGATTTCGAAAATCATATTGCTTCTATCAGGAACGGGCAGATTGGTCTGCCATTTCGTTCGCAACATGGCTTCCATATTGTTCGTAAGGTTGAAGACATGCCGGTGCCTACTGATAGCAATGACGTAAGCTATCGCGAACTACTGGAGCAAAAAGTCATTAACGATGATCGCTGGAAAACTGCCCGCGATTTCATTTACAAACAGGTGCTGAAGCGCCCCGGCATCAAGCCTGCGCCCTATAGCAATGATGTGATCTGGGCCATCAGCGACAGCCTGCTCGACTTCAAACCTGCCGGAGCCGCGCGCAAACTTTCCCGCGAAACGATTCTATTTCATATTGGCCGCGACAGTTCAACCGTTAACGACTGGATTCGTTTCGCCCAAATGAACCGATATCGATCCGATCGGGGCGGCATTCGTCCCTATCCTGAATTAATGCAGGAGTTTCGCCAGCAGGCTATGTACCAATATTACCGCAATCACCTCGAAGACTACAATGAAAAATTCCGTATACAGATGACGGAGTTCCGCGAAGGCAATTTGTTTTTTGAAGTGATGCAGCAGGAGGTTTGGAACAAAGCGCAGACGGACACCGCCAGCCTGCGGAAAATATTCGAAAGCAATAAGCAAAAATATCAATGGGGAAATAGCGCAACTGCCTGGTTGTTCTTTTGCCCCGATAGCAGTACTGCTGCAACACTACTTACAGCACTGAAAACGAATATTAGCAACATCAATCTTACAATGGATGCCTTCCGCGACAGGGTGGTGGCCGATTCTGCCAGATTTGACTGGGATCAGTTGCCCGGACTAAACGGCTCCGAACCAATAGCCGGTCGCTTTACCAGTTTCGTATCCAATCCAACGGATCAGACTACTTCTTTTGCCTATATCATAAAAGTATTTACGCAACCAGAGCCCAGAACTTTCGAAGAAGCGCGGGGTCTGGTAATGAACGATTATCAGCAAATGCTCGAAGAGCAATGGTTAAAAAAACTGAAGAAGAAATATCCTGTACAGATCGATCAGAAAGTGCTTTCGGCACTCTAGTCCGGCAGGCAGCAGAATCAGATACTTCCTTTCGCTTCTTCGTGAAGCCAGTCTTTACGGCGTAGCACAAAGTCGCGACCCAGGTAGAGTTTTTTCACCTGATCGTCACTCGCCAGTTCTTCGGCTGTGCCGTGTTTAAATATTTTGCCTTCAATCAACAGGTAAGCACGATCGCATATCGACAACGTCTCTGTTACATTGTGATCGGTGATGAGTATGCCAATATTCTTGTATTTGAGGCGGGCCACAATCGCCTGAATATCCTCCACCGCAATCGGGTCGATGCCTGCAAACGGTTCGTCAAGTAAAATGAATTTGGGATTTACGGCCAGTGCCCGGGCTATCTCCGTACGGCGGCGTTCACCACCGCTCAACACATCCCCATTGCTCTTTCTAACATGATGCAGCCGAAATTCATCGAGCAGCGACTCCAGTTTTTCTCGTTGTTCAGCCTTCGACAGGCCCGTCATTTCCAGCACAGCAGAAATATTGTCTTCTACACTCAGTTTTCTAAAAACCGAGGCTTCCTGAGGCAGGTAGCCAATGCCCAATTGAGCCCGCTTGTACATGGGCAAGCTGGTAATTTCCTGTTTGTCCAGAAACACTCGCCCTTCGTCGGGCCTCACCAGCCCAACTACCTGATAAAATGAGGTGGTTTTCCCTGCACCATTCGGCCCCAGCAAACCCACGATCTCCCCCTGGCTCACCTCAAACGACACATGGTTCACTACGGTTCGATTTCCGTACCGTTTCACCAGGTCGCGAGCGTAGATAGTAATAGACATGGGGCAAAAGTAAACCGAAAAGACGTGAAACGTGAGAGGTGAGACGTGAAAGGTGAGAGGTGAGGGGTGAGAGGGGAGAGGTGGAACGGGAGAGTGGAGAGGTGAGTGGTGAGATTTTCCATTTACAGTAGCTGCAATTGAATCTGCATAAACCGCAAACGAAACGCATAAAGTGCCCTTTTTTTACTGAAATCCAAACACTTGCAAAAAAATTCCGGAGTCGACCCCAATCGATCGCTTAGCCTCTTGCACGTAGGTATTTCAAGAAAATATTTCATCCCCCCTTGCTCCATGCGGTTCGCACGACATTCTCCACTCCTCTCTCACCTTTCCCCTCTCACCCCTCACCTCTCACCTTTCACGTCTCACGTTTCACGTCTCACGTTTCATCTGCCTTCGCTACGCTTCGGCAGACAAGCCTTTCACCTCTCACCTTTCACCTCTCCCCTCTCACCCCTCACCTCTCACCTTTCACGTCTCACCTTTCACCTTTCACCTTTTCAACCTACTTTTGCTCCCCAAATGAAAGTAACCGAACATATTGCCCAGGCCAAAGGCACTCTTATATCTTTTGAAGTCCTGCCGCCCCTGAAAGGAAAAGGTATAGAAGCTCTATACAAGCATCTCGATCCGCTGATGGAACATAAACCCGCTTTCATCAATGTGACCTATCACCGTAGTGAACATGTTTTTAAGAAACGTGCAGATGGAAGCTTCGAGAAAGTAGTCATTCGGAAGCGCCCCGGCACTGAAAGTATTTGTGCTGCCATCATGAACAAATACGATGTAGATACAGTGCCACACCTGATTTGCGGAGGTTTTAGTGTCAACGAAACGGAGGATGCGCTTCTCAATCTTCAATATCTGGGTATTGACAACGTGCTGGTGCTTCGCGGCGATGCTGCCAAAAACGAAACCACTTTCGAACCGGAACCCGATGGACATAAGTTTGCCAGCGAACTGCTTCGCCAGGTAGTAAACCTCAACGCAGGTGTTTACCTCGAAGAAGACCTGAAGGGAACAAACAAAACTACTTTCTGTATTGGTGTGGCTGGTTATCCCGAAAAACATTTTGAGGCGCCCAATATGCAGGCCGATCTGCAGTACCTGAAAGCAAAAGTAGACAACGGTGCTGATTACATTGTTACACAAATGTTTTTTGACAACGATAAATATTATTCGTTCGTCAAGGCCTGCCGCGAAATGGGCATCAATGTTCCAATTATTCCGGGACTGAAACCTATTTACAATCGTAAGCAGCTAACCATGCTTCCCAAAACTTTTCATATTGACCTGCCCACTGATCTTAGCAATGAAATTTTGAAATGCAAGACCGACGAGGAAGTAGAACAGGTAGGTATGGAGTGGCTGCTAAATCAAAGCCGCGATCTGAAAAAAGCAGGCGTGCCAGTGCTTCACTATTACACACTGGGTAAGCCACATATTGTTTCGAAGGTGGTTTCCAACTTGTGATGCTGTTTGGACACATGTTCGCGACTGGGTGATTTGTTTTCCTAATCAAATTAACTCATGGCCGAATTGCCAAATTCCTTATTTTGCCTGCCACAATGAGTCTGCTCAGTCCTGCCATATCTTCTCTCGCCCGGATGCGTCTATGGCGTATTGAAGGGTGGAAACAGCATCCTTCCGACTCGCAACGCGAAGTGTTGCAGGATCTGGTAACCAGCGCGCAGTACACCGAATTTGGTCGACGCTACCGGTTTTCGGATCTGTTTAATATCAAGTCGTTCAAGCAGGCAGTACCAATTCACGAGTACAACGACCTGAAGCCCTACATTGAGCGAATGATGAAGGGCGAACAAAATCTGTTATGGAATACCCCGGTTTACTGGTTCGCCAAAAGCAGTGGTACCACCAGCGACAAAAGTAAATTCATCCCCATAAGCGACGAAAGTCTGGAAGACTGCCATTTCAAAGCGGCCAAGGATGTACTGACCATGTACTATCAGTTCAATCCCGATTCTACCTTGCTAACGGGAAAAGGCCTGGTTATTGGCGGAAGTCATAATATTAACCCCATGAACGCCGATGCTCAATACGGCGATCTGAGCGCGGTTCTCCTGCAAAACTCTCCCTTCTGGGGTCATTGGCTCCGTACACCCGACCTTAGCATCGCTTTAATGGATGAATGGGAAAACAAGATTGAATTACTGGCCAATAGCACCATTCGGGAAAACGTGACCTCTATCTCCGGCGTGCCGACCTGGACACTGGTGCTGTTTAAACGAATTCTCGAGCTCACCGGCCGCAACCAGATCTGCGATGTGTGGCCCAACCTGGAACTGTACATGCATGGTGGTGTTTCATTTACTCCCTATCGCGCTCAGTTTGAAAAACTCATTGGCAAGCCCATACACTATCTGGAAATGTACAATGCCTCCGAAGGTTTTTTTGCAGCACAGGAAAAACCCGGCGACGATGGCATGTTGCTGTTCACTGACCATGGCATATTCATGGAGTTCATGCCCGTAAGTGAATATGGACAGGCACAACCGCGCACAATTGGTCTGCAGGATGTGGAACTCGGCAGGAACTATGCCCTGGTCATTAGTACCAATGGCGGACTTTGGCGTTATCTGCTTGGCGATACCATTCAATTCACGTCGCTTTCTCCTTACCGCATTGTGGTGTCAGGTCGCCTAAAACACTATATGAATGCTTTTGGCGAAGAAGTGATCGTTGATAATACCGATAAGGCCATCGCGGCGGCCTGCCAGGCCACCAATGCAATAGTGAGTGATTATACTGCAGCACCGGTCTATTTCTCCGAAGCGTCCAATGGTGCTCACGAATGGCTGATAGAATTCGACAGGGCTCCCGACAACCTTGAGCAGTTTGTTGACCAGCTGGACGCAAATCTAAAAAAGGTCAATAGCGACTACGAGGCTAAACGCTATAAGGACATTGCATTGCGGCGCCCTCTGGTACATGCTTTGCCGGCAGGTAGTTTTACTAACTGGCTGCGAAGCAAAGGAAAACTTGGCGGACAACACAAGGTACCTCGACTAAGCAACGACCGCACTTATATCGATGAAATCATCTTATTCCAAAATAAGCAGACCAACTAATTTCCAAAACAACAGACCTATATGAAGTTACTCGAAAACAAAGTGGCCATCGTTACCGGCGCAGCCCGTGGAATTGGCGAAGCAATTGCGCTAAAATTCGCCGAACACGGTGCCAATATTGCTTTCACTTACGTAAGCGATAGCAGCGCTACCCGCGCCAGCCAGCTGGTTGAAAAAATACAGGGCATGGGCGTGAAGGCCAAAGCCTGGCAAAGCAATGCAGGCGATGTGGCCCAATGCGAAAAACTGGTTAATGAAGTAATGGCTGAATTTGGCAGCGTAGACATCTGCGTCAACAATGCAGGCATTTCAAAAGATAATCTCCTGCTTCGGATGACCCCCGACCAGTGGGATGAAGTAATTCGGGTAAATCTGAACAGCGTATTCTACATGACCAAACAGGTTATCAAGCCCATGATGAAGGCCCGGGCCGGTGTGATCATCAATATGAGCTCAGTAATCGGGGAAATGGGCAATGCGGGCCAAAGCAGTTATGCCGCGTCAAAAGCAGGCATCATCGGCTTTACCAAAAGCGTGGCAAAAGAACTGGGCAGCCGTAATATTCGTTGCAATGCCATCGCACCCGGTTTTGTAGAAACCGATATGACCGCCTATTTGAAAGAAGGCGAAGCGGCCGACAAATATAAGGCGGGCATACCACTGGGCCGATTTGCAAGCGCCGAAGATATCGCCAACAGCACCCTCTTCCTCGCGTCTGATATGGGCGCTTATATTACCGGACAAACCCTGAGCGTTTGCGGTGGACTCAACATCTAATCAACAATATTTATAAAGCCGGCGATGGGCCGGCTTTATAAATATTGTCATCTATCTGGTTTCCTGAAGTTGTCGCTGCGGCATTTTCGCCTCCCCTGCTACCGGACGCAAAGCGCCAGTCTGTTGCATCTTCCAAAGTTTATAGTACTTCAGAAAATGATAACGGGTCTGAATGCAGGCAATTTGCCAGCCCCGCTTCCCGCTCAAAAAGCCCCGACGAAGAATATAGTCATTGAAGAAAAACCAGCTGGGGCTTGCCAGAATCTTTAACCAGTTTGTACGCCGGCCCGCGCGATACATCGACTGTGCTGCGATGCTGCTGAAACGCTCCGTGCGAATATGATGCTCAGTTACTGATCGGCAAATAAAATGAAGGATATCGCCTTTCAGATGACAGACAGCCGTTGTAGCAGGCACCTGAATCTGGTCGTGTGGGTCAAGCCCGCCCCACTTCAGTTGCTTTCTATTCACCAACCGCACTTTCGGCTCGGGGTACCAGGCACCATGACGAATAAACCGGTCGCAATAATAGGCACATCGGTGCATCCGATAAGCCAAAAAGGCAAAGCCTCGTTTTGCCTTCAATATCGATTGCTGCAGAACAGGATCCAACATTTCATCAGCGTCCAAACTTAACACGTAATCGTAACTGGCCAATTGTAAGGCCCTGTTCTTCTGAGACACATAGCCCGTAAATGGATGTAGATACACTTTGGCTCCCCGCTCGGCTGCAATCTCCACCGTTCGGTCAGTTGAATTGGAATCCAACACAACCACCTCGTCCGCAACTGGTAACACCGAATCAATACAACGGCCAATGCTGGCTTCTTCATTGTAAGTAATGATAACAACCGATAATTTTTCCATAGCATCCGGTTTAAATCAAATCATATGCAACTAAAACAAAGACCGATATGTCAACAGATTCTACCTTTGTCGTTAGATGCACATTCCTGTTAATATGAATAGTCACTTCAAAATACTTCTCGCATTACTGCTCGCCTTTATAGCTTCATTATTTATGCCAATTGGCGAAGCAGTAAGAGTAGTATTATTAGCAATAACTTTTATATATGTTGTTCTAAACAAGCAGCTTCGAAAATCGTCAACCGCAAAAAAGCCGACACTTATTTTCTGGCTCATGGCGGCTTTCTGTATCTGGCTTGTGCTGAGCCATTTACTCTCTGACAACTCAAACGATGGAATTCGTTTCCTCGAAAAGAGAATTCCTTTGTTAATATTTTCTTTATTTGTACCGTTGCTGGCAACAACAGCAAATTTCAAACGGCGTCTGCTGCTGGGCATTGCTGGTATTGTGACCATTGCCTGTGCCGCGGCACTGATTGCATCTCTGCTTCAATTCCGGGCCAGCGGTAACAGTGCATTTCTTTACAACGATTCTTTATCGGTTCACCTTGGGCAGCAGTCTATTTACACATCGCTATTTGTCAATATCTCTATCTATATCCTTGCCTGGTATTACTTTTTTGGTCAGTTACCGGCAAGAATCCGGACGCTGGCCGGCCTGGCGATTCCATTTTTGATAGCCATCAGCTATCTGCTGGCCAGCCGAAACATGATGTTGATGTTGTATACAAGTATCGTATTGTTCCTTGCTTATTACATTGTTAAGCGTCGCAAATACCTCGAAGGCCTCACCCTTTTGTTGGCCCTGCTGATGGGTGTGTTTCTGGTCTACAAATTTTTTCCAAAAACACTGAACCGGTTTCGTGAACTCACGATCACCGAATACAAATATCAAAACAATCAGGGCGAGGCGCACTATGCAGGTACGCTTACGGCCGACCAATGGAACGGGGCCAATTTTCGCCTTGCCGCCTGGCCCTGTGGCTGGCAATTGTTCAAAGAGCATCCGGTACTGGGTACCGGTTTGGGCGACAAACGCGATGAGCTGAATCGTGTGTATCGCGAAAAAGGTTTTCAGTTTGCTATCGATACCCGCAAAAACATACACAACAACTATCTCGATATTCTCTACAGCACCGGAATCCTGGGCCTGCTCCTTTTTCTATCAGGCTATTGCCTGCTACCATTTATCAGTTTCTGGCGGCAACGCAACTGGCTCGCAGTTCTAATACACGGCACATTGTTGCTCGCCATGATCACAGAAGTCTACTTCGATCGGAGTATCGGCACCTTGTCGTTCGCGTTCTGGACCTGTCTGCTGCTCATTCTGCCACCTGACATAAAAAACCCTACTGATTATCGTCCAGATACATCTGAATAGCCTTTTCAGGGTCACCGAAAAATTTCAATTCGCCATTTTTCATAAACCCAACCCTGCTGCAATACTTCTGTATCACCTCCATGCTATGACTAATCAGTACAACCGTTTTGCCAGCTATCCACGAGCTCTCAAACACTTTGACGGCTTTTTCCTGAAATTTCATGTCGCCTACAGCAAATATTTCGTCCAGGAACATGATGTCGGCCCCTGCATTTACTGCAATCGAAAATGCTAACCTGGCCATCATACCCGATGAAAAGAACTTTACTTTTGTGTCTACGAACTCGCGTATTTCCGCGAAGTCAACAATCTCGTCGAAAATCTTATCGATTTCTCTGATCTTCAGTCCCAGTACAGAACCAGACACATAGATATTTTCACGCGCAGTCAGCTCCTGGCTCATACCCACTCCCAGGTTCATCAGCATGGTAGACCCGTCAATTTTCAAATAGCCCGTGTCGGTAGGGTAAACGCCCGCCAGCAATTTCACCAGCGTCGACTTTCCGCAACCGTTTCTACCAATAAAACCGACGCATTCACCCTTCTGTATTTCAAGTGTCACCATCTTCAATGCCTCTACACGCTTGCGTCGCGGCGGATTAAAAATGTTGAATAGCCGATGCTTCACCGTATTGTGGCTATCTTCTGATACGGTGAAGGTTTTGCTTATATTTTTTGCTACTAATGCTGTTCCGTCTGTCATAGCTATATTCTAAAGTTTTTCAGCTGCCTTTTTACCCACCCTGTTCAACAATACAATACCGGCCATAAGGACGAACGCCGCATAAATCCAATTGTAAACAAACAGATCCCACTCTGGCGAACTCTGAAACATCAGTACGTTTCGTGCATTGATGATGATTCCCGAAATGGGGTTGAGATAGTCTACACCGGGCAGTGCTTCCCGAAAGGTTTCGAGTTTAAATAATATCGGAGAAATCCAGAATCCGATGCCCGTCACTACATTCCAAACCTGCGCAATATCCTTGGCCAATACATAAACCGACGACAGGATCATTGAAAATCCTAACGCATATACGACCATATTGAGAAAGATGGGTATAAAATACAAGGCGTAAACACTAAGTCCAAGCGTTCCCTCATCCAGGAATTGATAATAGATCAGGAAGAAACAGAAATTGAAGAAAAATCCGATACAGTTAGATGAAATGGTGGAGAAATAGATTTCCAGTTTGTTCATATTTGTATACTCATACAAATATTTCTTTGTTTGTAAAATATGAACAGTACCTGTGGTAGACTCTATGAAAAAATTCCAGAGTATGAGGCCAATAAACAGGAAGGATACGAAATTAGGTACCCCCTGCTTCAGTATCAACTCAAACGCTATATAGTAAATAAAAATATCAGAAACGGGCTTTATAAGCGCCCACAGCAAGCCCAGTTTATTCTCATAGTAACGAAGCTTAAACTCAATCTTGGCCAGGAGCCAGATTCGCTCCGGCCTGTTAGTTCGCCCCAACCAGTCTTTTACCAATCGTATCAACATAATCTTTTAATTAATCATCTTGTACAGCCTGTACGCTATCGGACGTAGATACCTGTTCCGCTTTATTGCAGCAGCCAGCTTAACTGCAAGCCTTCCTCCCACCGGCAACCTGTCGGCAAAATCATAATCCAGCGACGGATTGTCAATTAGATGTGCGGGTCCATTCATCGCTTCCAGATTCAACAGTTGAACTGCATAAATTGAATAAAGCTCCTGATGTTTGGCCCTTATATACTCGTTGATCAGTTTTCGCTTGTAAGGATTGATCCCACGCACCATCGAATCGGCACGAACACGATAGTTGAACAACACTTCGGGTAGAACCACGACCCCCATATTAAGGCCAGCCAGGCGAATTATCAATTCATAATCTTCCAGGCCCGGAAATATCATAGATATATCGTTTCCACCTGCGTCTAAAAAACTGCGTCTCTTAAACACCAACGCCGCAGAATTGACAACGTTATGATACAACAGTACTGGCGGTTCGGGTTGAAACGTGGGCCAAACCTTTTCCGAACCTTCAAAATACTTTGTCCAGGCACCTACGGCATGCACATTATCATATTTTGAAAGCACAGCAATTGCCTTTGAATAATAATCAGAGGCAATCATATCGTCGGCGTCAATAAATGTCAGATAGGTCCCCTTTGCCTCCCTCGCGCCCCTGTTTCTGCTTGCTCCAAGACCGCTGTTTTTTTGCGAAACAACACGAATACCTTCAAGCCCTGCCAGATTTTGCAAAGCTGCAATGCTATCCGGATCGGTACTGCCGTCGTCTACAATAATAATTTCCCTATTGGGATAATCTACCCGGGCAAGGTTATCTACAATCTGCTGCAGGTATATGCCCGAATTGTAAAAAGTGACAACAATGGAAAGTAAGTCGTTGCCTGTTTCCGGGAATTCTTCTTTCTTTTCACCAATCCTTATGAAAGGAAATTCTTTTGATGTACTTACTCTGTTTTGCACTGACTGTAGCAAGGCCCACTTTTGCTTGTACACCTCCTCATAAGAATAAGTCGATGTAAGTGATTCTTTCGCCTTTATAAGCACCTTAGTCCTGTCTTCCTGTGATAGTGCCAGTATCTGGTTAAGTTGATTCTCAAAATCACCTGCCAGAGCATGATCAAAAAGAAAACCGGTTTGACCATGATTAAAAATTTCAGACTGCCCGCCCTGCTTCGAAGCCAGTACCAGTTTTCCAAGGGCCATCATTTCCAGTGCTACATAAGGGAGGTTATCGAACACGCTCGGAACCAGCGCTACCGAGGCATTGCGAAGTGTATCGGCATACTCCGAAGAATGGCGCTTGGAGAGTAGTTTCAGGCGGCCCGCATCAATATCAGTTGCATATCTCTTGCGTACCAGGTCGCCCATGGTTCGCTGCTCCGGATGGTATACAATACTATCGTCGCCTAACAGCGTCAACCGAATTTCCGGCCGTTGCTTCCATACCTGTTGCATGTATTCCAAAACCCTGAAAGTCCCCTTTTGAACGGAGAGCTTAGCTACCAGAACGAGCTCGATCTGTTCGGCTGGGCTGGACACTTGCTTTGCGTCCAACAGAAAAGGATTCGGCACTACTGCAGTTGGCAGATCTTTAAGTGCTGTGTCCTTTTGAATGGCATCAAGCAAAAAACGTGTCGGCGAAATCACGAGATCCGCTGCTTTCAGACAAAAACGCTCCATTTCCCCAATCCAGAACAACGGATACTTGTAAGTTGAAATATGGTTCTGGGGGAGATAAAGAAACGCAGGACTATGCGCTGTTATGACCACTTTCAGGTCTTTGCACCAATTATACCCCAGCCACCGAAATTGCAGCAGATAATAAGCGATGCCCAGGTATTCCTGCGACTCGATGATATCGGGATTTCCTTCTTTCTCAATAAATCGCTTCACCACAGCTGCATATTCATAGCTAAGCTGAGTGCTATAGCCCAGGAAATCCTGAGTATTAGTACTGGTAGCCGCAAATCGAACGATCCGAATATTGGAGTCGAGGTCAACCTGTGTATTTCGCACTCTGTTGTCGTATACAAAAACCGACACCTCATGTCCCTGCTGCTGCAACATACGAGCCGTATGCACGCAGTAGGTGCTAATTCCCCCGCCAAAAAAAGGCGGGAACTCGGATGTGAGTAGCCAGTATTTCAATCTTTATATTTCTTTACGTTGTCGTTGAATAATGAGCGAAAACTCCGCTTGCCCATTAGCACTTTAATTATGTGGCCAAATCGCTTGTACCAGGTTGGTAGTATTTCGTATTCAGTTCTATAGAACTCAGAGATCGCTCGTAGTTGGGCAGGTGCAGCAAATTGATGATCTGAAAGCGTTCTCATACTTTGGAATTGACGTCTATGCAACAAACTCCTCTTTTGATCTAATAATTCGTTGTTGCGCTTGATATTATGATGACGTGACACTAACAATGCTGTCGTCAACTCGTCTTCGCGTAGTGAAGTATGGTAAATCCTTTCAAGAACTTCGGGCAAATCGCGATAATTTTGTCCTTGAACCGGCTCGACAAAGACCATTCCGTGCTCGAAAAGAAGCCGATTTCCGGGATTGGTCAAAATCTCCCGCAATAGACTTGTCAAACCAAGCTGAGCAACTCGGCTAGCTAGTACGTATGCTTCCTCCACCCAAAAGAACCTGGGGCCAAGCCGACCCTGCGCCAGACTCAATCCAGCTAAACGATCTTTTGTCGAATTAATCGATTCTTTATGACCGTTCAAAAAAATAGTTGGACCATACAATTCCGAATTTAAATATTTTGGGTGCCAGGTCAACAACAACAAACAATTCAGCAGAGAATCAGACAGTGGATTCTCATTCAAAAAAATACGAACGATGAAACGAGTGCCCGGCCAAGCTCTGAGAAGCTGACCAATTCTTGCCTGACAAATTCCTGCGTCCAAAGTACTCACGTCGGCACAAAGTACTATCTCATCATCCGCAACATTTGTCGCAAATTTTTCTGGTATTCCCCCTTGACCAACAGAAATAAATATCGACCCCAGCATCTCAAATTCCGTTTAACTTATAACCGCTATCATAGATAATACATCCAAAGAGTCTCTCCCAGGCATGTGTGAATGTGCCGCCGTAGCTATCATCCACATTACCTGATTCTAATACGCTTCGACATTCCATAGCAGAATGTTTCTGTAAAAAATTTTCCCAAATAATTGCCTTCGATAGAAAAATAGACCCCGCAACGAACAAACCACTCGACTGACCCATATGATATTTCTCCATTAGTTTGCGTAGGTAGAATGCGTTACTCTCGGCAATATTGTCATATTCTAAGCGTCTCAAATATTCTACCGGCGCAACTGCACCCACCTTATCATCAGCTGCTAAAGTCTCGATTGCTTTAACCATTTCCGGCATTTTAATAGTAGACATGAGTCGATCTCTCCAACGAGCAGCGTCGGGGCTATGTAAACTAAGTTTATCATGACAAAAAAAGATGTATTTTCCATCGAAACCCACCACTTTTCTCAATTCAAGTAATGCCAACTTTGCTCCAATATCACGACCTTTATCCGGACAAGAAATTATAATTGACTTCGCAAAAAGGCGTCTCAGCAATGCAACATGTCCTTTGGAGTTCTTAATGGCCCCAGCAACATTAAAAAGAAAGGAAGCCCCCGCTGCTCGCAAATCATTCAACTCAAACAGAAATCGAAACAAAAAATGTGGAAAAAAAAGATGGCATAAAACATTCACTTCACTTGCCACAGAAGATATGCTGCCATCTTTGAACATATATTGCTCGTGCAGCCATTCTACCATTTCATCTTTGCTTGTCGCACAGCTCTCCTCAAGCACCTCGAACAAATCACCTACAGACAACAAATTCTCGGGGTTTTTCAGAATCAGATCCTTTTTTATAAAGGGAAATCCACAAGAATTAATCAATTCAATCCAGAAAAAATGGGTTGGATTCCTGCTTTCAATAAATGCGGGATCGAATCTGGCGGTATCGATTTTGCAATAAACGTCGTACCTAAACCCCGCATCGAACAAAGCCTTGCTAAGCAACAGTTCCCCATTTTTTATGATTTCATCTCGTGTCATCCTGTCAAAATCCTGCATCAATACCCTCTTGAACCCATCTGAGTGAACCACCAACTTAGAAAAACAAAGAAAAAAGGACTGAACATGTTTAATCGGGGAGTTTGACTCACATAACCCCCACCAATCGAAATCGAGGCCTTCAAAGTGTAGTAGAATCGGCTTTAATGGCTTCACTGGCCCAAAAAGGCTGTCGTTAGTAAGAATTAAGTTATCGAACTCGTAGTCGTCACTATATTTTTTAAACCACCAACTCCAAGCTCCAAAATCATTCCCTTTATTTTCCCTAATATATATATCGTCTGCTTTTACAAATGCAAGCAACTTTCTCCTGGAATCTGTAATAATTTCTGAATTTGAAATAAAAACTACTCTGACTCCGACCTTAGTGAGCGCCTCGATATAATGAAAGGTTGCCGCATATACAACCCTGTTTGGGTTGTAATGTGCAAACAAACACAAATAACTTTTTGTAGCAACCATTGTTCAAAATTTCAGTTCTATGATACAACAGTTAGATTACACTAAACGCTTAGGTAATTCTGTTGCGCATTCGGTTTGCCAACCATTTACCAATTTTCTTATACCAGGCCGGTAGAATCTCATACTCATAATAGTACCAAACTTCAATCCGCTTTTCTTCAGGCAACAAATTGATAAAATCTATAAAGGCAGTTTTATGTCGCTTTGATAAATGCCTTAACATTGGACTGCGCCCGGACAAGATTTTTAAAACAGTACCCAATCGCTTATATGCCGACGGCAAAATTTCATACTGATCTTTATATCGATTTATTTTAACGATTTCGCCGGGGTCCATTACGGTACCATTAACCAAACCAGGATTGGGCTGATGTATGTGTATAGTCGACGGAATGTCCGCTACGCCTTCCTCTTTGGGACGATTATGGTGATTAAAAGTCGTTTCGCCTCTCACATATCTATAGTACTTATCCAGATCGAAAAGATTTCTTTCGAGAATTTCAACATGCCGTTTAAATGCATAATTAGCGTTTAACGTTTTAACCACATCTGAATTAGCGTCAATTTCAAGTCGTAACTGGCGAACCACAGAAGGCTCGTTCCGCATGTGATAAAGCACCCATTTCAGTGACTTAAGAAATACGGATATCTCCGAGTCTTGCTCAAAGTTTACTTCACCAAAAGGTAACTCCGCCCCTTCGATGTGGGGTATATGCAGCAGTTCTGGATCTATAATCGCAAACTTGAGATTTCGAATGCCGAGTTTGCGAAACTCCCCGGCCGTCAAAATTGCAGCATCTTGAGCACCTTCATGACCAACAAGAAAAACGATCCGTTGCTCGCAAATCGTCAAATAATTTGAGTCCAAAACCAAATGAAGCAAATCGCGAGCCACATCTTTGAACAATCCTTCGTAAATTTTTGTGTTTACGAGGTCATAACAAATCAAAAATGGGCAATCAATTTCATGAAATGAGTTTAATATCAATTCAACTTCATCAGGAGACGAAATAATGAATTTTGCTCTTCTAACTCCAGCCTTGGCACTGCTAGGCAAGGGGGTTGTATTTTCAAGTAAGCTTGTTTCAGAAGCCAGATTCATATCTTCCAATTTAGATTCCAGTCAATTTGTAACCAAGGTCAGACGCAGCCCAACATAATAATCTCTCCCAGGAATGAGTGATGGTTGAACCATTATTATCCATCACGTTTCCTTCCTCAAGTTCCATGTACTTCTCCAAAAAGTTGAATCGTTGGTCAATCTCCTTTAACAAGCTTTTCCGGATCCAAAACATTGTGCCACCCACAAAGCTATAATCAGACACGTTTAATTCGAGCGAATCGATCATGCCATGCAGCAGATCGTTATTCCACTCAAATACCGGCACCGCAACGGCCCCTTTTTGTTCCCACCTTAGTATACAGTCTACGATGCGCTCCTGCGATCCAACTATGCCAATTTCCGGACTTTGTAGGAATTTATTGAGAATGCTTCTCGTGTTGCTGGGATCAATAATTCGAAGAAGAGAGTCGATCCAGATTTTGGCCTCTCCGAATGGCAAATGCAAACTTCTTTTATCATGCAAAACCACAACATATTCCGAGTCTCCCCCAAACCGTAGACAATAATCAAACAGTATAAACTTCGCTCCAATATCTCTTCCTTTATTAGGTACTACCAATACTTTTGAGCGATTGAAAGTTGATTTGAGATCGTTCGCGCATTTTACGATTTCATGGCTTTCTGAGGTAATACTAAAAATAAAATCAACATTCGAATCAGCAAATTCTCTCAACTTGTTTTTATAGTAAATGAAGCCGGCTCGGTCAAAACTGTAGAGGTGAAAATGAAAAATCACTGTAACTTTTGGCAAAAGAGCCCTCAATTCTGTAAAGTCCAGCCATACGCTTGTAATTAGGTTCTTGAAAGTTTCTGATGAACAATTACCAGTCAACTGATGCTCGAAATGGTCGATCCTATCCCGAATCCAATTTTGCCTAATTTCTGAATCCTTGCACACGTCGGAAATCGAGAGGATTAAGCGATCGACGCCAAAGTAATCAAATGATGTGTTCGACAAAGGTTCCTGCAGATGTCCGCCACTTTCGATCCGGCTGCGAATGATAAATAAAGGTACTTGTCGACGTACGCATATATACTGATAAGAACAAATTTGGGTTCCGGAGTAGTAGGATATCATGCCATAAATCGGGTCTTCTTCGCTTTCACTCCACGTTGTACTGCCTTCCGTGTACAGACGCAACCTGCCGCTAACATATAATTCCGTCAGATCAGCACCATATTCCCGAATTCTCTTAGCGACCTCATTCTCTTGTTCCTTCTCGATAAACAATATAAAACGATACGACTGGGATGAAGATTCCATCAGTCTCTTAATGACGGCCAACGCATGATGGCACTGATCTTCAAGTTCATCAAATCCCGAAAAACCAAAAGTCAGACTATTGGTGTACGTTTTAACACCCGAATGCCCCAAGCCAAACTGGTTTATATTTCTCACAGCCGGAGAAACAATCGGATCAAAAAAAACTGGCTTTAAGCCATTGGACCAATACCATTCAGCACAATCGTGGTTTCCTGCTACAACAGACGTCAATCCTACTGAAGCAATCCGCTGGAATTTACCTATCTCCTTCGCATCGGGTCGTCTGGTCACTATAAGAGCTGGCTTTGCCCCCGTATACAAAAATGAGTTGCCAAACCGTACAGAGGCAATTTCAAGTGAAAAAACGAATCCAATACGCTCCTTCGACAGTTGGCATCTGTGCTCTTCAACTTCATCAGCGGTCATGTCAAAAAAACAGGCCAATCTTGCAAAACTACCCAGACTGGAAGCCATCCTTTTATTAAAATATTTGCCTTTTTGTTCGACAACTAAAAAAGCAGTGATGTCCATCCTATTGAAATATCTCAAAAGCCGTTCAACATAATCGATCTGCTGGATCGACTCAAACTCGCGGCAAGCGATCAAAATTCGATAACCCGATGGAACACATGTCGCCGAGTTCTCTCTAGTTGAGTAAAATAAATCAAGAAAATCCTCGACCATTTTACAGGCTTCGAATCCATAACGGCTCATTATCGCTTCCTTCCACGACACCGGTGCAACGTTGTATACATACAACTTTCCGCCGGTTACAACATGGTAGTGTTCTTTATCGAAAAACAGATTCTTTTTTATATACGGAAACTCATACTTTTCAATCAACTCTTTCCAATGTCTAATTGTAACATTGGAAACTCCTGTCCAAAATTCAGCCTTTGGAAAACCAACATAATCTTTTTGATTCTTCAGTTCTAATAAAGACTGACTGGCAATCCAGGATCCCACGTTCAGACTTTCATCTTGAAGTAGTACCTGTGTAAGTTCGATTTCAAAATTTTTGACTATTTCAAGCTTCTCATCAAGCACCTTCAACTCGGGCCAGAATTGACGCCAGGCATCGCTTGCTAAGACCTTTTTGTTTGCATGCAAAAAATAACTCTGAATATGGTATTTAAACTCGTCGTTATCTGTTAGCCCCCAGAAATCATACTTGCTTTTCATCTCAGTAAATATGTTATCAACAGGATAAAAGGGCCCGATTATGCTATCATTTAAAAGAAGCAAATTCTCAATTTCCGCTGAATCTTCGCAAAGATCCATGCCGAACTTCCACGCAAAAAAATCATACCCGATATTCTCACGTTCGGTTACTGCAATACAACAAGTCGAAAGGAGGGAAACATCCTCCGATATTAATGGCGAATGAGAAACAACTATGGTGTCGTATCCACAATTATCAAGCGCCCTTATTTGAGCCAGAACATAGCTCGGAACTCTGTTTGTAGTTAAATAGATACAGAATACACATATGTTCTTACGCGCTAAATGTAGTTGGTGGTGGTGTATTTTATATTTCATGTTACATTTGGAGAATGTTGTCATCTAGATATCTATGTCTTCATTGACTGCAAAAATTTCACCAGCGACTCCTTCCAGCCGGGTAGCTCCGCAATACCATTTAGCTTTAGTCGGCGGTTTTCCAATACCGAATAAAATGGTCGCTTCACAACAAGGGGAAAGTCCTTTACGCTTGCGGGATATAGAGGAGTTTCCAGTCCAAGTGTCTCCCAAATGGTTCGGGCAAATTCATACCAGGAAACCTGGCCTTCACTCGTCATATGGTACAGTCCATAAGCATCCGTTTCAATAAGGCGCTGAGAAGCCTTGGCGATTTCAACAGTGGGTGTCGGAGTTAAAATCTCGTCATTAACTACCCGGACTTCAGGCTTTTCCTTTGCCAGCTTCAACATAGTGGATACAAAATTGCCTCCCTTGGCCCTGCAGGGAACCTTACCATAAATACCTGAAACTCGCACCACATAGGAACGATCGCAATTATTCAAAACAAAATGTTCGCCACTCAACTTTGTATTGGCATACACATTTAACGGGTTAGGTCGATCGTCCTCGGTGTACGGTCGATCCGTTTTTCCATCGAATACATAATCTGTGCTGTAGTGCAATAAACTAATACCACTATCCTGGCAGGCGCGAGCCAGATTCAAAGCGCCCATACCGTTCACCGCAAACGCAGCAGATGGCTCCTTTTCCGCGGCTGGCACTACGTGATAGGCTGCGGTATTTAATACCACGTCTGGCCTCGCCATCGTAATCGCCTGTACAACGCTATCTATATCCGTAATTTCAATATCAGTATGATTCCAGGCCAGTACCTCATGTGCAGTCGAAAACTGCTCTACAAGGTCCGAACCCAACTGACCATTTGCTCCAATTACTGCTACCTTCATTATTTGATTTGTTTGAAGACATGAATATTGTAGTAGTTCGGATTTTCAAAATCCCTGAACTTGTCCATATTTGAAATTAGATTGTCGAGAATGGCAGAAACATCGTGCTTTGGCTTAAAGCTCAACGTAGTGATGGCCTTTTCATTGGTGACTTTATAATTGCGGAAGTCTTTAACGTTCCGAATATTCAGTTTGACAGACTTCCCTAATTTTCCTTCAACAGCCTCTTTGACCAAATCTGCCACTTCCCCCACCGTATAATTTCCGCTGGATAAATTGAAAACACCCGTTATTCCATCTGAACTCTCGATGGCCCTTATGTAGCCGCTTACAGCATCATCGATACTCAGGATAGGACGCCAAATACTAGGATTATTAACAATCACTTCGCCCTTGTCAATGGCCGTCTTAAACATGGTATTAACGATCAGGTCGAGACGCATCCTTGGACTGTATCCACTCACTGTTCCTTTTCTAAAACAGATCACCGAAAAATCCTTGTCGGCCATTCCTAGAACGCCTTCCTCTCCCTGCAACTTCGAAATACCATAGGGATAGCTCGATACAGCAGGCGCCGTTTCGTCATATAATTCATTTACTGTGTATCCATAAACAGAACAGGAACTGGCATAAATAAACTTCCTGACACCGGCGCGCTTGGCGATATAAGCGAGATAAGATGGCGAGGACGCATTGTAGATAAAGTTCTTTGCAGGAGAGAATTCTGCCATCGGATCGTTCGACAATCCGGCCAGAAACATCACCTGGTCATAAACCTTTAATTCTTCCTCTGTAAGGTCGAAGATGTCCTTCTGCAACAACTTCACTTCTTGGGGCAAATGGTTGCCGAACCATAAAAGATCAATCACATCAATTTCGTAACCTCTTTCCAAAAGCTTAGGCACCAGGGCAGAGCCAATATAGCCGGCTCCTCCTGCAATCAGGATTTTCATTTCTTTTCGCTATTGTTTTTAAACTAATAAGTAAAGTTTTGGGATAGGGGGTTCTTCACCCATTCCGCCAGAGTCTGAGCCACTTCATCTTTCTTCGAAAGGGTGGGATTCTTGACCGGCCAGTCTATGCCAATCTGAGGATCATTCCATAAAATTCCTGACTCTGCTTTGTTGTTATACAGGCCCGTACACTTGTACTGAATCTGCGCATATTCACTCAATACGCAAAATCCACGGGCGCATCCTGCAGGAGCATACACCTGCTTTCGGTTCTCTTCCGATGCTTCTACACCAATCCATTTCCCGAAACTGGGTGAACCAATTCGGATATCAACTGCTACCAAAAATGCAGTGCCCTCTGTAACCCGCATTAGTTTAGCCATTGGTGGCTCCCATTGAAAATGCAATCCACGCAATACGTTTCGTGCCGACCGGGAGTGATTGTCCTGCACAAACTCCATATCGACTCCAAACTCGGTAAACTTGTCTTTTCGGTAAGATTCGGTGAAAAAGCCCCTATCGTCTTTGAAGATGTCGGGCGTAATGATCAGGACATCGCGGATGTCTGTTTTCTCAATCTGAAATTCCATTCTTGGTTGGTCTGGTTTTTATTTCTAAATGCTGACAGGCGTTAACCCGTTTAATTATCGTCGTCGAACTAATTTCTCCTTAATCGTCCCAAGCAAACTTCGCTTCTCATAAGTCCTCCTATACCACTCCAAATCCTTATGCAACCCTTCAATATCACCGAGTAACTTATTGATCAATTGCTTGTTCCCCTCATATTCAGCTTCCACCTCCTGAATCCGTTGCTCCCTAGTGCGAAGCATTTCCTTGCATTCGTTCAACAATTGATGCAAGCGTTCAATCTCCTGCTCATGAGCAGCAATGGTATTCTGCTTGGCACGAATCTCTTCGTCCAGCCTGTTGTGCAAACCCTGAAGCACATTCAGAATCAACTGATTTTCCGCCTTGTCCTGGCCCGACTTCACTATAGGTACATTACCATTCATATCGACGAGGTTGAAACATTGTCGGCCCGTAACGCCTGCAACCACGACATCACCGACCAGTTCTCAGCTTTCCAGGTACCGGCATACAAAGCGCGATACCCTTTGAAATTTTCTTCCATATTGTAATCAGCCGCACAAATCGCTTCCGAATACGCGCCCATAACCTGTAGCATCTCAGGATTATTCCGATACTGCATCAGTTTCACAATCGCTTCATAAGAGCTTTTATACAAATCGCCGTTGGCGCCCATACGTACCAGATCCACATTGCCGGTACAGTGACTAAGCAATACGGGTTTCCGCATTGCCAATGCTTCCAACACAGCAAATGACAGGCCCTCATAACGACTGGTCGACAAATACACCTGCGACGATGCCACCAGTCGCTGCGCTTCAGAACTGTCGAGCCAGCCCGTTACTTCAATATTGGGCGACTTCAATAAATTCCTGCGCCTACCATCACCAATCCATACAAACTTCCATTCAGGCATTTCTTTAAAATAGCTGGCTATTTCATCAAATAATCCGGGGTTCTTCTGGTCGTCAATACGACCACTGGTTACAATTGTAAACGGACCAGCTTTAATGCGGGCTTGCGCAGGCTTTAATTGATCGGCCGAAATACCATTGCTGATGTATTGAGCATCAATGCCCAATTGCTGATAAGCCAACAACTCTGATGGCGAGCAGCATACTACCCGCCCACCCAGCTTGCTGGCAAATTTTTCGATACGTCCAAAACAATAACGAACAAACCGATGCTTCGAAGACAGGAAAGAAGCACCATTGGGAGTGTAGAAAACATTGCCGATTCCGGCCATACGAGCCGCAGCCCGTCCCAATAAGCCACTCTTGCTGGAATGTAGATGTACAGCATCGACCAGGCCTTTACGCTTCAATCGGCGTAAAATAGTCGTCAACTCCGTAAGCGCCATAATGTCCTTCAACGGATCTATTGAGCGCGTGGCCGACCGCCATTTGATAAATCGAACGTTCGCAACCGGAAATTCACGCTTCACGGCGGAGGCCGACTTTACCTTCTTCCGCTCCCCATGAATAATGATGTGAAGATCATCGGGCATCGACTCTGTCAACAACTTGACAAAGACGGCAACGCCTGAAGCAAAAGGTTCTACAACATGAATAACGGTCACAGGATAAAAGTTTCGCTTTTCTTAATATGATGCAATACAATGCCTGATTACATTCAAATACATGAAAATAATCGTGCCTAATCAGAATCCAAATTGTAAATGGCAGCAAGCAACTCAGCAGAATTGCTGATCACATCTGACAACTGAATCCTGCACTTCGTTGCAGGTCAGCTAAACTTCCAATGCTTGAAACGTAAAACTAATGAATTTGGTACAATGCGCAACATGAAGTGATACAATATTCCGGCATACATTAAGATATTGTTAACAGCATTGTCTTTGATAACATTTTTTCTGGATATTAGTTGTTTACTCCTATTGGCGGCCGATAAGCCTGTAGTATTCAATTCACAACGAACCAGAATTTTTGGCAATATCGCTACCGGACCTTTTCGAAGCAGCATCCAGGCCAGGGCAAAATCCTCCGCATGAGGATATTGAACGGGATAAAACAAATTTTCAATATCTGCGCCTGTTATCCTAAACAACATGCCAGGATGAATAAACAGATTTCTGAAATGCATCCCTTTTTTAATTTGTTGATAATCAGTTGCAGTTACATAGTCGTAGCCAACTCCGGACGCATCCTCGAACCGACACCAGCAACCCAGCAGCAGATAATCAGGATGAGCATCCATCCAGTTCACCTGCTCAATGAAGCGGTCGGCATGACAGGTGTCGCCACAATCGAGTCTTGCCACGTAATTCGTACGAACGTGATCGTAAATCCATTGCAATCCGTAGTTGAGCGCAGCAGTAATTCCCTGATTCTGTGGCATCGTTAATAGCCGGATCGAACAATCAATATCAATTTTGTCCTTCCACACAGTTTCAGTAAGAGGGTTGTCGCTGCCATCATCGACCAGAACTATTAGAAATCGATTAGAATTATAGTGTACTGACCTTAAAGAATGTAAAAGTCCCGCTTCGTTGTTGAAGCAGGGGATTAACAGGCAAAAATCGACTTCCAGTTTTTGAAGGGCCATGGCTTACAGTTCAACGGTCAGCTTGCGCTTACTGATATAAGCGTGCCAGAACATCATGGCTGCAATAGTACGATAGGGGCGCCAATGCTCCGCTCTTTGCAGTAAAAAATCGCGCTCAACTTCTTTTCCCAGCTGCAAAGATTCTTTCATGCTGTTGACCAACGCAATATCTCCCAGAGGAAAACGGTCAGCGCGGCGGAGTGCATGAATCATGTAAATGTCAGCTGTCCAGTCGCCAATACCTTTGTAAATGGTTAGTCGCCGGTGTACCTCTTCATCGCTGCAGGCATGAAGTGAGCGCAGGTTCAGCTCTCCGGTCTGGATTGCCTGAGCAAGTATACGAACGTACTGGATTTTCTGGCGGCTGAAATAACAGGACCTTAATGCTTCATCCGACATCGCCAGTATACGTTCAGGCGTGATCCATCGAATTTCATTTTTCAGCTTTCGATAGGCAGCCATGGCGGCTGCCAGAGATACCTGCTGTTCCAATATGGTTAGTACCAGTGTAGAAAAACGGGCCGGACGGGTCCACATCGGCGGCAAGCCATACTGGTCCAGTATATTTTTAAATACCGGATCGATTGCAGCGAGTTTTTTGCACCAGCCGGCGAAATTGTGCTCGTCGAAACAATGTGGGGGATTAGCTTGTCTTGTCATTTTTTCTGAAAGGAAGCGATCGCCTGCCGGGTGAAATCGCTCAGCACCAGACGGCCACTGATCGCCGCTCTTTCCATCAACAATTTATCCCAATGATCGGTTCCCTGCCAAAGCACTTTTTTAAGCTCAGCCATTGCAGCCGGGTTCGACTGCGCCAGTGTTGTCAACAGTCGGTGTATCGACTCATCCATACTGGCTGCTGAGGGATGAACTTCTGCAAACAAACCCTTATTGCGCGCCCATTCGGCACCTCTCGGTAGTTGGGCATCGATACTCAATTGCGAATAAGCCGACAAGCCAATCTTTCGCTCTACGGCTGGTCCAATCACAAACGGACCGATACCAATAGCCAACTCGCTTAACCTTACTTCTGCCTCCTGCGTGGCAATGGCATAGTCAACTGCAGCGGCGAGTCCAACACCACCTCCAACGCAACGACCATGTATGCGACCCACCACAAATTTGGGTGCCGTGCGAATAGCATTGATTACGTTGGCAAACCCACTAAAAAACTGCAACCCTTTATCCTCATTATCAATCGCGGCCAGCTCATCAAATGAAGCACCCGCACAAAAAGCACGTTCGCCCCCGGCTTTCAAAAGAATAACGCGACAGTCCCGATCATTCCCGGCCCCGTGTATTGCCTGTGTTAGTTGTTCGAGTATTTTACCGGGCAGGGAGTTACTCTGCGGATGAAAAAACTCGACTGTCGTTACTCCCTGATGAAACTCGGTTCGTACATATGCGGCATCCATGTGTGTAAATTTTAGCAAAAGATAGCGCCTTAGGCGAATGTGCAAATGTGCAAGCCTGCCTGCCGGCAGGCAGGTGTGCAAATGTGCAAATGTGGAAACCTGCCGGCAGGCAGGTGTGGAAATGTGCCGGCCTCATCCCATCAAACGCCAGGAAGCTATTCTGGTCTAAATTTAAAACCTCTTAGCGAGAAAACGGCCCAAAGAAAAAATTTCCCTGCCGGCGACGAATATGAAAACCTGTTTACCGGCAGGCAGGTTTGCACATTCGCCTAAGGCGCCATTTCCTCATTTGCACATTTGCACATTCGCCTAAGGCGCCATTTCCTCATTTGCACACCTGCCTGCCGGCAGGCAGGCTTGCACATTTGCACATTTGCATTTACCCCTTCGCCACCATCGTCAGTATCGTCCCCACACCCAGCAATGGCTCGTCCGTATCATCCAGTATCTCTACCAGCCATTTCACAATTCCCCTGGGTATATCATTTTCATCCTTGCTATCCTGTGGCAGTTTTTCCTTACAGGTGAAACGGATATGAATTTCGGTTCCGGGATAAACTGGTTTGGTGAATCGCAATTCGTCGATGCCATAGTTTAATAATACCGGATTTTTTTCATAGCTATCTACAAACAGACCTGCCGCAGCGCTCATAATGAAATAGCCATGTGCCACCTGTTGATCAAACATTGTACCCGAAAAATCGGTATTTTTTAAATGCGCGTAAAAATGGTCACCACTCAGATCTGCAAATCGATCGATATCCTCCGAAGTGATCAATCTCTTTTCAGTGATCAACTGATCACCAATTTGTAACTCATCAAACTTTTTGCGGAAAGGGTGAACACCTGGATCTTTTCCTGGCGCATGAGGTTGATATACTTTCGTAATGGCTGTAACCATAGCCGGTGAAGCCTGCAGAGCCACACGTTGCATATAGTGTTTTACTCCACGCAGGCCGCCCATTTCCTCACCACCGCCTGCACGACCTGGACCACCATGCACCAGCAATGGCAATGGTGAGCCATGGCCGGTTGATTCTTTCGCACAGGTAGCATTCAGTACCAGAATACGACCATGGTGAGTGGCAGCACCCAGCACATATTCCGTAGCCTCTTGTTCGTTGTTGGTAACAATACTGGTGCAAAGCGAACCTTTGCCCAACTTACTAAGTTGGACCGCCTCTTCACTATCGCGGTAGGGCATAATGGTACTCACCGGTCCAAAAGCTTCCACTTCATGTGCAGCCATTCGCTCAAAAGGCCGGTCGTTGAGCAGCAGTAAAGGCGATATAAAGGCACCCTTGTCGTTGCTGGCATCAAGCAAATCGACCGTATCAGGATCCCCATAAACCAGTTCAGCCTCGGCCAGAAGCTTTTGTACCTGTGCTTTCACTTCGCGACGCTGTGTTTCTCCTGCCAGAGCACCCATTCTCACCTTTTCATTGCGCGGATTTCCGATGGCTGTTTGCGATAGAGATTGGGCAATGGCTTTCCAAACCGCATCCATTTTGTTTGCCGGCACAAATATTCGGCGTATCGCTGTACATTTCTGGCCGGCTTTAACGGTCATTTCCTTTCGCACTTCTTTTACAAAAATGTCCCACTCTGCTGAGCCGGGTTCCACCGACTCGCCCAGCACAATACAGTTGAGCGAATCTGCTTCCATATTAAACGGTACCGATTCGCGTAAAATGTTGGGATGTGAACGCAACTTCAGGCCAGTGGAAGCGGAGCCGGTAAATGTTACTACATCCTGCGAGCCTACATGGTCCAGCATGTCGCCAGCGCCACCACAAAGTAATTGCAGTGAACCTTCAGGTAAAATGCCCGACGCTATAATCTCCCGCACCACTGCCTCAGTAAGATAAGAGGTAACCGTTGCCGGCTTTACTACCGCGGGCATCCCCGCCAGCAGGTTAACGGCTATTTTTTCCAGCATTCCCCATACGGGAAAATTGAATGCATTAATATGAACGGCCACGCCTTCGCGCGGTACCAATAAATGGGTAGCCATAAAACTGTTTGCTTTACCCAGCATATGACTGTCTCCATCAATACAAAAGAACGTATCAGGAAGCTTGCGTCGAAGGCTGGCATTGGCAAACAAATTGCCAATACCTCCTTCAATATCTATCCAACTATCAGCGCGGGTTGCTCCCGTGGAGTAACTGATCTCATAAAATCGATCGAGGTGCTGCCTTAAATGCATGGCCAGAGCTTTCAGCCGGTTGCCCCGCTCATGAAAACTCATTTTTCGTAGCGCAGGATTCCCAATGGTGCGGGCATAGCCCAACACTTCGGCAAAATCGATCCCCTCTGTCCCTGCTAATGCTACGGCCTGTCCGGTCACAGCATCCGTCAACAACTGTCCTTCGCCCTCACCGGCACGCCACTCACCACAAACATAATTTTTCAGTCTAGGTACCATATTACACATTATGAGTTGCGAATTTAACCAAAACCAACATTCGTTCAGGTAAAATGGGTGAAACACCCCGCCAGATGCACCAACAGTCTGCAAGCGGGGAATTCACCTAATTTTGCAAAATGAAAAAACGCTTTCTACTTCCGCTGGCGATTGCTTTTGTTTTACTGGCCTGCAACAATGAAGAATCCAAAACAGAAACGGTTTCCAAAGCCCAAACTGAAGTAGACAGCGTTTATAAAGAAATTGACGATATCCATTTCAAAGGAATGGGAAGAATGGGCCAGTTAAACTACCGGCAAAAATGGACACGCGCCTTCATAGATTCTCTCGACAAACTGCCCGGTAAAGCCAGTGCAGCGGTCATTTCGCTCCGTGAAAAAGCCGATAGCCTTTTAAAAGACCTCGATTACGCGGAGTATGCAATGAACAAGTGGATGCCGGAATTCTATACTCACACAGACACTTTCGCAAATGACCTGGTCAGGAGGCTCGAATACCTGAAGCAGGAAAAAGATAAATCGGTGAAGATTACTGATGCCATCATCAGCGGCATTCGTCGGGCTGATTCGCTGCTTTCAGGAAAATAGTGTGGTTTAATTTTCAGGCACGTTCGTATTGCTCCGGAACAATGCCATATTGCCGCAGATGGTGCAGGCTGTGTTTGTGCAAAAGGTGAACATTTTCATCAAAATTCAGCTCACCAAAGAAAGGATTGAGGATTCGCATGCCAGGGTCCTTTTTGTATACTTCGAAAAAATAATTCAACTCCATTTGCAAAGCACCAATCGCTGCCTGTACCGTTTTGAAGCGCAGAGGGTGTGGCTCTTCAGCCATTAACGGGTTTTTAGTGTTTTCCCGAAACGGCTTATCACTGAGCATGAACTCACGATATTTCGGAAGGAGTTCCGGCGGAGTAACCGGCTTTTCAAAGCGTAGACGCCCATTTGCATTCGGCACTGAATCGAAAGCCAGATGTTCGATCATTTGCTGCACACTCATTTTCCCCCAGCGAGGTGCAGTGTTGGGATTCATTCGCTGTAACAGCGGCACAAAACGGTTACGTAGAAAATATTCCTTTTCGCTCCACATGACATTAGCAATATGGCTGGGAAGAAATGGGCAACAGAAATAAAAATGCCTGTTTAAATTCTTGAATCGATCTCGTCGGCCAGGCGATCAAAGATTTCATTAATTGATCCCATTCCATTCAAACGCACCACTTTCTTCAATTTAGAATAATGGCTGGCAACAGGCAGGGTCTCCGTTTTGTAAACCTCCTGGCGACGGCGCTGAATCACTTCATCAGAATCGTCGGACCGGCCCGATGTTTTACCACGATTAATCAACCGCTTTATCAGCTCTTCTTCGTCCACTTCCAGAAACAACACCAGATCAATAGCCGATTTTTTCAGCGCCAGCAGTTTATCTAATCCTTCCGCCTGAGCTTCGGTACGGGGAAAGCCGTCAAATAAGAATCCCCGCGCATTTGAATGAAAATCGAGGGCAGAACTGATCATTCCCATCACCACTTCATCAGGAACCAGCTGGCCTTTATCAATAAACTGTTGAGCTTCAAGACCCAAAGGTGTTTTTTCCCTTAATTCTTTTCGCAACAAATCGCCAGTCGACAAATGCACTAGGCCATATTTTTCTACAATTTTTGCCGACTGTGTGCCTTTTCCACTGCCCGGAGGACCAAAAAGTATCAAATTAAACATAAGCCTTATGTAACCTTGGTGAAAGCAAATATAAGTGAAGAAATGTGCAAATGTGCAAATTTGGATACCGGTCTGCAACAGGCAGGTGTAAATGACAATAAGGTTAATTGCAATACTAATTTCCTCATAAGTACATTAACATATCCCACAACATCCACACAACAGTTTGCCGCGTACATTTGTTAAATACAGGTATGATACGGATTATTAGAAATATGGTGATTTTGTTAGGTGCATTGGCACTTCAACAGTGCAGTTATTCCCAAACCGACAGTAAGTCGGCTAAAACAGCAACTATGGACAGTACAAAAAACAACCCGGCCTTTTCGCGTACCGATACGTCAAAAGTAGAATTGAGCGACGAACAATGGAAAAAGATCCTGCCTGCCGACGTTTACTATATTGCCAGGCAAAAGGGCACTGAACGTCCCTGGACCAGCAAATACGAAGCGTTCAATGAAGTAGGCACCTATTATTGTGCCGCCTGTGGCAACGCGTTGTTTCGCAGCGATACCAAATTCGAAAGCGGTTGCGGATGGCCCAGTTTTTATGAGCCTATCAGCAAAGCCAGCATCATCTATACACCCGACCATTCTCACGGCATGACCCGCACCGAAGTACAGTGCGGTCGTTGCAAAGCCCACCTCGGGCACGTGTTCGAAGATGGTCCTCCTCCCACCGGACTTCGCTATTGTATCAATGGCGTGATACTCGATTTTCAAAAAGCAAAGGCGGCAGAGGAAAAGTATAACAAACCCTGAAGGGGAGAGGTGAGTGGGAAGTGGAGAGAGGAGAGTGGGGAGAGGAGTAATTTGTTTGTGTCTGCGTAAATCCGCGTAAAAAATCTGCGAAATCTGCGGGAACAGAACTGCTGCTTTTCTGGCAGTTTAGCCGAAGGATCAGATTTTCTGTTCCCGCAGATTTCGCAGATTTTTTTGCAGATGTCGCTGATTTTGTTGTCAAAAACAACAAACAACTCCCCCCTCCCCACTCTCCACTCCCCATCCCCTATCTTTGCACAAAATTCCGCGCATGAAATTATCTACACTTTCTGAAACGCTTATCGGATCTGAAATTGTAAAGCTGGGTGGTGAAATCCGCGAGAAGATCCGGCAGGGTGAGAAAATTTACAATTTCACCGTAGGCGATTTCGATCCTTCCATTTTTCCTATACCCAAAGAACTGGAAGATGCTATTGTAGAGGCTTATCGAAAACATTTTACCAATTATCCTGCTGCCGAAGGAAATGTGGACCTGCGCGATGCCATTGTGTCCTATTTGTCCAATACGGAGCAACTCTCCTATCAGCCTTCCGAAATTCTGGTTGCAGCGGGTGGCCGACCGCTCATTTATGCGGTATTCCGCGCGCTATGCGACTCTGGTGACAAAGTTATTTATGCGGTGCCCAGTTGGAACAATAACCACTATACCCATTTCGTAGGTGGCGAACATGTGGTGGTGGAAGCATCTGCAGACAATAAATTTATGCCTACCGCTGCGGATATAGCTCCGCATATTAAGGGGGCTACACTAATTGCATTATGTAGTCCACAGAACCCAACTGGGACCACTTTCCGCCGGGAAGATCTGGAAGCGATATGCGACCTGGTTCTTGCTGAAAATAAGAGCCGTGCAGCCAACGAAAAAAAGTTGTACCTGATGTATGATCAAATGTACTGGCGGCTTACCTACGGCAATATCGAACATGTTCACCCCGTTCAGTTGCGTCCCGAAATGCGGGAATACTGCATTTATATCGATGCGATTAGTAAAGTGTTTGCTTCAACCGGTGTACGGGTTGGATGGAGTATGGGCCCGGCAGGAATTATTTCGAAAATGAAGGCCATTCTTACGCACGTGGGGGCCTGGGCGCCAATGGCTGAACAAAAAGCGGTAGCACATTTCCTGAGTCAGCGAGAAGCTATTGACAGATATCTTAACCGCTTCAGAAATGAAGTGGAAGAACGCCTACGAAGAATTTATGAAGGCCTCCAGTCGCTGAAAGCAGAAGGTTTACCAGTCGATGCAATAGCACCCGAAGCAGCCATTTACCTGACCATAAAAATAGATGCTGCCGGCCGCAGCACCGCCGACGGGAAAAAACTGGAAACACAAAATGACGTAACGGCGTATATGCTTAACGAAGCCGGCCTTGCCGTAGTACCGTTCTATGCCTTTGGCGCATCACGCACCTCAGCCTGGTATAGGCTAAGTGTGGGAACTTGTAAAAAAGAAGAAATAAACCAGATGATCAGTAAACTGGGTGAAGCATTAAGGAAACTGCATTAGCCCTGTAAAAAATTAAAGCGGCCAATGGCCGCTTTAATTTTTATTGATCAGAAATTGAAATGGTCTTAATTCAGCGAATCGAATCGCCTTCAGAATTTTTCGCGACTTCGAAGTAATGCGGTTGCGATCTACCAATTCGTGAGCAATACAAAACCGCTCCTGCGATTCTGCTTCGTGCAAAATATGGTTCAGGCATTCCACTTCCTGATCAAGCGCACGCTGGCTCATGAAATCATTTTTCAACAATACAAGCAGATCACGATGTGGCGTCTTCATCACCGGTGTTTTTAGTAGCCCGACATTCCCTTTGTGTTTGGACAACCACATCCACTTCCTTTACCATTGCCTGAATAGTAATTGCGATTGCAGGCACTGGCCAGTACGGCGATTGCAAAGAAGAGCAGAAGGGCTATCGAATAGGTTTTCTTCATAGACTGAATTTCTAAATTAAAACTATTTTACAAACAAATTAGTATTTCCAGAGTTCGAAAATGTCAAATTTTAACGGGATAAGAGCGTTGCTGGGTAAATTCCCGGGGAAACTCCGGGTGCTACTGGCGCCTCTCGACTGGGGGCTCGGTCATGCTACACGTTGTATTCCTGTAATTTGCGAACTACAGGAAGCAGGCCACGACATATGGCTGGCAGGTGAAGGCGCGCAGGAAGAGCTGCTTAGAGCCCGATTCCCGGGCTTGCCTTTTTTGCCACTTCCGGGATACCGGATAAAGTATGGACGTACGGGAACTTCGACCAGCCTGCGCATTGCCCTGCAGGCACCCCGGATACGGCAGGCCATTCGCGACGAAAACCGATGGCTTGCGAAAATGCAACAGAGCATGCAATGGGATCTGGTAATCTCTGACAATCGCTTTGGGCTTCATCACCCCGATATCTATTGCGTTTTCATCACTCATCAGCTACATATCATACATCCATGGGGTAGCTTAGCTTCTGGCCTGCTCCAAAAATGGAATTTTTCGCAAATAGATCGCTTCAACGAGTGCTGGGTACCCGATTACAAACATACACCCGGCCTGGCAGGCATACTATCGCACCCCGATCGACTGCCGCGTAAGCCCGTTCATTATATTGGCCCCCTATCAAGATTGACCTCCATCCCAAAAGTGGTAAAACCCGGTCATATTTTCATCAGCTTATCCGGACCAGAACCACAACGAAGCTTGCTCGAAGAAAAACTGATCAGACAAATCGCACATTATCCGGGTACCGCCTGCATGCTGCGCGGACTTCCTCATGACCGTAGCCGAATTCCATCGACCGGCAGTCTGCATTTTTATAATCACCTGCCCGACGAACAATACGCCGAAGAAATGGCTAAGGCCGAATGGATCATCACCCGAAGCGGCTACAGCACCATCATGGACCTTGAAACAATGGGCAAAAAAGCGATTCTCATTCCAACACCCGGCCAGACAGAACAGCTGTACCTTGCCGAATTAATGCACAAATACGCAAAGCATTGTTTTGTGCGGCAAGAAGATTTTGTACTTAATGATGCGTTACAGAAAGCATCCATGTTATTTAACCCGGAAACAGTGGCCGATTCAGGCAAAATCAACTAATTTGACGAAATGAAAATGGCCATCGATTCCGAACTCAAATCACTTTTACTAATACGTCATGCAAAAAGTAGTTGGGAAAATTTTGATGTGCCCGACTTTGAGCGACCACTCAATGACCGGGGCAGGAAAGATGCGCCCACTATGGCCGCGAGAATGGTTAAAGCAGGCATTAAGCCCGACATACTCCTGGTAAGCACAGCCAAGCGAACCCGAAAAACAGCTGCCTTTTTTCAGGAAGCCTGGCAGCTTCCAAACGATCAGGTACGCTACCTCGATCAACTCTACCTCGCCAGCCCGGGGGGCTTTCGGCAGATCATTGCCGAATTGGGCGCAGAGTTCCGAACGATTGCCATTATTTCGCACAACAACGGCCTGACCGATTTCGCTAATCAACTCACAGAAACAAGGATCGATAACATTCCCACCTGCGGCATATTCGCTGTACGTGCAAAAATTTCGGATTGGAAAGAATTCGAGCAGGCGGAGAAAGAATTCTGGTTCTTCGACTACCCTAAGAAAATCTAGCCCTCTCCCGAAGGCATGAACTCAAGCCCGGCTTTATCAGTTAATACCCACGCTCGTTTCTACCCTCCATATAATTCATAAACGCACGGTTCACCACACGGTTGCCGCCGGGCGTAGGATAGTCACCGGTAAAATACCAGTCACCCAGATTGCTGGGGCAGGATTTATGCAGGTTCTCGATGCTTTGAAAGATAACTTTTACGGGAATATCGAGACCCTCGGGTGTGATTAACTGCGCCACTTTTGCCGAAATTTCTTCCGCGGTAAATGGAGCATAAAGTCGCTTCACAATATTTTCCGCGTGCAACTGATCCGCTGCCTGTAGTCGATAACATTCCTGCAACCACTCGTTGAGCAGGTGACCCCTGCCGCTTTCCTGCAACAGTTTTACAGCTGCATTAAAGGCAACAAAATCGCCCATCTTGCTCATGTCAATGCCATAACAGTCGGGATAACGGATCTGAGGTGATGAAGAAAGCACAATAATCTGCTTCGGCTTCAGACGCGATAGCATTCGAACAATGCTTTCGCGCAGAGTGGTACCCCGTACGATAGAGTCATCAATTACCACCAGGCTGTCTTCATTGGGCCTCACAGTTCCGTAAGTGATATCATAAACGTGTTGCACCATCTCATTCCGGCTGCTGTCTTCCGTTATAAAGGTGCGCATCTTCACATCCTTAATCGCAATTTTTTCAATCCGGATTCTGCGGCTGATCAGTTCTTCCAGTTGCACCGGATCAATCTGATTACCCCAGCTCAGAATTCTTTCCAGCTTGATCTTGGCCAGATAATCTTCCATTCCTTTCACCAGTCCGTAAAAAGCTACTTCGGCCGTGTTGGGTATAAAAGAAAAAATAGTATTCTTCAGATCGTGGTCTATTGCTTTCAACACCTGCTCGCTAAGGTTATACCCGAGCGCATTACGCTCCCGATAAATTTTCTCGTCGCTCCCGCGGCTAAAGTAGATGCGTTCAAAGCTACAGGCCTTTCTTTCCTTGGGTTCCAGTATCTGACTAAATTCAATCTGACCATCCTCGTCCACAATCAGTGCCTGGCCAGGCATCAGTTCCTTCACCTCGTTTTCGCCTACATTGAAAGTGGTTCGAATAGCGGCACGTTCCGATGCTGCCACCACCACTTCATCGTTGACATAATAGTAGGAAGGACGAATACCGTGAGCATCACGAAACACGAAACCAATACCATTTCCGGTGAATCCACCCACATGAAATCCGCCGTCAAAAGTGGGAAGGGTGGCGCGCAACACATTCTTGATATCAAGCTTGCCTGGGGTGCGCTCATCCTCTTCACAAAGATTTTTATGCATCAGTTCAATCATCGCCGCCAGGTCGCTGAAACGCATATTTTCATTCGGCTCGCGACCTACCATCTTAAACAGCTCATCGGTATTGACGATGTTGAAATTGCCAGCCAGCGCCAGATTGCGCGCAGGTATGGTATCGCGATTGATAAAGGGATGGCAGTATTCCAGTTTATTCTTTCCTTGCGTTCCGTAACGCAAATGGCCAAGTAATACTTCACCCAGAAAATTCACATGACCCTTCATCAGGCCGGGGTGATTTCGAATGTTGGGATGGTAGCGCTCCAGTTCCTCAATTTCCTGACCCACCTGCTGGAAGATATCCGCAATGGCCTGAGGTGCGTTGCTGCGTTTGCGATTCATGAATGGATATCCGGGCTCCACATTCAACTTCAAACTGGCGATGCCTGCTCCATCCTGCCCGCGGTTATGCTGCTTTTCCATCAACAGGTAGAGTTTGTTCAGGCCCCAAAGAACCGTTCCATAACGCTGCTGGAAATAAGAAAATGGCTTTCGAAGCCGGATGAATGCCAGGCCGCATTCGTGCTTGATCGGATCACTCATGAGGGAATATTGCGGAAAGGCGCAAAGGTACGATGATAAAGTGGCAATGTGAAACCTGCCTGCCGGAAGATGGGTAGGATAACGCTGAATTTGAAAAATTGGCAATTCGACAATTAGCTGATAGTCAGACCGCGAGGCTTTCCGTCCACCTAAAACGCCGCTTTCCCGTCCTTAATCGCATACTGGGCCATGGCCGGACAGGTACCCTGTGTATCGTTGTCGATCATGATATAATAGCTCGACATTTTATCAATCAACCAGCTCTGAAGCGTTTTGCGTTTCTTTTCCTCCAATGCCGCATTCGCGATCTTGCTGTAGTCGTCGCGCAGGTTCATAATGTGAGGCTCTGAGCGCGACTTCAGGTAAACCAGTCTCACCCCTTTCTTGCCCTGCTCGTTGGTGAAAGTGACCGGAGCAGATATGTCGCCCACTTTCAGGTTTCGCAGTACACCCACTGTTTCATTGTCGAGCTGGTCAATGCTAAGGTCAAATTGCCCCTCGCTGTTTTGAAGATACGGTCCGTTAAAGCGGCCGTCATCTTCTGTGTACTTTTTTGCCGCCTCATTAAAAGTTAAATGACCAGCAGTAATGTTTAACCTGATCGAATCGAGTCGGCGTTGCAAGGCCAATAAATCGGCTTCCGTAGTGGGAGGAATGCGGAGTATGATTCGCAGCTCGGCCTCATCGCCAATACGCCTTTCCATTTTAATTAAAAAAAATCCGCCCTTTTCTGATTTTACAGGTGCAGAAATTTGCCCTTCTTTCAAACGAAAAGCGGCAGAAAGAAAGGAGCTACCCCAGCTATTGTCATTGCGATTAACCTGTATAAATCCGCCTCTAACTTTGGTATTCATATCTTCCGAAAATCGAGTCGACAGCTGCTCAAAGCTTGCTACCCCTGATTCGATCTGCTTTCTGAAATTATTCAACTCCGCTGAGATATAGTTCTCCATTTCACGGGAAGGTTGCGGGTACATTACAATCTGACCAATTTCAAATCTTGATTCAATTAACGGAAGCTCTGTATTGGATATTTTTTCAAAATAAGTCAGAACTTCAGCTGGCGAAATAGAAATGCGGTTTAGAATCTTGTATTGCATGTTTTCCGCCAGTTTCTGTTCGCGAACTGATTCCCGCGCATCGTCTTTTATTTGATAAATTGACTTTCCGGCATATTGCTCCAACTGTTCTTTACCGCCCAGCAGTTTGACGAAATAACGAATTTTCTGATCCAGTAAAGCTTCCACCTCCTCCTCAGCTACCACCAGGGAATCCTTTTGCGCCTGCAACATCAATACCTTAGATATCACCGCTTGATCCAATAGTGCACAATATGCCTCATCAGGTACTGGCTGGCCTTGCCGCTTCGCATCATTGATGGCATTTTCAATGTCCGACTGAAGGATAATCTGATCGCCAACCATTCCTGCGATCTTGTCAACGACAACGGGTTTTTGCCGGGCATAAAGGGGGCTTAAACTGCTGGTTAGAAAAACTACCAGAAGCCCCACTCGAATAAGAGTGGCTAGCAAAGACATATTAAGTAAAGTTATTTACGCAATCGATGAACACGGCGGTACTCAGATTCTATGCTACTTGTACTAGCATTAAATTGAGAATAATAACTGACTTCGAAAGCCTGTACGCGCCTCACTTTAAAACGCCGCTTTCCCGTCCTTACTCGCATACTGAGCCATGGCCGGACAGGTACCCTGTGTATCGTTGTCGATCATGATATAATAGCTCGACATTTTATCAATCAACCAGCTCTGAAGCGTCTTGCGCTTCTTTTCCTCCAATGCTGCATTCGCAATCTTGCTGTAATCGTCGCGCAGGTTCATAATGTGAGGCTCTGAGCGCGACTTCAGATAAACCAGTCTTACGCCTTTTTTACCCTGCTCGTTGGTATAGGTCACAGGAGCTGATATTTCGCCCACTTTCAGGTTTCGCAGTACACCCACTGTTTCATTGTCGAGCTGATCAATAGTGATATAGGTCGACCCATCACGATTCAGGAAAAATGGCCCTGAAAATTTCGCCTGTTCATCTTCTGTATATCGGCTGGCTGCATCGTTGAATGTCATGTTGCCTGCCAAAATCTTGGATTTAATACTGTCGAGACGTGCTTTTGCTGCATTGATCTCTGTTTCTGTAACCGGAGGTATACGCAGGATCATTCGAACGTCGGCGTCGTCGCCGCGGCGTTGCTCCATTTTGATCAGGAAAAATCCAAAGCGATCCGATTTTACCGGAGCCGATATTTCACCATTCTTCAAACGGAAGGCGGTAGAAAGAAATACCGGATCCCAACTTTTTTCGTTTCGGTTGATCTGGTAAAATCCGCCGCGTTCCTTACTGCCCGGGTCTTCCGAAAAACGCTGAGCCATTTGTTCAAAAGTGGCGGCCTTGTTTTCAATCTGCTTCTTGTAGTTGTTCATTTCGCCAATTATATAGCTCTCAAAATCACGTGAGGCTTTTGGCAATAAAACAATCTGACCTACTTCCAGCTCGGATTCAAAATAAGGGAGGCTGTCCTTGGGAATTTTTTCAAAATAAGCTTTCACTTCGGCCGGCGTAATTTTTACACCACTTACAATTTTTTGCTGCATGGCATCGGCCAGCTTACGCTCCCGAACTGATTCACGGGCATCATCTTTGATCTGGTAAATTGTTTTGCCGGCGTAATCTTCCAGTGCCTGCTGGCTTCCAACTTCGCGTATGAAGTAGCGTATACGCTGATCAAGCTCCGCTTCCACCTCTTCATCTGTTACGGGCAGCGAATCTTTTTCAGCCTGAAGCATCATCACCTTCGATACCACGGCCTGATCCATCAGCATGCAAAATGCATTTTCAGGAACTGGCTGGCCCTGACGCTTCGCGTCATCTATTGAGTTCTTAATATCCGACTGAAGTATGACACGGTCGCCCACCACAGCCACGATCTTATCGGCGACAACCTTTTTTACCTGGGCTTCCACCAGTTGACCTGATGCCAACACCAGCATCAACGCTACAGTAATCCGTTTCAGGAGTTTCATGAGATTAAAAGTATAATTCGCTTTTAAGCAATGGGGCAAAAGAGAGCAGCTTTAACATTTTTTTGATGTAGCAGCCACCTGAAGGTGGCTGCTACATCTTATTAAACCTGGCTATATGGGCTTTCAGTTAAAGGGTCCGCTTGATTTCTTCCACTTCGTAAGCTTCCACTATATCGCCCACTTTGATATCTGAATAGTTTTTGAGGGTCAAACCACACTCCATACCTGCCTGTACATCCTTGGCATCATCTTTAAATCGCTTCAGCGATCCCAGTTCAGCTACGGCACCCTCACCAACAGGATACACCACAATACCGTCGCGGATCAGGCGCACTTTCGAGTCGCGTTTAATTTTACCGTCCCGTACATAACAACCGGCCACAGTAGCTTTGTCAAACTTGAACACTTCGCGCACTTCCACATTGGCCACAATTTTCTCCTGCACCTTGGGCTCCAACATCCCTTCCATCGCACTCCTGATTTCATCGATAGCAGTATAGATGATCGAGTAGAGTTTGATTTCCACGCCTTCGTTTTCGGCCATCCTGCTGGCCTGGCTCGAAGGACGTACGTTAAAGCCGATAATTACGGCATCGGAAGCAGCAGCCAGCACCACATCACCTTCCGAAATCTGACCCACACCTTTCAGCAGCACACGTACCGCAATTTCTTCGGTCGACAACTTCTGCAGTGAATCGCTCAGCGCTTCTACTGAACCGTCCACATCACCTTTGATGATCACGTTCAGCTCCTTGAAGTTACCCAGGGCCAGTCGACGTCCAATTTCATCGAGGGTAATATGCTTCTTCGCACGCATTCCCTGTTCGCGAAGTATCTGTGCACGACGGTTAGCAATTTCTTTCGCCTCTGATTCTTCGCTATACACTTTGAATTTTTCACCCGCTTGCGGCGCACCATTCAGACCCAGAATTACCGCTGGTGCCGAAGGACCTGCCGCATCTTCACGCTTGTTACGCTCGTTGAACATCGCCTTTACGCGACCATAATATTGCCCGCTCACCACCACGTCACCGGGATGCAGCGTACCATTTTCCACCAGCAGCGTGGCCACATACCCCCGTCCTTTATCCAGAGTGGCTTCAATGATCGTACCTCCGGCTTCGCGGTTGGGATTGGCTTTCAATTCAAGCAATTCTGCTTCCAGCAGAATTTTTTCAAGCAGCTTATCTACGTTCAGGCCCGACTTGGCCGCAATTTCCTGACTTTGGAATTTACCACCCCATTCTTCCACCAACAGATTCATTTGCGAAAGCTGTTCATAGATCTTTTGAGGGTTAGCGCCATCTTTATCAATCTTGTTGATCGCAAAAATCATCGGTACACCGGCAGCCTGTGCGTGACTGATTGCTTCACGTGTTTGAGGCATTACGGCATCGTCGGCCGCAATTACAATCACCGCAATATCGGTAACCTTGGCTCCGCGGGCCCTCATGGCCGTAAACGCTTCGTGACCGGGTGTGTCGAGGAAAGTAATTTCTTTTCCATTCGGCAGACTTACC
Source organism: Chitinophagaceae bacterium (assembly GCA_046297935.1). GTDB lineage: Bacteria > Bacteroidota > Bacteroidia > Chitinophagales > Chitinophagaceae > CAYMZZ01. The sequence continues at coordinate 138,814 of JBKBHA010000003.1, forward strand.
TGGTACGCACCAATGTGCTGCGTGATACCACCAGCTTCACCAGCTACCACATTTGCACTGCGGATATAGTCGAGCAACGATGTTTTACCGTGGTCTACGTGACCCATTATGGTTACAATAGGAGAGCGTGGTTCAAGTTCTTCATCATTATCTACTTCCTCTTCCTCCTCCATTTCCATTTGCTTCTCCATGTCGATAAACTCTACATCGAAGCCAAACTCACTCGCCACCAGCTCGATTACTTCGGCATCAAGACGCTGGTTGATCGACACCATTATACCCAGGCTCATACATTTGCTGATCACTTCAGCAAAACTTACATCCATCAGGCTGGCCAGTTCTGCCACACTAATGAACTCTGTAACCTGCAGCTTGTTGTCTTCGCCATCTTCGCCCATCGCTTCGGCCATTTCCTGGCGCTTTTCGCGACGCAGGCGGGCTTTCAGTCCCTTGCCTTTGCCTCCACCACCAGACAGCTTGGCCTGGGTTTCCTGTATTTTCCGTTGAATCTCTTTTTCGTCGATCAGCTTCTCTTCCCTGCGAACCATGCCACCACGTCCTCCGGGACGCGCTCCCGGACGGTTGCCACCCTGTTGCGGCCCGCGTCCACCCTGGCCTGGTCCGCCGGGACCTGAGCGACCACGGTTCTGACCCAGATCAGGACGCGCATCCTTTTTCTCAATAGGAATACGCTTGCGTTTACGCTTCTCATCTTTCTTCGGACGCGTATCATTGTCTACCGGCAAATCAATTTTGCCCAGAATTTTGGGGCCTTCAATTTTTTCTGCACGGATATTCTCAATTACAGGCGGTGCTTCGTCTTCTGTTGCCGCCGGTGCTTCAGCTACCGGTTCGGGTTCAACTGTCGGAGCAGGCTCTTCAGCAACCGGCTGTTCTGTCTTTTTGCGTGGTTTCTTTTCTTCTAACGGCTCCGGCGCAGGCTCTTCCGATTTCTTTTTAATCGTTTTGCGCGGACGGGTCGATGAATCGATAGCCGACAAATCGATCTTGTCTACCACTTTGGGAACAGCAATCTCTGGTGTTTCCACTTTCACCACCTCTTCTTCCTTCTTAGGTGCCGGCGGTTCCGGTACTTCTTCCACCACAGCCGGCTTCTCTTCCACCGGTGCTGGTTCTTCTTTTTTCGGCGCTGCTTTTTTCTCGTCTTTATCCTTACGGAACAGCACTTCTTCGTCTTCCTTCTTCTTCTTGGCCTCTGTAGACGCGCCCTTCGGCAAATCTACCAGGTCACTCTTCAGCTTCGCAGCCTTGTCGCTTTGAAATTCATGCTGTAAAGCCCGGTACATATCTTCCGTGAGCTTGGACGTAGGCTTTAGATCATCTTTAGAAAAGCCTTTCCCAATCAGGAAATCGATTAAGGTATCCTGGCCAACATTGAATTCCTTGGCGGCTGCCAAAAGTCTGGGAAGTTTTAATTCTGCCATTAATCTCGTTTAATATTTCAGTTTGCTATGTACTTTCCCTTCGGCGAAATTAGCACTATCCGAGTGCCTCCCACCAAATGTTCTTAATTACCTGTCCCGAATTGCCGACATTCGTCATCTGACCAGAGCCTGCTGCCTTACTCCTTTTCGAATTCTTCTGCCAGCACCTTTCTCACTTCGTCAATCGTCTCTTTCTCCAGGTCGGTACGGCGTTCCAGTTCCTCGGCGGTCAGGTTCAGTACGCTGCGGGCAGTATCACAACCCACGCGCTTCAGTTCGTCAATCACCCACGTTTCAATTTCATCGCTGAACTCTTCCAGATCGATATCAAATTCTTCTTCTTCTTCCGTATCGCGATAAACGTCAATTTCAAAGCCGGTGAGTTCGCAGGCCAGTTTAATATTTACGCCTCTGCGACCGATGGCCAGTGATACCTGGTCGGGTTTCAGGTATACACTCGCATGTTTATTATCATTGTCCAGCTCCATGCTGGTGATTTTTGCCGGCGTCAGCGACCGCTGAATCAGCAGTTGAATATTGCTGGTCCAGTTGATGACGTCGATATTTTCATTTTTCAGTTCGCGCACAATACCGTGAATCCGGCTTCCTTTCATACCCACGCAGGCACCTACCGGGTCAATCCGGTCGTCGTAGGATTCTACGGCCACTTTAGCCCGCTCACCCGGATCGCGTACGATTTTCTTAATTACAATCAGGCCGTCAAAAATCTCAGGTACTTCGATCTCCAGCAGCTTGGCCAGAAACTCAGGTGAAGTGCGCGAAAGAATGATCACCGGATTATTATTTTTCATGTCCACCTTCTTCACTACGGCACGAATGTTTTCGCCTTTCTTGAAGTAGTCCTGAGGGATCTGCTCACTTTTGGGAAGGATCAGTTCGTTACCTTCTTCATCGATCAGCAAAATCTCTTTTTTCCAAACCTGGTAAACTTCGGCGCTGATAATTTCACCTACACGGTCACCATATTTTTTAGCCAGCACATTTTTTTTCAGGTCGCTGATCCGGCTGGCCAGCGTTTGCTTGGCAGCCAGAATGGCCCGACGACCGAAATCGTATAAATCAATTTCTTCAAACAATTCTTCACCCACTTCAAAGTCGGGCTCAATTTTGACCGCATCTGTGTAAGCCACCTGCGCCAGGGGATCTTCCACCTGGCCATCTTCTACAATCATGCGGTGACGAATAATCTCCAGGTCGCCCTTTTCAGCGTTTACGATGACATCAAAGTTTTCATCGCTGCCGAATTTTTTCCGCAGCAGAGTTTTGAAAACGTCTTCCACCACTTTCATCATCGTGGGGCGATCGATGTTCTCGGCATCCTTAAACTCCTGGAATGCTTCGATCAAATTGATACTTGCCATAACTCTTGGTTTGAGGTCGGAGTTCGGTGGTCGGTCTGAACGACTCCTGTATCCGGAATGTTGATTGACTTTTTGTTACTGAATCTTTATTGTTTTTAGCCCCCGACATGCGGGAACGTGTTAAAATTTCACCTGAATTTTCGTGCTGCGTACCTGCTCCATCAAAATCTCCTTCTGCAAAACTTCTTTCTTCTTGCCTTTTCCTTTTTCCTGCTCCAACAGCAATCGCTGGTCATTCGAATCCAACAGTTTGCCCTCTTCCCGGGTACCATCTACCAGCACCACTTCTACAAAGCGACCGAGATTCTTGCGGTACTGGCGGGGCAATTTCAGTGGCTCATCCAGGCCGGGCGACGATAATTCGAGTGAAAAATCGCCGTCAGGAAAAAGTCCGCTCTCTTCTAAGTCCTTGTAAAGCTTACGATTATACTGAATCAAGCGGTCTACATTAATGCCCTGGTCGGCATCCAGAAAGACCTTTACATTGTTGGTGGGCTTAATCCGTATTTCAACCAGAAATACATCCGGATCAGTCTCAATCAGCGCATTCACCTTTTGTTCCAGTACAGGCAGTACAGCGTCCATAGTCAGTTTAGAAAAAAGAAGAAGGGAACGGTCTTCGTTCCCTTCTTACTTTCTATTTCCGGTGCAAAAATAGGTGAAAAGGAGTATACGAACCAAATTTCAGGTGAGAGGTGAGAGGTGAGAGGTGAAAGGTGAAAGGTGAAAGGTGAGAGGTGAGCGGGGGAGTGGAGCGGACGTTTTGAAGAGTTGGCAGACTAATCTGCGTCATCAGCGTAAAAATCTGCGAAGATCTGCGGGGACAGAAAACCATTTACTGTTCGCGTGCTTCCAATCGGTACATTAGTTCTGTTCCCACAGATGACTCAGATTTTTGCACAGATTTACGCAGATGGCCGTTTGAAGTCCCCGTCTCACCACTTCCCACTTCCCTCTTCCCTTTCACCAATTCCCTTTCACCTCTCACCTCTCACCTTTCACCTCTCACCTTTCACCTTTCACTTATCTTTGCCCCGTGTTGAAATACATCCTATACGCCCTCCTCATCTGGTTTTTATACAACCTCATTTTCCGGTTCATCATTCCCGTGTATCGGGCCAGTCGAAATATGCGCCAGCAGTTCCGCCAAATGCAGGAACGAATGCAGCAGCAGCAACAACAAGCCGGCCAGCAGCAGCAACCTACCGAAAAGACCAGCCGGGCTTCCGGTAAACCTGCCTCTGGCGATTATCTCGACTTTGAGGAAATAAAGGACTAGCCTCCATCTTAGCGTCACCCGAATACCTTCCATTGGGTATTGCCCGCAAATACGCCCGGATTAATTTCATGGCTTCGGCTAAAGTCGGCCTGCCGACCTACCGCATTTTTCATCCTGGAAAATTTGATCATGAAAAAATCACTCTGTCTCGCCACACTCACCCTGCTTTTCACCTTGCCCGTCATGGCCCAAACGCTTATTCCTTTTCGAAATGAAAAAGGGCTTTGGGGTTTCAAAAATCAGGCGGGACAAATCGTTGTCACCCCCGAATACAATTACCGCCCTGAACCATTTTCGGAGGGCCGTGCAGTGGTAATGAAAATTTACAACCAACGAGGCGTAATCGATGAAACCGGCCAGCTCATCGTTCCCTTTCAGTATTACAATATCAGCTCTTTCAAAAACGGCTTTGCAGTGGCCAGTAAGGAGTACCTCGATACCGTCAATAAAATCAACGGCAAACCGCAGCGGGGCTACCTGAAGGGAATCCTTGATCGCAACGGCAAAGAAATAGTGCCGGTTCGATTCAAAAACCTTACAGGCGATTTTTCAAACGGCTGGTTTGTAATTGCCGATACCGGTGGTACGAAAAAATTTTATATCAATACCAGTGGCGAATTGGTATACCCCCCGGCCGGCATTACCTTGTTGCCCGACGCCATTGATGGAAAATTATTTGTAGCGCACAAAAGCTATAAATACGGTCTGGTCGACAAAAACTTCAAGGAGATACTCCCATTCGAATACCGACAAATACGGCCAGCCGCTGTTCCGGGTTTACTCATTGTAAGAAAAGAAAATGCTGTTGGCCTGATGGATCTGAAATTAAAATGGCTGATAGAACCAAAATTCAACAGCATTAGCAACTTTAAGAATGGCTTTGCCAGCTTTACCGATACCAGCAAACTAACCGGAGTAATCAATACGGCCGGAAAAATTACCACGCCTGCCAAATTTGAATCCATTTCCATGATCGAAAAAACCAACTCTACACTGGCTGTGTTCAAAAATCCCCGCAACGATAACTCCGGTTTGCTCGACATGGCAACCGGTAAAATCATTATTCCCAACAACTTTCAATTTAGCAGCTCCAGCTACGAATACGGTCTGATCAGTTATCGAAAAGACAATAAAAAAATGCTGATGGACTCTACGGGCCGCCAGATTTTCGCCGGTGAATACGAAGATTTTGTAACCGGCTCCAAAGAAGCAATCAACTGGATTCGGAAAGACGGCAAATATGGCTTTATGACCCAGACCGGCAAGGTGATAGTAGAAGCTAAATATGAGTCGGTGCTTGGCTTTAGCGAAGGTTTCGCTGCGGTGAAACTCGATGGACTCTTTGGTTATATTGATCGCAGCGGCAAGCTGGTTATTCCACTTCAATACGTTGAAGCAGGTTCTTTCGAAGGAGGTGTGGCAAGGGTAAAGGATAAGGCCGGCAATATTCTGTTTATTTCGCCACCCCGCCCCTAAACTGCTTAGAAGGCTATCGCCAATTTCGGGCGAAAGCCCTATTTTTGCAACCGGCTAAATGCCAGGACCCTTAGCTCAGTCGGTTAGAGCATCTGACTCATAATCAGGGGGTGGTTGGTTCGATCCCAACAGGGTCCACAAAAAGACTACGGGTCCGCCTTTGGCGGACCCGTAGTCTTTCAGGCGGGTAAGATGGGTAGCATGAGAAGAAGGAATTGTAGCAGGCATGCCAGCCTCCTTTTGTTTTGAAAATTAGAACCAGTTCGGTTGAATAGGCAATATGCTGGCGAATTGGGTGAGAAGAGGATGAAAGGATGGACATTATTCGGGGTTAGGTGTGACGGCAATTTGAAAAACAGTTGGAACGGAGAAATCAGGTCCGAGTGGAAATCTAAATAGTTGTCCGGAAATTGTATCCTTAAAGTAGGCATTTTTTCGCCCCGAGACTACCTTTATCGATTCAAACTTATAAACTTGGGTTCCCTTGTAAAGCGTCACTGTTCCTTTCTTAAGATTCAAAATATCATTACCAGTTAAAGACACAAACTTCATATTTGATCTCGGCAAAATTGAAGGTGGTTGTATAAAGTCATTGCCGAAAAAATGGGAAACATTTCTTGTTGCTTCTAGATCATCTACCCTTTTCCCAATCCCCTCAATAGCATTTAACAAAATTTTGGTATCGTTACTCACTTCAGTAGATTTCACTTCTGCTGGTTTTATACCCAATAAGGAAACAAGGGAATTGATGTCCTTTCCATCATTCTTATAGGTATCAGCTATCGCTTCTGCTATTAAAGGGATTGTATTCTTTATCAGATCGACCCTTAATGTTGCGTCATATTCCACATCCCTAAAATTCTGGATATCAAAGATTCTTTGGGTAGTCAAATCCTTCAAAAATGTAACGGGTTTATTGAATGCCTGCCTTAGGCCCGCTTCATAGAGTACATTAGGATTTCTTGAACTTAAATCACAAATTGCCATGTCACATTCGATCACGTCTCTCACGATTTCTAACGCAATCATGTTTGTTCTTTTCGTATCATCCGCACGCTTGGGTATAAATCCTGCTTCTTCCACTGCAGGCTTAATAAGATATTCGTAAACCCTATTAAAATGACCTTTAGCATAATCAGCGTGGTCACTTATGGGCATTATAACAAAACAAGTCTTTTCAACTGTAATAGTGTCTTCAACTTCACCCCCTTCTTGCTTTTGAACTGTTTCCTTTTTTGACATTTTCGTAGTTTAAGGTTAATTCAAAGAACAAGATAAATTGAATTATGAATATTTGCAATAGGTAGGCAAAGTCAAATAAACGCTCTACAACTCAATAACCACAAAATCCGTCACCTCTTCCCGTTCAAGAACCTTTGTTGCTTTCTTTGTTCTATCATAAAGGAATATATAGTTGTGAGTTCTTCCTAAAAAAGCCAGTGAATCGTTGGTGACTACCTTTTCGGCTTTATAGTTGAATTCGTATATAGTTTTCGCAGATCGGCCCTTATTGTCATAAACAAGCTGTATATGGTCAACTGCCCGAACTAATACCAGACATATAAAAAGCATCGCATTTGCCCATACTAAACGGTGTTGAGGACTAAACATAAACCCGAATACTCGTCCCAACCACCACCTATCTATAAAAAATACAAAAAACACAAATCCTACTGAAGAAAGGCCAATGAGCGCCTTAAAAAACCCAAACGGAAATTGGAAAAGGTCGTAAATAATAATAATAATTAGAATAGCTGAAACAGGAAAAACTACTGGCAACAACTTTGCTGATCTATCCCGCCGACGTTTTAAATCAGTAATTGCATGCCTATATTCCTCCGAATCTTTTGGTAGTTCCATTATTGTTTTATAACTACTATTCACTTTGCGCAGGTAGCGACTTAGCAAGAAAAGATAACCAGCGTTGTAAACAACAACAACAGCTAAGACTGCAAGTACATTAATAAACTGAAGAATAACTTCACCTATTTCGATGTACTGAAAAATATTGATATTAAAAAACCGATAAAAAAAAATAAGTAAATAGCGCCACTGATCGTAGAAACAATGTACAAGGCTGAAACCCACTTCAATATCTTATCGACATTTAGAGTCAATTCTTGATTTCCTTCCATGTTCTCATTTAATTTTCATTGTGTTCAAACTTCACTCTAACCAGATAATTATTAGCCTTAGAAATGCTAACCGACCAAACCTCAGACTTACTTACATTGTAAATATCAAGGTATGAGACTGCCGCTGAAATTGGATATCTTTCATGCATAGCCGAAATATCGTCTAACGCACTCACAACATTGAAATAATCAACAGGCCTTTCAATAGCCACTTTGTTGGAAGGCAAGACGTGGGAAATTTTCCTTGGAATTAAATCCCTGGCAGGTTCGCCCTTGAAATATTGTCCAAACTCTTTTACAAATTCTTCATAGTTATAGCGCCATTCAAGTCGTAGGCTTCTTGCAGGGCCACGTCCAATGTTCATAACTTCGAAACTAAATCCGCCAGCGGCGAGATTCGTTTTGATATCATAAAAAACAATAAAAGGTTCAAAGTCTGATTTCCGTTGTTTAATTTGTTCTTGATTCTGCCTGTACAAAAGATACACCGTTGCCGCTGTCAATATTGCCGCAATTGCCGATGCAAATGCCGCGAACTTATCGTGATCAATTTTATTATAAATGCTGAAAGAATCCCACTCTTGCCATACAAAAGAAGTGACTATCACTAATACTACTACAATTACGGTAATCCATATTGCCTTAGGTGAAATCTTCATACTGGCAAATTACACATATTTAAAATTATTTGAATTAATTTTAGGAACAACCAATTATAATTAGCCATGGACCCAAGAACTATTCGTCTTGTGGATAGTATTTTGCTTACCCCAAAAACAATCAATTCACAGGATAACACTGACTACATTTACGACATTCTTTCCAAAATTATTAATGGGCTAAAAAACCAATACGGTTTAAATCCGGATAGTAGTATAAATGATTCTGAACGCTTTCATTTAAATGACGAAATCAATAAATTGGCCGAACGATATTTTGAAAGGTCTGGAAAGTCAATTACTTCACTTAAACTTGGTGCTCCTTCTATTGAAATTCCAGTTGAGAGATCACTAGATACTTACGAATGGGATTGCAATATCTCAGATAACAATAATTATACGTTTGTAATAAAAAGCTTCACCCAAGAAGTACTTTGGCACGATACGATAGGCGACAAAATTCTTATTTCTTTAAAAAATAGTGACGAAGAAGGCTTTTTAAAAACTTCGCTTGTAGAGTTAACCGAAAATCTTTCGATTGCCAACTTAAAACTTTGATTATGGATACCATCGTACGCTGGAAGCCCATAATCTGCGAAGAAACCATCAGCGAATCATTCTTCGATTCCGAACTAAATAGCTGGCATTTGAAATTCGGTTCCGAAAAAAAAGCAACTGCGGATTTCATTCTTGATTTATGCAATCAAAAGATTGACTCGATTAAGAAAACTGATCTAGAATTCACGGTTAGGTATGGCCTTCTGACAATCACCCATTGGGAAATGAAATCGATGATAAAATAATCTCGGATATGAACCAAAAAGTTGAGGTGTTATTTGCCTATTTGCAATCTACAAAGGGCTGGCTATTCACAAAAAACAACTTTATTCAAAGTCCATTGATGGCACAGGTGGTAGAATTTCCTAAATTACTTTTCGGGTGCCTCTTGAGTTCGTTCGGGGTCAGAATCGTTGCTACTTGTAAATGACGTGGATTCAATTCCGAAAGCTGAAGGATTTTTGCCTTTATACTTTGCATACTTTCGCAAAAATGAATCAAGTGTATTTAGTTTAGAATTCAACACTTCACTGTAATTCCGCCGTCTATCTAATTTCTGAAAAAGCCAATTTCCTTCCATTACTAACATCATTTGTTTTCGCGCCAAATTTCTTGTTTCAACGTCAACTCTAAGCCAATCAAATTTCTTTCCCACCAGACTTGGAATAATGCCATCCACAATTAAATGCGCCAAACGGTTAAGCTTTAACCGGTATGCCCTTTCTTGACTTTCCTTATACTTGCTCCTGATTATCGCAACTACATAATAGCCAATTGTAACAAGGGACATTACAGCCGCAAGTATTTCTAATTTCACTATTCGCGCAACGATAGACAAGCCTACAATCAAAGGGGAAACAGTTGCAATAAATAGTAGTGAATAAACTATCGCAAGTATCCCACTTTTCAGTTTGGTATACCTTTCCGATCGAATAAAAAAAGGGATAAAGAACAAATGAAGTACCGCTACTACGTACACAACTAACCACATGAGATATTCGGACAACGTAAATTCCAGCCATCCAGCATCAATTATGATTTTTTCCAGTTCGGCTTTAAAATTTGACAGTGTCAACACTAAAGCCAGAAATCCTATTATATATTCGAAGTATTCCTTCTTCTTGTCTTCGTTCCCTAAAGAAATAAACTGTTCTGAATGCTGTCCCATATTGTCAAAATAATCAATATATCAGATACCTGAAAATTTCCAGATAAGAATATTTAAAAGAAAAGACCAGTTACCCCTTATCTAGTTAATGACAAAGTATATGACCCAACACTTCCTGAACACATGGAACACATTTTTTAACAAAGACGGACTTATTTGGAAATGTATATTATCAGCAATAATGTATTTCGCAGACATTCACTTCTATCTGATTACCATTTTCACACTTATAACAATAGACTTAATAACCGGTGTATGGGGTTCAAAGGTTCAAGGCGAACAGTTCACCAGCAATCGATCCCAACAGGGTCCACAAAAAAACTACGGGTCCGCCTCCGGCGGACCCGTAGTTTTTCAGGCGGGTAAGATGGGTAGCATGAGAAGAATGAATTGTAGCAGGCATGCCAGCACATACGTTCCTTTGCAATTGTTCCGCTCCTTATCGACTAATCATTTGCAAAAACAAGAACAATCTTCCACCACTCCCCACTCTCCACTCCCCACTCCCCACTCCCCACTTCCCACTCCCCACTCTCCCCTCCCCCTAAATCCTCACCCCCAGCAACGCACATCCCTGCGTAATGGCATCTCCATTGGTATCTGTCTGAAAACCGGCCGTCGCTCCTATGAAGATGCGGGAGTTGAGTTTGTGTCGAAATGATAGTTGTAATATGCCGCCAAAGCTGGTGGTTCTTTGCGGACTCCTGTGGTCGAATGCAACTACCGGAAATGGATAGCTGCTGCCGCCAACCGGATAATAAATAGAAACACCATCAGCAAGCGTAGAAGTTTGATAACGTAACAGTGGGCCAAGCATCAAACCAAATGAATGTTGATCGTTTTGAATAAAATCATAACCGATTTTGGCACTGAGCTGATAGCCGGCAGTTACCTCCCTTACCGACCCATCCACCGTTTGGCCCGACGGGCCAATATACTTTATGCCGTAGGCACCATCATGCCAGGAAGCCCCAATACCCATAGCAAAGAAAATACGTTCCCGGTAGTATCGGCGATACTCGGTGTTCAGCATAAATCCACCATAGTCGCCACTTCCATGCTCTGAAATACCGGCATTCAGTTCAACAGACTCTTTCAGCCCGGTTTTTTGCGCAAATGATGTGACACAAACAATAAGGAATAAGAAGACCAGCGTAGATTTTAAACGCATAGTAATAAGGTTATGGTTAAGGTTTTTGATTGCTGCTGTTGCAAACAGCATCTAAATATTGAAAAAATAAACGAGGATAAAAGCAAGAATTTTGTTAATTGGCATTTTGACCAGATCATTCTTAGCCCCACTCAGAATGATCTGGTCAAAATGCCCAATTAAGGTAGCCTTCCAGCTGCGATGCTAAAAAATAAGGCAGGTTTAAGAGGCGGTAGCTCTTTCCTGCAGGAGTTTTCGCCTGTGTAATGTTCACTTCACCTGAATAAAATCGTACTGCCATATCGTGCGGAGCAAGGTCCATATATAAATGTAATGAACGCAGGTGACCCGTTGCACCAGACTTGACTTCTACAGGCACCAGTTTACCATCGTGCGAATACAGGTAATCTACTTCGGCTTGTGAACTTCCTTTGTCGCGCACCCAAAAGTTCAGACTGTTCAGTGCGTTGTGCTGAATGGCCAGCAACTCCTGACCTACCATGTGCTCAATCATTGTTCCCTGGTAAACGCTATGCAGATCCTCTGTGCCGAGTATGTCTTTTTGAATACCGGCAAAATAGTTGAGCATACCTGTATCAAGCACTTGCAGGCGCGGCGACTTACGCAGATCAGGGGCCAGTGGAAGCGTGGCGCCGGTCTGTGGAAATATGAGGCGAATCAGCAAGGCTTTTTCAAGCGCCCGCAATGCCTCGCCCATTTCCCGGGATTTATAGTTCGAATTGCCAAATCCTTCGAATTTGATTCGCTTACCGGCCTCGGCAAAACTGGCGCGCATGGCATGGCGTATATAATTTGCCCGGGCTGAACTGTCCGCATATTTCTCCACATCTTCGATATACGACATCAATAATGAATCGAACACTTTGCCGAGCGCAGTAAGGTCGCGTTGCTCCGAATATCGGGCTACCACTTCAGGCATTCCTCCTGTGAGGCAATAAATACGAAACAGCTGCATCAGCTTTTCAGCTGCAAAATCGGCCATCGGTATTTGTGTCAACTGATCCAGAGCCGTGCGTTCGCCCAGAGCACCCAAAAATTCGGGAAAAGAAACCGGTTGTATCACGCGGTACTCCACCCGACCCACCGGAAAGCTGATATCAGGATTAAATAACGACTCAAGCATGGAACCCGCAGCTATTACAGCCATTTGTGGCGCTTCCTCGTAGAAATATCGAAGCAATTGCATGGCTTCGGGATATGCCTGAATTTCATCAATAAAAATCAGGGTGCTGCCCGGCTCCGAAACGTATTGATTTTCCTGAAAGAAAAGTCGCTGCAACAGCGTGCGAATATTCACAAACTCCTCAAACGGCCGGCGATGATCAGGCAATTCGAGGTTCAAATAAAGAAATTGGTCGAAACGCGTCCCAAATTCCTTCACCACCGTTGTTTTACCTACCTGCCTGGCCCCTCTGAGTACCAAGGGCTTGCGATGGTCGCTATGGTACCAGTGGTTTAGCTCTTTTATGATTTTGCGGTGGAACATGTAACAAAATTAGGGTAAATTTTACTGAATATTGTAATAAAATAAGAGTAATTTTGATTAAAATATGTAACAAATTGTGGGCATTCTCATGAAAAAAATGTAATAAAATAAGGGCAAATGGACTGAGTCTGTATTCGAATGCACTTCCGCAAATAACCCTACTTTTGCGTGGTTTTTCGAAACACCTGATTGCTAACCAGACCTGCCGGTAGACAAATCTGCAGCCCTGGTCGATCAATCAGTTTATCATCAAACTAGTTCGTTGTCCTTTAACCTTTTGTTAACCACGAGGGAAATACATTTGTCCACACTTACATTGAATATGAAGAAAATTGCATTGATCGCGTTGGGTTGTATCCTGCTTCAAACCGTACAGGCTCAAGATTCTACCGTTGCCCGCAAAAAGCCTACAATTAATCTGGCCGGCCGCGCCAACGACCACCTGATGATTCAACTGGGTTATGCCGGTTGGGCAGGCCAGCCTGATACTATCAACACCGGAGGCTTTTCCAAAAGCTTCAATATCTTCTTCATGTTCGATTTTCCTTTCAAGACCAATCCAAAGCTGAGCATGGCTTTCGGACCTGGTATCTCTTCTGATCATATCAAGTTCAGCAAAACCTATGTAGGCATCAAAGAAACCACTAACACTTTGCAGTTCCGCGATCAGTCAGATACCAATCATTTCAAAAAATCGAAACTGGCTACAGTTTACCTCGAAGCACCCGTGGAATTCCGCTATACAGCTGATCCAATGAACAGCGACAGGAGTTTCAAATTTGCAGTGGGCTTGCGTGTAGGTACCATGCTGAAAGCCTATACGCGCAACAAAACACTGCAGAACAAAAGTGGTGCAACATTGAACGATTATCTTGAAAAAGAATACAGCAAGGCCTTCTTCAATACCACCCGCCTGGTTGCTACCGGTCGCGTTGGCTGGGGTCATTTCTCTCTGTTTGGAAGCTATCAGATCACCAGCCTGTTCAAGGAAGGAGTAGCTGCAGAGATCAGGCCCTTCAGCATTGGTCTCACACTGAGCGGACTCTGATTGACCAGACATATTCATTTTCCTTACAACATTTCATCCAATTGGCTAAGCGGGCACCGCCCGCTTAGCTCCATGTTGCATTCCCTACCTTTGCAACAAAACAATCATTTTGCTCGAACATAAGAACAGGATAAAAAAAGAAGAACGTGCAGTATTGGTTGGTATGATCCAGAAAGATCAAACTGAACCACAGGTACATGAGTACCTCGATGAGCTCGCCTTTTTAGCAGAAACAGCCGGTGCAGTAGCAGTTAAACGCTTCACTCAAAAATTGGCTCACCCCGACAGCCGCACATTTGTTGGCAAAGGTAAGTTGGAGGAAATACGCGCTTATATACAGGATAAGGATATCAATGTAGCCATCTTCGATGATGAATTGACCGGTGCCCAGATCAACAATATTGAAAAGGCGCTCAATATTAAAACTATTGATCGGTCAGACCTCATCCTCGACATTTTTGCGCGTCGGGCAAAAACAGCCCAGGCGAAAGCTCAGGTGGAGCTGGCTCAATACCAGTATATACTTCCTCGCCTGCGAGGCATGTGGAAACACCTGGAACGATTGGGTGGTGGTATTGGTACACGCGGTCCGGGTGAAACCGAAATTGAAACTGACCGTCGTATTGTGCGCGATAAGATATCGCTACTTCGCAAACGCCTGGCAGAAATAGATAAACAGGCACAAACCCAACGTAAAGACAGAGGAGAGTTTATCCGCGTTGCCCTCGTAGGTTACACCAATGTCGGCAAAAGCACCCTGATGACTTTGTTGAGCAAAAGCGATGTGTTTGCCGAAAACAAATTATTTGCCACACTCGACACCACCACGCGAAAAGTAGTTTTTGAAAACACGCCATTCCTGCTAAGCGATACAGTCGGATTTATCCGCAAACTGCCTCACCACCTGGTAGAAAGCTTTAAAAGCACCCTCGATGAAGTGAGGGAAGCCGATATATTGTTACATGTCGTCGATATTTCCCATCCCGCCTACGAAGACCAATTGGGGGTGGTCAACAAGACCCTGCAGGAAATTGGTGCCTTCGACAAACCAATGATCACCATCTTCAACAAGATGGACCTGTACGAAAAAAACACTTTTGACCCCTGGCTCGAAGAAAGTACCAAACAGGAAATACTGGAAGATCTGCGCGAACGCTGGCAGCATGAAACGATGGATAATGCCATTTTTATTTCAGCGCTTGAGCGACGAAATATAGATGGGCTTCGCAATACAATTATGCAAAAAGTGCGTGATTTGTACAAGATTCGCTATTCTTACAAATCAGAATTTCTCTGGTAAAGCTTTCTCAAACCTGATACCGTGCGCAAACTGGCCGAACATCCCAATGAACTGAACTTTGGCGACAACCAAATTGCAGTGGCATTGGTTGATGGAAAAAAGATCTGCATTGGCCGGCACGAAGGAAACTACTTTGCTTTTGCCTATAAATGCCCTCATGCCGGCGGCATATTGGCCGACGGTTTTATCGACCCACAGGGGCGGGTGGTTTGTCCGCTGCACCGCTATCGATTTAATCCAGTCAACGGCCTCAATGTAAGCGGCGAAGGTTATTACCTGCGACACTGGAAAGTGGAGTGGCGCGATGATGGGGTTTATCTTAATGACGATCTCTTCTAAATATTCAACGCTGTTACTGCCTGGTTCTACATACCACAACCTAAGTCATTTTTACCAAAACACTAATTAGTAACACTTATTTTTAACGACAACTGCTTTGATGTTTGTCAAAAAAGCATTGTCATTCAAACTGGTATATACTTTAAAGGGCGCTTTAGCGATTTTAGATCACTGGAATCACCAGTTGAACTAAAATTCATTCCTATGTACAAACTCTACACACTTGGGTGTAGTCTGTTTTTGCTCAGTCAAATTGCTGCGCAGTCTGTATTGAAAGTGGAATCCGGCACTGATCTGTTTATACGATCAGGTACCTCCCTTTATGCAGGTGGACTGGTACTACAGCCGGCATCCGACTACAGTGTCGGCAACAACGAGCTGATTGCTGGTAGCAGCATTAGTCATTACAGCAACAACAGCTATGCCACACGGGTTTTAAGCTGGCAACAGCTGGCGCCTGCATTTAGTGGAACCATCCGGTATTATTATACCGACGATGTTCTGAACGGTATTCCGGAATCAAATCTCGCCTTGAATGTGTACAATGGCAGCTACTGGCAGTACCTGCCCACTGCTTCCAGCGACCTGACAGAAAACTATGTGGAGACAGGCAGCATCTCGGGTCTTCCCCTTTTTGAGTTTGCCTTGTCTGATGAATTGAGTACGCTTCCTTTGCTTTGGGGAGGAGTGCAGGCCCTCAGAAACAATGGCACCGTGCAGATCAATTTTTCCACTATTCAAGAACATCAGGTTAGCCATTTTGTGATTGAACGGAGTTTCGATAGTCGCAATTGGTTGCCGGTGAGTAATGAAATAGCGGCCCGCAATTTACCCACCGAACAAAGCTATAACTACATTGACCAGCAGGCGCCGTCCAGCCGCCTTTATTACAGGATCCGGCAACAAGACAGCAATGGGATCGTGCGCTATAGCGTAATTGTTACAGTGGCGGCATTGGGCCAACAGCACAGCCTATTAGTGTTCCCGAATCCGACAACAGAAAGATTTCGTCTGTTGAATATTGATCCCTTGCTCATACGCCAGGTGTATTTATACAACTTAAGCGGACAACAGCTTCTATCCTGGTCCCGTACTTCCAACAATTGGTATACGGTGAATTCTCTGGCTGCCGGTAAATACCTTATACGTGTGGAATTAACCTCTGGCGAAACACAACAACTTTCATTTATCAAAAAATAATATTCCAATATCCAAATCCAATAGTTATGAAAAAATTGATCACCCTCGCACTGATTTCAGCAGCACTTTATACCAACGCACAGGTTGGCATTGGCACCAGCAATCCTGATGCCAGTGCCCAGCTAGACGTGAGTAGCAATAGCAGGGGTGCACTGATGCCGCGCATGACAGCAGCACAACGTACAGGAATTAGCAGTCCGGCCGCTGGCTTGCTCGTTTATCAGACAGATGGTGCAGCAGGTTTTTATTATTACACAGGATCCGCATGGACTAATTTGACCAGTGGTGGCTCTGGCGGTGTACCTTCGGGAACCATCATGGCATTTGCCGGCTCTACTGCACCCGATGGCTGGGCTCTTTGCAGTGGGGCAGCTGTAGACAGAACTACCTATGCCAACCTCTTTTCAGTAATTGGTACCAGCTACGGTGCAGGCGATGGCAGCACAACATTTAATCTTCCGGACCTGCGTGGACGGACCATATTCGGCAAAGACGATATGGGCGGGTCTGCTGCCAGTCGACTAACTGTTGCCGGCGGCATTGCAGGATCTACGCTCGGAGCGGCTGGTGGATCGCAAACCCGCACATTAGTTGTAGCCAACCTGCCCAGTCATAGTCACAGTTTCACCGGCACATCAGTAACCACCAGTTCAAACTCGCATAGCCATACTTATCAGGATGCCTATTTTGCAGAAAACTTCAGTGGCGGCACAGGGGGTAATGCGCGCTATGGTACCAGTGCTAACACCGACACCGACAACAGCTTCTACTGGCGCTCGAGCAGCAATACCCACAGCACATCACCACAAAACATCAACACAGGCAGCACCAGCCATACCCATACTGTTACTCCCGAAGGTACTATTGGTGATACAGGTAGCGGCACCGCATTCGCTACCGTTAACCCAGGCCTGGTAGTCAACTACATTATAAAACTTTGAGGTAACGCTGTTGAGAGTGAACCGGCAGTCCCTTTGGGCTGCCTTTTTTAGGTAAATGACTTCCGGATTTTAACAAAACTTCGATTTTGAAACCAGCCTTACGAAGAAAAGAACAAGTAAATTAGTACGAGCGTTCCGTTCAATCAAACCCAGGTTTGCGCAATATGAAACCAGGAAACCTATTTCGCATTCTGGCCCCCATCTGCTCGGTGGGTCTGGTCACCACACTACTCCTATATCAAACGGGAAGATGGAACCCGCTAATTGAAATTGAAAACGATGGAATTGCCCACAGCAAAACCGATACAACACCCCGAGCCGACGCAGCTAGTCAACGCTCTTCACTAACGAAACTGCCTGATGAGTTGCAGAAGCAGGACTCATTAAAAAAGGATAGCATGAGGAGGGTTTATATGTTTTCATCAAAATCAGCGCCGATGCCCCACGACTGGCTGCAAAAACAAAACCTGTCGCCCATAGCTGAAAAAGCCGCAAATCGCGACTCTGTTTTTCCTCCGTTGAAAGAGAAAACCGCGGCAGGTGATTCTATCCTTAAGAAATTTCGTCGCTCGCCCGACAGTAGTTCAATACAGCGTAAGCCCTTATGAACTTCTTATACCTGCTAATTGGGACCGGAGCAAGTCTCTTTTTTCTGGCGCTGGTGTTTATTCCACTGGAAAAAACATTTCCTGCAAAACAGGGGCAGGCAATTTTCAGAAAGGGATGGGTACTCGACCTCTGCTATTTCATAGGCCAATACCTGCTCTGGAACGGGCTCGTATTGGCTCTGCTCACTTATTTCAACCAGTGGATTGATCAACTGGTACCAATCGGATTTAGAAACTTCATTCAATCGCAGCCGCTCTGGCTCCAGGCTTTGGAAGTAATACTGCTAAGCGATTTTTTGATCTATTGGGGACACCGTTTGCAACACAAAGTCGATTTTTTGTGGCGTTTCCACAAAGTTCATCACAGTGCCACTCATCTCGATTGGCTGGCTGCACATCGCGAACATCCAATAGATAGTGTCTATACCATCGGTCTTATCAACCTTCCGGCGATGTTGTTGGGATTCGACTTGAACGTATTGACTCTGTTAATCGCCTTTAGAGGAATCTGGGCCATCTACATTCATTCCAATGTGCGAATCCCGCTTCCTTACCTTCGAAAGGTAATAGGATCGCCCGAACTACATCACTGGCACCACGATGTTGAAAGAGACCGTGGCAATTATGCTAACCTTTCGCCTATAATGGATATTATTTTTGGCACTTATTACTGCCCCCGGCATGAGCCGACAAATGTGGGCATCAAAGAAAATTTTCCTGAAAATTATGCCGGCCAATTGCTGGAGCCGCTCAGGCCCGGTACCCCAAGCTCAGCAAACCACGCCCAACTAAACGATAACCCGGCCACCCAACTTTGAGACCGTACCAAGACCAATCCGGCCATAGAAAAAACCCGTGCCTAATACGATGATTTACAGGCATAAACTACGATCCACAGCCTCTTTTGACCCGCTTTGCGCCAATATGCGCGCTTATTAGTATTATCTTGAATAACGGTTGAGTCCGTCCATAACGATCTGTTTCAAAACCAAACTTTGCAATATGAAATCAATTTTAGTTTGCTTAGCCATCAGCATGACTATTGTTGCCTGCAACAATGCCGCCAAGCCTGAGCCGAAAGAAACGCAGGTGAACCCTGCAGCCGAAAACGAAAAACTGGTTCGCCAGCTATTCGATCATTTCAATAAACATGAATGGGATAAAATGGCTTCGCTGTATGCCGATACAGCAGAATTCAAAGATCCCGCCTGGGGCCAGGAAATCAGGAAGCAAAGTCACCAGGACATAGTAGGGCACTACTCGCAGCTGCAAAGCTTTCTTCCCAATATTGCCATCAGCTCGCTAACACTATATCCATCCGGCGACAAACATATCATTGCCGAATTCGTATCTACCGGCAGCTCCCCCGGCAGCATGACGATCAGCGTTCCCATTTGTACCATATTCACGATCGAGAATGGGAAGATCCTGAAGGATTATACGTACTATGATAATGCGAATTGACGGGGTGAGAGGTGAAAGGTGAGAAGTGAAAGGTGGATCGTGTTAAATTGGCGGAAAGTGAAAACCATTTACTGTTCGCGTGCTTCAAAGCAATGCGGCAGTTCTGTTCTCACTGATGACACAGATTTACACAGATTATTGTCTCACGTTTTATCTGTCACCTCTCACCTCTCACCTCTCACCTCTCACCTCTCACCTTTCACCTTTCACTTCTTACCTTTCACTTCTTACCTTTCACTTCTCACCTCTCACCTCTCACGTGTCTCAAAGCACCGCATGCACATTAGCCCTCCACCTCAACCCGTTTGGATAAATAAAATGAATACAGACGGCGATCATAAGTATGTTGAACTCTATCCCGTTTCTACCAGCTCCAACCACATACCATCCATTGGGCAAATGAACCATTAGTATGCCAGCAATCAACACGACTATTGTTGCCCAGGCGGCCCAGCTTACGAACCTGTTCATCAAAAAACATATGGCCGCCAGCACGTGCGACAATTTGATGAGCCAGGCTACCGGCAGGCCAGCAGGCGAAAAACCTGCTTCGTTCAGGTAGTATTCACCAAATTCATAGACCCCGCCATTAAACATGCCAGGCACACTGTGCATAAGAAGAATCACCGCCATGGTAAGGCGCAATATCAGGTTGGGAGATTGAATAAAACTCATAGAAACAGTTTAACAGTTTTACGCGGCCATTTCTATTACAAACGGGACCAGGCAAACCCCTATTATCTTAGGCAAAATTTTCCCTTAAAAACAGAAATGCCTGGCGTGCCAGGCATTTTCTTGTTGCGATGGACAACCTGGCCCGGCAACTACCTGCTCACTGCTAAACAGGCACTATATAACCCGCCTTTACCTTAGAATTTTACTGCCAGCCCCAGTCGCGCATTGGTAGATCCAATGGCGCCGAGCTCGACAAAACCGCCCAGTTTTTCATTGAAATAATATTTTCCGCCCAAAAAGCCTCCAATGTATATACCACTGCCATAGCTATCCTTTAGCGTGCTCCCATTGTAATCATCTTTCCAGGAAAATACCCTATAGCCGATGGTAGGACCCAGATACAGATCGATTTTTGGATTGGAAATATTCAAAGCCTCATTTGCATGCCAGGAAGCACGGGCACCAATATACAGGGCGGTAAATTTAAAGGAACTACCCGCCCCGCCATACTTGGTAGACAGAAAATCGATATTAGGTCCCACGCTGAACTGGTCATTAATGCCAATTTCAAAAGATGCACCGATAGGAATTCCTCCACTGTAATAGGAGTTTACACCAATACCCACATTCAACAGTTTATCAGCTTTGCTGAATGCAGCATCCTGCGACCAGGAGCTCAGACTCATAATTCCTATACATAATAACAAGAGAACTGTTCTTTTCATTATATCGCTTTTTTGTTTATTGAATTTGTTTGTAGCCATTTTAGCTGAGCACTCTGGTCCTCTTTATAAAGAACCAGGCTTTGAAATCGCCAGGGAACAGATGCATATCCTGCATCAACCAACCAGATGAAGCGGTTACCCGATTCGTCGCTGGCAAATAAGAATTGGCCGTTTTCCGAATAATTCAGGCTCATTGCTGCTTTTTTTGACAGCGGTAACCTATACAGCACCTCGCTATTCCTGCTGTCTACGATCAACACTACCGCGCCGGGCATTGCCAGCGCCTCGATAGTTGTTCCGGTTAATTCGGCCCGGCAAACGGCTGTCGACTGTAACCAGGCCCGGCGGGTTGGCGTGCTGTTTTCAACAACTGAATTAATTGGGAGGATTCTTCCTAACCAACTAAACAGCGAGTTCTTCCACACTACACTAAGTCCCATACATCGATGGCTTTCGTTTACTCAAATAAGTGTACAATCGACGCCGTCAAAAAAGCATCTTCCGTAAATGATTGTGACTCGACCACCCGGTCATTGACCAGAATTTCCATTTTCAACGTTCCATTGCCAGAACAGGATACACCCATTGAAGCATTGTCGTAACGGTTCACCGTACGATCGAATGCTACCGTAAAGGGGAAACTTTGGTTAGATACTCCGGTTGTGCCACCAGTTTCATTGGTATACCCAACTGCCAGATTGGTGAAATTGCCCGAAGTCAGTGTTATACGGTAACGGATCGAAACCGTTTTAGGGTAAGAAGAGCCGCCATCGTCATCGTCCTTACTGCAGGAAACCGACATAGTGACAACCGATAGCAAAAAGATCAGGCTTAGCAGGCGCATAAGCGAAGGGACACGGTAAAACTTCATAGATTAAAGCTTTTGATAATTAGGTTATTTGACGTGTGAAATTAAATGCGCGATGTTGCTACTTTTATCCTTCGATCTTTGTATTTCCAACTACTGGTTTTCCGGTATTTTATAAGCCTAAATGTTAAAACTGCATCTGAACCTTTATTTTTAGCCGTTCACGTGTTAAAGCAAACCTCCATATCATGACTAAGAGCGGCTGGCTCCTGCTTTTTGGCCTGCTTTCGGCTGTGGCCGGGAAGACTCAGATATTTTATTCCCTTGGCGACGACTCAGCCCGTCTGCAAAAGTTGCAGCAACAGGCAGAAAACGCTGGCGACAGCATGCGTAGCTGGTATCTGTTACGACTTTCCAAGCTGAGTTTGCTGGTGGGTGATAGTGCAAAAGCAATATCCTATCTCAGGGAAGGAACCAGACTGGCCGAATCATATCCCTTTCTGAAAGCGGCTTCGTTGCATTTTGAATCGGTACAGTTTTATGGTAAAAGGGATCCCGAAGAAATTGGCGCCTGGCTATTGAAGGCCGACAGCGCACTGGCACCCTTTCAACAGCAGGAAGCATTGAATATTCGTTCAATGATCTGGCTCGACTATGGATTATTGCAACAAATACGCAGCAGCGAGCAGGGCGCCATGGATGCTTTTCTCAACAAAGCACTTCCGCTGGCCCGCGAGGCGAAGGATGCTTTCAGTATTGGAATTATCAACAAAGCAATTGGCATTTTGCTAATGAATGCCGAACAACGCAACAAAGCCACCGCTTATTTCGATGAAGCTATCCGGCAAATCAGCCGCGCCAGCGACGATAACCCGGTTAAGCTGGAAAACCTTGCCGAACTCTGGATATTTCATGCTGAAAACGACGCCATGCGCATGCGACTCGATTCGGCCAGAACCAGCCTGGACTGGGCAGCCAGGATCCTGCGGCCCTATCCAAACACCGGGCTTTATCTGCCATTTTACTATGCCGAAGGAACCATCTACAGTCAGGCCGGTGATCTAAAGAACGCAGCGGCCAGTTTTCAAAAAGGAATTGATAAGAATCTGAAACTCCATGGCGGCAGCAACCTGCTGGTCAATCGCCTTCGCTCTGGATTGTACACTACCCGAATGAAGGAAGGCAAATATGCTCAGGCAATTCCTATACTTCTTCAACTAATCAATGACCCGGCCTTGCTGGTAATAGACAAGAAGTTATTTTATCGCGACCTCTATAGCTGTACTCGAAAGCTGAGTCGCTGGAAAGATGCCGCAGAATGGGCTGAAAAATACATGCAGCTAAGCGATAGTTTGTACGAATCAAATTACCAGGCCGCGGTACTCAATCTCGAAGCCCGTTACCAGGCTTCTGAAAAAGAAAATGTGATTGCCCGGCTTGAGGCGGCGAGTTTACAAAGCAGTCTGAAAAATCGCGCAAACCGTCAATGGATTTGGTTTCTCTCAATCATTAGTTTATTACTAATGATACTGGCGGCATTGGGGCTCATTTATTTTCGTAGCAACAAAAAACTGGCCGCACAAAAGCTACTCAACTACCAGCAGCAGCTCAGAGATATGGAGCAGCAGCAACAACTGGAAATTGCCAGGGCCCTGCTCGATGGAGAGGAGCGCGAACGCAAACGACTGGCTGGCGATTTACACGATGGGTTGGGTGGGATGCTGGCTGCCGTAAAATTTAATCTCACCCGCCTCGCCCCTCAACAGGAACTTCAGACGAACCAAAACGAATTGCCCAGGATTATACAGCAACTGGACAACTCAGTGAACGAACTTCGTCGCATTGCCCGCAATATGATGCCCGAAACCCTGGTGAATGCCGGTTTGGAAACGGCTTTGCGTGATCTTTGCGAATCGTTGATCACCGATCGGTTAAATATCCACTTTCAGGCTTTCGGTCTTCAACCAGGTTTACCACAGGATGCACAAACCACCGTGTATCGAATGGTACAGGAGCTGCTGGCTAATGCCATACGTCATTCAGGTGCCAGTGCCATACTCGTGCAGTGTAGTCAGAACAAAAACAATTTCTATATTACTGTTGAAGACGACGGAAAAGGATTTAATGCCGAAGAGGCATTTCG
This sequence comes from Chitinophagaceae bacterium, assembly GCA_046297935.1. GTDB lineage: Bacteria > Bacteroidota > Bacteroidia > Chitinophagales > Chitinophagaceae > CAYMZZ01. The sequence continues at coordinate 162,824 of JBKBHA010000003.1, forward strand.
GCAAGGAGGAATGGGACTTAAAAACCTCCGAAACCGGGTAGAATATCTTAAAGGACAAATGGACATTCATGCAGCAAACGGAGAAGGCAGCACAATCAATATCGAATTTCATGTACCGGCCTAAGGAAAAAATAAATATTGCTATTGTAGACGATCATCCTATCGTCATTGAAGGCATGCAAAAGGTGTTGATGCAGGCTTACAGTTATGTTACAGCTATTTGCTTTACCACCGGAAGCAGCTTCATGGAGTTTATTCAAAAAAATCCGGAATCGACCGATATAGTTTTACTTGATATTACACTGGGCGATACCAACGGTATTGATCTTTGTAAACAAATTAAAACGACGGCTCCTTCGGTGATTGTACTGGCGTTTAGCAATCACAACGAGCGAAGCAGCATTATGCGCATGCTGCAAAATGGTGCCAGCGGATACCTGCTCAAGAATGCCTCGGCCGAGGAACTGATACAGTGTATTGACGATGCACTGAATGGACAGGTAGCCTTAAGCAAAGAAGCCCGCGAAATTGTGGCGAGACCACAACTGAGTGACCTGCGGACGGCACCAGTTATTACGAAACGTGAAAAAGAAATTCTGCGACTCATAGCTGATGGCGAAACAAGCGCCAGCATTGGAGAGAAACTTCATCTCAGCCCATTAACGATAGAAACTCACCGGCGCAATCTGATGCAAAAATTCGAAGTAAAAAATGTTGCCGCGCTTATCCGCGAGGTGGTTTCACAAAATTTAATTTAAGGCAATTTTAATCTGCGCCATCTGCGTAAAAAATCTGCGCAATCTGCGGGAACAGAACAGCTGCGACCAGCGAAAGTCTAAAAATCGATCAGTTTTCCGTTCCCGCAGATTGCGCAGATTTTTTACGCAGATGGCGCAGATCATTGATGCAAATCCGACCTTTGAATTAATCGTTTTACATGAATCCAGATCAGACAAAAGAGAAAGAGTTTTGGAACAATCGCTGGCAAAATGGAGAAACAGGCTGGGATATCGGCTATGCCGCTCCTGCTATTGCACAATACATGCAAACTTACTCCCGTAAAAATGCTGCTATCCTCATTCCGGGTTGTGGCAACGCCTACGAAGCAGAGGAGCTGATAAAGCAGGGCTTTACCAATATCACACTGATAGATATTGCGCCTGAAGCTGTACAACGCATCCAACAGAAATTTGCAGGTAACTCCTCCGTACAGGTACTGCTCGGTAATTTTTTTGATCTGGAAGGAAATTTTGATCTTATACTCGAACAAACTTTTTTCTGCGCCATTCCTCCCGCAAGTCGAAAGGAATATGTAGAAAAAGCTGTCTCACTCCTCGCTTCCGGGGGTATACTTGCCGGCCTGTTGTTTAACCGGCAGTTTGATCAGGCAGGTCCGCCCTATGGTGGCACTGAAAATGAATACCGTAGCTTATTCAGTCCCTGGTTTCATATTCTTAAAATGGAACCCTGCTACAACAGCATTCCCCCAAGGGCCGGATCAGAATTGTTTATTGAAATGGTAAAAAAATAATCTCCACTATCATTAAAAGCAGTCGGATTTACTAATTTTATTAGCTAATTTAGCTAAATAAATTAGCTAACCGAATTGCATTTTTATGCCATGTACTTCCGTATTTGAACGTCTGAAAAGGGAAATGCTTCAGCTTCAGGGCTTCCGCCCCCTCGCTGGCAATGCGCTGGTAGATGCTTCGCTGGGCCCTATTCGGGAAGCTTTTCCGGATGCCCGTTTTCCCCTTGGTGCGGTTCATGAATGGATCAGCGATAATGCCTGGGTAGATGCCGCCAACTGTGGCTTTATCAGCCATATTCTCTCCGGTTTGATGCAGCAGGGTGGTACCTGCATCTGGATCAGCAAAGAGCGAAAGATATTTCCCCCGGCCCTGCTGGGTTTTGGCATACAACCACAGCAAATCATATTTGTAGACCTGCTTCGCGAACGCGATATATGTTGGGCAATGGAAGAATCACTGCATTGCGAAGGGCTCTCAGCAGTGGTAGGTGAGTTGCGCGATATTGATTTTACCGGATCACGCCGACTGCAACTGGCAGTTGAGCAAAGTCGTGTAACAGGTTTTTTATTGCGTAAACGCAGTGGAACCAGCACCGCGGTATCACGCTGGCGCATCAGTCCTGTACCCAGTCAGCTACCGGATGATTTACCCGGAGTAGGCTTTACACGCTGGAAAGTAGAACTGTTGAAAGCACGCAATGGCCTGCCGGGCACCTGGATGGTGGAATATAAAAACCAGATGCTCCAACCACTCAGTCATACCGACACGCTGTCTGTTCCCATCCGTAAAACAGGTTGAAATGAAACGTCGCTTTGTGTCGATATGGTTTACTCATTTGCTTACCGACTGGTACACTCGCAGGCAGGCAACGCTATCCCAAAAATCATTTGTACTGGCGGCCCCAGACCATGGTCGTATGCGAGTAGTAGCAGCCAATAAAAAAGCACAGCATTTTGGTGTAAAAACCGGAATGGCGGTAGCCGATGCAAAAGCGCTGGCACCGGAATTGGAGGTACTACCACATCAACCAGGGCAAAATGAAAAATTATTACACTTACTTGGCCAATGGTGCATTCGCTATACGCCTGCTGTAGCAATTGACCTGCCCGATGGATTGCTGATGGATGTAAGCGGTTGTGCTCAGCTATGGGGAGGAGAGGAAGCTTATTTGAATGATATAGAAGAGCGAATTAAAAAAACAGGATACCAGGTGCGAACGGCTATTGCCGACAGCATTGGAACCGCATGGGCGATCAGCCACTATGCTGACCAACAGCGATTTGTTGCTGTCGGCAACATGCTTGATTCGTTGAGACCACTGCATCCGGCTGCCCTACGTCTTTCTCCTCCCATCGTGGAAAAACTTTTAAAACTGGGTCTGCGGCAGATTGGAAGTTTTATTGGCATGCAAAGAACTGCCCTGCGCCGGCGCTTTGGTAACGAACTGCTGCTTCGACTTGATCAGGCACTCGGATTTTCGCCGGAAGAACCCCAATGGTTACAGGAACCTCAACCCTACCAGGAACGGCTTCCCTGCCTAGAGCCAATCGTTACAGCCAAAGGAATTGAAATTGCCCTGCAACAACTGCTGAACGACATCTGCAACCGACTGAAAAAAGAAGGAAAAGGACTTAGAAACTGTAGTCTCCGCGCTTTTCGTACCGATGGACGTGTAGAAGAAATAGAAATTGGCACCAGTCGCGCTACACATGCAAGCGCTCACCTATTTCGCCTCTTTGAATTAAAAATTGAAAAACTGGCGCCAGGGCCAGGCATCGAATTATTCCTGCTCTCTGCCACTAAAACAGAAGAGCTGCAGGCACAGCAGGAATCGATCTGGAAAAATAAAGCTGTTTTAGACGACCATATCCTGATGGAACTGGTAGACCGAATAACCAATAAACTCGGAGGCGGAATCATTCACCGTTACCTTCCCGAGCAAAGCTACTGGCCGGAAAGATCTATACGCCCTGCCATTGAATTAAATGAATTGCCAGCCTGGCCCTGGCAGCTCGACCGACCGCGACCCCTTCAATTGCTGAGCCGCCCGGAGCCCATTACTGTTTCAGCCCCTATTCCCGACTATCCACCCATGCTATTTCGCTACAGGGGTGTGGTACACCAGGTAAAAAAAGCCGATGGACCCGAACGAATTGAAAGAGAGTGGTGGATAGAACAGGGCGATCACCGCGACTATTATACGGTGGAAGATGAAGAAGGCAGACGGTTTTGGATATTTCGTCAGGGACATTATGGTACTGAATTAAATCCGAAATGGTTTGTACATGGAATTTTTGCTTAATCCGCAGCTATGGAATACACCGAATTACAGGTTACCAGCAATTTCAGTTTTTTGCGGGGAGGCTCACATCCTGACGAGCTAACCGATTATGCGGCAGCCCTGGGCTACGACTCCATCGGCCTGACCGACCGCAATACCCTTGCCGGTGTGGTACGTGCTCATATGGCCGCAAAGGCAAAAGGCATTCGACTCATTACCGGTTGCCGACTCGATTTACAGGATGCACCCAGCCTGCTGACCTACCCGACTGATCAGGAAGCCTATAGCAGTTTATCGGGATTGCTGAGTAAGGGTAATCTGCGTACAGAAAAAGGAAACTGTCTTTTATACAAAGCTGATGTGTTTGAACTAAAAGAGAAATTTAAGTGGATATTGTTGCCTCCAACAACACTTATGAAAGACTTTGATTTTGATCATTCTTTTAAAGACTCCCTTAACGAGTTTCGGGAAGCATTGGGAAGGGATTTATATCTGGCAGCCAGTCGCAGCTACCAGGGCGATGATCAGAAAAAATTATTCAGGCTGGCGCAACTGGCCCGGATCTACGATACACCCATGGTAGCCACCAACGATGTGCATTATCACAATCATCAGCGCCGCGAACTACAGGATATTCTCACCTGTGTGCGTGAAAAATGTACTATACATACGGCTGGATTTTTGTTACACGCCAATGCAGAGCGATATCTGAAACCTATCGCGGAAATGAAGCGCTTATTTCGTCAATACCCCGACGCGCTTACCCGGAGTTGCGAGATTGCAGAAGCCTGCCGGTTTTCACTCGATTCGCTGAAATATGTGTACCCGGAAGAAATTACCAGCGATGGCCGAAGCACACAGGAAGAACTTACCATGCGGGCCTGGCAGGGTGCAAGAGAGCGCTATGGCTATCGTATTCCGGCAAAGATTGTTCACAATATTGAATACGAGCTACGCTTCATTGAAGAAATGAACTACGCCGCTTATTTTTTAACTGTATATGATATCGTGCGTTTTGCCCGATCTCAGAAAATACTTTGCCAGGGCCGTGGTTCTGCAGCTAACTCTACTATTTGTTATTGCCTTGGAATAACGGCAGTTGATCCTTCCAAGTTTGATCTGCTCTTTGAACGCTTTATTTCATCTGCCCGCAATGAACCGCCCGATATTGATGTAGACTTTGAACACGAGCGCCGGGAAGAAGTGATTCAGTATATCTATAACAAATATGGACGTAATCGTTCTGCCATAGTAGCTACCGTAACACAGCTAAGGCAAAAAGGCGCCATACGTGATGTAGGTAAAGCCATGGGTTTGTCGGTCGATATGGTAGGTCGATTATCATCGGCCATTTCAGAATACGGATCGGCCTGGGTGGAAGGTGCTGCCATGGATCAGGAAGGATTTGATCGAAATGACCCCCAACTGAAAAAAGTGCTGGAGCTGACGCGGCAACTGGTAGGCTTTCCCAGGCAACTGGGGCAGCACACTGGTGGTTTTGTTATTACACAGGGACGCATTACCGATTTATGCCCCATTCTCAATGCACGCATGCAGGACCGTACCAATATTGAATGGAATAAAGATGATATTGACGCTCTCGGCTTTTTAAAAATAGATGTGTTGGGTTTAGGCATGCTTACCTGTATCCGCAAAGGCTTTGATCTGCTACGTGCGCATCACCAGGTGGATCATAATCTGGCAAGTGTACCGCAGGATGATCCGCTGGTTTACGAAATGATTGGCCGCGCCGACACCATCGGCGTCTTTCAAATTGAAAGCCGCGCTCAGCAATCCATGCTGCCACGCATGAAGCCCACCACTTTTTACGATCTGGTTATTGAAGTAGCCATTGTACGTCCCGGCCCCATTCAGGGCGATATGGTACACCCTTATCTTCGGCGGCGCAATGGCGAAGAGCCAGTGACTTTCCCTTCAAAAGAACTGGAGGAAATTTTAGGTAAAACACTTGGTGTGCCCCTTTTTCAGGAGCAGGCCATGAAAATTGCGATCGTGGCTGCTGGCTTTAGTCCCGCCGAAGCCGATGCCCTCCGCCGAAGCATGGCTTCTTTTAGGGCACCCGGACAAATCATCCGCTTTCATGAAAAAATGATCAGGGGCATGACCGAACGTGGCTATTCCGAAGAATATGCCAGCCGCATTTTCAAACAGCTTGAAGGCTTTGGCAGCTATGGCTTCCCCGAAAGCCATGCAGCCAGTTTTGCCTTACTGGTTTATATTTCTGCCTGGACAAAATGCTATTACCCCGATGTGTTTGCCTGCGCCTTGTTAAACAGTCTGCCAATGGGTTTTTATCAGCCTGCACAAATTGTAATTGATGCACGTAAACACGGGGTTGAAGTAAGACCGGTCGACATCAATCATTCCTCCTGGGATAATACCCTTGAGGAAAAATCGGGTCGCTATTGTATACTGCGACTCGGTTTTCGGCAGGTAAAAGGCTTAAGAGAAGATGACATGAAAATGTTGTTGACAGCAAGAGGCGAAGGATATAGCTCGCTTACCTCTCTGCGTGATGCCGGAGTACCGCAGGCGGCTATTGAACGGCTGGCCGATTCCGATGCTTTTCGTTCCATCGGACTCGATCGCCGGCAGGCGCTATGGGAGGCTTCTGCATTGCAGGACCGACCCATTGGCCTCTATAGTGGACAGGCCTCCGAAAGTGCCAGTGAAACGCAGGCCGCCCTGCCGCTGATGAGCGATTCGGAACAGGTGGTGCAGGACTATGCCGCCATTTCGCTTTCGCTCAAAGCTCATCCGGTAAGTTTTTTACGCGAAAAACTCGATCGATTGCATATAGTGGCAGCCGATCAGTTAGCTCATATAGCAGATGGCTCCGCAGTTAAAATAGCGGGATTGGTACTGGTAAGGCAACGCCCGAGTACGGCAAAGGGAGTTTGCTTTATTACACTTGAAGATGAAACTGGCGTTTGTAATATTGTTGTTTTCGAAAATCTTTTTAAAAAATACCGCCGCGAAATAATACAGTCAAAGCTGCTGATGATAGAAGGTCGATTGCAACGAGAAGGAGAAGTGATTCATGTAATCACCAAAAGCTGTCATAATTTTTCGTCTCTTTTATACAAACTGGTCCCCGATGCAAGTCAGTTGCCGGTACTGGAAACGGTTTCCCGAGCGGATGAAAAAACCGATCCGGCCCTGATGCAAAACCGAAAAGCCACCGCCTTTCAGCAACCTAAACTTTTCCCGGATGGAAGAAATTTTAAATAAGCAGCGCTATTTTGTCAACCCTGCATCTGAAACCGCCACAGCTATTTTTGAATCAGCTGTGCCATAATAGAGGAACCATTTACCTTTAAAAAATACCAGCCCCTCCAGGAAGCAGACATTGTTTACGTTTCCGGTTATTTCATATTCCTTATCAGGACTGATAAACCAGGTATCGCTACGCTGAAGAATCTTAGTGGGATCATTCTTGTCTAACAATACCTGACCAGCTGCATAGGTGCCCGGCGCAAGACTGGTATCGCCTTTTTCAGGATCATTACGGCTGTTGTAAATAAACAGAATTCCTTTTTCTGTCAAAATCGCCTGCGGACCCGGTTCCACCAGGTAGCTGTCGAACCGGCCAGGACGTGGAGCAATCACCGATTTAAAAGCTTCGTAATTACGCAAACTATCAAATTCTTTTTTGGCCGGGTCTTCTTCCTCAATTGGAATCCAGTTGATCAGGTCATCGGATGTAGCTGCATAAATATTCGACTCGCCCCAGTACATCCAATATTTACCATTGATTTTCGCGGCAATAAATTTGTCTCCCACCTGTTTTGAAACAATTGAACCTGCTTTAGACCAATTTTGGACAAAACTCCCATTTCGAACCAGCTTAAACGCAGACCCATGTTTGGTCCAATGTTGCAGATCGGTAGAACTGGCTACGAACAGCCTTGCTGTTTGCCCGTCGTATGCAGTATAAGTTAAAATGTATCTACCCGATTCATCCTCCACAATTCGCGGGTCTTCGCAACCCCCTTCCCATTCATAAACCTTTAGCGAATCATTGTCGGGATATAATACCGGCTCGGGCATACGGGTAAAGTGAAGCCCGTCATCGCTCACGGCCAGCCCTAATCGAGAGGTGCCGTTGTGCCTGCCAATACTGTCTTCGGCCCGGTAAATCATATACACTTTTCCATCGCGCACCACAGCTGCCGGATTATAAACAAACTGCTCTTCCCAACCAACTGATTTCATTAAAATAGGATCCATAAATCGGTTTGATCCTGGTGTCATGACCGGGTTAACGGAATCCACCTTTATAAAGGGACCCAGCATCCAGTTGTCGGCCACAACCTTTTCCTGACTGGAAGGGTTGTTGTTGCAGGCAAAAAGCAAAAGACAAATGAACAAGATGCTCAGGCCGGATATTTTTACTGAACGCATATGGCAATATTTAAGATAAAAGCTGGCTGCAGTGGCAGTTTCGTAGACATAAATGTAATTAAGTTGTTAAAATAAACTCTCGTCAATCTTTTAGCGGCTGATAGAAAAATGAGGATATGCGATTAGTTTGTATCTTTTGCTTTACCTGTCTCCTGAAACCGTTCAACGAGAAAACTATGAAGATTGCTGTCCTTATCTGTCTGTTGTTTACCTGTATAGCCGGATACAGCCAACTGGTGGAACAACCTGCCAGATATGAAGACACGATCAGTCTGAAAGATATCCGCTACAAAAAAGTGGTTGCTTATTATCTTGAAGAAGCCGTGATGGTAGTAGATCACCGGATTTTCCTGAAAAAACTGAAAGAGGAGCGGGCTGCATTGTTGAAAGAATATCGATTATCTACTCTGCGAATGCAGAGCCGTTTGCCAGATAATGTTCGGCTGTTGGACGTAACCATCTTTGGGTTGCAGGAGCCGTTGGATGTGCTGGATTCGGTGATAAGAAAGGCGAAAGCTGAAAAATCAGATACATTCCGGGTGTATCGGCAAACTTTCACCAGAATCTTGCCAACCTTCGGCGATTTTTTGCCGGCGCTGGCGGAAAAAGGAGAATGTGCGGTGTTTGATATGAATGATCAACGACATTTTCAGATTATCCGGAGAAGGGAAAGAACTAACAGTGCCGACTGGGTTAAAACAGGCCCACCCTATTATTATCTGCCAGGTGCAAGCCGTTATTTTATGAGCCCCGTCGATTGGATTGAACAGAAACCGATGCCGAAATAAATCTCCGACATCTGCGTAAAGATCATCGTAATCCGTGTGAACCGAACTGCGACTGCAAGTGCAGCCTACAACAAGTGCCGGTTTTCTGTTCCCGCAGATGACACAGATTGAAACGCAGATTTCGCAGATTGGAATGCAATTTGCGCGGATTCCCAACAGACTTATCGAGAGTTGGCAAGCTGAGCACAAAGCCTGCCATCTGCGTCATCTGCGCCGACATCAGCGCTATCTGCGGGAACTGAACTGTGACTGCAAGGGCAGCCTACAACAAGTGCCGGTTTCCTGTTTCCGCAGATGACACAGATTGAGACACAGATTTCGCAGATTGGAATGCAATTTGCGCGGATTCCCAACAGACTTATCGAGAGTTGGCAAGCTGCGCACAAAGCCAATCATCTGCGTCATCTGCGCCGATATCGGCGTTATCTGCGGGAACTGAACTATAACCATCAAGCGAAGCCTGCAAAAAGTGCAGGTTTTCTGTTCCTGCAGTTAGCATCGATTCATCATGAAGCTACTGTCGCCTGGTTTTATTTGGAATCCTCTACTTCCAGTCGATACCCGCGACCGTGTACACTAACGATCCGGACGCCGCTCTCAACACCCATCTTTTTCCGCAGACGCGAAACAAAAATATCCAGGCTTCGTGTTACAATCACTCCCTGATCTTCCCATATTTCTTTTTGAAGCCGGGCACGTTCCACCACTTCATTTGGATGCTGAGCCAGCAGTGTGAGCAGTTGCGTTTCCTTCTGGGTCAGAGCCGTAGCAATTCCATTTTGAAGCAATAGCTGGCGCTGTGGATCAAATTCTATGCGACCCAGTTTGATGAAAGGACTATCTGCTTGCTGCGGACCATCTGCCTGCATCACCTGTATTGGTGCCGGTGTTTTTCTTCGCCACAGCCAAATGGCCGTGCTCAGAAAGAGGGTGAGTGCGATCGAAATATAGATCAGTATGGGCTTGCTCAAAAAACTCGCCCCACCGCTGCTTCCGGAAAAGCGAACGACGAGATGGTACTTTGCCATTGGCAGTCTCCGGTTCATGCAGGTTACAATGGTTCTGGCACTATCGCGTGAGATGATAAAACTATAAACCAGCTCTGATTGATTGTCGCTCCAAAGCTCCACAGCAAATTCAGGATAATTCTCCAGCGTTTGATAAGCAATCTCCAATATGGAATCGGGCACCAATGCAAGTGGCTTCTCAAAACTCAGGCGGTAAGCGGTATGATCTATTTTTTTGACCGGTAGTACCCTTGAACTGGAATCTCCATTGCTTAGTAGAATTCTGTGCCCAAAAAGACGGATTCTGGTCATCTCCTCCGTTTGGGTGTAGGCGCTGACTTCCGGTTCATTTGTCCTGAATCCGATCAACACCAATATTGGTGCAATCACCAGCATTGTCAGCCAGCCTTTTTTCATACCCAAATGTAACGGCAATTTGGCCTCGATTTTTATGCAGGCAGGATCTGCCATTCATCGCCCATTTCAAAATCAACGAATTAGACCTTTGAATGAAGAAAATTTACAAACCGAAACAGTTTATTTACATCTATTTTTCATCAACTGCTGCCCGGGCCGCCTATCATTGTTAAAAAAAAATGCAGAAGCTTTTTTCCACCAGACCCATTTGGCCCATTGGCACCGCGCTTGTCCGGATTATGACCGGATGGCTGATCTTCCGTTATTCACGAGAGCTGTTTCATATCGGCGATCTGCTGAATTTTCTCCGCGACAGCAAATTCCCCCTTCCTGAATTTTCCGGCTATGCTGCAAAGATTATCGAGATGGTAGGCGGTGTCTGCCTCATGCTGGGGTTGTTTACCCGCTGGATTACACCCCCACTGATGCTAACCATGGCCGGGGTGATTTATGTGACCGCTAATGGAAAAATTTACGAAGCCGAACTGCCATTCTTATTCCTGTTGCTTTTTGCGCTTTTCTTTCTGCAGGGCCCGGGCAAATGGAGCCTGGATCATTATTTCGAAAATCGTACCCGCGGCTCACAGAAACAATTATAAGGGTCTACGTTGTCTTAACCATTCATAAAGTATAGCCATGTTCTTTTTGCCTTTCAACAGTGGGGGATGCCGCCCCCATATCTGGTGATAAATAGGTTATCGGGAAGGCAGTACATTTGCGGCCGTGAAGGATGTACTGCATAACCCGGTATTCAACGCTCTGCAAACAGGCGATCGTGCATTTGCCTCGGGCACAGATACGGCTAAATATTTTGATCAGGAAGTGTCGCCTTTTGCCGGATTCGAAGGCGAACTGAACAATGGATTCGCGCAGCTGGCGGCAATGCTTCCGTCGGGCAGGAGAATTTTGTTCGCAAAGCCGGAACCCATTTCGCAGCCCGCCGGCTGGAAAATAAAGGCACATATACCCGGACTGCAGTTTGTATACGACGAAAATCAAATTCCTGCTGCCCCGGCCTTGCACCCAACACCGCTAAGTACAGAACATGTGCCGGAGATGATGTCGTTAACAGCATTGACAAAGCCGGGCCCTTTTGCCAGCCGCACTATTGAATTTGGACACTATCACGGGATTTTCGAGAACGGCCGTCTGGCCGCAATGACCGGTCAACGCCTACACGTAAATGATTATACAGAACTGAGTGCAGTCTGTACCCATCCTGATTTTCTGGGTAAAGGCTATGCAGGCGCGCTTATGCTGCACCAGATAAAACTGATCCTCGACCATCGGCAAAAACCATTTTTGCATGTTCGCGCCGACAATGAACGGGCAATTAGCCTGTACAAGAGACTGGGCTTCCGAGTTAATCGCGACATGCATTTCTATTTTATGCAACGTAATTGACAGGGGGCACAGTAAAAAATTGTGTCTTGCTGCGGAAAGAATGACCACTATTTAGCCTCGTTCACGTGAAAACATAGTCATTGCCGAAGGCTTCCATTGCTACTGGCGCAAAATAGTACCAGAGTAAAAAATGAAACACTATCGGTGGGTTGGCCTTGATTTCATTGATACCAATCAAAATTTTTCCATCTTTTGTCTTCAGGCCATAAGAAAGGATTTCCCGACCATCCTGGAGGATCACCCACTCTGCCAGCGGATTGTTCCTCACTTCGAGCGTGTAAGATTGAGACCCTGATTGTAATTGAAGAGAATGTGCATACCAGCTTTTTGGCGCACCAACGAGTATTTCTGAGCCCGACTGATTAATAATGGTAAAGCGGTTCCTCCAAAATCCTTTCAGGCTAAGGGTTAAGGTTTGGTCGTCAAAAATAAATTGGCCCCGATTTGAGTCAGCCTGCGCATCTATTCGCAATTCAGCTATTGTCCGCCCGTCATTGCTAAAACCATAGTGGTTATGTGCGAGATACATCCATTGCTTCGCCATTATAAAGCATTTTGAATGCTTTATAACAGAAAGTCTGGCAAAAAGTTAATGTTATTGTTAGTTACTGTAGCCCAGCTTAATCTTGTACCGAAACATCCGGCCATTGATATCCTGCTCCAGCTTTAATACTTCCCTGGTCTTTTTACTGATCCAGAAAATTTCCCTGTTACCGGCATCTTCATGCTGCAGCAGCCAGCAATCGATTGGCTGATTGTCGTACCCGGTCAATTGTGCCGAACCCGTAACCCGATAGGCCACCTGCATTGCTGGAAAAGCCAGCCCTGGATCGTAAAAAGGTATCAGGAAAGTTACTCCTTCACGAAAAGGCAAAGTTGGGAACACTTCCAGGTCAAGATGCCAGTTGAGTACAAATGAGTTTCTGACTGAATCGAAAGCCTGCCAGATAGTGGCTCTTTGCTTCAAGGTGTCGGCAGCAGTTACAGGTTGTTTGTTTATCAGTATGGATCCCTTTGTAAAGTCGACCTGCACAGAGTCACGTTGTTTCCACCAGAACTCGTGCAAGAGCGGTCGCATAGTGCCTGCATCACAAACAGAGTATACGGTGTGATTTATCGTGTCTTTGTATTCCCATACCTGGGTGATGGCGAGTGCCGGCTTACCATTCCATTGCTTTCGTTCAATACTGCGCGTCCAGAACTGTACATCCCTTCGCGGCTTGTCTTTACCTTGCTTAAAATATACCAGGTATCGGTGGGTGCCTTCTTTTAATACCGAAGTGTTGATGTCTTTTTCGGTTATCCGAATCGTGTCGCTCTGCCGCGCAAACACGCTGAAAAATGGTATTACCAACAGCAGCCCGCATAATAAATGTTTATTCATCTTCAGTTTACTTTTTACCAAAATACCACTCTCCATTCCCCAACGCATGCGTTGGGGCTACCAATCACTCTCCATTCCCCATTCCCCAACGCATGCGTTGGGGCTACCATCACTCTCCACTCCCCACTCACCTCTCTCCATTACAACGTCTTCTTCAACTTCACCTTCACCGTCTCACCCGGCTTTTTTATTTCCACAATTTTTTTAATTCCTGCAACGGCGTTACTGCCCACCCTATAGGTATTTGTTCTCGGTGAACTACCTGCAAACATGCCGTTGATATAGGTATCAGTATATCCCACCACCTCCGTACGTACCGATGTGTGGGTATATCCAAACTCAGTGTATAATAGGTACTCGCCAGGCATCAGATTGGTGAATTCAAACTGTCCATCTTCGCCATACACAGTGGTGGTTTTTATGCATTCGGCTGCTTCGGGTGGAAGGGGAACAGCCCTTCCTTCCTTTCGCAGCTTCTCATTCAATTTGATCCATTCTTCAAAAAAAGGAGTGTAGGGTATCAGGATGATCGAGGTTCCCTCGCGGGCGAACTGTTTTTTATTAACGTTTAAAATGGCCATTCCTTTAAACAGTCCCTCGTTCTGATTATCGCGTGCAAAGGCCTGTCCGCTAATGCTGGCACTACCCTCCTGAATCAGTTTCAGCGTTTCAGCCTTGTTGAATTTGTTCTTAAATGGGTTGTAATCAATTTCCCGATTGATCAAGACAAGTCGCGTATTTTTTGACTGAACCTCAATTTTCCAGATTCGGCCATCTTCCTTGTCTATATAGTAGGTATACCGGTCGTTGGTTGCCTCTTCAAACACGCTTAGCTTCCACACTTTATGTTCACCTGTCAACGGGCTTTTGTGCAAATTGTTAACCACCTCCTCAATTCGAGAGCGCTTTACGTGTTTTGATTGTCCAGGCTTAAATTCAAACACCGAAATATCGGCCTTGTACCCTGTTGTTAACGGCAGAAGGCTTAACATGTACGGATAGAGATAGCTATCAAAAAACGAAACCTCTCCGGTATGTCGAATGGGGGTTTTCTTACCCGTGTTCTTATCAAGGTATTCACCTTTCACCTCAGTACCGTAACGCAAGACCAGCTTTTTCTCCGGGCTAACTGAGGACCGGTAGATCGGGCGGAGCGATTGCCGGTCGGAAATGCTGGTGTCAATCCACCTATTTGCATTTGAATGCAACTTTAGCTCTGTCGCCACTGTAAACTGTTCGTCGGTCAGCTTCGTTTCTATAAAAAAGTTCCCTATCTCAACCTGCTGACCGTTGTCCACCGCATAATAGGCAAATTCGGCCTTGCTGTTTCGAAGCCCGGATTGGTTGAACTTTACCTGCCCGGGTGTGAGCAGGGTTTGACCGCTGACCAGCCCTGCAAAAAACAGCAGACATAAAACGGTGGCAATAATTCCTGATTTCATATGATTAGTTTTCGATAGTTTCAGCATATTAGGATCGCAAACTTGCGCGTGTAATTCAACAAATTTGAATTAATAAACGCCAGGAAAATTCGGGCATTGGGATGAATGGCAGTAGGTAGCGCTGCTTGTAGACCGAAGGCAGCTTTTGGTAGACATTCATTCGCCAAATGCCCACAATTATTCTCGACATTTGCTTCCTTCATTATGGACAACAGGATGAGAAATCCTTTAAGGAATGATATTTTAGTTACTGTGCTGACTGGATTGGCCTATATGCTTATTTGGGCCCCCGCCGTTTACCTGATTGATGATCTTGATTCCTCCCGGTTTTGGGAATCGATGACTTACCGCAGCTGGATGAACCTTTTCTCGCTGTTGGTAACGGTTTGTATTTTTCATGTGCTCAATCCCCTTTTTCGAAACCGCAGACCCCGCTATTTGTGGATCATTCTCTCAATTATAATTGTGCTGCTGGCATTATCGGTCGGTTATATCGCCTGGCTCAGGTTGGGTATGGCCTGGACTGTTTATCCTCGAACCGAAGAAAGCATGATCAATGGCAGCTATATCATCAGGGGAGTAATATTTCAATTATACGGAATCACGTTTATCTCTTCCGTGAAACTGCTTATTCGTAATACCACACTTCGTAATAAATATCAGCAACTTCAATTGGAGAAAAAGATCTCAGAACTCAATTACCTGAAATCTCAAACCAACCCTCATTTCTTGTTTAATACGCTGAGTAATATCTATGCACTGGCTAAGAAAAAATCTGAGCGCACCGCTGATAGTGTGCTTCGACTTTCGGACATACTCCGTTATATGCTGTACGAAACACAGCAGGAGCGGGTGGGCATTAAAAAAGAGATTGAGATTATTGAAGAGTACATCGAACTTGAAAGGATGCGTTATGATAACACGTTGCGGGTGCGTTTTGAAAAAGATATTGATGACCCGGATACCGAAATTCCTCCACTTCTTCTAATCCCGCTCATCGAAAACGCCTTCAAACATGGCGTTTCAGAAACCATTCGGGAGCCTTACATCGATATATATCTTTCTGTTCGTAACAATACACTTGAACTACGCGTGGAAAATTCAACCGGCCCGCAGGACTCGACAGCTGTTCTGAAAGAAAATATAGGATTAGCCAACCTGCGAAAGCAACTGAGTCTGCAATTTCGTCGATGGAGACTCGATATTGACCGCAACCCGCATTCGTTTTGGATTTATTTGAATATTGATTTGAAAAGCTATGCCAACAATTAAATGCCTGATTGTGGAAGATGAGCCGCTGGCAGTACAGGTTTTGCAGGACTATCTACTGCCGCACAAATCGTTGGAATTGAAAGCAGTTTTTCGCGATGCAATTTCTGCAACCGACTACCTCAGGAAGGAGAAGGTGGATCTGCTATTTCTCGACATCCATCTACCTGGTTTGAAGGGTCTTGATTTTCTTCGTTTGCTGCCAAATCCACCGGTAACCATCTTAACAACGGCGTATCCGCAATATGCGCTCGACGGATTTGAGCTGGGAGTGGCTGATTATTTATTAAAACCTGTGTCGCAAAAGCGGTTTCAGGCGGCACTAAATAAGGCACTTCGACTGATCCAGGCCGATCAAAACGTTCCGTACAATGAACCACCTAAGGAGGAAGCGATTTATCTGAACGTAAATCGCAGAAAAACAAAAATTCCGCTTGATGATATTCTTTATATCGAAAGCCAGCGAGAGTATGTACTAATAGTCAGTAGCACCAGAGAATATGTTTCAAAAATTGGCACAGCTGAGCTGGAGGCCATGCTACCAAATAAACGTTTCAAGCGAATTCATCGCTCCTTCATAGTAGCGGTTGCAAAAATTGATAATTTTAGTCGGGAAGACGTAGAAATTGCCGGCGTTAGAATCCCTATTGGCAAAAATTTCAGAGATAGTTGGAAGGAAAATCCATGACGAACCAGGCTTTGGCTAAATTGTTTTCGTGTTGCCATACCGGCAAAGCATTTATTTTACCCTTTGTTTTGCTTTCGTGGCCTCGAAAGGGCTGCTATTCGCAGGCGTTTTTTTAATAGCGCCTGCTGTGCTGCCAATCGTGGGTCGGGTATTTTGTTACACCCGGTTTAACTTTGCGGGATGAACCCGCCTGATGTTCGGCTTGGCCTGAAAGAAAATTGGAAACAATTCACGCTGTTGGTGATCGTCAACGGATTTGTAGGCGGCATGGTTGGACTGGAGCGGTCCATATTGCCAGAGCTGGCCGAAAAAGAGTTTCACCTGGCCGCCACAACGGCCATCCTTTCTTTTATAGTTGTTTTCGGCATAGTAAAGGCAATTACCAATTACTACACCGGCTCCCTGGCTAATCGGTTTGGCCGACGAAAGTTGCTGATAGCGGGTTGGGTTATCGGTTTACCCATCCCATTTATTTTGATGTTTGCCAATTCCTGGAACTGGATCATAGCGGCGAATATTTTCCTTGGTATCAACCAGGGCCTGGCCTGGAGCAGCACCGTAGTAATGAAGATTGACCTCGTAGGCGAAAAGCAACGGGGTTTTGCAATGGGTTTGAATGAATTTGCCGGTTACATAGCGGTAGCCGCGGTTGCATTTCTGACCGGGTGGGTGGCAGCCGAATACGGATTACGGCCCTACCCCTTTTACACGGGCGTAGTGTTGGCGATAATTGGTTTGCTGATCAGTATTTTCCTGATAAGAGACACACAACATCATGTTGCTTTAGAAAGCACCGACCACGCAGTGCCCCGGCTGAAGCATTTGTTTCGCGATGTAAGTTGGCAAGATCGGAACCTCGGATCCGTTACACAGGCGGGACTGATCAACAACTTAAACGATGGAATGGCCTGGGGGATCTTTCCCATACTTCTGGCCTCAAAAGGATTCAACCTATCCGAAATAGGAATTGTTACGGCCATCTATCCAGCCGTATGGGGGGTTGGACAATTATTTACCGGCGCCATGGCCGACAGGTATCCAAAAAAAATCTTACTTAGCCTCGGCATGCTTATTCAGGCAATAGCGTTACTGGCATTTGCATTGGCCGGCAGCCTGCTGCATTTCGCGATTCTTTCTGTAATACTCGGGTGGGGTACGGCGATGGTGTATCCGACTTTTCTGGCTACCGTTGCCGAACATACTCATCCACTCGACCGGGCAAAAAGTATTGGAATCTTTCGGCTATGGCGCGACCTTGGCTATGCCATTGGAGCCGTACTTACCGGCCTTTTGTCCGACTGGTTCGGTATTACCACGGCCATCGTATTCATAGGTGTGCTTACGTTGTTATCGGCTATCATCATTCAGATGCGAATGGGCCATACCAAATAGCATATTTCAGCAGATTGTAAATACCTCTCGAAATCAATTTATTGGGCATGGCTCAAAAAAAAATTTGGCAATTTGAAACAATTCATCGTAATATTGCGATTGATATGGGACTTACAAAATCTGAGATATTTACCGATAAGCAAAATCGCCTGGCGGCCATGATGAAAGCGCTGGCACATCCTGCCCGAATTGCTATTATTCAGCATTTGGTGAAAAGCCAGGCTTGTATTTGTGGCGATTTGGTTGACGAACTGGGTCTGGCGCAGGCAACCATTAGCCAGCACCTGAAAGAGTTGAAAGCGGCCGGGCTCATCAAAGGAAATATAGAGGGTACCAGCGTTTGCTATTGTATTGACGCAAAGGTTTGGAAACAATACATGCAGGCCTTTGATCAGTTTTTTCAGACCTATAATGAGGGCAAAATCTGTTGTGGATAATGTTTGCTAAATACAAGTCGATACCACTTCGGTCAGTTACGCTGGCGTTTGCACTATTGGCCCTGCAGGCAACTTTGCGTGCCCAACAACAAGTGAATGAAGTAGTGGTGGTTGGACAAATGAAGGATGTAATGTGGAAGGGCGAACTTGCCGGAAAACTGCAACTCGACAGTCTCGCCAGCATAGAACAGCTTTACGGCCTGGGTCCGGTGGAGTATCTGTCGGGAGAAATATTTATTAATAACGGAAAAGTGCTTCATTCCACGGTATTGTCAGAAACCAGCATGAAGGTGGTGGAGGCGAAGCAACTTCGGGCACCCTTTTTTGCCTATGCACAAATACCCCGCTGGCGCGAACAGTTGCTGCCCGATAGCATAGGCTCGCTGGCAGAGCTGGAAAAGTTTCTGCTGACAATTTCGGCAAGTTTCAGGCAGCCGTTTATGTTCCGGATTATTGGTCCGGTAAAGAATGCAAAAATTCATGTCGTTAACCTGCCAAAGGGCACCCCGGTCAGTTCGCCCAATGATGCACATCAGGGGCAGGTTAGCTATACGATAAAACAACAAGAGGTAGAAATACTGGGATTTTTCTCCACCCAACACAAAAGCATCTTTACGCATCACGACAGTTTTGTACACATGCATTTATTGACCGCCGACCAGGCTAAAATGGGACATCTCGACCAGGTGAGTTTCACAAAAGGCCAAATGAAGCTGTTGTTACCTGCGGACTAATGAAATAAATTTTTTTAACCAAATAATCGTAATATTGCGATATACCAATTAAAACAAAAAAAATGCAAACATCTGATCAACTTAAAGAATTGGTAAAACAGAAATACAGCGAAATCGCACTTCAGGACAAGGATAGCAATGCGGCCTCCTGCTGTGGTTCCGGCTGCTGTTCCGACGAAGTGTACAACATCATGACCGACGACTACAGCGGTCTCAGTGGGTATCAACCCGATGCGGACCTTGGACTGGGATGTGGTTTACCCACACAGTTTGCGCGTATCAAAAAAGGCGATGTAGTAATTGATCTTGGATCGGGAGCCGGCAACGATGCATTTATTGCCCGCAACGAAACCGGTGAAACAGGCAAAGTGATTGGCATCGACTTTACTCCAACTATGGTAAATAAAGCCAGGACCAATGCCGAAAAGCTGGGATTTCACAATGTGGAATTTCGCGAGGGTGATATCGAACATATGCCCGTAAATGACAATACTGCCGACGTAATTGTAAGCAACTGCGTTTTAAACCTGGTGCCAAACAAAGATGCCGTAATTAAGGAAATCTATCGGGTACTAAAGCCTGGCGGCCATTTTAGCATTTCCGACATTGTACTGGAAGGTGCATTACCGGCCAAAATACGCGAAGCTGCCGAAATGTATGCAGGTTGCGTTTCTGGTGCCATTCAAAAGCAGGTATACCTGGAGCTGATAACAAACAATGGCTTCAGCAACATCACTGTGCAAAAGGAGAAAAAAATTGTAGTGCCTGACGATATTTTGAAAAATTATCTTTCGGATGAAGAGTTGACTGAATTTAAAAACAGTTCAACCGGTATTTATAGTGTAACGGTGTACGCCGAAAAGCCCTCTGGCAAGACGCCCTGCTGCGAACCCGGCTGTTGTAATTAAATTTATAAGTTATAAACCAAAATATGTCGGCACAAAACTGCGCCCCTGCAGCGGAACGAAAACGGTTAAGCTTTCTTGACCGATACCTGACACTTTGGATCTTTTTAGCCATGCTCATTGGCGTGGGCATTGGCTATTTCTTTCCTTCTGCTCCAGGCTTTATTAATTCTTTCTCAAGCGGGAGTACCAACCTGCCATTGGCAATAGGACTAATTCTGATGATGTACCCGCCGCTGGCTAAAGTACGATACGAGAAAATGGGAGAAGTGTTCAGGAATACCCGTGTGCTGGGCGCATCGCTCCTGTTGAATTGGATCGTTGGCCCCATCCTGATGTTTCTGTTGGCCATTGCGCTTCTTCCCGATCAACCCGCTTATATGACGGGGGTGATTCTGATCGGATTGGCGCGCTGCATTGCCATGGTGGTGGTATGGAACGAGCTGGCAGAAGGCAGCCGCGAATATGCGGCAGGCCTGGTAGCGCTTAACAGCTTGTTTCAGGTGTTACTTTACAGCGTGTATGCCTATTTGTTTATCACGGTTCTACCTCCCCTGTTTGGGCTCCACTCGCTGGAAGTAGACATCACCATGGCCGAAATAGCGAAAACCGTCGCCATCTATCTGGGAATTCCATTTGCTGCCGGATTCGTTAGCCGATACGCCCTTATTAAATGGAAGGGTGAAGACTGGTTTCAGAAAAGATATATACCCTTTATATCGCCGATAACTCTAATTGCGCTTTTATTCACCATTGTTATAATGTTTAGTTTAAAAGGGCAACTAATAGTTGAAATTCCAATCGACGTACTGAGAATTGCCCTGCCGCTGGTCATTTATTTTGCCCTGATGTTTGTAGCGAGTTTCTGGGTGGGCAAACATCTTGGTGCAGACTACTCACGAAATGCAGCAATCGCATTTACGGCTACCGGCAACAACTTCGAGTTGGCCATCGCTGTAGCCATTGCTGTGTTCGGCATCAATAGCGGACAGGCATTTGCGGGCGTAATTGGTCCATTGGTGGAGGTACCGGCACTGATTGCACTGGTAAATCTCGCATTTTGGTTCAAACGAAAATGGTATAACAACGAACAAGCAACAACTCAACTTAAATCATGAAAAAAGTACTTGTTTTATGCACGGGCAACAGCTGCCGCAGTCAGATTGCCCATGGTTACCTCCAGCATTTTGCGGGCGACCGCGCGGAGATATTTAGTGCCGGCGTGGAAACACACGGCGTTAACCCCCGTGCTATTGCCAGCATGGCCGAAGACGGAATCGATATATCGAACCATACTTCGAACAACGTAAATGAATACGTAGGGATCGACTTCGACTATGTAATCACCGTGTGCGATAACGCGAAGGAACGTTGCCCTGTTTTTCCCACAAAAGCACAGAAGTTTCATTACAATTTTCCCGACCCGGCAAAAGCTCAGGGAACGGAGGAAGAAATAATGGAGCAATTCCGGCAGGTGCGCGACTTAATTAAAGACTATTGTAAACGTTTTGTGGAAGAAAATCTCAAAGGATAGTAACAGCATCATCTGTGAAATCTGTGAGTATTGAACTGTTACTTCTGTTAGGACTTTGCTGTACGTAAAGGCTTTTCTGTTCTCACAGATTTACCGGGAATTGCATTGCAATGGTGCAACAGTTCTGTTCCCGCAGATTGCGCAGATTTAAACGCAGATAGCGCAGATGAAATTCGCCATGTCTATTTGAGGTTGAAAACCTATTGTGTTATTCTGTGTAAATCCGTGTCTCATCTGTGCATATCTGTGGGAACTGAAATACATTTACCGGGCACTGCATTGCAATTGTGCGGTATTTCTGTTCCCCACGATTTGAACACAGAGCGACGATTCAACGGGCCCGATCGAATTCCATCATTCGATACTTCCTTTTCAAGCTGTCAATTGCCGGCACCTGGTACTTTGCTCTTTCGGCATCTGTTGTTGACGGATCAATAGGGGCCCACATTTCTTCACCGGTTTTGTCGTCGATCAAGCGCTGCGTTCCGTATTTCTGAAAACCTTTGGTATACAATAAATACCGATCGTATGTAGCTGCTGCCAAATAGCCGGCGTTACGGCTGCCTGAAACCATTGCACTATTGGCCAACTGGTGAGCCAACAAATAATTCTCTGGAGAAATGGAAACCAATTTGCCATCGCAATACAACAAGCCGGTGTGTTGTAAAATCAATGCAGCATTGAATTTATCCTTTGCCGTGCGTATTTGCCCTCTCGACAATAGTTCGAATACCTGCTGGCGATGTTGCCTGTCCACGGTTTCGAGGTCAATACTATCATTGGCAGGCGATCGAACCTGTTGATCGCGAATCACCATTTCAATCAACAACTCATTATCAACCGGAACCGACCGTTCTATAGCTGCGTGCGTGCAACCAAAAAGCAGGCAGACGGTCAGGTATTTTAAATTCCGAAACAGCATAATTCTCAATTTGACTTCGCCTGAAGACGATGTTAAATTGAATGATGCGAAGGAATAGAGAATGCCGGGTGTAAAAAATGTAAATGTGAGCACAGGCGCGAAGCTCGACATCCGTTGATTGACGATTGTCCAGCATTGATTGATGGTGATGATATTTTCCTAGACTAAAATGCGACCTCGTTCCGATATATAACTTTTGGATGAGCGGATAACAGGGCTTTTGACTGGGATTATGAACGGTAGTCGACCGTGCTGATATCAGGGCTGTACCATCAAAATACCCGCTCTGTCTTTTGCCGGCAGAACAAAGCTTCCATCGTTTTTGACTACAATGTCAAGAATACGCGGAACCGGCTTATCCTGATCGTAGTCGGCGATAATTGTTTTTTTTATCTCGCCGGCGGCGTTCAATACCGCCAGAAAAAGAGCGTTTTTGGAATCCTTGGCAGCGGGCAGTTGAATTTTTTCTTCGGTCGCATCCAGGTTCTGTTGGTGGTCGTTGTAAATAATATACAACTCATCGTTGATATAAGTACTGATAATAGACGGGTTGTCGGCACTGGTTTGCATTTTGGGAATGCGCGACACCGACTCTACTGAAAAATCCGACTTTAGATAGACTACCGCCACATCGTTGAATTTGGCTGAACTTCCGTATTGACCAATGGTTAGCTGATATTGCTCCATCAAAATAGCCCATCCGCCGCCACTACGTTTGTGCATCTTTCGAATAGTGTAGGGCACTCTTTCGTCTAATTTCAGACGTCGATCCGGATACAACCCCTCCAGGCTTACAAAAGCAGAATCAGTGATTTCGGCTGTTCCCGGATTTATCTGGTAAAGAATAAGTTCGTTTTCAGGCATACGGCTGGTTTTGCTATCATCGGAATATCGAAATCCGGCCAGGAACAATTCCTTACCGTTGCCTGACACAAAATCAATTCCGGGCAGGTATTTATCATCAAACACGAGCGGATACTCCCTTCGAATGGAATCGCCCAACGACAAGTGAGCGCGATGGCCAACTTTAGCACGGCCGAACTTTTTTCCATCCTCCCGATATGGCCACTCTGCATCAAAACACAGTATCCCGTTATTGTCAACCACCAAACTTCCGCCAGTTGAAAGATAGCTGCTTTGGCCGCTGTAAATTAACGCAGCGTCGGTTGTTGCAAATACAAAATACTGATAGTCGAATCGGCCCTTCTTAGGTAGATATTGAAAAGAATAAACCAGCAGTTTTGACCGGTCGGGCGAGTAGCTACTAAACACAATGCCAAGATGGCTACGATTCATGCCAGATAAAAGGGTGTCGGATATAATTGTTACTCCATCCAAAGCCACACGCGTCAACAACAAGTTCGTTTGGTTTGCTTTTTTATTCCGCAATACATGAAAATGAACCAGGTGATGTTGGGTTGCGAGTGTTTGCAAATATTCTGCTGAGGACCACTCCTGTTTAGTAACCATGGGCTGATCAATCAGCAATCGCATATCACTTGAGAAGCAAAGTATATGATTTTCCTTTTTACTAACCTCCAATGTAAAAAAAAGCTTATCAGCCTCCATGCCAATAAACTTCATCGTGCCACTGATCGCCAGCTTCTCTGACCATTTCCATTCCAGTTTCTGTGCTTGTCCCTGGAGGCTGGCAAATATCACAATTACTAAAAACAAATGCAGCTTTCTCATGTTGCGGGTTCACCTCGTTTGGTGGCACGCAAGGTACGGGGAGTTCTGCCAATTTCTACAATAGAAAAGAGAAACTGAAATGCAAACTAGGCAGATTGGGAATTTGGTAGCCCAAAACAACCATTTCATAGCCTTTCATATCGAACTTGCTCAGCTCACCATACAGCTAAACAACAACACAACAAACAACACAACAAACAACTCAACAATTAAACAATTCAACAATTCAACAACTACCTAAATTCATAATCCACCCCATGTACCTGAGTTAGCAGTGATTGCGGGGCATCCAGAATTTTTGCAGCCATTGGCGGCGTGGGAGTGACCGGCGAGTTTGCCTTCAGGTATTCCCGCATCACAGAATGCAGGGTGTGCGCCGTGTTTTTAGCATCCTTTACTCCTTTTATTCGGCAAAGCATATCATCGGGGTCGCCGTCGCGTTCGCAGGCACAAATACTGTAAAGCTTTTCAGGCTCCAAAGGCAATCCCTTTACCCTGGCCTCCTGCACCCGCTTTCCTTTCTCTGCAAATGCATTAAAGCTTACTTCCAGTCCCTGAAACTTGATTACCCAACCTCCAAACCGTTCAGATGCATCGGCGGCAAACACATTGTTCAACTCCTTCTCGAGCCAGGCGCTTATCTGCTTACCTGTTACCCTGGCTGTTCTAACAATACTGTCAACCGGCAGCATGTCGAAAACATAACCTTCGGTTATTGGAATATTTCCAGTATGATCGCGTGTGGTATTGGGCGGACAAAAGCGAAATCCGTTTGACAGGACTATATCGATATCGCTCATTTTCCAATGAAGCGCATTCAATATCATGGTGTCAATAGTGTTTTCAACTACAAAATATCGATAAAGAGGAATGGTACTATATCCAACTACTTTATGAATTGAGTCAGCAAACGGCTGTTCATTACGTTTGATCAGGCCGGATACATTTTTGTCTGCAGGTAAATGAGTGGACCTGATTTCAACGAGCTCATATTCATCATTCACCACTTTACCACCCTCGATGGTCAGCGTCAGTTTACCTACAAACGACCCGAATGCGCCGGGCTCAACCACTTTGGCGTACTTGCAAACAATAGGATTCCGAACCCGCTCATGCGTGTCGCCGCCCAGAATATAGTCTACCCCCTTACACTCGGGCAGGTTGGCCAGGTGAAGCTGCTGCGACAATCCAAGATGCGCAATGATCAACACATAGGCACACTGTTCCTGATTGCGTAACACATCCACATAATGCGCCAGATTCTCCTCGGGCTTTGTGTAAACAATACCTTTGCTGTAGTTGGGTGACTGGCGAATGGGTACCAGGGGATCCGTGTAGCCGAGAAATCCGATTTTTACACCGCGCACATTCCAGATATGATAAGGCTGAAATATCAGCTCCCCTTTCTGACCATTCCCCAGATCATGATACATATTCGCGCAAATCTTGGGAGCAAACAGAGAACCGAGCAGTGTTTGCATAGCCTTCTTATAGTAAATCACTTCCCAGTTGCCCGGCAGGTACAAGTCGTAGCCCATTTCGTTCAAAATGGGTACCATAGCCTGCCCGGTTGTTTTGACCGACAATTCACTTCCCTGAAACATGTCGCCGGTATCCAGAATAAACGTGTGCTGGTTTCTTCTTCGTTCCTGTTTAAAGTAGGTAGCCAGATGAGCATAACCACCTGTTTTTCGAAAAACCGATTTTTCATTTTCCCAAAACAACTCATCGTGTGGGTGAACCTGACAATGCACATCGGTTGTTTGTAGAATGGTGAGCACAAAGGGTTTACTGTCATCGTCGTTTTCTTTGTGCCCATTTCCCTCCAGCGCATTCGCCAACAAAGGGCTATTTATTCCTGTTGCCAAGCCAAGGCCCAGCCCCAACTGTCCGGCCTTTTTAATAAACCCTCGGCGGCTGTTCTCAGCTTCTGGTTGAAATGTGCTTTGTTTAAGTTCTGACATGGCAATCGTTTTTCGGTGAGGCCTATTGTGGATGATCTGTTGTCTGGCTCTCCCGCTTTTTTCTGGCAGCCAGTATAGGTTCAAAGGGACCGAACTTATGTTGTTGTTCTGTAAAGCCGTCGTCGTAAGGACCAAACGGATGATCGATGGGTTTTTTTGAAATGTTGGGCCAATCACCACTGAGATCTTTTGAAGGCCGGGGTCGTGAATTGACGAAAGCCGCAACATCCCAGGCTTCTTCGTTGCTCAATGCCGGCGAATGATGAGTGGCCTGATTGAAAGGCATATTATCTTTCACATAACCGGCAAACCTCGATAGGCGGTAGAGGCCAGCGCCATCATTATAACTGAATGACCCCCACAGTGGCGGATAAGCATACCCGATCCCATCAGGATTGGCGACACCTTCGCCATTGGCACCATGGCAACTTTGACATTTGGCACTATACACCAGTGCTCCTCGTTCAGGATCCGCCGCACGGTTCAGATAAGGCAATTCTGTAATTCCCGAGCCGGCGGGCTTTTGTCCCTTTTCCACTTTTTGGCCCAGCCATTGAATGTATGCAACAATGGCCCGCATTTCACGGCTATTGCTGTCTACAGCAACACCATTGAGACTACGTTCAAAGCAATCATTCACCCGTTTGGGAATTGTTTCAATGCTGCCACTTCGATCCCTCCATTTGGGATAGGTGGAATTAACTGCTCCAAAATTATTACCCCATGCTTTGCGGCCTGCCTGTAAGTGGCAGTTCTGGCAATTCATACCATTGGTAATGGCCTTTACGGAGCCGTGCGGACCAAAATATTCTGCCGTATGGGCTACCAGACTCTGACCATAAATAATCAGCTCACGTTCGGCACCTTCCAGTTCACGATCGAGATAGAGACTGGGTGCCACCCAATGGTCATTCACAGCCTGTTCAACCGACGGCTTTGAGGCGCGAGTACTTTCTTTTATTACCTGTCTGGTAATAACGGTGATTAGTCCGCCGACTATCAGTATAATAGGCCAGTTTTCCTTCCAGTTTAGTTTCATATGACCTTACAGGTTT
Organism: Chitinophagaceae bacterium; assembly: GCA_046297935.1. GTDB lineage: Bacteria > Bacteroidota > Bacteroidia > Chitinophagales > Chitinophagaceae > CAYMZZ01. The sequence continues at coordinate 190,096 of JBKBHA010000003.1, forward strand.
TGAAATTAGGATGGTTGCCGATCAATCTGCACTAATGAGGCAATTTTTCACGGAAAAATCCATAAGTCCAGGTGCCGGCAATTGCGCTCAACACTACTACTGCAATTACAAAAAAGCCAGAGCCAATTTGTGCAAACAGCGGTCCGGGGCAGGCACCGGTAAGGGCCCAACCCAGACCAAACAGGAGACCACCATACACCTGTCCCTTGTTAAACTTCTTCGGGTGAAATTCAATGCTTTCGCCATGAATCGTCTTCACTTTGTAGCGCTTGATAAGCCATACAGAAATGGCAGCAACCACAACCGCAGTACCTATTATTCCGTACATGTGAAAACTTTGCAAACGGAACATTTCCTGGATACGGAACCAGGAAATAATTTCCGCTTTTACAAATACAACTCCAAATACGAGCCCCACAGCCAGGTACTTGAAATTGTACCACCATGGGTGCGTTCTGGCGGACTCATTTACACATATGCTGTCGAGTGATCGCACTTCAAAATCCTTATCCTCACCCGTAGTAGCAACAGATTGCGATAAGATGGTATCTTTTATGTTTTCCATTTCGTTTCGTTAGAATTTAGAAAAGTGATTAGAGTCGGAGTATAAAAGGCAAAATAAGATTGGCCATAATAAAGCCACCTACCATGAACATAATCGTTGCTACCAGCGAAGGCCATTGCAGATTACTGAGGCCCATGATTGCATGTCCGGAAGTACAACCTCCGGCATAGCGGGCACCAAAACCAACCAAAAATCCGCCTCCTACCAGCATGATCAGTCCACGCAGACTGAACAGACTTTCCCACGAAAAAAGTTCCTTTGGCAAAAGACCGCTACGATCGTTAATACCATAAGAGTTTAATTCGTCGGACAATGCAGCATTTACTTCCACCGGATCAGGGTTCGCAAGCAGGGTTGCCGCAATGATTGAACCCAGCAATATTCCTCCCACAAAAAAGAAATTCCAGATTTCTTTTTTCCAGTTGTATTGAAAGAACTTTATGCCAGCGGGAAAACAAGCGGCACAAGCATGCCGGAGATTTGCTGAAATGCCGAAATGTTTATTTCCCAGCAACAGCAATGCAGGCACGATTAATCCAATCAGGGCTCCCGCCACATACCAGGGCCAGGGTTGCTTCAAAATATCTAACATAGTTCTTGCGATTTGAGTAAATACAAAAATGAACTTTGAGCGCGAGTTTATAAGTGATCTGCGTCACATATGTATTAGAAACCTGCATGTTTTGGTTGGCTTTTGCAATTTCAGTTGTTCTGTTCCTGCAGATGACGCAGATTATATTTCCCGTGCGCTGTTCAATTCTAATTGCTCACCGATTTCTTCTGTGTAAATCTGTGTACCGATCTGTGAAAATCTGTGGGAACAGAAAACCCAAAACGGCAGCCACCCGCGCGCGTGCAATAGTTCAGTTACCGCAGATCGCGCAGATTTTTGCGCAGATGACGCAGATCTAAGTTAGAAGCGAGCTCTAAAAGTGGTAGTTAACCACCAGGTTCCAAACGCTCATATCAACTTTGTTGATCACATAGCGATCGTTGCCAAAGCTGTTGCCGGTCTTGGTTTTATGAACGAATAACAATTGAGTATCGAACCCCTTCAAGAAGCCACTGAACTCATAACGCAGATCAAGATTCAGTTGCCCGTACGAGGGCATGCCATATTTATTAAGCCGGTAATTTGTTACCGAAGGAAGATCATAATAGCCGATAGCAGCTTCTGCCTTTAGTCGGATCTTAGGAATCTTATAGCCTGTTTTCAGTACAAATGCATGTACATCCCCCAGTCCTTCATTGCGCTCTCTTGGTAAAAAGGTAAAGAACGGATCGCGACCCCATTCGCGTGGCATGAGGTATCGACCAGCGGAATTAATTCGGTTATAGTTCATCGAACCACTCCATCGACTTCCCTGCCAGCCCACAAGTGCGCCAAAAGTCTGCGAGTGGCCATTTCTGGAAAAATACGCTTTTGCCGGATCCGTGTTGCCGCCGTCAGCAACAGCATCCTGTCGGATCATTTGAACAGCAGTTATCCATTTGGATCTTTCAGAAACGGGAAAACTAAAGTCTACCTGCAATAAAAGTGAATTAAAAACATTTTCAACAAAGAGATCGGATAGCCGGATTTTGATATTCTTGTTGATATCATGGCTGAGATTCAGTAATGCCACGCCTTTCGATTCAATATTTCCAGCATAATCCGAACGGGTCCCCTCTGTATTTACTCCCTGCGGATATAAGCCAATCGATTCGCCGATCTTATACCATGCTACCGTGCTGCGTGGAGAAATTTGGTAAAAGATTCCGGCATCCAGTTTTGTCTTCTTCCATTCATGTATTTCGGCATAAAGTCCGCCGATATTGGTAGGCCTCATGCGACCGTCCTGCAAATTGATGAAAGGAGTATTTATTTGCTGTTTGCCAAAAATAATCTGGGTGCCTTTGTGCCGGTACTTCAAGTACAGTTCTTCGAGCCGATCGATATCACTTTTATTATCCGGGTCGGTGAGGTCGAAAAGTCCCACTTCATACCGATTGGCCTGGCTAGTAGCGGGGTCTGGCTTAACAAGGTCAGAGGATCCGATATTGTAAACAAAAAATCCGCTAACGCCAAACTGAAACCCGTAAAAAGGAGCTGTTTCATATTTTACACCTCCCCCAACTGCGTTGGCGTAGTAGTCTGTAAGACCTGAACTGTTGTCAGTGGCCATGAAAAAATATCGAAAATGGCCATGCATTTGCCCCTTCCTGAATGCATAGAGTAAGGATGTGGAATCCTCCAATTGCCTTTTCTCTCCCTGCCAAAGGGCTGATTTCTCCGACAAGTCCTGGTGCTGTGCATCAAGCCCAGCCACATTCAATATTCCGACCAGCGCAATTAAAATTCGTTTCATTCCTCTACAATACTCTTTTGAAATCTTAATCGGGCTGGAGATTGCTCGCTAAAAACCAACTTTTATATAACTCCAGCCCTGTTCCTGCTTCATCACAATTTCTCCTACCCCCATCGGCACAAAGCCTGCTTCGGGAATGATGGAAGCCTTATCTATTTTGCGTTCACGCAAAGTGTTTTCGCAGGCCACAAAAACAATTCCCTCTTTGGTGAATGCGCCAATCTTTTGGCGCTGGGTAGTTTTTTCCTTCATCAGCATAGCAATACCCGGACCATGTACTACCACTTCAATGGCCACCGTTTCGCCCCAGCCTTCGCGCAAATGTTTGATATTATTCATCAGGCCTTTCCACACCAGGGTATCACTGCTACTCATGTGCATGACAATGCGATGTTTTATCTGGTCAGACTCGCGTGATTCTGTTCCGCTTGCTGATGCATCGTTTTGGGCCGATATATTGCCGGCCATAACAAGCGTGAAGGTCACAATGGAAAGGATTTGCCTAAACATATGCGTGTGTTTTGTTTCCAGTTTCGACTCAGCCCGGCAGAAAGCTTACTGAATTTTCGTCTGCAGCGAATTCCAGGCTCCTCCATTGTAGCATTCAATACCTGCCGCCTGCAGCATATTTTTTGCCATTCCGCTCCGGTTGCCACTACGGCAACAGGTTATCACTGGTTTGTTTTTCTTTTTCAACTCAGGCAGTTTTGCCTTTATCTGATCCAGCGGAATATGCACCGAGCCCTTGATATGACCACTTCGATATTCACTGCTGGTACGAACATCTACAATCAATGCACCACGTTTCAGGAGAGCATTAAAATCTACCGAAGGGCCGGCACCGAAAAGTCGTTTTATGAATCCAAACATACGAATCAATTTAAATGGTAAAGCAGGTCGTCGAGGCCACCACCGTTATAAATATTTTTTACACCCTTTTGTTGCAGGTATGCTACCGCCTGCCCACTTCGATTGCCGCTGCGGCAGTAAAATACCACCGGAACCTCCCCTAGCCTATCAATCTCGGCATAACGGGTCTGAAACTGATCCAGTGGAATATGGACGGCACCATTCAGGTGCCCGGAATTGAACTCCGCCACTGTACGCACGTCAACGAATCGGGTATCCGGATGCCGGATAATTTCTAAAAAGGTCATTTCAATAAATTTTACAGGATAGTGATTGAATCGAATAAATGCGCATCCTTAGTACCGTCTACAACAATGTAGAAGGGCAAACATAGTCGGTCAATCTGAACCGCTCTGTTTCTTTTATTGCTTTAAACCCGCCCTTTACATCTACCAGATTATCGTAACCCCTTGCACGCAGTATGGATGTAAAGATCATCGAACGATAACCGCCGGCGCAATGCACATAATAGGTTTTGTTGCGATCTATTGACGACATCGCATCGTTGATAAAATCGAGCGGCGCGTTTTCGGCTTCCACGATATGTTCGCTAAGGAATTCGCTTTTTTTCCTGACATCCAGAATATGTATATCCTTGTTGGCTGTTTGCAAATCTGCCAGCTCGCCAGGTTCGATGCTGCGAATAGTGTCTATTTCCTTTCCTGCCTTTTTCCAGGCCTCAATGCCTCCCTGCAGGTAGCCAATCACGTGATCGTACCCTACCCTGCTCAATCTTGTTACCACTTCCTCTTCGGTACCAGGTTCGCAAACAATCAGAATTTCCTGTTTGATATCTGGTATCATGGCTCCGACCCAGGGAGCAAAAGAGCCCTCAAGACCTATGTTGATGGAATTGGGTACAAAGCCTTTTGCGAATTGCTGTGCAGCACGTACATCGAGCATCAGGGCTCCGGTTTCATTAGCGGCTGTTTCAAATGCATCGGGACTCATTCCATGCAGACCACGTTCAAGCACTTTGTCGATGCTTTCGTAGCCCTGGATATTCATCATCACATTCAAGGGGAAATAAGAAGGAGGCGCCACTAAGCCGGTTGTTACTTCGGCTATAAACTCTTCTTTTGTCATATCGGCCCTCAGTGCATAGTTAGTCTGCTTCTGATGGCCCAATGTATCGGTTGTTTCCTTGCTCATGTTCTTACCACATGCACTGCCGGCACCATGCGCCGGATACACGATGATATCGTCGGCCAGCGGCATTATTTTCGTGCGAAGCGAATCAAACAAATAGGCTGCCAGCTTTTCCTGTGTGAGATCTGATTTTACTTTCTGAGCAAGGTCGGGACGACCCACATCGCCAATAAAAAGCGTGTCACCACTAAAAAGTCCCACGGGCTTACCTTTTTCATCTTTCAACAGATAACAGGTGCTCTCCATGGTATGCCCGGGTGTATGCAATACCTGAATCGTTGCTTTTCCCAACTTCAACTCCTCGCCATCTTTGGCTGCGTAAAAATCAAAGGCGGGTTCTGCATTGGGACCATACACAATGGGGGCGCCCGTTTTTTTGGAAAGGTCGAGGTGACCACTTACAAAATCGGCATGAAAATGGGTTTCCAGCACATACTTAATAGTAGCATTGTCCTTTTCGGCTTTTTTAATATACGGCTCTACCTCGCGAAGGGGATCGATGATGGCAGCTTCCCCATCGCTTTCAATGTAATAAGCTCCCTGCGCCAGGCAACCGGTATAGATCTGTTCGATTTTCATATTTTGTTATTTTAAAGTTGAGAACGATAACACAAAGATGCCATCGTTTTATGGTGCTATAAATGACATAAGTCACACAGCACCGCTTGCGCGGTGCTGTGTCTGTTTGTTGGCCTTGTTTTGAGGTTTGAATCTTCTTTAATTGAGCGATCGCCTGGCCAGGTACCAATCCACCATTTCCAAATCACTTTTCTTGCGTTCTGCCAGCGCTTCCACCGTCCTGGGTGCGGGCACAATCACTTTATCACCCGGCTTCCAGTCTAGCGGCATGGCACATTTATGTTCATCAGAAGTTTGAAGCGCTTGCAGGGCGCGTTTGATTTCTTCCATATTGCGGCCCACGTTCAGCGGATAATACATAATGAGACGAACTTTCCCCTGCGGATCAATAATAAATACCGCGCGTACAGCGGCTGTCTCGCTTTCACCCGGCTGCAGCATGCCGTATAGTTTCGAAACGCTCATGTCAATGTCGGCAACTATAGGAAATTCAAACAGCACACCGGTTTTTTCATGAACAGCATTTACCCACGCAATATGGGCATGAATGCTGTCGATACTCAAACCCATCAACTTCGTATTACGCTCTGCAAAAAAATTCTTTTCTTTTGCAAAGCCACTCATTTCGGTAGTACATACCGGCGTAAAATCGGCCGGGTGAGAAAATAAAATCACCCAGCTGCCTTTGTTATACTCCGAAAACTTCAGCATACCAGTGGTGGTTACTGCTTCAAAATCGGGTGCCATATCACCGATGCGTGGCATACTCGTAGTTGTCTGTTCCATATCAGAAATTTTTTGATTTAAAAAATTTCCCAACGCATGCGTTGGGGCTACGAATCACTTTCCACTTTCCACTCCCCTCTCTCCATTCCCCAACGCATGCGTTGGGGCTACGAATCACTTTCCACTCCCCACTCCCCTCTCTCCATTCCCCAACGCATGCGTTGGGGCTACGAATCACTTTCCACTCCCCACTCCCCTCTCTCCACTCCCCACTTTCCACTCTCCACTCCCCACTCCCCTCAATGCCCTCCACTCGGAAACATCAGTTCCTTAATAATTATATAAATACCCATCACCAACACAAACCAACCAAATCCTTTTTTCAGACTATCGGCCGATACTTTTTTGCTCATCTTATTGCCAATAAAAATCCCCACTATGGCCAGACCTGTTACAGAAAGCAACAATGTCCAGTCCATATCCTGTTTTCCCAGATCGCCCGTAAAGCCGATCAACGATTTAGCTGCAATGATCAAAAGTGATGTACCCACCGCCTGTTTCATGGGCAACTTGCTCAACAGCACCAGTGCAGGAATGATCAAAAATCCGCCGCCGGCGCCAACCAGGCCGGTTAACGTGCCCACAACAGTTCCCTCAAGCAGGATCAACGGATAATTAAATTTCTGTTTGCCAGTTTCGGCTTCGATGGGCTTCTTTTTATCACGAATCATCGACACCGATGCAAAAACCATCAGTATGGCAAACAATATCATCATCAGCAGTGATTTGGTTACCACCAGACTGCCGATGGTAAACACTTCGCTGGGAATAGCAGGAACTATAAACGCGCGGGTGGCATAAACGGCTGCGATGGATGGAATACCGAATATCAATGCCGTTTTCAAATTGATTTCACCCGACTTGTATTTGGGAAAACTGCCAACCAGACTGGTAGAACCTACTATGAATAGGGAATAGGCAGTGGCTACCACGGGCTCTACCCCAAAAAGATATACCAGCACCGGTACAGTGAGAATAGAACCACCGCCGCCGATCAATCCAAGCGAAATGCCAATCACCAGCGATGCAATGTATCCTACGATTTCCATGCTTTTCTATTTTGATGGCAAAGGTGCTTTGAGCTGGTCAATTTATGAGTGATAAAGGTTACTCAGCAAAAGAAAGAGAACGGATTAATCGCGTATCCAATCAAATGAATTTCTGTGAATGATGACCCAGCCATTCTGTTCCATCTTTTTCAATAATCGGCTAATCACTTCGCGTGATGAATTTAGGTCGCTGGCAATTTCCTGGTGCGTCAGCCGAATTTGCCGACCCATTTGCTTCACTTGCTTTTTTATATAAAATTCCAACCTCTCATCCATGTTCTTAAAAGCAATTTCGTTGACCGTACGCAACAACTCTTCATATCGGGACCGATAGGTTTTGATTACGAAGTAATGCCAACTTTTGTACTGGCCCAGCCATTTATCCATGAACTGAAGAGGTACGGTAAGTATAGTGACATCGGTGGGTGCCTTGGCCATTACCTGACTTTTTTCCTGTTGATAGGTACAAACCATCGACACGGCGCAGGCCTGGCCAGGCTGGATATTATAGATGAAGAATTCATTCCCCTCTTCATCTTCCTGATAAAGCTTAATGATTCCATCGAGCACGAGCATGGTGGAGCGAATAGTCTGCCCAATTTTCAACATCGTGGTACCTGCTGGCACTTCCCTGATATCGCCATGCTGAACGAGCTCCTGGTAGAGACCTTCTTCAAGGCCAGGAAATAACTGATGTAATTGCGTTTGGTCAATCATTCAGAAGTAATAGCCGGGGTGGCAGGGTTAAACAAATACGTTTCGATGAACCTCGGCAAATTAGAATGCTGCAAAGCCTAAAACAGTGATTATTGTCACCGTTGTATGCTGATAATGGTCACTAAACCACCATCAGGGCTGTATGGGAGCCAGCAAATGCTCCTCAATGACCTGCTTAATGACTTTTTTAGGAAATGCTCCCGGCTGCATCATCGGCTGTCCGTTGACGGGAATAAACAAAATGCTGGGAATACTTTGAATTCCGAAAGCAGCGGATAACTCCAGTTCCCTTTCCGTATCTACCTTGTAGATCACGAGCTTGCCTTCGTACTCGTTTGACAACTCCTCTAATACCGGAGCTACCATTTTACAGGGTCCGCACCAGTCGGCATAAAAGTCGATGATGGCAGGCAGGTTGCCCTGAAATTTCCACTCGTTCTCAGTTTCGTAGTTAAACACCTTCTCTTTAAAGCCTGCCGTGGTAAGTTGTACTGTCGCCATATCCTTATTTTTCGCCAAAGCTAGGTGTTTGAATAGCCTGCGTGCGTAACTTAAGTTACAGCCAAATGCCGCTTCGCTGCATTTGGCTAATTAAATGGCTTCTTATTTAAAGTAGCAGCTTGCAGTTTTTGCCGGCACGGCACAGGATGGCCGCAGCGATAATGGCGGCTGGCTGATCGTCGGCATAAACCATAAAGGTCTTTTTATTATCCAGTTGAGGTGCTTCCCGAATGAGTGCATTGAACTCCATTCGTAACGCAGACCTGACCGGATTCAGCTCCATTTTTTCGCTGCTACGTAGGTCCAGCACAACCAGATGACGGGTCTGTTTGACCTGTGGCTTGTAATCCGAAAAACTCAACTTGTTGAGCGAGATGGTTTCAAAACCCTCTTCCACCCAGCTTTCAATCCCTCCGCTAAGATATCCCGCGATATGATGGTACCCTATTCGCGCCAGTTGTACGATACGTTCGTCAACTTCGCTTTTGTCAGTGATCAAAAGCAAGGGCTGACGCATATCTGGCACGAGCCGTGCCATGCGACTTCCAAAATCCGAGCCAGGACTAACGGGTAATGATCCGGGAATAAACCCACCAGCGAATTCATCAGTCTGGCGCATATCGATCACCTGTGCCGACTCATTTTTCCAAAGATCCAGAAAAATTTTAGGCGGAAGGGCTGTACTTCCTTTAATTAATATTTCGTCCATTGAAGGAAGCTCTGCCGCAGCATTGCTGATGATATTGAAAGGAAAATAGGCGGGTGGTTGCTCGAGGTCTGCCATACTCTGTTCAATAAAATCTTCCCGACTCAATGTGAGACTCAGGGCAGGATTAGTATTCCGTTGCGCACCCAGGCTATCAAAGGTTTTTGCAGAAATATTTTTTCCGCATGGACTGCCTGCACCATGGGCCGGATAAACCAATAGTTCATCACTTAAAGGCATGATCTTATTTCGTAGTGAATCATAAAGCAAGCCAGCTAAAAAACGGGGAGTAAACTCAGGCCGTAGTTGTTGAACCAGGTCGGGACGTCCGGCAGCGTCGATAAATAAAGTGTCCCCCGTAAATACCGCATAGTCAGTACCTGCTTCATCTTTCAGCAACCAGCAGGTGGATTCAAGTGAATGTCCCGGTGTATGCAGTGCCTGCACACAAACATTACCAATTCTAAAGGTCTCGCCATCGTAAGCAATATGTGCTTTGTGTGCCGGTGCCGCCGTGGGACCAAATACAATGGTAGCAGATGTGTTTCTGGCCAGCTCGCTATGACCACCCACATAATCGGCATGAAAATGTGTTTCGAATATATACCGGATCTTTGCGCCACTTCTATTTGCACGCAACAAATAGGCGGCTACATCCCGAAGCGGATCAATAATGGCCGCTTCGCCCGCGCTTTCTATATAATAAGATGCCCCCGAAAGGCAACTGGTATAAATTTGTTCTACTCGCATAACGGTCTTTTTCTCCGCGTATGCCAGGCGGAAGATCGCTGCAAGTTCCAGAGCGTCCACTTCTTTCAAAGTGCCAAATGTTACAAAGCGGGTTGAGTTCTGTCAGTACCCTTTGGCAAATGTGCAAGTGTGCAAATGTGAAAATGGCGCCTTTGGCAAATGTGCAAATGTGAAAATGTGTAAATGTGCAAATGATAAATTGACCATTTGCACATTCACACATTTTCACATTTGCACATTTTCTACTTAACTATCTTATGCGTTATCGCCGGCCGGCCATCGCCCAGTGGTACAGTGAGCAGGTAATTGCCCGGCAACACCGACTGTAGTCTGATCTTGTTTACCTGTTGATTGGCCAGATATCCCTTTTGTACTATTCTACCCGACATATCGGTGATGAAATAGGGAAGCAGACCTCGAACCTGATCGTCGATTATTTCAATCTGCAATTCTTCGCCGCGAAGCGGGTTGGGAAATACCCGGGTGAACAACTTCGTACTGATATCCCCAAACTGAAGAATTTTTACGGGATAGTATTCCTTTCTTCCATCGTCCAACACCGCCAGCAGGCGATAGTAGTTGCGCCCGTTCAAAGGCTGGTTATCCTGGTACTGATAGCTTTCGCGTGCAAGGCTGCGCCTACTGGTTACTGTTCCAATTTTTTCAAAGCTCACGCCATCGGCGCTGCGTTGCAGTTCAAAATAATCACAGTTGTCGTTATCAGCAACTGTCCACTTAATGAGGGCTGAAGTTTGGTTGAGTTTTTGAACCTGATAGTCGACCAACCGTACCGGAAGTGTGACCAACGGTACGCCGGTCGATTGCCATTTGGCATAGAGCGTCAGGTTTTGGGCCGATGAGGAGCTATAGCTGGCCGATCCATCGGCAGCATAGTCGGTACCTGAGCCATTAGGCTGCGTATTCCAGCCGGCAAAGGTGAAACTGGTTTTGGCCAGTGCGCCAGTATTGCCCGCAATAGCTACCGATGTGCCCGAGGCATACGACTGACTGGCCGGACTGGGTACGGAGCCTGAAGTGGCTTCATTGGCCAGATAGGTAATGGTAAAATTGGTCGTGCTGGTAAAATTCATGTTGAACGACTTGTTCTCCGTCATCGTCACCGTGGCCGGGTTGCTGCTAATGGTACCCGAACTACCTTCTACTGATGTAAAGTTGGAGAAAGCATAGCCATTGTTGGGCAGGGCACTAAAGCGTACATTATCGCCCGAAGCATAGAGATCGCCGTAAGCAGATGCGCCATTAACGGTGCCATTGGCCGAAGCAAATACTTTCAATACATAGTAATTATCTACCTCGCGCTCTACCGCACCAATGGCGGGAAATGCCGGCAGTGCAGGCCGGGCCAGATTGCCCTGATCGGTTGCAACCAGGTCGGCGCCGGAAGTAGTACCAGTCAGATCAACCCAGGTGCTGGTGCTCTTGTTGTAATAAGCAATGCGTGCTGTTACCCCGGTACGCGCAAAACGGGTGGCAGTACCTTCGCCCTTGGCATAACTGCCGGTTTGCAATGTTGCCTGCGGCATACCGTTTGAATTGATCAGGAAAGGCTGAAAATACTTGCCGGTTCCATATACGGCACCATCGGTACCCATCATGTTGGTGTACACGCCACCGGTAAACATATCGTTGTCGGATCCATTGGCTGCCAGACTGCCTCGAGCTGTGTTGCCAATTACGTTGGTGATGGTACCCGAGCCGGTCAGGTTTTGTGCAATATAAGTGGAATAGTAAAGCTCAATGGTCGCGCTGTTATAAGCATGCATATCATCGAAGGCAAAGCTGGTAGGGGCCGTAGGAGTGCCGGTGGAGCCGGCCGACTTTGAATAGTTATACGCAAACAGGCAGTTGATAAGCTTCAACTGCGACGAGCTGGAGTTCGCCTGTATACCTCCGCCCTTATAAGTATTGGAATAAGTAACATTGCCCGTAAAACTGGAATTAACTACATAGGCCGTGCTGGCAAAATAAATGGACAGACCGCCGCCCAGTTCGGTAGACTGGTTCGACGAAAATGTACAGTTGTTGATGTACAGTTTAGCCGTATTGTTGGTGGATCCGCCACCGCCGCCGCCCGATGTACTCAGACTGCGATTTTCTGTGATGGTACTGTTTTCAATAAACATATGCGAGCTGGAACCATCCGTTACAAATCCGCCGCCATATCCGGCTGCATTTCGCTTGATCACCGACCGTTCTATAAAGCAAACGCCGGCCGAGTACAAACCTCCTGCCGATGAAGTACCCCGACCATTAGAAATGGTACAGCCTCTCAGCGTAAGCGTATCGGTAGACGGCATATAGATACAACCGCCCTGGGTGGTTGACCCACCTTTTATCTTTAAATCGTTGATGCGGATATGCAGGTTCGATCCGCTGATGGTGATGGGCCTGAAGTTGGAAGGGCTGCTGTTCACAGCACCACCATCGGTAATGCCATAGTTGGGAACGCTCAGGGTGTAGCCCTGTCCCATGATGACGATCGACTTGCTGATGGTAAACGTGCTTGTTACTACAATATTGGCGGTAAACTTCAGTGTGTCGCCCGCAGCAGCCAGCGAATACTCCGTAGAAAGTGAAACGGGCGAGTTCACAATACGCTCGGTAGCTTTGGAGGCCAGGCCACCCAACAGGCAGCTAAAGACCAGTAGAATTTTTCTCATAGACATAGAATGGATTTTATAATTGGTTTTACTGTCAAATTTTGAACATAGCTATCCACCGCCGTCTGTATACAGACATGCCGGTGCTGTTTGCGCCAGTGGCCCTGGCACAGCCTGATAAAAATTATACTACTTGTGAATTGGCGCGAAAGCTAAAGGGTCGGATGGCGCCTTAACAGAACCGCCTGAATGCGGTATTACAACAGACCGAAGTCGTCAACTGGTTTTTCAAGTAGCTATTGGATCTTTAATCGTTGTTTCGAGAGTAAAAGTAAAAATGATTATGTCAATAAAAACCCCTGCTTGTTTTTTTTGACAATTGTGGCGATATTAGGAGGATACACTTAATTTTTATTTTGTTGTTTTACAAAACAACAAAATAAAAATCTGAAAGGTATATCCGCTGTCGGTTCAGATTACTTGTGGGAAAAACTGGTAGGCCGCCAAAGCCTCGCCCTTTAGGGCCCGGTTCCGGCGGTTAAACAAATCCGCCATTCCGGCTGTTAACTTGCCAGGTGTGGCTAATTTTGCAGGCCGTACTAATACAGCTGGTATAAAACAGAGCACCGAAAAAGTGGTAGTATGATACGCTCAACCCTTCGCAATGCAGGCCGCGGCAGGGCCAATAATAATGCGGAAACCATGGCGGTTTTCGGTATGGCTTCGGTGGTCATGATTTTTTTGCCGGTCATTTTTCTGATGACCAAAGCAATTGCGCCTGCTGCTGCCGGTCAGTTAAGCCTGCCGCCGGCATTCAGCCTCAGCACCATCGTTATACTGGCCAGCAGCTTTACGCTGCACCGGGCCAACCAGGCCAAGCTGCAGGATCGGGCCCGGCCCTACCGGCAAATGCTGATCATTACCCTGGCACTATCGGTATTATTTCTTGCCCTGCAATGGATAGGCTGGCAATCGCTGATTGGCCAGTACCAACTGGCACATATTACTTTTAACTATGTGCTGGTGCTGGGTGTAATTCATGGCCTGCACCTGCTGATAGGTATTGGCGTGCTAATATGGCTGATCCTTCGCTGTCGCCCCGCCCGCAATGGCACCGATTTGTATATTCACTTTCTAAACCCAAAAAACGAACTCACCCATCGCATACTCAGTCACTACTGGCATTTTATCGACTTCCTGTGGGTGCTCATGTTCGTGATTATGGTGTTGAAGCTATGGTAACCCACTCACCACTCCCCACTTACCACTTACCACTCTCCTCTCTCCACTCCCCTCTTTCCACTCCCCTCTCCCCATGAACATCCAACCTCAGCACCACATTCCCCTTCTTCCGTCCACTGTCAACATAGCGATGTGCCTCCACTATTTCTTCCAGTTGATACTGCCGGTCAATAACCGCGCTGAGCTGGTTCTTTTCAAAACATTCCCGAAGAAAATACAATTGCTCCTTTGTTTCTGAAGCCATTTCCAATGAGTTCACGCTTAGGAACCGGCCGGCTGGGGTCAAACAATGTCGACAATCTTTTTGATTGATCTTTCCAACCGCATCAAAAATGAGATCGTATTGTTTATTCATTTTCCTAAAATCCTGTTGCGTATAATCGACCACAGCATGGGCACCCAGTGCAGAGGCTAGCTCGATGCCGGCGCCACTGCAAACTGCCGTTACCTGCGCGCCGAAAATTCTGGCAAGCTGCAGGGCCGAGCTGCCCACCGAACCGGTAGCGCCGTATATCAGCACATGCTTACCGAATTCCCGGTCAATTTTTGCTTTTTTTAAAAAATGTAATGCCGTGGCTCCGCCAAAGACGATGGCCGCTGCCTGTTCATGACTCGCATTCCAGGGTTTTTTGGCTACCGCCGAACTGGCTTTTACGGTTATGAATTCTGCATGTGTGCCGAGGCGCAGACCGGTCATTCCAAACACTTCATCGCCGGGCTGAAAACCCTCCACCTCATCGCCCGTGGTACATACAATGCCGGAGTACACGCTGCCGAGTACAGATTGGCGAGGTCCGCTAAACCCAAGCACCAGCCGCATCACCCACCGCAGCCAGCCCTGCACCTGCAAACCCCGCACCCGTACATCGCCCGAATTAACCGTGCTGGCAACCACTCTTATCAATAATTCGTTGGCCCGGGGAATGGGCTCGGGCAGGGTAGTCAATTGCAGTATTTCCGGTGCACCATAGCGCGGGCAAATAACCACCTTCATCCTGTTTTGCTCCATGTTGTTCAACAGTTTTCGTTGAAGCAAAACTAGACCGGTGGCGGCCGCCAGCCGTTCACCAAGGTTAATAAACGGACATGCCGTCCTGCTTGGTTGAATGTTTCCTGCTCATTCTGGCGCGCAGGCGGCTAAGCGATGGTGGCTTGATGCCGAGATAGCTGGCAATCTGATACTGTGGTACCCGCTGCAATAGATCGGGCCTTGTGTTGAGCAGATGGAGATAACGCTGTTCGGGAGTTTGAATCTTCATTTGATCCAATGCCTCCTGCCGGTTGGCGAGCGACTGCTCGGTGCGGCCACGACAACCCTGCTCCAGTTGAGGAAAGGATTGAAAAATGGCCTCCAGCGACTGGCTGTTGACAACGGTAAACACCGTATCCTCCACACAGGCTACATAGTAGGCCGATGGCTGCTGAGTGGTTACACAGGCGGGACTAAATGATTCTGTTTCGGTATAAAAAGCAGTGGTCTTTTCTACACCATCTACCAGGTAATAACAACGCAGGCAGCCTTTCAGTATAAGGTAGCTATTGTCAGAAAGCTCGCCCTCCCGCAGCAGCAGGCTGCCTTTGCGATATTGCTTTACCAGGTTCATAGCCACAATCGCCTGGCGCTGCTCCATGGTAAGTGGTGCAAACTGTTCCAATAATTTGAAAAGCAAGTGTTCTTTCAAATGGCTGACTGGTTCGGGCATCGTTTTGCAGTTATTGGCAAAGCTACTAAGAAATAGTTCCCAGTCATTAAGCCCGCCGCCTGATTGCGCCGGCCAGCTTCCATTCCAGTAAAGCCAGCCAGACCACCAGGCATAACTCGCCGGCCAGATAAATCATACCCGGCCATTTTAGCCGGTCCTGTATCAACAGGGCAGAAGCTATAGATAGTAACACATACATTAAGTTGAGTACCGAAATAATCCGCAGGCAAAGGGCCATATTGCTCCGCCCCAGCCCATAGGCCAGCAGGTCAAACAGCACAAAGCCCAGTGGCAATATAGCCAGGACATATAGGGTAGCTGCAGGTATGCCAAAAAACGGCTCAAAGCCTGGCAGCACTATACCCAGCATAAATGCTGACAACAGGGCGCCGGCAGCATCGATGAGTAAAAGTGAGCGAGGCTTTTTTGCAAAAAGAACAACCAAGTGAAGAACCATACTGTGTTATACAAATATATCTCCTTAACAACGTCAATCATTTGGAATAGTTGCGCCTCAAAAAGTTAATCAGTTTGGCACCTACTATTACGCGTGCTTCATTCATGATATCAACTAAATCAGAAGATGGAATTGCAATTTTGTGTATCATCCCCCCATTTGTCAAGCTATATTCCATGGCGAATTCAACCCCATCCGACTTTCGAATGAATCCGCCTCGATTAAAGTACGGATCTTTATTGTCATTTACTGACCGAACAAACCACAAAACCAGGTCGCGGAAATTGTCTGTAAAGCTTGCGCAATGAATATCATGTTCGTCCTGCCATTCATTCGTATCCCATTTTCGCTTTAGTTCAGTTTTTATTCGTTCGCCAACTTTTTTATCATTGAGCAAATGAAATGAGATTAGTTCCTCCTCTCCAAAATAGACAAAACCCACCAGTGTCTCTGTCTCCGGTTTACCATCTACCGAAAGATAATACCCCATGGCTATTTTTCTCGTCCCAATTGTCTCCTGAACAATATCAGAAGACAGCAATAATTTGTTCACGTTGAGTCGATCCATCAACTGGTTGCTAAATTCGTATTCGATCTCTTCGGAAATTACTTTTCGTATACTTTCAGCTACAGAGGTGATCATTCGTTTTGATGGCCCTACTGAATAAATCAAATCGCTGAGGCGTTCTTTCATCAGACTTACATCACGGTTATTTTGCCTTGCAAAGACGAATGAAAATGCAGCCGAAATCAACAATAAAATAATGAGTATAAGATCCAATTGGGGGTTATTATCGCTAAAAATTCCGGCAATGCCAATTGCTAAAGTTGTCAATGTCGACACAGCTAATTTCATATTCCTTCTTTTGTTAAGCGCCATGCTGCTTATCGGCATACCATTTGCAGCCCTTTGACTACCCGTCCAATAATTGGAACTCCGAGGTGTCGTTCAAGATTAAATTTAGGCAAAAGTTTGATCAACTAATTTTCCAAAGGTGGCGGGCAAACAGTCAATCTATATTACGTTTTCCCTGCCTTTCCAGGATTGTCCTCAAGCGTTGACTGCCCTTTAGCAGATGATTTCGCACTGTGCTGACGGAGAGTCCGAATTCCTGCGCAATTTCTTTAACCGGCCAACCATCCAATTTCAAACGCATGACGCGTTCCTGCTGCTGAGTGAGGGAATGTAGCGCTGCATCCACCGCCTCTCGAATTTCTTTTAACTCCAGTAATCGGCCGGAGTCAGCGTCCTCGCTGACCAGTTCCAAAGATTCATCCAATGAAAGCTGATGTTTGCTTTTGGCATGATGATTCCGATAGGTATTCATGGCCCGATGGCGGGCTGTGGCGTAGAGCCAGCTTTTGGGATTGGTCATTATCGCCACCTCATGTCGTTTTTGCCAAATTATCTGCAGGGTATCCATTGCAGCTTCTTCCGCGAGTGTCCATTGCACAGTTGTAAGCATACAAACCCGGGCCACCGAAGGGAAGTATCGGCGGTACAGTTCGCTGAAGCCACTTTCGTCTGCAAGCAGCAGCTGGCGTAACGATTCATTATCGTTCAGCTTCGAGGACATACTAAGGTTAGGGCCGAAAGGGGCCAAAAGTTTTCAAAAAAAGTTTGCCCCTGACTGGGCCATATTACCTCGTTGGAGGTATTACTATAGTGGAGATATCTAAAGGATGAACTCGGAAAATTCATCTGCAATTTATCTCATTCCTTTTGAAAAAAGCGCCGGGCATATCAATATTCCGTATCCGTATTTACACGGATACCTGACGGTGTCGTTTACAACAGTTGACTTTCAGTGAGATATGGCCCGGCTCTTTTTTGTTCTTGTCGCAATCAGCAGTTTTGGCCGGAATTGATCCGGTAAAAACCGCAAAATATTTTCCGGAAAATCAGGAGTAGCCGAAAACCTGGGACAGAGTAGGCAAATTTTCGAACATTAAATCTTATCAATTATGAGAAAGCTTTTTTTGGGGCTGGCTTTAGGGCTGGCTGTAATCAGTGTCTTCGCATTTACCAATCGCGCCGATCAGCAGGCAGAAGTAACAGATATGTACTTCCTGTACGAATTGAACGATGTTCCTACAACAGACGATAATTTTGAGGAGGCCGACAATTGGATCTTCTCCAGCACCCAGCCTTCTGCCTGTTCCCCCATTGGAAGTGGAACCTGCTTCATAAAAGTAAGTTCTGCTGACCTAACAGGCAGCGGCACTGAAGAGGAAAGACTGGTTGATTTTCTGATTGACCAGGGGGATCCCGGCACTCCATATGCTAACGCAAGGGAAGCAGTAGCGTACCTCAGGCAGGCAACCAAGTTGTCGAATATTGACTGAAGCTGATCAATGCCGGAAAGGGTCCTGCTACGAGGACCCTTTCATTTAATTTTGTTGCATGCCGGTCATGGCAATCACATCTTCGGGTATCGGCAGGGCATAGCGTCGTTCGTTGGGCGTCAATGTGTATTCCTGTCCGTGTACAATACGTTTGGGAATAATATTGTAGCCTTCTTTGTTCAGTCGCTTTATATCTGTCCACCGCAGCCCGCGAAGTAGCAATTCCTTTCGTCTTTCGCGAAGGATGATTTCAAGGGCCTCCTCAGGGTTATTCGCTGTAAAGGGAGTGAATGTGCCCGCCTTCCATCTTTTGGCCAGTAATAGATTCAGGTCGTTCATTGCTGGCACCGTGTTGCCTTTTCTTGCCAGGCATTCTGCCCGAATCAGATACACTTCGTCGGTAGCGAGGCCGCTGAAACCGGTGTTGCTGCCTGTATAGCTTGCTCTAAAGCCCGCTGCGCCATCGGTACCTACCAGAAAATAAACGGATCGTCTAAGGTCGTTGACAGCATACGACTGAAACAATATGCTGTCTGTCTTTGACCTTGGGATGTTTAAAAGTGGTGAGGGCATCATCTTGCTGTCGTAAATGACTTCTTTATTGAACCTCGTCATAGGGTAAGTAATCGCTGTATTGGTAATATCATTGAAATCGAGCAAATCGCTTTTTAGTGCAAGGCTTTTATCGGCATATAGATAAGCGCTGTCGTATTTCCGCATCGACAAATACACTCTGGCCAGCATTGCATAAGCCGCAGCTTTGGAAGGTCGCACGGGGTGTATGCTAGTCATTGGTAAAAGTTCTCCCGATTCTTTCAGATCCTTCAACACCTGATCGTAGCATTGGCGATTAGTAGCCCTTGTGGTGGCGTCGGTAAAATTGGGGGTTTTTCGCAGGCTGACGCCCAAATCCTGATCGGCTGTCGACTCATCGTAGGCTTTTGCCCATTGTGCAAGAGCGTTGTACAATGCCCTGCCACGTACAAATAACGCCATTCCTTTTACCGAAGCCGCATCGTCGGCGTCGGCATCAGCAATCTGAATATCTTCATATGCCTCCAAAACAGAATTGGCCAGAAAGATATTTTGATACATATAGCCCCATTCATTCAAGGCGCCTGGGACCAACAGGTAACTACCGCTCCAGATATAAGCATTCTTGTCTTCCTGAAAAAATAATGCATCATAATTATCCGAAGTAATATAAAAATTGTCAGAGCTACGCTCGCAGCTATTGGGATCTTGTTCATGAATACGAGCGTTATCCAAAATCGACTGCAAATCGGCGATTGTTTTTGGCACTACCAACTTCCTGTCAGGACGTTCCTCGAGAAACTTTTTACAACTCAAAATGAGTGTGGAGCTAATTGTAAGCAAGAGCAGGCTTGCAAATTGGATCGGTTTCATTGAATAAGTTTTAGAATTGAAATCTTGCACCCAGCGAATACGATTTACGAATTTTGGCGCCATTGAAGTTGTCCGGATCAAGTCCCAGATCGTTTGCCCGCCACATTATTCCTACATTGTTCACTACCATAAACAGCGACATTTCTTTGACGAGAGCTTTTGAGCGTTGTTTAGCGGGCAGTTGGTAACTCAGGTTGATATATTGCAGACGTATATGATCTCCCCGGGTGGCCAACACTTCGCTATTCAGGTAAAAATTATCTCTTGCTGAATTTGCCGGGTATACAAAAGAAGGAATGCTGGTATGCAATTCGTCGCCGGGCTGTTGCCAACGATTCAGGTAGTCAGAATGACCGTTCTTGCTAGACACCAATCTGTTGTAACTGATGCTACTTCGCTTAAAATAATACTTTAGTTTAAAAATCATCCGCGCGCTCAGAGACCAGCGGCCCCAGTCAATATTGTTGCCAATTGAACCAAACCAGAGTGGCACTCTGCTGCCCACGAACACAAGATCTTCAACTGGATAATTGTCGGAAGTTATCTTTTGATAGTCTTTACTCGGGCTCTTATCAACAAACCCGATGGGATCCCCGGTTTGCGGATCCAGTCCCCCCCATTTGTACGCAAAATAGCCATAGGCGCTATAGCCCAGTATGGAACTGCCACTCGCTACCGAGCTGCTGAGAGGCTCTCTGAACAAACTGGTCATTTTGTGGTCGTTGTAATTCAATATCAGTTGAGTTTTCCATTTAAGTTTGCCATCGATATTTAACGAATTGATCTCTATATCCCAGCCTTTGCCGCTCATCTCTCCAATGTTTCGGACCACGCTTGAGCTTCTGATGCCCCAGGTAGACTCAGTAGGAGTAGTTGCATATAGATCGCTGATGTATTTTTGGTAGAACTCAATACTTCCCTTGAGCCGGTTGTTAAGTATTGAAAATTCGAGCCCCAGATTTAACATAGCCACCTGTTCCCAGCGAAGTGTTGAGTTATAGGGGTTTTCAAGCTCACTATACGGAGTCTGAATATAGTTGTTGGGAGTGTTTGAATAGCGGAAAGTGGTAACTGCTACCCGTGTGGGATCTGAATTACCCTGGGTTCCAAATGTTGCGCGAAATTTAAGGCTGTTGATGAATCGGCTGCTGAAAAATGGCTCAGAACTGATATTCCAGGATAGCCCGCTTGACAACAATGGCTTCCATTTATTGTTGGTTGTAACACCAAATAAATTAGAGGCATCTCTTCGGGCACTAAAGGATAATGCATACCGATTTTTAAAGGTATAGGCTGCATTACTAAACATGGAAACCTGTCGTAAGTCAGTTCGGGAAAAGTACATGCCACTCCCAATCGGCAACTGAGCACCCGTAACAAATGTTCGATACCGGTTTACCTGATCAACATCAGAAGATGTGAGATAGTCAGCATTGTAGCCATAAACTCGATAGCTGTCGCCAATGTTTACCGTTTCATTTAACTGGCCGCCGACAATTGCCGATACACTATGGCTGCCCCATGAACGATTGAAATTAATCTGAAAACGAAGATCCTGTGCTCTCAGCCGTTGATTGCTTCGAATCATTATGTCGCCAACGGGGATAGGATAAGTTACCCGGCCGGTTGTGTAGTTAACCTGCGAATACAAATTGATCATATCCCGTGTGTAAAAGGATCCAAGCCCTTTCAAATCCGCTGTGTTGCCAATTTGTTGCTGATACCGGTATTTTAAATCAAGTACAATCGATTTACCCAGCTTATAGTTAATCGAAAAGTTGGCATTTATATCAGTCAGCTGGCTGGTAACCGAACTGTGTTTATAGTCGGTCAGGGGAAAATAACGCCAGTCCAAAAGTAACCCACTGCCTGCCGTATCAATATACTCCCTGTTGTATTGATTGTATAACGGAATGGCTTCCCCTGCATCATTGACAAGCTTCGTGTAAATGGGTAGCGCCTGCTTCACAAATTGAATATCCCCAAAACCTGGCCTACCATTCCTTGCATGGCTTTGGGTATAGCCAACATTTGCACCCAATTGCAACCTTGGCGTTACCTGAAAATTATTTGTCCAGCGCATCGTTGTTCGCCGATAAACTGCATCCAATTCAGATCGATTCTCATCCCAGCCTGCAGACATAAGCCATGAATGCCGGACACCGCCTCCATTCACACTTATTGAATATTGTTGAGATAGCGCTGGCTGGTACATATATTCGGCTAAATCCTTTCGAATGTCCTGACCTTTCAGTTGGTTAAGTTGCGCATCAGCTTCCGCTGCTGTTATTCTCCCGCGCCGCTGGTTCAACAGTATATGATACACTTCGGTAAGAGGTACTCGGCTGCTGCTGGCAGTATCTATCAGATTATAGTTTTTTTCAAACAGAAATTTCTCAAAATCAACCATCGTTTCGGCATCCAACTGCTGAAGCGTATATAAATCAGATGCACGTTTCCAGGTGCTGTTCATGGATAGGTTCACCCGTACAGGTGAACTATATTTACCCTTCTTCGTTGTAATTACAATCACGCCATTGCCAGCCCGCGCGCCCCAAATCGACGCAGCAGCAGCATCTTTCAACACAGTGATAGTCTCCACATCATTGGGATTGATATTGTCCAGATCTCCTTCATAGGGAAAATTGTCAAGAATGATCAAAGGACTCGCGATCCCTCTGGTCAAAGTGCTGAGACCGCGTACTACCAGTCCATTAGTAGAACTGGTTGCTCCTGATGCAGTTATTGCCGCGGTGTTCCCTGAAAGGCCATTTGCCATAAATCCAAGGCGGTCTAGCACATTTGTACCCACCTGTTCATTAAATAGTTTGCTATCAATTCGACTGAACGAACCCGTAAGCCTTTCCCGGGGAACATCTTCGTAGCCGGTGTGAATAGTTACCTCCTCTAACTCTTTAGTTGAAATGGTAAGAGTAGATGAGATGAAGCTTGCATTCGCATCAGGAGTCATGCGCAAGGTCTCATACCCCATCGCTTTGATCAATAAAGTATCACCTGGCAGATAACTGTTCAGTTTAAACAATCCCCCGGCGTCCGAATTGGTAACTTCTCCGCTTCTGGGAATCGATACTGTGGCTCCGGATACAGGTTGCTGTTCAGTGTCCAGCACCCGCCCCTGAATAGGTTTGCTTTGAGCCATGGCAAGGACCTGGCAGCAAATGGCCAGCATCAAAATTGGCAATCTCATAAAGAAAGTTTTGGTGTAAAAAAATCCGTGGAAGAGCTAGTGGTAAATTCGTCGTATTAGATCGGTGGTAATCGGTTCCAACTGTGTAATTGCCTTAATTCGGCCATTTAATAGCCAAACGTAAAGCGGTATCAATTCAATGTTAAAAAATTGGCTGATGACTGTATCGCGCATAGCAACAGGAAACCTGATATCATTACCATATGTTGCCTTGAGCCTGGAAAAACGATTTCTAACTTTCTCCTCCGTATCGGGATTGCGTTTACTCGAAATCAATATAACATTCAAACTGTCTCCGAAAATCTCGACCAGGCTGTCGAGCTTCGGAAGAGCCATATAACAGCTCGTGCACCAGGTCGCCCAAAAATCGAGTAGCACCAGCCTGTCCCTATATTCAGACAAATTGATCACGCTGTCAGAATGATTTATCACGTCGGTAATTCTGGTAACTTTCAGCGTGTCCCCTACTTGTAGTGTGTAAGCCTTTGTTTCCAGATTTCCTTGAGCAAACACATTCATCACCGGCCACAAAAATGCCAGTATGCAAATCTTGCACTTCATTCCGATCAAATAATTAATTTGAAAATGTACAGGCAGGTGCTACCCAGAGCCTTAACTAACCTTAATGTACGCCTCGAAACGGGTAAATGGGTTCTGATCAATTACCGCTTGTTTCGTTGACCGTTACATTCCAAATATAAATTCGATAACTTCTCAGTTGTAGGTATTCCTGATGCAGATAGCTGAGAAAAGGATGAAGTACTGGCAATACCGGAAATCTGGCTTGCGAGGGAAATGTGAGCCTCATGGCCTTAGCGGATACATCCAAAGCATGTTGTCGAACCCATCAACAAATTTATTGGGGAAAATAGTCGAATATCACGGTGTGCTTATCCATCCTAACCAATGAAGTGGTTTCAATAGACTCCGACAGATCATTATCGGTCCAGCTCACCAGAATGCGGTCGCCGATAGAAGCATGCCAGCGCACGTGTCTGGAATAAAGCAACACTTCGAATCGGAATATTTTGGATTTTATTTCTTCCGGAATCCACCTGACCCTCGCTCCTCCGAGTGGCAGATTAATGCGCGGTTCGCCCACCGTCAGAAATCCGACTTCGCGCACCAGGTTATTGAGTTCTGCCTTTGCTTTTGCATTCAACATCAGATTGGCTTCCTCCGCCACCCGATAAGTAACAGGTAACCGAAACATCTGAGAATCCAGATCGAATCCATATACCATCGATTTGTTCAGTACCCGATAAAGGTAGTCAGCCGTTTCGCCACCCGACATATTTGATTCGTCGAGCGTAAGGCTTGCTGCCAGCGATATTAATACCGGACTCATAATTGACAAGGACAGGTTTGCTGATTACAACATTTTTGCTTCTGATAATGAAAAATTCGGCCACCCGAATTTGGCAACAGAGCAGTTACCCGGCCGCCGCAGGATGTTCTTAAGCTAAGCTAGTTGAAGTTTGCCAAAAAAAAGATAGTACTGCGGTAAACCGCAGTACTATCTTTTCCGGAGGTTACAGAGTTGCAATGTTGAGAACGGCACCCGACCAATTACTGTTGGTCCGGTAGGCAATGGTCGCCCTTCGTCGTCCGCTCATCCCAAAAGCCTCTAAATCACGGTGGGTTGCCGTACATTTACCCATTATACACTCATGAACCTTGCAGGAAATATAGTATGGCTGATATTTGGCGGTTTTTTCGCCGCCCTGGGTTATTTTGTAGGTGGTATTGTGCTCTGCATCACTATTGTTGGCATACCCTGGGGTTTGCAGTGCTTTAAGCTGGCCGGGCTGGTGCTATTGCCCTTTGGCCGGCGGGTGAGCAGCGATTCGCAAAACAGCGGCTGCCTGAGTACTTTCTGCAATCTGATCTGGATTGTGTGCGGTGGCTGGTACACTGCCCTGGTTCATATTGTAATGGGGCTGCTGCTGGCCATAACCATTGTGGGCCTGCCCTGGGCCCGCCAGCATTTTAAGCTGATCGAAATTTCTTTAATGCCATTTGGCAAACGGGTCGATTAAACCCGGGCCTCCTTCGGCAGTCCATTTGGCTGCCTCGCTGTATTTCCTGTTTACAACAACAGTACGGTGGGCTTATTTGCAGCATAAACAAGAAATTCATGAAAAAAACATTATTGGCCATTTTGCTGATCAGCGCCCTCAGCCTGACGGTCAGCGCCCAAAGCCCGGGCAGCAAACTGAGTGAGGAACAGAAAAAGGAACTGAAGGCAAAGATGGATGCCTACCGTGCACAACTGAACCTGAGCGAAGAGCAGGAAACCAAAGTAGAGGCGGTGAATGCGGAGTATATAGAAGAATTATCGAAACTGAAAGAATCGAACGCCTCGCGCATGAAGAAATACAAGGCACTGAAGCAGGCCAATCAGAACCGCGACCGTAAAATGAAGGAGATCCTGACGGCAGATCAGTATAAAATTTATAAAGCGCAGCAGCAGGAAATGAAGGAGGAGCTGAAGGCCCGCCGCTCCAATGCGGGTTAATAGTATGCAGGCCAGAAAACTATTGTTGCTGGCGGCAATGGTCATTACCCTGGTAATGGCCGTGCCCCGCCTGATTGTAATTGCGCACGTAAAAGCAAGATCCTACCCGGGTGCCGAACAGGTATCGTGGTGGGATTTTGGCATAAAGAGCATTTTTGCATTTGCCATTGCCTGCCTCTTTCTATGGCTCAATACCAGGCGAAAAAAATGGATGAGCCCCCTGGGCAGCATTCCATTTGCCCGCTTTGGCACCCGCCTGCTTTTCAATTTTATTGTTTACCTGCTGATCCGGGCACTGGCCATGCAATGGCCGGTCCTTTATTCGGCCACCGCGCTCAACGAAAAGTTTGGCGGTTTTCTGTTTAACCTCAGCCTGCTGTTGGAAATCATTTTCTGTGTACTTACGGCCGAGCTATACATGCTGTTGCAAACAAACCAGCTGGTGAAACTAAAAAATCAGGAGCTGGAAAAACTGCATGCCGAAGCCCGATTTGAAGCCCTGAAAAATAAAGTGAACCCGCATTTTCTGTTCAACTCGCTCAATACCATTCATGCCATGATCGACAGCCAGCCGGCTGCCGCCAGGGCATTTGTAAGTAATATGTCGGAAGTGTACCGGCATATCCTGAGCAATGCCGAAAAACCGGTGGTGCCACTTGCCGAAGAGCTGCAGTTTGCCAAAGCTTATTTGCATTTGTTGCAGGAGCGGCATGCGGGCAACCTGCTCGTAAAGCTGGACACAAGCAACGATGCCGCTACCTGCTATCTGCCACCCGCTTCGCTGCAATTACTGATCGAAAACGCGGTGAAACACAATATTGCATCGGCCCGGCAGCCATTGCAATTGCATATTGAAATTAGTACAGACAGGCTCAGGGTAAGGAATGCCCTGCAACCCAAAAAAAGCAAAGAACCCTCTACCGGCACCGGACTGCATAATTTAAATCAGCGCTACCTGCATATTTGCGGCCAGCCAATAGAAATTCGGAAAGATGATGATGTGTTTGAAGTAGCAATACCCCTGCTAAAACAGGATGCGCCGACTGGCAGGTATATAGCGCTACAAAGCAACCTGGTAAATTGATATGAATATCCTGATTATAGAAGACGAACCCCATTCGGCCCGGCAGTTGCAGGAAATGATCACCCGGCTACTGCCCACTGCCCGCTTTGAGCCGGTGATCGACAATGTGGAGGAAGCCATTGCCTGGTTTCGCAAAGGAGTGCAGGCGGATCTATTGTTCTTGGATATTCATTTGAGCGACGGACTGGCCTTCGAAATTTTTGAATCGGTCAACAGCTTCCTGCCCATTATTTTCACCACGGCTTACGATCAGTATGCCATCAGGGCTTTTGAAGTAAACAGTATTGAGTACCTGCTAAAACCTGTCCGCCCCGATCGATTGGAAAAAGCCCTGCAAAAAGCGGAGCAGTATCTGCAACAGCGCAGGCCATTGATTGATACAGCCCAGCTACAGCAGCTACAGTTGCTGTTATCGCAACGCAGTACCTACAGGGAAAACTTTCTTATTGCCTTTAAAGACCGATTCTTACCCATACCGGTAGCCGATTTTGCCTTTTTTGAAATAAGAAACGGGCTGGTAGTGGGCACTCTTTTCAACAAATCCATTCATAGCCTGGAGGAGCGATCGCTCGACGACCTGGCCCGGCTGATCAATCCCCAACAGTTTTTTCGGGTGAACCGGCAATACATTGTAAACCGGGCAGCCATACGCGAAGTAGCCCAGTACTTCAATGGCAAACTGCTGGCCAGTCTGCAACCTGCTCCTGCAGAAAAAATCATCATCAGCCGCGAAAGGGCGGGCTCGTTTAAAGAATGGATGGGTCGTTAATGATCGCGGATTTTTTTTCGATTAGCTGTTGGCAACAACAGCTCCGGCTTTCTTTTTCTTCACTTCGCTGTGTTCTTCATTTACAAGCCATGGCAGGTTGCTGATCTTTATACCATCAACCTTACCCAAATAAATATAAATAGCCATGTTACGTATTAGCATTACCTGCCTAAGCCTGCTGTTGCTATCGTGCAATAAGGATACCGTGCCGTCGTCGCCAACCATTCGATTTACTGAACAGATAAATGTGGATGGATTGAATCGCAGCTATATTGTCAGGCTGCCACAGCAGTACTATGATAGTACGAAGGACTGGCCGCTGGTAGTTGGCCTGCACGGCACCGGAGGAAATGGAGCCCAGTTTGAAACTGGCTATGGCATGAGTGCTAAAGCCGACGAGGCAGGCTTTATTGCCGTATACCCCGAAGGAGTGGTGAAAGCCGATGGGCGTGGTTTATTCAGCATCCGCACCTGGAATGCCGGCAGCTGCTGCGACTATGCCATGTACTCCAACATCAACGATGTAAAGTTTATCAAAACCCTGATCAATAACCTGAGCGATCGGTTTCGGGTGGACCGAAAACGGATTTATATCACGGGCATGAGCAATGGAGGCATGATGGCTTATCGCCTGGCATCAGAACTATCTGACCAGGTAGCCGCAGTTGCCATAGTGAGTGGAAATATGGTGGCACCCAAAGATCCAGCGCTAACAGGAGCCGTGCCCATTTTGCATATACACGCCAAAGCCGATACCAAAGTGCCATTCAATGGAGGAACCGGCATTGGCGCAGTACAGTTTCCACCCGCAATGGATGGTATTCTGTATTGGGTAAAAAGAAACAATTGCGATACGGTGCCTACTGTTGAATATGGCGCAGGCTATCAGGTTCAAAAATGGTCCGATGCTGCCGGTAGGGCGCCGGTTCATTTGTACCTGACAGATGATGGTGGCCATGCCTGGCCCTCCTCCTCCCGCCAGGGGCGCTGGGGCGATGAACCTTCTACAGCCTTGCATGCAACCAATCTGGTATGGGAATTTATGAGCCGCTATTCGCTGCCCTGAGGCGGCAAGGGCGGCTGGTTAACCGGCGTTTTGTTCAGGTGCATAGTGGTTAAGGGGCTGGCAGCTTTGCTGCACAGCCCCTTTATTTTCAACAAATGCCTAGCGTCCTTCTATCCATTTCAAAAAATCCGGAGCTTTTGCTTTGCTGATCAGTATACGTTCTGCACAAGGCTTCTTTAGCCACAACAACAACTTGCGATCTTCGTAATGTTCAATTTCCTGAATAGCCGAATACGCCACCAGGTATTGCCGGTTAACGCGATAAAACTGTAGCGGATCCAATATCGAACACAGATATTCCAACGTAAATGAATGCTGATAACTGGAGCCATCCAACAGGATCAACTCAGATGAACTGTCGAGTACTTTGAAACAGGCAATATCACTTACTTTGATTGGTACCAGCCGGTCGCGATAGGGAATGAGAAAATTATTCTTGTAAACGGGAGCTGGCTGCACCCAATTTTTTAAAAGCAGCTCCATCTGGGCAGTCGAAGAAACAGGCGTCAGCGAGCGCCGCAATTTTTCTATTTTTTCAAAACTCCTTTTTAAGTCCTGCTCATCAATGGGCTTCAACAGATAATCGATGCCATTTTCCCTAAAAGCCCTTAACCAGTACTCATCGTAAGCAGTACAGAAAATAACAGGGCAAGTCAATCCAATTTTTTGGAACGCATCGAAGACCAGTCCATCTCCCAATTGAATATCGGAGATCAGCAGGTCTGGATTTTCGTTGGCGGCAAACCAATCAATCACTCCCTGCACACTGTCCAGCAGTGCCAGCACTATTGAATCGGGCGAGGCTGCCCTGACAGTTTGTTGCAGGTTCCATGCTGCCTGCGGCTCGTCTTCTATAATAAGAATTCGCATAACTAATGGATCACTGGTAAGCAGACCCTGAAATATTTATCGTCGGATTCAATTGCAATCTCCCTGCCAAATAGAAGTTTGTATCTGGCGTTAATATTGTTCAAACCAATTCCGGAACTATCTAACCATTGTCGCTTAGGCAAAAGGTTGTTGCTTACAATGAGCTGGTCGTGTCCGGAACGGATTTCAAGCAGGAGCGGCTCCTGCCGGGTAACCCGGTTATGCTTAACCGCATTTTCGGCAAGCAACTGAAGTGTATGTACGGGAATTTTACTGGTTAAATGCCCCTCCTCAATGGCAAAGCTGGCGGCAAATGCATCCTGAAAGCGAATATTCAACAGATATAAATAAGACTTTAAAAACTCCACTTCCTCGCTGAGAGAAACATAGTCCTGCTGGCGCTGGATCAACATGTAACGGTACACATTCGACAATTCGCGTATAAACTGCAGGGAGCGTTGGCTATCCTCCTGCTTTACCAGCGACTGTAGTGTATTGAGCGAGTTGAAAAGAAAATGAGGATCTACCTGTTGTTTGAAGGTTTCATGCGTGGCCTTTAACTGTTCGGTTTTCAACATCTCGTTCTCAAGTCGAATAAGTTGCTTTTCCCTGTTATTGTCGATCACCAGGCGAGTCAGCAATAAACCCGCATCAAACATCATGATCCGTAAAACCAGGTAGAACCATGCTTTTGCTGATCCGGGCTCTGCCAACACTGTTTTCATAAGCACCTGTTCCTGGCGAAATAAGAGTGCAAGTAGTATATAAACAGGTACAGATAAAAGCAGGCTGAACACCATATTGCGGTAAACTGCCAGCTTTTGACGGCCACTTGCCGGTCGCAATAATTTTCGGAAATCGACCAGCACAGCGTTGACAAGCCAGAGAAAAAAGATGAAGAAAAAAATGTTGAAGAAAAATAAAAGCGACTGAAAAACAGAACCTCCCCAATTGTCGAATGCAAAAATGGCCGGGAATATTGCTGCCAACAATAATCCCGTTTTCAAATGGTATTTTCTAAAAATATTCATGCTACAGCGCGGCAAATTAACAATAATACCTAAGGCAGCACCAGGTCGCATTACGCATGCCCTGACAGAAATGGAGAAATTTCCGACAACACGCAATCGTTTCATTATTGTTTAGGCATATTTAATGCCGAAGCAGACAAATCGGGCCATGAACAAGCAAGCCACGTTCCCGCTGATTCCTACCTTCCAATCGCCTATCAACAGTAGGTCAGGAAAAATGAAAACGGAAATCAATATTGAAATAACAAAGAGTGGTTCGGTACCAGAAATCGCATCGGTGGTAGCAAAGGCAATGCTTACGAACCCCTTACATATGGCGGTTTTCAAATCGGCCGATGCAAGGTCATTAAAAAGGCAGACTCGTCTTTTTGAAACGGTATTGAAACAGCCAAATTGCAATTTGCTACTGGCCGCACATAATGGTCGTCCATTGGGCGTAATGAATTATTACCTGCCCGGGCAATGTCAAATCAACCCGGTGAAAACAGTTTTTCTGCTGCCCGCATTAATCAGAGTGCTGGGCAGCCGGCTGCCGGCGGTACTGAAATGGAAAGCTGCCTGGTCAAAACATGATCCGCAGGAGCCACATTTGCATTTTGGTCCACTGGCGGTATTGCCGGAATATCAGGGACTAGGTATTGGCTCGGTACTATTAATGGAGTTCTGCCTCATTGCCGACTCCCGCGGCCTGCCCGCCTGGCTTGAAACGGATAAAAAGGAAAACATACCGCTATATGAAAAATTCGGATTCGAGGTTGTCAGCAAAAACATGCTTCATGGCGTACCCAACTGGTTCATGCATCGTGAGGCACTGCCCCTGCCAAAATAAATGTTGTTAGCGTTTGTCCGCAAACCACACGCCCGGTCGTCAACTTTGCATATAAAAATCATTATCATGAAAAAATTTGCTTTGCTTTTTCGATTAAACAGTACTGCCAATGCTAAATCGATTGCAGACCTTTCACAGAAGCGACTAAAATGGCTTTCAGATCTTAGCAGTTCCGGCAAGTTGGTAGATGCGGGAAACAGTTTGCTTTTTTCGCCTGAATCATCCACCGTTATTCAAGCCAATAAAAGCAGCATTGCAGGTCCTTACAAGGATAGTGGTACATTGGTAGGTGGCTATATGCTGATTGCTGCTTCCAGCCTTTCGGAGGCCGTGGCCATTGCTGAATCCAATCCCATATTCGATATTGGAGGTGCTATAGAAGTGCGGGAGGTACTTGAGCGTGCGCCAGCTTAAGCAACCATCGCCTGAAATACGGGCCGGAATTTTTTTCGGCCCGTATTTTCGGATTGTCGCAATCGACAGCTGTTATGGCCATTTGTTTTTCTAATTTACCGTATGAAAATTCATCACCTGAACTGCCTGAAAATCGTTTCGCCACTAAGTGCCAACGTAATTGGGCATTGTCTGTTGCTGGAAGCAGATAAGGAGCTGGCATTGGTAGATACCGGCTTAGGTTTGTTAGATTATCAACAGCCTGAAAGCAGAATTGGTCAGGCCCTGATTGATCAGGCCGGGTTTCGTCTATCTGAAGAACAGACTGCCTTTCGACAAATAGAAAAAATGGGGCTGGATCCATCGCTCGTGAAAAACTGCATCCTTTCGCATCTCGATCCCGACCATGCAGGAGGGCTGGCCGATTTTCCAAATGCTACTGTACATGTAAGTAGCGAAGAACTCAATAGCTTTCTAAGCGGCGATCCCCGCTATCTGCCACAGCAGTTAGCGCATCAACCAACCATTAAAACCTATGGACCGGCAACGGAAAAATGGTTTGGCCTGGAAGCAAGAAAGATAGAAATAGACGCGTTTGGCGAGGTTTATCTGACCCCTCTTTTCGGCCATACCAATGGGCATAGCGGTGTAGCGCTGAGGCAGGCAGGTAAGTGGCTATGGTATATTGGCGACGCATATTACGTAAGAGGCGAATTGTCTGACGCCCGGCATCCGGTAGCGCAACTATCGGCTGCCAATGCAAGTAACCCGGCTCTTCAACAGGCATCGCTCCAGACTATTCGCCTTACCATTCAACAAAATCCGGAGATCGACTTTTTTGGTTATCACGATATTGATGAATGGGATCTTTATACCAACTAGATCGTTTACATATCTAAATTTCTGTCAGATTTGACCATTGCAACTATTGCCGAACATTTTTCTACGGGGCGATTTCAGGATGTTTACGACTTGATAAGCAACGATGCTGTGTGGACGGTTGTCGGAGAAAATGAATTCAGCGGAAAGGAAGCAATTGTCAGAAACTGCGAACAGGTGGGCGCTTATTTTGAATCCGTAACCACCAAATTTACCGTAGAGAGAATAATTGCTTCTGAGAACAGCGTTGTGGTCTGTGGCACCGCTGAGTTCATCAGGAATCGGAAAACAGTATCATTTATCAGCGCCTGCGATGTTTACGAGTTTGACATTAATGGCAAAATATTAACCATAAAATCGTACTGCATCAGCCAAAAGCCACGTTAACCAAATAATTGCCGGATCATGAACGTAAATATTAAGCTACTGTCGAAAGATGATACCGATTTGTTCATAAGCCTGATTAATCTGTTTGAAGAGGTATTTGAAATGAAGGATTTTCGAATGCCAGAACGCGGACATCTTGACAAAGTGCTAAGGTCGAATGGCTTTCAGGCCTGGGTGGCTTTGAACGAAAGTTCGGAAGTAGTGGGTGGACTGACGGCTTATGAATTACGTCAATATTATTCGACCAGGCCTTTAGTTTACATCTATGATCTGGCTGTGAAATCGGACCTGCAGCGTAAAGGCATTGGCAACAAACTTATTTGTTCAATCAATGAATATTGCCAAAAAGCAGGTGTAGAGGAAGTATTTGTACAAGCCGACCGGGTAGATCAGCATGCAGTGGATTTTTACCGAAAAACCGGTGCTACTGAAGAGGATGTGCTTCATTTCTATTACGACCTGGAAAAATGGAAAGCCACCGGCAACGAACAACTTCATCCTTAATAAATTGAACGCCAGGCTTGCTGGCCATATTTTATGAACCGAACAGCCTGGCTCGATCATCTCCGGTCATTCATTACGGTACTCGTTTTGGCCCATCATGCTGCATTGGCTTATACCACGTTCGCCTATTTTGATACGAATGTTTATATCAACTCTACCCACCCGGTGGTGGATGCCGGCCGGGCTTACAGTCTCGACCTGCTGGTAAGCATTAACGACAGCTTTTTTATGCCGCTGATGTTTTTCATCAGCGGCCTTGTGAGCTTTCCATCGATACAGAAAAAAGGGAAGTCCAGATTTTTAAAAGACCGATGGTTGCGTTTGATGATTCCATTCATGGTAGCAGAGTTGATCTTTATTCCGCTGGCTTATATACCGGCTTATCTGACTAATTCAACAAATCCTGGTGTTCTTTCATTTATCAGGGATTATTTGTTTACACAGTCCTGGCCGGTTGGACCACCCTGGTTCCTTTGGCTTCTTTTTTCTTTCAATTTACTGGTTCTGGCTTTTCCGCTGCGCATGCTCAGGCGTTTGTATACATGGCTGAAAGACCGGGCACAGAAGCCGGTTTTACTTTTCGTCCTGTTAGTTGTGTTGGCAGCAATATGCTATATACCGCTTAGCCTGCAAATAGGACAATATAGCTGGACAGGCATAGCTGTATTCGACTTTCAGCTCAACCGCGTATTTCTATATTTCCTTTTCTTTTTTGCAGGTTTCATCTTTGGCAGCAGCCAGGAACAGGGATTCTCATTGCTTGAGCAGCTACTAACAAAAAAATCCTGGCAATTCTGGCTGATCCCTACATTGGTAGTACAGGGTCTGACCATTTGGATGAATTTGGAACTATGGCCACTGGTTACTCAGGGAGAAATCTCATTGCAATCGGCTAACTGGCTTTTCTGCGTCCTCTTCGTTTTTAATTGTGTGGTCAGCAGTATATTTTTCATGGTATTGTTTAAGAAACACTTCTCAAATTCAGGCAGGATCTGGTCGCAGGTTTCGGTGGTTGCCTTCGGGTTGTATGTTTTGCATTATCCGTTTGTTACCTGGACGCAATACCTGTTATTGCGCTACACGATTGACCCGATAATCAAATTCACCCTGGTATTCTTAATCGGCCTGGCAGGGAGTTGGCTTCTAACTTTGCTGTTGAAAAAAACACCTGCTGTTGGTCGGTACATCTAATCTATTTCGTAAATGCCTCAGCCATGTACAAATTCTTTTTTCTAATTCTATTGCTACCTTCTTTCTTGCGAAATCACGAAAATGGAGCACGAACTACTAAGCCTATCTCCATCGATAGCTTTGCGTTAAAAGTGGGGACACAAAACAACAGCCCGGAAGAGTTGGAAGCAAAAAAACAAATTGAACGCATTGCCTTCAGTTTTCCCATTAAGAAATGGATGTTCACCGATACTATTGCTATTGATTCAAAAGCTATTCCTCGCAGTCACCCTGTTCTCACGCTCAACACAGGGTATCTGCAAAATGATACTGCTCAACTGGCTACCTTTCTTCATGAACAGTTTCACTGGATGCTGGCTGCAAACAGGACTAGCATGCAAAAAACGATTCAAGAATTTGAAAAGGAATTTCCTGGCGCTCCAGCGGAACTGCCGCAAGGCGCGCGAGACCAGTTTAGCAGTTATTTGCACCTGATTGTTTGTTATCTTGAACTGGAATCGCTAAAGCAGCTGGTGGGTGAAGCCAGTGCAAGGAGAGTGTTGCAAGGCTGGAAACATTATACCTGGATCTACGACAAGGTTTTGAACGATCCAAGAGTCAGCGAAATCAATCAGGCCAACGGCTGGGTGGTTCCCTAAGGGCTGGTCAATGATCGGATGCCAGTTGATTGAATTGCCAGGACGGAGTTAGTACCATTTTTGAAACAATCAAACACGATATAAGGATGATAAGAACTCTTGTTACCCTGCTGTTGACGAGTCTACTCGCGGCCTGCTCAGAAAAAAAGTCGCGCAGCATTTTCGATGTGCACCTGCATGGTGCCGAAGCACCTGAAAAGCAAATAAGCAATCTGGAAGCAAACGGTGTACGAATAGCAGCGCTGAGTTCTTCCTGGCGTTTACAACAATCGTACAAAAGCACTGACCAGCTTAATATTTTGCAGGGTTTAATGCTGCCCTGCCCTGCTGGTAAAGTTCCCTACAGCCTGCAGTCCTGTTTTGATGATGATCGTGAATGGCCGGATCTAAACTGGGTAGAACAACAGATAGTGGAAAAACGGATCGACTTTCTGGGCGAAGTGTTGACACAGTACCAGGGAATTTCCTCTTCCGATTCATTGATGATCCCTTATTATCAGCTTGCGTTGAAATATAAACTGCCGGTTGGTATTCACACCGGCTCTGCGGGACCCGATCATGGCAGCCCCAATTTCAAGGAGGAAATGGGTAATCCGCTTCTCCTGACTTCTACACTTGATCAATTGCCCGGGCTAAACGTCTGGCTCATGCATGCCGGTGCACCCTTTGTGGCAGAATGTATTGAGTTGATGAAAAAATACCCGGGCGTATATACCGATATTTCAGTGATCAATAATCCAGCCATCGTGCCTGCCGAACAGTTTGCCGTTATTCTCAAACAATTTATCGAAGCCGGGTTGGAAGATCGACTGATGTTTGGTACCGACAATGCAGATATTGAAGCAACTGTGGCGGCAGTAGAAAATCTGCCATTTCTCTCAGAAGAACAAAAGGAGAAGATTTTCTGGCGCAATGCGAAACAGTTTTTCAGGCGTTGAAAATGAAAAGGAAGATCCCATGCAACAGATTTCATTAAAAAGCGAACACCCGTTGTCGCCTTTTGTGAAAAGCATCATTTTACTTGAAAATGACGATTCTTCTTCGTCTACCTGCCTTCCGTTTTATGCCGATGGATTTCCTGGACTCATTTATCATAATGCAGGGACGCGACTGCGGGTGCACCCTCACAACAAGCAATTTCCTCCCATATTTTTCTACGGTCAGACTATACACCCTATAGAAATTAGAATCATTGGATCCTTTCAACTGATCATCTTTCAGCTATACCCCTTCGTGTCTCGATCGCTTTTCAATATTGACCTGGCCTCACTTACAGATGGCTGCAAAGATCTTACTCCGCTTTTTGGGCATATTGAACAGCCCATGCCGGAAGGCTGCGATTTGAAGGCGCGTGTAGCCGAAATAAGTGAGCTTTTGAATAAACTGGTGCTGCAAAAGTCGCGCGAATTTGACCCTGGTATCAGAACAGCGGTAGAGAAAATTTTGCGCTCAAAGGGTCAAAGCAGTCTGAAAGAACTTGCCAATGAACTGGGCATTAGTTCGCGATCGCTGGAGCGAAAATTTTTGCAACACACCGCTCTAAAGCCTAAGCAGTTTGCAAAAATTATCCAATTTCAAAGTTCGTTAACACAGTTGTCGGTAAAAGATTATAAAAAATTGACCGATATCGTTTACGAAAATGGTTATGCCGATCAATCACATTTTATCCGGGTGTTTAAGTCCTTTACCGGGAAAGTTCCATCGAAATTTTTGTGAGCCCACAGACAACAGCTGTCGCTTTTGTTCTATTTTCCTGAATCCGGGTGCATGAGCTTTGCTCAAAACAACGATTATGAAAATTGTCATTTTTGGCGCTAGCGGCACACTCGGCAGTGTTATTTTGCAACAAGCAATTCAACAGGGTTTATCAGTTACAGCGTTTTCCCGAAATGCCAGTCGGCTGAACATGCATGCGGCTACAAATCTTGAAATTCTTGAAGGGAACGTACTTTCACTGCCCGATGTTGAACGAGCCATTAAGGGAAAAGATGCAGTGATCTGTGCCTTGGGCGATGGTGGAAAAGGAAAGATAAGAGCCGCCGGCACTGCCACCATCATTCAGGCAATGAAGAATCAGGGCTGCCAAAGGCTGATTTGCCAATCTACACTTGGCATGGGCGATACCTGGAATAATCTCAACTTTTTTTGGAAACGAGTCATGTTTGGCTGGTTTTTAAAGAAAGCGTTTGAAGATCATCGATCGCAGGAAAAGCATGTCATGAACAGCGATCTTAATTATACCATTGTGCGCCCGAGTGCGTTTACAAAGGGGCCCTTAACCAGGCAGTACAAAATAGACTTTTCGTCGAATGATAGAAACCTTCAGTTAAAAATTTCGCTTCAGGATATTGCACATTTTATACTTGAACAACTTCACTCCACCGTGTTTGAAAGAAAAGCTGTCAGTATTTCTAACTAGTTCGTTGTGGCGGGCTGAAGCGAGGTTAGATTATATACCATTACTTTCCCTGACAGCTCTCCATTTTCATCGTTGTGAGGAAATCCAATGGCCAGAGTAGTGCCGTCGGCCGACAGAGCAATTGACCAGCCGGTGGTATTATTGGCAGGCCGGGTTGTTTCTACTCCATCTATGTCGCGGAAGATGGCCATTTCTTTCCATTGATCCATGTTCAGACTATATAGCCTGACCAGACCAGGCTTGCCAAAACCTGTATAAGGCATACTTATCGCTAACCAATTACCGTTGGCCGAAATGCTGATAGCGCAACCGAAATAGCTGTGCGGCTTCTCGGGGCGTAGGGTGGGCTGCAACTTTACCCATTTGCCATCCTGCGCCCGGTAGGTTTCCACAAAGCCTGTTTCTCTTTCTAAAAGATCAATGCTTGTGGACGATGCCGCCAGCATTTTACAATCGGCCGAAAGGGCGAGTCCTGCACCAATTTGACCGTTGGCATACTCGCCCATTATTCGATTTGCCTGAAGCACCCAGTTGCTATTCTCCTTTTTATAAGTACTTATTTGACCTGCTCTTTTCAAATTGCCGGCGTGGGCATATTCATTCCCAATCACTATGGTTGAACCATCGGCCGAAATAACAATGGAATTGCCGTACATGCGTTCAGGCCCGTTTGGCTCCATCGTCGATCCATCGGCCACCCAATTCTGTCCGCTCTGCCGAAAGGCTTTAGCACGATACTTCCCATCTTTCGCTGTTTCGTACGCAACAGCCAGTTGCCGGCCATCAGGTGTCATGGAAATGGCGCTGATCATATCTGAACTTGATTCATCGATAATAAGGGTCCCTGAGTTTTTCCATTGGCTTTCGTCAAAATCATAAACCGCTATCTTCTCAAATGGCGCTGCCACCATCAGCCGCTTACCGTCGGCCGATAAATCCATCATTTCGCCAAAATCAAAATAGTCCTGGTCCGGTATAATTTCGCTGCCCATTGTCATCCATTCATTTCCATCAAATTCATACACAGCAATTCTGCCTTTTTTTTCACCTGAATCGCGATTAAATGGGGCAGCTATAGCCAGCACTTTTCCATTGGCCGATAATTTTACCTTACGTCCAAATTGTTCTTCAGCCGATTTGCCCGTAAGCATTTTTCCTTTCAATGTCTGGGCCTCTGTTACACTAATCAGCAGGAAGGATGTAATTAATAAACCCACTTTCTTTACCACGCTATTCATTTTTTTGTCTTTTGTTCTTTGCTATTGCTCTTCAAATTTTCCAAAGCCAGTGCCGCCATACTGCGTACAATTTGTGTGGGCGAATTACAATCGCAATTGCTGAGGCCAACTACATAAATATCAAATTCAGGTATATAAACAGCCATCGACTTAAATCCGAAAATGCTGCCACCGTGTTCCCTTGTTGCGGTGCCATCCATATCTTTCAAATGCCAGCCATAGCCGTAGGTGAACTCCGAACCATTATTCAGTTTATATCGGGTAAAAGCCTTTTGGCTGGCGGCGGCTGACAAAACGGTATTACGATTAAGTGCATTTTGCCATTTTAATAAGTCATCCACAGTAGAGGTTAACGATCCGGATGCAAAGGGAACTGAATAGTTGATCACCGTTTTATTTACATAACCATTCGACTTTAAATGGTATCCGTCAGTACGATTCATCAGTAGTTGACGGTCATTGGCATAGCCGGATTTCGTCATGTCAGCCTTTTCAAAAATATTCTTCCGCACATATTGTTCATAAGTCTGACCCGAAGCCAGTTCGACAATATAACCTAATAGCACATAGCCGGAATTGTTGTATTCGAATTTTTCTCCGGGTTTGAAATCAGCCGGTTCATTCTTAAAAAAATCGACCATCATTTTCGGCGACATTTCCTTTTGTGCTATATCCTGCAGTGACTTCATTTTGGTAAAATCTTTGATGCCCGAAGTATGCGTTAGCAGATGATGGATGCTAATCGTTTCGCCCGAAGGGAAGTCGGGCACAAACTTCGAAACCGGATCGGTTACTTTCAGTTTCCCCTGCTCTTCCAGTTGTAGAATGGCGATGGCTGTGAATTGCTTGGTCATGGAACCGATTTGAAACACAAACTCCGGCCTAAGCGGAACCTTCAATTCAAGGTTAGCCATACCATAAGATTTCTCAAAAAATGGAACCCCGTTTCGAGCCAGCAGGAATACTCCACCCGGACCAATACTGTCGTTAAACTCTGTACGTATAACACTATCTAGTTTTGCACTTAGCTGACGACTGCTGGCTGTAAACGAGTAAATAAGCAGTGCTGCCAACAGGCTTGTTTTAGCAAACCCCCAAATATGAACGCCACTCATTTTATTCTGCATCATTGCGATCGTTTTCATTTTTCAAACTAAAAACCGGCTCTGGCGGCCAACAAACGCGCAAATTTGTGATAATTAATCGATCTGTGGACGCAAAGCGCAGCAGCCATTTTACAGAACGTTATTTGGTTGACGTTGATGGTTGTTTAGTAGACAAAATCTGGCCGCAGTTTGGTTTCACGATCCATCTGCCAGCAACTGGCAACATTACCGCATTCTGGTTGCGTGTACTGCTCCGCCCGGTTGTTGCATGGTAAAACCGGTGATGAACCCCTGCGGGTCTTGGTGAAACTGCACGGTATAACCCTTCACGGCCTTGACTTCGAAAGTATGTGGGCTACTGCTGACCAGTATATATTCCGGCTGGCCTGACACTTGTGCAACCAGAGTGCCGTTCTTCAGGAAAACCCGCACCGTCTTACCGGCCATTTGATAGTTGCCTGTATAAATACCGGCATCAAGCGATTCAGCTACTGTTGCCTCCTCCTTTACAAATTCAATAGCCTCAACAGCTGGCTCAAGTTGCAATTGAAGTTTAGCAATTTGTCCGGCAGGACTAATACGGAACTCAGCTTCTACCGCTTCCGAGCCATCGAATACATCTGCATCTATTGAAAAACGAAAATAATTATGATGCAGATGTTTGATAGTAAGTTTCCAGCGATTGAATGTACCATATAGCTCATTGTCTCTATGTTGAATTGTAATGGTGCCATAGGCTTTACTACGGTATACGCCGGTAAACGATGTCATTGCATGCGACGCCGCTGCCGCATCTGGCAAATCAGCCTCTGCCTTTCCCGCTGTTGGCATTGTTTGTTTCAACATATCGTTCCAGTTGCGGGGTGAAGCAGCAATTAACCGGTCAAGAATTAAATTATGCACAATTCGCGGTAGTGGTGAATTGTTTTGGTTGGCCGAAATAAACAATCCAATGCTGTCGGTAGGCAGGAATGAAACAAAACTGCTGAATCCGTTTACATTGCCACCATGGCCCACCCCGTAGTGTCCCCTGTAGTTGCTGATATACCAGCCCAACCCATAATTGAAGAAAAAATAGTCGGGCAGGTATACCGATGGCAAATTGGCATTAACGACCATTTGCGAACTGATGGCCTGCTGGTAAAAAGAACGGCTTAGTATTTCTTTTCCCTGAAAGAGGCCCTGGTTAGTCCACATCAATAACCAATTTGCCATGTCGCTGGCGCATGAATTGATGCCGCCGGCGGGTGCCATGCCCCACAGGGCGGGGGGCATAAAGTCCAAACGTTTTATTTGCCCATCTTTTATCATATAACCGTACGAAAAATCGGCCTTTGCCGACTGAGACCCAACAAATGAGTGCTGCATATTCAGTGGAAGGAAAAGTTGTTGATTAAGCTGCTCTTCCCAGGACCGATCATTAATTTTTTCCAACAAGCTGCCGATGGCGGCATACATATAATTATTGTATTGAAAGGTTTGTCGAAGTGGCGCTGATGGCTCCAGATATTGTATCAGCCGCAGCAGGCTGTCGCGCGTAGTAGCGAAGCCGCTGTACCAGGCATAGTCGTGCCGGGGCAGGCCTGTGCGGTGGGTAAGCATATCGCGCAGGCTGATAGCAGCAGTGAGCTCGCTGTTGTAAAAACGCAATTCGGGAAGGTATTCCTGAATAGGCTGATCGAGATCTAGTTTGTTACTTTCAATAGCGACACTAAGCATTGCAGCCGTGAAAGCTTTAGTGCAACTTCCAATAGAAAAAATGGTATGGCCGGTTACGGGTTTTCTATTTTCCATATCCCGATAGCCGTAGCCTTTTACCAACAGCGGCTTATTTTTTTCTACAATGGCCACCGACAAGCCTGGCACTTTCCATTCCTTCAGTAAATTGTCGATCAGGCTGTCGATGCCGGATAAACGGGCGTCGGCATTCTGGGCAAGGGCTGTCAGTGATGTAAAGATTGACAGCAGGCCCACAAGTAGGTACTTCATTTTCAGTGATTGATTTTTGAGTTTTATCATTTAGTTTCTACTCAAAAATCGCAGCTGAGGCACAACCAACAGACCTGCCTTATAAGTTGATACTAATAGTTTAGCAATGATACTCAAGCTATTGAGCCCAGCCTTTGATCAGGCACCGGAATCAATCGTTTTCAAATAGGCCGATGGCGACTGCCCTGTCAGCTTCCTGAAGTTTTTATTAAACGCCGATTTGGAATTGTACCCGCATTCATAGGCCAGGGCAATTATGGTGAATTGTCGAGTCGAGGGCAGGGTCATCAGGCGTTTGCATTCTGTGATGCGAAGAAAATTGATATAATCGAAAAAACTTCGTCCTTCCCTTTCGTTGATGACCTGGGACAAATGGTTGGGGTGTACTTTCAGCCGACTTGCTAATGCAAGCAACGTTAAATCGGGCTCCGTAAACCATTTCTCCGAAGCCATCAATTCCCCCAGCTTCTTGTGAATTTCAGCAGCCTTTTCACTTGTTAGTCCAGAATTGGCGTATTTTTTTGTCTTAGCATTTGAAGCTAGCAACCATTCCTCTTCCCCGGCAGCAGGGAGGCGCCGACTCGGTTCAGCCGCCTTGGCAACCCCGCTTCCGAAAATGCCCACCTGGCGTATGCCGAGTAAGCCAAGCAGTGTTACAAACAATACTCCTGCACCGAATATGAAGACATTCTTTTTTACAAAAATTATGATCAGCCAAATCAGGAACAAGCTATAGATTAAATAGCGCAGCCAGTTCAGATTTATTTTTTCCTCATAGGAAAACTGGTTGCCTATGTTTTGCTTGTGCTTACGTAATAACCAGAACGACGAAAAAACGTATGCAATGCCCGAAACCTGTATGAGCAAAAGTAACAGCACATTGGCTGCCTGATATTGCCGCCCTCCCGACAGGTACAGTTCCATTTTTTCGCCAGCCGTCATGGTATAAAGCGGCAACAACGCAATGATGATGATAATTGCCGGCATAAAATGCAGAAGCCAGACCGTCTTTTTCACAGGCAGCATGTTTGTACAAGCTGCCGTGTACAGGTATAGGAAAGGTCCATGTAACAAAGGAAAAGGCGTAGCCGCAGCCAGGATCCAATGAATAGTTGAAAGGGTTGCCGGTTGCAGATTCACCACAAAAAGCAGGGTGTGCAAACCAATAAGCAGTAGCCAGACTGCCAGTATAATATCGGCCGTCGATTTTTCTTTCTTTAATAAAAGTACCAGTAATAGAAAAAAATTGATCCCGATTCCGAAATAATAAAACATCCGCTACTGCCGTCCGGGTTTTACCAGACGTTCAATTATAAAAATAAAAGGATTAGCGGTAGAATAATTTAACCGCTACCGAAGCAAGCGATTGGTTGACCTGATTTGGTATTTGGTAGACCTTAATTTACTGCTAAGCATTCGTGTATTCAAGTAGAACTATCCCGTTGGTAAACACATGCGACTGCTTAAGTTGAAATCGGTTAACCTGTCGCTGTTCATCAAATATTCGTTGGCCGCCGCCAATGGCCAACGGATAAAGTAACAGGTGTAATTCATCTACGAGGTTCTCCTGTAGCAGGCTCCGCACCAGGGTAGCGCTTCCATACACCAGTATGTCGCCGCCTTCCGTTTCTTTCAATTCCCGCACATCACTTTCCACATCGCGCAGCAGATAACAGTTATTCCATTGAGTAGCTTCAAGTCGGCGCGAAACAATGTACTTTGGCAATGAATTGATACGATCCGCGAAATCGCCACCCTTTTGCGTAGGCCAGTAGGAGGCAAACTGTTCGTAAGTATGCCGACCGAGCAACAATCCATCCACAGCAGCCAACTCATTCGCTTTGTACT
Organism: Chitinophagaceae bacterium; assembly: GCA_046297935.1. Taxonomy (GTDB): domain Bacteria; phylum Bacteroidota; class Bacteroidia; order Chitinophagales; family Chitinophagaceae; genus CAYMZZ01. The sequence goes on from JBKBHA010000003.1 coordinate 233,898, forward strand.
TTCCTATGGCAGGATCGCCATAATTCATTTGCCAGCCGGCATGAGGATGGGCTGTTTCCGAGCCACCGGGGGCTTCCACCACCCCGTCGAGCGTAATGAATTCTGTAACGATAATCTTTCGCATGCTGCTTGTTTGCGTGAAATTAGCGGAAGACAAGCGAACAAGTACAGGTCAATTCCGGAAATGAGCAAGGGTGAATGCGACGAATTGATACTTAATGATGCAACTTATACTTCGGCCGCAACTCTCGCGTACTTATTGCGGTATTCTATCGGCGTTAGCCCGGTCACCTTCTTGAAGATGTCGCGAAATGCCTTGGTGTCCGAATAGCCCACGTCGAACATAACTTCCGACACGTTCTTACGTGAGGCTTCAAAATAGCGCTTTGCTGCTTCAATCCGGATCCTTTGAATATACTCGATGGGCGAGTTGTTGGTGGCTTCTTTAAATCTTCTTTCAAAGGTTCTGCGACCACTTGCTACCAGATTAGCCAGGTCGTCGATGGTGATCTTTTCGGTATAATTTTTTTCAATGTAGTCCTGTACTTTCCTGATATCCTCGTCGTGATGGTTTTTTTGTCCACGAAAAATGGCAAAAGCCGCCTGGCTGTCGCGGCCAATATCAAGCGCAAAATATTTTGATATCAACACAGCCGTTTCGCGATCCGAAAATTTCTCTACAAGATACAGCACCAGGTTCCACAAACTGCTGGCACCGCCGCTGCTGAAAATTCGTCCATGCTCGGTAATGATGGCTCCATCGTTTACTTCTATTTCAGGATATTTCTGCCGGAACTCCTGGATATAGGCCCAGTGCGTTGAACATCTTCTACCATTGAGCAATCCGGTTTCAGCCAACAAAAAAGCGCCGATACATAAACTTGCCACACTGGCTCCTCTTTCATACAATCTGATAAAGTGTGGAATGGCCTCAGCATTGGCAGCAATTCCTTTGTTCATATCACCATAGGTAGGAGGAACAATCAACAAATCGGTTGATTGAACGTCCTTCAGCAACCGATTGGTTTTGATGGTGTACTCACCGTTGTTTGCAGGCACATGCTCACTTAATCCAATATATTCAACGTTGAATTTGGGCTTTTTACCAGCTGCCGATAAAAATTCATTGGCTGTATGAAAACTTCGAAAAGCCGGCGTCACAGCCTCAATTACGCCATACTCAGGCGCAAAAACAGATACCTGCATTAGATTTCATTTACCTACTAAAATATAGAAAATGTCATAATCAACCCCTCAAGCTGACATTTTCACAACCCAATTGATAGCAAAATACCCGCCATCTTTGATCTATTAAATCAACGATCCAGATTATCAACTCATGGCAAAGAAAATCTTTATCAACTTACCGGTAACCAACCTTCAGTCTTCAATGGACTTTTATGCGAAGCTTGGTTTTAACAACAATCCCATGTTTACCGACGAAACAGCGGCTTGCATGGTGCTGACAGAAGAAATCTATGTAATGTTGCTTACGCATCCCAAATTTGCGTCTTTCGCAAGCCGCCCAACCGGCGATGCCAAAGCCAGCACAGCTGTAATCAACACTATTTCGGTTGATACGCTCGACGAAATGAATGCAATGGCCGATGCCGCTCTTAAGTCCGGAGGCAGCGAGCCGCATGTTCCCGTGAATTATGGCTTCATGCAGCAACGCAGTTTTAACGACCTCGACGGACATCACTGGGAAGTGGTATTTATGGATATGAGTCAGTTCCCGGCTTAATCAGTAAAAACCGATGGCGACCACAAGACCTGGCAAGCATGCTGAACGCTGAACCGGACTTCGCGGTGTATCTCACCTTTAATGGCAATTGCCGCGAAGCCTTTCTCTATTATCAAAATTGCTTTGGTGGTGACCTGCAGGTGCAAACACTTGCAGACACCCCAGATGGGAAAGCTATGAGCAGCGGAATGCAAAGTCTCGTAATCTACGCAAGTCTGACCAGTCAGAAATTTAAGCTGGTTGGTACTGATCTGTCAGATGATGGAAGGCTGGTCACTGGAAATAGATTATCCATTTTGCTGTACTGCGACAGCTTTGCCGAGCGCGCCAGGCTGATCAACAAATTAGTGAATCGAAACTTTTGTTCTTATGAAAATTACCACCCACTTGTAAACGTAACAGATAGGTTTAGTGTGAACTGGGTGTTGAGTGTCAGGCTTAAATAATGAAAAGTCGAAAGCAACGAATTTGAAATATTTGAGTTTGTTGTGAGTATCGCGCTAATGGGCTTTTGCCCGACTGCGTTTCAATCTTCAGCGGCGGTTTCTTTCGAGGTCCAACAAATACTGCTTTCGCCATATTCCACCACCATAACCTGTTAACTGACCGTCGCTACCCAACACCCGGTGACAGGGAATAAGAATAGATATCCTGTTCATGCCATTGGCATTGGCGACTGCCCTTATACTTTCAGGGCAGCCTATGGCAATGGCTTGTTCTTTGTAAGAACGCAGCTGCCCAAACGGAATATCTTGCAAGGCCGTCCATACTTTTTGCTGAAACTCGGTACCCGGTGTATGCAATGGCAGATCAAAGATTTTTCTCTTTCCTGAAAAATATTGCTGCAGCTGAGTTTCCAGGATCTCGAAGTATGGATTTACTCCCTGAACGATGATGGCATTCAGTTGCTTTGTCAGCGATTTCAGCTCGGTCTCCAGCATTTTCCGGTCAGAGAATTCGAGCAGGCAAATACCCTGGCTGGTAGCACAGGCAATCATGGTACCCAACGGAGTTTCAATTCGCTTCAGATCGATGATCGATTTTGCAATACCATTCTTAGGCGATACACCAAAAATCGTTTTGAAGCTGTCGGCAAAGCCGCTCAGGGAATCGAAGCCGGTTTCAAAAGCGGTGTTGGTGACTGTTTCGCCACTTTGAATTTTTTTGAACGCGGAGTTAATGCGAAACATTCGTTGAAACGAATGGAAGGTAATACCATGATTTTTTAAAAACCAGCGCCGGATCTGGCTGGGTTCAATTCCCCGTTTTTTCAAATCATAGTCTTTAAACTTCAGCGACGGATCCTTAGAAAGTTCGTTCAGTATTTGCAGATAAAGTTCCGGTGTTTGGTTCAGCTTTTCCAGCGGATTACACAGTTTGCAGGGGCGATAGCCTTTCAGAATACACTCTTTGGTGGAAGTAAAAAATTCAACGTTTTCCAGCTTCGGTTTACGTGCCGTGCAGGAGGGGCGGCAAAAAATGCCGGTGGTTTTTACCGCGGTAAAAAACACCCCTTCAAAAGAGGAGTCCTTACGAACTATTGCGTCATACATTATTTCGGTCGTCAATTCCATCGCCTTCTAAAATAGTGAATTAAAATGCTGCTCATCTTGAATTTTCTTCATCGCCATTTCCATATAGTCATTCAAATGATTATTGAAAAAATTACCCATGCTGATTCGCTTCACTCCTGCTTTTTCCAGCTCCGAGAACGTAGGCAAATTTGGCATACACATCACGTTCAGGGGCAATGGAGTGTGTTCAACAATATTTTTTATATCTGCTGTATCGACAATGCCCGGTACAAAAATTCCATGCGCCCCTGCCTGTTCGTAACAGTCCACTCGCTCAATCATATCCTCCATAGCATTCGGGCAATGCTGTAAAAAACCATCGGTTCGGATATTGAAAAATAGAAACGATTGTCGCCTTGAAAGGCCGGCTATAATTGCGTGAAGCAAATCGGCAAACTGTCGGCCATCTACCATCTGCCGCTTGCCGTTTACAAATTTCGAATCTTCAAGGTTCACCCCCACAATACCTAAATCGTGTAAACGAAGCAAATTGTCAAGTACATCGTCTGGCTTCTCTGCATAACCATTTTCTATATCAACGGTAAGTGGCAATGTTGTAGACCTTTTTATGCGAGCCACCTGATATAACAGTTCCTGGAAAGGCAATTGCTGTCCATCGTCGTACCCCAGCGAATCTGCCAGCGCCGCACTGGAGGTGCCAATGGCCTGAAACTGCAATTTTTCAAATAGGCGGGCCGAAGCCGGGTTCCAGACATTGCCAATCAGGAGTGGTTTTGCCTTTTCATGTAGCTGTTTAAATTGAATAAAACTATTCATGTGGTTCCGGGGAAAACGCGAAACTAAGTGAGAAGGGTATGTGCAGACAACCGGAATTTTGACAAGTATTTTCCTTCATGCTGCATCGCAACAACAGCTGGGTCCGAAAAACACTTTGGCCATGAAATATTGTCAAATCTTAAACATTTGGTTATCAGTCTCATATACTAATTTTGGCTGATATCTTCGGATACAAAAGTTTTCCAGAAGAAAACTTTTGTATCTTTATTGGTGTTTAACATCATAACCAGAAAGACATTGATGACCTATTGTCAAAAGTATCCTTTGGCAGCGACAGCTTTACAAGTGTGGTACCATGAGCTTGTGAAATGTGAGTTTAAAAACTTTCAGGAATTGAAAAAAGTCTACGGCAATGCAAGCGTCGTTGCAGGTGATCGGGTTGTTTTCAACATAATGGGCAATAAATATAGGCTGGTCGTCCGCATTTCATTTGAGTTTAAGGCTATTCAGATAAAGTGGTTTGGGTCGCACGCCGAATATGACAAAATAGATGTAAAGAGTATAGCGTTTAAAAGATTATAACATGGAACTGAGAATTATAAAAACCAAAAGACAGTACCAGGATTATATTGACTGGATTGATGAACAGTTTGACAAGAAAATTAAACCCAACAGCCCTGCTGGAGAGAAAGTACAAGTTGCACTATTGCTTGTTAAGCAATACGAAGATGAACACTATCCGATTCCGGTACCTGACCCAATTGAGGTAATCAAATTGAAAATGCAGGAGCGTGGAATAAAAAACAAAGATTTGGTAGGTAAAGTGGGAAGTAAAGGTTATGTATCGTCCATACTAAATAAAAGAAAACCCCTCACGCTCGAAATGGCTAAATTTTTTCAACGAGAATTTAGCATTCCAGCAGAAATACTGCTGGCTTAAAGCGATTCAAAACGTTCAAATTATTCATAAACGAATATCCCCACTCACTCATTTTATTTTGCGGTTTGTCCGCTCCTTAGATATTTGTTGTACATGTACCAGGTAAGTGGATGCAGTTTTTTCGTTACCTCTATGGGATGTTGGCCAGCCTGAGTATAATATTCAATCGTTCCATTCCTTTTTATATAATGCACTTTCCCGATAGAGCGGGCCGTGATCGTATCCTCGCGGGTAATCCTTCTGAAACTTTCCATTCTCCCACTGTTCAAGGGCAACAGGAGTCTTCCTTTTTGTTCCTCATTACAGGGTGACTGTACATACCGGTCGTCCTGCCAGTACATACATCCGGTTAGCATTGCTCCAAAACTTTGTTCATTCGAATCTCGCTCCTGCCAGTACCAGTAAACTGTTCCCGACAATATCGCCAACAGCAAAATCAGCCAGCTCTTCTTTAATCCTTTCTTCGTGGCCGGCGCCAGTGCAGGCGCAACGGGGTTAACTGCCGCGACTGAAAAAGTTGACGCAATTTCATTGATGCCTGCTTCTTCCTTATCGAGGATTTTGCGCTCTTCTTCTGAAAGCAGGGTCATTTTTTGAAACCGGTGAGGTCGATGCGGAAAATCAATCAGCCAGGCCAGCAGTTCCAGGTTTCGGTCATCCGTTTTTTCTGTGTTTCCTTTCAAATAATTGTCAAGTGGTTTAAACCGATCGGCCTCAGTAGCCTCCATCAACTCGATAAACTTTTTGCCCGGCGCAGCCGGCCCAAAAAAATCAGTAAGTGCCTTCTCGTCCTTAGGATTATAACGCTCTCGATAGGTATGCACGCAAGCCTGCCTGATTTTGGCAGGAGTAGGTTTGGTTAGCAGCAACGACAACTCGTTACTGTCGCGCTTGCGGTAGTACGATTGTGTAACCAGCTTGATATAGTCGATATGATCAAGTTGCATACGACATGGCTTCCGACTAAGGTAATTAATCGCTTCAACTATCGGAATGACTGCGAAAAGTTAGCGCAAAATGGAATTTCGGTTTACGGTTTCCCGGAATTTCTGGAATCCCCGGAATTGCCGGAATCCTTTACCAGACAGGGTTTTAGCTGAATTTAAGTTTGTGAAATGATCGAGGTGCAGGCTTTACAACCTGCTCTTGATCGGCCAGTGCGAGAATCGCCGTTTGCTGAGCCGGCCTGGGAAGAGGCTTAGCCGGCAGCGACAATCGCCCTTCCTTCCCAAGGTAAGAAGCGCTTCTTACCAACTCGCTGCAGGGCCTCGCGAGCCTGACCGGCATTTTTCCTAACAAACTTAAATCAAGCACCAATGATTAGTATAATCATGTGGCTTTGGACAGCATTTTGTCCAAACCCTATCCATACCATATCCAATCACGGCAACTGTCCGCTGATCCATGTAGCCCCCAGTACCAGCAGTACACAGGATACAGAAGGCGAAACAGGCAGTCTTCCACCGAAGCCGCCAACACCTCCCCCTCCTCCCCCGGGGAATTGATGAACAGGAAGGCAGATTTTTCTGCCTTCCTTTTTTTATTTTTAGCGCAAATTCAACTGCTTGAAACACCTTATCCACCTGCATTTGACGCTATGGCTGTTTCTACTTGTCGGCTGCAGCACCGCTACCGAAGACGAACAACCAGCCCCGGACTATAGCTTCCTGCAATGGGGTGAATATTTGAACTATTACGGAAAATATGATTCCGCTTTTCTCATGTTTAGTCGTGCGGTTACCAGCACAAAAGACAGCCTCGATAAAGCAAAGGCCTTCCAGGAAATGGGGGCTATTCAGCAAAGGTTTGGCGATTTGTCTGGTGCGCAGCAGAATCTGGTTTACGCGCTTCAATCGCTAAATGAGAAAGATACGGCACATGCCAATCTGATTGCCTATGTATATAACGAACTGGGCAATATCAGCATTGACCTGAAAAATTATCGACAGGCAATCCGGTTTTACAACGATGCATTTGCAAGGACAAAAGACGAATATTCGCGAGTTGAAATTTTAAACGGCAAAGCAACTGCCTTGCAAAAAATGGGCAACTACTCTGATGCACTGGATATCTACGACTCACTACTGCAATTAAACCCCGGCAATGTTGCACTACGGGCTCGTTTGGTTTCGAACAGAGCCAGAACCCTTTGGCTAAAAGACCCTGGTGCAGCTGTACTCAACGACTATCATACAGCGCTGAAAATTCGACTTGACAGCCAGATCATTGGCGGACAGAACGCCAGCTATGCCCATTTGGCGGACTATTACCTGGCGAACCAACCCGACTCAGGGTTTTACTATGCACAAAAAATGTATGAGATCGCTACCGCCTCCAACTGGCCCGATGATCGGTTGGAAGCGATTGATAAAATGATACGATCGAGTAAGTCTGCCGGGCAGAAGGAGTACTGGTACCAACTTTTCAAACATATAGATGATAGTCTGCAGTATTCGCGCGACACTACCCAAACCCGCTTTGCGCTACTGCGATATGAAGCACAAATGAAAAAGACCGACAATCTGCTATTTCAACGACGCATTAACCGCCAGCGACTCCTGATGGCGGGTTTGGCTGTTCTGGCTCTCGCCATAATTGTGTTGCTGACCAGTAGGTACAATAAACGGAAGCGCCTGCTGAAGGAAGAATCCGAGAAAGCGATTCAGGAATTGAAGTTGTCCACTTCTAAAAAGGTGCACGATGTGGTTGCCAACGGTCTGTACCGCATCATGAACGAACTGGAACACCGATCGGTGATTGATCGCGAGCCCTTGATGAACCAGATAGAAGGGCTCTACGAAAAATCGCGTAATATTTCCTACGAACAGACCGATGAGCATGTTGCCGACTACCCTGCACAAACCCATGCGCTGCTCAGTTCCTTTTCAAACGATCACACCAAAGTGATTGTGATTGGTAATCAGTCAGAATTTTGGTCAAAGCTGGGCGATCTGCAGAAACAGGAATTGCAGCTTGTTCTAAATGAACTAATGGTTAATATGAAGAAACATAGCCAGGCCCGTAATGTGGTGCTGCGTTTCGAAGTACAGCATAATGGTGCATTGGTTCATTACAAAGACAATGGAATTGGATTTAAAGAGCAGATGGTTTTTGGAAATGGTTTGAAAAATACGGTTAGCCGTATAAATTCCCTGAAGGGGCAAATTAAATTTGGCGAAACTGGCCAGCCTGGTGTATCTATTACCATCAGTCTGCCGCTGGAAACCGACCAATCATGATTGACAAAGTAATCATTGCCGAAGACCACGAAATTGCGAATCTGTCTGTTCAAAAAACGATGAGCGATTTGCAGATACGCGATATTGATCACGCCTATTATTGCGACGACGCCTTACAGAAAATTGTGCTGGCAAAACAAAAGGGCCAACCCTACGACTTGTTGATCACCGACCTTTACTTCGAGTCAGATGGAATCGCACAAAAGATTGCCGGAGGCATTGATCTGATCAAATCGGTGCGGCTGGTTCAGCCCGATATTCGGATTCTGATTTTTTCGGCCGAAAGCCGACCTGCCACGATTGATATGCTGTATACCAGCTACGAAATTGACGCATTTGTGCGAAAAGCCCGCAACGATGCAAAAGAATTGAAGGTTGCAATCGACGCCTTGTCAAAAGGACAGCGCCACTACCCAACTGCTCTCGCTCAGCAGATCAAGCAGGCCAATACATACGAATTCACCGAATTCGATATGCATGTGGTACGTCTGCTTTCGCAGGGTTTTCAGCAAAAAGACATTTCCGAGTACCTCAAGCTGCATCATATCCGCCCTTCCAGCCTGAGCAGCATCGAAAAACGACTCGGCCAGATTCGCGAAGAGCTCGGCTTTCAGAAAAATGAGCAGCTTGTATTGTTTTGCAAGGAGGCGGGGTTGTTGTAGTAATATCAATTACGGTTAGCCGTAACTACATGAAGTTATAACCTGTTAGCTTTAAGGAGATCCTTTTACAATACTTAAAGCAGCACATCATGCTTACTCCATCCAAATTACAAAAGCTCCTGACTTGTCTAAAGAACTACAGAAAAGAATTTTTAGACAGTGGTCTGAAAGAACTCGACGAGTCCGGTACCCGGCTCATGATAAATAGGTTTTTATCTGATGTGTTGGGGTATAAACAAATTGAAGAGATAAAGACGGAATACATGATCAAGGGCACTTATGCCGACTATGTTATTCAAGTAAACAATACCCGTTATTTCCTGGTTGAAGTGAAAGCGCTATCCTTTCAACTATCCGAAAAACATTTAAGGCAAACAGTGAATTATGGTGCCAACGAGGGAATAGAATATGCTTTGTTAACAAATGGCAGAAATTTCGAGTTTTACAAGATAATATTCGAGCAGCCGATATCGTCGCGATTGATATTTGCAGTCGACCTTAGTGAGGTTAGCGCGCTAAAAAATGCCGCAAATCAATTGCAGCATTTGCACAGAGACAGTGTAGTAAAAAACTTTTTCAAACCACTTTGGAACAAATGCGAAGCGACCGATCCCTATAATGTTGCAGGAATCATTTGTTCAGGGCCCGTCTTGAAATGTATTCAGAAGTTAGTGAAAGACCAATATGGAGAAAAATGCGAAGATTCCACCATACTTGCTGCTGTTCACAAAATTTTTGCCGATCGAATGGACCCCGAGTTGATCAGGCCATTCAAAACCCCACGGCAAAAAATCAAAAGGCTGAAAAAGCCTGCTGAAGATGTTTCTACAGGACAAATATCAACTGATTCTACTTCGCCTTAATACTTTTCGCGGATTTGCGGCGGCGGAGCCAAGTGAGAACCCGCGGCGTTTGTAAAATACGCTATCGTGCCGTTTGGTCGTATTGCATAGCGCAAACCAGATTACCTTCGGTATCCAAAAACTTTGCGATCCAGCCCACATAGGGAATAGCGGTTTTGGGCATCCTGATATCGCCGCCGCCCTTCTGCACCCGATCAATGATCGCATCCAGATTTTCAACCGCAATTGTACATTCAAAGCCTATCAGCTTTTCAGGTACCGGCGAGTACTTGCGAGCTTGTAAGGCTCCTATCAATTCTGCTTCGTTCGACTTATCGGCTTTTATTTGAAGAAAATCTGCCTGGCCATAAGACTGAAAACCCCAGTCGAAAACTTCATCATAAAATTTGCGCGCCCGCTCCAGGTCATCAATATGAATGGCAAAATGCGATAGCTTGTTGTTCATTTTAGTTGAATTTTGAAGTTAAGAATTATAGTACAGACCGTAGATGATTAACGGCTATTCCTTAATAGGTCCGACTCTTATCAGCATTACCTGCTTTTAAACACCGCTTTAAATGTTCCATTCGGCTGCACCGATACGAATCCCTTGGGTTTATCAGCGTCCATCTCAAATTTTATATGATAACCCTGCTTTCCTTTGACCGTAAATACATTTTCGGAAAGCATTTGGAATTCATCATCCGCCTGACCCGGGACTTTGGCCCAAAGGCTATTACCCCTCACTTCGAGTAAGATAAGAATATTATATTGCTCCAGGTTGTACACGCCGGCATATCTTTTCAAGTCTACAGTACTGTCGACAAGCTTCCCTGACCTTATAATAGCCGCCAGCTTGCCAGCTGTCAGTTCGTTGGCTTCCACCGACAATGCCTTTTTATAATACTCGATAGCGCTGGCGCTATCATTGAGTTCCATATAGTAGTCGGCTAATGCATCAAACGATCTGAAGCTGTTGGGGTACCATTCCACATTCAATTTCAACAGCGCTTCTGCCTTTCGGTGGTGTTTTGATTTTAGTGCCTCGAAGGCAATATAGTTCACAAGTGATTCCGGCGCAGCATTTTGATAACCCAGTCTGGCTGATACATTCGCATAATGCGTTCTCAATTTATGAGCAATGGAAGCAGTGCTGTCTAAAAAATCTTTCTCACCTGCATCAAAAGAATAGAAATCGAATATAAACCGTAAACCATCGTATATAGTTAACAGAGGTACGGTATTGTGGCGTTCCCTGTCATAAAATTTATCTGCGTAGTACAGTGCAGCTGTATTCTTCTTCAAAAAATCATCTAACCGGAGGATCGATCGGAGGTGCCGTGTTTCTGCCGACTGATCCTTTCGAACCTGCGAAAGATGAACGCCGACGGGCAGTGTATTGGCCACACCCAGAAACAGGCTCTTACTCTTCAAATTTTTCGCCGGGAAATGGGAAATCATCCTTTTCAGAAAAACTTCATTAGCATACCACATACTCGGATCAATAGCAATATGAGCGTTGAAAAGCGCTGGCTCTTGTGTAAGAAAATTTATTACCAGGAGGCCGCCCAAGGAATGACCTGCTATCAGTCGGTAGGGTGCTGTCGGGTAGTGCTTTTCTATATGAGGTATCAACTCCGACTTTAGGAACTGCACAAAACGGTTCGGCGCTGTTGGATCAGTGGAAGGTACAAAGTCCTTCATCCGGTTGGTACTCTCAATAGCTACCACCATCATTTCCGGCAACACTCCATTTCCGTTGGCCTGGCTGAGTTGTTGAATAATGCCTACTGTGGAGTAGAAATGAGCGCTACCGTCTAGTAGGTAGAGAACCGGATAGCGCTTTTGTGGGCCGACATTTTGTGAAGTTATGTCCGGGCTGTAGACCAGGAAAGTCCTTTTTTCACTCAAAGTATCGGAGTAGATCGATTCCCTTTTCCCGATAATGATATCATCGTTGTTTTGAGCAGTAACGCAACATGTGAATAGGACTGGAATAATGGCAAAAAGCTTTTTCAATCTGATATAGTTTTTGGTTCGACAAATAGGATTGTTTTCAAAATAATTATCTAAAATTAGTAACTATTTATTGATAAACAATAATATTATTATGAAAGTCAGATAATCGAGCCGAGCGACTTCATTACCAAAGGGGTTTGCTATTGTGCATCTGAAAGTTCCCCTGCCAGAATCCGATCAATCGGATCAGGCAATGAACCAGCGACCCTGCCGGATACAGTCGGGATGCTCCAACTAACAACGCGACAGTGGGCCGACCTGCAAACAAAAAGCCCAGCATTGCTGCCAGGCTTTAAAGCTTGCTCCCCCTGCTGGACTTGAACCAGCGACCCTCTGATTAACAGTCAGATGCTCTAACCAACTGAGCTAAGGAGGAATGTATGTTTCAGCTTTTTTTCGCTGTCTGAACCAGCGCCCCTCCCGACTACCGTCGGGATGCTCTAACCTTCCGAAGCCTCGGAATGAGCTAAGGAGGAATGTATGTTTCAGCTTTTTTTCGCTGTCTGAACCAGCGCCCCTCCCGACTACCGTCGGGATGCTCTAACCTTCCGAAGCCTCGGAATGAGCTAAGGAGAAATGTATGTTTCAGCTTTTTTTCGCTGTCTGAACCAGCGCCCCTCCCGACTACCGTCGGGATGCTCTAACCTTCCGAAGCCTCGGAATGAGCTAAGGAGGAATGAGTAAAGAAGAACTTTTCCCATTTTGGGAGTGCAAAAATAGGGGATTTCCCAATTAATTTTCAACGATTCAGGCAAGAATTTAATTTTTTCGACCCGGTTGACAGAAAGCCGGTTTATCCGGCCATCTACCAGGCCTGTTGTAGAAGGCTTGTTGGCATTTTCGAAGAGAATAGCGTGTCGGCAGTGTTTTTAACTAATTGAAAAATAACACTATATAGCATTTTCCGATGCCCGTCATGAAGCGTGGGCTATTATTTTTTGCTCTCCAATCCTTCCGATCCCGGGCTGAGTTCAGCCCGGCGCACTTTACTATATAGACGTATCGGAAATGTATGGGTTTGCCTGTATATTTAGGCACATTATTGTTGTATCTGGCATGCTACAATGCTGGTTGCAAAAAACCTAATTGCTTTACTAAATTTCCAAACCAGCCGGAGTTTATAAGATTATGTCGACCGCGCATCATGCCAATTTTGACCTTTTAAAGGAGCAGGTGATTAGTCTTTTTCCTGAAAAACTCGCCCCATTAATGGTGCGGGCCGATCAGCAGGAAACGGAGCTGGAATCAATTGAAGGTACAATTGGAAGCCAGCGTTTCTATTTTGTGGTAGACATGAGGAGTTTCGAAATCATCCGCTGTCGGGGCGTGCAACGTTGGCTAGGCCACGATGAAAATGATTTTTCGCTAAAGCGCTACTGGAAAATGGTGCATCCCGGCAACCAGATAGCATCGCATACGGTGTTTCTGCAGATGGCAAGAATTCTTTGTGCTGGCAAATTTGAACTGGAGTTTATGGTACAGCGTTACGGTAACCTGACGGCATTGCGCCATCACCAGGGGCACTATCTGTTGTGCAAACGGATTGCCTCCGTATTTCAATACGATGCCGAAAACCGATTGACGGAATACCTGAACGAATTCACCATCGTTGCTCCATTCAAAAACGAACCATTATCACCCAGTTTTTTCACTAAAACAGGGGAAGCGGAAACGGAGAGAGGAAGAATTATCTTGGAAAATGCGCTTGCCAACTTTTTGGGCATGAAGGTATTTTCAGCACAGGAACTACAAGTAGCCCGCCTGCTGGCATACCAGCCGGGCATAACTCAGCAAAAACTGGCCGCACAGTTCAACCGATCTACCCACACTATTGATACTTACTACAAACGCTTTCTTACCAAGGCTCGCGATTATTTCCACATCAATTTTCAAAACGTACAGGAAGCAGCCAACTACCTGCGTGAATCCGCATTGATTTAAAAGGCAGCCTGTCACCCTTGGGGTGACAAAAATATTTTACCGGTGTCCTCATATTTGTCTCCGAAAGCGCAACGGCTCCGGTAGCTCGCTGCCTGCACCCAAAGATCCTCCTGCTGAAAGGCCTCCCAAAGCATTTCGTTTTTTCAAAAGCAAACGGTCCGAAGGACCGCACAGGCCATTATTTACCATTAGCAAAAACAGCACAACATGCAAGAAACTTTCAACCCAACAACCAAAGTCAACGAGCAATTTAGCATGGGCGACTTTTTTTCATTCAAATCCATGATCACCCTGCGAATCATACAGGTTGTCTATATCCTTGTTGCAGCCCTGATAACGCTTGGCGGGCTCATGATTATGTTTAAAGGCGAAGAACGCGGCTACAGAGACGTAAGCCTCATGCCCGGCGGATTCATGGGTGGACTTTTGGTATTGATTTTTGGAAACCTAATCTGGCGGATATGGTGCGAGTTGCTGGTAGTGTTTTTTACCATCAACAGATCGCTTAATTCGATCGAAAAAAATACCCGAAAAAACTAATCATCTGCCACATCAAGTGCATTCCTCTATTTAACAAAGTACAAAACAAAAAAGAAAATGAAAACTGTTCAATTAACCCTGTTATTGGCAATCCTGAGTGTAATTGTTTCTTCTTGCGAAAAAGATAGTAAAAGCGACAATGAGGTTCCCGGGCAGATCGACTTGACCAACGTATCGTTGACCAACAGTAATCGAAATTTTGTTGCTAAAGGAATCACCTTTAGTGGCGCCAATGGTTATGATGGCGGTCAGTGGCAAAACTGTGTTAATCCCGACGGGGCCCAAATCCGAGTGAACAATACCAGTGGTGGCTATAATGGCATAGAGCTGGCATACACCGATTTTAATACGCTCATAGCAGATGTGAGCGACCTTCCCCCTATTAGCCGAGTAACTGTCAAATTCTTCAACAATTGCTGCCCCACATTGTCGGTATGTGGCCCCAACGGCGTCATCGCAAGTACTCAGAATGCCAGCAATCAGGGAGCAAATGCCACTATGGTACTCAACTTCGATCAACAACAAGTGGAAAAGGTCAGCTTCCAAAGTCTGGAATCGATTGTTGCGTCCATCACCATTGAATAGTATGTACCGATCGCGACTAAATATCCTGTCAAATTAAATTATCTTTCAACTACCAACCATGCCGGAAATAGCTGCTGAGTGCACGGGCGGCCTGGTGGTATCATTCCAACAAATTAATATTGAGTTGCCATTGAACCATTATCGTTGAAAATGATGAGTCGCCGGCTCGGAACCATCGGTCTCATTCTCCTTGTTTTCTGCCTGGGAATTCAGTTTGCCCGGGCAGAAGGCGTTGGCATTAACTACGATTCCTTAAAGGCGATCCGCCTTTTAAAACTGTCGGCAACGGCGAGCGACCAAAAGGAGGCTATCAGCTTTGCCATAAGCAGTCTGTCGATCGGAATGCGCATCAACAATCACTCCATCGTTGCTAAATCGTACCGCCAACTGGCTTCCTTTTACCGAAATGTACGAGCCCCACAGTTGTTTCATTTAGACTCGCAGGCCGTTTACCACGCAGCCAAAGCTCGCGATAACAGTCTCTATTTCGACGCCTTGCAACTAATTGCCAAAGACTTTTTGAATTCCAATCAAACCAAAAAGGCCGCCCGCTACCTACCCCTCCTTGATTCATTGGCAGCACTTTCCAATCGCAGCTATGACTTGTGCGTGGCCAGCCAGCTACAAAGCTTTTATTACTACAAAATATTTCAACCTGCGCAGGCACTTGCTTTCTCGCGAAAAAGTCTTACATACGCTATGAAAGGTTCCGACCGATTGCTACAGCTGCGGCAACTGAGCCAGTTAGGTCAGAATTTTCAAAACCTTATGAAGCCCGATAGTGCGGCCATTTACCTGTATCAGGCGCTTGACCTCGCAAGGCAGGTGGGAGACAAATTTGAACTGGCGAATGTGCAGAGCTCGTTGGGACTTTTGTACCAGATGTCGGGCGATCAGCAACGATCACTCCGTTTCTATCGGGAATCAATACACGGTTTTAGAGAGGCAGGTCAGCCGATCGAAACTTCATACACCCTTCTGGCCCTATCGGATGTATATCGCCAACTGGGCAATGAGGATAGCGTGTACGCCAGCGTTGCAAACGCGATACAGGAGTTGAAGCTTATCCAGTACAAAACGGGGCTAACCCTCGCTCATAATTACATGGGCCGTTATTTTAGTCGGCAAAATGAAAACGACAGCGCACAATATCATTTCAATTTGGCGAAAAGCTTTAGTAAAAATAACACTAGCGAACTTCTAGACTTTATTACAAAAAGCTATGAAGCAATCGCGCAGTATGAACTGGGTGAACACGCGAGCGGCGACGAACTTTTAAGAAAAGAGCTGGCTCGCATTGGCAAGCTAATACCTGCTGAAATAATCAACAGCACAGTAGATAAAGTCTCGATACCTGGATTAAGTGATTCTATGAAACAGAATGTAAAGGGTCTGCTGTTACGAGGCGATACGGTAGTGCTTAAAAACATAGACAGCAGTGTTTCCCGCAGTATCAACCCCTATACAGGCACACTCGCTGATCTGGATAGCCTGGTTGCTATTCGGCAACATGAAGCAATAACACGCATTGACGCACAGTTTCGGGTACGTGAAACTCGCGATAGCCTGCTGTTGGCCAGACGCGAACAACAAATTGCCAGCCAAAAAATCTCCTTGCGCAACCAGGCATTGGTATTTACCGGCCTGCTTCTGGTTGCGCTATTGTTTCTCCTTTATTTACAAAGACGCCATAATAAAACAGTTCGACTGCTTAAAGAGGAAGCAGATCACCGAATAACGAATACGCTAAACAACATTTCAAGCATCATAGAAAACGTTAAAACGGAATCTACAGATCATTCCTCGTTCGATCTGCTGGAAGAAAGGGTGGCACCACTGATGGTTTTATATGAAGTACTAAGTTCTGGAACCAATCGTAATGTGGATATGCAATCGTATTTCCAGATTATCTGTGAGGGTCGCAAACTGAGCTATGACCACCAAAATCGTATAGCGGTGGAAGTGAACGCTTCGGTAACCATGAGTGGCAAAACCGCCGGACGCGTGGGGCTGATTGTGAATGAACTGGTGACAAATGCATTTAAACATGCGTTCACACAGCAAGATTCCGGCAGAATAGTTATTAACTGCCGGCTCATCTCCAGCAGTCGATACTATCTATCAATAGAAGACAACGGAACCGGTAACGTATTACGTCATACCACAGGCAGAGGGCTGCAACAGGTGAAAGAGCTGGCATGGGAAATTGGCGCTACTATGAACCTAAGAACAGACCACGGTGCTATGTTTGAGTTCTATTTTCCAAAAACATGAAAAATGGAGAATGAAAAAATTAAGATACTTCTCGTAGAAGACGATGCCATTAACTATAGCCGGGTAAAAACTTTTCTGGAGAAGGAAGGTTACGAAGTGCTGCAACAGCCCGACGTTCCAATCATCGATAACTATGATGACGCGGTGGCGTTGTGTGCTCGTCAGATTCCCCATATTGCCATTCTGGATATCCAAATAAAAGGCGAGCGCGATGGGTTAGATATTGGGGCATATATTCGCGACAATTACCAATGTCCTGTCATCTTTTTGAGCGGTCACAATAATGAAGAAAACCTTCGCCGCACGGCCCGTATAGGGGCGGATGGTTTTGTGGTAAAGCTGGGCAAGCCACTGCGGTTAGTTCAGTTAAAAACAGATCTGCTTCGGCTGGTTCCACGCGCGCTGCAAGTGTACAGTGAACGTAAAGAATCGGGCTGGTTTTATCTGCGCGATTTGAATAGCAACGGAGGCTTTTATAAGATCCGGCTGCAATGGAATAACATCCACACTATCACCACCAGAGATGCCCCACGCAATAGCATTCTAATTACAACCATCGACGGAAAGCGATATGTAAGCCATCAATCACTCTCCGAATTCATGCTTGAACTACCTTCCTATATTATTCGTTACAGCAACTCCGACGCGGTAAACGCCCGCCTGTTTAACCGGAAAGGCAAGAGCATCTGGATTAACTATATCGATGAAAAAAGATTCGAGATATCGGAGCCGTTCCGTAACGAAGAGATTGCCGACCTGCTAAAGGCCCTGCACTCCTAACTCCTCCTTTAGCACTCTTTTCTGCCATTCTATCCCCTTGCATTTGCCTGCAGAGGCAATGTAGCCATTTTTACATCAGGTTAACCCGTTATCCACGATAACAGTCTGTACAGCATTTTTCGGCTTCCGGAGGCTATAGTTTCTAATGATTCTATAACCAATTAAAAGCAACAAAATGTTTACAACAGAAGAGCGCCTTATGCAAAACTCGACCCTGGACAAACAATCACTCGACAAACTGTTTCACATACTTCGGCAGACGCTTAATCCCGACTTGAGCGATCCGGAGTTATACGCCTATTTTTCGCTGGATCGCTCAGATTACTTCTGCGTCAATTTCATTCACAGAGGAGAAGATCTGGCGGGGTTTTCAACAGTTGGCGCCTACCCGAGGAAAGTGAACGGAAAAAAGGTAGTGATCCTTCGGTCGGCTTTTGGACTGAAGGATGAATACAAAGATGGAAAGTTCCCTTTGCAGAGCATGTTTTACAAGTATATGAAATACAAGTTGCGTAATCTGTTTACGCCAGTGTATGTAGCGGGTTTCATGGCTAACCCGCTCATGTACGCCATGATCTGTAAGTACACGCTAACCTGCTATCCGCGGCGCAATCAAAAAACCAGTGCATCGATGCTCCGGTTTGCCGACGACCTGATGGCATCAATGAACCTTTTACGCAAAAAAGTTCGACCCTTTGTAGTAAGAATTCATTTTCAGGTAAAGTTTAAAGAGCAGGACATTAAGCGATTTATGTCGAGCAATGACCCGGATGTAAATTATTTTCTCAGCATTAATCCTGGCTTTCAGGATCGAATGGGAGTTATGGTACTGGTTCCCGTTACGCTGCCTAATATCATTTACACCTTTATCAGGTATCAACTTCGCAGGTTCAGGAAAACCCGTCGCTCCACGCAGGAGTCGTCGTCGGGGAAGTCAGGTTGACATCTTTTTACCGGCATAGATACAAGCAGGACCATCGAACGCCTAAGCTGAGCCGGGTAGCGATACTGATCTAATTGGGCTGAATAGTTCTGGTAGAGGGTGGTGTTGCTATCAACAACACAAACCTTCTCGCTGTTAATTAAACAGCTCGCTGCTTTTGACTGAAAGCCAGGGAGGCTTCTAACGTTGCATTTGGAAGTGGTCAGAAAATTAATTCCAGTTTACCTTATGGGTTTCCCTTCTTCCATTTTCATCCGTTATATGCACAATGAGTACACTCGCAGAGGGCGCGTGTACTGATAGGCGTGCCGAGCTGGTAGACATCTTTTGCTCGGCAAGCTTTCTGCCCTGTAGATCATAAAGCTGTACCAGCAGCCCTGGCTTCTGTAATTGAAGCAGCATCTCTCTACCTGCTACGTTGGTCGAAATGCTATGACAAAGTGCAGGTTGCTTTCCAGCCAGTACTATACGTGTGAGGGAATAACTGAAACGCGCATCAAGGTCCACCTGCCTGATGCGGAAAAAATGTTTGTTGGAATTAGCGTCCAGTTTCCGGGATGGCACCAATACCATGTATGTTCGTTCGGCTTCGGCATTGCCTGCTGCTGGTAATTGATCGACTTTGATGAAATGTCTGCCATCTGAAGCATATTCAACTTCGAAATGGGCGGTGCCCGATTCCGAAAGTGTAGTCCAGCGAAGTTCAACGCCTGCCTCTACCGGCAACGCATTGAAGGTTCCCCACGAAACTGGCAGAGTGCTGGAACCAATATCCTGCGGCAATATAAATGGAGTTGTATCATCGGTGTCCCAGTTTGCAAGGTTATAAATCGCTGTTCGCAGTTGGGCAGCAGACCCTGTTAGTGTTCCTTTATACACGACATTGTCTACTTCTGGAGAAAAAAGAATAATATGATCGTTGGATAAGTTGGTGGGTTGTGCACTTGCCGAAGTGGAGGTAGAAGCTCCCGCCAGCCAGCCGCCGTCCATATTGATGCAGGCGAGCCAGTTGGTTGCACTGTTGTTGGCAGGTTTGGTTCCCTGGTAAGCGAATAGCACATCGCCTGACGGTGGAAATGTAAAGTCCGGGCAGCCTCCGGGTACTGAAACTGTACCAGTGCTGGCGGTGGCCTGAGACGGGTATGAACTGCCCGATGCACCCGGGCTCGCAATCACTACCACCGTGCCGGTTGTCAGGGCTGTTGTTGCCGTCCAGGTAAGAAATGCTTCCGTATTACATGCTCCTTCCGTTACAACCTCATTAAAACCGCCCGTACTAAAACGCCAAAGATGATCAGTAAACGTGATGGTAGTACTGGCACTAATGTCTTTCAACAACATGAACGCAAAATCATCAATAGTCCCATCGCCATTATACGCAACAAAGGCAATATCCCCCGCACTCAGCGTTGTTTGCGCTTCCGATTTATTTGGAGCGATGCAGAAGAACATGCTCAACACCCAGGCAACAAAAAAAGAAACTCTTTTTTTGTGCCTGAAGTTGATGCACTGTTGACTATTAACAATAGCAGGTTTATTCATCGGAAATAGTTTAAGTCTTTCTTACAGAAAGCTAAACTATTGCTATTGACGAATATCTGTTCTGCCGTTTAGTAAACGACATTTCTCACCGCGTATCCTGCAGAGGAAATTTAGTCAACTACCGGTCAGTAAAGCTTTTCAGGTAGGTGAGTAAGGCAGGTTTGAAACTTCGCGAAACAGGGATCATGGTTCCGTTTTCGAGTTCAACCTTACCTCCTTCGGCATAGAAAAAGCGATAGATGCTTTTTTTGGCAACAAAATAACTTTGGTGCAACCTTATAAATAAACCGGGATCAAGCTTTTGTATCATGGTCCCTAATGTTACAGAGGCGCAAAGCTTGTCACCATTGCGCAGAAAAATCCAGCAATAATTGCTTTGCGCGGAGCAGTAAAGGATATGGTCTGTTTGAATAAGGGTGATTCTGTCCTGGGCCGGGACGGCAATCTTATCGGCATAATACGCCCTTAGTTCCTGATCAGGTTTCGCCGACGCGGCGATAATATTTTTCCGTCCAACTGCTTGTTGTATTTCTTGTTGGGATGTTTTAATTCGTGATATAGCGATCCGGAAAGCCTGTTGTATTTGGGAGCCGCCCACCGGCTTCAGTAAATAGTCCGCCACCTGTACCCTGAGCGCCTGAATAGCGAAAGAATCGTAGGCAGTTACCATTATGGTCTGAAAACTTGGTACAGGAAAATAGTTAAACAGTTCAAAACCGTTTCGCTTGCCCAGTTGAATATCCAGAAATACAATATCGGGACTGTTTTTCTCAATACATCGAACACTATCTTCCAGCGAGGTATGAGTCCAAATTTTGCCAACCTGCGGGCAATAGCTTCTGATATCCTGTTCCAGCGCTAGTGCTGCAGGAAGTTCATCTTCCACAATACAAACATCATACGTAGTCATGTCTTTCAAAGCTACATGGAATTTTCAATACTACTTTGCATCCGCAATACTCGCCTGATAAATCGGCGTCGGTTATCTCGAAAAGTGGCGCGTGTCCGTGATTTTTGCCCCAATTTAGTTCAGCCAGTAGTTGTAATCTTTGCTGAATGAGCAGTATGCCCTTTCGATTCGAGTTTTCTGTATTGACAAGTGGGCTGGGCTCGATTGTTAAACTGCTAAAGGGTCGATAGCCGGTGCCATTATCCACGATCTCCACTTTTACGTACTGCTGATCGGGGTAGGAATGAATAGTCATTTCAATCCTCTGGCCTGGTTCGTCGTTTTCGAAACCATGGTCAAAGCAGTTTTCTACCAATGGCTGTAACAGCATGGCTGGTATTAGTAAATTGCTGTCAGTTGTGTGTTGAATTTGAATGTTGATGTGAACCGGATTTTTCTTTTTCATATTCCTCCATTCGCAGAAGTTTCTCAGGAGTTGGATTTCTTCGGTTAGGTTTATCCATGCTTTTCCGGACAGTCTTAACTGCTCTCTTATCAAGCTGGAAAATTTTTCAGCATACTTCTTCCCATCTTCTGTTCTACCTGCTCCATAGTACCCCTGCAATGCATAAATTGCGTTGAATATAAAATGCGGGGTCAGTTGCGCTTTTTCCGCCTCTTGCTGCCACTGTAGTAGTTGGTGATGCAATGAAAGTTTTTCCTTTTCCAGCTCCATTTGTTTCCGTTCCGCACTGCTTCTCTCCTGTAATCTCTTCATTCTTTTTCTAAACAGAAAAACGATACCCATTAAAAGCGAAAAGGCAAGCAGCACACTGAACCACCACTGGTTCCACCAGGGTTGATCGATCTCGAAGGTAAAAACGGTCGGCTCGCCGAATTTTGATTCAGGGTACCTGGCCTGCACCTCTACGCTGTATTTGCCAGGCGCCAGTTGCTGATAGTTTATTTCAGGTGTGTGCGTTATTGTCCAGGGTTCATCCATTTCGCGTATCCTGTACCGGTACTGCGCAGTTTGTACTGTTGAAAAAAAGAAAGAGGTGAAACGCAGGGTAATATTGTTTTGCCTGAAATGCAATACCGGCGTATGCGGTCTGCCATTGATCTGGATAATCGAATCTCTAAGTTGAATTTCTTCCCAAAATACGTTGGGTCCTGGCAGCTGCGGCCGAGCGAGTGGGTAGGTAAAGACGCCCTTTTCAGTTGCCATCCACAGCAGGTCATTGTGTAGTGCAATGCTATAAACCTCGCCTTCGTTAGGTATTTGGATTTGCGGATTTTCCAGCACGTACTGATCCTTTTTTGTTTGCCGCAATTGAAGAACGCCGGTGCTGGTTGCAATCCACCAACCACCTTCTTGTTGGCCTGAGTACAATAGCTGGTTGATAGAAGGTGGTTGGCCGTTGCCAGATGTCAGCGCCTGAAGCGTTGTACCGTTAAACAAATACAAGCCCTCCTCCCTGGTGCCTATCAATAGTTTTCCGTCTGGTAGCACGGCGATATCGGTTACCGGTGTTTGTATGCTGTTGATTGCCGCAGGAACCGCCGATAACTGCCCACCTACCAATAATTTGATCCCCTTCCAGCATCCCAGCCAGGCACTATCGCCGCCTGCCTGGGTGATGCACAATACCTTTTCGCGCAATAAAACCCGTTGTGGATATTCGGCAGGCTGCTGCGTGGAAGCTAAAGCCAGGGGCCTTGGCATTTTTATCAGGATGCCCGACCGGGCGATGAGCAGACTGTCGTCATTCAATGCAATCAATGCCTTTGTTGCTCCATTTACCGTTATAATTCTCCCATTGTCGAGATTGGCGACCAGCATGCCTCCATCCATTCCTATGTATAAACGGTCGCCATCCTGACGTAAAGTCCTTATTCGTTTGAACGATTCTGAAAACCTGGTTTTGTGAACTAGCCGAAATGCTGGAAGAACAGCCGAATCAGCGTTCCCTACATTTTCTGCAAAAACGTATCCCTCTTCGGTGCCAAGCCAGAGTTGGCCATTGATCACTTGCAAGCGGGAACAAATATCTTCCGGAGAAAACGCATTCACGTTGATTTTTCGGAAAGAACTATTGGCCGCGAGGTACAGACCGTTTGTGAGGCTGGTGGCCCATACGTTTCCAGCCCGGTCTGTTTGAACAGAACTGATCCAGGGAAGGCTTGTTACAATTGGTCGCAATCCGTTGGGAGTAGTGTCAGCTAACGAATAGACAGATTTCTCGGTACATATTAATAACGGCTGCCTAAGGCGGTTTTCGTTTCCAGCTTCCCATCGGCTTGTTTCCTGCGACTGATTTTGGATACGCAACACCAGTTCGTTGCCAGGATTGCCCAGTTGTTTTACCAACCGTAACCGTCGATCAAACAGATATACATGCCGATTTTGACTTACACATAGCAGGTTGTTCCAAACCGCTGTTTTGATGTTTTGGTTCAAAAAACGAACGGTATCAGGCAGTTCAACAAACCGTTGTTGATCGGGAAGGTAAAAGCCCGCATCGGTTAGCAGCACCAACTGTTGTTGAAAGACAGCGGCCCCTGCCAGTTGTCTGAATCTTGGCCGAATCGTGTCAACCGTGGCTAAAACAGCCGTCTGGCTCCCATTAATCAAGAATGCCTTTCGGGCACTAACAAGCACAACAGTTTGCTCCGGACCTTCAATGATAGATTGAATGGTTCCGTTGCCTGAAAGGGCTTTTAGCCACGGAGTATTGGCCGGATTGTGCCATTTTCCCTCGCTAAAAAAACAGGGCTCTCCGTTGAAAGTCACAGCCCATATCCGATCCTGACGGTCTTCCAGAAAGGAAAACACATCGTAGTCGGTAAGACCATCCTGCTTCGAATAGTAAGTAAAGCGGCTGCCATTGTATCTGGCCACACCACTAGACGAAGCAATCCAGATATAACCCTGCCTGTCCTGATAGGTATCGAATAGCATACGCCCCAGGTTGCAGGGCACCTTGAGGAGCGGCCCCGGCATATGTTCTGCTACCTGGCAAAAGGCTGTTGTCAGGTAAAATAGAGCGGTTGGCAGTAGTAACCCTTTTTTCATTCCTGTAACAATATGAAAGGTAATTGAAAAACATTTCAAAGCCTTTTCCAGATGTTGGATCCGTTAACCCATGTCTTCATCTTTTACAATATCTTGTTGAAGTTCAATAGATGTAACATAGAGTTCTGTCCAGAAAAATATTATTTTTGCCGACAACCTGTACCATGAAGTATTCTACACAATTATTCGCAGGTATTACCCTCATAGCATTTCTCTTTTTCACCGCCTGTAAGCCTAAATCCGGTTCAGCTGAAACGAAACCGGCGATCCAACAAACTGATAAAGACAGCATCGTAATGGATTTCGGGATAGATATGCGAAAAAACCACTACGCCCTTTTTACTCCCGCCTATGACAGCAGCTTCACCGACTTGGAAAATATCATTAGGTTCTTAGCGCTTCAGTCTGACAGCGTTCGTTCACAACATTTTTACCTTATCACGGACAGCACCACTTCAAAAGCCAAAACAGATGGGCTGATCATGCGCCTGCGTGATGCAGGTGTTAGCGATTTTGAGGTATTCAATTTGAGCGAATATTTCAAGACCGTTTCAAATCCTGTTGAAATGTCGTTGAAAATACCAACGGAAAAATAGACCACCGTAGAGACGCCATGCGCGGCGTCTCGGCAACCACCCAACAAATTTTGTGACGCCATGCGTGGCGTCGCAACAACACCCAAATCAACCTGTAGAGACGCCATGCGTGGCGTCGCAACAACACCCAAATCAACCTGTAGAGACGCCATGCGTGGCGTCTCTACAACCACCCAATAAATTTTGTGACGCCATGCGTGGCGTCGCAACAACACCCAAATCAACCTGTAGAGACGCCATGCGTGGCGTCTCGGCAACCACCCAATAAATTTTGTGACGCCATGCGTGGCGTCGCAAGAAACACCCAAATCGAACAGTAGAGACGCCATGCATGGCGTCTCTACCAACATGCAAAAACGCCGTACAGACGCCAGGCATGGCGTCTCTACAACGGCCAATAAATTCGCGACGCATGGCATCGCGGTTTTGTTGTAAATTACATTGTTGGTAAATGATCATGTGATGGAGGGGCTGTATCTGGGTAAATATAGGATGGACTCTGCCAGAGCTGCCTGGTGGGACTATAGCGAACCGGGCTGTTATGTTATTACAACCTGTACCAAAAACCGAATTCCCTATTTCGGATCGGTGATTGATAAAGAGATGCAGCTAACTGCAATCGGCAGCCTGGTTCGGAATGAATGGTTGAAAACTCCCAGCTTCAGGCCTGAAATGGAAATAGTGCTCGATCAATTTCAAATAATGCCCGATCATTTTCACGGCATTCTATTCTTTGGCCTGGATGAGAATATGTATAAAAACAACCCTAATCGTTTGGCCGAATTTTTGAATACAACGAAAAATAAAATCCGATTTGCCCAGCAATCGGAATTAAAAAAAATTAACGTTTTCGGACCACAATCACAAAATCTCGGTTCAATAGTTAGAGGGTTTAAATCGTCGGTAACAGTGGCTGCAAGAAAAACAGACCCATCTTTTGCCTGGCAATCCTTGTTCTACGACCGAATAGTGCGTTCATTCGAGGAACTGGAAAATCGGCGCAGATACATTGAATTAAATCCCAAAAATTGGCAGCCGTAGAGACGCCAGGCGTGGCGTCTGTACCAACATGCAAAAACACCGTACAGACGCCATGCATGGCATCGCAACAAACATGCAAAAACACCGTACAGACGCCATGCGTGGCGTCGGAACAAACATGCAAAAACGCCGCACGGACGCCATGCGTGGCGTCGCAAGAAACATCCAAATCGAACAGTAGAGACGCCAGGCATGGCGTCTCTACGGTGAGGATTTCAATTTGCTTACGATATACTGACCGATGCGGCGGCCCTGGGCCACGCCGAGGTCAATGGCATCGCGATAATGAATGCCACCGTATAAACGGGAAATGGCGGCCTCCGCTGCTGCCTGGCGAAAGGAGGTAAAATTTCGGGTGGGCAAGCCAAATTGCTGCTCGGAACTGTCGCTGTAATGAAAATTATCACCAAAAAAATAGGTTAACACTTCGGCGGATGCAGCAGAAATTACACTGTGGCCGCTGGTGTATTCGGGAAATGGTGGCGTTTGCAACAATGGCTGCCATTGCGGATCTATATAGCGATTAATAACCGTTTCGGGACGTATCCGATTACTGTTGTACTTCTCCTGCCAGCAACTGATGAATGCATCCATCAGTGTGGTGCCCAACACGGCATGTACCGCCACCGTTTTTTCAAACGAAAGATGGGCCTGCTGGCAAACAATACCTGCGATAGCCATCCAATGACCGCCAGGGCTGATTTTTTTAAATCCGATCATCATATGGCCTGCAGTGGTAACGGCAAATGGATTGCAATCCCAGAAGCCGGCAATAGCCAATTGTTCAGCAGTGGCTGCTTTAGAAACCTCGTACACTTCGCGGGCCATTTTAAAAAAAACACTACTACTGTCTTTCGAAAAAGGCACACAGGGATCGGGACGAAACTGAGTGCAGGTATCAATCACCATCGGACGCACGGTGAACCAGTTAGGTTCCACGGCGTCGATATAGGCCGGTGGAGTGGGATACCAGTATCCATCGCCTTTTTTGGGGGTATAACGCAAACGTGCGCTCAACTGATTATATCGATCCCCCTTTGCATATGCCAACACATCTTTCACCAACCGATCTGCTTCGCTTTTTGCAAGTTCAATCTCATCCACCGCAAAACCCTGTTCGCCACTCCATTTTTCCAGCTCCTCAATATCCGGCTCCAGCATGAAACCCGAAGGCAGCATGGCGTGGCCAGTTTTTAATACCGCAAAGAGACTTACCAGTTTCCAGTTTGCTTTTGTAACAGGTTGTTCAGGAGCTTTCCTCAGAATGGCCGCTGGCTGTGGAATCTCGGAATGCTGCGACGCAGCAAGGCACCAGGGGCCTAACATAAAATAGGCATAGTATCGAGCTGCGGCGGGAGGATTTACCACATCGTGAATCATTACTCTTGAAGTTGCCGCTACTGAGTGGGCGAGTCGCGCATTCCAGTCAATATCGGTCAGCGCCCTAACCTGTGAGATGGCGCATGTGAGAATTGCAATCAAAAAAATTCGCTTCATGTTTTCCCTGATTCAATATTCATAAAACAACACCGGGCCTTCTGTTCTGCCGATTACCAAGATTGTCTTACTACCCGAAGGAATTGTTAAGGCAGACTTTACATCACCTTTTACGCTTATACCAGCTTCGGTCGCTTTTACCGCCCGGAAATCTCCATTAGCATTGCCCAGCAGCAAAGTACCATAGCTCGCCTCAATGCTACCGAGCTTTAAACGATTGTCAGCACGGTTTCCCATCAATAGCAGATCGAGCGCACCATCGCCATTAATATCGCTGGCGACAATGTTGTTAACGCTGGTAAATTGCGCCTCCACCGGCAATGGACTTACAACAAACTTACCACCTCGTTGTAGCAGCAATAGCGTTCGCAGTTCGGTGGCGGTTCGTTTTTGAGCCTTTTTTATTTCGTCTGCAGTGAAAATATCAGCAAACCTGGCACCTGCATAATCCCGATAGGAGGCAAAACGACGACGCATCGCGTATATCTGGTCGTTCAATTCATCACGGCTCACAAAGGGATAGCTTTCGCCCTGTACATAAAAATTCAAAAATGGATCAATGGATCCGTTTTCATCAAAGTCGGCATAGAAAAGTTCGATTGGCTCTTTTTCACTGGCATGTAATGGCGAGTTCATTCCAAGATTGCCTGCTATAATGTCCATTGCACCATCACCGTCCAAATCGGCCAATCGCAAACAGTTCCAAAATCCGGAAAGATTATTGGGCATCCACTGACTGGTCGCATCTACAAAACCGCCGGGCTGATTAAGGTAAACCTGAATCGGCATCATTTCACCTGCCAATATTAAATCCGGACGTCCGTCGGCATTCAGATCAAGCCATTGCGCATCGGTCACCATGCCGGCACTGTCGAAAGGGGCTGGTTGGATTCTAAATTCCTTGTTTTTTTCATTGATCAACAAATAGCTTCGGGGAGAGACCGGGTATTGACCGGGCACTACCCTGCCGCCAACAAACAGATCCTGATCACCATCGCCATCAATATCGGCTGCCCGTACACAGGATTTGGCACTCGCGCTCAGATCGGGCAAGGCCAGTTGCGAAAAATGTCCTTTGCCATCACCAAGCCAGAGCTGATCCTGCAACGCAGCGCTGTTGGGTTCCCACAAATCATAACCGCCTCGCGCAATATAAATATCGGTATGGCCATCGCCATTTAGATCCTTCATCAAAGCGGCGGCCGGTCGGGCATTTCCACCATGATCCCAGGCGAAAACAGGATTGGCTTCAAATTTTCCGCCGGGCTGCTGCAAAAACAATTTGGCTGGCTGCCCTTCATCACCTCCAATCCAGATATCATTCAACCCATCGGCATTTACATCGCCTGCGGCCAGTACCGTGCCAAGGGATGAATACATGAACTGCATCAATGGCTGCCGCTTAAAATCATTAATGCTACGCGCAGTCTGCTCGTAGTTCAATAAAGGTTTTTCGAGTGCCTTCAACCATCCACGCTTTTGCTTTTGCGCGGTCACCTTGTACTGTTCACCTGCTATTGAAGGATCAAGAAGCCATTGCCGATCAATCGGCGGATTGCGGTAAGTAACTATTTTACCATCGGGCCAGGCTATACGAACTGAATCAACATGTGTATGTTCGCCAAGACCGAAATGAAATATGGCAGGCATCGCCGACAGATAGCCGCGGCTGGGATGGAGCTCCTGGTATTGAACTTTCCCTCCGGCATACAGGTAAGCCCGGGCACCAATGCCACGGGTATTCGCGTTGCCTGGTTTCAGTTCAATTTGCAAAAAATGAGACGACGCAGGCCAGTTTTGCCGCGATCGGTTTTCGTAAACAAATGCGGACTCGTTGATGTTGTTGACAATTAAATCAAGGTCACCATCATTGTCGAGATCGGCATAAGCAGCACCGTTGGAAAGCGATGGCTGGTTCATACCCCATTCCTGCTGCCGGTTGGCAAATCGTAGATCCTGTGTATTCTGGAACACAAAATTGGCATAACGCGTAACAGGCATGGCCTTGATCAGATCCATGAGTTGCACAGGTTCGCGATCGATAGCCTTCTTCACTTTGTAGTCGCCCCAGTATCGCAGGAAATCCTTGTTGGTGTAGTCTCGCAGGTAACCATTACTCACAAAAATATCCTTGTACCCGTCGTTATCGAGATCCGCCAGCAGGGGCGACCAGCTCCAGTCGGTCTGCGCAACGCCTGCCAGCTGACCTATTTCACTAAAAGTGCCATCGCCATTGTTAAGCTGAAGCATGTTGCGCATGTACTGATGATGCAGACCCTGATCAACCATTAACTGAAAGGACTCATAGTTTTCCTGGAGTTGCAATAATTTCTGCCGCTTGTTGTCGGGCGGAAGCATATCAAGTGTTAACACATCTGCCAGGGCATCGTTGTTGAAATCGGCAATATCTACACCCATGCTAAACTGAGACTGATAGCGAAAACAGTCCTTTGAAACTTCTTTAAAAGTTCCGTTCTTTTGATTGAGATAGCAGTAATCCTGTTCGTTATAATCATTACTCACATAAATGTCAGCCCATCCGTCCTGATCAAGATCGCTGATTGCTATACCCAGTCCAAATGACAATGGACTTTGGCGTATGCCTGCTTCCGCAGTGATGTCGGTGAATCGATTGCCATCGTTCCTGAAAAGTTTGTTTCCGGCCAAACTGTCTACATCGTATCTGTAGCGGGCCAGCTCGAGGTTATCAATTTTTTTTACGTTGTGATTCAACAGGAACATATCGAGGTCGCCATCGTTGTCGTAGTCGAAAAAGGCGGCCTGTGTGCTATAGCCCGGGTGGTCAAGGCCGTAAGCTTTGGCCATTTCCCGGAACTTACCGTTTCCAGAATTGATAAAAAGTTGATTGCGACGAATATCAGTTTCCACCTTGCCCGAGTAGCAGATATAAATATCGAGCAGTCCATCGCCGTTAACATCGGCTACTGTAGCTCCGGTTTTCCAACCCCCCTTGCGGCCTCCCAGTTCCGGATGGCCCTTCGCAGTAATGTCCTCAAACTTCAGATTACCCTTGTTTAGCAAAAGTTGGTTGGGGCGCATATTGGCAGTGAGAAAAATATCCTGCAAACGGTCGTTGTTAAAGTCGCCTACTGCCACGCCGCCCCCGTTGTAGAGGTATTCATACGCCAGTACATTGAGGTGCTCTGTTTCGTTGACCTCATTTACAAATCGAATACCTGTTTGTGATGGATCGAGCAGGCGAAACCTGGTTTCCTGCGCGCGGGAACCAAGCGCCATACTGAGGCAGATGATGAATACAATCGTTTTTCTCATAAGCTAAAGTATGGATTATAAAAAGGCTAAGGGGGCCGCCTGAATAGGCACCCCCGTGGCTTTTTTTATCTAAATCAAAAATCAACCTGTTGGTAGCGCCGCCTATGGTGCATCCCACCAAACGCGGGATGTCCATACATCACCTCCAGTCAAACTGCCCACTCCAATCTGATAGTTGGCTCCATTGCTGGTAGCTTCTCCAGTGGGATAAAGTTGACGGCGCGGAATAGAACCACCTGAAAAATTGCCCACATAGTTTACAGGAGTCAGTACAGGATAACCTGAACGACGCCAGTTGTTCCAGGCTTCCACAAAATTGAGGAAGATGCCTGTGGTTGCCCAGTATTGTTCATTGATCTGTTTCAACGAAGCATTGGTGCTGCTGGTGTTGAGCGGATTAGCAGCTGCATAGTTGTTGGCAGTAGTTGCACTGATGGCTGCCGCAGGGCTCATTGTTGCGAGCGATTGCAGGGCGGCGGATACACCGTTGGCATAGTGCGCCGATGCAGTACCACCCACATTCCATCCACGTACGGCTGCTTCGGCCAACAACAATTCAGACTCTGCATAGGTCAGGATAAACACCGGAGCATCCAGGTCGGTATACACTTCCAGCCTTGGGCGGGAATAACGACCAATCGGAGTGAGATCGCCGCCCGAACCTGTACCACCGGGATAGCCAGGCGACAGACTGATGTCGGTAGATCCACCGTTCATATCCCAACCATTTGGCAAACCTAATTGTGCGGCATAGGAATTATCGCCAGTCAGCGAAGTATTCTGATTTGCTGCTAATCCAGCCTGTGGCACTTCCGCAATGGCGCTTACACGGGGATCGGTAGTGCTTTTCAGGTAGTCGATCAGCGTTTTGCTCCAACGCACCTGGTAAAAGTCGGCAGGAGTGATCAGTGCTCTTGCATTCTCGTTGCGATAGCCATTGGTGTTGTCGCTAACAATATAAGCATCATCGGCAATGCCAGCCATAGTACCACCGGCAGCGGCTTTTTCAGCATAAGTACGTGCAGTAGTAGCATCTACTTTAGTCAACCTCATGGCAATACGCAGCATCAAAGAATAGCCGAACTTTTTCCACTTAGCCACATCTCCATTGTAAGGAAACAGGTCAGCAGTAGGCTTTGCTTTTGCGGCGTCAAATTTGGAAAGGGCGTCGTCGAGCTCGGCCAGCATAGCGGTATATACTTCCTGCTGCTTGTCGTACTTCGGTAGGCTTACTCCGTCGGCACCTTTCAACGCTTCTGAATAAGGGATGTCGCCGTAAATATCGGTTACATAGTGCAGTGCGAGTACTTTCATCACTGTAGCTGCACTTACCACGTTAACTTTCTCCGGATCACTACCCAGGTTGCGTACGATTTCGTTGGCCAGGCTGGCAGCGCGATAGTTCACACTCCAGGCACGGCTGGCATAATCGTTCGTATTGCCCGATGGAGCATACTTGTCCATATTGCTATAATAGTTAGCCGCTCCAGTGGTGGTGGAAGCAAAAATCTGCACCCAGCCACTTTGAAATAGTATGGCTCCATTATAACCGGTGATCGCATTCAGATAATTCGCCTGACTGGCCGACAGGAAATAGTTTGCGTCGAAGTTGGCCGGCGAAGACTGAGTGGGGTCGGTATTAATTTTGTCGAAGTCTTTGGTACAACCGGCCATCATGGTGATGCCCAGCAGACCGATATATAGATTCTTCTTTTTCATGCAAGTAATTTTAAAGGTTCAGAAGGGCTATGATTATTTCCGGAATTTCAGATTCAAATTGATACCATAAGTACGTGTAGAAGGCAGACTGGTTCCTTCAATACCGTAGTAACGCACATTTGAGCTGAATGTAGCTTCCGGATCAATGTTGTCGCTCTTCTTCATAAGGATTGCCAGGTTACGTGCTACCAGTGAAACCTGGATAGAACGGAACAGTGGCAAACGAGACAATACTCTTTCGGGAACTGTGTAGCCCAATGTTACCTGGCGAAGTTTGATGAAGTCGCCATCGAGCACGTGAACCGAGGTGACGTTTTGAGCCAGCGAACGATAGTATCCCTGGGCATCGGCTTCTACAGTGTTTGGAGTACCTGCCTCGGTTACGCCGGTAGTAATACCATCGCGACCTTCGAGCGTCATTTTGTTCAATCCGCGGAAAATACTGTAATAGCTGGTTGCAGAGAGAATCTTGTTACCAAAGTTGTAATCGATCAGGAAAGAGAAATTCAGATTTTTGTAGTTGAATTCGTTATTCCATCCGCCATACAGTGTTGGCAGTACGCTGCCCATGGGAATCAGGTTGCCACGCATTGGGTAACCAGAACCATCTACTACGATGTCGCCTTTGGAATCGCGGCGATAGTCGTACGCAAGGATCTGAGGACCAGCAAGGCCTTTTACATAAGCTGTAATAGCATTGCCCAGAGTGGCACGGTTGCTACCCAGATTGATGTTGTTGCCTGCGGCATCTGTTTCCAGGATTTCAGTTTTTACCGTGGTCAGGTTCAGCGTCGATACCCACTGGAAGTCACGCTTCTTCACCGGAGATCCGCTTAACTGCAATTCGAAACCGCTGTTTTGAGTAGATCCGTTGGGAATAAATCCGCTGGTATATCCGGTGGCGATTGACAAGGATGCACCCATGATTTCATCACGAGTTTTCTTGGTGAAATACGCCGCGTCTATGCTCAGGCGATTGTTCAGGAAGCGCAGTTCGGTACCAATTTCCAACTCAGTGGTTGTAAAAGGTTTCAATAAACCGCTGGGGAGCGAAGTACTGAAACTTCCCACAGGCACGCCATTGAATGGACTACCGAGAGAATAATACACAGCCGTTTGATACGCTTCAGTCAGCTCGTTGCTGGTTTGAGCGTAGCTCACACGAAGTTTACCATAATTCAGCTTATTGATATTGATCAGCTCGCTGAAGATAAAGCTGGCTGAAACCGAAGGAACAAAAATGGTATTGTTGTCGGTGGGCAGTGTAGAATATGCATCGTAGCGTCCGGTTGTACCCAGTGTAAGGAAATTCTTGTAGCTGAAGTCAACGGTATAGTAAGCCGAATTTACCTGTGTTTTCCAAAAATCATAGTTGTCGTTCGGGTTGGTGCGGGGGTTCTGCACGTTGCTCAGGGTGTAGAGATAAGGCAGAATAAAAGGTCCACCTGCAACAGCTACCCGCTCATACCGATTCTTGCGCAGATTGGCTCCCACTGCGGCATCCACAGTAATGTCTGGAGTGATATTACGGGTCAGGCCTATCAGACCGTCCACATTCAACTCATAACGCTCTGCACGGCCCAGATCGTCGAGACCACCACGGCGGCCCTGCGAATAGGCAGTACCCCATGGAGTAACCCGAAAGTTGCGATCGTTGATGAGATCATAACCGATACGCGCCTGGGCATAGAGCCATGAAGTGAAATCATAGCGCGCTGTACCAGATGTAATCAGACGTTTACGAGTAAGATCGTTTACATACTGATTTACCACAAACCATGGATTGGTTACATACTCGTCGTCGCTGAACTGAATTTCATAGCCAGTGGCAGGATCATAGCCCGGCTTCAGCACGGCCTGATTGATATTGGTAGCCAGAAACAGACCATTGTTGGGGTTCATTGGTCCGTCGCTCAACTGTGAACGATTGTTAGATTTCTCTTCTACATAGTTGGCCACCAGTTGCACCGACAGTTTATCAGTTACTTTCTGATTGATATTAAAATTGATCGTATTTCTTTTAATACCACTGTTACGAACAATCGACTGGTTGTCGAGGTGTGAAAGCGACAGGCGGAAAGATCCGGCGTCGGTACCACGCGACAGTGCAACGGTGTTCGTGATAGAAGGACCGGCGCGATAGAAATTCTTGACATTGTCTTTTACCGCCGAATAGGGGTACGAATTGCCATCGAACTGAATAGTAGAGGAGCCATCCAGAGGAGCTCCCCAGCTCATGCGCGCTGTTTGCTGCGCAGTGGCGGCATTGGCCGGTTTTACTCCGCCAATACCCTGTCCATACACGTATTGAAAATCTGTAAGGTCCATGGCTTTGTCGACCATGGCGTTCAGGTTATAGTCTACCTGAAAATCGCCTTTCTTACCCGATTTGGTAGTGATTAGAATTACGCCGTTTGAAGCTCGCGAGCCGTACAGAGCCGAAGCCGACTGGCCTTTCAAAACCGTCATACTTTCTACGTCGTCGGGGTTGATATTACCGATACCGTCGCCGTTATCGGATCCACCCCATTCGCCCGCACTACCGCGTTGTGTGTTATCCATGGGCACACCATTGATAACAAAAAGCGGTGAACCGGCGCCGTTGATACTGGGCAAACCGCGAAGCAGCAGTTTAACCGTACCACCGGGACCACCATTGGTGCCCGCAACCTTTAAACCTGCCACGCGGCCGGTGAGTGAGTTGGCTACGTTTGTTTCGCGCGCCTGGTTCATAACAGCGCCGTCAACCGTAGTAACCGCGTAACCCAACTTGCGCGATTGCTTGCTGATACCAAGGGCCGTTACTACTACTTCGCCAAGCTCTTCTGTGCTGGCGTCGAGCGACAGCATCACGCGATCTTCACCTGCATCAATCGATACGGTCTTGGTTGCGTAACCTACCGAAGAAATTTCGAGCACCACATTGCCCGCAGGAACGCTGATCGAAAAAGATCCGGTAGCGTCGGTTGTTGCTTGAATGTTTTTTCCTTTAACTCTAATCGTGGCGGAAGGAATGCCTTCGCCTGTTTGGGAATTTTTCAGGAGGCCGGTTAATGTCCGGTTCTGGGCTATGGCCAGAAAACCCGACAGTAGCAGCATCGCAAGGAGGCAGAATTGTCTCATGAATCAGTTGTTTTAGTTCTTAATCCGGCATGGGACCGGCAAACAATATCAGGTAGGAGATACAGCAGAAATAAGCGTGTAACTCTTCTAGTGGTAGCAGGGAGATGAGATGAAGGGATTTTTGATGATAGTCTCGAAAGTTGAAAACTGCAGGAGCTTATTTTTCAAATACATATAAGAGATCGAAACCTCGACTTGTCCAAAATTTGCCGAATTGGAGCCATTTTTTTCAGAAAATGGGTTACAAAGAAGACTGGTTCGTGACTTAAGTCATTATGGTCACATGATGTTGATGGTGATGGTAGAGCCTGAAATTTTGCCAAAGCATCTGGTTTAAACACTTTTTTACCACAGAGGGCACGGAGGTTCTTGCACAGAGAACACAGAGGTTCGCGCACAGGAATGTTAGCACAAGTAACTTTCTTGTGTTAACTGTTTCTGTAACAACAGCTCTCCGTGCCCTCTGTGCAAGAACCTCCGTGCCCTCTGTGGTAAAAAAACTGCCGAGCCAAGTGATACCAACAATTTGCAGGATATCAAAGTCATCTATATCGCAATTGCGTCAAGGGTGTACAACATGCGAGTATTACAAACAGAAATAACACCGGGACTTCAGCAGCCTTACGCGGTGGTACGGAAGAAAGGAAAAAGCTTTACTTCGGTACTGCATGCTCATCCCGAGCTTGAACTGGTATGGGTCCGCCGCGGCCGCGGGCAGCGTATCATAGGCCAGCAGATTAGCCATTTTGAAGAAAATGACATGATCCTACTTGGCTCAAACCTGCCCCATCGTTGGATTTACGATGAAACAATTGGTAAAGAAGCTCAGAGTGTTGTTATCTATTTTCATCCCGGGCTGTTAGCCGAAAAGTTCTACGATATGCCTGCGGCGGAATCAATACGCGAACTATTGCAGGCCGCTTCAAATACAGGCATACAAATAACGGGACCAGCCCGCGCACGCATGGCTGGTAAGGTAGAAAAACTCAGCCGCCAGTCGGGCCTGTCCGTATGTTTAGGTATTCTGGAACTACTTCACTATTTATCCCAACAACGAAGCGCCTGGCAATTGCCGGCTGCAGGCGAAACGGTTATTCGTCACCAGTCAATGGAAGACCGGCTACAACCCGTATATAAATATGTAACTACGCATTACGCGAAAGATATCAGTCTGGCCGAAATTGCCGCTCTCGTTCATTTATCAGAAACTGCTTTCTGCCGGTTGTTCAGGCAGCGAACACAAACGCATTTCGTAGCTTACCTGAACGAAGTGCGCATTCAACACGCATGTGACAGACTGCAGGTAAGTGACGACAGCATAAGCCAGATCGCACTGAGCTGTGGATTTAAAAGCCTTTCAAACTTCAATAAATGCTTTCGCCGTGCAAGGGGGCTCAGTCCGCTTCATTATCGGCAAAAATTTCTTGCGCTTGGCACCGCAGTGTGAAAAATGATTTGAACGCTAATCGTTAGCAGCTTCAAATCGGATAGCCGTAGCCGCTATATTCGGATACTTCTTAGAAAAACCTTTGGGTAGTTTCACAATCAGTTTACCATCCTTTATACTCCACTTCAGCACCTGCCCCGTTTGAAGCAACAGCATTTTCGATCCTTTGCGTGGCAACAATCCCTGCCAGCTGATTTCATCAGCAGCAATTCCGTTGGGGTAAACGGTTAGTGCATACATGGCACTTCCGTCTTTTTTCTTTGTGAAATATGTATCACCCGATTTGAACGCATCAACTGCCCTGGTTTCATAAATAGCTTCTCCATTTTTTTCCATCCATTGACCAATTTCCAATAATCGTGCATTCACGGTGTCAGGAAACTGACCCTTCGCGTCGGGGCCAATACCCAGCAACAGGCTTCCGCCCTTTGCTACCACATCAATCAACTGCTGTATCACCTTTGCTGCAGGTTTGTACTGATCGTTTGGAACAAATCCCCAGGCACCGCCGAGCGTAATACAGCTTTCCCATGGAAATGGCAGCGGCTCGTCGGGAACGCGTTGTTCAGGAGTCAGATAATTTTCATATGGACCATGAACTGTACGATCCACCAGCAACAAACCTGGTTGATAGCCTCGCGCCATGGAAGCCAGCCTGGGCATATCAATATCCTGACTCCAGGCCGGAATAGCAGCGCCCCAGGAACGAACTTCGTCGTTTACTGTCTCCAGTGGCCGTACCCAGCCACCATCGAGCCATAATATATCCATGCTGCCATAGTCACGCATCAGTTCCTCGATCTGCGCATGGGTAAATTTTTTAAACCTTTCCCAACGCCAGGGGAATTTGCGGATATCGTAGTTATTATTCCGATCTGCTGTAGCATAGTGCGGCCACCAGTAATCGGTATTATGCCAGTCGGGTTTTGAAAAATAGGCACCGATCATGAACCCTTCATTCCGAAAAGCATCAAAAACATGTTTCGCAACATTCATACGCGAATCGCCAGCAAAGGGAGTGGCTCGTATACTGAAGTCCGACTGTTTTGTATCGAACATCGAAAAACCGTCGTGATGCTTGGTAGTGAACACGAGGTATTTCATACCAGCTTTTGCGGCAGTACTGGCCCAGGCTGCAGGATCGAAATTAACGGGATTGAACTGGTTCTTTAGTCCCCAATACCATTTCTTGTAATCACCATAATCGCTCATGCTGTCGCGGGTAATCCAGTCCTCGGAACAAAGCGACCAGGACTCAATAATGCCTGGTACAGCATACAGTCCCCAGTGTATGATGATACCAAATTTCTGATCCTTCCATTTCTCCAGCTTGGCACTCACCAGCGGGTCGGCAGGTGGCACATAATGTTTGGAGGCCGGATGCACGTTGGGCTGGGCGCTGGCTGATAGAAAACAGAAAACAGCAAAAGCAATTGAGAGAACACGATTCATTGATGAAAGTTTAGATCAAAAACAATGTACAGAATTCAGGGGATTGTAACCCCCTTTTGTTGTTGAGTTGTTGAGTTGTTGAGTTGTGTAGTTGTTTAGTTGTAATTAATCGGCGTTGATCTTTGAAAAGGGAAAGTTGATTTGCTTAACGATGGAAAATGTTAAAGAGTACTGATACCCTATTTAACCGCAGAGGGCACGGAGTTTTTACGCAGAGGGCGCGGAGGGCTGTTGAGAGTAAAGAAAGTTGGTTGTATCGATAAAAAGAATCCTCCGTTTCTCTGCGTAAATTCTCAGCGTGCTTTGCGGTTAAAAAGGGTGCTGAGCCTGGAGGATTTGTGTAAATCTGTGGAAAGAGGATTTCCTTAACGATAGAAAATGTTAAAGAGTACTGATACCCTATTTAACCGCAGAGGGAATAGAGCTTTTGCGCGGAGGGCGCGGAGAGCTGTTGAGAGTAAAGAAAGTAGGTTGTATTGATAAAAAGAATCCTCCCGTTTCTCCGCGTAAATTCTCAGCGTGCTTTGCGGTTAAACTAGTGATCTGAGCCCGGACGAAACTCAGCCAACCTAAGTCAACTCCTATGGTGTTGGTAATAGCTAACCGGTGCAGCATTTCTTTAACCACAGAGGGAACGGAGTTTTTTACGCAGAGGGCGCGGAGGGCTGTTGAGAGTAAAGAAAGTTGGTTGTATCGATAAAAAGAATCCTCCGTTTCTCTGCGTAAATTCTCAGCGTGCTTTGCGGTTAAAAAGGGTGCTGAGCCTGGAGTATCTATATAAATCTGCGCAGAATTGTTCAAGTCAACGCATTTGCCAAAAGATCTTGCGATCACGCAGATCATTTTCTTTTACCTCGCTGTAATGGGGATTGTAATCAGTTTCGGCCGAAGGATAAGTAAGCCTCAGTGGTGGAAATTCAAATCCAGACCTGGGCATCCGCAAAAAATCAAGTGCCGGATATCCCGTTCTTCGATATTCTGACCACGCTTGTACCGATTGAAGGAACCCGAAATGAAGCCATTTCTGGGTAATGATTTTCTTTAGTCGCTGTGTTGGTTCTGCATCCAAATTTATAGAAGGGTTTTGCAAAAAAGCATCGATAGCAATTTCAGTAGGCGGCGTTAAAGGAGGTCGGGTGACCGTATTCAGACTGTTCAAATAATAGTAAAATTGTATGGACTGCCGAACGGCGCGCTCGTAATGCGCCTTTGCATCGCCGCCACCCCAGCGCGTAAATGCTTCTGCTGCCAAAAAATTCACTTCAGCCGAACTGAAATGAATACCGGGTAATTTTGAATTGAATAAGAAAGTAGCGGAATCGAGCGTGGCGTAGTCGCCCATGATGGGCTGCTGCTCAGAAGCAATGATATTGACTGGTAGTCCCCGATAGTCAGAATTGGGCACAAAGCTTCCATTGATCAACCGCCCATATTTATCAAACATAACAGGAATGCGTGGATCATTGGCAGGCTTCATAACCGAGTCGAGCATATAATGTGGCGCTGAAAAATTGTTGAGTTCTGTAAGCGCCAGGAAAAGATTCTCCTGATAATTAGTTAGCGGTTGCAGCAAAATATCATCGTAGGCAGGATTGTAATTGCTGCTTCCATCGGGAAGTGGAAATACACTGGGGTTTTGCAGCATTTCAAGCACAGCGGTACGTGCCGCATCGGGACTGTAATCAGACAGGCGCATCCACAATCGTAGCCTCAACGCATTAGCGTATCTGCGCCAACGTTGCAGATCGCCACGTAACAGAATATCCTGTTGGTTGAACGATGACTGCGTAATGCTGTTCAACACCATGCTGCTAAAATACTCTGCCAGGTTACGAAGCTGATCTAATGCGTAAGTATAAATATCTTCTGCCTTGTCGAATCTGGAATAAGTTAAAATACCATTTGCGCCAAGCGTGCCTGCTTCAAAAAACGGGATATCGCCCCAGAGATCCACCATTTGTGTGGCCATATCAATGGTGATCAGCCTGGCTGCCATCAGGAAGACTTCCTGTTGACGCTTTTCTTCCGGCTGATCAAGTTCCTGCCATGCTTTTTCCATGGCGCGATAGTGCACCATGATGCCGGCACCGTTGGGACTGCTGCGATAAAAATCACTCCACCTGTCTGAGCTGTAGCTCGCGTTCTGTTGGTAGGCTGTCAGCTGATTCAGATAACCCAGTGTTTGGCTGTACACACCGGTATGCAGGGCAACAAATGTTCGAATTTCCCAATAGTTGGGCCTTACTCTTCCGTTGTCCAGCAGGCGGGTGAATAGTTTGGGAATGGATGCATCGGCGGGCTGGTCGGGGTCGTTGTACAGCTCCTTTAATTGTTTACGGCAGCCCAATCCGGTTGTTATTAACAACAACAGTAAGAAAAGAAATGATATGGTTGAGCGTGCGCCGTTCATGGTCAAAATACCAGATTAAATGAAAGCCCCCAGCTTCGGTTGGCTGCCATTGTGCCCTCGTCAATTCCCTGCCGGGACCAGTTGGAACCAATAGCCGTTTCGGGATCCATATTTTTAAGTGTACGATAAATGTAAAAAAGGTTGCGGCCAACCAGTGATATACGACATTCGCGAATGCGCGTGCCCGGCTTCCAGGTGTACGAAAGTACCAGCTCGCGCATTTTTACGTAGCTATTTTTAAATACCATGCCATTTTTGTTCAATGCATCCGGACCCCAGCCATACATGTTCATATAATAATACGCGGCATCAACGATGATGGTATTAGGTTTTCCGTCGGCATCCACACCGGGCAATACAATCCCATCATGGTATACGGTAGCACCATTGGGCGCAGAAGACTGATGCGATGGTAATGCAATTTTGACCCCACGTGAGTCGACATAGTAAGCGAGTCCGCCATGTTTTTCGTCGCGATACTGAAGGGTGCTTTCGTACATGCCTGCACCTGTATTGTATTTGGCTACCGGGCTTACCATCATTCCTCCGAATCGAAAATCGAGTGTATGGTCTATGGAAAATCCTTTCCAGTTAAATGACTGTGAAAGGCCGCCAATCCAGCGGGGCATAATATTGCCGGCACGTTCGTACTTCGATTTATCGATTACATATAAACCGTTTGCGCCCACAATTGGCTGGCCGCTGGCATCCCGCAATTGCGGATACACCAGTATTTCGCCCACATCTCTTCCATGAAGGGCGACGATCTTGACAGCCTGCTGTTCGCCCGTGAAATAAACCACCTCATTTACGTTGCGCCCCAGTTCACTCACATAAGTACGATTGCGAGCTGCGTTCAACTGAATCTGCCAACTGCTTTGTTTGTTTCGGTATGGCACTGCCTGTAATGCAATCTCCCAGCCTTCACTTCGTAGTTCGCCGGCATTAATCAACTGCGAAAAAGCGCCAGAGCTGGCTGGCACTGTCAGTTGCACAATTTGATTGGGAATACGATTTCGATACCAGTTGATATCAAGTCCTAAACGACCTTTAAACCATTGCAGGTCGAGCCCGGCCTCCCATTCATATTTATTTTCGGGACGAATAGCCGGGTTGCCAATATTGGGA
Organism: Chitinophagaceae bacterium; assembly: GCA_046297935.1. Lineage (GTDB taxonomy): Bacteria > Bacteroidota > Bacteroidia > Chitinophagales > Chitinophagaceae > CAYMZZ01. Next base: position 275,933 of record JBKBHA010000003.1, read on the forward strand.
GTCACAGCTTGCGATGCAACGGGACCATTTACGGTTGGTAAGGTATTTTGAACGTAAGTGAGCGCTGCCGCGTAAGCGGGGGGCGCGTTGCCGACTACTCCATATGAAAGGCGCAGCCTGCCGGCGTGCAGCCAGCTACGCAGTTTTTTCCAACGTTCCGTAAATACAAATGCGGCATTGCCCGAAGCATAGAAGTAATGGTTGTTTTCAACAGGTAGTGTGGAAGAATATTCAAGGCGTGCTGTTGCCTCGGCAAACAGGTAATTTCGATAACTGACATTGGCAAATCCCAGATAAGCGAACTTGAGCAACTCTGTACGGTCAACTTCGTTGGCAACAGGGCTGAAAGAGTTGTCGAGGCTGAACCAGTTTTCTTTTAGTAGTCCACCATTAGTCGACGACATTTCATCCGTATATTTCTCCCGCCGCGCCTGGTAGCCCGCATTCAAATGAAGGTTCCAGTTTGCATGTAATGGCAAATCGTAACTCAACAGGGCATCGCCATATAATATACTGTAGCGTCCATTTTGCATACGGTATAGTCCGGTGCTGTTTACAACATTGAAAGCTGTTGGGTATTCATTGAATCGCTTTACATCCAGGCGGAAACTGGTGAAATCATTGCCCAGCCTGGCACGCAATTGCAGGCGTGGGCTAATCTGGTATTGAAAAGTAAAGCTGTTGATAACCCGGTCCTGATCCTCATCTTCTTTATTGCGCAGCTGCATCCAGAAAAAATCAAGCGCTTCTGTCTTCATCGGGTATTTCAATGCTTCTGCGGGATTGATATCGGGTCGGGTCCAACTTACCCATTTGTAGCCCTCCGAAGTTTGATAGCGGTCAAGCAACAGTTCCGGATCTTCTGCGCGGCTCAGGAAACCTGCGTATGAAGCCAGTAAACGGTTCAACTGATAGGGCCGGTTATGCACTTTACTTTTTGTGTAATGAGTAACCAGGTCAATGCTGAACCGGGGAGTTACTTTCCACTGGGTACTAAAGTTGAGGGTGTTTCTTCGCAGATTGCCACCCAGTTGTATGCCACGATAATCATGACGGCTGTAAGAAAAACGATACCCTCCTTTGTCGCTATGGTTGGAAAGTGCCAGGTTGGCCTGACTGCTATAACCTGTCTGATAAAACACATCGTAGTTGTTGCGATGCAATTGATAGGGTCGTATAGACCCATCCCACCAGGTTACTGGCTGACCATCGAGCCTTGGGCCAAACTGGGCCCAGGCCGAAAAGTTGGGGCGGCGGCTCTCCGCTATGCCGTCGCCATTGGCGTCAACCGGTATCCATCCAGCATCATCTGCACCTTCGGCGAGGTTGGTTACCAGATCGTAGCCGGGCCCGTAAAGCTCCTGATAGTTGGGTAATTGAGCCCTTTGTTCTACGGTGGCTGCATAGTTGAAATGCACCCGCACTCCCTGCCCCGGCACCGCTTTTTTTGAATTGATGAGCACGACTCCATTCGCCGCTTCTGATCCGTATAAAGCCGTGGCACTGGCCCCTTTTAAGATTGTGATCGATTCAATATCCTGCGGGTTGATGTCGAGAACGCCATTCCCTCTGATGCGTGGATCATCCCAATAGCCGCCATTGTTGATGCCTTCAACGCCCCTTTCGTTAGTGTTTCGTATGGCCACCCCATCGAGAAAGAAGATGGGTTGGGAATTGAAGTTGAGTGAGTTTAAACCCCTTACCTGGATCTGTACCGCACTCGTAGCTCCGCCAGGAGCGCTTTGTATCCTTACACCTGGTGCTTTACCATACATGGCTGCTGCTACATTGGTGTGAGCAGGTATATTGATCTGCCGACTGCGCACTACACTTACCGGATATCCCAGTGTTCTAGCCTTGCGTTGTACATCAAAGCCTGTCACAATCACCTCTTCCAGGTCCATTTGTTTCACCGGTAATACTACGGTTAGCGGTTGATGAAAACTCCAGTCTTTCAATTCCATTTCCACCGTTTCGTAGCCAACACAACTTACTGTAAGTTTTTGATCGCGTTTAACTGGAAGGCGAAACAAACCAGAACTGTTGGTATAGCTGCCTACAGCCTGATTCACGCGCACTGTTGCCTGCGCAATTGGGGTACTATCGGCAGCCAGTACGCGTCCTCGTAATATCAGACCCGTTGACTCCGGCTGATCGATTTCTGCGTTTTGATTTTTCCCATTCACATCAAGTGGTCTGGCGTGTTTGGAGTAGATGATAACCGTTTGCTCGTTGAGCAGGCGGTAACGCAGACTTGTTTTTTCCAGTAGCCGATCCAGTATTCGGGTGAGCGGTTCCGAGGGCTCGTAGTTGATAGCTTCTACCGGCCAGTCGCCCATGCCGGCGTCGGTCAGAAAAAAATAAATTTTTCGTTGCTGGTTCAGGTCCTGAAGAACGCTAAATAGTTTGCGGGTGTTTTGTTGGGCGTTGGGGCAATAAAATGACAGCAGCAGAACGCCCAGTAGCAGTGTGCGTATGCAGGTAGCAGTCACTTCCCTCCGTGTAACGCCTTTACCCATAAGCAAGAAGTTCGTGCAAGGAGCAATCGTTGCAGTAAGTTAGTTCATTTCAAGCCGTTCACCTATTTCCTGGTAAAACGCAAAGCAGATCCGTTGCGCAGCAGTCCGAATTCGCCGGAAGCTGAAAGAGTTTCAAGCAAAATATTGAGGTCGTTATTGGGGAATATACCCGATACAGCTTTTTCTTCCAGACCTTGATCCACATTCACTTCCAGTCCGTAATACTCACGAATACGCTGGGCAACTTCCGATAGTGCGCTTTTCTCAAAGATCATTTGCTTATCCATCCAGGCCAGTGCCGCTTTGCCATCGCTCCGCCTTTTCTCCAAACTATTTTCCTTTACGATCATCCAATCGCCGGGTTGAAGGCTTTCGGTTGCCCCACCCTTTACAGAAAGGTCAATGGCTCCTTCGGTCAACAATACCTGCTGGCGATTTTCACGAGCCAGCACATTGAACTTTGTACCTTTTACTGTGATATCATACAGGTCAGTATGTACGACAAATGATTTGCCGTCGCCGGTTTTCACTACTTCCAAAAATGCCTCGCCTTCAATCCATACCTCGCGACTGGAGTTTTCAAAATTTGCAGGGTATTTAAGTTTTGTGTTGGCGTTCAATTGAATATGGCTACCATCGGGAAGCAGCAGTTCTCGTGTTTGGCCGAACCCTGCCACCTGCTCCACATAATTTATTTCTGATTTTTGGGTAAACCACCAGGTTGCCGTACCAATTCCCAATAGCAGGATAGCTGCGGCTGCCCAACGCAGGAAAAGGCGCCGAACAGGTGCAGGTTTTTTGTTTTGTAAAATTTTTTGAAACTGCTGATTAGCTGCCGCGATTTTTTCTGCATCCAGTCCCTTCTCAGACATAATGAGTCTGTCCAGAAAAATGCGAGCCTCGCCCGAGAGCTCTGCGAGGTACGGATCGACCGCCATTTTTGCCTCCCAGGCCTGCGTGGCGTCGTGATTATCAGCTTTATACCAGGCCAGGAACTGCTCGTCGATTACCAGCTGTTCTACCGACCTTATTTGTTCTTCCATGATGACTTGTAAATACCAAATATAGTACGGCAACTGCGCTTTTGTAACCCGTATTTCCGAAACATTTAATAATTTCCCGCCCTTACTCCTGGCCTGACTGCAAATTTTTAATGGCCATTTTGTCGGTATGAATGATTCTGCACGGGAAGAAGCTGCTTTATGGGAACGGTTTCGTCGGGGCGACAGCAACGCATTAGCTGTTCTGTTTCAACGCCTTTACGAAGGGATGGCGCTATACGGCTATAAGCTGATGGGCGAAAAGTCGATGGTGGAAGACTGTGTGCAGGAGTTGTTTGCTGACCTTTTGCACAAGCAGCCTCCGCCGGAGGTCGAATTTGTGAGGGCTTATTTGTTCAAATCGCTTCGGTATAAACTGATCAGGGTGGCAGAGCAGCAACGCAGCCGGCAGCGTCGTGAGCATCTTAGTCAGGCTAACGCCGGCGAAGCAAGTTTCGATTTTTATTCTTTCGAATCTGCCCAAAACGATCCTGAAGCAATTCGTCAACGGCAACAGTTGGTATCGGCTCTCGATCAGTTATCGCCACGCCAACGTGAGATTGTATATCTCCGTTTTTATCAAAATCTTTCGTACGAAGAAATTGCCGAGGTGATGGAGCTGAATTATCAAACCTCCCGCAACTTGTTGTATAAAGCAATCAAGGCGTTGCGAAAAATCTGGTGAGGAAGAATAATCGAACTGCAAAGCACTGATTTCTTCCAATCTGTGTGAAAAAACAGGTGGCCTGTAAGTCATTAAAAAGTTCAGAGCACGGATACCCTGTTTAACCTCAGAGTTCGCGGCGATTTTACGCAGAGAAACGGGAGAGCACTTCCAAATTAACTTTCATTACTCTCATTCGATCTCTGCGCCCTTTGCGTAGAACCTCTGTTTTCTCTGCGGTTAAACAGGGTACAAGAGCTCTATTGAGTCTCGCTAAACAGTTTTGAGGTTGCCAATAAGGGCGATAGTCTTATCACGCAGATAGTAAACGCAAGCAGAATGCAGTGTCGTACGCTAAAAATTTGCGCCCAAATCTGTTCTATCTGGCGAATAGAACTGCCACGCCCAAAAGAAGATTGCTGCCAGAAATTATTTTCTGCACGCCCGGATTTCATAGTTTAGAAGCCAGATTTTGTGTATTTAACATTGAAGATTCTTTGCCATTAACTTCGTTATATGCCTAAACATACCTTGCTGGCAGTTTATCTGTTATTAGCAATTATCGCCTGCAACCCTAAGAAGCAGGAAGCTCCCCGGCAAAAAAGTCCGATACTTGTGGTACTCGCTCACCCTGATGATGAAACTGCATTTAGCCCTGTGCTTGCCAAATATGCCCGCCTCGGCCATGCCGTTCAATTGGTGATTGCTGTAACTGCCGAAAACGATACCCGGCATGTGCAGGCTTCGCCTGATTCCGTTAAAAAAATCAAGCAGGAACAGTGTATATGCTCTACCGAAAAACTCGGTATCCTGCCTCCCGTTTTTGTGGAACGGGTAAGCCTTGACCGTAAATTCGGCGTTCGCGACGGTGTACGTGCATCGGTAGAGGCAAGTGTTGCTTTGCGCGACAGCGTCAAATCAATTATTGAAAGACTGCAGCCCGGCGCCATCATCAGTTTTGGTCCCGATGGCGAATATGGTCACCCTGAACATATTATTGTTAGCAGTGTGGTTACGGAATTATTGCTGCGCGAGGCTTGGGCAACCAGATACCCTCTATATTATTTTGGCTGGACGCGCAGCCATGAGGAAGGCGGCGATGGCTGGGTTCGATTTGTTGATGATTCCTATTTGCCTATTCGCGTTTCTTATTCAGACGACGACGAAGCCCGCGCCTTTGAATCGCTTCGTTGCTACACCGCCGGTTATTCTCCTGAGGAAATGGAAGAAATAATTACTGCAGAAACCCGGAGAAAGAACGAACTATTTTTCCGTCGTTTGCTGGTAGATACAATTAAAGCCGAAGAGCTTATTCGGTAAATCTAGAACCTCGCAGGAACTTCAGAGCACCGATGCCCTGTTCAACCGCCGAGCATAGGGAGAACATTTCAAAACTAACTTTCATTACTCGCATTCAATCTCCGCGTCCACTGCGTAGAACCTCTGTTTCCTCTGCGGTTAAACAGGGTACAAGAGCTCTAGTAAGTCTCGCCAACCTGTTTTAATATTTCTAAAGAGGGTAATAAGACTTGTTGCAGAAGCAGCAGTTCTGTTCCCACAGAGTTCGCGGATAAGTTCATTTACCAATTCTACACCGTAGCACCGGCGTTAGCGACACCGCTTCTAAAAAACTGATGGAAACGAGATAGTAGGCTCTCGCCTTTATGCCGGCTGTAAATCTGGTATCGATTGATCGTTCCCACCCTACTCCGCCGTAAAAACCAGCTTCCTCCATTCCACTATTAGAAAAATTTCTTTCGGCAATTTCTACCACCGGGCCCCCTAAAACCGCTCCCTCGTATACGATGGATTGGTCGGCCGTAGTGAGATAAAGTAGACCCAGCTCCGCAATCCAGGCCGATTTCTTACCGGCAAATCGGCGTCCATACCCCAGTTGGAAAAAATGGTTGATATAATGAAGATTAAAATCCTTTACGTAAAAATCGACACCATTCAAATTAATCGCATAATTCACGCGGGCTTTGTTTTTGCTCTGGTTGTACTCCAGTTGCAAAAACGATCGCGAATTCCAGTCGTATTGCAGCCCGACTCCCGCAATGCTTCCCAGCATTTGCTTATTGTAAAAATACCGATGGGGCTGTGGTCCGCTTTCTTCATCAAAACTGTTTGCGAAGAAATTCAATTGTGGACCATAAGAAGCATAGATGGAAATATGTCTCGTTTTTTGAGAAAAGCAGGCTTGTTGTATCGCAACCATTGCCGTGCAGAAGAGGATAAGGCGGATAAGCATTGGTATAGTTTAGATAAGAAAATTAAGCAAAGAACTGTTGCATTTTTCAACATAAACTGTGAAACATTTGTGAGGATTAGTAAGTTGTGCGGCATTTGAGATGTGCGGCTGGTTTCATTTGCGGTAAAATCTGAGAAATCTGCTTAGAAAATCCCGACAAACCGAATATCTTTAAGCCGATATTCACCAAATCGAACCGATCTTATGAGCGAGTACATCAATTTTGAACAGGTGCCTTTTGGCAGTGATAATTTTGCCGACAATCCCGAGCCACGTTGTCCCTGCCTTTTGCTGCTGGATACATCAGGTTCCATGTCGGGCATGCCGATTCAGCAGTTGAACGATGGCATTACTACCCTTCGTGATGAACTGATGGCCGACCACCTGGCGATGAAAAGGGTGGAAGTTGGGATTGTGACATTTGGACCTGCCAGGCTCGAATCAGATTTCCATACTGTTGCCTCCTTTCATCCCCCAACATTGTCGGCCAGTGGCGACACGCCCATTGGCGAGGCCATTACGATGGGAATCGACCTGCTCCAAAAGCGCAAACAGGAATACAAGCAGCATGGAGTGTCGTACTACAAGCCCTGGATTTTTCTGATTACCGATGGCGCGCCAACGGATAGTTATGAGCAGGCTGCGGCCATGATTCGCGAAGGCGAAGCGGCCAGGTCTTTTGCATTCTTTGCGATTGGCGTTGAAAACGCCAATATGGATATTTTGAAGAAACTGTCGGTACGCGAGCCGCTCAGGCTGCAGGGTCTTAAGTTCCGCGAGTTTTTCCAATGGCTGTCGGCTTCCATGAAAATGGTTTCCAGTAAAAACACCAATAGCGCCGTAAACATGTTACCACCGTCAGGCTGGGCCGAATTATGAGCTGGAAATTGATAGGTCAGGCAGTCGTCGGCAGTTCCCACCTATCTTCTGACCGACCTTGCGAGGACGCATTGCACGCAGAAAAGCTACTGCATCCCAACGGAACAGAAATTCTTATTTGTTGCGCCAGCGATGGTGCCGGCAGCGCCCGATTTGCAGCCACTGCATCTCAATTGGTCGTAACCGAGACTGTAAACCGTTTTGCAGCACTGCTGCAAGTTGACGCCATTATTGAAGAAGCTGACATTTATCAGGTGGCTGAAGAAATTTACGAATTACTACGTCAGCAGTCAGTCGAAAATCAGGTGGCTATACAGGAATACTCCTGCACCTGGCTGGGTGCCGTTCTTTTTCCAGATAGAGCTGTGTTTTTTCAAATTGGAGATGGTGCCATTGTGCGGCATAACGGCGTGGATGGATATGTAACCCTTTGGCCGCCCGAAAATGGCGAATACCAAAATAGTACCTGGTTTCTGGTCGATCATCTTCATATGGCCCAGCTTCGGTGCATTGTACTACATGAACGGATTGATGAAATTGCTTTGTTGACCGACGGACTACAAATGCTGGCATTGAATATTGAAACCAATATTGTTCATCAACCCTTTTTCGAAAGCATGTTCAAATGGTTGCGGCTGGCTGACAATGATGAAAAAATTGCTACCCTCAATAATAAACTTCAAAATTACCTTGGCAGCGAACTCATCAATCAAAAAACGGATGATGACAAGACGCTGTTGCTCGCCACCCGCCTGAACTCGTAATGCAGCAAACTTATCAAGGCATAACCGGCAACAAATATTACCCAGGCCCAGAAATCGGTCGTGGTGGTGAAGGAGCTGTGTATCTGCTGCAGCACAATGATCAACTGGTTTTGAAGCTGTACAACGTAGCGCAAAGCTCCGACAAGTCGGAGAAGCTGCGTTATATGGTGAACTTTAGCGATCAGGCGATCCGTAATTTTTCCGCCTGGCCGCACGACGTTATATTGGATGGTCGTGGACTTGCTATCGGCTTTGTGATGAAAAAAATCCGCGAGTCGGTTCCCTTGCATAAGATATTTAGTCCAATGGATCGCAAGCAATTGTTTCCCGAAAAAGGATACAATTTTCTCGTTCATGTGGCCCGAAACCTGGCCGCAGCTTTTCATAGCTTACATGCAGCTGGTTTGATTGTGGGCGACGTGAATGAAGGAAATATCCTTGTTGATGGGAATGGGATGGTAAATTTCATCGACTGCGATTCATTTCAGGTAAATAACAATGGTCGCATTCACTTTTGTGAAGTGGGCGTACCCCGCTACACTCCGCCCGAACTGCTGGCGCGCGGTACATTCGAAAATGTGATACGCAGTGTCAACACGGACTGTTTTTCAATGGCCGTTCTCATTTTTCAGCTATTATTCCTTGGCCGCCATCCTTTCGCCGGCCGCAACCTGCAAAACCAGGATATTGATGAAGACAGTGCCATTCGGCAGCATCTGTTTTTTTATTCTTTGTCTGGTCGGAATCGAAACCTTCAGCCGCCACTCAACAGCCTGGATATTCGTGAGCTGCCTTCCAGTCTCAGCAAGCTATTTCATCGCGCTTTTGAAGAATTGGACAACCGACCGTTATCTGCCGAATGGGTAGCGGAGACCGGCTCGTTTCTAAAGGACCTGATTACTTGTAAAAAATCGAAACAACACTTTTACTGGAAGCATTCAACATTCTGTCCCTGGTGTGCATTTCGTGAAAAGAACGGTATTGTCTTTTTTATGGAAGATGTGGAGGGCGACCTGGCCATTTCCGATGTAAAGCAGTTTGTACAGGGCTTCAAGATTCAACGGCTTCGCACTCCCTCCATTGACCTCAATTACAGTTTTGCCGGACTGACGCCCGCGCCTCCAAATCCAGCATATAAAAACGCCGATACTAATACTGCTATCGCGGTTGTAGTAATCATTGTTTCGGCGGTTCTGCTTGCCATTTTTGTGAATGTAAGTTTTGTGTTTGCCACGCTATTGCTTTTCTGGCTCAACTTTCTTGTGCCTGGCCGACAGGCCCGAGAGAAAGAAATAAAGGCCCGCACACTGCACTACAACAGTCTCAAAAACCTGTATACCGTTGCTGCCAACGATATCAAGCAGGGACGCGAGCTCAAAGCATATAATTCCGCAGCTGATAATCTTAGCTACCTGATCAGCGATTTTCAACGTCTTCCTGAAGAGTTTAAGCGCAGGCAAACCGACATTGAAAAAGAGTTATATCACGAAAAGCTTCATCAGTTTTTAGCTGGCTTTTCCATTGCTTCGGCCAGCATTCCAAATTTTGGCCCCAGCAGAAAGGAAACATTGCGGCAACATGGCATTCACAGCGCTTCCGATATTTCACGATTACACAGTAAAAAGATCCAGGGCTTTGGCCCTACCTATGTTTCGACATTGTTATCCTGGCAGCGTCAGATCGCTGCACGTTTTTCGTATGTGCCCGATCAGGAAAAGTTGCAGCTCGAAATGAACCGTGCCCGCCTCCAATTCTCACAGCGCCGCACCGAGCTAGAGAAAAAAATCCGCCATGACTATCGCAATTTGCAGTATCTGCGTCAGCAAACCGAATCGAAGCTAAGCCAGCTTACCGCCCGCTTTGAGCAACTCAAAAAAGACCTTGCCCAAGCCGACCTTGATATGCAGGCCGTTCGGAGGTTGCGCAATTCGTGATTCGTAGAGACGCCATGCGTGGCGTCTCTACGTTGCGCATGCCTGTGCACGTTGGGATTGAAATTTATCTTGGTGCCGGCGCGGATTGCGCAATTTTCGTTTTATTGGCGCTCAGGTAGGTCCTAAAAAAATCTTCGCGTTTATAAAATTGTTCGCCCCATTTTTTGTCGAGGGCTTGTAATTTGTAATCTTCTACAATGTCGTAAGCCGGATCATCTTCGCTAAGTGCCGGCGGCGATTCCAGTTCGTAGAACCATTTTTTGTATTTCAAATACATTTTTTCCGCTTCCAACAATAGTTTTTGACTTATTGTATCACCCATCCGCTCCAATGCCGCTGCATAACCTTTAAAATATTCGCCTCGTGTTTCCAGCAGGAATCCATACATACCCGCATTGCCAATTTTGCCATCTGCTACATAGTGGTAATACAACACCTGTTGTTCCGGGCTTAGCCTTGCCACTCCATTTTTTCGATCGGCTACATTGTAATAGTATTCAAATACTTTTTGTACCACTTCAGAGCTATCGGGAAACTGTTCATATTCGTTATGAGCGATCATACATAAGGCCGGCGATTTTTTTTGAGAGTACACTGCGGAAGTGGTTAGCAGGAGGCTTGCGATCAGTAGCAAATAGGAAACGCGCGTTCGTGGCATTTTTTCAGAGCTGGTTGAATAAACAAATTTAATTTTTTTGCTCAACTGTTGTCAACTAGATTTTCACGAACTCCCAATCGGGCCGAAGATCCAAAACATTGAGGCAACGCAAATAGCTAACCCCCTACCAGTTCCACAGGATCCGCGACTGAGTTCAGGAAATGAATCGCCAGTCTACTATCGATGCTCTCGCCAGCATTTGCCAAACACTGCAGATAGAAATACAGAAAATGCTCAAGCCTTACCTCAAATAATTGCTCCAGCATTAGGGTGTCGGCTGTAGGCCGAATGCAGAAGCGAAGCGCCGTCTGTTCACTGCCTGTATCGCACACCCGCCAGGCATCTGCCTGCTGCCAGTCCTCTAAAATAGATCGGCTCATCAGCAGCCCCTCGTCTCCTGTACGTTTCCTCCTGGCCAGCTCCATTATTTCTGCCAGTGCCTTGCCTCGCAAACTGCTGCGTCGCCTTTTCTCTTGTTGCTCCAGTTCAAGCCATTGCTGAAAAAGCACCATCGCTGCCGCCTCCCGGCTATCGTCCTTTGGTGCCAGGTGTGCATACACCGACAGTGAATCTACCAGTTCCTGCAGCAATACCTGCAAATCTTCCTCTATCGCCATCAGCCCAGTCGGCACCGGCAGGTTTATTTCCCGTACTTCGTTGCACTTGTCCATAGTTTCCGGTTTTATAAGATTCAGCATTGATTTGGAGGGTGATGGCGCCATAAACGACAATATGTCTTTTCGTTTCGCCCCCAAAATGTGAATTTACTCAAAATACCAATTGACTTGATATTTCAAGTCAACATTTTTTTAAAATATTTCGACCTTCCCTGCCAGATGGCCAACAACCGAGACGAGGAAATACTAAAAGCATTTGGGCAAAACCTTAAACGGTTACGCGAAGAAAAGGGACTGACTACCCGTCAGCTTGCCGATCTGGCCGACATTGCCTATAGCCAAATCTGGACTCTTGAAAGTGGGAAAGGAGATCCGTCGTTGACGACAATCCTGGCGCTGGCGAGGGGGTTGGGGGTAGAGGTTAAATATCTACTTTTTGTTTCCTAGTTACTGGCAAAACGTGCACGATCAACGATCTCTACTTGAACTACTGCCGCTCTTTCGCATGAATTATAAATTGATTCAAGGACAATATTTCTTGCCGAAATTCGGCAGGGAATGTTGTCAAATTTTCCCTAGGTATTACTAGTTGAATATTATATTCTCTCATTTCCTTTAGTTGGTTTGCTGAAATCCCCTGCTGCAGCGTAAACAGATGCTTTGTCTTTATTCTGTCTGCCTCATTTAAAACCTGCCGCCAACGATCTTTACAAGTCGTTTTAGATGCGAGGAACGTAAGCTTTTCAGCTGGAAATGATTTGTCGTGATAAGTGTTGCCGCCCGGAAAAAGAAAGTCGGGTTTCTTGTTACCCTCGGTAATTGATTGGGAAGAATACATAAGTCCAAATGAATTAAACAGTTCAGCCAAGTGGTGCTCAAGAGATTTCCCGGCGCGGCTTTTCCGACGGTTAAGAATCATGTTAGCAATATCAACCAAATGTTCAACGGAGTCAAAAGGCTTTTGAATAATGTCCAGGTATCGGTCATTTTCTATCGCTTTGAAAAGACTATACTCTGCGTCAATCCATTCCAACAGAATCCTATCCGGATTGGCGAGAACATCTTTCAACCCCACTCCATATGCGCCGTTGTAACAAGCTCGGGCTTGTGCTGCTAATAGATCGGTTGGCGGAAAGTCTATACTAAGGGAGCCTATATAGCTGGAGAAGCAACGAAGAAGTTTCTCCTCAGTTGCCAATTCATTTTGTCGGGGAACTAATCCATTGGCATCCGCAGGAGAAATATTAAGCGCCGCGAATAACTCATCCATATCGCTATCCGTGCTTAATACAAACGCCTTGTAGTAATCCCTATTTAATTTACATAATATGAGTAAGTCACCGATATTATCATCATATCGAAATGGAAATTCCTTCCCCAGACGGGTCAAATGACATTCATTTTTACTTCCGTAATATTTAAATCGGCTATCAGTCTCAAAATCGTCCTGCCACTGGATTGTAACAAACCGTTCATAGTCAGTCCCTTTCTGGATTTCAACTTCAAAGACGTCTTTAAGAAAAGATTTCGATATATAAAAGCCTGCCTGATGACTTCGACTCTCCCCATGAGACGTTTTACCGACATCATTGGAGCTAATAAATTTCGTATAAACCGACTGTGCTTTTCGCGCAGTTTCAATTGCGCTTGATAGTACGCTTTCCATTGGCAGTTTGCAATACTTTAATAACTTGCTCCGCCACAGACTGAATAAGTGGAACGGTGACTGAATTACCAAATTGTCGATAGGCCTGATTATCTGAAACAGGGATAATGAAACTATCTGGAAATCCCTGAAGTCTGGCACACTCGCGCGGAGTAAGACGGCGGGGATTTTCGTTAGGTTGCGGGATGAGAATTTCCGCACCGTCTTTATAATAGCGAGCAGAAATTGTTCTTGAAATGCCGTTCAAATCCGTTAACCCGAAGCCGAAGCCATTCCCTTTTGCTTTGTGTTTCTCGGCATAACCCTGCAGATACCCCCATAATTTATCCGATAAGGTATACTTAGAATTAACCTTCTTTTCAAGAATGGTTTTGATCTTATGTTTCGCATCAGACAATTGAGGAAACTCAAAAATCTCCTGTCCGCCAAAAATATCCTTTCTGAAACCGACGATAATAATTCGTTCCCGGTGTTGTGGCACAAAGTATTTTCCATCTAGAACGCGGGAATGGACCGTATAACCTAACTCAGTTAGCGTGTTCTTAATTACCTTGAACGTATTACCCTTATCATGGGAAACAAGGTTCTTAACGTTCTCAAGCATAAACGCTTTAGGCTTTTTATGTTTTAGAATACGTGCAATATCAAAAAACAAGGTACCCTGTGTCTCATCTAAAAAACCATGCTTCCGCCCTAGAGCATTCTTTTTTGAAACACCTGCAATCGAAAACGGCTGACAGGGAAATCCACCAAGCAAAACATCATGGTCAGGAATATCTTTTTCGTCGATTTTGGTGATATCACCAAATGGCACTTCGCCGAAATTCGCTTCATAGGTCTTTTTTGCGAAATTGTTCCACTCGCTGGTAAACACACATTTACCTCCGACGTTTTGATAGGCCATCCTGATTCCTCCGATGCCAGCAAATAGATCAATAAACTTAAAACCGGGATTTTCTGGTGGTGGAAATGGGACATCGAATTTTAACGGAATATATAGTTGAGTAGGATCTTCTATTTCCTGCAATACCTCATTTTTCAGGTAATCCTTAGCGCCTGGCTTGAAATATTTCGCTACCCCATTTTTATGGTTCTGCCAAAAATGCGTCAATGCCGCAAATCCATCGTTTAGGTGCTTATCGACATTAATATTTAGGCCTTTCTTTACGTCACTATACGTCTTCATGCTCCCGGTTTTAGCTTTTCTTCAATTTGAACAATGCAATATGCTAAATTTTTTCGTATTTCCTGGCTCCAAAATCTCAACACAATCCAGCCCTCTTTGCTTAGCCGCTCATTAACCAAATGATCACGTCTAATGTTGCCTTCAATTTTAGACCACCAGAAGTTGCGGTTAGATTGAATTCTGTACTTGGCTTGTTCCCAGTCTTTGCCGTGGAAGTATTCACTATCGACGAATATGGCCAGTTTAAAACGACGAAAAGTGAGGTCCGGTCGGCCAAACACCGACTTGTCATTTTTTCGGTACCTATAACCCTTTGCCCAAAGCGCCTTAGCCAAGAAGATCTCGTCCTTTGTGCCTTTGCTTTTAATGGCCCGCATGTTTTTACGTCGCTGTTCCGGAGTCAGCACGTCCATGATGTAAATATAGCTTTTTGTTGAAGACAGTTCAGGTTAAATCGATTAAGCTAATAGCACCATTAAAATGAAATAAAGTAGTCGATAGAAAATACTCACATAAATATCCCGTTTCGATTTTCAAGTTTCCGCCCTACCACAAAAGGCCCCTCACGGGGCCTCTTGCTTGCCATTTACATCAGATAAGGGTTCGGCTAATGGTACGAGCACAAATTAGGGCAGATGAATTAGTTTTTGTTACGGGAACCCGTAATGCGGGAAATTTTTATCCGCCATGTTGCCAGCAATATCCGTCAGAGCGGGCGGATCGCTTGCATTGAGTTCCTTTTTTGGTAATGGCCTGGCATCGGGCACTGTAGTAGCTGCTTGTGCTGCCATTGTACTTTCCTTCGTGCTTTAAGGTAGAAGAGCTTGAGCCATAGCTGTGGGCAGCATCAGGTTTGGCATTGTTGCCGAGCATTACCTGCTTTTCGGCGAGCTGCTTCTCGAGCAGACTGACACGATATTCGAGATCAGCAATTTTGTTGACAACATCGGCATTGGTGCCGGCTTGCCTGCAGGCAGGCAGGAACATGCCCAGGAGGGCGAGGAGGATCAGGTATTTCATACGAAATAAGGTTTGGTGAGCGTGCGAGGGTAAAATTTGGGAATTTTTGTGGGATATGCAATATGTAGCCTCTGGTTTATATCATTGCTCGAAAAGGATACTTTCCTTCGTAATTAACCTCAAACCGATCCAATATTAACCTGTATTCCTCCAAGAAGCTGCGATGTTTATGATGTGACTGCTGATTTTCAATATACCGACTAACAGCTGGAACTGCAGATTTGGAATAGGAGAATGCACCATAACCTTCCTGCCATTGAAATTTTTGCGCAGTGAATTTTTGGTCGTTTATCCACTTTGACGATTCGGACTTAACGGCTTTCATCAGGGAAGCGGGTGAGTCGGCGGGTTGAAAACCAACAAAAATGTGAATATGATCGGGCATGCTATTGATTCGAATCAGCCTATGCCCCTTGCTTTGTATCAGTCCGGTAATGAATTGGTGAAGTTGCGAACGCCAGGTATCATCAATTTGTGCGGCACGATATTTTACAGCGAATACAAATTGAATATAAAGTTGGGTGAAAGTATTTCCCATATTTAAATGTCAATAAACAATGCAATTTATCATGTTGATGACAACATTTTATAATTTAGAGGAAAGCAACAGAAGTACGATCTTTTTCATCGGAGATTTAGGAAGTTTTGACCGTGAGCGAGGGTTTTTTTACGCGAGATTTTCGTGCTTTGCATTGGCTGAAGCACACCCAACCACCAGTCTACAGACAACCCACCCCGTCTTCGACGGGGTGGGTCCAACACGATGCATCACCACCCATTCGGTGGATCGCTAGGGTAATTCCATTGAAATGCTTCACCCCGTCGAAGACGGGGTGCATTGTAGGTAGAAAAATTTGGAATTAGGCGGTGACCACCCGGTCGAAGAGCGGGTGGGTTGTCGAATCTAATTTTTCGGGTATTGATTACAACAATTTCGTGATCCGAGCTTAGGGCGTAGCACACCGACTCCCACTAGTTCGTCCTGGCAATTAGGGGAGTTAGCGCTTCGGCTTTGACGCTTTGGGCACCCAGAATTGCCCGAGGCACAACCAACCACTTCCTACATACAACCCACCCCGTCTTCGACGGGGTGGTGAACTTTGCTACAACGAACGGCAACGTTAATTTTCTACATACAACCCACCCCGTCTTCGACGGGGTGGTGAACTTTGCTACAACGAATGGCAACGTTAATTTTCAACCTACAACCCACCCCGTCTTCGACGGGGGTGTTGTAGGTTGAATAATTAGTAAATGATTTGCGGCCACCCGGTCGAAAAGCGGGTGGTTTGTGGAATGCAATTTTCCGGGTAACGAATTCGAAATTTTCATTATTACATTGCGCTGCAAACAATTTCGCGCTTAACTAATCTCCGCAATAAAAAAGGGCCGCCCTTCGGCGGCCCCTTGTTTGGGTATATAATCGGGTGATTAGAACGTCTTCTACTTCTTGATCACAAAACGCTGCGCTTCCTGACCGGCCTGGATGATGTAAGTGCCAGGAGGCAATTGACCCACTTCAATCTGATGGCGGCCGCCATTCAGATCGCGCGACAACAACGCACGACCATCAAGCGACTTAATTGAAACTTTCATTCGCTCGCTGATGCTAATGCGCAGCAATCCGTTCGATACAGGGTTGCCGAGAATTACCAGCCGCTGGCTATTGCCTGCAAAGCTAACTTTCTTCACCGCGCTATAGCTGAACTTCCCATCCAAATCGCGCTGCTTCAGGCGGTAAAAATTCATGCCTGATACTGGCGAATCATGCACAAAGCGATAGCTTAACACAGTAGTGCTGTTTCCGGCAGCTGATACCGTGCCCACATCGTACCAGTCGGCACCACTATTACTATGCTGCACCACAAAATCTTTTGTGTTTTGTTCGTTGGCGGTCTTCCAGTCAAGCTTCACATTGCTTCCGTCCTGCTCGGCATTGAACTCTACCCAGTTCAAAGGCAAAATTGTTTCCATGGAACCAATGGCAAAGTCGGAAAAGCTACTTAAATCGCGAATGATGATTTTGCCAAGCTGGCCGTCGGCTGCAACGGTTACCACTTTATTGGTAATATCCTGCCATGGGCTCGATGAGTTGGAACGTTTCAATACAATCGCTTGCGTCCACTGATACTCGGTCATGTTCAATCCGGAGAAATCGAGTACGATCACATACTCACCTGGATTGGCTGCCGACGAAGTAACGGTATAGTAAATTCCTCTCATCGTTTTTACCGATGTTGGCAATCCGTTCGTATAATTTTCAGGCTTGCTGCCTACGTGCCGTGTGGCAGTGATAGTAGTACCGCCACTAACCACGCCATTAATGAACGTAACGTTTACGCCTTCGATTGCCAGACCTGCAGATGAGCTCTTGCTTGTTGCCGGCATTGGGAAGTCGTTAAACACGCGGTTATTAATGACTGCTTTAAGCGGATTGTCGGTTTTATAATTCGAAGCAGCTCCACCACCCTTATAAGGATAAATAATATAGTGATAGTCGGTCAATGCATCAGCTGACAGATCGGTAATATCAGTTGAGTTACCTACATAGATGATCTCGTCTGCGCCAATCACCCCTGCACTGTAGCTCACTCCGTCGGTTGGAACAAAAGTTGGTTCCGACGAACGTTTACGCACAATCAAATATCCATCGGTGCCTGCCGATGCGG
The DNA here is from genome assembly GCA_046297935.1 of Chitinophagaceae bacterium. Classification (GTDB taxonomy): domain Bacteria; phylum Bacteroidota; class Bacteroidia; order Chitinophagales; family Chitinophagaceae; genus CAYMZZ01. Next base: position 293,800 of record JBKBHA010000003.1, read on the forward strand.
TAAAGTGCAGCACATTATTGTAAGGGTTGGCGGATCCCGTATTTGTAAAATACAAACCAGTGGGATGTGCCGAAGGCTCGGCTTCAAGTGCACTATACACTGTTACTGTTTCTTCAAAATCATCCGGCACTTTATTTGATTCGGTTCCCAGAATTGTCTGCGTTTTTGATACAGTCAGCGTCCCTGGCGTTGGCGTCACTACCGTTTTACCGGTAGCATTGATAGTGAGCAGGTGTTCTTCACCATTGCGCATGGTACCAATGTTCCAGGTATAGGTAGATCCCGAATTGCTCACCGATCCATAGGTAGCAGAAGTGCTGGTGATATTCACATTCGCCGGAACCAGATTCGTAAGTACCAGGTTGGTAACATTTACATCACTCAGGTATCGAACAGATACGGTGAAAGTGACGGCTTCACCAGAAATGATACCCGATTTGTTAGCCGTGGTATTTACAATAATTTCAGGGTTACAGTCGTAAATGTATTGGTTAGCGGAAGTGTAAGCACAGGAACCATTGGTTACTGTAACGGTAAACTTACCAGCTTTGTCAGGGGTGTACGAGTTAGCATTCACTCCTGGTATCAGTTGCCCGTCGCGGTACCAAGTATAAGCGGTAAAACCAGGAGTAGCGGTAAGAATTGTGCTCGGCAAACAGCCATCGCCAATACGAGTTACTTCAATGGTAGGAATGGTTTCAAATCCGGAGAAATAACCCGACACACCAATTACGTTTTGGTATCCAAAATATCCCACTGCAATCGGACCGGTGGCACTTACACTAACGGCACCGGTGAGTCCGGGTAAAAAGTAAGTTTTCCAGTCGCTTGTTCCCGCCACAGTTTTGCGAGAGGCAGTCAGGGTAGCTGTTGAAACCGTACTGCTGCCGTAACGAACCGTAATATCGGCATCGCTTACGGCAGTAGATGCCAGAATGGTGATACCACCCGTAATGGCCTGCCCGGCGATATTGGCCACATCAGGTATATGGTCTACCTGATTGGCCAACAGACAGTTTACAGGTGCAATAAAGTTAAGGTCGCCTGTAGCGTCGCTCGCCGCACCGGCGAGTGATTGTACTGCATATGCTTCCTTGGAAGTGCGCACATACATGTTTGCACCAGGTACGGAGCTGGTGGCAGACGATTGCGAATAGTAAGTAGACGGAATCTGAAAATAGTCACCTGCATTGATGGTTGCAATTGGCGACGTGCTACCATTTACATAAATGCTGGTAAAGTTCTGCGTGGCAATGATCACCGGAAACTCCAGCGAGTCGACGCCATTGCCGCGAACAAAAATGTATTCCTTACCTAAAGTGTTTTCAGGAATAATTTGGTCAATGGCAGCATCGCGGCTGGACGTTAGCGCCTTCGGCTGATAGTGCATTTGACCGAAATTCACCGCAATTGGTTTATTGGATGTAATGCTGGCACCCAGCCAGCCTTCGCGGTTAGCGTGGTTCAAACTAGTGACGGAAGCTTCCAATACATAAGTCTGTCCCTTGCTCAATGTAATTGTCAGATCATTGGCAGTAATTCCTTCCTCTAAGGAACCCTGGCGGAAAGTACAGTTGGGGTTATAGCCAAAGATGTTGATGGTTGTGTTATCTTCTGTAGCCATAATGCCCAACGAGTTCGACAGAGCCTGTATATATTGACCTCTGTTAGGAGCACCTACCCATTTAAATGCAGTACCGAGTGCTGCGCGTCCTTTTGATGTCAACGAAGAACCCTGACTAGCCGATCGGCCACGCCAGTTTACATAGAATTTTTTGCCGTTGGTTGATTCGAAACGCAGACCTGCCGTACTATTTACATACCCCACATTTGCTGCGGCGATCAGGGTAATGTTGTTGTCGCCATCGCCGGGATTGTACGTTGCGGGAGCGGATTTGGAAAGGCTGTACGTTGCTACTGGTGTAGTAGAAGTGCCTTTATACACATTTACCGTAAACGCGGTGGTTTCGGGTGTGGTTAAGTAAATGGCCTGTTGAGCAAAAGCAGCTTCCTTTTGCTTCAATGGTGGAAGATAATGAAGGTCGCTTAACTGCGCCCTCACGCTGGTGCGCGCAATAATCATTAGCGCCACCAACAAGGTGGTTCGGACTAAGGGTTTCATCGGAATTGTGTTTGGTGTAAAATTAGTTTCGCGTAATGGCGAGCGGAGGAGCGGCAGTCGGAGTATAGGGTGTTGTTACGGACTGAGGCCTTGTCGCCTGGAGTATCGGTTTTTAAAGGGTTTAGGATTGTTGGATAGCCTTCAAATATACTTCTGATCTTTAAAGTGTAAAATGCTTTGCCATAGCAATTTTCAAATTAGTAGTTAACACTTATAGCAGGTAAGCGAATGTTTATAAATTTGGTCGTGTTGCTCTTGACATAAGTCAATAAACTATTGGCATTGAATACGAAGGGATGTTTCTCAAGGGTAAGGTTTTCTCTTATTGGCAATCGTTCCGGCGGCCCGCAATTGCAGAAAATCGCTATTCGCTTTCAGTGCAGAATCTATTGCATCATTTAGTTGTAATGATTGTACCTGTTGAGCAGGCATATATGCCGCAGGCAACAACAGTAATAGGTGTGGCACACAAATATGACAAGCTTTTCACTACCCTATTTTCCTACAATTTTTTTTCGGTGCTGACTGCCCCATTTGTGCAAAGCCTCAATAACATGATCGAGTGTGGCACCGTATTCTGTTTGTGAGTACTCTACCACCACCGGAATACTGTCGTGAACTGTCCGCCTGATCAGCAGATTGGCTTCCAGTTCGCGTAGCTCCTTCGAAAGCATACGGTCGGTTATGCGCGGGATGTCTCTGGCAATTTCACCAAATCGTTTGGGACCAAAAGAAAGAGAAATTAAAATGGGAAGCTTCCATTTTCCATTTAACACATACAAGGCATCCTGCACGGGTTGCAATGCCTTCTGACAGGTTTGAGGGGTATGATGTGCCTGCTTCTTCATAACAAAGTTTCTATACTCTTGTATAGTACTATACAACCGTATAGTACTAACAAAAAGTAAGTAAAGGTACTGAACTTTGCTGAAAATTTTACCACATGAAAAGAAATAAGATCATCTTTTGGGCAAGCACGATATTGGTAGCCTTGCCTATGTTATACAGCGCCTATCTGTATTTAACAAATGCTGATTTAAAAGCTGCATTTGCGCATCTGGGGTTTGCCGACAGTTTCAGAATAGAACTGGCTATTGCCAAGATATTAGGAGCTATTGCCCTGCTGCTGCCGTTCACGCCTGTATGGGGCCGACAGTTTGCCTATGTCGGCTTCGCTATCACGTTTGTTTCGGCTGCCATCGCCCATGCCAGTGCGGGTGATCCGGCGCAGGCCGTAATTACGCCTTTGATATTTCTCCTGTTGCTGGCGGTTTCATTCGTTTTCTGGAGGAAAAACAGCGGCGTTGCAACTGTTGACACCCGCCGGGCAGTTTCTTTCTAAAAACGTCAATAGCTATCTACTTGTTGCGAAAAGCGCATTTATAATGAGTGGCCGGTTCAACGGCGGAGGGCAGAGCGGTTTTACGCAGGGAAAATGGGACGCGATGCTAAGTGGCTTATGCACTCAGGGGTTTGCCCAATCGATTAAAACCTGGGTATGCGAGCAGGGGCAACTCCCCTTGTGTGCAAACAAGGTAAGTGTTGCCCCTGTTGTTTAAATATCATAACTCGGTAATCGTTCCTGAACAGGTCGTATTGGGAAGGGGTGAAGAGCCAAACACCAGGTTGCAGAATGTTACACTTAGTTTGCCGTTTATATGTTTAACATAAACGTTCGCACCCTCCTGGCAATGGTAATAGTTACTGCTGTAAAGAAAACTCACCGAAATAGTGTTGGGTTCGTCGGTCACTGAGAACACTGCCACATTTTTTGTTTTGTAAATCCCATCTTCCGGTTCGACATTTCCATTGTAGGAATTGAATAGTACTGTGAAACTGGGATAGCCAAAACTACCACTACCGAAAAGTGCCATTCCGTTGAATACCGGGTGCACTGACTGGGTTGCACTTGTGACATTTACACCCGGAATATTGGAGCAGACTATTACATTATTGGTTGTTGTACATGGCGCATCGCCCTGTGGCAGCTGCACGTTGATAAATATAGTGTCGCTTAACGACGTATTGCATTCGGTATTGCCCTTTTGAACCGAATATACCCCCCGATGCGACACTTTTGCATTGTCAATCGTTAGTGTATTAGAGCTGGTAATTTCATTTACACCGGGACCATTCCATTGATACAAATCATCAGATGACTCGCGAGGAGCTGTAATGGTGAAGCTACTGCCAGCTATTGGTGAGGTATTGTCGGCGACTAATACAAGCTCGCTTGCGCAATTCGGTGCCTTTTCGCAGCTACAGATTAAAAATAGAAGTACAAGGGCAGGAGCAGCGGTTTTTAAGAAAGGCATGTTGTTGTTTTCGTCAAATATAATATTCCCATTTGACAGATTAAACAGGAAACCAGGGCCGATAATGCTTTTTCAAGAAAAAAGTCAATCTGGCGTCAAGGCGAAATCTGTTTCAATATCATATTCACATCTTGCTCGGTGCTGGTCAGCTTTTCGCGGCAAATACGAATCAATTCGCTGGCACGCTTTACTTTCTCGGAAAGCAGATCAACCGATATTTCACCCTGCTCAATTTCGCGGGTAATAGCTTGCAGCTCTTCAAATGCATCTGTATAACTGGGTGTTTTACTCATCCTTTTCGGATTTCGGAGCGGAAGTTACAACACTTCGAACATAGCCCTGATATAACTGCGATTCAATTTCTGTACCTGGTTGCACTGAATTCGAATCCCGCAGCGCTTTTCCATTCAATCGCGTAATGCTGTAACCTCGCCGTAGCACGTTCTCAGGTCGTAGGATTTCCAGATTACGGGACAGGTTCTCTAAGCCAATTTGTTGACTACGCAGAAAAGATAATGGAAGATTGCCGGTACGTTCTTTTTCCTGGCTCAGCTTTACTTCCGCTTCACGTAAACAAACCCGTGTGGCGGTACGAAATTGAACAGCAGTTTCCCTGACGGCTTGCTGATTTTGTAATAAGGCATTTCCCGTTACTGAACGGAATAATCGTGTTTCAGCCTGAAGCGAATTTTTCGCATCGCTTAGTAGCCGGCCAGCCGTTTCAATGATCAACCTCTGTGCATCCTGAATAGGGTTAGAGAAATTGTGAAATACCTGTATTAAGTATTCAGCCAGTTTGGTAGGTGTAATTGCATTTACATGTGCCACCAACTCACTCACGGTTTCGTTGGTTGAGTGACCGATTCCCGTCAGAACAGGCATTGGAAATTCGCAAATGGCTTTGGCCAGTTCATAATCATTGTAGCAGGTCAGTCCCACATCACCACCCCCTCCGCGAATGATGGTTACTACATCGAAATGCTCTGCCACCGCGCGAACGCGATCCATTTGCCTTAGAATATCCTGTGCGGCGCGGTCGCCCTGGAGTAACGCGGGAAAAAGCAGGGTGAAAAAACGGTAACCCCATTGATTATTTTCCAACACATTCATGAAGTCGGAATATCCCTTGCTGCTTTCGACCGATATTATAGCAATACGTTTAGGCAACAAGGGCATCTCCAGTAGCCGATTCAGGTTAAATAAACCCTCTCGCTTCAAACGGTCGAGGCTCTCCTGCTTCTCTCGCTCCAAATCTCCCAGCGTAAAAGCGGGGTCTATATCCAGTATCTGCAATGAAATGCCATAAACGGGATCAAAGTTAATCTTCGCCAGCATCAGTACTTTGATTCCATCCTTCAATGGCTCTTTCAAAACTTCGAGGAACTGTAGATTGACTCGCTTAAAATCATCACGCCACAAAGTGCCACGCATTTGTGCGATGATTTTATTGTCCTGCTTTTCCACCAGTTCAGGATAACAATGGCCTGAATGCTTGTAAAAATTGAGTTTGTTGATTTCGCCCTTCACCCAAAAGCTGCTGGTATACCGCTCACTGATGGTGCGCTGAATACTTCGGTTCACTTCAAGCAATGAAAAAATCTTCTTATCGTCTATTTGTTCGGGCATTGAACAACAATTAACCGGTTTAAATGCGACCGAGTATGCTTCTGGTAAGATCAGAGGCTGTTGCATCGCCGGTATTCAGGGTGCCGGCTGGTTCAAATAACAAAACTTCAACTTCATTTTTTGCTACGGGCCGATGCTCCACTCCGCGTGGTATAACGATGCATTCACCTTCGGTGAGTAATACCGACTTATCTCGCAATTCCATAACAAAGCTACCTTTTAATACCAGAAACATTTCATCTTCAAAGTCATGCTTGTGCCAGACAAACTCTCCCTGAAACTTTACCAGCTTTAACTGTTGCCCGTTCAATTCAGCCACTATACGCGGGTTCCAGTGATCAGAAAAGGAGGCCAGCTTTTCGAACAAATTGATTTTTTCCGGTGACGGTCTGTTTTCCATGCTACAATATTAAGCGATTTGCACAAGGCAGGATGGCATGACCTGACCTGTTGCAGTTGGCTCCGATCATACAATTTCGTCGCATCAGCCCTTGCTGCTTGCCGTGCTTTACACTAGTTTAGTGTCCCTAAACCAATCAAACTGGCGCAGCGCTCTACCATCCGAATCTGTTCTAACGGACATCGCTATCACAAAAGTAGCGATTGTCCCAGTTGTCCCATTTGCGAAGCGGCGCGTAAGCCTCAAACCGGTTTTCTCGCATTGCTGGCGGCACCTGCACGACGCGCGCTTCAAAATGCAGGTATCAGCACATTAAATATACTGAGCAGGCATACAAAAAAAGAAATACTTCAGCTGCATGGCATGGGCAAGTCCAGCATTCCAGTGCTGGAGGCAGCGCTGAAAAAAGAAGGGTTATCATTCAAAACCGAACAGGCTAAAGCGCCGGAATCGAAGGCACTACAATGGTTGCGGAAGCATGTACTTGAAAAATCAAATGTTACAGAGGAACCGCATTTTGAAAAGATTTCGTTTCGTATCAGAAAAAAAATATTTGCTACTTACGACATAAAACAAAATCGTGCTTGCCTCAAGCTTTCTACAACAGACCAGGATCTGTATTCGGTCAGTAACGCTGCCATCTATGCCGTACCCAACAAATGGGGTCAACAGGGTTGGACGTTGGTTGAAATGGACCGGGTAGACAAAAAGCTCCTTAAAGCAATGTTGGCAAGTGCTTACGACGAAGTAGCTAACAAATAAGAATACAAAAGCTGAAGAAAAAAATTACAGGAATCAGGCGCTGCGAATGCGCGGGCATTCAACTCTGCCTGATTCCTGTGAATGGGTTTAGTTTATACGAACTCTGATTACCATCCTTTCTTTACGCGAAATTTGCCCGAAATGGTTGTAGTAGCCTTAAGGTCGGGACTAATACCAGCTTGGGCTACATTGAATGTCCCCTTCACAAAACCATCGTCTTCACCCATACTTGTAATGGTAACGCCGCCGCCACTTTTTACCAGTTCTTCGGCAGCGGTTATAAAATAGGGAGCATAGGCCAGGCCGCCGGTCACTTCGTATTGCACATGGGTTCCTAAAGGCGTATTCGGATCCTTGAATGCATGGCTGCCAACACCACCATCCCACATAATGAAAATATAGCTGCCTTCTTCGTCACCATCGCTATCGCCGAATCCATACACTGTTCCACCAAAGTTTACTGCTGGTGAAGCCAGCTTGGTTTTGCTGGCAGCTCCGCCTACCGAAAACTCAATCTCACCATCGTCGTTTTGAATAGTGATATGCGAAACAACCAGGTAGCGCCCCCGGCCACGCAACTCCACTTCAACAGTAACGGCTACCGGGTTAGGAGCATTGGGTACGGTAGCAGGTGCTTTGTAAGTAGCTTTGGCACCCTGCGACTGAAGATTCCCGGCACCCGAAAGGGTCCATTTTTTTACAAAGTCCGGTGTAAGCGAAACGGGCTCTCCGATTGGTGTTTGCTGACCTGGCACGAGTGGCACAAACAAATCAGCAATACTGGTCAGTTCTAATTGAACGGTAGCATTTACCGATACCACTTTTGATACTGGATTAAGCCGGAAACTTTCAAAAAAGCTCCAGTCGCTGAAATGGGTGGTGGTTACCGACAGAGTTTGTGCAGACTTATTCAATTCGGCACCACCCTGTATTTGCCAAATGCCCTGCGCATCCTGCGTTGCAATGGCCAGTGCTTCCGGTACAGAGTGAATATGATCTTCCACCTGATAGTGGAAAACAATCTTCACCGGCTTTTCGAAGTTGATGTTGTGAGGTTGCAGACGATAAGCCTTCTGGGTCCCCAGTGGATTTTCGTCGGTAATAGTTTCTATACTAATTTGTTGGTCACCAGCTAATGCTCCGGCGGGAAACTCAATGCTTACGCGGCCGTCTCTGCTTTGAATAAAACCACCATTTTCACCAATCGTTTTTTGTGCAATTGGTTCGCCGAGGGTTACGCCAACCGGAGTCACCACCCCTATGGGTTCACCGTCGGGTTGGTTCGTGTCGCTTTTTGATTTAGAACAGGAAAATAGAAGGCAAATCGCCGCTGAGCCAACGAGGGCCACAAGTAAATTCTTCATGATAAGATTTGTTGTTCAAATAAAATGACCTGCAAGATGTAGCCGGCAACATCTATTTTTTTACCGCTGCTGTATGAATTGTAAATATCGGGGGATGAAGTGGTGACGCATTGCTAACTTTGTATCATGAGCAAAGGAATACATCAATACGAGGCTCTTGTTCAATGGACCGGTAACAGAGGTACTGGCACTTCAGGTTACCGCGACTATGGGCGCGAGCACACTATTCAGATCGCCGGAAAAGCAATCATCGAAGGCTCTTCCGATCCTGCCTTTAGAGGCGATGACACAAAACATAATCCTGAAGAATTGCTGCTCGCCGCTTTGTCGACCTGCCATATGTTATCGTATCTGCATCTTTGTGCCGTCAATAAAGTGGTAGTGTTAAAGTATGAAGATCGTGCTACTGCTACTATGCTGGAAACGCCAGAGGGTGGCGGCCATTTTTCCGAAGCCATCCTAAATCCGGTTGTTCTGGTAGCCGATGCGTCGATGATTGAAAAGGCCAACGAACTTCACCACCAGGCCAACCGGCTTTGTTTTATTGCCAATTCAGTAAACTTTCCGGTGAAGCATGTAGCGCATGCTAAAGTTGAACCATGAAATTGTCTGGTTGGTTTGCAATAGTGTATCAATGACGTTCGGCTGCGCCAAGTGCAAACAAAGCGAAATCATATTTCACAGGATCTAACGGATCCATTTCTTTCAATCGATTGGTGAGTTCAATCGCTGCATTCCAATCTACCGCTTTGCGCGTTAGTAATCCGAGTTTTTTGGCGACACGGGCTACGTGAATATCGATCGGACAGATGAGATCGGCAGGCGATATATTTTTCCATATTCCGAAATCAACACCATTCGTATTGGAGCGCACCATCCAACGCAAAAACATATTTATACGCTTGCAGGTAGACCCTTTCTCGGGACTTGCAATATGTTTTCTGCTACGCTGTGGCACATGTTCAAGCGAAAAAAAATAATGATGAAAGCCGATCAGCCTGGTTTCCATATCGGAACCATGCATGGTGAACGCACATTCCAGACTTTTGTGCTGACTATAGTGATAGCGAAAGAATTCAACAAAGTAAAGCAGATCGGTATCGTTGAAGGTTCGGTGCTTGAATCCAAGCAAACCCTTCAGTTGTTGCGGAGTAGCATGTAAACAAAAATCATAGGGTACACGATCCATCCGGTCCATCAACTCAGATGCTTTTCGGATGATCGTAGTGCGGTTTCCCCAGGCAAATACGGCTGCAAAAAAACCTGCAATCTCTATGTCCTCCTTTCGGGAAAACAGATGGGGCACATAAATGGGGTCCTCCTGGATAAAAAAAGGCTGATCATAAGTCTCAGCCTTTTTATCCAGGAAGGCTTTCAACGAATTGTCGGTCATCCGACAAAATTACGGATTGGGTCATAGGACCCGGTCGCCACGGATCAAGCGCAACAGTATGGCCACAATCGCAAGAACCAGCAATATATGTATGAGTGCACCGGCCGAATAGACGAACAGACCTAACAACCACCCAATTATCAATATCACTGCAATTAAGTAAAGCATAGTTGGTCATTTTAAAATGAACAATACGGTTGACAGTTTACAGGTTGCCAATACAATGCCAGAGCATTTTACGCTGAGCCAGGGGGCGTGGAATCCCCAGATGCATCTGAAAGCTGGCAGAAAGTGTGGAAATCGGGAAATTTTACAGCAGAAAACCAACAAATGCTGTTTGAATAGTATATGATTTCTCGAAAATCCAGCTCGCCACAATAGGGAATACTCGGTAATTTGTGTTGTTAACATGAACCTGTACAACCCATTTCCGCAGCTTTCGACTGAATTACTCAGCGGTCTGCTGGCAGCCGGCAAAACCTGGTGGATACGGCAGAGCTATGTAAGGGGTTGCAGACTGGAAGATAGGGCCGCATTCCTTTTCAAGGCCTACGATCGCGATCAGGAAACGCTTGCACGGGAACATTATGCTGCGATAGAATCGGATACATATCGCTTTCTTTACGATGCCTTGAACGAAGAGCACCGCTTAAGACTAACTATTGCGGCCAGCCAGCCGGCCGGTTTCCGAACATTCTATGCGGGGAAAAAGGGAAGCACCTGGAGCCCTCCACCGCTCTACGAAAATCGAATTAAATCCTATATCCGCAGCAACCATCCAGACTGGAAACCGGGTTCAGCCAAAAAGGCGATTAAGGCAGGCATTTTCGAAAAATTTGGAATACTTTATCTTGAACTGGGTTTCGAAGAGCAAACCGATATTGTACCATTATCCAAACTTGAATCCTGATATGTGCCTCGACATTGCATTTTACTCAGCCCTCGAACAGATTGACGATTACTTTCCCGGTATTATTCACGAAGGTGATATAGAGTGGGATGACCTGTTGGGTGCCCATGTGATGGCTTTGGGACATAAACGTTACCCGGTCATACTTTATGAAGACGGCCACTATACCCGTCGTTTTTTCGAATGGGGAATAATTGCTGAATACATGAGCACCCCGGAAAAAATCAAGCAGTTCCGAAAGAATATGGTCAATGCAAGAAGCGAGAAGATTCTCGACGACCCGAAGTCTTTTTGGCATCGTATACGTCGCCAGCGTTGCCTGGTGCCGGTTACCGGATTCTATGAACATCGCGCTATTGAAGGTTGGAAAAACAAAGTACCCTATCATATCAAAATCAGGAACCGGTCTTTTTTTTTCCTGCCTGCTCTATACCATTACAATTCCGCTCTTCCATCGGACCCTGAAACAGGCGAAGTACGAGGCATGTTCAGCCTCGTTACCCGGGCAGCCAATACCGTGATGAGTCAGATTCATAACAGCGGCGACAATGCATTTCGCATGCCGTTATTGCTTACTGAAGAGATGGAGAAAAAATGGGCTGATCCTTCTCTCGACGATGCCGGGCTGCGCCAGTTACTGAACTATGAGATGCCCGACCAGCATATTGATTACTGGCCCGTGTACAGCATTCGTGCCCGCTCGCCCCGCCCCGATGGAAGAGCGAAAACCGAACCCTTTACTTATCCCGACCTGCCGCCGTTGGGAAACGATCAGGGCAGACAACAGGGTACCCTGAATCTGGTTTAAATTAATTTAATCTTCCACCGTGAACATAGTCGCACTGAACGCCTCACATACTGACGCACTTGCAGCATTACTCATTGACACAGTAGCCAACGGAGGTTCGGTCAGCTTTATGCATCCCCTTGCCATTAACGAAGCACATAAGTTCTGGACCGGGGCTTTACAAGATGCCATGGAAGGGAAAAGAATTATACTTGGTGCTGTTGACAACAAGGAGTTGCTGGGTACTGTCAGCTTATTGCTCGATTGCCCGCCTAATCAGCCACATCGAGCCGAAATTGCCAAAATGATGACTAAATTCTCGCATCGCGGCCAGGGTATTGCCCGACGCCTGTTGCAGGAAGCAGAACAAAGGGCGCTTGACGCCGGCCGATGGCTGATTACACTCGACACCGCCGAAGACGAAGGTGCTTCCGGCTTTTACGAAAAACAAGGCTACCACCGTACGGGGCTGATACCAGATTTCGCGCTCAAACCTCATGGTGGATTAACTGGCACTATTATATATTGGAAGAAACTGACGGGACGCTAAATGACTCCAGGTAAATTTTTAGTCGACTTAGAGTTCTTTGCGCAGCCTGGCGACAGGAATATTTAATTGCTCTCGGTACTTGGCCACGGTTCGGCGGGCGATATTATAGCCTTTTTCCTGCAGCAATTCGGTGAGCCGCTCGTCGGAGAGAGGACGTTTCTTACTTTCGCCTTCAATTAAATCGCTGAGAATCTTTTTCACTTCACGCGTAGACACTTCTTCACCGCTTTCGGTGCTTAACGACTCACTGAAAAAGAATTTAAGGCGATAGGTTCCAAATTCGGTTTGTACAAATTTGCTGTTAGCCACCCGACTGACGGTCGAAATATCGAGGCCGGTTTTTTCAGCAATGTCTTTCAGAATCATCGGACGGAGGCTGGTTTCATCACCGGTTATAAAGAAGTCGTGCTGATGATTCATAATAGCCGTCATGGTGCTTAGCAGTGTATGCTGCCGTTGCTTGATGGCGTCGATAAACCATTTGGCGGCATCAATTTTTTGCTTGATAAAAAGTACGGCTTCTTTTTGACGTTTATCTTTTTTCGCTCCGCGGTCATAGTCTTTCATCATGTCGCGATAGCCTTCGCTGATGCGCAGTTCAGGAGCGTTTCGCGAGTTGAGGGTAAGTTCGAGTTTACCCGCATTGTTCATGATGAAAAAATCGGGCACCACGTAGCTTTCTGCTTTGTTAATGCCGCCCACATTGCCGCCGGGTTTGGGATTGAGCCGCACGATCTGCTGCATTACATCTTTCAGATCTTCTTCCTCAATTCCTAAGCCGCGCTGTATTTTTTCGTAATGCTTTTTGGTAAATTCATCGAAATACTTGCGAATGGCCTGTATAGCTATCTCTACATCTTTACCTTCTTCTTTTTGGCGTTGCAGCTGAAGCAATAAACATTCCTGCAAATCGCGTGCGGCTACTCCTGCGGGATCGAAGCGTTGTATACGACGTATCATTTCTTCCACCTCTGCTTCGGTAGCCGATATGTTTTGCCGGAATGCCAGATCGTCCACGATAGCCGATGTTTCGCGCCGCAGGTAGCCATCTTCATCAATGCTACCCACTATTTGCTCGGCAATCTTCTGCTCACGGTCGTCGAGCTTCAGCATGCCCAGTTGTAATAGTAATGTTTCGTAAAAGCTGGCCTCGGTTTTAAAGGGGAGTTGCTTTTCTCCTTCTTCGGGATAATTGTCATCGCGGGTGCGATAATCTGCCACATCATCGTCGCCATCATGCACATACTCGCTTACATCTACATTGTCATAATCCTCTTCACTGCCTGTTTGCTCCTCGTATTCTGCTTCTGTATCGCTGCTGAATTCGTCCACCATCTCGTCTCCATTGCTATCATTTTGCTCGTCAAGTTCCAAAGCAGGATTTTCCTCCAGCTCTTCCTTAATCCGTTCTTCCAAATTGGCCGTAGGTACCTGCAGCAGCTTCATTAACTGAATCTGCTGGGGCGACAATTTTTGTAATAGCTTCTGTTGTAACGACTGGCTTAAGGCCATAGTTCTATAGTGGCTTTGTGGCGGAAAATCTGGCTTTCAGTCTTCTGGAATAGTCAAAAATCCGGCCATTCATCAAAAATCAGGCCGTAAATTTACAAAACATCGCGTCAAAAATGGTCCAACGCATTTTATTCAATCTTGTTGTGCTGATTTTTTGCAGCAGTGTGGAAACTGATGCCCAAAATACTGGTGCATTCCCTAAGTCTGTTACTCGTTGTTATTCAAACGGATATCTTCCATCGCCCTTTATATACCGGCTTCCTTACCAGGTAGGCTGGCGCCCTGCTAATAAAATGGTAAAAAGGAATTTAGTGCAGGATGGCTTCCGCCATTTTGTGAACAAAGAAATTGAGCTAACGCAAGTCGGTCGACCCATTCTACCCAAAATATTGCAACCGGCCGACCTCGGTTTTGAACGCGATTTTGTTGTGCGCAACTACAGCTTTTTCTGTCGGCAGGAATACCGGCTCCAGAAGGCAACCGGCTTACCGCTGCGGTTTAGGCTGGGTTCCCTGGAGTATGTAGAACAGCTTGAAGGAAAAACAAGAAAATAGGTGTAAACAGTCGTATCACTCTAAACCCGTCCGCAACCTCACTCACCCCTCCCCACTCACCTTTCACCTCCCACCTCTCACCTTTCACCTTTCACCTCTCACCTTTCACCTCTCACCTCTCACCTTTCACCTCTCACCTCTCACCTTTCACCTCTCACCTCTCACCTCTCACCCCTCGAAGGCAACCACGGCATCACCGGCACTGGTACCGGTTGGCGATAATAATTATTGCGCAGGCTGTCGTTCCAGCCATTGGGATTATTTTCGAAAATTTTACTGCTGTAAAATATGCTACCATGCACGTTTGAATTGTTACGTAGCATTCGGATCTGGTTTGGCAGTTCTTTCGGATTTTTCCATGCAGCATTGCGCTCATTGGCCCTGTAAACGCCGTGACCGATATAAACGTGGCGGCCATAGCTGTTCTTACTCCACCAGTCGAGCATTACTTTATAATCTATCTTGTCGTGCCCGATTTCAAGGTACAATTGAGGCGCTACATAGTCGATCCATTCATTTTTCAGCCACAAAAGTATATCTGCATACAAGTCATCGTAATTAGTTTGGCCGGCGCGGGAATCTGATCCACGCTCATCGCGGTCTTTATTGCGCCACACGCTGAAGGGCGAAATACCAAACTTTACCCAGGGCTTTACCTGCTTGATGGCGACGCTCAGGTGGCGGATAATCGAATCTACATTGCTTCTGCGCCAGTCGTCTTTCGACAATTTGGTTCGGGCTTTGAGGTAGGCAGCAGCATCAGGAAATTCTTTGCCCGCTATTCGATAAGGATAAAAATAGTCATCCATGTGAATGGCATCCACATCGTAGCGGCTAACAATATCCTGCACCACTTTTACCACAAACTGTTGCGCCAGTTTATTCGATGGATCAAAATATTTCTTATCACCATAGGTTAAAAACCAATCGGGATGCAATTTGGTGATATGGTTGGCTGCAATGGAGGCCGTTTTAACATTGAAGTTGGCACGGTAGGGGTTGAGCCATGCATGAAACTCCATTCCTCGTTTATGCGCTTCGTCGATCATGAATTGAAGTGGATCGTAATAAGGGACGGGCGCCTGGCCCTGTTTACCGGTAAGCCACTGACTCCAGGGCTCCAGTGAGGAAGGATAAAATGCATCCGCAGCAGGGCGCACCTGAACTATTACGGCGTTCATGCCATTTTTTTGATGCAGGTCGAGCAGCCGGATATAATCAGCACGCTGACTAGTTGGATTATGATCGCCCCTTTTAGGCCAATCAATATTATCGACAGTGGCGATCCATACGCCGCGAAACTCTGGATTGTTTTGCGCGAAAAGTTGCGCTGATGCAAGCAGGAAGACCAGGGAAAGGATACGTTTCATGCAATGGCTTTACTAAACGATTAAGCCGTGAAATTAACACAAAAACTGTTGGATGAAGGGAATACCAATGCTCCAATTTTGTTAATTATTATTTCTCTCCTTCCGACTCCCTGATTTTATCGAGCAGTTCACTTAGCAGCCCTGCTTCCTTACGTGATAGGTTGCCAAGCAGGTTATCCATTTCGTCCTGTCGGAGATCAATTCGTTCCAATAACTTGCGGCCCTTGTCGGTAATCATGATGTCCACCAGGCGACGATCCGACTTACATATAGCTTTCTTCACAAGACCCTTTGCAATCAACCGATCCACAATACGGCTGGTATCACTCATTTTATCAAGCATACGATCCCTTATCTGCAGGGTTGATAGCGGCTCCGGATGGCTGCCCCGCAGAATACGAAGTATATTAAACTGTTGTTGCGTGATGTCCTCCGCAGCAAAAAAATTCCGCGATTTCTCTGTCAACCAGTTGAAGGTATAAATCAGGTTGATGGCTGCCTTCTGATACTCGTTGCGGAATTTGGCCTGGTGTATGTCTTGTTCTATACCCATAATCGTTCCTTTGTGCCAGCACAAATACTGGCTTTATTCTACAAAATTAATGTTATAACATCGATTTTGTTGTTAAAAATTCTTTCGCTTGCCTTGGAACGGATTAACGCAATTCAGCCAGCCTTAGTCGCCCCACACTTTAGTTCCCTCGGAGCAATTGGCACAAATATCAATTTCCTTCCTGCCAATCAAAATCTTCGACCTAAACTGTCGGTAGTCGGGATTTTGCCAGATTTCACGGAAGGATTTGTCACGCAGGCTGCCCATCCGATATTGTGCATCTTTATCGAAACAGCAGGGGGCCACCAGGCCGTCCCAGGTTATCACTGGATCGTGCCAAAGGCGCCAGCATTGATTTTGCAGTTTGCCCTTAAACTTGTTGCCTTGCGGGGTTCTTTTGTAACGGCTGTATTCCTCTCGGGTAGGGATTAACTGGTTGGGGTCATTTTCAAAATCGTATACCTGAGCGGTCTTGAACCAAACATCGTCTACGCCAATTTCACGACCCAGCTTTTTTACATCTTCAATCTGGTGCTCATTGGGCTTCACCACCAGAAACTGAAAAACCACAAAAGGCTTTTTGCTTTTCAATTCCTTTTTCCAGCGCACGATATTTCGAGCCCCTTCCAGTACTTTATGGAGCTGTCCTCCTACCCTGTATTGTTCATATACTTCCTGGGTAGTTCCATCAATTGAAATAATCAGCCGGTCGAGACCACTTTCAATCGTTCGCCGGGCATTTTCGTCTGTGAGGTAATGTGCGTTGGTGGAGGTAGCTGTGTAAATACGTCGGTCGGCTGCATAGCGAACCATCTCGAGGAATTGGGGATGCAGGTAGGGCTCTCCCTGAAAATAGAATACCAGATACAGCAGCTCACGATGTAGTTCATCAATAGTTTGTCTGAAAAAATCTTTTTGCAACATACCCGTAGGCCGTGTAAATGACCGTAGGCCGCTTGGGCACTCCGGGCATCGGAGATTGCAGAAATTGGTAGGTTCAAAGGAAATAGACACCGGTAGTCCCCATTGCACCGGTTTCCGGCTCCATTTGCTCACATAATAGCTGCTCCATACTTTCATTCCGTTCCAAACTCTTCGCAAACTAAGTTTGGAAAACAGATTGACCGTATCGTGCAGATTCATTCGCGCCATATAACAAAGTTAACCGCCCGCTGGCTAATGTGGTGATTTGTTGATGAGGGAATTTCGTGCCGCGAACCGGCTGCAACATCCCTGCGGCGATCTGTACAATCAAATTCTCACATTACCAGACTGGCAGATTTACCGGTGCCCTACACTTTTACTTTCTGCCATTTCCCTTTTTTGAAGAAATAGAATGCTGCCACGGCTATCGCTGTTTCGGCAATAGGAATTCCGATAAACGCGCCGGTGGGGCCCCAACCAAAATGACTGGCCAGCAAATAAGCAAGCGGTATTTGAAAAAGCCAGAAACCAAAAAAGTTGATCCAGGTAGGGGTGCGCGTATCGCCGGCTCCATTGAGAGCCTGAATCATCACCATGCCAATTCCGTAGAATATATAGCCACTGCCAATGATCATAAGAGCGCGGGCGCCAATGTTGGCAACAGCATCATCGTTGGTAAATATCCGAATGATTGGATGTGCAAAAAATACAAACAACAAGGTTACAAACGCCATAAACACGGCATTATAGCGGGCCGTTAACAATACACTTCGGCGGGCGCGCTCGGGTTGACCAGCACCCAGGTTCTGCCCAACCAGCGTAGCGGCTGCGTTGCTAAGCCCCCATGCAGGAAGAATAAAAAATACCACATTGCGAATGGCTACCTGATAGCCAGCCGAAGCCTCTGTACCACCAGTATGTGCCACCAGCCAGGTCAATACAATCCAGCTACCCGAGGCGAGTACAAACTGAAAAGTGGCAGGCCAGGCCAATTGAAAAAGCGAACGCAACACGGGCCATTGTGGTACGAAATAGCTGCGCTTCAGTTGTATCATTCCTTTACCCTTTAATAAATGCCAGCATTGATACAATACCCCAAGACCCCGGCTGATGGTTGTGGCAATGGCCGCACCCTCAAGCCCCAGTCTGGGAAAAGGACCAATACCCTTGATAAGCAGGGGACAAAGCGCGATATTCATCAGGCTGGCCAGCCATAAACTTTTCATGGCCATGGCGGCATTACCAGCACCCCGGAAAATACCATTTATCAAAAACAACATCACGATCACTACGCTACCGCCCAGCATAATGCGGGCAAAGCCTGTACCTTCCTTCACTACCTGTTCTTCGGCACCCATGATTTGCAACACATCGGGCGCAAACCAAATACCGAGTAAACTGATGATAGCGGTGACCACTAATGAAATGATCAACACCTGTGCGGCGGCTTGCGACGCGGCTTCGGGATTTTTCTCTCCCACCCTACGGGCCACCATGGCAGTAGCAGCAGTGCTGAGACCAATAGCCACCGCATAAACCAGGGAGATAACCGATTCTGTTAATCCAACTGTTTGAATTGCGTTCTTTCCAAGTTCTCCAACAAAATACATATCTACTACAGCAAATACACTCTCCAGACTCAATTCGAGAATCATGGGAATGGCAAGCAAAACGATAGCCTGCCGAATACTGCCGGTTGTATAATCACGCTCTTCGCCTTTCAACGATTGACGTGTAAGTTCCCAGGCACGGGCAACTTTATTTCTAGAAGCCACGGGTTGTGACATGTGGATGAATTAAAAAGTAAAATAAGTAATGGAAAAATTGACAATGGCCCAGGATGCGGATTGCGACTGTACAACCTTCAGCATCAGGGAGCGCCATGTTGGCCCAACGGCCGAATTAAGATGACAGGTTCTGGAGAATGGGGGCGAACCTTAGCAAATCTTCATAATTGCAAAATTCAACGCGAAGCTAAGAAAACAAGCCGAAAAGTTCGACCGGCTTTATTGACCGGAGCATTTCAGGGTCAAACATGGATTTTAACTCCACAAACGGTTTAAATTAATTAATAAGTGTTTGTACTTAGTAACCTGGGCTTTGGCCTTGATAAAAAATAAGATATGATATCAACTTTTGCCTGAGTCAGCCATTTTATTTATTTTAATCCTTCCATTTCCCTGATGTTGTTGCCATTATCGGCCCGGACCTTGCGAAATAATTTTGCTCTGAATTAGCCAGCCGGCAGTGTCGTTTTGACCTGCTGTAAATTTTTTGGTAAACCTGCGCCGTTGAGAATTCACCAGTACAGCATCGCTGGCAACGATGACGTAGGTCAACGTAATTGCTTATGTTATTGCCCGTTGATTTAACGTTAAAAAGGAGATTTCTTCATTGGTCCTTTTTCCTAAACGGCCTCGTGCTATTGTTGGCCGTGCTGGTGCTGGCAGGCTGGCATTTCGATATTGAACCGCTTCGAAAAATGGGCTCGCCGTTGGTGGCCATGAATCCTGTAACAGCTATTTGCTTTTTATTCGGTGCTGTTTCCTTTTTGTTGATACGTAAGGCAGGCGATCGACGATTGCCGAAAGCTATCGGACTATTACTGACCGTGCTATTGCTGGCAATTGCCGTTAACCGATTACTGGGACTTGCTTTCGGTTGGGAATTCCCAATAGACGAGCTGCTTTACACCCAAACAATGAGTCTTGACCTTGTTCCGGGCCGCCCGGGACGAATGTCGTTCAACACATCTTTTTGCTTTTTCCTGCTTGGTTTGGCACTGGTACAACTGGGCCGCGAAGGAAAGCCGAATTATCGAGCTTCCCAGTTACTGGCCCTGATGATAGGGCTGTTAAGTCTGCTTTCGCTGCTCAGTTACCTCTATCAAACGGGTAGTTTTTTTGGAATGCTCTCTTACATTCCCATGGCATTAAATACCGCCATTGCTTTTTTTGTTTTTTCATTAGCCATTTTGTTTGCGTATCCCGACAAGGGTCTGATGCAGCAAATGACTACCCACTTAAGTGGTGGGCTGACGGCAAGGGTGCTATTACCTGCGGCTGTGCTCCTTCCTACTTTTTTTGGTCTGCTTCGTTTATGGGGGCATTGGCGCGGATTCTATGACAATGAGTTTGGTGTAACCCTGTTTTCGCTGGTTACAATTATATCGCTGGGGGCAATTGCCTGGTATTCTGCTGTATCGCTGAATAAGCGCGAAGCAGAGCAGTTACACACCCAGCAACAGTTGTTGAACAGTCGGGAAGAAATTGCGGCGATATTCCGAAATGCACCTGATGCGATTGTGGTGATTGATCGCGAGGGCAATATTGTGAAATGGAACCCTGAGTCAACCAAGCTGTTTGGATGGGAGGAAACTGAAGTATTGGGCCGTCCGCTCACCGAGATCATTATTCCCGAAGAGCTGCGCGAGGCGCATAAAGCGGGCATGGCTCGATTCACCACAGTGGAAAAGAGTAAGATTGTTGGACAAACAGTAGAACTTTGGGGAGTACACCGCAGCGGCAGGCATATTGATCTGGCCTTACGCATTTCACCAGTTATTCTCGACAACAAGACCTTCTTTGTTGGCTTTATTCGAGACATTACGGAAAAAAAGGCGATAGAAAAGCAACTGCAGCGTTTTAACGAAGAACTTTCGAAACAGGTTGTTGAAAAAACGCAGGAAACGCGTGAAATTTTGGATCGTATTCACGACGGGTTTGTCGCGCTTGACCGAAATTTTGTTTATACATACGCCAACAACAAGATCGGAGAACTAACCGGTAAGGACCTTTCTGAACTGATAGGTAAAAATGTATGGGAGGTTTTTCCCGCAGCGGTAGGCACCCCTGTTTACAACGCATTTATGCACGCCATTGAAAACCAGGAATACGTGCTCAAAACCCACTACTATGAGCGTCTCGATCTGTGGCAGGAATACCATATTTATCCATCTGTGAACGGCCTTTCAGTTTTCATACGCGACATTTCGGAGCAGGTGCGGTCCGAAAAAGAAATTCTCAAAGTGAGATCGCTTGCCGACACGCTGATCGACAGCCTGCCGGGCGTGTTTTATTTTTACGATGATACGGGGAAATTCATTCGTTGGAACCGGCAGTTTGAAGAAATGACGGGGTACAGCAGCGAAGAAATTGCCGGGATGCATCCCTCCCAGTTTTTTGCTGACGACGAGAAAGAATATATCATTCAACGCATTCAGGGTGTATTTGAAAAAGGTCAAAACGACGCTGAGGCCAATCTTTTGCACAAGAATGGGAGCAAGGTCCCGCATTATTTCCGCGCAATCAAAATGGAATACGATGGCAAACAGTGTTTGCTGGGCTATGGTATTGACATGCGCGATAAGAAGAAAGATGAAGAAAAGCTCAAACTCTCGGAACAAAAATACCGGCTTCTTTTTCACAGCAATCCGCTGGCTATGTGGATGCTGAGCTTACCCGAATACCGGATGATTGAAGCAAACGAATCGGCACTGATTCAGTATGGATATTCCCGTCAGGAGTTTCTTCAACTTGATATCGCCTCGCTGCGACCGGAAGAAGACAGAGACAAATTTAATAGGTCAACTAACACCAACTTCCGGGGCATTCATTATGCCGGCATTTGGCGGCACAAAAAGAAAGATGATACTGTCATTTTTGTGAACATTGTTACCCACGACACCTGGTACGAAGAAAAGCCTGTACGGTTGGTGTTGGCCAATGAAGTAACCGAACAATACCTGGCCGAAGAAAGGTTGAAGGAGTCCTACCAAAGTATTAAAAGGCTGACCGAGCACCTTAACCAGGTGCGCGAACAGGAACGCTTGCATATTGCCCGGGAAATACACGACGAATTAGGACAGTTGCTCACAGTTCTGAAAATGGATGTCAGCTGGCTGAATCGTAAAATTCGGCCTGAGCCCGGACCAGTGAAAGATAAATTGTCGGATTTACAGGCGCTATTGGATAATACCGTCAAAACAGTTCGACGCATCAGTTCTGAACTGCGACCGAGTCTGATCGACGACCTTGGTTTAGTAGCAGCCATGGAATGGCATATCGAAGAATTCAGCAAGAGGTCAGGAATCATCTGTCAAACCGATTTGCCAACATCGGAAATGTTGCTTCCCGACAGCATTAAAATTGGCCTGTATAGAATTTTACAGGAGTCCCTGACCAATGTTGCCCGTCATGCCCAGGCAAAAATTGTGAAGGTGAAGTTGCATAATACAGATAATCAGCTAATTTTAAGAGTGCAAGATGACGGTGTTGGTTTTGATGAGAGCAAACGCAAAAAAAAGACGCTTGGTCTTATCGGTGCAAGAGAACGGGCGGAGGCATTAGGCGGCACCTATTTCATTGGAGGAGAAACGGGAAAAGGCACATTGGTGCTGGTCCAAATACCCTGGATAAACAAGTCCGAAACGGAAAAAGACTAAACTGTTTATGCTCAAAGTACTCATTGCTGACGATCATGCTATTGTAAGACGGGGACTGAAACAACTGCTACTCGAAGAATATCCTTCGGCGTTGGTAGGGGAGGTAGGCGATGCCGAAAGTCTGGTCACAGAGGTCATATCACATCAATGGGACATCATTGTGTGCGATATGAATATGCCAGGTCGCAGCGGTCTGGATGCGCTGGGGCAGATAAAACAAATTGCGCCACAAATTCCTGTTCTTATCATGAGCATGTACCCCGAGGACCAGTACGCGTTGCGCGTACTTAAAGCGGGAGCTTCCGGATATCTGGGAAAAGAAACGATACATGAGCACATTATAAAGGCCATACAAGCTGTTCAACTCGGAAAAAAATTCATAACCCCCACAGTTGCCGAAAAACTGGCCGATGCTGTACGCGAAAACAGTGAAAAAGCGCCCCACGAACTACTTTCCGACCGTGAATTTGATGTTTTCAAGCTGCTGGCGGCTGGCAGCTCGGTGTCGGAAATAGCCCTGCAACTATCGCTTAGCACCACTACTGTAAGTACGTATCGTACCCGGATACTTACCAAGATGAATATAAAGTCGAATGCTGATCTTACCCGGTACGCACTCGAAAATAAGCTGATCTAGCCTGCTCGCATCCCTGCCTATTCTTGATCGAAATCATGTAGTATTCCAACTACAAAACTATAAAGCTCAGAGCTACAGTCAGTTTTGTTTCCGACTGTTATCTTGTCGGGGCCAATGTTTTTCCTATTTCCCAACAGACAGCGGCTCCTGAACCATGTTGAAACTGATCATCGCCGATGACCATTCGGTTGTACGGCAAAGTCTGGTCCAATTGCTGGAAGAAGAGTTTTATCCTATTAAGATCGGTGAGGCTTTTGATGCCACTTCACTGATGGAGTTGGCTATGCAGGATGACTGGCACATTATCATTTCTGATCTTGCCATGCCTGGTGGCGGTGGTTTGGAAGCGCTTCGCTTTCTCCGGGAAAAAGACAATCACACACCATTTATCATCATCAGTACCTACCCGCGTGAGCAGTACGAGGTAAGGGTCATCAAGGCCGGTGCCCAGGCTTTTGTGAGCAAAGACGATCTTCCACATGCACTCATCCAATTGATACGTCAATTTAGTGATAATCATTCCTTCTGAACATTACTAAGTAATTACCTGTAGTTGTTCAACTACATTTTAAATCTTTGTATCCCCACATAACATTCCTGTAGCTTTCTATTGCTAATAACACTTGATAACCTTTACTTTGTTGCAGGTTAAGGTAATTCAATCCACTGTATCCCATGAGGAATGTAAAGGTTTCGGTACTGATAGTCGACGATCACCCCAGTTTCGTTGAACGGATGGTAAGTCTCATTAAAGACTCTGATACCAGCCGCCAGATAAGCATTGCACATAATTACGAAGACGCAATCGAAGTGTTAAGCAGCCAGGCACATGAAATTGTGCTGCTCGACATCAGCATGCCAGGCCGCAACGGCATTGAACTGCTGGAAGAAATTCGCCGTCGCGATCAGAAATGCACCATTGTTATGCTGTCGAACCTGACGGCTGGGTACTATCGCCAGGAATGTAAACGGCTTGGCGCCAGCTATTTTCTTGATAAAAGCGCCGATTTCGACCAGATACCAGGCATCATTCATGCCACGCAGCTGCATCTCAATTGATCCTGCCAATCCACCACTACTGAAAACGAACTGAAAATGACGAAGAGCTGGAGCACACTTAAAAGGATCATTCGGGAATCGCGCGAGGAGCGGGAATTATTACTCACCTTAATAGATAAGAACGGAAAAATCCGTTCGGCCAACACAAACATGCTTCGGCAGCTGGGGTTGGCAGATCCCCGGCATCATGACATCAATTTCTTCGACCTCATTGACCCCGTACATAAAGACGAATTCCTTCAAAAAATTAACACTGAGAATAAGGACAACCCTTCTTTCGAAATAGAATTATACGTACGAAATGGCCAGTATCACCCAATGAAATGGCAGGTGAATCGGCTATTGGACTCAAACGGCAGCCAACAAACCTTTTTTTGTATGGGTTTCATGTTGCTCGACGAGATTCGCTTGCACCGATTCAACGAACTTGTAAAGAGCAATTGCCATTTAATCATTGAGAGCCTGAGCGGCATCCTTTTTCAGGATAAGCATGGCGAAATTATAGCGGCCAACCAGAAGCTCGCCAATATTTTTGAAACCAGCCTGGAGCGACTCTATCAATTAAAGAACGTATCCCAGCTTTGGGATAGCCATTGGATCATAGAGGATGAAGATGGGCACGTTGTTCCCTACGAGGAATCGCCCTTTAGAATTACTCAGAAAACCGGCCTTCCCTGCAAAAAAACCCTGGTCATTTCAGGGGGCACCGGCGAAAAACTCTGGGTTCAATTTAATAGTCAGCTTTTGCCCGCCGATGCTAATAACCATGAGTTTGCCGTAGTGACCAGTGTAATTGACCTGACGCACGAACGCAGATTATTAAAGGAGCTACACGATCGGAAATATCTGATGAAATCCTTTCTCGAAAGCACTCCCAACCTGGCCTGGGTACTGGACGAAGATGAAACGCTCCTTTTCGCCAGCAATGCCTTTCTTGAATATTTTCAGCTGAAAGAAAGCGAAGCAATTGGTAAAAAGGTATCGACATTGCTGCCAGCAACACTGGTAAAAACTCTGTATAAGAATCACCTTGAAGTGCTGGACTCGGGCGAACCCCAACGAATGACCCAGCAGCTTGAACTTGCGAATGGCCGAAATGTGGTGTCGCATATCAACCTTTTTCCAATTGATATGCCCTCCGGTAAACGTTTGCTTGGTGGTCAATCGGTAAGCGTTCCGGACAAAACAAAGCTTGAAAAAGAACTGCACAAAGCGCAGGAACGACTCCTTACACTTAGCCGGGCTACCTCCGATGCTATTTGGGAATGGGATATGCAGACAGGAACCATTTACCGAAATGACACCCTGATGGAAATGATCGGCTATCAGCTCGATAGCAGCCGGGGGCTCTCCTGGTGGTTACGTCGTATTCACCCCGACGACCGCAACCGCGTAGCTGATAAGGTGAAAGAAGCAACCGATAACCTGCAACAGTCCTGGGAAGACTCCTATCGATTCAAATGTGCCGACGGAAACTATAAATTCATTCAGGACCGCGGATTTGTGGTGTATGAAAATGGATTGCCGGTCAAAATGATCGGATCATTGCAGGATATTTCAGCGATCAAAGAACTTGAGTCGAAGCTCAATGACGAACGATTGCAGAAACAAAAAGAGCTTTCCGAAACGGTGATACAGGTGACCGAAAATGAGCGTACCAAAATTGGTCATGAGCTGCACGACAACGTGAACCAGATATTAAGTACGGCAAAACTGTTTGTGGATATGCTTCAATGTGCCACGGCTGACCAACAGGTTATCAAGGACAAAAGCAATGACTACCTGGCAATGGCGATTGAAGAAATAAGAACCTTGTCACGTGAACTGGTGGCACCACAGCTCAAAGAAGAGAAACTGGGCGATAGCATTCGATTATTGGTTGAAGACATTGAGATGGCCCATGATATGACGATACGCTTTACTGGCGATGTCGCATTGGAAACTTTATCGCAGGGGAAAAAAGTGACCATCTTTCGCATAGTTCAGGAGCAGTTAAAAAACATCATTAAACACAGCCAGGCAACCTGCACAAAGATCGATCTTCAGCATGTTGACGGAAATGCGCTCTTGACAATCGCCGATGATGGTCAAGGTTTTGATCCGGAACAGACCCACCGTGGTATAGGATTGTCCAATATTTACGAACGCACCAAATTCTACAATGGCCGTGTTGACATACGTGCAGCAGTTGGAAAAGGATGTACGATAACGGTTAGCATACCGCTAAACGACTAATCGGTATTGATCAATTTGATACCCGGCAGTCAAACAAAGCAATCAGTTCACAACCTTTACCCGGCTCGGTAATGATACGTAAATCGCCATTGAACAGCGATACCCGGGTTCGCATATTCATCAACCCAACGCCTTTGGACTTCCTGGACGGATCAAATCCCACTCCATCATCTTTTATATGCATCTCTACCCAGTCAACATCTTGTTTTAGCTGAAGGCTAATGTGCGAAGCTTTTGCATATTTCAGAATATTGTTGAACTGCTCCTGTACAATCCGGTAAATAGCCAGTTTCAACTTTTCTGATAGCTGCGATTCATCTACGCCATTGTAAGACCTTGTAATTTGCAACTGGCTACCCTTTCGGGTGGTTGCAATAATATGATCCAATGCTTCCAGCAAAGCTGACTCATTAAGCGAAGGTGGTATAAGCGCATGAGAAAGTGTTCTGATTTCATTAATTGCGCTATTGATCAATTTATCGGTTTCCTGTATTAGCGGTGAAGGTTCAGGCGCAGTTGACTGAACCAATCCAAGATAAAGGCGCGCACTGGCAAGTATCTGGTTGATGTTGTCGTGAAGCTCGATTCCAATCTCTCTGCGTTCCTGTTCCTGAGCTGAAATCACAGCATCAGTAACTAATTGCTGGCGTGCCTGACGTTCCGATTCCAATGCTGCCTCCAGTTCCACTTTTTCAGTCACATTCAGCTCTACCATCAATACTACTTCGCGATTGTTGAGATTGAACAGTTGCGCAGTTCTCTCCATTGCTATGACCTGCCCATTGCGACGAATACCACGGGAAACACCCAGTCGTTTGGACGCTTGTCCCAATCGAAGTGTTTCGGGCAATTCCATTAATGCATCCAGCATTTGCCTGTCGGCAATGATGTCAATCAGTTTCAGCCGCATAAACTCCTGGCGATGATACCCGTATTCCCGCTCCGCCGTTTGGTTTACCTGCAAAATTTCTGTCGTCTCGGGATCCCAGAGCAAAATAGCCGCAGGCGAGCCTTCAAACAGATGGCGGTAGCGTTCTTCGGATGTCTTGATTAATTCCTGCTGGCGTTTATTTTCAGTGATATCGGTCTGAATTGCAAAAAACTGTTCAAGCTCACCGGCTTTGTTCAATAACGGTTGGCATTGTACTCGCACCCAAAAAGGTTGCCGATCGCGTGTGTAGTTGAGCACTTCCACCTCAAATGGCTTTTGGTTATCAAGACAACGACGCATAAATCTTATGACAGCGGGGTCTGTATCAGGACCCTGTAAAAAGCTACCAGGTGTTTTCCCAAGCACTTCGTCCAATTGATAGCCGGTCATATTCGTAAAGCCTCTGTTGGTCCAGGTAATGCAGCCTTTGCCATCGGTCACCACTACGGCATTGGGAGTTTCTTCCACAATTAGAGATAGTCGAACGAGTTCGCTCTCTGCTTTCACTTTCTCGGTAATATCGCGCGAGTTGAAAACAATTCCATTTACAGCCGGGTCGTCGAGCAGGTTTACCATTTCGGTTTCTATCCATCGCCATTGGCCTCTGGAATTCCTGAATCGAAAAGGGCGGGACGCGTGTTGGGGACTGCTATTGAGCAGTTGAAATGCCTCCCGCAAAAATTGAATATCCTCCTCGAAAACGAAATCAAAACAATTTTTACCCTGCAAGAAATCCGGTTGAAAGCCGAGTACCCTGAGGCAATTGGGGCTTACGTATTTAAACTTACCCTTCGTATCGATAACCCAGATGAGATCTGAACCACTTCGGATCAAAGCACTCAGCCTTCGTTCGCTGCTGGCTATCTGTTCAGCAGCATATCTACGTTCTGTTATGTCCCAGAAAGTACACACGAGCGCGTTTACCTGATCATCGTGCAACAGATTGGCCAGTCCCATTTGAAACCATCGGTATCCGCCTTCTGAATCCTTAACCCGCAATTCCAAATCCGGTTGCTTATCGGGATTAGCTAACACGAGATCAATAACCGCTTGCAACTCAGGTATATCTTCCTGGTGAATAATTTCCCTGGCGTTCTTACCCAGCAGATCATCGGCCTCATAGCCAATTACACTTCGAACGGAACTGGTGCAAAAAATAAATGTCCCCTCAGGCCGCATGAGCGCTTTAGCAGTTGGACTGTTTTCAGTAAGCACCCGAAAAAGGCGATCCTGCTTGGACATGATTCGCCGAACTCTGGCCCTTTCAATACTGTACCTTATTGCTTTGTTCAACATCGGCGCATTCAACTGGTCTTTGACCAGATAATCCTGAGCTCCTAATTGCAGGCTTTCCACTCCGTATCTTTCGTCCTCCATGCCAGTTAAAACCATCAGTGGTACCTGGTTTAAGGTCTGCAGCATTCTTCGAACTCCTTCGATGCCACTGCTATCGGGCAGGCTCAGATCAAGAAGTACCAGATCGAACTGGTTGAAGCGCGACTGGCTTATACCGTCAGACAATCGTTGAGCATGCGAAATAGAAAGTTGCCAGGGTCCTTCTTTCAGGTATTCGCCCACCAGAAAAAAATCTCCAGGATTATCTTCCACGACCAGTATTCGTAATGATTCAGAATGCGTCATAACTCTCTAGTTGGTAGCTGAGCAATTTGAGTCCAATAATGTTCTATTGATCGGATGACTTCCACAAACCGTTCGAAATCGACCGGCTTGGTAATATAACAATTTGCATGTGCCGCATAAGACTCGTACACATCCCTTCCGGAGGAAGAAGTGGTAAGCATCAACACAGGTATATGGCAATACATAGGGTGGCTCTTGATAGTTGCCAGCAGTTCCTTCCCGTCCATGCGAGGCAGATTGATGTCTAGCAAAATAATGTCTGGCAGCATTGAATCGTTCCCTCCTGCCTGTTGATCAAGATAGGCCAGTGCCTGTTCTCCGTCGCGTGCAACCGCCAGCGCATCCCGCGTGTCGGCATCACCCAGGGCTTCACGGGTGAGCAGGATGTCGCCTTCATTGTCTTCGACCAGCAGGATTTTTAAGAAGCCTGGTTTACTCATTTTCTGAATGATTTTTTATGACCGGGTTTCCGGATCGTAAAATGAAAAGTACTTCCTTCTCCGGGAATGGACTCTACCCATATACGACCCTGGTGTTCCTCGACTATTTTCTGACATAGCGCAAGACCTATACCAGAACCTTCAAATTCAGCCTTGCTATGCAGCCGCTGAAAGATCTTAAATATTTTTCGGTGATACTCTGCACTGATGCCGATGCCGTTATCGGCAACAGACAGGTGCCAGTACTGACTGGTTTCACTACCACTTACGTTAATCAAAGGCGGCTGCCCCGACTTCCGATAAGTAATGGCATTGCCAATAAGGTTTTGAAACAATTGTCTGATACTGGTATAGTGCCCATTAATTACAGGCAACAATTCACAATCTATCCGGCCTCCGGTTTCAATCAGCTGGTCGCGAAATACCGAACTTGAAAGCTCCTGCACTATTTCAGCCGGATCTATGTCCTCACTTGCCAGGTCTTCCTTACTTGTTCTGGAATAGGCTAGCAGGTCATCGATCAGCGTGTGCATTCGATGTGCGCCATTGGCAGCAAACTTTACATATGTGTTGGCGACGTCATCAAGTTGCTGGCTATAGTTTTTTTGCAGCAATGTCATAAAACTATTCACCATTCGCAATGGTTCCTTGAGGTCGTGAGATGCTACGTAGGCAAATTGCTCCAGTTCAGCGTTCTTCTTTTCCAGTTCTATTACGGCAGCAGCCAGCTCCGACTGGCGGCTTTGCAACTGAGTTCGAAGCTGATACTGAAGTTCCATATTCTGTTGCAGGCCATTGAACAATCGCGGCAGCAGCGCCGATACCAGGTATGAGAGAAACAATACGTTGCTTGATATCACTGTCCATTCAACCAAAGAATAAGGATGACCGGCGCGGCCGCGTATCCACCCAAAATGGATGGCAAGGCCAAACAGCACACAAAAGCCCGTATTAATAATAGCCAGAAACAGCGGACCAGGCCGATCCAGGATTAGCAGACCGATCACCGATACGGCGAACAGAAAAGTTAGCCCCGGTCCTGGCAGGCCGGCAAAAAAAAGTAAAACAAAAGTGAGACAATATGAAAGCGACAAAATGATCGTTTTCCGACTTGCTATCGAAATACCAGGCACCAGTGCTACCCATAGCAAGGCCAGCACCATCAGTATATCTACCAGCACTATTTCCAAGAGCCCTGTTTTTAGCGAATACCATACTCCAGGCACCAGTGCAAGGAGACTTAAAGGCAACAGGTAAACCATCATATCGGCAAATAAGCGATCGCGCCAGAACATAACATCCTGGTCGGCCTGTGCAGCTCTACGACAACAGCATCGCTGCACACGTGCCTGATATCGTTGCCATAAATTCATGATTCCTGTTTGGGTATGGTGAAATAAAATTGGCTTCCCATTCCCTTTTCCGAAACAATGCCGATATGGCCGCCCCATTTTTCGACTAATCTTTTGCAGGTAGCGAGTCCGATACCTGACCCTTCTATTTCCTGACGGCTGTGTAAACGCTGAAATACACCAAAAACCCGATCATGAAATTCGGGTTCGATACCTATACCATCGTCGTTAACGGCAATACACCAGCGATTGCCCTTGTCAACCGCTTCTATGTTGATCTGGGGTGGCTTATTGGGTTGTTGGTATTTCAGACTATTGGAGATCAAATTTTGCAAAACAGTTTTGACTGCAACTGCGGGTACCCATACAGTGGGAAGGTCGGACCAGCTCAACGACGCTCTTTTTTCATCAATCAGCGGTTGATAAGCTTTTTTGATCTCGGATAATACCTGGTTAAGATCGGTCAGTTCGCTGGCTGCGCTGAGGCGGGTTGCTCTTGAATAAGTCAGCAGGTCTTCGAGCAATTGATTCATACGACGAGCTCCGTCTGATGCAAAATGAATATACTTCCGGGCGGAATCATCCAGCTTTTCACCGTAGTTTTTTTCCAGCAATTTCATAAACCCATCGATCATGCGTAAGGGTTCCTTAAGGTCATGCGATGCCGTATAGGCAAATTGTTCTAGCTCGATATTGGAGTCCTGTAATCGGCGCCAGTTCTCCTTTTCAACACTGATGTCTTTTAATTGTACGATAAAATGTGCTTGCTTCAGATCGGCTGAAGGCAGCATGGCTAGTGATTGTTTTACCCATACCGAATGCCCGGATGCGTGAGTCATTTCCTTTTCCCGTTCATTTAAGAAAAATTCGGCTTCACGCAACCGATCCATGGTGGCATCATCTTTCGGCTTTTCGCTATCAGGACTCAGTTCAAAGAAATTGCGTTGTTTCAATTCAGGCTCGCTATAGCCCAACATCTGGCAAAGCCGCGCATTTAATCGCACGATTCGCCCGTATTCATCAATAATTGCCTTACCGACCAGCGCATACACAAAACTAGTTTCAAATTCCTGTTCCTTACGTTGAAGTTGTAGTTGATAAGCCTGCCGCATTCGCGCTGCATTGACCCGGTAGGTTAGCACAAAAAACACCACCGCCAGTAACAACATGACCAAAAAGCTGACCATACTTACCTGTGTCAGGCGCGCCAGCCTAAGCATCATTTTGCCACGGACGGTGGAAGCTTCCGTTTCAAAGCTTTCGAATTGCTCGAATATCTGGTGACGGAGTTCCACATATGCGCTGGACCGCATATAATTGTTGGCCTCTTCTTTAGTGGTTAAAGGTCCGGGCTCCACAAGGCTTTTCAATCGATTGATCCATTCTCTGAGCCTGCTGGTGCCTGGTTCAAGCGAACGAATAGCCATACTTTCCAGATCATAGGATTCCAGTACAGCCAAATGTTCCTGTATCTCGGCCAGTTCCTTTTCAAAAGCATTTCGATTATGATCACGACCTGTAACAATATAATGATATGCCTCGCTGGCGAGGCGCGATTCGGTCAACTGTATCCTGTAGACCTCATCAAGTGCTTTCTCCAGTTCAAAAATTTCATCTCGCTGTCTGATTTGCTGCAAATAAGACGCCACAAAGGCGGCACCGGTCAGCAACATAACCACAATGGAAACAGGAAGAATTGTTCGAATGATAGAAAATCGCATCATCTGGGTACCCGTTAGTTGTTTTGGATTCTTTTTTTCGGAATAGTAAAACTAAAGGTACTACCCTGACCCAATGCCGATTCCACCCAAATATTGCCGCCGGCACGTTCTACAATTTTTTTACAAACCGATAAGCCAATGCCGGTACCATTGTACTGGCTTTGTGAGTGTAGCCGTTGAAACACCACAAATATCCGATCGAAGTAACGGGGTTCAATGCCAATTCCGTTGTCGTTTACGGTAAATAACCAGTGATCGGCCTGTTCCAATGCGTCGATCCGAACTATGGGCTGGCTCTGTTCATTGTACTTGAGCCCATTGTTCACCAGATTTTGGATTAGCTGGAACATTTGTGTGCGATTAGTGTCCGATAGAACCGGCAACTGACCCACCTCTATCAACGCTCCGCGCATCTTAATACGGTCATCAAGGGTATAGATCACCTCCTCCACTATCTGGTTCATATCGGTGTCGCCCAGATCATCGCGGCCCGAATCGAGACGGCTGTAATCCAGCAGATCCTGAATAAGCCGCTTCATTCTGTCGGCACCATTCACGGCAAACCTGACATATTCTCGAGCAGTATCATCCAATTTGCTACCATACTTCCTGTCAAGCAGCTGCAAAAAACTGCTCACCATGCGCAGCGGCTCCTGCAAATCATGTGATGCTACATATGCGAAGCGTTCCAGTTCAATATTGGAAGTTACCAGCTCCTCTGTTTTACGCACCAGCTGTTGATTCAATTGATGCAGGCGGTCTCTCGATCTTTTCAGGGCTGTAATATCCCTTGCATAGCAAACCACCCCTTTAGTTGTTCGATCTTTATGAAAAACAGGTGACAAGCTCATAATATAAAAATGCTTTTCCCGATCGCCGGGATACAGATAGGCATCTTCCAACTGATAGCTTTCGCCTGCAAGTGCACGTCGGTAACGTTCTGTCCAAATCTGAATCAACTCTTCCGAAAAACCCGAATCGGCAACCCGATCGCCTGGCTTAACCTCACGACCCAGCAATTTTTGCATGGAATGTTGAAAAGCCGTATTGGCGGTGACCAATTCAAGTTCTGTACTAACAGACCAAATCATGTCACTAGTGCTGTTGATTACGGTATCCAGGTTTTGTTGTATAGCGATGATTTCGTTCAGTTGTTTCACCTGCTCTGTAATATCCTGAACAGTACCTTCCAGCCGGATCGGAACACCCTGCTCGTTTCGGATTATTTCACCCTTTTCTCTCACCGTCTTTATTTCGCCATTGGGAAGTATTACCCGATGCTCAAAATCCAAAGCTGCCCCTTGCTCCATTATTTGTTCATTCATCAAGGCAAAATCGGCTCTATCGTCGGGGTGCATGGTTTCGATAAATGTATCAAGGCTGGGTTCAAAAAACTGACGGCTCACCCCCCATATTTCAAAAACTTCATCGGTCCAGAACAATTTACCATTCACCATATCCAACTCCCAATAACCAAGCTTCGCTATCTGTTGGGCCGTTTCCAGCTTCTGATTAATAGATATCAAACGCTTTTCAAAGTTTCGCGAAACGGTAATATCTCGCGAATAGCAGGCTATTCCGATAATGCCGAAGGGTCCCTTAATCGGGTTGATACGTACCTGTGCCCAGCTCTCTGCGTATCCTTCGCCTGCAGCCGTGTAAATTTCTGTTTCAAAAGATTCGCCCGAAAGGCCTCGCTCGTACATCGCTACCCAGGCATTCAAAAATTCATCCGGAAATACATCACGCATGATCAGGTCATCGCCCGGTTTTACGGTTCTTCCAGCCGATGCCTGAAGGCTCTCTATAAAAGCACGATTGGCGGTAATCAGTCTCAACTGGTTGTCCACACTCCAAATCAAATCGTTCGTATTGTTAATGAGCGCTTCCTGATTGGTCTGCAACTTCGCCAGCGCACGTTCAGCTTCCATCCGTTCAGTGATGTCATTCGCTTGTATAAGAATGGCACTTTTGCCGGCATAGATAATCTCATGAGAGGAGATTTGTACATCCAGTTGACGGCCGGTTTTACTGATATGACGCCATACACCCTGGTAGGCTCCTGCAGCTTCCGACTCGTCGTACCAGCGTAGATGAGCAAGTCGCACGGCCTCCTCTGCCGGGCGTATATCCCGCAACGACATTTTCAAAAACTCTTCCCGGCTATACCCGTATTTTCGACATGCTTCTTTATTCGCCTCCAGAAATTGAAGGGTGCCGGGTTCCACAACCCAAATGGGTTGCGGATTTTCTTCAAACACAGTTCGATAATTCTGTTCACTGTCGGCAAGCGCTTTACGTGCTTGTACCTGCATCGATAAATCGATGCCATAAATAATTACACCTGTAATATTTCCGTGCGGATCGCGGTATGGCTGAAATGCCAGATTAATGTATCGTGTTTCCAGCTCACCCGAACGTATTTGATTGATCCGTGCTGGAACTTCACGCTCCACTATCTCCTTCCCCGATTCAATTACCTGTAGTAGTAAGGCTTCGATATCAAATCCGGGCTCGAAACCAAATATCTCAGGAAATCGCAGGTCTCGCACCGAAGTCATGCCCGCTGCTTTTTCGAAGAAAGGATTGGCAAACTCAATACGCAAGTCAATTGCTCTAACGATACAAATGAGTGCAGGCGCACTTTGAAACATCGATACATATCGACGCTGCTCATCGGTTTGCAGCGCTCGCGCCAGCAGCTGCTCAACCTGTAGGGCAAGCATGTCGGCAATGCCTTCGAGTAATCTGACTTCTTCTGTAAGAAAGCAGGAAGCACCTGCGCCTTTGGTAGCCAAATAGCCCGCTTCTACCAGCAAGGTTTCACCGTTGTTAAGCGTACGTTGGGAAGTAAGTTTTTGTTCTACATGTCGAAAATCGGGTGTTTTGAATCTTCGGCCCCCGTACGATATTGAAGACTCCGCAATTTCAGGATGTTGCAGTCCGGAAGGTATCAGGCTGACGGCTTTTTCAAATAGCCGGTTGATCGAAGTTTCTTCATGACTTAGCCGCGTAATGCGATACAGACATTGTTGTTCTTTCACCCGCTCATTCAGCGAATGAAGCGTATTTTCCAATTGCCTTTTTGCCCTTAATTGTTCGGTAACATCTTTGGCTGTAATGAAAACA
The DNA here is from genome assembly GCA_046297935.1 of Chitinophagaceae bacterium. Taxonomy (GTDB): domain Bacteria; phylum Bacteroidota; class Bacteroidia; order Chitinophagales; family Chitinophagaceae; genus CAYMZZ01. Next base: position 329,530 of record JBKBHA010000003.1, read on the forward strand.
CCGATGATGCGGCGCTGTTCGTCGCGGGCCGGCCGGTATCGCGATTCGAAAACATGATAGCTTCCGTCTGCGTGGTCCAGTTGCAGCAATGATTCTTTTTCCGCTCCTTCCAGTACCTCCTGATAGAGCGCCATGAGTGCGGGCCTGCGTTCAGGAAGTACCAGATCAATAACCGGGATACCTTTCTTCACCAACACACCGAAATGTAGCTGGTACATTTTTTCAAACTTTCGGTTGAAGGTAACCACCTGCAAATCACGATCGAGCAATAGGAAAGGCTCATCGGTATTGTTGATCAGCCAGCGAAGCTCCTGCTCCACCGGCGACTCTGCCCGGATATGAGTTTCCCCCGTATGTTGGTCTTGTGCCCGCATCAATGCTAAATCGCTTTGCTGGCCATCAAGGTAAGCATAATGAAAACGTGAAATGTGTAGAAGGGAGTTGAATAATCTTGTAGCGAAATCACTACATTGCAAGCTGTTAGGAGTGTCTTGATATGAAAAATTTTCTCCTTGTGGACGATCACGAGATCGTAAGAAATGGTTTGCGGCTGGTTTTGAAAGAGTTCTACCCTACCTGCAATGTAGATGAGGCCGGCAACGAGCAAGCTGCCATGCAATTGCTGAGTGCGGGGAATTATGATCTTGTGATTCTCGACATTCATCTCCCTGCCTCCGACAGCATCCGACTGACGGAATTCATACGGAGAACAGCCAAAACTTCAAGGATTTTGATTTACAGCATGGGGCAGGAGTCCATCTACGCCCGACGATTCCTGAAATCCGGGGCCGCAGGCTTTGTTTCAAAAAATTCGAGTCTGACTGATCTAAGAAAAGCTATTGAAACAGTATTAAATGGTCGCACTTACCTGAGTTCGGAAGTCTTAGAGCAGTTGGCCGACGATCTGGGCCATAGTAGAAAAGAAAACCCTTTCGAAAGCCTTAGCGCCCGCGAATTTGAAGTAGCCACCCTTCTGATGAACGACCATTCAATTACCCAGGCGGCTGAAATAATGGGTATCGGTGTGTCAACAGCCGCTACGCATAAAGCACGCCTGTTTGAAAAGCTTCACGTAAAAACAATCGGCGAACTGATCAAACTGGCCGACCTGTATGGAGCAAGAAAATAAACGCCGGCACGGTTTGATAATTGCTCATTGGATGATTCGGTAATTAGTATGGGAGCCGTTCCTTCAGATTACCAAATCAACCAATTAACCAATCACTTTGGTTGTATCGCCTGATTCAGGTCCTCGATCAGGTCATCAGCATCTTCAATTCCTACACTCAACCGGATCAGGCCATCGCTCAAGCCATTCTTTATGCGCTCTTCCCTCGGAATAGAGGCATGTGTCATGGAAGCAGGATGGTTGATCAGTGATTCAACCCCTCCCAGACTTTCAGCCAGCGAAAACAGGTGAGTAGACGAAAGCACGCGTCTCACGTTTTCGGGGCTATCCTCTTTCAGCTCGAAGCTGATCATGCCACCGAAACCTTTCATTTGTTTCCTTGCCACTTCGTATCCGGCATGATCCTCAAATCCGGGCCAGTATACCTTTGCAATGGCTGATTGTTGGCGTAACCAGCGAGCTACTTTCTCGCCATTTTCACAGTGACGCTGCATGCGTACATGCAAAGTTTTTATACCCCGGAGCACCAAAAAACAGTCCATTGGACCCGGTACTGCTCCGCAGCTTTTTTGTATGAAATAAAGTTGTTCGCGTAACGAATCATTATTCATCACCAACGCGCCCTGTATTACGTCGCTGTGGCCACCGAGGTACTTGGTGCTGGAGTGCATAACAATGTCGGCACCCAGATCAAGTGGGTTTTGAAGATAAGGAGATGCAAAAGTGTTGTCAACACAAAGCCACACACCCGCTTTTTTCGCAATGGCTGCAACCGCCGCAATATCGGTGATGTTCATGAGCGGATTAGTAGGTGTTTCGACCCAGATCAGGCGGGTAGAGCTGTTGATTGCTTTACTAATGTTTTCAGTGACGCTTGTATTGACGTAGGTAAAGCGTATGCCAAATTTTTCGAAGATCTTGCTAAACAGCCGGTAAGTGCCGCCATACATGTCGTTGGCAGCAATTACCTCATCGCCGGGCTTTAGTAGCTTCACTACTGCATCGGTAGCTGCTACACCACTGCTAAAAGCCAAACCGTGTTTACCATTTTCTATTTCAGCCAGTGCCTCTTCCAGCGCCTTTCGGGTAGGATTCTGGCTGCGGGCGTATTCAAATCCCTTATGTACACCTGGTGAATCCTGCACATAGGTAGACGTTTGAAAAATGGGTGTCATGATGGCTCCTGTACCTGGGTCAGGATGCGCCCCTGCATGAATGAACTTCGTTGCACGCCTCATAAGAATTCTTTTTGTGTAAAATAGAATGAGTTGAGCGGCAAAGATGCAGAATTAATATCGAAAGCCGGGCAAAGCAGAGTTCCCTCTTTACCGCTCATCCCGGCTGGCGGGCCTTTAACATTTTGTTTATACAGACTTGCTTCAGTTTCACCCCACTGCTTCACCGAAATCTGTTCAGGTTTCATCTTCAATTTTCATGGTTCAGCATCTTTTAAGGTTTTGCATGCAACAGGCTTTTTACGAATCTGAATACCGATAATGGATATTGGCTTGCGCCGGCTTCTCCGGGTTCCTAGTTTAGCTTCAGCAAATGACCCAGTAACACCTGTTCATCAATTTAAATTTTCTGCCATGAAAAAAATTTTTTTTATCGCCCTGCTTGCCACATCGCTGGCCGCACAGGCATCAACACCACCAGTTAAAGTAACCGAACGAATTCTAAAAGCCTTCCGGGAAACATTCAAGTCAGCCACCGATGTAACCTGGCATGAATACAGTGATTACTATCAGGCTAACTTCCGCGTAGCCGAAGTGCAGGTGCGCGCGCAGTACACCGACGATGGTACCCTGATCAAAACGATCCGCTATTATGGCGAATCACAGTTACTGCCGCATATCGTGGCGCGCCTGAAAGAAAAATACAAAGGCAAGTCTATATACGGCGTTACTGAATCGTCAAGCGATTCTGAAATCAACTTTGTGATCAATCTGAAAGATAATGACCATTGGTATGTAGTAAAGTCAGATGTGTATGGAAACCTTGAATTGGTCGACAAATTTAAGAGAGCCGATAACTAATGCCTGTCACGGACTTCGGGGGAAATTCTTCGACAAAATAGGTTAAATACAAGTGAGCCTTTCGATGGTTGGGGGCTTTTGATTCAGGATGTTGCTTACCACCAGGTCAGTAACAGATGAATCAGAAGCCCTCAGCCTATTTGGGAAACTTTTCATTTAAGAAATAGTGAGCCGGCAGCCAGATAACGCCAGTCCCAGGCTTTTGCGTCGTATGCCGAAGCGGGTTCGGGCTTTTTATCCAAAGCTGAAGCAAGTAATATTTTTTCTTTGACCAGGGCGGCCCTTGCTTCACGGGAAATTTCCAGTAGGGCAGGTTGTTTCATCCATTCCATTTGCGGAGGCTCAAAGCCAATTTTCTCCTTTTGCCAAACGGTTGTTTCCGGAAGTTTGTCAGCCATACTGCTGCGCAACAGCCATTTGGTCCAACCCTCTCTTATCTTGAAATGCGCGGGCAACGAAAACAAAAACTCCACCAGTTGATGATTCAGAAATGGCAACCGCACTTCGCGACCCCAGTACATGGAATTTCGATCAGCATAATGTAATAGTTCACCCAGGCCATGAACGCAGGTATTAAAATGCAGTTGCCCATTGAGACTTCGAATTTCGGGGCCGCTGTAATAGGCTGCCCTGCCCTGCAATTTTACAAAATCGGGGTGCAGATCGCGATGCCTTAGTGCGTTTACCAGGTATTGCCGCTCCAATATCACGGATGCCAGTTCGGGAAAAAGCGCCGCCATAATGTTTTGCAGGCCAAATTCTTCCTGAATGCCCAGGGCACGTGCTTTTGCCATTTCGCCGCTGCGTCTCAACTTGCGTTTTTGAAATAATTCCTGCCAGTACCATTTGTAATAGCGCGTGTACCCGGCAAGCGTTTCATCGGCGCCCTGCCCATCAAGCAAAACGATTGTGCCGTTCCTGGCTGCTTCACGGTACACACAAAACTGGGCAAAGGCACTTGCACTACTCATGGGTTCTTCCTGTGCCTGAAAAAACGTCCACCACAAATCCGCAAGCTCCCCGCCACCAACATCAATCACATGATGAGGCAAACCCAACTGGTTAGCCCATGCTGCAGCAGCCGACGATTCATCTTTCTCGTATCCTGTAAATCGGGCCGTATACGCCTGAAACTGTTGGGGGCTTGCACCCAATTGTGTCGCAAGCAGGGCAATGCTACTGCTGTCGATACCGCCACTGAGCGAACAACCCATCGGCACATCGCTGCGCAGCCGCCGACGTACCGATGCCGAAAGCAGATAACGAAATTGCTCCTGCGCTTCATCGGAACTAATATGTATATTTTGATGATCCAGATCTATCTCCCAATAACTTTCAGTGTGAGGCGCTTCGTCGGCCCAATCGTAGAACAATCGGTGTGCAGGCGGCAGTTGAAATATGTCCTGAAAAAAGGTCTCGTGGGGTTTATTCGGATTATCGGTATAGCCGATTGTTATGAAATTGAACAGCATCTGCTGGTTCACCTGCCGGGGTATGCCTGCCGCCCAAAGCGCCTTCATTTCTGATGCAAAAACCAGTTTCTGCTTATCGAAATAAAAATAGAAGGGCTTTTCGCCAAACCGATCCCGCGCTGCAAAAAGTTGTTGCTGTTCATGATCCCAGATGGCGAAAGCAAACATGCCATCAAACTGTTCCACACATTCATCCTGCCAAAAATCATAGGCCGCAAGTATCACTTCCGTATCCGACTCGGTTTGGAAACGATAACCCTCATTTCTTAACTGCTTTCGCAGTTCGATATAATTATAAATTTCTCCGTTATGTACAATGGAGTATCGGGTGAGGCTGGAGGTCGGTTGCTGAAAATGCATGGGCTGTGCCGCCTGATCAGAAAGATCAATGATGGAAAGTCGGCGGTGGCCCAGCATGACCTGCTGATCTGATCTGCACCAGTGGCCCTCTCCATTGGGACCACGGTGCTGCAGCGCATCGGTCATTCTTTGCAAATGAACCTGGCCGAGTCGTGGAGTTTTCTGTATAATTCCTGCGATTCCACACATGCTGCAGATGAAATTTTAATCTACCGGCTTAACTGCCGCCCTATTACCAGTTGATCTTGAGGCGCGCCATTACGTCGTCCCATGCCATCACGAGGTTGGCACCCGAATCCTGTTTTTCGAACGTGATGGTAAAATATTCCAGTGGTGCCATCCCATGTGTAACAGGCACCTGCACACGGTGTACATCTTTGGTGCTATCCTGCTGTAAGCCCCAGGTATCGGTGTTGCTGTTTAAAACAATAGTCCATTCATTTTCGCGAGGAATGCCGTAAAGAATATAACGGCCTTGTGGAATCCTTTTACCATCAATCTGTACGTCGCGAAAAAATTCTATTTCAGTTGATTCATTGGCACCCAGGCGCCAGGGACTATCATATCGAAGTATGTCTGAAAAATGGCGACGCGACAAATGAGGGCGGCTATAGATAACGCGCATCACCGGTTTGGCTACAACTTTGCCATTGGCCATTTTCAGTTTAGGATATTCTTCCGGGAAATAGACCATATCCATAGGTGAGCGATCAACAATCACGAAATATGGATTTTCCGCCACGGGCGCGCTGCTGTCTGTTTCGAATTGGCCGGCACTATCTTTTATAGCGGGTGCTGTATCAGGTTGTTTTTCGTTGTTGCAGGCTAAGAACACAGCTACTGAAAATAATGCGACTGTAAATTTGATCCCTTGTTTCATTCAGATTTCGTTACAGGAGTATAGGTAATTCGACCCGCGTGGTTTCCCAGGCAATGATCAGGTTTAGTCTGTTATTGGTCTTTTCAAAGGTCATACTTAGCAGTTCCGTCGGCTCTTCCATCTTTTTCACCGGTACTTCTATACGAACCAGATCTTTTGCTTTGTTGTAGCGAAACGAACCCCATACATCGGTGTCCTTATTGACGATAAGAGTCCAGTTTTTTTCGTTAACAATCGCAAATAGCGTATAGCGCCCTTTGGCAATTTTTTTTCCCGCAATGGTGACCGGACGAAAAAACTCTATTTCCGTAGCTTCATTAGCTCCCAGTCGCCAAAGCTTTCCGTATTCCACTAAGTTACCGAATACTGGTCGGCCTTCTTTCTTTGGGCGACTATAGATGACCCTTGCTACAGGTGGTTCCTTGATCTGGTCCTGTATCTTTAATAACGGATAATTGACCGGAAAGTAACAAATATCGAGAGGTGATTTGTCAGGTTCGGGCAGCTGGGTAGGTGCCTGAGCGTTTGACAACAAAGCGGAAAACATAAACAATTGAAAAAGAATCTTCTTCATAAGGATCGTCTTGAATAAGGTGCAAAAATAGAAAGGATTCGCCCGCAGTTCCTCATTAATTTTCTCCCTCAGGCTTGTGCCCTTTATACTGTTCCCAGGCGAAGCTTTTCATGTCTGACCAGAATTGATGATAAAAGTTTCGCAGTGGTTCATAGTTTTCGTCGAGAATACGGGCTGCAGGCTCACTATCGGTCAAAAAAGCTGCCCTGCGCACTAATCCCCCAAAACTGCTTCGAACACCCGACAGTTGTCTATAATTATAAAGCCAGTTCTGCGATTCCATATAGGGCAGCATTCTTGCAAACGGCGCAGGCAGCCAGCTTTCAAATTCACGTAAAGTGCCATATACTTCCGCAGCAAACTGTTTCAGCGTCGCATCGCTGAACTCAGCTTCGTCGGAAGCCAGAAAATGATCGTACACCACATCCATCATCGCGCCACAATACAGGCGATAACTGGGCCGGAATAATTCTCTGGCTTCACGGGTAGCCGGATGCGCATCGGTATATTCATCAATACAACGATGGAGATAAATACCCTGCCTGATCTTGTCGGGAAAAAGCTCCTTTTTTCGGCCTTTTACAAAATCGCTGATCATGTTGCCCACCAACACACCGGGGTCGCCAAACGATAATCGTGCATGCGCCAGAAAATTCATGCATCGAATTTACGAAAGGCTCAGGGTTGGCGCTGCGACGCAAAAAGGCGATAGGAATAAATGGCCGGCACCAAAACACTCACCAGCACCAGGCCAATGAAAAAATAAAGAATAGAGTTGGCCGGAAGCACAAATGCCAGCACTATGATCAGTAAACCGGTAGCAAACCAGAGCTTACCCGCCAAATGATGGGTTCGTCTCCAGTTGTCTTCATTATTCAGGGTCCATGGCAAACGCAGTCCGGCGAAATAGTTGGGTTTCATATTATACATATAATTACCCAGCACAGCCCAAAGCAGGCCGATACCGGCAAAAAGCCATTTTTGTTGCAAATGAAAACTCAGTCGCCCAGCGTTGTCAACAATCAGAAAATTAACCAGTGCAAGGAAAAGAGCTGTAACCAATGCAATCCCTTTCAGGCGGGCCTTGTTGTCGGCAGCCGTTTTCCTCGGGTCAATCTTATAAACCAAAGGCAGCAGTAGATATAATAAAATAGCCATAACGGTAAGAATAGCCACCAGCCAGACCAGTTCACCCTTGGGGCCCATACGGTCGGCCTGCCCATCAGCACCATAATGCATTGGTATTTCGGCAGGTAATTCCTTCCATTTCAGCCACAAATAAACCAGCGGCGCCAGCAAAAGGGGCCAGATAAACAGGGAAATGATCTTTTTCATATGCTATTTTTTACCCGTTTTGAATTGCATCATCCATTTTATAATTTCATCTACTACGGTGGTATTCAGTGAGTAGTAAACGTATTGACCCTCCTTTTCGGCATTTACCAGACCCGCTCGTTTCAACAAATCCAGGTGGTGCGAAATGCTTGGAAATGACATATCAAAACCCTCGGCAATTTCGCCGGCCGTCATATCCCGCTCATGCAACATCTCCAGTATTTCGCGCCGGGTTGGGTCATTTAAGGCTTTAAAAATGCTGTTCATAGGTCAATTGATCCGTTAAACATTTAGACAAATATCTAAATATTTTTTGAATTTTCTATTGTTCGCCTGTAACATTTTTGATACGCTCCTGTACCAGTGGCGTTTAATTCGGATGACCGGTTAATGGTTGCAAACGCGTGTTAAGAGCGTTTAACATGGCTTCCCATTAATCCCAATTGGCTTGTTGTGGGGTGTAACCTGTGATAGTTTTGTGTCGTCATACATACCGAATGACATTGATTCAACAAAATCACAAACCAACAAAATAATTAAACGTATGAAAAAGTTAATCCTCACACTGGCCATTGCAGTTAGCACATTTGCCGCTTTCGCCGGAGAAGAAAATGTAACCGCCGTTGTATTGAAATCCTTTAACCAGGAATTTGCAGGCGCAGAAAATGTAAGCTGGACAACCGGCCGCAACAGTTATAAGGCATCGTTTGTAATGAACGGGCAGCATGTTGTTGCTTACTACAGCTTTGAAGGTAAAATGCTGGGCATGACCCGCAACATCAGCTCACTCGATCTGCCTATGAGTTTACAGGCTGGTTTGAAAAAAGATTACAAAGGATACTGGATTTCCGATTTGTTTGAAGTAAGCAATCAGGAAGGCACTACCTACTACATTACACTGGAAAAAGCCGATGAAACCCTGATTCTTGAAGCTGGCAATTTCAGCAAGTGGAGTGTATACCAACGCGCCAGCAAATCCTGAGGCGTTGAATGACCCTGAGCAGTTAGTTCTCAACATAAGCAGTAAGTTTTGGTGTGTGGTGAAAAAGGGCCCCGTTCTTCAGCCGGAGGCGGGGCTATCTTTTTGCCTGAAAAAAACGGGGTCAACAACTGGAGTAGTTGTTTAAAACATCCCAATTACCTCATCAGCATTTGAAACTGCGGGATTCGTTCTCTAAACTCTTAACCAACAAAAAAAAGTATAGCCATGAAAAAAATTCTGATGATTCTGCCCGCCATGCTGGCAGTTGTATTAAGCGCCTTTGCAGGCAAAGATGATGAAGCACGTGCACGTGCCAATTTTAACCGTCAGTTTGCCGGTGCAGAAAATGTAAGCTGGAGCACTACCGATAACGATTTCCATAAGGCCACATTTCTGTGGGCCGGTCATCGCACGGAAGCTTATTTCTCGAATGAAGGAAAATTCGTTGGCGCTATCCGCGGTTTGTTTTATCAGCAACTTCCCATTTCGGTGGTTCGTAGCGTTGACGACAAATACGATGGACGCGTAATTCTGGAAGTGCGTGAAATTGCCAATCAGGAAGGTACCACCTACTCGGTGCTCATGAACTGGAAGAAAAAATGTTACCGTGTGCGCTTGCATGCCGACGGGTCGGTGATTGAAACAGAACGCATACGCAAGTAATTGTGAGGCAGGAAGCAGGCCCCGTAAGGCCTCTGAGTGACGGGTCGGGAATTGTTTTCCCGGCCCGTTCTGTTTTGGAAATGGTTCTGCTGAGCGGCTAATCCCTTAATTTTGCGGCATGAACAAAGGACCCATCTCCCAATTTATTCAGCATCACTATCGCCACTTCAATGCAGCAGCATTAGTGGATGCCGCAAAAGGTTATGAACAACACCTTCTGGAGGGCGGCAAAATGATGATCACCCTTGCCGGCGCCATGAGTACCGGCGAGCTGGGCATTTCACTGGCCGAAATGATCCGCCAGGGTAAAGTGGATATAATCAGTTGTACCGGCGCCAACCTCGAAGAGGACGTCATGAACCTCGTGGCGCATTCAAAATACAAGCGCATTCCCAATTACCGCGACCTGACGCCACAGGACGAATGGGATTTGCTGGAAAATCATTTCAATCGCGTAACAGATACGTGTATACCGGAAGAAGAGGCTTTTCGCCGCCTTCAAAAACACCTGGTAAAACAATGGACAGATGCAGAAGCAAAAGGTGAGCGTTATTTCCCGCACGAATTTCTTTATAAGACTGTTCTGAGTGGCGATCTGCAGCAGTATTATGAAATTGATCCCAAAGATTCCTGGATCGTAGCCGCGGCTGAAAAAAATATCCCGATCGTGGTGCCAGGTTGGGAAGACAGCACTACGGGTAATATTTTCGCGAGCTATGTTATTAAAGGCGAGTTAAAAGCCAGCACGGTTAAGAGTGGTATTGAATACATGGTTTGGCTGGCCGACTGGTACCGGCAGAATTCTGCCGGCAAAGGCGTTGGATTTTTCCAGATCGGCGGTGGTATTGCAGGCGACTTCCCCATTTGCGTAGTGCCCATGATGTACCAGGATCTGGAGTGGCACGATGTGCCGTTCTGGAGTTATTTCTGCCAGATCAGCGACTCTACCACTTCCTATGGTTCTTACTCTGGCGCGGTGCCGAACGAAAAAATTACCTGGGGCAAACTCGATATCAATACACCCAAGTTCATTGTTGAAAGCGATGCCACCATTGTGGCACCCCTGATCTTTGCCTGGGTACTTGGCTGGTGAGAAAACTATAAATGCAAAAGGGAATAGTAAGATAATTATCTTCCTATTCCCTTTTGCATTTATAGTTTTGACGCTTGAATTTATCGAGGAGGCATCTCCAACTTCAAATCTCTCTTCAGCATTTCATTACGATTAGCCATTTCCAACGCAGTATAATATACCAGTTGGGCACGCTTAGCCATCAATTTGTAATTGATCTTGTCGGGCGTATCAGTAGGGCGGTGATAATCGGCATGAACACCGTTGAAATAGAAAATTACCGGCACCCCTTTCTCGGCAAAATTGTAATGGTCGCTGCGGTAGTAGAAGCGGTTCTTGTCGTTAGGATCGTTGTACTTGCGATCCAGCACCATTTTGGTATATTTCTTATTTACTTCCTCCGTAATGGGCGTCAGATCAGTACTCAGCTTGTCGTCGCCAATAACGTATACGTAATTAGCGGAGTCCTTGCTTTTTTGGTACTCTTCACCTACGCGACCCACCATGTCGATATTGAGATCGACTGTTGTTTTTTCAAGCGGGAAAATGGGGTGTTCAGAATAGTATTGAGATCCCCAAAGGCCTTTTTCCTCGCCACTCACCGTCATGAAAACAATCGAACGGCGGGGGCCCTTGCCAGCCTTTTTGGCTTCGGCAAATGCCTGTGCAAGTTCCAGAATACTGGTGGTGCCGCTGCCGTCGTCGTCTGCACCGTAGAAGATGGTGCCATCGGCACGCTTGCCCACGTGGTCGTAGTGTGAGGTGATCATCACATACTCATCCTTCTTATCGGTTCCTTCCAGCACACCCAACACATTAGATGCATAGGCGGTGCTGCTTACTTTGCTGAATCCAAGGTCGATATTAACTTCAAACGTGCTGGCAGCAGGTGCGGCTTGCTTTAATTTGTTGAGAATTCCTTTTCCGGCTTCACCCATAATGCCGGCGGCTACCTCTTCAGAAATGAAGAAAGTTTGCGGCATGATGGAGGCCGGATATCCATTCATGCTGTAGTTAGAAACAGCATTAAATGTGCGCCGTGGGAAATTGCCGTACACTACCAAAACAGCAGCGGCTCCATTGGCTTGCGCATTGCGCAGTTTAGCAAAAATGCCATTAGCAGCGGAACGGCCGGGAGCAGAGGGCTTATAACCAGCAGGTGATCCGTCGGCCATGATTACCAGTTTACCCTTCACGTCGGTACTCTTGTAGTCGTTGACATCGCCGTCTACAATACCATAACCCACAAATACAGCTTCCGAAAAACGAAGGTCGGCAGTATGATTCATGCCGCTATTGGGCTGAAAATCTTTGTTCAGTTCAAAAGATTTCCCGTTTACAGTAAGGCTGGTACTTGTTACTGAGTCGCGATACAGGGGATATTTTTGGCGGTAGCTTCCGTTATTGCCAGGCAACAGACCCAAAGAACGGAAATGGGCTTCAATGTAGTCCGCAGCCTTCTCCAAACCGGGCGAAGGTGTGTCGCGGCCCTCCATATCGGCACCGGCGATAATGTAAAGATGCTTTTGCATGTCCTCTGCCGTGATGGTTTTAGCATACCAGGCAGGCGTTCCCTTTTTTTGCGCGGCACCCACCAGGCAAATACCCAGTGCTACCGGCAGCAAAAATTTTCTCATGATTGTTATTTAGCGTTTAGTAAAAAAAGAATATGCTCAAACTTACCTGAAAAAGTCTGAGAAAAACGGAAGATATGATAAATGGTGAGAATTAGCTGCAGGCTATCTTATTCACCCGATTGAGGTGTCGGCCGCCTTCGAATTCGGTGGTCATGAACGTGGAAACCATTTTTTCGGCATCGCCTTCGCGCACAAAACGAGCGGGAATGCAGATAATGTTGGCATCATTGTGCTGACGGACCAGCTTCGCAATTTCATCGCCCCAGCAAATGGCGGCGCGAATCTGTTGATGTTTGTTAGCCGTAATAGCAACGCCGTTGGCAGTACCACAAAGCAGGATGCCAAAAGCATAATTGCCGCTTTCTACTGCCAGCGCCACCGGATGGGCAAAGTCGGGATAGTCGACCGAATCTTTGCTATGAGTACCAAAATCTTCAAACAGCAGTCCTTTCCCTTCCAAAAATGAAATCAGGTCTTCTTTATAATCGAAACCGGCATGGTCGCTTCCGATGGCAATGGGTTTGCTTAGGTCAAATGGAGAAGTCATAGCACAGAGAATTGAGATGGTAAAATTAGGATAAATAATTCGGCAATCAGCTTATTTTAGAATTCGACGCAACGCGTCAAATTCTCAAATAAGCTAATCTATAATCGAAGCAAATGAGCAGAAAATTTTAACTCCACTCCTTCATTTCCTTTTCCTGACGTCGATTAATTCTCGCAGCCAACACAACACTTGCTTCAAACAACAGGTAAAGCGGGATGGTTACAATTGCCAGACTGAATGGATCAGTAGATGGAGTAATGATGGCGGCAGCAATGATAATGATGACAAAAGCATGCCTGCGGTATTTGCGCAAAAATTTCGCCGTAATGATGCCAATACGAGCCAGCAACATCATCAGCAGAGGCATTTGAAACAGCACTCCGATGCCGGCAGTGGTATAAATTAGATTTTCGAGATAGTCGGAAAAGGTAGGCATGATGGTGATCTGTTCACTCAGCTTGTAGTTGAAGTAGAAATTCACCATGAAGGGGGTAAGGATAAAATATCCAAAAGCCACGCCGCCGAAAAACAAAAGCGACACCCAAAAAATTACACCTCTGGTTGTTTTCCGCTCTTTTTCAGACAGTGCAGGTTTTACAAATCGCCAAAACTCCCAAAATACATAAGGGAAAGCCAAAATAAATCCGCCTACAAAAGCTACCGTAAATGAGGCAATAAACTGCCCGGTCATGGTCGTTTCAAGGAACTTGGCATCCACCTGTTTAAAACATAGCACGTCGCCAATTCCAATGGTATGACCCAGGCTGCAGAGCCAGCGGGCGGAGACAAAATCGGCCCGGGTGGGGCCAAACAGGATTGTGTCTACCACATATTCGCTAAACACGAATACAACAATGGCACAAATCAGTATCGCTATCACCGAGCGGATCAAATGCCAACGGAGTTCTTCCAGGTGGTCGATAAACGACATCTCTTCCGTTCCCTGCTGTTTCCGCCTGTTGAAAAAATCTAATAGGGCCATTGGTTCTTATAAATTGCGGGCAAAAATACGAGACAAATTCAGAAGTAGCTTCGCGATCTTCATGTAGGTAGCGATGCCTATTTCAGCTTTTTCAGTTTCACGGTTTCAATCCGGGTATCACTCACATTCAATACATCAAACTCGTAATTCTCTATGATAATCCTCTCTTTCTGACGAGGGATGGTTTCATGAAAATTGATGATATATCCCGAGAGCGTTTCCGAATCGTTGGCCGGAAAATGTAACCCGTATTTATTTTCCAGATAATCCAGCTCAAGCCTGCCGGAAAAGATAAACTCATTTTCGGCCAGCTGCTTTTCCACAAATTTTTCGGTATCATATTCATCTTCTATCTCTCCAAACAACTCTTCCAGCACATCCTCCATGGTAATAATGCCGGCCGTACCGCCAAATTCATCCACCACCCAGGCAATGCTTTTGCGCTCCCGGCTAAACTTGCCCATCAGATCGGCAGCACTCATGCTCTCGGGCACTGCAGGAATCTGAAGCAGGATCTCCTGCAAACTTGCTGGTTTGCGAAACAGGTCAATCTGATGCACATATCCCACGATATGGTCAATATTCTCATCATATACGACCAGTTTGCTCAGTTTGGTTTCCACAAACTTTTGCTGTACCTGTGCCACCGAAGTATAAAGAGGCACTCCAATGATTTCCTTGCGAGGCACAAGGCATTGCCGAATTCGAACTTTTGGAAACTCCTGGGCATTTTCCAGCAATTGCGTATTTCGATCGCGCCGATCGTCCATTTCATTGGATTGAAACAGGTTTTTCAGTTCTGCATGGCTCAACGGCTCCTTGTTGCGATCAAGGCGCACGTTGAAAACATATTTCAATAACCAGGCTGCCAATTGTGTCAACTTGTCGGCCACAGGGGAAGCCAGTTGGTAAAATACATCTATTATGCCCGAAAGGCGGCTCAGCAGGCTATTGCTCCGGGCCCGAAACACGGCACGTGGAATGAACTCGGCCAGTATCAATACCAGCAGGGTCGCGATGACTATTTCAACGAAGATGTGAACCACGTCTGAGCCCACGCGCCATCTTTTCCAGATGGGCTGCATCACGGTACTTATCTGCAGGCCCAGAAACACCAGGAAGAAGGTGAAGCCGATAAGGGTCATGCCAATAAACCGGGTAGGATTATCTACAAACTTTCCCAGCAATAACCCCGATTTACTGCCCTGATTACGACGCAGCTCAACATTCAGCCGATTGGCGCTGTAGAAGGCCATTTCGATTCCGGCAAAAAAACCCATCAACAAAATCGTCAGAAAAAACCAGATAATGGTTTTTAACTCAGCTGTCATGGCATAAAGATAGTATGCAAATACGTAAACCCGCAGGGGCTGTTTTACCCCGGTCAGGGCCCTTCGCCAGGAGCAGCAGGTCCATCAGGGGGTGGGGGCTCGGTTTCGTCTTCATCAGGAACTATTTCGGGGTCCGGATCCGGCCCGGCAGGCTCTGGAGGCACAGGTGGATCGTTTAAATCGGGCTTTGGCGGAACAAAATGCGGTTCCTTCTTTTTTCCATTTGAAGCGGTATGCATAAACAACTTTTTATGAAATTATAGTTATTCGTGCCCTGATCAGAGCGCAGCGGTCAGCCCTTGCGGTGATAAGCATCAATTGCACCAGTGACGCCTGTCAACATGTGCCGAAGCTGCAGGCAATAGCTTTGAACATGAGCATTTGATCCTGCTTTTTACCACTAAAACTGTTCCATTATGATTGGTGAACTGACGAAAGACCAGATAGAAAGCCTCCTGTCGAGCCAGGCTCTGGGACGGCTGGCCTGTTGTTCCGATAACCAGCCGTATATCGTGCCCATTACCTATGCTTACGACGGTAAGTTCATTTACGGTCACAGCAACGAGGGGCGAAAGCTGGAAATGATGCGCATGAACCCGAACGTTTGTTTTGAAGTAGATGTTATGAACAACATGGCCAACTGGAAGTCGGTACTTGTGTTTGGTCACTTCGAGGAACTGAATGATGAAGAGGCGGAAAAAGGAAGAGAATTCCTGTTCGACAAAGTATTTCCATTACTCACCAGCAGCACGGTGCATCCTCACCAACACGAGGTAACCAGCAAGATAGACGACCGCAATCGGGTAAAATTTGTAATGTTTAGAATTCGAATTGATAAAGTGACCGGACGCTGCGAAAAACAGTAAGGGTAACCAACCCATGGACTCCACTGAGCTATTTTCCTATCGCCTTTCAGCCGCCTTCCCTCAAAAGGTAGCTTACTTTTGCATGGAGTACGCTATTCATCAGCCCCTAAAAACCTATGCAGGTGGCCTTGGATTTTTGGCCGGTTCACAATTGAGAAGCGCTTATGAACTGGGCATGCCAATGATTGGCATTGGTATACTATGGAAATATGGTTACTACGATCAGGTTCGCAAGGAAGACCAGAGTATGAGCGTGCTTTATCAGGAAAAGATATACGGATTCCTGAAGGACACAGGTCTAAGGTTTAACATAAAAGTTGCCGGCCATCAAATCGCCGTTGCCGCTTACTTTCTTCCGCCCGAAACTTTTAAAACCGCCCCGCTCTTTTTTCTTTCCACCGACCTCCCGGAAAACGATTACCTCTCGCGCACCATCTGCCATCGCCTTTACGACTCCAATCCTGAAACCAAAATCGCCGTTGCTATTCTATTAGGGGTGGGTGGTTCACGCTTGCTTGACTTATTGAATTGGACTCCCGACTACTATCATCTAAACGAGTCGCACGGCCTGCCACTGGCCTTTGAACTTTATGAGAAATGGCAGAATCTGGATGAGGTTCAAAAACGCCTGGTCTTTACCAATCATACGCCTGAACCCGGTGGAAACGAAAAGACGCCGCTCGCGTCGCTTAGCAATATGGGCTATTTCGGAAACTTGTCGATAGAACAAGTTCGCGACATCACCTGCCTGCACAATGCCGTGCTTGACCATACCCTTAGCGCTCTCCGGCTGGCGGGTCGCGCTAACGGTGTATCGCAACTTCATGGTGCTTACCTCTGCCGCTCTCGTGGATTAGAATCGAATACCTGTCCTATCATCAGCATCACAAATGCCCAAAGTTTCAGTTACTGGCACCATGCCGGCATGTACCGGGCTTTGTATGCCGACGACGACGCGGGCCTGGTCAACGAAAAAAGAAAATGCAAGGAATCTCTGTTTGAAGTAGTGGCTGATCAGTGTGGCGAAATATATGATCCAACTGTATTGACGATTGTTTTTGCCAAGCGCTTTGGAGGTTATAAGCGGCCGGAGCTATTGTTGAACAACCTTGACCGGCTGCACAAGCTTTTGACCAACAAAAAGTATCCCATACAAATCATCTGGGCTGGAAAGCCCTACCCGCAGGATAATTCTGCAATCGCTATTTTCAACGGCATTAGTCAGTTGGGGAAATCGTATCCCAACGTTGCCGCACTTACCGGCTACGAGCTAAGTCTGTCGCGATTGCTGAAACAGGGTGCTGACATTTGGTTAAACGTACCCCGCATGACACATGAAGCTTCGGGAACCAGTGGTATGTCTGCGGCAATGAATGGGGCTGTAAACCTGTCGATTCCAGACGGTTGGTTTCCAGAGTTTGTTCGTGACGGCGTAAATGGCTTTATAATTCCTGCCTCGGATCCAGGCGCATCAGAACACGAGCAGGACGCAATAGACGCAAACTCGTTGTATGATATTCTCGAGCTTCAGGTTATACCGCTTTACTATGAAGAACCGGGGCGTTGGATAGCCATACAAAAACAGGGCATGCGGGATATACTTCCTTTTTTCGATAGCCACCGGATGGCCCGGGAGTACTACGAAAAACTCTATGTTTCAAAAGAGCCGGCTGACCAATCTCAATCGCTTGCTTGATGTAAATCGTTTTTCCAACAGGTACTGCAATGGTAGTTTAGTAGTGGTTGTAAGAGCAAAAAAGCATACAACCTGTTATTTCATAATTCAAAAAAAAGGAGGCATTATGTCAACCCGCACTTTATCACGCATGAGCGAGGGCATGCCCTCGGTTCTCGACGATTTCTTTAAACCCTGGAACGAATGGTTCGACAACGCCGGCTTTCTGGCAAAAACACTGAAAATGCCGGCTGTCAACATTACAGAAACAAAAGATCACTATCAGGTTTCACTGGCCGCACCCGGACTTAAGAAAGATGATTTCAAGATCGACGTGGAAGGAAATATGCTAAGCATCAGCTGCGAAAAAGAAGAGAGCAAAGAAGAAACCGAAAAGAAATATACACGTCGCGAATATAGCTACCGCAGTTTCAGCCGCAGCTTTCAGTTACCTGAAGAAGTAAATCTCGAAAAAATTGATGCCCGTTATGAAGATGGAGTGCTTCATATCAACCTGCCAAGGAAAGAAAATGCCCGGAAAAACGGCAGTCGGCAAATTTCAGTCCGGTAAACGGAAGTGGCCCCTTAATGTCAACAAAGTTGGCAACCCTTGTTTCAAAAACTTTTAATCCGTGCCCTATTTTTCAGAATATAGATACCCTAACGTCAATGCTTCAGGTACGTAAGATACAGAGTGAGGCCGAGGCCTGGAAGCGTACGCTTGGATTCCTGCGTGAAGAGAATGTTTTTCTAAAAGAACATTTGTCGGAAGTATTAAAGGAGTCAGCAAAATCTTCCTTGCTTGAGGCACTGGAGGTTTTTCAAACCCGTTTTGTTCGCGAAGACGAACGAATTGCCTTATTAAGAAATGATATTGCTGATCTGGATCGACTTCTCATTCGGGAGGTATATGAAGATGGAGCGATGGCGCGGCAATTGGCGCAAAAAACGCAGGAGCTGCGTGTCAATATGCGAATCACCGAACAGGAATTCAGTCGACTAAAATCGGAGTTTCACCAATACCTTGAAACAGGAGTGGCCTGACAACTATCGTCCATCGTTTTCGATCACTCTAATCTAAAATTTATGATCAAGTTCTTTCCAGCCCTTGTCATTGCATCTTTTGTCTTTCTCACGGGCTGTAGTCAATCGCGCATCACATCATCGTGGAAGGCTCCGGATGCATCAGGTAAATCTTTCCAAAAAATACTGGTGCTTGGCCTCATTCGAGAGGAGGACCGGCTGCTTCAACAAAAAATGGAAGAACATCTGGCAGCGGATCTTGGCCGTATGGGGTATCAGGCAGAATCGGCATTGAAAGTGTTCGGACCAAAGGCATTTGACAAAATGAATGAAGATGAAGCACTCTCTCAATTGCGAAATTCCGGCTTTGATGCGGTGCTGACCATTGTGCTTCTTGATAAAGAAAAGGAAAAAAGATACGTGGCCGGCAATGTTTACTACTCCCCTTACAGCATTTATTACCGGCGCTTCTGGGGTTATCGGAGCACCCTTTATTTCAGAATTTATGAGCCAGGTTATTATGTAACAGACACCCGCTATTTCTGGGAGAGCAATTTCTACGAGCTCGCCAATCAGCGTCTTCTGTACTCTGCACAGTCCAAATCGTTTGATCCAGCTAACGCCGAAACCATGGGGCATACATACGGTCTGATGCTCACTAAAGATCTGGTGAAGCAGGAGGTATTGTCGGGAAAAACACAAACTTCGAAAGCATTCTGAGTTGGCTAGTCATTTCTGTTAAGGGCTTTTAGTCCGACCTTATACACTTCTATCCAAAGTACGCTTACGGCAGCCATCAGCGCGCAAAACATAAATTGTTTACCTGATATGGGGGCCATTTGAAAGAGTTCACGCACGGTCGGCGCCAATTGTAGCAGCAGAATCAATCCAACGGATACTACAAACACAACTGGCGCCAGGCTGTTGCGATAACGGATCGTTCGGAAAATACTTTCAGTGTCTGACCTGTTAGAAAAGGTTAGCAGGATATTGCTCACCAGCAACATGGTGAATACAATATTCCGGGTTACCGCCAGAGAGCTACCTTCCCGCATAAAGAAATAATGCAGAAACAATGCTCCACCGGCAATTACCAAACCTTGTACCACACTCTTTCCCCATTCCTGACCGGTAAACAAGCCCCCGCTTCTTTTTCTTGGAAGCTGTTTCATGATCCCAGGCTCTGCGGGTTCCCGTTCGAAAAATATGGAACAGGTGGGTCCCATAATCAGCTCCAGAAAAATAACATGTATGGGCGTAAACACGGTTGGATATTTCCATCCCAATAGCAGCGGCAAAGAAGCCACCAGAATAATTGGTATATGTATGGAGATTATATACCGGATCGCTTTCTTCAGATTGACGAAAATTTTTCGGCCTTCGCGGATAGCAAGAACCATACGGCCAATGTCGTCGTCTGTAATGATTAAGTCTGCCGCTCGCCGGGCAATTTCAGTTCCCTTTTTTCCCATCGCAATCCCGATGCTGGCCACCTTCAGGGCTGGTCCGTCGTTTACACCATCGCCTGTCATAGCTACTATTTCACCCCGGCTTTGCATAAACTCTACCAGTTTCTTCTTTGCATCAGGAAACATTCGGGCATAAATACTGTAGCGATCAGCTGCTTTTGCCAGCTCCTCATCGTTCAGCTTCATCAACTCTTCGCCAGTGATATAATCACTCGATCCATGCATGCCCGCCTTGGCGGCAATGTGCATGGCGGTCTGTGGATGATCGCCGGTTAGCAGTTTCAGGTCAATATTTGCCTGATAAAATTGTTGGAACACTTCACTGATATTTGCCTTTGGCGGATCATATAATGCCAGCAAACCAGCAATATGCCAGTCAAAATCATCCTGCATGGCTGGTAATTCGGATCCGGCGTGTATGGCTTCGGCTACCGCCAGCACCCGGTATCCTTTTGACGCCATCGATGCTGCCTGCTGGTTTATTTCAGCACTTTCTTTTTCCGATAAATTGGCGGCCTTTACTAATCTTTCTACCGCGCCTTTCGATGCCGCCAGCCAATGCTGATCTTCCGAAAATAAATGAGTCATCATCGGCGGCCTGCCCTGAAGCGGATATTCATGTTCAATCTTGGGACGCTCGCTTACAGAACCTCTGGCGGCTTCATAAGCTTCCCAAATGGCTATTTCCATCGGGTCGAAGGGGCGGGTCTCACTTGCCAGCGATGCTCTGTGCAATAAGGAAACAGCTGCTTCCGATAAAATGCCATCTGCGGGAAACTGTTGGCGGTCTTTCCAAACATACAGCTCTGCCAGCTTCATCCTGTTCTCGGTGATGGTACCTGTTTTGTCGAGGCAAATAACTGAAACGGCACCCAGGTTTTCAATAATCTGCGGCTGACGCGATATGATGCCTAGTCGACTCATTTTGTAGGCACCTAGTGCCATAAAGGAAGAAAGAGCTACGGGTATTTCTTCAGGAACAGCCGACATGGCCAGCGTGAGGGCCAGCAACAAACTGGCAGCCCACTCATTTGTCTTCGAATAATTAACCAGCAGCACCAACAGGAACCCGGTAATGCCAAACAATGCCAACCGTTGCACCACCCGGCGCATCTGTACCTGCAACAGCGTTTTAGGTGAGCTTACAGCGCTAACTGCCCTGCCCAGTTTGCCCAACTGAGTACGGTTGCCTGTAGCAGTTACCCTTGCCTGTGCATTCCCACTATTGATGGTGGTACCCTGATAGAGAAAACTGGAATCGGAACCCACATTCTTTTCAACCGGTAGTGATTCACCGGTAATGATTGACTCATTCACGGCCAAATCATTGGATTGCAAAATTTCGGCATCAGCCGGCACCAGCATTCCTTCTTCCAGCAGAATCAGGTCACCAGGCACCAGTTCCTCAGAGGCAATCCTCTTCTTTTCACCACCTCGCAGCACCAACACACCGGCTGCTGTGTATTGCTGCAATGCCTTTACCGCGTTACTGCTTCGCCATTCCTGATAAAGAGAAATAGTAGTTACTATCACAATGGCCGCAGCCATCATCAATCCCTCGGTTATTTCACCCAGAATAAAATATAATAAACAGGCAAAGGCGAGCAGAAGAAACATGGGCTCCCGCACGATGTCGAGTACGATATGAATGATATTTCGGGAAGGGCCAGATTCAAATTTGTTGGGTCCCCATTTCTGCAGACCTTGTTTTGCCTCGTCGTCAGTAAGTCCCGACCGGTAGATACCAATTTTATCTAATTCGTTAGCCTGCATAGATGACAAAAGGTACGGCCTTCTTCACATAATCGGGCTGGTTGTGGGTTTAAGAATTGCGCTGACGCCATTTTTTCAGCAGGCTTTTCAACAAGAATCCGGTAGTTGCGGCAAAGACGGCCGAACGAATGGTTCCCCCCGACTTCTCTTCAGACTTATCGCGAGCGGCCCTCCAGGTATCTCGCAGCAAGTTGGCGGGACGCAACGATTTTTGTACCTGCTGCCAGTCCTGCACCAGTTTTTGTTCAAGCTGATGGCTACGCTCCTGTAAACGCCTGCGCTCAATTTTTAGCTGCCGCATCGTGCTGATCTTTTTCATAGTCGTTGTCGTGAAATAATTCCTGAATCATGCTGTTCATTACGGGGCGTTGAATCAATGGTCGTCGAACCCACCATATCAGTAAGCCAATTATCAGAAACAGGCCCCCAAGCAATACAAATCCCAGCCAGGGTCTTCCCAGCCATTCTCCCAGCAGCAGTGCCAGGCCTACGCTTACAAAACTGAAAAACAAGATGAGTGATACCAGTAGTACCAGCCCGGCAATAAACCGACCAGCTAAACCGGAAATTTTTTCGGCAGCTTTCAACTTCATCAAAGCCAGGCGCGCATCGGCATAGGCACGCAAGTCGGCCGCAAGGTTCTCGAGGCTCGTTTTAAGTTCAGACATGATCTGTCAATTTCCGTATCCGCTTATTGAAATTCTTTTTCAAAACCCGCTTTCGCTTCGCTCCACTTGTCCTTTATATCGTCTGCCATCTTCTTACCCTTTTCGGCAAATTTTCGACGGGTTTCGCTCCCTTTGTCGGGTGCAAAAAGAATTCCGGCAACGGCACCAGCCAGCAGACCTGCTGCAAAGGCCAGAGCGATTTTTGCATTGTTGTCCATATTTTCTTTTTTGAAATGAAAAGGTACGACTGTCAGCGCACGAATAGCCTGACTGGCCTCAGCAATGCCAATGATTGGACTCAGCAGCCGGGACCGACTTTTTTATTTCTGCAAGGCGAATGTTTTCCATCCCTTTCATAAGCGCGTCGGGATTAAAGGAAATACTGTCGATGCCTGCGTCCACCAGGAACTGCGCATATTCAGGATAGTCGCTGGGAGCCTGTCCACACAGCCCAATGCCAGCGCCGGCTTTTTTGGCTTTTGCAATTACGCTGGAAACCATTTCAAGCGCAGCTTCATTCTTTTCGTCAAAAAGCGGGCTAACCAGGTCGGAATCGCGGTCAACACCAAGCGTCAGCTGAGTAAGGTCATTGCTTCCAATTGAAAAACCATCGAACAGTTGGGCAAAAGATTCGGCCAGTATGATATTGCTCGGTATTTCGGCCATCACATAAATCTGCAATCCGTTTTTACCCCTTCGCAAACCCGCTTCGGCCATCACCTGCAGCACCTTCTTTCCCTCCTCGATGCTGCGGCAAAATGGAATCATCAGCTTCACGTTCGTCAGCCCCATTTCGTCACGCACCATTCGCATAGCGTCGCATTCCAGTTTGAAGCCTTCCTGGTATAGTTCGTGGTAATACCGTGAAGCGCCTCTGAACCCAATCATCGGATTTTCCTCTTTTGGTTCAAACCACTCGCCGCCCAACAGATTACGATATTCATTGCTTTTGAAATCGCTCATTCGCACAATCACTTCACGTGGATAGAAGGCAGCCGCCATACAGGCTACTGCCTGCGCCAGCCTGGTTACAAAAAAATCGGTCCTTCGGCTAAAATGCCTGGTGATATGTGCAATTCGGTCGCGCATTTCGGAGGCTGGCAGGCTTTCAAACTTTACCAAAGCCATCGGATGCACCTGAATACTGTGCATAATCACAAATTCTATTCGCATTAGCCCTACGCCGTCGGCAGGGTATCGGGAAAGCGAAAATGCCTGTTCGGGATCGGCTGTAATGAGCATCACTTTGGTATGCATAGGTTTTTGAACTGTCGAAAGATCTATGGAATGCTCAGTTACTTCAGCCTTTCCGAGATACACATAGCCGGTTTTTCCCTCGCAACAGGAAAGGGTGATCGTTTCTCCGTCTGCTATCTGCCTGGTGGCATTGCCGCAGCCAACAATAGCCGGAACACCCAGTTCACGGGCCACAATGGAAGCATGACTGGTACGGCCTCCTTTGTTCGTTACAATTCCACCAGATTTTTTCAGTACCGGATCCCAATCGGGACTGGTGATGTCGGTAACCAGAATTTCACCATCCTTCAGCAATGCAGCCTGTGAAGGGTCAGTAAGCAGTCTGGCTTTGCCGGAAGAAACGGCCGATCCAATTGCTTCACCCTTGCACAACAATGCGCCTTTTTTCAGCAATTGAAATTCTTTTACCAGCATTCGGTTAGCGGATCCATGTACAGTTTCCGGTCTTGCCTGAATAATATAGAGCTGTTCCGTCACACCATCGCGGGCCCATTCCAGGTCCATGGCCTGTTTATAGTGTTGTTCAATAGCCAGTGCCCATTTCCCCAACTGAACCAGTTCAGCATCAGATAGCACAAAGCGATCGCGCTTTTCCTGACTGGTATCCGTATTTTTTAGTGGCGAATCGGGCTCTTCGCCGTACACCAGCGTGCGGGCTTTATCGCCCAGCTTTTTTTGAATGACCGGTTGAAAGCCTGCTCGCAGCGCCGGCTTAAACAGCAGGTATTCATCGGGCGTAACTGCGCCCTGAACAATATTTTCACCCAGACCCCATACACTGCTGATCTGTATAACGTCTTTGAAGCCTGATTCCGGCTCCAGCGTAAAGATGATACCCGATCCGGAAAGGTCGGAGCGTACCATTTGCTGAACACCAGCCGAAAGAGCTACCTGATCATGTTCAAACCCATGATCTTCTCTGTATTTGATGGCTCGGTCTGTATAAAGTGAAGCAAAGCATCGATGCACGGCATTTAGTACGGCCGGCAACCCACGAACGTTCAGGTAAGATTCGTGTTGACCGGCGAAGCTGGCCTCCGGCAGGTCTTCGGCAGTGGCGCTGCTGCGCACAGCAACAGCCATCTCTGTTCCGATTGTCAGTTGCTGCCAGGATTTTTCAATTTCGTTACACAATTCAACCGGCAGTGGTGCTTTTAAAATAATATCGCGTGCTTTTTCTCCAATAGAGGAAAGGTTACTGTAAGATGGGCGATCCAACTGATTCATCAGTTGCCGTAGCGGCTGCTCCAGCGAATTCTGCTTCAGAAAATTTCTAAAAGCCAGGGCCGTGGTAGCAAAACCGTCGGGAACAGGAATTGCTGCTGCCGACAATTTATTCAACATTTCACCAAGCGAAGCATTTTTACCACCTACTCTGGGCAGGTCCTGAATGGTCAGGACCCGAAAGGGAAGCGTTAGTTCGTTCATGGTGACTTGTTTGAGTGCTGGCAACCCCTACTTCCATTATTCATGAAAACTCATGATTGGTATATGCGCATGCATAACCAATTTGGGAGAGTGTCGGCGATGGAAGAGTGATGCCGGAAAATGATGTTGTTTTGGTACTATAATTAGAAGATCAAGTTGGTGGGTATCAGCCCAGGCCTGAATACCTTCTTCTACTTCCTCGTTGTAAATGAAATGGAATTTGGGATTAAGATCTGCAAGTATGTCTTTCAACCATTCGGTTTCCTCCATGGATTCTTCGGAAACGGCTTCTCCAGGCTCCACGCTCACATGAAGGATATGCAGTTCGGCTTTGAACTGTTTAACCAGTTCTTTGATTTCGGGCGCAGGAATCGTTTCCACCACGCGGCGCAAATCGCAAGCCAGACCAATACGTCGGATATTTTTGAAGCTGATGTTGGCAGGCACTACAAGCAATGGCCAGTCCAGCTTTCTGACAGCAGCAACCGTTTTTCCGCCTGCGAGCCAGCGCTCTATCGGCTTCATGGTTTCCTCACCCATTACCACAGCGTAAGGGTGGTGGCGTTTGCAGGCATCCTCCAATTCCAGTACCAGATCGCCCTGCGACACTTCGGTACTTATTACCAGTTCGTCGCGCTCACGAAGGCTAATAATTTGTTTTAACTCTTTCAACTGCTGCTGGGCATCCGCCATCAGTCGATCTATGGCTGTAGCAGGTGCCGGCACTTCGCTAAAAGCCATCGGCATGGGGCAAACATGGAATAAAATCAACTCGGCCCCCAGGGCGCGTGCCAAGTCAGCCGCATAGTTAACTGCGTTTAACGATGATTGACTGAAATCGGTGGGTGCGAGTATCTTTTTCATAACAACTGTTTTCTTGTTAACTCACCAATACTGTACCAGAGCTATGCGGTTATATTGCGACAACATGCCACTGTCTACGAATTCAACATCCCCTCCAAACTCGAGCACTTTCTCAATCACATCATCTACTGCGTCTTTTATATACGAATACTTGTTATATCGATTCGGGAGTGGCTCAATGTCTGCTTCGGTAGCAGTTTTTTGTGCCGGGTACATAAAGTCCTTTTCCACCACCAGCAGCCGGCCGCGGTGTTGATTGGCCTCTTGCCATACCGCATCCATTCCCACTGCAAGCTTGTTACGATCTGCCGCATCTTCGAGGGTTTTCAAAATCGACTGCTGAATCACCAGTTTCCAGTCGGCGATACTGGGCTGCAGCTTTTCACGGATATCCGGAATCTCGGCTTCATCGAAATTTCCGTATATATAATCGATTACAGAATGAGCATGCCGGGTGAGCTTTCGAAAATGACCCAGCATTTTTTCGGTACCCATTACAAACAATGGCAATCGGTAAGAGTGCAGCACCAAGTCGAGCGAGTTATCAATATGGCGTAGAAATTTATCCATCAGTACCTGTTTTCGCTCATTGGGATCGCTGAAATTGGCTACCCTTTCCGGCACATCGTTTACAAAGGCTGATATATTTTCAGGACTGTCGGATACGATCCTTACAAAGCTGGTATTATCTCCCAGGAACATGCGAATTTCGCGCTGGCTGAGCAGTAACACCAGATATTTATGCAATTGCTTTTTGCTGTATACCAGATCGCGGATTTCGAATGATTCATCCACGATAATTCTTTCTTCAACCGGCACATCCAGGTATAGAACTTTTTCAAAAACCGGCGACACAAAAATGGCAATGCTTTTTTTATGCGTGTTGAAGTTCAGACCGCGAATCAACTGGCGCAATTTGCCCTGTACCAGGTTGGCCAGTTCCGGTGTGTACTGATCCCGAAGCTCTTTTTCGACACGATCGGCGGCCAGCTCAAGAGAATATGAAATTTCCGTCTTCAATCCCATTTTAGGGTCAAAGGGCAGAATAACGGAAACCGCAGGCCGGTAATGTACTGCCTCCATCACTTCGCGCAATTCGGGGGTAACAATCGGGTTCATAGCTCGAGGGGTTTAGAAACCGAAGCTAACCCTCCTGGTGGGCCTGAATCGATGATGCCGGTCAATGGCACTCGTGATTATACTCAACAACGAACAGGTCCTGAAATCCGCTGAGAAAGCTGAACTAAGTGCGAGATGAGCCGGCGGAACGAATGGGCCTGGATCCGGGGCAAACAGATTAAGGGTTGCGTTTGGTCTGCTGCAAGACCTCTTCCATCAACTCGAGCTGAGTTTTTTGTATTTCGAAAAGCGTTTTCATCTGCTCCGTCATAAGCAGATCGATCTTATCGTGCAGATTTCTGACTTCAATCTCCGATTTAAGGTTGATCATATAATCGTTGATGGCACGCTGACGATCCTTTTCTTCCTTGCGGTTCTGGCTCATCATAATGATGGGCGCCTGTAGTGCGGCAATGGTCGACAGCAACAGATTCAGGAGGATGAACGGATAGGGGTCAAATGGTTTGCTCAGCAAGAACATATTTCCGAATATCCATAACAACATAATTGCGGCGAAAAGGAGAATGAAACGCCAGCTTCCACCGAATGCAGCTACTTTATCAGCCACCCTTCCTGCGAGCGGCGTGGTCCCGTCGCTGCGTTCTTCGAACTCCGCCAGCTTATCCGACAGCAGTTTTTCTTCGTTGATGGCCTGTACAACAATTGTTTTCAGCTTTTCGAGATGGGCCGATTCGCTCGACAATAACTGCTCGAGTGAGGGGTTATTCATGTCCGTTAATTTTGATGAAAATTACTGTATCTGGTGATATCCCCTCTATGACAAAGGCTATTTTGAATGGGCGACAAACAACGGCAGTTTTAAATTCTTCATCAGCGTGTCGGCCATACTTTCCCGAAAAAGGCGGCTGACGGCCCCTCGCCGATAAGCCCCCAGCACCAATAGGGGGTTCCCCTTCGCGGATTCAAGGTGGCGGAGAATTTCTTCTTCAGGCAATCCTTTCAAGACGGTAAAGCTGGCATCAGGATAATGTCGCTTCATGAATTCTTTCATCAGTTTATTATCTGTCAGGTGCAGACTACGGTTTACCGGATTTACTGACACCACTTCTACCGGCAGGCTTTTAAGTTGTGGTAGCAGATAACTGAACATTTTTATGGCAAATACTGCCGATGGTTCACCGTCGTACAGCAACACAATCCGATCCGGCGTTTTGAATTTTCCGGGCACCAGCAAAACCGGACTTTGCGTATCGATCAACAGCTCACGTACGAAGCGGGTAGGTAATTTTTCTGTATAATGGGTAAGTGTTTCGCGACTGTCGATGATAAGGAGGTCGGTATAGATACTTTCATGCTTTAGTTCATGAATTGCCACATTGCGATCGTGGTGTAGTGTAAAGTCAACTGACGCCCTGGCGCAACTTTCCCTGAACTGAACAGCCGCTTTCGCCCTTCGCTCTTTATCAACATTTTGCAATTCCTGCAGGCGCCTTTCGGATACACCTTCTTTTCCGATTGCCTCATAAATCTTAAAGCCGGTGTAAGTTCGATCATCGAGAAATACCCCAACCAGATGCGCTCGGGTTAAACGGCTCAGGTAGAGCGCGTAGTCGCAGGTAGCTTGCGAATATTTAAGCCCGTCAAATGCAGCCAGAATTTTTTTCATAACCCATTTTTTCCAAATCTATCTCAGTGTTGCTGCGTCGACCATGATTGTGCTTAGTTAAGCTGTTGATACTCGTCAGTGAGGTATTAACTTTATAGAATGGCAAAACGCGACATTTCTGCCAATAAAGCCAGCTTTTGGGATGAAAGGGTGATGCAGTTCTTTCTAAGCCTGCGCCCTCCGCAAACCCTGCCCCGGGGCTTTGCCTGGTTGCACCCTCAAATACAGAATGAAACAAGGAACGTGATGCAGCAATTTTTTTCAAAGTATTATCACGATAATGAACAGCGTGTTCTATTGCTGGGTATCAATCCTGGTCGCTTCGGCGCGGGCATTACAGGAATCAACTTCACTGCGCCGCGTCAGCTCAACGAGTATTGTCATATTGCGCATAGCCTGGGAAATGGGTCTGAACTTTCTGCCGAATTCATTTACGACATGATCAACGCTGGTGGCGGACCTGAATGGTTTTTCAAACGCTGTTATATCGGATCTGTATGTCCACTTGGCCTTACTAAAGATGGAAAAAATATCAATTACTACGACGATAGCAGCTTGCTGGCGGCGATATTTCCTTTTGTAGAGAATTGCGTAATTGAACAAAGTGGTTGGCCTGTACCAAAAGACAAGCTGATCTGTATTGGCGGGGAAAAGAACTATCGATTTCTTATGCAGCTCAATCAAAAATGGAATTGGTTTGAAAAGATTGTACCGTTGCCACATCCCCGTTTCATTATGCAGTATCGCCGGAAACAAAAAGCAAGTTATATTGAACAGTATTTGCAGGCACTCGGTTAATCGGATATCAATAATGGAAAAAATTTATAAAAAAAGTCCCGCTGTACATAGCCGCCGCCGTTCGGAGTGGCGACGCTGGTTAAAAACGAATCATGCAAAAGAAAGTTCTTGCTGGCTTATACTCTATCGCAAAAGCAATGGCAGCACTCTGTTGTATGCCGATGCTGTGGAAGAAGCGCTTTGTTTTGGCTGGATCGATAGCGTGGCCAACAAACGCGATGAGGAAAGTTATTATTTGTATTTTTCGAAACGAAAACCTAAGAGTGTCTGGAGTAAACTGAATCGGGAGCGAATTGAAAAGTTGACGGCGGCCGGATTGATGATGCCTGCAGGTATTGCTATGGTAGAACTCGCCAAATCGACCGGCACCTGGCTGGCCCTGGCTGCCATAGAAAATATGGAAGAACCGGAGGATTTAAAAAAGGCATTAAACAAATACAAGTTGGCCCGAAAAAACTTTGATGCCTGGTCTCCTTCTGTACGTAAAATGCTGTTGCAGTCGTTAATGCAGGTTAAGGGTAAGGAAACAAGGGTTAAACGTATCGCCGGTATTGTGGAGGCCGCTCGGGAAAATAGAAAACCGGTATAATCACATTTTCTTATTTTGCAAGATCGCACAGGTATTCAAATTACTGGTCGTTTTGCTGCTAGCGGCATGGCAGCCGCTGCTTGCGCAGACAATTCAAACGGATGAAGCGCTTGCACAACGGTATCCTTTTCTTCGGAGAAGTCAACATTTCCTGCGCCAGTCCGAAAGTCTTGAGTCGTTTTTCCGGTTGCTTCGCGACCGAAAGGCTAATGGACAGCGAACGGTGCAGGTAGTACATATCGGAGACTCTCATATTCAGCCTGATTTTTTTGGTGCGATGCTGCGGCAGGGTTTGCAGTTAAATTTTGGAAACGCTGGCAGGGGATTGACCTTCCCTTATCAATTAGCCCTTTCCAACAGTCCCGATGATATCAGCGTACAGTCGGGTACATCCTGGAAATTTAACCGGCTCGCACATCCCGAAATCGATCTTCCTTATGGCATTTCGGGCTATGGTATTGTAGCCGACAGCAACCGGGACCTTCGCCTCCGATTTACTTTTCGAGGGCCTTCGGCGGCGAGAAGTTCGTTCAGCAATGTTCGTCTTTTCGGAAACTTTATCTGGGGCAATCCTTGGGCTGTATTGACCGACTCTGGCGATACCCTCTGGTTTTCAGAAGAGCTTAATTATCCGGATCGACTGGCTATTCGTTTGCCGGATGCGCAGACTGATTTGGAAATATGGAGTCCGGCCGGATCGGAGCAGAAAGCACTGTTCGGAATAGAATTCACCAACGATAGCATTGGCTTGTTGTATCACACTATTGGCGTGAATGGTGCCCGGGTTGATCATTATTTAGAGGCTGGTTTATTCTGGCAGCAGTTGCCAGCCCTCGCGGCTGATTTGTACATTGTTTCACTCGGCACCAACGATATTCAGGTCCGTCATTTCAATAAGACTGCCTGGGAAGAAGATTTGAAATCGCTCGTTCAGAAATTACGGGCATCGTCGCCCGCCGCTTCCATTCTTTTTACTACTGCGCCGGAATCTTACCAGTACCGTAGGATCAATCCACATTTGCGTCAGTTGAACGAGAGTTTGCTGGCGTTTTGTGCGAGGGAACAGGTGGCTTGTTATGATTTGCATACTGTGATGAGTGGTGTGGGAACAGCCCATCGAAGCCGCGCCCTGAAGTTATTGCAGAAAGATCGCGTACACTATACCGCTGAAGGTTATAGGCTGATGGGCAATTTATTGGTTAATGCGATATTGTCCGCCTTTGAAGAGACGCCAGGTAAGTAGGCGAAAAGTGGCAGGAGGCGATCTTATAGGTTATAACCTCACTTATCGCGCTCCTTCTCTGGCTCTTCCCATAATTGCCATCTGTTTGTGAAACAACAACTACCCAACAACAAGAAAATGGCCGCTGTGCATACTGCACAACGGCCATCCTCTATAAAGACAGAAAAAAATTAAAACGGTAAATCATCTTCGTCAGTACTGGTGAAGACCTGATTGGTAAAATCTGCGTCGGAGCCACCAGCCGCAGGTGCCGCACCAGCGCTTGCGGGCTCTACCCTCCAGGCCTTTACATCCGTGTACCAACGGCCATTGTACTCCCGACTTTCCACGTCAAACGAAATATTCAGCATGGCACCCACCTGCAACTGCGCGTTATTGATCTTATCGCCCCAGATAGAAATACACACTTTTTTGGGATATTGCCCCTCGGTTTCAACAATAATGTCTTGCTTTTTCCATTCTCCGTTTCGGCCGGTACCCGTTTGTAATGGCAATACCTGCACCAGCTTTGCTGTAAGTTGCATACTCAATCTTTAATAGTTAGAACGGCGAAAATACGGAGGAAATAACAAAACGCCGGAGTAAGCCCGGTCGCTAAAATTTCAAATAAATGGGCATTACGGCCTCGGCCGACTTGAAATAACCGTATAGCAACAAGAACCCAAAGAAGATCAGCATATAAACATAGAGCGGGATTCGTGTAAAACGCCCGATCACCTGATCGGGCAACCGGTCTGGAAAAGCGTGCATTGCGTAGGCAGCAATCATCATTACCAATACCGGCCAGTAGTTGGCCCAGAAAGCCGACCACACGGTGAGGTCGAAGTCCCGGAAAATTTGATGGAACATGGTGAGAGCCCGCTGTACGTCGTTGGTGGCAGGATCTAAATCGGCCGTATGAAAAAAGACCCAGCCGGCACACACAAAATGAAAAGTAATCACCACGCCAAAAATCTTGTACCATCTTTGGCCACGCAGGCGCTCAAGCGACCTGCCGGTGACCAGCATCCACAGCTTGTGCAGCGCCAGGCCCAATCCATGCCAACTGCCCCATATCAAAAAATTCCAGTTGGCACCATGCCAAAAGCCGCCCAGCAACATTGTTGTCAACAGATTCATATTGGCGGCAACCGCCTTCCTGTCTTTTCGAATCAATCCAGGTAAAAAAAAGATCAGGAGCAGACATAAACTGGTTCCTGACGCAAGCAGCACAGACCAGCCCGCCAGCCAGTAGAGGGAAACAAATACAACACCGAAAAATAAACTGGCAAAAATCCAGGTACCCGCACTACTTCCCCTGTTACCACCCAGTGGAATATACAGATAGTCGCGTAGCCAGGAGGACAGCGAAATATGCCATCGTCGCCAGAATTCGGTAATGCTGCTACTTTGATAGGGCGAAAGAAAATTGGGCGGAATCTGAAAACCCAGCCAGCGCGCGATTCCTATGGCTATATCGCTGTATCCACTGAAATCGCAATAGATCACTACTGCGTATGCATAAACGGCCACCAGATTTTCAAGGCCTGTATACCTGGCGGGATCCTCGAAAATATAGTCTACATAGTTAATCGTGATGTAGTCAGAGATAATCAACTTTTTGATCAGCCCGGAAATAATCAGATAAAAGCCCTTGGCAAAATCTGTCTCGGTTAATCGGTAGGGCTGATTGATCTGTGGAACAAAATCATGGGCCCGCACTATCGGCCCCATCATCAGCTTGGGGAAAAAAGAAAGGAACAATAAATAGTCGCTGAATCGGCGCGCAGGCTCAAACTGACCCCGATATACATCCATCGTATAGCTCAGATTTTCGAAGGTGAAAAACGAGATGCCGATTGGCAACACCAGGTTAAGCAGATTGAAATTGGTCTTGAAGAGATCATTGCTCAACGCCAGAAAAAAATCGGTGTACTTGAAATAAAAAAGCAAGCCCAGATTAAAGACGATACTGAGGATGAGCAACAATAAACGGGGGGTCTTTCTTTTTTGCTTCCATATGGCGTTCGACAGGAGGTAGTCAACCACTGCCGACAATACAACCAGCAACACGAAATCGCCACTCGCTTTGTAAAAGAAATAGAGCGAAAAAGCAATGAAGATGTAGCGTCGTGTTTTGAATTGATGCCTGAATGCATAGTACAGTCCTATAAAAAATGCAAAAAAGACCACAAAAAAGCCGCTCTGAAAAAGAAGGGGATTCTTTTCATCATAAAGGAACTGCTGCAAAAAGGCATCGAAATCAAAATACGACATGAGATGGTGTCCGGTTATTCTTTCAGCGTATTGACAAATTTTTGGTACTCCTTCATGATCGCATCATAAAAATGCGTGGCCAGTATTTCGGCTCCCCGGGCGTTCGGATGCACATGATCCTGGTTAGCCAGCGAGGGTTTGGCCTTTGCCCAGGCCACAATAGAATTGTGGCCGCCCATGCTGGCAAACTGATTATAAAACCGAATCCCTGCTTCAGCGGCCATTCGTGCCTGAGTCTGAACGAGGGAGTCCACACCCACAGTAGTCTGATAAATACCCGCCTGGCGAAAAGCACGGTCAGCCGTACTTACCAGCACCACATCAGCAGGTGCAAAAGCCCGCGAGAAGCGTTGAATAATTGGCTTCATGATGTCGGCATACCAGCCAAACTGTTTGTCTTTTGGCCGAAACAGCAGGTTAACTCCGTATTGAAATACGATGAGATCATATGGGTTTTCGCTGGCAATGGCCTTCAGAAAAACCGAGTCAAGCCTCGCCAGTTCAATACCCGAAATACCACGAAAGGAAAAGTTGTCGACAAAAACACCATTCTCCGACTCGAAGCTGATGCCATACACGGGAAGTTGGGGAGTAGCCACACCCACTGCTATGGTTTTTCGTAAATCTTCCTGCAACACAATCCTGTTCACCAGCTTTGTGGGATGAATCGGAAAGCGCGCCTGGTTCACGTTGATAGCTATCTCCTTGTTGTATGGACCACAAAGCAGGCTCTTCTGCACCGGAATATCCGTATGCCGGATCGTTTGATCGCTCATCGTTACCCAGTCGTTGCCGGTTCGGAATACATGTCCCGACAGGTATAGCCGCCGGGTATCAGCTTCTTTGAAATTTTCGTCGGTCCAGCCTTTTGAAAATGCCGTATTCACAGTGGTGCGAAAATGTGCTATCTGAGAAGTGATAGGTACAAAGCCCACACCTTCACCACCAAATTGCTCCTGAAGCAGGCGACGTAAAGTCTGGGTCATCAGGTCTCCCTCGATCATACTATCGCCGAAATAGGCGATCCTGATTTTTCCCTTACCCGACTTTTTCAACTGATGCAGCCTGGCAGCCAGATTGGGTAAACTACTGCGTTGAGTATCGCTGTAAAAATGTGTGATGTAACCCGGCCTTCGAAACAGGTCGAACTCGGCATGTGGTACATTCACCACATTGGAATCAACCAGTTTTTTGTCTTTTTCTATTGAATCAGGTGGTGCAGGTGATTCCGATTCCCTTACGATTTCGCTCAACAGGTTGATCCTGCTAAATGGCATCCAGGACCAGTTATTCAAAATGGCCAGCAAAGACAAAATCAAGAAAAGCCCCACACTGTACATGACCAATTGGAGCACGCGTTTATTAGCGTTCATACCATATTACTCGGGGCTGACGTGCAGTTTATGCTTGCGTATGGCGGCCGATATACGGGTCTTCCATTCTATAGGTGCCTCTGAATATCCGGCCTTACTCATTGCCTCCAGCCATAATTTATAATCGTTGTTTCCTTTAAGTTTTGGATAAAACTTTTTTCGGGTCAGCAGTTGACAGAATCCGATATAGGAGGCTCTTACAGAAGGATATTGTTTATAGCGGGATCTGATTCCCTTGGTCTTCAACAGGTTATTCTTCCCCACAATGCCAAAATGATTATTCAGCAATTTGGCATTTCTACTGGTACCTGAACCCGATTCAATAATCGCCACACCCAGCATCACAGCGGCGGGTATACCATACACCACCGAAAGGGAATCGGCGAGCGGCCGGTAAGTATCTATATATCGGGTTTGAGCCCGAGTGGTCAGCACGACCAAAACGGTCAGGCCCAGCAGCAAGGTCTTTTTTGCCAGCAACAATTGAGCTGATATGGTGCTTTTTTCGAACATGTAGGGTTTAGCTGGTATAAATATAAGTCGCAGGTTTCTTTTTTAATAATCATTTACTTTGCAAAAACTGAATCAGGGATGAGTGACCGCATATTTGTTTCCGGCGACGGAAGCCTGAAAGAATGGGACGACAATCCGATGCCGGAAACTACCCCCTTGTTACGCGTTCTGGGGGTAATCTTTTCCTATCTGTTTCATCCTCTGTTTATTCCGGTTTACCTGATCGGTTTCATGATCATCGCCCCGCCTTATTTTCTGGGCTTTGATGAGCGTAATAAATGGATCATCCTGGTCAGATTTTTCGTGATCTACAGCTTTTTTCCGCTGGTAACAGTTCTGCTGGCCAAAGGGCTTGGCTTTGTAGAATCCCTCTACCTCAGGGGTCGGCGCGAACGCATCATTCCTTATATAGCCTGCGGTATCTTTTATTTCTGGATGTGGTACGTGCTTCGCAATCAACCTGAGTTCCCCCGCGAATTGGTCCTGCTGGCATTGGGCATCTTTCTTTCTTCTTCACTCGGCCTTATTGGCAACATATATATGAAGGTTAGCATGCACGCCATCAGCATGGGTATTGCCATCACTTTTATGGGCTATCTCACCCTTCACAACGGCAGCAACCTGGCGCCATACTGGATGATTACGCTTGCTATAGCCGGTTTGGTTTGCACCGCCCGCCTGCTGGTATCTAACCACCGACCGGTTGAAATTTATCTTGGACTCTTCATTGGTGTCCTCTGCCAGTTCATTGCTTTCTATGTTGATTTCCGCTAGCTTTTTCAGAAAAAAAACAAAATCAGCGGGAAAAATATTCCAAAAAATATTAGCAAGCGATTACTAAATCGTTTAGCTTTGATGTTCATAAGATTTTTTAACCCGGCGAGGCGATCGCGTAATTTTGGATATGGCTAAAACAGAAAAAACAACCGACATGTCAACCAACAATGAAAAACTGAAGGCGCTTAAGCTTACCATGGACAAAATCGAGAAAGATTTTGGCAAAGGCAGCGTTATGATGATGAACGAACGCGGCGAAGTGACACAGGAAGTAGTGTCTACCGGCTCGATCGGGCTGGATACTGCTCTCGGGATCGGTGGCTTGCCACGTGGTCGTGTGGTTGAAATTTACGGACCAGAATCGTCGGGTAAAACAACTATCGCCACCCACGTTATTGCCGAAGCACAGAAAAAAGGCGGCATGTGTGCTATCATTGATGCTGAACACGCATTCGATAGCAACTATGCTCAAAAGCTTGGTGTTGATGTTGATAACCTCCTCATCTCCCAGCCCGATTATGGCGAACAGGCCCTGGAAATTGCCGATCGGCTGATCCTGTCCGGCGCTCTGGATGTTGTGGTGATTGACTCAGTAGCAGCACTGGTTCCCAAAGGTGAACTGGAAGGTGAAATGGGCGATAGCAAAATGGGTCTGCAGGCTCGCCTTATGAGTCAGGCTCTGCGCAAACTCACGGCTACCATTGCCAAAACAAATACCATCTGTATTTTCATCAACCAGCTCCGCGAAAAAATTGGCGTTATGTTCGGTAACCCCGAAACAACCACCGGCGGTAATGCGCTGAAATTCTACGCATCCGTTCGTCTTGATATTCGCCGTAGCACTCAGATCAAAGATGGTGACGAAGCCATAGGCAACCGCGTAAAAGTAAAAGTCGTTAAGAACAAGGTGGCGCCACCATTCCGCTCCGCTGAATTTGATATCATCTTCGGAGAGGGCGTTTCAAAAACAGGCGAGATCATTGATATGGGCGTAGAACTGGGTATCGTTCAAAAAAGCGGTAGCTGGTTCAGCTACAACGGCGACAAGCTTGGCCAGGGTCGCGACGCAGTAAAACAACTGCTGCTCGACAATCCGGAACTCTCCCGCGAAATAGAAACCAAAATCCGCGAGAAAATTAAAGAAATGCAAGCCGCATAAACTTTTCATCCTCAGCAGGATTCTGCATGGATGGGTTAGTGAAAAAGCTGTCTCGCCGTAACGGGACGGCTTTTTTGTTTTTTTAACAGCCAGATCCTATAATCAATGTTTAAACATTGTATATTTGTCTACTGTTTCGCTCAACTATTAATCAACCCTGCTGTTAGGCCACAAACCCAAGCTAATGATAGGACAAATGTCTAAATGGAGCAAAAAGCGCAAAATCTGGACCGCGGTAGCCATACTGGTAGTGATTCTGGCAGGCGTCTACATTTATATAGCGACTGAAAAATACGCAGGTACAAAATCGATCAAGGCCGACTTTACCGCTGACGCAAGGACGCTATTGCTTGAGTTCCGTAACGACCTCGCAACTGCCAACAAGAAATATTCCGACCAGATTCTACTAGTGAAAGGAGTTGTAACCGCACTCGAAGAGGCTGATTCCGCTTCTGTAAACGTTAAGATGCAACCCGAAGGCTCAGAAGATTATCTAATATTCGCTTTTCAGGAACAATATCTCGACGAAGCTAAAACCCTGAAAATAGGCGACAGTATATCAGTAAAGGCTTCCAGCAGTGGTGCCAGCTATTCCGAAATACTCGATGCCTATATGGTTCCCTTCAAACGATCAACGCTCGACGAAAACTATACCCAAAAACCTGGAAAATAATCCTTGATAATAAACCAGCTTTTCTCCAATCAACTTATAAAATAACACACATCAAAAACACAGCAATGAAAAAAATCGCGCTTATCCTCTCCCTGGTCGCCATCACAGGCAGCACATTTGCACAAAAGAAAACAACCACTTCTGCCGTGGTAGCATTCGATGCCAGCACAGCAATCGATGCCCTGCCTAAAGCCGAAAACAAAACGGTGGTTGCAGCGGTAGATACCAAGACTGGTGCCGTTGCCTTCGAAGCAAATGTGAAGAATTTCGCTTTTAGCAATCCTACCATCCAGGAACATTTCAATGGTGAAAAATGGCTCAACTCCGATAAGTTCCCCAATTTCACCTTTAAAGGCAAAATCGTAGATCTGTCGAAAGTAGATTTTAGCAAAGACGGTACTTACAAAGTAGATGTAACTGGTACATTGACCGTAAAAGACAAGTCGAAAGAAATTACTGCACCAGCTACCATTGTGGTAAAAGGAGGCAGCTTTTCGACCAGCAGTAGCTTTGAAATAGCGCTGGCTGATTTCGATATCACCGGTGCACCTATTTCTGCAGGTAAAGTAGCAAAAGAACCAAAGATTACTGTTAGCGCGGACTTCAAATAAAGTTGGGTCCCGGCTGGTGGCCAGCCAATACGCTGAATGTGCTAATTGTAGAATTACTGAATTTGAACTTACAACAACAAATTCAGCAATTCTCCAATTAGCACATTTGCTTTTACGCCCTGGAAAGAACCATGGCTTTCATTTTATACATTAACTTCGGACGAAATAAATAACCATGCCCTCGCGCATTCTTGATATCAGAAAAAGAATAGCTCTTGTTGCTCACGACAATATGAAAAAAGAGCTAATTGAATGGGCTGTTTACAATAAGGCAGCTCTGGCCAAACATCGCCTGTATGCAACAGGTACTACGGGATCCCTTCTGGAAGTAGCACTCGATCAATCGGTTTCAAAATTTTTAAGCGGGCCGCTGGGTGGCGATCAGCAAATTGGCGCGAGTATTGCCGAAGGAAAAATCGATGTCCTGATTTTTTTCTGGGACCCAATGGAAGCGCAACCTCATGATCCTGATATTAAAGCATTACTAAGAGTGGCAGCCACCTGGAACATACCGACCGCGTGCAACAGGGCAACCGCCGATTTCATGCTCACTTCTCCACTCATGTACAATGAATATGAAACAATACTGGCTGATTTTAGCGGCTACGTAAATCGTAAACTTGAAACCGATCACTGACTCTAGCGACGCTTAACCAACCTTAGACGAAGATCTCCCGATTGGCGGGGAATGACCAGAAAGTAAACACCATCCGCCAACTGATGAATGGGAACTTCCAGATTTGTTCCATGAACAACACTGAATCTATCGGATTGTACGAGTTTACCAGCAGCATCGTAAATTCTATAAGTAAGATTTTCGTTGGTACCAGACATTCCACTGATTTGAACCTTATCTGCTGCAGGAACGGGGTACAAAGCCACTGTTTCCTGTTGAGTGAAGCTTATAAATATCACGGAAGAATAACTATATCTTCCGAACTGATCATTTTGTTTTAACCTATAATACCAGCCGCGCGAATTTGCGCCGGCTGCTTCCTGATCCACAAAACTATAACGGTGAGTGCCCGCACGGTTCACAGCGGCTACCGAACCAATCGACATAAAATCGCGGCCATTGGCGCTCCGTTCAATATCAAAATCTTCCGCATTTTCCTCCGCAAATGTGCGCCAGTTTAATTGAACCTGCCGGCCCTGCTTTTTGCCCGAGAACTCGAGGAACTGAAGCGGCAACACAACAGAATACTCCAGTGCATAAAGCTCGCGACCCAGGCTGGACTCCTGCACACTCGCATAAATAATGCCTTCTGCTTCCTGTACTTCGCGGATCGTGCCGCTGCCTGCTTCAATGCTGATATCAGAAATTTTCGTACCGCTGCTGCTGCCATCGCTTTCCCAATTCTTATCTCCATTCACACCATCGTTGCCGGTAAAAATCAAGCGGCTGATGATGCCGGCAAAATTTCCGTTAGCACCACTCGGCGTGCCTGGCCATACATCCTTTACCATTACCGTACCCAAAGCAGTGCCATCACTTTTCCATAGCTCCATTCCACTGCTGCCATTGTCTGCTGAAAAATACAACGTACCATTAACGTTGCGAAGGTTATATGGATAGCTTTCGATAGTTCCCGACCATATATCCTTTACCATATAAGTTCCAGATGAAGTTCCATCTGAACGCCACAACTCCTGTCCGCTAGTCCCGTCGTTTGCGGAAAAATATAGAATGGAACCAACTACCACGAGATTGGCAGGTCCTGAACCTTCAATGCCAGGCCAGATATCTTTTACGAGTACGGTGCCTGCAGAGGTACCATCGGTCTTCCAAAGTTCCCGACCCTTTACACCGTCATCGGCTGAAAAGTAAATATGATCCCCCATGCTTACGAGGAACTGTGGTGAAGATGAACCTGAGCTATGGATATTCCGCAGCATCGTGGTGCCAGCAGCAGTGCCATTACTTTTCCACAACTCCGATCCATTAATTCCATCTGTAGCCGAAAAATATAAGGACCCGTTCAAACCGGCTAATGCTGATGGATAGCTGGACGCCGATCCGCTCCGAATATCCTTCACCATACTGGTACCCGATTCCGTACCATCACTCTTCCACAGCTCCACGCCGTTGGTACCGTTGCTTGCAACAAAAAAAAGCGTATTATCAACCGGAGTAAGATAACCAATGCTACTGCTGGCGGATCCGGGATTGATGTCTTTTACCAATTGAGTGCCGCCGCTTGTGCCATCGCTTGACCAAAGCTCCATTCCGTTGGTACCATTGTTAGCACCAAAAAATAGTCGATTCTGAATTTTTGTGAGATAGGAAATATTTGCGCTGCCGGCGGGATTTATGTCTTTCACCAATTTGAATTCCTGCCCGAACAGGGGAGCAAAACAGCTGCCCAACAAGAAGGTGAGTAATGGCTTTTTCATAACGGTTCGGATGGATTGGATACACACATATCTCTGATACCAACAGGGCATGCAAAGTATGTATGCTATACAAACTTCTTGCTTAACAAGCTCAAATGCAAGGAAATAGGTAGTAAATTTCGCCTTTTAAGCATTAACCATTAGTGCGTATTAGCAATAACTTTTACCGCAGAGGAGGCACGAAAAGTCCAGTCGTGGATGAGATGACGACTCTCGATATTGCAAACAATAATGATCAGTCAGGAACGAGAAACAACCACCCAGAAAACTGCAATGGCAATACAGATGAGGATAGGTATCAGTTTCGTAAATTTGTTGACAGCTGACATAAGGCCGGGATTTAGAAATCTTCAGTTTAGTACAGACATTTTTTTTATTTCCTGCGCTGCACCCAACCTCCAATCTATTTGTTAAAAGAGTTGAACGATCTGTTGCTATGGGCTTCCAATTACATGCTCCTTATTCTCCTGCCGGCGATCAACCCGAAGCAATTCGGCAGTTGACAGAAGGCATTCAAAACGGCGAACAATACCAGACACTTTTAGGCGTAACCGGAAGTGGTAAAACATTTACTATCGCCAATGTGATACAAAACGTTCAAAAGCCCACATTGGTTCTTACGCATAACAAAACGCTGGTGGCTCAGTTGTACGGAGAATTTCGCCAGTTTTTTCCAGACAACGCCGTTGAGTATTTTGTTTCTTACTACGACTACTACCAACCCGAAGCGTATCTGCCCGTAAGTGATACTTATATTGAAAAAGATCTCAGCATCAATGAAGAGCTGGACAAACTCCGGCTTCGAGCCACCACCAGTCTGCTGAGCGGACGTCGCGACATCATTGTGGTAGCAAGTGTCAGTTGTATATACGGAATGGGCAATCCTACGGATTACGAAAATGGAATTATTCGTATCAGCAAAGGACAAACTATTTCAAGGCAGGCTTTCCTGCATGCCATGGTCAACTCACTTTACAACCGCACTACGGTTGATTTTAATCGTGGTACTTTTCGGGTCAAAGGCGATACTGTTGATATCAACCTGCCTTATGTTGATTTTGGCTATCGTGTCACTTTTTTTGGGGATGAGATTGAAGAAATTGAAAGTATCGACGTTGCCAATGGCAAACGAATTGCCAAAATGGAGAATGCCGCAATTTTTCCCGCTAATCTTTATGTGGCACCGAAAGATATGCTTCAACAGGTGCTTCATGAAATACAGGATGAGCTCCATGCACAGATAGAATATTTCCGGGCAAACGGAAAACTGATTGAAGCGCAGCGATTGAAAGAAAGAGTTGAGTATGATGTGGAAATGATTCGCGAACTGGGTTATTGTAGCGGAATTGAGAACTACTCGCGCTTTTTCGATCGTCGCCGGCCCGGTACCCGACCTTTCTGTTTGCTCGATTATTTCCCCAGCGACTTTCTGATGGTGGTGGATGAAAGCCATCAGACTATTCCACAGGTTAGCGGGATGTACGGTGGCGACAGAAGCCGCAAACTGATCCTGGTAGATTATGGCTTTCGCCTCCCTTCGGCGCTTGATAACCGGCCGCTGAATTTTCATGAATTTGAGTCCCTGTTGAACCAAACCATTTTTGTATCGGCCACCCCCGATGATTTTGAGCTGGAAAAAACCGGAGGTGTTGTGGTTGAGCAGGTGGTGCGACCGACCGGATTGCTGGACCCGCCAATTGAAGTAAGGCCTTCGGTAAACCAGATTGATGACCTGTTGGACGAAATTGACAATCGCGTTAAAAAAGGAGACCGTGTACTTGTAACTACTCTGACTAAGCGAATGGCAGAAGAGATGGACAAATACCTGCACCGGATCAACATAAAATCAAAATACATACATAGCGAGGTTGACACTCTGGAAAGAGTGGAAATACTTCGCCAGTTGCGTTTGGGTGATATTGATGTACTAGTAGGTGTTAACCTTTTGCGGGAAGGTCTTGATTTGCCGGAGGTTTCGCTGGTGGCTATACTGGATGCAGACAAAGAAGGATTTTTGAGAAATGAAAAA
The DNA here is from genome assembly GCA_046297935.1 of Chitinophagaceae bacterium. GTDB lineage: Bacteria > Bacteroidota > Bacteroidia > Chitinophagales > Chitinophagaceae > CAYMZZ01. The sequence goes on from JBKBHA010000003.1 coordinate 372,714, forward strand.
TCTCTAACCCAGACTGCCGGGCGAGCCGCACGGAATGTAGATGGGCTGGTTATTTTTTATGCAGACAGCATTACCGATAGTATGCAAAAAACTATGGACGAGACGCTGAGAAGAAGAGAAAAACAGATTGCATACAATATTGAACATAATATTACGCCTCGCACTGTGAAAAAGAGCAAGGAGCAGGTATTTGCACAGACATCTGTACTTGACATCAAAGGTTATGATCCTCAAAATCCGCATGCTGTTGCCCCTGATGGCGAGCTGGTGCCAGTTGCAGCAGAAGAACAGGTGGAATACAAGACCATACCGCAAGCCGAAAAAGCCCTGAACAAAATCAAAAAAGAAATGGAGCAGGCGGCCAGAGATCTCGATTTTATGGAAGCCGCACGTTTGCGCGACGAAATGTTTCTGTTACAAAAGAAACTAACTGAAATGAAGCAGTAAAATCGTAAATCTCCGATTCGCGTCAGCGTACTTGTGCTCCTTCTTTTAAAATTGTGTAGTTGGGGTAAACACTTATTGTTATTCCCTCCATAATTTAGCCGGGTTAAAATCCACCAGCTAATTACCAATAGTAGAATGAGTATGAAAAGCCGCATTCGCAAAGTAGCCACCTTCCTTGCGCTCAATCTCTTGTTTTTTGCCCTTTATCTCAATTTTGTTCACGCCGATGCGCAACTGGTGCAGGACAATGCACCAACATTAAAGGAACCAACGTCTGCATTTGGTGAAACAGAAGTTGTAAAGAATCCCGAAAACTACAACAACCGACAACCGATACCAGCTGCTAGCTTCAAAACAGGCAATGGGTCGCAACCTTACTAACCCAACCATTTAACACAGCGTTTTCTTGAAAAGCCCGGGTTTGTCCCGGGTTTTCTGCTTTTTCCTGTCGCATTCGCCTTGCAGCCGCCGCTGTTGGCATACGCCTTAAGCCGTACCTTAGCATCATGGAAAAGAAAGTCTTTCTACTCGATGCGCTTGCCCTCGTTTTCAGAGCATATTACGCCCTCATTCGCAGCCCCCGCCTCACCAGCAAAGGCAAAAACACGAACGCCCAGTTTGGATTTACGAATGCGCTGGTCGAGCTCCTTACCAAACAGAAACCCTCGCATATGGCCGTATGCTTTGACACATCGGCCCCTACTGAACGCCATACTGACTTTGCTGACTATAAGGCCAATCGACAGGAGGCACCTGAAGATATTCTTGAAGCCATTCCCGATATCAAAGAGATCGTTCGTGGCTTCAATATTCCCGTAATGGAAGTAGATGGTTACGAAGCCGATGACGTTATCGGTACACTCAGCCGGCAGGCCGAAGCCGCCGGCTACGAAGTGTATATGGTGACGCCCGATAAAGATTATGGCCAGCTGGTTACTCAAAAAGTGCGCATTTACAAACCCGGCTATCAGGGTGGTGAGGTTGAAATAATGGGACCAGAAGAAGTTTGCGCCAAATGGAACATCAAAGATGTGTCACAGGTAATAGACATACTTGGATTGATGGGTGATGCTGTAGACAACATACCTGGCATTGCAGGTGTGGGTGAAAAAACCGCGGCAAAACTCCTGAATGAGTTCGGCTCAATTGAAAACGTGCTTGCTAACGCCGACAGTATCAAGGGCGCGCTGGGCGAAAAAGTACGTAAAGGCAAGGAAGCGGCCATCCTTTCTAAAAAACTGGCTACCATCATCACCAATGCGCCGGTAGAGTTTCATGAAGAGGACTTTAAAGTAAAGGACTGGAACCGCGATAAATTGAAAGAGGTATTCTCCCAATTAGAGTTTCGTACAATCGGCAAAAGATTACTGGGAGAAGAGTTTGCTCCCAGTGCACCTACTGCTCCGGTTGGAGTGCAAACAGATCTTTTCGGCAATATCATCGAAACCGAGCCCACAAAAGCCAGTTCCAGTCCGACCCTGAGCGGAGAAACCGAAGAACCGGTGGCCGCCCAGCGAAATATTCAGAACACGCCTCATGAATACAAGGCAGTGGAAAGTGAAAAAGAGATCAAAGAGCTTGTGAACCTGTTAAAGAAGCACAAAGAAATCTGTATTGATACCGAAACCACGAGCATTGATGCAAACCTGGCAGAACTGGTCGGAATAAGCTTTTCGGTAGAGCCAGGCAAGGCATACTATATTCCCTGTCCTGCCGATCAGAAGGCCACTATGGCTATCCTCCATCAATTAAAACCTCTGTTTGACGATCCAAAAATTACCTGGATCGGTCAAAACCTGAAATACGATATGCTCGTGTTGAAATGGTATGGAGTAGAGCTGCCGGGTCCCCTGTTCGATACCATGCTGGCGCATTATGTAATTGAGCCCGACGGAAAGCGAAGCATGGATCTGTTAAGCGAAAAATTCCTGAGCTATGAGCCTGTTTCCATTGAAGAACTGATCGGCAAGAAAGGGAAGACCCAGGGAACTATGCGCGATGTAGAGCTGGAAAAAATAAAAGATTATGCAGCAGAAGATGCCGATATTACGCTTCAGCTGCAACGTTGCTTTTTGCCAATGCTGAAAGAGAAAGAAGTGGAAAAGGTTTTCTACGAAGTGGAGAATCCCCTTGTGAAAGTACTGATGGCTATGGAGTATGAGGGCATTCGGATAGACGAAAGCTTCCTGGCCGAATACAGCAAAGAACTCGAGAAAGATGCCAGACGCGCAGAAGAAAGTGTATATAAACAGGCGGGTGTTAAATTCAATCTGGCATCGCCAAGGCAGTTAGGCGAAGTGCTGTTTGACAAACTTAAACTGGACCCATCGGCAAAAAAGACCAAAACAGGTCAGTATCAAACCGGTGAAGACGTGTTATTGAAACTTGCCGCCCGCGGAATTACCATCGTAGACGATATTCTCACTTTCCGCGAACTGACCAAATTGAAATCAACCTATGTTGATGCGTTACCTGCATTGATCAACCCTAAGACCGGACGCGTACATACTACCTACGGGCAGGCTGTAGCCGTTACCGGCCGTTTAGCCAGCAATAACCCCAATCTGCAAAATATACCCGTTCGCACCGACAGAGGACGCGAAATCAGAAAAGCTTTTATACCACGCGACCAAAATCATGTACTCCTATCAGCGGACTATTCGCAAATTGAACTGCGAATAGTGGCTGCCATCAGCGGCGATAAAAATATGTGTGACGCATTCCGGAAAGGAACCGACATTCATACCTCAACTGCCGCCCGTGTATTTGGAGTAGATGAAAAAGAAGTAACCAAAGAAATGAGGTATAAGGCCAAAAGCGTGAACTTTGGCATTATTTACGGACAGGGAGCGTTTGGACTGGCAGATAACCTGGGAATCAGTAGAACCGAAGCCAAAGAAATCATCGATAACTACAAAAAACAGTTTCCCGGTATCCAGTCGTATATGGACAATACGATCAATTTCGCCCGAGAGAATGGCTACGTAGAAACGTTAATGGGGAGGAAGCGCTGGCTTCGGGACATTAATTCCGCCAACTTTACGGTCAGGGGATTTGCCGAAAGAAACGCTATTAACTCACCAATACAGGGAACAGCCGCAGACATGATCAAACTGGCCATGAAGCGAGTTTACGATGCCATGCAGAAAGCCGGGATGAAAAGTAAAATGATTCTGCAGGTGCATGACGAATTGGTGTTCGATGCCCGGAAAGAAGAAGTAAAGGAACTGAAGCCATTGATACTGGAAAACATGCAGGAAGCGCTGCCGCTTCCACATGAGGTGCCAGTGATTGCAGAATGTGGAGAAGGCGAGAACTGGTTGCAGGCGCACTAATAATATTTTCCGTAACTTATCAATCCGATCCCCTGAAAATCTGATTTTCCGATGGATAAGGTTTCTGAAAAACACCCTCATATCAACATTACCTGGCAGTCGTTGCTTGACGCCAGCGAAGTCGGCCTCTTTGTGCTCGATAGGGATGAACGCGTTGTTTGGGCCAACTCCTTTGCCCGCAGAGTGAGGCTTGACACATGTCTGGATCCTGATATTGCCGTTGGCAACAACTTTTCCGAATTACTTCCTCCCGATCGAAGAAAACCCGTAAAGCAGGTATTATCAGAGATCTTTGAAGGAGAGAAAAAGAGTTACGAAGTCTGCTATAACCAGGGTACGGCAAACGAGATCTGGATCGACGCACACTATTCACCGATTATTGAGGAAAACGGTGAGATTAATTACATATGCATTACTGTTGCCGATATAAGCGAAAGAAAACGGAAAGAGCAGGAGCTAAAACGCCTTGAGCGAAGATGGAAATTCGCACTTGAAGGTGCGGGCAATGGAGTTTGGGAATACAACTTTCAAACCGGAGATATTTTCTATTCTTCATTTTACAAACAAATGCTGGGCTATACTGACCAGAATTTTGACAACCAGACCAGTGAATGGCTCCGACGAATTCACCCGGAGGATCGGCACCGTGTAGCTGATATTGACAGACAATATCTCGAAGATAAAATCACCACCCATTCCATAGAATATCGATTGCAGCACAAATCCGGCAATTTTATCTGGGTGCTCGACAAAGGCATGTTGCTGGAAAGAGATGAAAACGGTGCCCCGCTAAAACTTATCGGCACCAATAAAGACATTACGGCCCGTAGAGAAGCGGAAGAACAACTGTTAAAATCAGAACAGCGTTTTTCATCCTTTATGGATAACTCGCCTTCCCTTACCTGGATCATGGATGAAAAACATGTGTTTCATTATATGAACCGGCCGTATATGGAAGCTTTTAATCTCACCGAAGATGCTATCGGTAAAAGCATGTACGATATTTTTCCTAAAGAGATTTGCGACGGCTTTGCCTTAAACAATGCATTGGTATGGCATCGTGATGCGACTCTGGAAACGATCGAAGAAGGCAGAGGACCGGATGGGGAACAACAATTCTATCAGATATTCAAATTCCCGCTGCCCGGCGAGCCCGGCAACCGACTGATGGGCGGAGTAGCATTGGATATAACCGAAAAACTACATGCAGAAAAGCAACTGGCGGGTGAACGTGAGCGTAACAAACAAAAACTCATCCAGGGGATAATTGACGCACAGGAAAAGGAACGCGATGAGTTGGCCTACGAACTTCACGAAAATGTCAATCAAATACTTAGTTCGGCTAAAATGATGCTGGAAGTTGCATCTAGCGACCCGGGCATGGCGCAGGACTTTGTAAAAAGAAGCCTTCCCCACATCAGCGATGCTATAAATGAACTCCGCAAAATCAGTCAGGGACTACGGCCTTCTACACTGCGCGATATAAGCCTGGAAGCAGCCATTTCGGAAGTGGTGTTTGCAGTAAATAGCAAAAGAAGAACAGAAGTACGCAGCTTTCAAAAAGGAATTTCCAATTTCAAAAATCTGCATCCGGATTTGAAGCTGGTTGTGCTTCGAACAGTGCAGGAGCTACTTAATAATATCAGCCGGCACTCCGAAGCCAAACAGGCCGAACTGAATCTAGAGGTGGATGCGGAAAAATTATTGTTGACGATCCGGGATGATGGCAAAGGATTTGACCCCGCCACCTTAAACAAAGGCGTTGGACTCAACAATATCATTAACAGAATCGAGTTCCATCGCGGAACTGTGCGGATAGAAGCCACTCCCGGACAGGGATCACGTATTCACATCGTATTACCCTTGCTGTCAGCTTCCTAAATCGTAACTTCCTCCCATGTTTAGTAAATCTGTTTCTTTACTCCTGCTCAGCGGCTTGCTGAGCCTGTCTGTATATTCCCAACAAAAAATGGACTTCGAAGCCTACGATCCTCAATCTACCCTAAAGGTTCCGGAGCATCCTGTCAGCAAAGCGAAGTTTCCGTTTATTGATGTGCATAACCATCAGTTTCAAATGCCCAACATGGATTTGCAAAAGCTGATTACAGATATGGACCGCCTGAACATGAAGGTAATGGTCAATTTGAGTGGTCAGAGTGGCGAGACCCTGAACAAATCAGTTCAAAATATCCGCGAACATTTCCCGAACCGGTTTATTGTTTTTGCCAATATCGACTTTAAAGGAGTAGGTGAACCGGGCTGGGGCGAAAAGGCAGCTCAACAATTGGAGACTGACGTAAAAAACGGCGCGAACGGTTTGAAAATCTATAAATCACTGGGTATTTCGGTAAGAGATAAGGACGGAAAAAGGGTGGCGGTAGACGATTCTCGTTTAGATCCTATTTGGAAAAAAGCCGGCGAACTAAAAATACCAGTGTTAATCCATACGGCCGACCCCAAGTCGTTTTGGGACAGTATGGATACTCGTAACGAACGCTGGCTGGAGCTGGCTACACATCCGAACCGCAAGCGAAGCGACACCGATCCGGCACCCTGGCAGCAGTTGATTGACGAGCAGCACCGGATGTTCAGGAAACATCGCAACACTACATTTATCGCCGCTCATTTTGGATGGTATCCCAATGATCTGGATAAACTGTCGGCATTGATGAAGGAAATGCCCAATGTGTATGTAGAGTTTGGGGCTGTCATCGCCGAGCTGGGACGACAGCCTCGCCAGGCCGCCAAATTTTTTGAAACCTGGCAGGATCGCATACTTTTCGGAAAGGATAGCTGGGTGCCCGACGAATACGCCACCTATTTCCGCGTTTTAGAAACCACCGACGAATATTTTCCTTATCACAAAAAATACCACGCCTTCTGGCGGATGTACGGCCTCGGACTAAGCGACGAAATCCTCAAGAAAGTGTATTACAAAAACGCGCTTCGGATCATACCCAATATCGACGCTTCGCAGTTCCCGAAATAGGGTAGGCGACCGTTGCTCGTCCCTGAATTTTCCCGATTCGTCGTATTTCACCTGCTTTTGCGAGGCAGGTGAGAAGAAGCTTTGTACCTTTTAGAAAATTGTCAAACATGAAACCACTGCTATTTAGCGCCCTGCTTGTTGCAGGCGCACTCCTGTCTTTTTCAGCCAACGCTCAAACCGAAGCTCAAATGGAAGCCTGGCAAAAGTATATGGAACCCGGAGATATGCATAAAATGATGGCCAGCTGGGATGGAGAATGGGACGAGGAAGTGACCCATTGGATGCAGCCGGGCGCAGAGCCAACCAAGTCAAAAGCTTCCTGTGTTAACAAAATGTCTATGGGCGGCAGATACTCTGAATCCAGACACACCGGTAATTTTTTCGGTATGCCCTTCGAAGGATATTCGTTGCTGGCTTACGACAATGCAAAAAAAGTATTCGTTAATACCTGGATCGATAATTTAGGCACAGGTGTTATGATTCTTGAGGGTGCCTGGGACCCGGCCAGCAAAACAATAACGCTTAAGGGAAAAGCCACCGATCCTATGACCGGTACGGACATGATGGTCAGGCAAACTCTTCGTATTGTTGACGACAACACTCAGATAACGGAAATGTTTACTGAAATGGAAGGAAAAGAATTCAAGAATATGGAGATCGTGCTGAAGCGGAAGAAGTAATTTTTTGAATGTGCTAATTTGATAATTTGGAAATTTGCCTGTAATTCCGACCAATTTCCAAATTATCAAATTAGCACATCAACTATTTTTTGAACAAGCTATTTCCTGGCTACCTCTTTTTCGTAGTAGGCAATCCACTCATCTACGGTAAGTTTTGAAGCGAGCTCTCCAATCAGATCAAACGGAATTTTAGCCGGGTTCTTAAAGCGAATACAGCTCTTACCCATATCGAGCTTGCCCATGCCGGTCTTAGCATAGGCATCCACAAACCACTTGTTTAATTTGGGCATCGCATACACGCCCATATGGTATACTGCTATATGGTTTTTTTGTGAAGCGAGATTCATAAAAGGCAAAGGTTGTGCAGGATCGCAATGATAGCCACCAGGGTAAAGTTTATGCGGCACTACATATCCGATCATACCATAGTTCATGGTTTCTAAAAACCCTTTGGGTATGTTTTTTCGGACCGCCTTCCGAAGTTTTTCCATCGCTTCCTGATGGTCGGCGGGTAGTTCGGCCATATACTGAGCCACACTTGAAGCATCAGATTGCATAAGCAGTAGTTAGTGGTTAAGAGTTTAACATGTCCCGTAAGTTCGCATTTTTATTGCGTAAATCAATGCCCCCCTCCTGTAGTGATTTCAGATTGGCCAGGTAAAATGTCCAACCGGTGCGGCATCCAACATGATACTGCATCCTGCCTGATTCTGTTTCCGGAATTTGGTCCTGCACAAGGTCGACCAGAATTACATCAGCCATCTCGTGGATACGGACCGTACAACGGCCTGCTATACCAAATTGAAACTGTATCTCCGATTTGCCATCACAGGTCATAAAAACACCCTCTTCTGTCGTGGCGTCAGGATAACCGTGCCAGCGCCATACATAGCGGTCTCCGGCTTGAATCAGCTCATCCATTGCACGTAACTTACCTTTGGCATCATAGACCAGGCACTCGCGCAAAAACCAATACTCAAGCCCCTTTCTGGTGCCCCAGGCTCGATAAAGGGAATCAGCGGTTGATTTCACATCTATACGTACCAGGAAACGGGACCAGTCGATATCTGCCATACGCTTAATGGTTGTTTAATTGATCAGTAGTTCTTTATTGGTGACTACGACGGCGGTATTCTAAATCGTATTCTACGAGCCAGCTTTTCCCCGCATCTTTGGATATTTCACCCAGTTGTCGCACGCGATCGCCTGGTAGTGAGAAGAAACTCAATTTTCTGATTGCCATGGTATCGCTGTTGATTGCAAACGGGCCAGTCAAAAATTCGAGTTTACCCTTTTCGGCTTTCCCCTGAGTATAATGAGTGCTGCCCCCGGCGTTGTCAACCCAGGTTTGTTGCCATTGTTCGACATTGGCATTATAGGTATTAAAGCTTTTTCCTGCATATCTGAAGCCGTTCTTGGCAGCAATGCCAGTCCACTCTTCAAGAATGATACAACTGTCGAGTATCGCAGTTATTCGACTATCGCCGGCTTTTTGTCCGTTTTTACCAAATGCTTCCCACTCACCCAGCCAAAAGTCGAAATAACGATAAATGCTATCTGAGCAAGGTCGTTGTGCACCACCCGTATACGAAAGAAGCAACAGTCCGACTACAGGAATAATAGCTCGTATTTTTTTCATAGATACTATTAACGCCACAACCCTATAATGGCTCCCATTAGTGTAAGGGCAACCAGCAGGTAGCAGCCGTTGATGAAAATATATCTGGCCGAGCGTTGTTCAAATAATGCAGTGATGGCCAGTCCGCAAAACACCCAGATACCAGCAAGAAAACCCGCTGTTACACCCCATATCAAATCAGTCTTTGGCGCGCAGTCGCCCGTGCATTCGGCCGGCGAGTCCCGCAAAAACATGCCGAGATTGGCTGCCATAATCAGCGACAATACAAATGCCCAGCCGAATATTCTGGCAGGGTTTCCCTTTTTTACGTCTTCGGTCGTGAATTTGTTTTCTTTCATCCAGGCATTGCCGAACAGCATTGGTGAGTACCAGACCCCGCCCAATACAAATGCCGAAATGCCGGCAACCAATACGGCCAGCCAGTTGATGGTGCTTGCGTCCATGCGTTGAAGTTTTAAGTGGTGGAAGAATGAATGGTATTTCTAAACTAATTTCTAATCTTTACGCAGCAAACTCATCATTGCCCAGGGTGGAAAAAGAACCGACAAAACGCAACCTGCAGCCGACGAAACAGTCTGACGCTCCTTTCCGTCCGAATGATATCGGATTCCGACTGGTATTGATACCAACTTTCGGCATCGTCATTCCGTTGGTTACGGGCATGATCAATGCATACAACTTCAATCACTGGCAAATAAAGCTAAGCTTTTTATATACCATAGGTATCGCTTTTCTGGTTTGGCAGGGCAACCGTTACCTGTTCCTGTCTCTTCGAAGCTATTTCGACTGGCATCAGCGACCGGTTCAAAAAATTCTGGCTTTGCTATTCACCATCGTCTTTTACACCGTACCCATCAGTGTCATTCTATTGGTCGGCTGGTATCATTTATTTGCCAGTGGCCAGATAGATTGGAATGTAGTGGTTACTTCCTCCCTAATCATAATGATCGCGGTAGTGTTTATCACTCATGTTTATGAAACAGTCTTCATGGTAAAGGAATCGGAAGATGAAATAACACGAAATATGAAGCTAGAAAGAGCGAGGGTAGAAGCAGAACTGGAAGCGCTGAAGACACAGATCGACCCCCACTTTATTTTCAATTCTTTGAACACGCTTTCTCATTTGATTGAGGAAAAACCCGTCAAAGCCCGCCAGTTTAATGATACGCTGGCCGATGTGTACCGATACCTTCTCCAAAACAAAGGCAAGGATCTAGTACTATTACGCGAAGAATATTCATTTTTGCAACAATACTTCTCGCTAATTAAAATTCGCTTTGAAGATGCGGTACAGTTACTGGCAAATGTAGATGAATCGATACTTGATCAGTATCTGATACCACCCATTGCACTTCAGGTGTTGTTGGAAAATGCGATTAAACACAATGAATTCAGCGATAGCCAACCGCTGATCATTCGGCTCGATCTGATAGGCGAAGAACTCTGCCTATCAAACCCGCTACGAAGAAAAAATCTGTTGCGAGCTTCTTCACGTATCGGGCTCGAAAACCTGGCTCGTCGGTACCAGATTACAACAGGTCTGCGTATCCGGATTGACGACCTGACGGATCGTTTCGACGTTTATTTGCCCTTACTAAAAATGGAATAACATGCGTGTATTGATTGTCGAGGATGAAAAGCCGGCATCACAAAAGCTGATAAAGGCCCTTCAAAAATGCCGACCTAATGCCGAGATCGTTCAGGTTATAGGAAGCGTTGGCGAGTCGGTAAAATGGTTGCAGGAAAACCAGCAGCCGGATCTGATTTTTATGGATATACAGTTGAGCGACGGAATTTCATTCCGCATATTCGATCGCGTCAGCCTCAACTGTCCGGTTATATTCACCACCGCCTTCGATGAATACTGGCAGGAAGCGTTTGAATGTAACAGTATTGACTATCTTTTAAAACCCATAAAGCAGGAAAAGCTCGAAGCAGCATTGCTTAAATATGATAAGCTGAAGCAGTATTTCGCCGGTCATCTGCAGCAGTTGATTGAGTGGCAGCGGCAGCCGGCTGGTGCCAGCTACAAAAGGCGATTCCTCATAAAAAGAGGAACTGATTACATCAGTATCCGCTGCGAAGAGCTGGCTTATTTTTATGCTACACATAAGATTGTGTGCCTGGTCGACAACAAAGGTCAAAAATATATTTTGGATGAGTCGCTTGCTGATATCGAAAAGCAGCTCGATCCGGCACAGTTTTATCGAATAAATCGCAAATACCTCGTTAATCAAACTGCTATTAAACGGATTCGCGCTTACCCAAAAAGCAAGTTGCAGATTGATCTGGAGCCTGCGGTACAGGAAGACGTGATCATCAGCCAGGAAAATGTGGCCGCTTTTAAAGAGTGGATGAGTCAGTAAAAAAAATGACCCGGCTGCGAACATGCCGGGTCTGTGTTAACTACCATTAACCCAAATTGACTTAAGATCTTCCACCGCCTCCATTGCCACGGCGGGGCATCATGGAAGGCTCAATTTCATCCTTCCACTTCTTGTATTGATCGTCTGTCAGAATAGCCTTGAGCTCTTTGTCGCGCGCATCAGCCAAAGGCTGCATTTTTTCGCGCATGGCCTGAAAGTCAGGACGCTCGCCTCCACTCATCATTTCCTGCCGAAGCTTGTCCTGATCATTGTAAAATTTCGTAAAAACCGAATCCACTTTTGTCAACTTGTCTTTGTCAAGCTGGAGCGTTTTTTCAAACTGCTCGTGAACCTGTTTTACACGTTCTTCTACAGAACGACGAGGACCTCCGGGACCGCCTTGTGCCATTGCCCACATTCCCGCGGCGAGGAATATCAAAGTGAGCAAGCTTGATTTCATTTTCATATACTGTTTGATTAAATCCGTTTCCTGGAGTGGTCCTGGTTCTGGATTACGATTTACTTTCCGTTTTTCTTTTCAGCGTCCGATTTTGGCCTTCCCATTTTCCGAAACATTTGTGTGATCAATGAATCGTATGCACGTACCTGGTCTGGCTTGCATAGTTCACGCACTTTCGAAAAATAGCGGAAGGTTTGAATATCCAAATCCTGTTGTCGCTGGCCAATGACAGCGGCCATTTTCAACACCAGGGTATCTTCGGGTCCTGATTTTCCTATTTGAGAAAACAGGCTGTCTTTAGCTGTACGCATAGCGTCGAACATCGGACGAAGTACCTGTTTTTGGGTTTCCCTCATTTCGCGGTAACTGGTCATTTGCACCGTATCAAATCCCACTTCTTTGCGCAACATGTCCGCAATGCCTGTTCGCTCCCGGCTATTGCTATGCTGTTCCTTGCCGGAGTTCTTGAACCAAAGAAAATATCCCAGCAAGGCGATATTGGTGAGCAACAGTACAACGATGATCACCAACAGATTTTTATTTCTTGATCCGTTGCTCATCAGGGTGTAATGTTTTCAAATTCAAAACTGCTGCTGCTGGCAATCAGCGATTCACTTTCCGTAACATCGTTCTGAACGGCCACACTGGCCGGCTCATCTGAACGAAACAGGAAAAATGCGTTTAGTACCAGCACCAGGCAAAGTGTTGACATGGCAATAGCTGGCCGCGACAAAAACTGACTGACCAGCTCCCACCCGGTACGTTTTTCACCCCGCAAACGGGCTGAAATACGAGTGTACAACCAGGGCTGGGGCTGGGCACGGCCAATACCGTCCAGGCTATCCATCACCCGATCTACAAACTGTTCACTGTCATTTTCCTTTTTCATATACACGTTAATTTGACGTTCTCTAAGTAAAAAACTTTTGCTCACATTTTGCCGTGATAATGATCCTCCAACAATTTTCTCAGGTTGGTTTTAGCACGGTGCATGAGTGATTCAACAGAAGAAATAGTCGATTTCATTACGTCGCTCACTTCCTGATAACTGAGCCCTTCCACCTTATGAAGTGTAAAGGCAATTCGCTGGTTTTCAGGTAGTTTCTTTATAGCATTGAATAAAATCGCGGCGTCTTCTTTTTTATCGAGCTGCACCCCGGGATGCTGAAAATCAGGAGGATGTACTTCTGCCTGGTTGTCTTCACCAAAAAGGCTCTTCACAAAAGCAAAACGCTTTTTCCGCTTCTTTCGTCTCTCCAGATCAAGCGACTTGGTTACCGTGATCCGATATAACCAGGTCGAAAATTTTGAATCCCCTTTGAAAGTTCCTACCGACTGATATACCTGCACGAACACCTCCTGCGCGATGTCCTCGGCATCGGCCGGCACCTGCACAATTCCTAAAGCGGTGTTGTAAACCATGTCCTGCCAGGTATCCACGATTTGCCGAAATGCGCCCTCATCACCCTTTTTTAACAGGTTTACCAGTGTTCTCTCGTCCAAGCCGATTGTTTTTGCTTGTGACGATATTACGCAATTTTTTCTTCGCGGCAGCTTATCAGAAGTTGGGGCGGGGACCAGATCCTCCCGGACCACCCGGACCTCCAAAGTTTCCGCGGTTACCGCCTTGGCGGCTGGGGCTTGCTTTTCCAAAATTCTTCAGGCTATAAGTAAAAGTTAGCATAAAGTACTGTTGTAATACGGTATTGCGCTCATCTACAATATCCAGACCGCTAACCGTACGGGTCACGCTTTGGTTTTGCTTCAACAAATCAAATACCGAGGCTTTCAATTCACCGCGATTGTTCTTCAACATCTTTTTGCCGATAGCCATGTTCCATAACCAGAAACTGGGATTGTAACCAGCCGTAAGACCTGAATAAGATTGATTGGTCAGGTCATTCTGCAGGAACCAGCCCGATTTACTCAGGAGGTTGAACTGAATGCCGGCAGCCTGGTTCACAAAGTTTTGGTTCAGCTGCGGCTGTTGTTTATTGCGGGCCCGATTAAAGTTGGCGTTGTAAGAAATAGTAAAGTCGATATACTCACTCACGTTGCTGGCAATAACGGCACCTGCTGTATAATTGAACACCTCCGTTTTGGTCTTGATATTATTCGACAAACCGGGTGTGCTCGAATAGGTAACTCCGGCGTTAAGGTTGACATTTGACTTGATGGCTTTAATAGGCTGGCCGAAAGTGAAGAAGGATCGTGCGCTCCAGAATCCGTCGAGATTGACCGGTTTGGTCAGCTGCGAGCCCCGATAAAGAATGATGCCGGGTGCCAGCACAGAATCCTGAAAAGCAGTGTAGATCGCGTTGGTTACATAGTCACTCGCCTTCTGCAAATAGAAGTTAGCAAAAAAGCTTTGCCCCAGTCGGGTGTTGGTAAATGTATAGCGACCACCAAGAGTATGATTGTACTGTTGTTCCAGATCGGCATTACCCATAGATATCTGGGTGGTATTACTGTTGTCGATCACATTTTGCAGCTGATTGACAGATGGAGCATTTACGTTGGCTCGATAGAACAAACGAATATTGCTTTTCGCCGATAACTTGGCGCGCCAGAACATATTGGGCAACACATTTCGGAAGCGACGGTTGATATCATCCTGCGCAGGAAAAATCTGATCACTTTTCAACTCGGAATACTGATAGCTTACCCCTACTGAAAAGTTCATATCGCGATCGCCAATCCGGTAAGTCAACCCTCCATTTTGCGTGTTATACGTATTATCGAAAATATTCGACAGCGTGGGATCAAATATTGAATACTGGCCGGTAGTTTCATCAAATTGAAAAGTTTCTCTATCGGCCTTGTTGCTGGTGAACGAAGGATTATAATTTAGCTGCAAGGAACCTTTTTTTCCTACCGGCTCCGTATAAATAATGTTGGTAGAAATGGTTCTTCCTTTGGTGATATTGCTGTTATACTGCTGCAGCGTATCATTTTTACCTCCGCTGCTGAAATAGGTAGTGAAGGATTCCTGATAAGTGTCACCATCGCGATTGTTAATACTGGTATTAAGGTTAAACGATATGGTGCGGCCCTGCTTCGCAAACCGGTGGCGAAACAGTAGGTTGTTGTTGAAATTAAATCCTGTGTTGACACTATTACGCGAGTTCAGAAATTCGTTTAGCTGACCTGTTACCAAATCATAATAACTGATCTGTTCGGTGTTTGTCAAGGCCTTGTTTTTTTGCCAGCTGATATTTGGGCTGATAATAATGCTGTTCATTGAGTCTATATCGTACTCAATCCTTGCGTTTACACGGTGGTTGTAGTTATTGGTACGGCTGGTTGTGCTTTCGTCGCGATATAGTATGCTGTCGGGCTTAGCAAGGCTCTGACTATTGGTCAGCCGGTCGTTGGTGAGGTTGCTATTGTTGAAAAAATAGCTTCCGCTTACACGGAGTTTTGACCCCCAGCGATCTGAAAAGTTAATGCCGATTGCATTGGTGCGGCTGATGCCATTCTGCTGACCTACGCTGAAGTTTCCACCACCTCCACCACCACCAAATCCACCGCGTCCGCCGCCGCCCCGGCCACCACCGCTGCTCGTGAGGCCCAGCAGATCCTGACTGGCAAAATTTTGTTGGTTGATATTGTTGGTGAGGCCTACCAGCGACAGGCGACGGTCTTTTTTGAAGAAGCTCATGTTGCCGCCGGCCTGGTAACGATCGTCGGTACCATAACCTGCAAACAAGCGCCCAAACTGGCCATTTTGCATGCCCGACTTTGTGACGATATTGATAGCTTTCTGCGAGTTGCCGTCGTCGACACCTGTAAACTGGGCCTGATCGCTCAGCCTGTCAAATACCTGTATTTTATCTACAATCTCTGCGGGCAGGTTACGTAAAGCAGCCGATGCGTCGTCGCCAAAAAAATCACGGCCATCGATCGTTACTTTTCGAACAGTTTCGCCCTGGGCCGTTACCGTACCGTTCCGGTCCACTGTAATTCCAGGTGCCTTTTTCACCAGGTCCTCAACCGTAGCGTCCGGATTCACTTTAAATTGGCTGGCGTTGAACTGTACGGTATCTCCTTTTTGCTGGGCAGGGGGCGTCTTGGCAGTTACCACAACATCCTGCATCACTGTGGCAACTTTTGGTATAAACATGGTAGCCAGGTCTAAATCGGGAATGCTATCGCTAATAGTGGCCACCTGCCGATAAGCCTCGTATCCAATAGAGGCTACACGCACGAAATAAGTTCCAAACGACAGGCCGCTGAATGCAAATTTGCCCGCGCTGTCGGCTACCGCTCTGGTGATTTTGCTGCTGTCATTCGCTGGCGAAAGGCTCACCGTGGCGCCAGCCAGTGGCTTGCTGTCAACAAGGTCTACTAATTTTCCTTTAATGGTTTGAGAATGAGAGGTTAGTATAAATCCAATTCCCATCAACGTCAAGAGTAACTTTTGCTTCATATCTTTCAATTACACCGAATAAGACGCCCGATGTGGTAATAACCTTCGGAACAATTGTTAAATCAGGCTACCTCGACGCGGGGCATACCGGTTCCCGTTTTCTGATTTTAACCTATCTTGCGCCTCTTAAAATCTTATTATACAGTATGGAATACAGTAAGCTGGTAGCAGTAACAGGTTTGCCGGGTTTGTTTGAGCTTCTCAATAGCAAGAGCGATGGGGCCATTGTGAGATCAATCGACGACAACAGTACCCGTTTCGCCTCCTCCCGTAAGCACCAGTTCTCACATCTGGAGAGCATTGAAGTGTACACGGTTCGCGAAAATGTGAATCTGGTTGAAATTTTTCAGGCCATGGATAAAGCAGGCGAAACGCTGCCTGATACCAAAGATGCAGGTCAATTGCATGCTTACTTTTCAAAAGTGTTTCCCGACCTCGATTTTGATCGCGTTTACAACAGCGACCTGAAAAAAATGGTGAAATGGTTTGAGCAACTGAAAAAGAAAAATATCGAGATCAAGCTGACTGAAGTACCGGTAGAAGAAGAACCAGCGGAAGAGCCCGCTCCTGTGGTAGAAAAAGAAAAGCCCGCGAAAAAAGCAGCCAAAAAAGAAGAAACGGAAAGCGCAGAAGATAAGCCAGCCAAAAAAACAGCGGTAAAGAAGACAAAAAAGGAAAAAGAAGAAAAAGCTCCAAAAGCGGAAAAAGAAAAGCCCGCGAAAAAATCGGCGGCAAAAGAAGAAAAAGAAGAAGCTCCCAAGAAAAAGGCTGCCCCCAAAAAAAAGTAATCAGTACTGATTGATGAAAAGGAGGAACCGCAGCTGTTCCTCCTTTCATTTTATAACCCTACCTAAATCAGCATTCCCATGGAAATGACAGCGGATATTAAAAAGTTACCCCGACATTATGTGCCCGCCAACTTCAACATCGGCGATTGGGCATCTTTGGAACCTTTTTTTAAAGAATTGCTGGACCGCCCGATCGAAAATTCGCAGGAGCTGCAACAATGGTTGCGTGATATGAGCGAGCTGGAAGCGATAGTGAACGAAGATGCCTGCTGGAGGCAAATTCGTATGACCTGCGACACGGAAAATAAGGAACTGGAAGAGGCATTCAACTTTTTCATGCTCGAAATTCAGCCAAAGCTGCAACCCTACGCGGATAAGTTGAATCGCAAACTGGTGGAATCTCCATTTACCAAAGAGCTGGATCAACAACAGTTTTTCACTTATATCCGCAATGTTCGCAAAAACATCGATCTTTTTCGGGAAGCAAATATTCCCCTTCAGGCTGCTTTGAATGTAGACTCGCAGAAATTTGGTGCTATTGCCGGCAAGATGACCGTGGAAGTAAACGGACAGGAGTTCACCCTGCAACAGGCTGCAAAGTTCCTGGAGGACCCCGACCGCAACGTTCGCGAATCTGTTTATCGCAAGATCGCAGAGCGACGTCTGCAGGATAAAGATGCACTGAACCAATTGTTTACTGATCTGCTTCAAAAAAGAAACCAGGTAGCCATTAACGCGGGTTTTGCCAATTATCGCGACTACCGGTTTTTGGAACTAGGCAGGTTTGACTATACAAAAGATGATTGCCGGCAATTTCATGAAGCGGTAAAACTGCATGTCATGCCGCTGGTTGATCAGCTTTATGCCGCCAAACGCGAACGCCTGGGCCTGGATCAGTTGCGTCCCTGGGATACTGAAGCGGAGCCAGCCGGTATTGAACCACTTCGACCATTTAAAAATGGTGAAGAACTGATTGAAAAGACGATAGCCTGCTTCCGTGAGCTGAAACCATTTTTCGCAGATTGCTTACAAAAGATGAAAGAAATGGGGCATCTCGATCTGGAAAGCCGTAAAGGAAAAGCTCCTGGTGGGTACAATTGCCCTCTTGCCGAATCTGGCGCGCCATTTATTTTTATGAACGCGGCTGGTCAGCTTGATGATGTAACGACTATGGTTCACGAAGGCGGCCATGCCATTCATAGTTTTTTAACCCACCCACTCGAACTACATGGCTTTAAGGAATACCCAACAGAAATTGCCGAAGTGGCCAGCATGAGTATGGAGCTGTTCAGCATGGATCACTGGCAGGTCTTTTTCGATAATGCCGATGAACTACGTCGTGCTAAAGAACAACAACTGGAACGGGTTATTACAATTTTCCCCTGGATTGCAACCATCGATAAATTTCAACACTGGATTTATGAAAATCCGCAACACACACTCGAAGAAAGAAGTAAGGTATGGGTGCAGATACTGAATGAATTTACTTCAACAGAACTGGATGTTTCAGGGTTGGATGCCTATCGGGAATTCGGCTGGCAACGGCAGCTTCACCTTTTTGAGGTACCTTTTTATTATATCGAATACGGAATTGCGCAATTGGGTGCCATCGGCTTGTGGCAGCAATTCAAACAGAATCCCGAACTGGCTGTGAGTCATTATATCAAGGCGCTTAGCCTCGGTGGCATGCGTAGTTTGCCTGAATTATTTTCGGCGGCCGGACTCAAATTCGACTTTTCGCCCCAGTATATCAGTGGGTTAATGCAGTTCGTACACAAGGAGCTGAATAGCCTGTCTGCACACTAAAAAATACCCTTAAAGTGGTACAACATAAATTCGGAAATTTCAAATATGGATATTACTTTTGATTTCCGATTTGAAAAGAACGAATTTAAAATAGCTACTAATCAGAGCCTTAACCTAAGTCCCCGTATGTCTATACGGGGGCTTTTTTTATTCAACAGCTTAAGCCGGAAACAGGCTAGTTCTTCAATCGCTGACAGTCTTTGCAAATTCCCTTTACCAGTACATCAATTTGCTGTGTTACATACCCACGCGGCAATTTAACTTCCGGTGTCACTACGTCGTCGAGACAATAAGTAACTCCGCAACTACCGCATTCGAAATGGATATGATGATCGTGATGATGCCCTGCTTCACAATTGTCTTTGCAAAGCGCATATAAAATGGCATTGTCGGCGGTAGGTATAGTATGAATAATTCCTTTTTCAACAAAGGCCTGCAGTGTACGATACACAGTTACCCGATCAAATCTCTCACCCGCCTTTTTTTCTATATCTCCATGCGCCAGTGCTCCTTCCTGTTCAAGAAAGAGCTGTAATATTTTCTCCCGACTGCTGGTTACGCTCAATTGATTCCGGCGCAACAAATCTCGTATGTCCGGTTTAGTTTTCATCACTCAGGTTTTTTAGCATCGACTCAATTTTCTCAATCATCGAGTTTATTTCCGAAGGCTTTAGTCCGTCGTAAATACTCTTCACTTCACCCTTCTCGTTTACCAGGGCCCAAAACTGTGTATGCAAAAAATCGTCGTCGATATTTCTTAAATTATTTTTTGGATCGTCGATCGTGTAGCTCACTCTGGCCATCGTGTACAGACTGTCTTTCCTTCCTGTCAAAAACACCCATCGCTTTGTATCCACGCCCATGCTATCCGCGTAGTACTTCAGCTGCTGCACCGAATCACGGTCCGGGTCACAGGTATGTGAAAGTATCTGAAATCGCTCTTCTTTCTTAAATCGATCGTACACTTTCCTCATGTTGTTGTTCATGGTGGGGCAAATTCCAGGACAGGTAGTAAAAAAGTACTCTGCCACATATATCTTGCCTTCCATGTCCTTATCAGTCACCCGCTGGCCGTCCTGATTGACGAACGAAAATGGCTGAACCACTGAAATCGTGTCTTTTTTTACGATCCACCTCTTCACCACCAGAAAAAATACCAGGATCAGCACCACAAAAAACACCGTATTAATCAACGCCTTCTTTGACATAGTTCACATTTAAAACGCAAAGTTACCAAAGCTTGTTTTGAAAAGAGGTGACTTATCACAATCACATAGAAAGCCCAGAAAGATTTTGCAACATTGTTGCTTTTTGCTAATTTTGTTCCCCCTATGCGGATACGAATTAACTGGGATGCTTTAGGAATTACTGCTTCGGTAGCCTGTGCCATACACTGTGCTATTTTGCCACTTTTTACCTCCTTTTTGCCGCTTTTCGGTATAAATATCATCGAAAACCTGTATTTCGAAGCAGCCATGGTGGGTTTGGCCGTATTGATCGGTTCGTATAGTTTTTACCATGGCTATCGACGGCACCACCACAGTCTGCTGCCCTTTGCCCTATTTATGGCTGGTATCCTCCTGCTGATTGCGCGGCTGTTTCTGGTTCATTTACATACCTGGATACTGGTGCCCGCAGTTGTGTTGATTGTGTGGGCTCATTTCCTGAATTACCGCCTTTGCAGGGTGCACGATCATGCCCACCACGACGATTGCCGGCACTAGCAGTCCCATCAAATAGTTTTGCTAAATTGAGGAATGCGAAAACTTAGCCTCCTCCTGCTCATTTCACTTTTTTGCATGGCACAACAGGCCAGCGCTCAGTCTGTCGATGAAATGAAGATCCGCCAGATACTGGACCGCCAGACACGTGCCTGGAATGCAGGCGACCTCGACTTGTTCATGGCCGGCTACTGGAAAAATGATTCCCTGATGTTTATCGGCAAATCGGGCGTAACGTATGGTTGGCAGGAAACCCTGGATAATTACAAACGCGGCTATCCCGACCGCGCTGCGATGGGCGAGCTCAGTTTTCAATTACTTGAACTTCGGCCCATATCGCCCGATTGTTTTTTTGTGGTGGGGAAATGGCATTTAAAACGTAGCATCGGTGATCTCGAAGGGCATTACACCCTGCTTTGGAAAAAAATCAAAGGAGAGTGGCTGATAGTAGCCGATCATAGTTCGTGAGAGAGTGGGTTTAGTGAATATAAGTGACAACACGCTCAGATGTTTCTCTACCCGCTTTGTGGAGTGGGTTTTGTGTGAGATGTTTGTCACCATACCTCGTAGCAAGGTTCACACCCCGTCTTCGACGGTGTGCCGCAAGGCGTTTCCGTTGCCCGGCAAATTCAACTGCTTCCTGTGCAAATATCCTTTTGAACAGTCCAGGTTGTTCCCATACCTACATTAAACCTGCACGTCGACCTGAAAGTCACTTATTACCTTTCTGATTGTCATCCAAAATAACGGCCACCAAATCAACCTCAACTTTGGCCTCCGCTTCATACAATCTACTAATCTGCACCCAGGTGGCAGCCGGAAAATCACCTTTATAAAATTCACGCCTCGCCTCGTTGTGCTTTTTCATTTCCTCAATATCCGTAGTATAAAGAGTCTCTTTTACCACGTTGTGTGAAGTGGCACCATACGCATTCAAACTTTTTTCCAGCGCCTGATACAACCTCGAAATGGCTTCGTAGCTTATATCGTTCGTGGGCACACCTGATATATAAATGGTGTTGCCCACCTTAACAACCTGCGCATAACCAGCAGTTTCATCTTGCTTCGCCTGCTGGTCCCAATGCCATTTTTCCTTTACAATTTTTGGTTTAGGGCTTGATTCCGGCTTGCTGTCGGCTTCCGACTTACAACCAGTTATCATTAAGATGATGGCCGCGGTTGTGGGCAAAATAGCGTGTCGCATGATGCGTAAATTGGTTCGTAATCTTTTATGTGGGGATATCCCGGGTAAGTTCGCCTCACTGGGATAATGCGTTCTTTTACTCCTTACTCAAATGAAATGCCTACGTACTGCAATCGGAGCTTACTGAATCTACTATTGACAACACCCAGCGTTCACCCAACCAGGTTAAATAAAACACCAGCTCCAGTCCTTTGCTGTCGTATAAAACAATTCTCCTGCTTTTATTTTCGAGCGTGGTAAAATATTCTATTGTTGTTTTCGGAATATCGTTTTGAACGTACTTATTCCGATCATTGCAAATCTTTGAAAGAAGATGATCGGTTACTGTTGTATCAGCAAACAATCCGGTTTTACTCCATTTGTCCTGTTCACAGTTCCAACTGGGAAGCGTTTCATAACGAAGTGGCAAAAACTGGATGTTTTTGGATTGCCTGAAAACTACCTCCGGATAGCTTGTTGCCGAAAAGCTTATAGTTTTGTAATGTTTAAAATCGTTGTATACTCCGATCCGATCAAGTTGGTAAACTCCAACTTCCGTATCAATATACTCAGATAGTGCGGCGCTATCCTGCGTTGCAAAGGCGTTAACAACCTGCTCCGTAGTTTCAATAAATTTTAATTCCTTGCTTGTCTGGGCTAAACAAAGACTACTCAGGAGTTGAAGAAAAGTGACTGTTGCCAGTAATCGCATGTTTGATCCGTTCAGGTTTTCAGATTAAGCTTCCAACCACACAGGTCGGTCAACAACAATTTACGGAATAATTGAACAAGCTCGGTCAGCTCGCAATTCATGTCGGGAAAAAGAAATTCACGTGGCTAGGGGTTTCGCCAAAGTCGGATCAGGTAGCGGATCAACAATGCCAGACTGGCCACAAACAGTACCCAATACACAAAAGTGAATATCAACAAATGATCGCCGGGATAGGCCAGCTTGAAGTAAAGTCCGGCGGTAATGGCGGCCAGCAGCCAGATCAATCCCATGGAAATGGTGTTGATGATTCGTACAAAATGGCGCTTCACTTCAGGGTCCCAACTTGGCTGCTCCATACGCGGGTTTTATTAATATAAATAACGAGAGCCTGCTGCATTTGTTCTGCCCTGATTCAGGGTATCAGTAGTTCTTTGAAATCGGCAGAGTCTCCTCTGAACACATTGAAGTCGACCGGCTGAGTGATGCCGCTTACCCGTCCCCGGTCACTATGCTGCCAAAAATGCCAGTCGCGCTTTATACGGGGCTGCCGCTGTTCATAGTAGTGAGCCACCCATAAAGGATAGTCATCAAATTCCTCTCCCAGATTCTGCTTGTAAAAGTCCACATTAGTATAAATGATCGGCTTCACTTTGTAGTGATTTTCCACAATGTCCAACCATTCTTTCACCTCGCGACGCAACTGTGCCTTCGATACTCCGTTGCGCTGTTCCACATCGAGCACTGGCGGCAAATCGCCCGATTCAAGATCCACCCTTTTAATAAAATTCTCGGCCTGCAGCCGACCATCTTTTGAACCAATAAAAAAATGATAAGCGCCCCTAACCATATTATTGTTCCGGGTCCGCCGCCAGTTACGGGCAAACTGGGGATCGGTATTGCCTACGCCTTCCGTTGCCTTGATAAAGGCAAAGCCAATCTTGATTTCAGCGATCTCCATTTCGCGCACCTGTTCCCATGCAATCAGGCTCTGGTAGCGTGATACATCAATGCCATGTATTTCATAGTCGTCGGGCAAGGGTATGCCAAATTCAGCATACCGTGTGAAACGCGCTTCACGATACAGCCACCACTGATAGGCCCAGTATGCCAGGGCAACCATGAGCAGTACAAAGAGGACCCAGGGCCATACTAAACGCTTTTTTCTCTTTCTTGCTGTCATTAATATTTATTCCACAATTCTCAACTTGGCGTAGTTGAGCATAATTTTCTTTTCGCCGTTGTGCTCAAATTTGACGGTGGCAATAGGATTATGGCTGGCACCTTCCATTTTGGTAACTTCTCCAAAGCCAAACTTCTGATGTTCTACCCGGTTACCTACTTTTAGCTGGCTGGTGTCGCTGGCAACAAAGTCGGCAGAAGGCTTATGTTCCACCGTCCTCGCTGGCAGACCTGCCGGTTTCAAATAGGGAGGGGGTGCGTCTTTTTTTCGGGTGGGAGCTGCACCAAATCTGTTTTCTGAAGCTCCGGCACCCCAACCACCGTTCATTCGTTCAAATGCCGATCCCCCCAAGCCGCCCTGATTGCGCACACCGCCACCTGCAAAACTGCGGTCGATATGGGTTTCCGGCAGCTCTTCCACGAAGCGGCTGGGCTCGTTCTGCACTAGCGAACCGAACTTATATCGCGTATTGGCGTACGAGATCCAAAGACGTTCTTTTGCTCTTGTTATAACCACATAGAACAAACGCCTTTCTTCTTCCAGTTCTTCGCGGGTGTTGATGGCCATGGCATTGGGAAAAAGCATTTCTTCAAGGCCTGCAGCAAACACACAGCTAAATTCAAGCCCCTTGGCCGCGTGTATGGTCATCAGTTTCACTGTATCAGCATCCGTATCTTTCTGATCTGCATCGGTCAAAAGGGTGATCTGTTGCAAATAAGCACCCAATCCTTTATCAGTCACTTCTCCGTCTTCCGTATCAGGGCTTTCGGTCCACTCCTTAATAGAGTTCAACAGCTCCTGTATGTTTTCGTATCGCTGAATGCCCTCGGTACTCTTGTCGTTAAACAGCTCTTTCACGATATTGGTCTGTTTGCCCACATGAAAAGCTACTTCGTATGCATTGTGCTTTTGAAGCATATTGCTAAAACTTTTCATCATGGTTACAAACTCGTCTATAGCTTCGAGCGTGCCGGATCGAAAACCCACTTTAGAGGCATTTTCCAGCACCTCCCACATCGAAATATTGTTGGTATTGGCAACCAGTAATGCTTTGTCAACGGTGGTTTTTCCAATACCTCTTGCTGGATAGTTGATGATTCGCTTCAGCGCTTCTTCATCTTTCGGATTGACCAGCAGGCGTAAATAGGCAACCATGTCCTTTACTTCCTTTCGTTGGTAGAAGCTGATGCCGCCGTAAATAGTATAAGGGATATTCATGCGCCGCAGGCTTTCTTCAAAAGCACGGCTTTGTGCATTGGTTCGGTAAAGTATAGCAAAGTCTTTGTTGCTATAGTGATTGCGCAATTTTTGCTCCTGTATTGTGTCGGCTACAAACTTTCCTTCGTCGTTATCTGTCATGGTACGAACCAGCCGTATGCGTTCGCCTTCCTGGTTTTCAGTAAATAGTACTTTTTCAATCTGGCCTTTGTTGCGACTGATCACTTCATTCGCTACATGTATGATGCTTTGCGTACTTCGGTAATTCTGCTCCAGCTTAACCACCTTCACATCGTCGTAATCGTTTTGAAACTGAAGGATATTCTGGATGGTGGCGCCGCGGAAGGAGTAGATGCTCTGTGCGTCATCGCCTACCACACACACATTCTCGTGCATGGCACCCAGCAGCTTGATGATCTCGTACTGAGCCGGGTTGGTATCCTGGTACTCGTCGATCAGAATATACCTGAACTTATGCTGGTACTTACTCAAGGCTTCGGGCACATTCTTTAGCAATTCATAAAACTTCAATAGCAGGTCGTCGAAGTCCATGGCACCGTTTTTAAAGCAGCGCTTGGCATACGCATCATAAATTTTTGCGATCGCCGGGCGATTAGCCCGCATATCTTCCTGTTGAATATGATAGTCGTTGGCATATTCAGCCGGACCAACGAGTGCGTTCTTGGCAGCTGAAATCCGATTGTAAACCGTATTAGGCTTGTAATGCTTGTCGTCGAGATTCATTTCCTGAACCACGGCTTTTACAACGCTTTTGGCATCATCGGTATCGTAGATGGTAAAATTGTTGGGATATCCGATTTTATGGGCTTCGGAGCGAAGTATCCGCGCAAACACACTGTGAAAAGTGCCGATATACAGATTCCGCGCTTCGTTGTTGCCCAATATTTTTTCAACGCGCTCTTTCATTTCCCGCGCCGCCTTATTGGTAAACGTAAGAGCCAGAATATTGAATGCATCCACACCTGAAGCCATCAGATGGGCAATTCGGGTAGTCAGCACTTTTGTTTTTCCACTTCCCGCACCGGCAATGATCATAAGCGGACCGTTAATATGTTCCACTGCCTCGCGTTGCCGTTCATTTAATCCGTTCAGATAATTCGCCATATACACAACTTGTCAGAATGAAGATGCAAGGTACTACATTGGCGTTTTTTAAAAATGATAAAAAGAGAGCCGACCCTGTAGGTTGGAAATCAAACAACCGCTGCGGTTCCTTAGATTCGCTTGCTTTTAGTATACTTTTCGTGAATGATCTGACCCATTGACTTGCCATAAACTTTGCTCTCTACCCAGGAGATGATGTCGAGATAAGCGAATGAGCGGGTTTCAAAACGATCCTTTTCGAGGTGTTTGATTTTTTGTAGGAAGCCTTCCAGCTCGGGCCGCAGTTTGCGCGGCGACACATGATGAAAGGAGTGGCGGATAAAACGGAAAATCTCCTCTTCAATCACTGTCAGGTTCTGCATTTTGGCCATGAAACGGTAGACCGACTTGGTAAGGGACTCAATAATGTCGTAGTTACCCAGTTCGTAATGAGCCATCAGGTGCAACAGGCGCGAGTAACATTGGAGGTCTGTTCGAAGCTCGCCGGTTTCGTTGATAATGCGCTGCAGGTAATCGATAGCGCGATCGTAATCGCCGCTTCCGAAATACAAAGTGGCGAATTTGTAGTTAATCACCATAATGCGATGGGCATCCAGAAAAATCGCATTCTCCTTCAATTGAGCCTCTATTTCCTTAACCAGCGAAAGACCTTCCCTAAAGGTACCCTGCATGAAATGTTGGTTAATGCGCGCCGTACTGATATACACAAACGCCTGTATCCGGAAGTTGTCGTGCTCCTGTACCCTGCTTGTTTTTGCAAAATCTTCAAACTCACGAAGAGTGATGGCGAAGGCCC
Organism: Chitinophagaceae bacterium; assembly: GCA_046297935.1. Classification (GTDB taxonomy): domain Bacteria; phylum Bacteroidota; class Bacteroidia; order Chitinophagales; family Chitinophagaceae; genus CAYMZZ01. The sequence goes on from JBKBHA010000003.1 coordinate 399,588, forward strand.
GATAGTTCCGCAAATCGAAATGCGCATTCAACAAATAGTGAAGTCCTTTTATGTAATGGCTGGTTTCCACCCTTATCATCAAAGGCTCTGCCCGAAAAATATCGACCCATTTTTTGGCATAACGGTAATACTGCAAAAAATCCTGCCGGATAAATGCATCCCAGCAATAGCATTGATACAGATATAATCGCTCGTAAAAACCGGTGAATTCGTTTACGTTGGCGGGCAAGTTATCCTTCATGAACTGTCTCACACCGGCTTCATCCTTAGAATTACGGGCATGGCCGTAGCGGGTAAACCAGCCAAACAACAGCAAAGACAAATTGCTTAGCCTAGCCATTACATCAATATGTCCGCTCACCTCGTTGGCTTCACGGGCCAACTGTTCCGCGCGGGTATAAATGCTCTTGGTGATATGCAGGTTTTCTATTCTTTTTTCAAGCGCTACAACCTGGGCCAGGAAATAGAACTTCTGGTGGGTGCGCGCCGTTTCCTTTGCTCGTTCCAGGATCTTCAGGCTCTGGAAAAACAGCCCTTTCTTGTAGAGAATATGGGCGTAGTCGAACTGCTCATTTAACTGAAGATCAATGCTATCAGCGCTCTTTAGGAGGCGCAGACTTGCCAGTATCTGACGGTAAAGATGGGTTTTGAGATTGTAGAGTTGCCTTTTCTCGGTCCCTGGCAATTTTTTTAATAACGATTTTTCATCATACGTATCCATTTTGTCCAGGGCATCAAATAAACGTATGATTTTCAGGTCTTCGTTCGCCGAACTACGCTTAATGTATAGCTTGAAATGCCGCTTTTCGGATTTCTCCAATGATTTTATCAATTGGAATAATATGTCGGGCGAACGGTTGGACATCAGGCAGAAATTTTCATGGAATCGGCCACCAGAGCGGGTTTCATCATTTACCGGGCCTGTTTGGCATACCCAAAAACGCAATAAGTTGTCTTGAAAGCAAAGATAAGCCCGCGTACATTTGTATCGTAATCGTTGATTACAAATTCATACAGCAGGCAATCGTTAAAAGGAGGCAAGTCGTCAGAGGTCAAGTGAAGCAGCCTGCAGTACTCCGGTAAAACCGGCAAAGGCAATACTTCGAAGAATTTTCATATGGCAAGCAATCGTTAGAGGTCAGTCCGTTTCTACGGAAGGACCTTTTTTGTTGAAAGGCAGGCCAAAATAGGCTAATTTTTACTTCCCGTCAATTTTTCATCATATTTTTTTTAACAAATTCCCGTATTCCCTTGCCGGTCATCCTCTTTTTGGCCATTACAGCCCTGCGCCCGCGCTATCTTAGTTTTTGTGCAGCACATCGAATTCATAGACATCGATCATTTCGAAAATCATTACCACCGCATTCCACCCCCGGAACCGCTATCTCATTTTATTGAGTTTTTCTGGGAAACCCGATTCGATGAACTTTGGAATCAATACCCGACGGGTTTTTCTGACGCACAGTTTGCTAATATTGGCTATACATACATTCTGAACCTGGGCACCCCTTTCGTGATGCAGATAAGCAAGAAGCAATTCACGATGAAAACCGACGGCTTTTTGCCCCGTTACAATCCGATCGAATGTCATCATCAGCCAGGCAATCATATGTTTGGCATCAAGTTCCGGATATCGCCGGTGATACTTGAAAAGAAAGTCGATTTTTCAGAATATCAGGATTACATTTTTCCACTGAGTTATTTAATGGATGCAGCCGTGTTGCAGGATGTGAAAGAAGCAGACAGCTTTGAAGAAAGAATTGCCATACTAACGACGTATTATACGCGCCTGCTCGACCAGCACCAGGGTCCCATGCACCCTGTTCACCTCGTGAGTGATATACTGGAACAGGCTTTTCAAACCAATCAGTTCAATACCCCGATTGAGCAACTGGCGGCGGGAAAAGGAATTTCATCCCGCACCCTCCAGCGCTATTTCGAAACCTGCACTGGCATCAGCAGCAAGCAGGCGTTACAAATCATGCGTATCCGAAAAGCCACGGCCTTGCTGGCCAACTCTCCGGGTAACTTTGATCACGAACAGTTTGGCTACTACGATCACAGCCATTTCTATAAACACTTACGCCAGTTTTTGGAAAATAATACGCTGGCAAAACATCAGCAACCTCATCTCGAATTGCTTAAAAAGTGGAAGCAGAGCAGTGAGATCGCAGTTAACGGGTAATGATTCTCATTCCTCCTGACGTGGGGCCCTGGCCTGCACCTGTTTTGCTCAAGCTATAGGTAAAGCTTAGTATCGCAAAACGCCCGAGCGTGTTCACCCTCACATCTTCAATATAGTTCTGATTGCTGCTGCGGCTCACACCCACATTGCGATTAAGAATATCGTTCACCCTCAACTTCAATTCGCCACGTTTCCAACGAAGCATTTGCTTACTGATCGACGCTCCCCAAAGAGGCACTTTGGTATTAAAGCCACTTGAAAGCTGGTTATTGACCGTATATTGAAACTCTGTACTCAAAAAGAAACCGGCAGGCAGTTCCCAGTCCACATTCAACTCATATTCCTGTGAGAAGAAACGATTATTTAATGCCGGCTGCAGGGAATAGCTGGTTCTGTTAATATTGCCACGCGCTGTAAACATCAGGTTGATCTTTTCATGCGGAGTCGATTCAATGCTGACGCGGGGACCAATAGTCAACATGCCAATGGTATTGGGTAAACCATTGAAAAACTGCCTGCCTCTATTATAGAAAACATTTGCACCAAACTCAAATCGGCCCTTTAAAAAGCGAGCTGGCAATCCTGTATTGATATCTCCATTGATATTGTATACACCATCCGTATTTACCGGCCTCGTTTTACGAACTCCATCACTAAACAACGAATCAGAGTTAACAATCTTATTGTCTGTACGACTCAGGTTCAGAAATATGAACAGGTTGCGGTTGCGGAAAGGATTGATGCCGGTATAGTTCAAACGCACACTATGTGTCAATTCCTGGACCAGATCGGGATTTCCTTCGCGAATATAAAGTCGGTTGCTGATATCCGGAACCGGTTGTAGCTGATCTACCGTTGGCTGATTGGTAGAGGTTTGATAATTCAATGTAAAGTTCTTGTACCTCGAGAAATTGAATTGGAACCGCGCGTTAGGCAGGAGGTTGTAAAATGTTTTTCCGATAATTGTGTCTTTAATGCCAGACAATACCTGCCCATCGAGTGCCGACTTTTGCCAGCTGAGGCCAATCGAATAATTGTATTTCCGCTGCTGGCTTCTGATTCGGAAGCCTGCATTTACATAGCTATACTTATTTTTAAAATCGTTACTGAGCGAGTCGTTCAGCTCATCGTATTTACCGCTGCCATTGTCGTAGTCGTAGGTTATTTTTTCTGAATTACTGTTTGCGTAGCTGTTTCCCACACTGAACTCCATTAAGGAGCGTCGAAACAGTGGTTCAGTATAAACCAACCGGGTAGTATAGCCCATCAGGTCGCTATTGCTGCTGATTCGCTGGTCTATTGAATCAACACGAAAGCGGGTGCCGGCTGAATTAAAGAATTCATTCACCGACTCCTGGCTGCCTTTGCTGCTCGCATCATTCAGTGTTGTTTGAAGATTGAGTGAAAGTGTTCTTCCTTTCCGGCGAAACTTTTTACGCAATAGGAGATCGTTGGCCCAGCTGAAACTGTTGTTGTCAGTTTCAGTATTGTTATAACCACTGTTGCTTACCCGCCCATCGAGCCCATATTGAAGGTAGTCGCTAGAGGAGCGATTTTTTCCATTCTGATAACCTATAGAAGGGTTCCATTTAATTGAATGAAAACTATCGATGATATAATCTATTCCAAGGTTCAGTCGGTGGCTGCCGGTACTGTTGTCGGTAACGGTATTGCTATTGTAAAAGTAGGACGAATCGGGCAGCAGGTATTGCCGTAGGTTGTTGGAACTGACTTTTGGATTGTAGTTATTGTAAAAATAATTGCTGGTCAGATCCACCTTGGTTCCGATAATATTGTTGTAGTTAATGCCGCCGCCCCAAATGGTTCGAATACCCCTGTTATTACCCCCCAACATTCCAGCCATAGGACTATTGTCCGAAATGCTGATATTGACGTTTCCATTTCCGCCACGCATCATACGAGACAGTTCGCCCGTGAAGTTCATCATATCCATGAAGGAGAAAGCCTCTGCGTTGGTATTGTTGCCCATACCAATAACCGACATTTGCCGGGCTCCTTTGAACGAGTTAACGTTGAACCTGCCTTCTTTGCGGTTATCGGTACCTGCCCCAGCCATTATTTTTCCAAAGCTTCCTTTTTTCTTATCCTGCTTAAGTTTCAGGTTAATCGTCTTTTCGCTGTTACCATCATCGAAGCCGGTTAATTGCGACTGATCGCTTGCGCGGTCATAAACCTGTACTTTATCAATGGCGTCGGCAGGGAGATTTTTGGTAGCCATTTTTGGATCTTTACCAAAAAATTCCTTGCCATCTACAAGCACTCGCTTCACGCTTTCGCCCTGTGCTTTTATATTGCCATCACGGTCAACCTGAACACCGGGTAACTTTTTCAATAGCTGTTCTACGCTGGCATTGGGTGGAGTTTTGAAGGAACCGGCATTGTATTGAACCGTATCGCCAACCAGAGTAACCGGAGGAGCTTCGCTACGTACGACCACCTCATCGAGCACGCGGGTGCGATCATTCATCACAATCCGCCCCAGGTCCGGCCTACGGCTCGAGTCGCTGATCGTAATGTTTTCAGACCGGTTGTGATAACCCACATGGGTAAACAACAGGCGGTACTCGCCCGGAGGTATCTCTGAAATAGTGAATCTTCCCGAGTTATCGGTCATACTAAAGCTGATCAGCGATGAATCTTTCCGCGACAACAAGGTGACGGTAACGTCTGCCACCGCTTTTTGCGAAAGTGTATCGTAAGTAATACCAGTAACGGTACCATTACGTTGCGACCGTGCAATATTTGCTATCGTCAAAAGGCAGAGGAGCAGGAAAACAGATCTCATATCCGGGTTTTGATTTGGCTACGAAAATATTCGCAGCAAACCCGGAACTGGGTTAATTTGGTTTGGATTAATGTTAAAGAAGGTTAATAGCGCAAATTTGAGAATTGGTAATTCGAGAATTTAGAACCCGCCGATACAGGATATCCAAATTCCCGAATTACCAATTCTCAAATTTTCTTAATCGATCGTTTCTCCCTGCTCATTATCGGCCCGTTCTTTTTCGTAGATCAGTATTTTCACTTTCCATTCAGGGAACTCGTATTGTATGGTTACCTCCAGAATGAATTTTTGGGTGATTCGGTCTGGCAGTTCAAAACGCATGAGTGCGCTGGTGAAGCCACGCTCTTCAGTTGGTTCAATGTATTTGCCTTTCAAATAAAAGGTAACACCATAGTCCATTTTTACCGCCATGTTGTTGAAGCGGGCGTAGAGTGATTTGAATTTTGCGCGGGCTGTTTCAAAATCTTCGGTGGTCAGCATCACTGCCTGCCAGCTATATACTTCTTTCTGGTCAGCCGAAAACCTGCTAATAGTAACCGACTCTGCGCCGGGAATCGGCAATGAGCACTCGTAGTTACTGTGCTGTGGATTTTCATCGAGTGCCGACCCTCGCATGCTTTGATAGTTGTGCGGGTAGTCGCGAATCACCTTCTTCATTTCTGAAGTGAAGTCGGTTGTGCCAGGCAGTTTGAGTTGAGCAGAGGAGGACAGGGACAGGCAGATAGCCATGCCCCAAATGAGGGGTTTTACTAGTTTTTTCACGAGTATCGAATTAAATGGGTTAAAAAGCAGTGCAAATATTATGAAAAATCTGATTGGCTGAATAATTTCAATTGGCTTTTTCCGTTATCCCGATTGTTAAACTCGTCCAACATATGAAAAACAAAGGCATTGCCCACGCGCACGAAGCCGCCCGAATCTATCAACAGTACTACAAACCTTCGCTAAATCCTCTTCGCTTAATGCGATCTGTTATCGCTGTTTTTATTTCAGGTTCCGGGCCCGCCTCCACCGTGTCGCCGTACCGACGCAGTCGTTAAGAACACCGTACTTACTAACCATTGCAAATAACAAGTCCTCCCGTGTGGGAGGACTTTTTTCTTTTTCGCAGCGATCGTTTAATCTACTCTCATTCGTTCCATACTTCGGTTCATGCCACGGTTCATGCCGGGAGGACCAGGCATGGCCTGCATGTTACGACCGCCCATTCTATTGAGGTTGAAAAGAAAGCTAAGCATAAAATAACGCTTCAATACAATGCTTCTGGTATCCTGCACATAGTTATCGGTCGCTGTTCGGGCAATACTCTGATTCTGGTTGAGTATATCATTTACAGATAACCGGATTTCACCATTCTTTGCTTTGAAAACCTGTTTGCTTAAGCTGGCATTCCAAAGCGGTATCGACTGGTTAAACCCTTCGGCTCGGCCCGTGTTGATAAGATAACTGAAGTCTGTTGAAAGTATAAAGTTCTTCGGGAAATTGTAGGAAAAATCGGCAGAATACGTCTGCGTCCAGTAATCTTCGTTCAACTGGGAGTTGACAGTATAACTCACGTCGTTATAAGCCAGGTTGGCACGAAGACCCAGATCGAATTTTTCCTTGTTGAGGTTTACGCCCAGACCTTGCGAAATGGAGAGCGTTTTTGTAAAATTCTTGATGCTGCGAACCATGCTCACATCGCGCGTATAGCTGCTATTGTTGGTAAAGTTCAGACTAGACCCTTTCCATTTTGGATTTTTGAATGGAAGCCCCAGTGTAAAAAATGAATTGGCGCGATAATAGCCGTTAAGGTTAGTGTATTCTGTAATCTGTACCGGACCGTTTACTGTGATGTTATTTACAATCTTGTTCTGAGTGGTACTAAAACTCAGGTTAGCGGCAATCAGGCGGAATGTCAGAATATTAAATGAGTTATAACCGATATTAAAGTTGTGATTAAACTCCTGCTTCAGGTTCGGATTACCTATCACGATATTCAGGGTATCGGTGGCATCGGGTACATTCTGTAACTGATTAATGCTTGGCTGGCTCGTGCGACCGTTGTAGCGGAATCGTAGGTTTTTGCTACGTGCAGGGGTGAAGTTGAAATTCGCTGTCGGGAAAAAGTTCGTATACGACTGGCGGGTGAGTGAGTCGCGGCCAGTGGCAGCCTGGTAACTTTGACTTTCGAGCGTAGACTCCTGAACAGCGAGTCCAAACTGGTAATTGTACTTTGGCTTTTGTACTCTGAAGTTCAGGCCCGCGCGGTGTGCTTCAAACAGGTTTTCAAATCGGTTAGTGAGCAACAGGTTTGGCGTTTCGTATTTGTCAGTCGATGGATCATAATTGAACGCTTCGCGGTTAGATGTGCTTTTGTTTCGGGTGTAGGCATAGTTTATTTCCAGTAACTTATTCAAACCAAAGGGTTCTGTATAGGAAGCACTAATTACATTGTTATTAGTCGTTGTCTTTTGTTCATTGGTCTGATTCTGATTTACTGTATTATAAATGGTGCCATCGTCGAGGTAAAAATCATTGTTTGAATACGTGAGGCCATTGCTGTTGCTATTACCAAACGTATTGTTCCAGCCCAGCGTGACAGTACGGCCGGTTTTCTTAAACTTGTGGCGATACAAGAGGTTGTTTGACCAGTTATATCCGTCTCTTTCGTTCTGATTATTAGAACGGGCTGTTACCGAAAGGAATTCTTTACCGGGAATTTGCGAAAAGTTGTAGGAACTATCGTCGCTTAGACTTTCGGAATGTTGAAGTGTAAGTGAAGGTGTGTAAAGTATCGAGTTCATTGAATCGATCTGATACTCAAGGCGAACATTAAAGCGGTGGTTCATGTTCTGGTTATCAGACATGGTCCGGCGGTTCATGGTCACTATCGAATCGGCATAGGTAGTTCGACGCAGGATATTCTGTTCCTGTCGGGTATTGGAATTAGAAAGGAAATAGCTGCCTGTAATCTTGAATTTACTACCCCACTGGTCAGAATAGTTGAGGCCGGCCGATAGTGACCTGATAAGTCCGGTACTGCCGCCTCCTGATGAGCCTCCAAACATACTTGCCATACCGCCACGTACCTGCATTCCCCCCATCATTTCGCGGCCGCCACCACCACCAAACCCGCTGAAGCCTCCCATCGAACTTATGACATCCGAAAACGAAAAACCCTGTTTATTGATATTATTCGCATTGAACAGTAGCGAAATTCTCCGGTTGCCGGCGAAGCGGTTGATGCTTAAATTTCCTTCGTAGCGGTTGTTATCGCCATAGGCTGCCAGTGCCCGACCGAAATAGCCCTGGTTTCGATCTTTTTTTAGTTTGATATTGATGGTCTTTGTTCGATTGCCATCGTCCATTTGCGTAAACTTGGCCTGATCGCTCATATCATCAAATACCTGTACACTTTCCACCATATCGGCAGTCAGGTTTTTGGTAGCCAGTTTAGGATCGTTTCCGAAAAACTCCTTTCCATCAACCAGCACCCGTTGTACCTGCTCACCCTGCGACTTCACATTGCCTTCCTTGTCCACTTCCATGCCTGGCAATTTTTTGATTAGATCTTCTACGGTAGCGTTGGGCTGAGTTCTAAATCCACTGGCGTTGAATTGTATAGTATCGTTTTTAACTACAATGGGCGCTTCGCTGGTGATCACCACTTCACCTAGAGTCTGGTAATTTTTGGCAGGAAAAATAGTCCCCAGATTCACTTGCTTAACGTCGGCCGTAATGGCTACTGATTTCCGTACTTCGTTGATTTCGCGGTGCGAAATAATAAGGCGGTAATTGGCGGCGGCCAGGTTTCGAAATTCAAAAACTCCCTCTTTATTGGTTAGAGTAAACGTAACCATGGAGGAATCGGCAGCCAGCAAAAGGGATACCGTGGCATCAACAATAGATTGATTGGTAGTAGAATCTACCAGTTTTCCTTTAATGCTGCCATCAGCTTTTTGAGCATGGGCGTAGTGCGTAAAAAGGATAAGGCTGAAAAGGACATACAACTTTCTCATATAATCAGTGACTTGACCATATTAGACGCAGTCGCTATACTTTCCTTGCGGCTGTCTTCGCCAAACATCGGTCTATCCGGATGAACTGGCGGAATGTGTCGACGAACCGTAAGAGCGATTAGACGATCTAGCTGAAGAGGTATTCTACGTCTTCTCGAGTCAGGCTCTTCACGAAGCTCGTATCGTCGGCAATCAGGTCTTTGGCCAGCGCCCTTTTCTTTTCCTGTAGCTGCAGGATCTTGTCTTCAATGGTATCCTTACAGATCATACGGTAGGCAAAAATATTTTTCGTCTGCCCGATCCGGTGAGTCCGGTCAATAGCCTGTTGCTCAACCGCCGGGTTCCACCAGGGATCTACAATATAGACATAGTCAGCAGCCGTAAGGTTAAGACCCACACCACCTGCTTTCAGCGAGATAAGGAATACCCGAACGGAATCATCATTTTGAAAACGTTGAATGGCTTTTTCACGGTCTGGTGCTGTGGTGCTGCCATCGAAGTATTCATATTTCACTCCCAGCTCATCGAGCTTTGTTTTTATAAGTGCCAGCATGCCCAGGAACTGTGAAAATATCAGCGCTTTGTGATTGCTGATATTTTCCGTGAGTTCACGACCTATTTCCTCCAATTTGATCGAATGATTTTCAAATTTTTCTTCTTCGTTGAGAATGGCGGGAGAATCGCATATCTGACGAAGTTTCATTAAACCCTGAAGAATGGTGAGCTGCGAACGCTGAATACCCTGTTCCTGAATGGTGCCGAGGATTTTATCTCTGAAGTCGTTCCGGTAGGCATCATAAATCTTCCGTTGTTCATCTTCCATTTCACACCAGAGAATCATTTCCTGCTTTTCCGGCAGATCCCGGGCCACCTGTTCTTTAGTTCGCCTCAGAATGAATGGGTAGAGAATTTTTCGCAAATGCTCTTTCCGATCCTGTTCCCCGAATTTATCGATGGGTATGGCAAATTCCTGTCGGAAAAATTCCATGGTACCCAGCATGCCGGGGTTCAGGAAGTGCATTTGTGCAAAGATGTCGAAGGTATTATTTTGAAGTGGCGTACCGCTCATGCAAAGGCGATGGCTGGCATTGAGCAGGCAGGCTGCCTTCGTTACTTTGCTGGAGGGATTTTTTATCGCCTGACTTTCATCCAGCACCACATAGTCGAACTGAACGCTCATCAGCAGCTTGATATCGCTTCGAAGCGTGCCATAGGTGGTAATTGTTACGTCATGATCCAGTATTTCCTCGCGCTGACGAGTGCGCGTTGCGCCGTGGTGAATGCGGTACGTTAACTTAGGTGTAAACTTCCGGATTTCACTTTCCCAGTTGTAAATAAGCGTAGTAGGACAAACTACCAGTGCTTTAATGCGTCCGTTCTGCGAACGTACGTGCTCAAGAAAGGAAAGTGCTTGTACCGTTTTACCCAGACCCATATCGTCCGCCAGTATACCACCCCACTTGATTTCTCGCAGGTAATTGAGCCACTGAAATCCCGCCGTCTGATATGGGCGCAGAATTGGCTGCAAGTGTGCTGGCGGATCTACTTCCTGAATCTTATTGAACTGACGCAGGTTTTCATACTTTTCTTCCAGCTTCACCACCAGTTCCTCTTCATCACGGTTTTCATACAATTCATCAACAACGCTTAGATGGTAGCGGGACAGTTTAAGGTTATTTGAGTTGCCTTCGCCAACCCGAAACAGGAGTGAATATTTTTTTAACCATTCTTCCGGCAAAATGCCAAGTGTACCATCGTTCAGCTGTACAAATTGTTGTTTGTTTGCCAGTGCTCGTTTCACTTCGGCCACCGTCACTTTCTGGTCGCCGAATACAATATCCACCTTTGCATCAAACCAATCAGTATTGCTACTGATAAAGATTTTCGTTTGCGGCTTGGCTGTATTGAAGCGGAAATTTTTCAAGGCTTCAAATCCGAATACCGGCGTTTTCATATCACGCATGGCATCCACAAACAGAAAAAACCAGTTGTTTTTTAAGACATCAGTTCCTTTCAATGCCAGGGATCCGTTGTCTTCATTTACAATAAAGTTGGAATGAAGTGCTTTTAGTTTTTCGATGAATGAATTCTCTGCCTGGCGGTTTCTATGCACCACCAGTATCTTTTCCTGTCGCGGCACAATAATCTCGTCGCGATCGCGGGTTTTTGTTTCGTAGCCTTTGTATGAAAAAGACGGTTGAAATACGAGATAATCGCCTTTTTCTACCAGGAATAGCTTTACCTCCGGGTCACCATCTTTGACTTCGTCGATCAGTTGCCGATCAAAGTCGACTTTATACTCTCTCGTGAGCGGTATGATGAATTCCTGAAGGGTTTTGTCCCAATTATCAGCCGGTACTTCGAAATAACCATCCGGAAGAAATTTTTCGGCCAGATGAATCATTTCCGGATTGGTCCAGCAATAGATCCGGTCGTTGTACAGGTAAAACAGCGGTGAAGCGGTTTCATTTTCCTCCATGCCCCTTTCGATGCTGCCCATTTGAATCTGAAGGGAAATCTTGTATTTCCCGTTTTTACGCACCACAAAATGGGGTACTGCATCTTCATTCCCTGCCTGTACTGGTTCCAGATTGGCAGTTTTAAAAGTCTTTCCCTTTGGTAGCAGATAGATCAAAGGCTGATCTTCCCTTCCGGTGAACAATTGTCGGAGTCGGGGAAAAAGGTACTCGGCAATCAGTTCACGAGTTTCTCCGGGCAGGTCTTCGCCTTCCTGGTGAATAATATTTTCCCAAATGCCCGAGAAGGGTGAATTGCGGCTTACAAATTTGTTGATTTCGGTATCCTGCAGTTTTCTGAGTAGTGCGAGTACTTCTTTATCTGCTTCGGGTAGTTTTTCAGTTTCTATGTAGCGACTGATATCTGCTTTTTCTGCTTTTCCTGCGAAGCCATTATTTTCTTCATTGGGTTCGCCCAATATGGCGTCGATCGTAAAAAACGGATAGCTGACTTTATTCAGGTTGATAACGGCCGCAAGTCGTTGGGAAGGGCGTGGTTCTTTTTCTATTTCCACCACTTCCGTTTCGACCGGTTTTTCACGTACTGCCGGTGCTGCGACTGGCCGGTTGGGATTAGCCAGCGGTGTAACCCGTTTGATGCTGCTGTCGAGCACGCGCAGATAGGGCTTTCCATCTTTGTAGGCAAATTCAAACTTACCTTTCAAATCATCTTGCAGCGAATAGCCGTAAGCTTCCAGGAGCTTGTTTTTTTCTTTATCCCAGTTGCGAATGCTATCAAAATAATTCGCTCCGTAGGCGTTTAGCAGTTGAAGAAAGACGATCACTTTTGGAAGGCATAGCGGATGATCAGGATCGTGATAGTCGCAACTGGTATCAAAATTTCGTTCTTCGTTCTTTCGGATCAGAACCGGATATTCTTCTCCATCGATCGTGACCGAGGCTTTTACCACTTCATTTTCTGCCTGTTCAATGCTTGCCTTTTGTGTCCGCAAATATTTTTCAGCGTCCGCAAATACGGTCGGCGAAGAAAGCAGCCGGAGTGTTTTAAGATCGATTGTTTTCATTTTTGCCACTGTGTGGCGCTGATCGTATTCCACCTCATCGTTCTGGAGGTGACCCCGATCGATCATTTCCTGTAATTGGAATAGCGAGGCCGTTTCGTGACGGCAGATATCACCGATATTATATGGGCAACTGCATCGAAGAGAGAGGCCCTTTGGGTCCTTAAATTTTTGAATATATACCCGATAAAAAGTCGAGTAACTATCGTCTTTAACCCGGAAAACGGCAGAGCCGAACAGATCATCATATTCCACCAGTTCCACGAATCCGATTGCGTGTATCTTTTTGCCACGGCGGATTACTTCGTCAGTTCCATGGGTATAAACGTATTTGAGCAGGTGCGGTAAAGCCATATTCAATTTTACTATTCACAATTCGCCGAAGCAGAAGTCAGAAACCTTCCTCCCGGCCACCCCGATCTAACCGGGGCAATCGGCAAATCTAAAGGAATCAGACGCGGATTTCCTCGAAAAGGATGAAGTAATTCGCAATTTTTTTATTGTGATTCTTCCCTCCCGAAAATTTCGTATCTTGTAAGGTTTGGCCAGCCTATTTCTTTGAAAATGGCCAATTATGGTGTAGCTACTGTTGTTGTTGTTTGCGGCATTAAATTGGCAGGCTTTCAATGATTCCTTTTTCTTAAACCGCAATTAGTTTACCGTCTTTATATTCCGGCAATACGTTTGCGATGTCTGTGGTAAGACAGAATCGGATATCGTCTATCAGACCGAAACGTTCCACCAGTCGATGGTAGTGTGTGAGTTTGGGAGCGTACTCCATGAGGTTGTTCTTATTCTTGTTGAACATTTGTTCTGCCATCAGCGAACTGTCACAATGAATGGTAAAGTGTTTTTTGATTCGGCTGATCACAGCTCCTGCAAACAGTGTGTCTTCCAGATTAAAGCGATCTTTCCATCCTGCACAACCGAGGATTACATTTTTATTTTTTGCGACCAGGTAATCTGCCACAGCGCTAAGGTTAGGAAAGGAGCCTGAGATAATTGTTTCCGCCCCGCGTTCCAGTGCCATGTGGAGAAGTCTTGTGCCATTGGTAGTGGTTAGCACCAGTGTTTTGTTTTCGATGAATTCCCGGCTGTACTCCAGTGGGGAATTTCCATGTTCGAGTCCGTCAGCGATTTTGCCATCGCGTTCGCCAGCTGCGATACCGTCGATGCTTCTGCTGATTTCGATAGCTTTTGGTACTGAGTCAACCGGTATCACGCATTTTGCCCCGTTATGGAGCGCTGATGCGATTGTGCTGGTTGCTCTAAAGACGTCGATAATAACCACCACGCTATTGCTAAGGTCGTACAGGTGTAGCAGGGCAGGCGAGAGGGATGTATGCAGACTTGGTTTGTTACTCATATTCGGGGCCGCAAAAATAGCGAATCTGGCTCTTATCCCTTCCCAGGTTCGTGGGTGGTTGATCTATTTCCGGGATGAATCTGTCCTTTGAGGGGTTGAGATTTGCTTTTATTCTGGTAGCGTTGAAGTTGTTGGAGCGGTTAGTTCGAGAGCCGCTAAGCCTTGTTCCGAAAGGTGCGTCGGTCGGACCGGTCTTCCGACCGGGGTGTTGGTTGGGTAGGTTGTGAACACGGCTTGTTTAAAAGGTCCTCACCTTGACCCCGTCGGACCGGCGGTCGGATGGGTCTTCCGACCGGGGTGGAAGTTGTGGCAAGTTTTGAAAAGCTCTAATGGAAAAAGGCTACCGCGCTGAGCGGTCGGATGGGTCTTCCGACCGAGGAAGAAAGTTGTGGTAAGCTATGCGGCAAGGCGTCTTCACGCCGCCTCCGTCGGACCGGCGGTCGGATGGGTCTTCCGACCGAGGAAGAAAGTTGTGGTAAGCTATGCGGCAAGGCGTCTTCACGCCGCCTCCGTCGGACCGGCGGTCGGACGGGTCCTCCGACCGGGGTGGAAGTTGTGGCAAGTTTTGAAAAGCTCTTACGGAAAAGGCTACCGCGCTGACGCGGTCGGACCGGCGGTCGGATGGGTCCTCCGACCGGGGTGGTTGTGGGAGGTTGCGGTAACGGCTGACGGACAAAGTCCCCAAAACGCTACCCCGTCGGACCGGTGGTCGGATGGGTCCTCCGACCGGGGTGGTTGTGGGAGGTTGCAGCAGCGGATGACACGGGAGGTTTTCAAACCGCGACGGCGGTCGGACGGGTCTTCCGACCGAGGTGGCAGGTTGGGGCAAGTTGTAGAAACCGCTAACACAAGAGGGCAACTCCCCGCCTCCGTCGGACCGGCGGTCGGACGGGTCTTCCGACCGAGGTGGAAGGTTGGGGCAAGTTGTAGAAAACGCTAACACAAGAGGGCAACTCCCCGCCTCCGTCGGACCGGCGGTCGGACGGGTCTTCCGACCGAGGTGGCAGGTTGTGGCAGGTCAGTGATTTTCCAGAAAAATCTTTTAAAGCCACCAAAAGTTCCGCCTCAACACCAATATCTGGTCTCGGCTAAAAAATGCGAAAATGGCCCAAAATGGACCGGAATTTGATAAAATATGCCTTAAAATATCGGAAAAAGAGGCAAATCCCGACTCTGCGAAAAATTGAAAATTTATGAACTATTGCCGCTGAAGAAGGGCGCGCCACTTATCGGTTTCAGCAAATTCCTTCAACACCAGATTTCGTTGCTCCAATAAGCGCTTCATGTATCGGGTAAGATAAACCCTATTAAAAAGGCGACCAAAACTGCCATAAGGTGCTTCGAAATGCAGAAGATCAATCATTATTGTCCCATTGTCGCAGGGCTTGAAATGATGCTCGTGACGAAAACTGCGAAAGTCGCCCTCAATCTGCTCATCTACAAACATAACCGCCTTCTTCATCTCTGTTATCTTGGACCGAAACAACCGACGCTTAAACAAATGCCGGCCCTTCCAGGTAACGGTTTCGTCTTTGTCTATCAAACCAAAACGAACGCCCGACACCGCTTCCTCCTGATGACGGCTCATGGATTCCTTATGTAATTCTATGCTGCGGGATAAGTCAAAAACTCGCTCAGTCGGAGCGGCTATAAAAGTGGTTAGGTGTATGGTGGGCATTGCCTGCTGCAAGCTTTAGTCAGTTTGTGTATCCCCTCCCAGCAAAAATCTGACCATTTCCGATCTCAGGAAAATGGAATCTTGGCTACGCGAGCCTGCAATAGCTTGTCGCGCACCTTGATGTATACGGGCGTATCAATATTGGAATACGCCGTACGTACATAGCCCATGCCAATGGCCTTGCCAAGGCTGGGTGACTGGGTTCCGCTTGTCACATGACCGATCGTGGCACCAGCCTGATCCTTTATTTCATAACCATGCCTCGGAATTCCTTTGTCGATCATTTCAAACCCCACCAACTTCCGTTCCACACCGACTTCTTTTTGGGCCTTCAATTGTTCACTCGAGGTAAATGGCTTAGTAAATTTGGTGATCCAACCCAAACCTGCCTCAAGGGGCGAAGTGTTGTCGTCGATATCGTTTCCGTATAAACAATAACCCATCTCTAAACGCAAAGTGTCGCGAGCACCCAAACCTATTGGACGAATACCTGAAGAAGCACCTACTTCAAAAATCGAATTCCAGATTTTTTCGGCGTCATCATTTTTGTCCTCAAAATATATCTCTACGCCGCCCGCGCCGGTATAACCGGTAGCACTTACAAGCACATTGTCAACACCAGCAAACCTACCCTTTGCAAACGTGTAGTATTTCATGTTCAGCAGATCGATCTCCGTCAGTGGCTGCAATATGCGGGTCGCATTGGGACCCTGCACGGCAAGCAAACAGGTCTTGTCGGAAATATTGTGCATTTCTACGTTAGCCGTATTAAAGGACTGAATCCAACTCCAATCTTTTTCGATGTTAGAGGCATTCACCACGAGCATATACACTTTGTTATCCTCGATACAGTATACCAGCAGATCGTCTACTATTCCTCCATTGTTGTTGGGCAGACAACTATATTGTGCCTGACCGGCTTTCAGCTTCGCGGCATCATTGCTGGTAACACGTTGAATGAGGTCGAGGGCATTCTCGCCCTTTAGTATGAACTCACCCATATGGCTCACATCAAAAACGCCTGCGTTTCGGCGAACTGCAGCATGTTCTTCGTTTATGCCGGCATAACTCACGGGCATCTGATAACCGGCAAAGTCTACCATCTTAGCACCTAGCGCAATATGTTTATCTGTAAAGGGTGTACGTTTCATACGACGATAAAATTGTCCGCAAATGTAAGACGAACTGTAGTATTTATGGTGTAACTCTTGCAGGCATGCTGAAAAGGGAAAGCCCCCATTCAGGGGGCCTGGCCTGCCTGATAGACATCAGGCTTCAACTTCAACCGAGTTTAAGGGATAATGGTTAATGGTCTATGTCTTGTTTGCAATCGTTATGTTGATATACGCAGTCAGCTACCAGCTGAACGAGGTTTTGACGCGGGCAAGTTGATTCAGGTTACAACATGGTGCGGGAAATTTTAATTCCAGCGCAGTAAAGAAAGGGGGCCAGGAGAACTGATGGTGGCGTATCCTTCTTCACTGTCATCCTCCAAAGATTCCTTGCTGCTATCTTTTCGGTTACGTCGGTCATCGCCGCGGTTGTCACCACTATCATCCCGCCGGTTGTCCCTGTCGTACTGATTTTCTCGTGGCGAGTAGGTATTCCCTGAGTACCGATTCAAAACCCTCCCGGCACTATCACGCAAGTTGCCATCCTGATCCATAGTATAATCCACATTGCTGCGGAAACGATAGCGATAATAATCGTCCCAATCGTCAAAGTCCATATACCTGCGCCCGCCTTCACGAACCCTGATGCGAGGGCCAAACGGGTGGAGCTTGCGGCGAACGGATTCATCGAATCGGATTTGCTTGCCAACTGGAACCAGGATTTCCACCTGTACCTGTTGGCCCCGATATTTTGATTCTTTCGAAATGGAAAAACCATTCGCTAAATCAAGAATACTGTCTTTCGATATCACCGGATAAATAATCGCCTGTGCCCGCTCGGTGGCCGACTCATCCGTGCGACCATTACTGAATTTCCGGATATTCACATGGTATTCGCTGTCGATACTTTTCATGATATTAAAATGTACTGCAGACAACCGCAGCGTATCGGGTGAAAGGTCCCAGCCGGTGCCTTCATCGTTCATCCAGGCAAAGTTTCCATTGTATTCCAGCTCAGGTTCGGTCACAGCAACTATCAGCTTGCCATTCGATGGTTGTTGCATTTCTACCGCTTCGGCCACATTCTCTGAGCGACTGAAATCTCTAGCCAGACTCGATACCAGCAAAATCACACTAACCCATCCAATAGTCCAAAGTGCACCGAATGTCCAGCCGAGGTAACTATGGCGGGATTTCACCCGCATCACCCGACGCACAATCCAGGTAATCATTCCTATCAGTGGCACAAGCAAGAAGAAGATCAGTGTTCCCCATGCATACATTTGCTGCCAGTTGCTGGTCCACATAAAATTATTGATGGGCCACCATGCTATGCCACCAAACAGCAGTGCGATAAGCGTAACGAACAAAGCGAATGTAATAACGCCTGCAATGAACAGGAAGAATGCTTTAAACAACACCCCAATTGCATGGCCGATACCCCAGCCACTTCGACGGGCTGTTTCGCCAACTTCCGATGCAAACTGACGCCCGCGAGTGTCGGCAAATTCTCGTGCTTTAGTTCCAAATTGCTGTGCTGACTCTTTAACCTCTTCACCCCAGTTCTTCATGCGGTCTTTAACGTTGCCCATTCCTTCCTGAACATTCTGACGAATACGGTTAACATCCACTTTCTCTCCGCGCATTTCCATTTTCTCATAATTCGTTCTTGCCTCTGGTAATACCATCCACAATACGATATAAGCAAGGAAAAAGGTCCCGCTTAATGAGCCGAATACGATGTTGGGAAATAAAGAGAATCCATGTCCCCAGCTGATCCAATCCAGCATACTGATCAACACACTAAATAGAGTAGGAGCAATCAGAATAAAACGCAGCGTGTTTGATTTTACTCCGAAGTAGGCACCAAGTCCGCCAGCTACCCCTCCCAGCATTTTATCATCAGGATTACGATACAATCGCTTGCCACCATAACTCTCCAGGTCCCGCGTTGGCAGGAAGGCCCAAAGAAGAATGTAAATCAGGAAGCCCAAACCAAAACCTCCGAAAGTGACAATAGCAAAAAGAATTCGCACTATTGCAGGATCAGTGTTGAGGTAGTTGGCAATGCCGCTACATACGCCACCAATGAATTTGTCACTGCTATCACGATATAGGCGGCCACGACCCGTGCTGCGCGTATAGCTACTATACTGGCCGGATCCTGTGCTGCCCTGATTGCCCGCCCCTGCACCTGACTGGTCTTTTTCGTCCGCTTCAATACTGTCGAAATCTTCCGGACGTCCCATTCCGGCGATTATTTCCTCCACGTCTGCTTCTGTAATTGCAGCAGCTCCCTTGCGAACCTTATCATTCATCAGTTCTGCAATACGACTCTCAATATCATTGATAATTTCATCGCGACCTTCTTCCTGAGCAAAATAGCGACGCAAACTATCAATATAGTCCTGCAATTTTTCAAACGCCAGGTCCTCAATCGGTATCACCCGTCCACTGAGGTTTATGTTAATAATCTTTTTCATGTCTGAAATTTTTTGGTTGAAGTCTACTTAATGTCTGTTGAACTTTTCCTGGCGGTTAGCGAATTGACGCCGTTTGATAATTCATTCCAGGTTTGTTCTAATTCTTTGTAAAAATTTTCGCCCTTTTCTGTAAGCGAAAAGTATTTGCGCGGCGGACCCGAATTACTTTCTACCCACCGGTAAGTGAGCATATCAGAATTTTTTAGTCGGGTCAATAAAGGGTAAAGCGTTCCTTCCAGAATCTGCAAGTTGGCATTCCTCATTTCCTCCACAATGTCGCTGGGGTAGGCCTCACCCCTGCGTATGATGGATAAAATGCAGAATTCCAAAATCCCTTTCCGCATCTGGCTCTGGGTGTTTTCAATATTCATACTACTTCATTTCTTTTTTATGCTAATCAGGTCTCTGACCAAAGTCTGTCAAAACGAATTCAACGACATCCACTCCCCACTCCCCACTTTCCACTCCCCGCTCTCAATGACACAAAGCTAAGGTGAAAACTGGTACTATGCAACACACAGTACCAGTTTTTTTAAGGTAATGTTGATTAACCAGTTCACTGATATTTATAATTCTCTGTTATTCAGAGTTTTATTCGCCAGCAAGAAAAATAATTTATGATAAACGGCATTTTTTATAGCTGAGCGGAGGGCACGCAAAAATAAAAGGCGCCCAATGGGCGCCTCCGACGGATAAGGGCAGGAGAATGTCAATTCATGGCATTATTATCTTGAAAAGCGTTAATCAGGGCTTTGTCAGAAGCCTCAAGTGGCACAATAACATATCGCTTAACTACATTGATAGCCGTTTCATCGAGCAGGTCAACCAGCTGTTGATAGCTCGCTGCCTCGCCGGGTTTAATAATCATCATCATTGTTTCCCGACCTCCTGGTAGGTCGGATTGGTCGAGCCGTTCCTGAAATTCTCGAATCATTGCGCGAACTCCCTGCTCGCCTGATTCGAATGCAGGTCGGAAGCTTTCGCGCGCAAGCGCTTCATCCGCTGAACCTTCGTACACAAAATAACGTTGCGGGCCTTCGATCAAAACGGTGAAAGCGCCTGATCGGGGAAGCTTCATTGCTGGTCCCTCTTTTGGCATATTCAATTTCATCACATGGGGTTCTGACATCTGCGTCGTCATCACAAAGAACGCGACGAGCAGAAAACCCAGATCAACCATCGGAGTCATATCAATCCGCAGCGACAATCGTTTTGCACGAACCCCTCTTCTGCCGCGGGGCTGCAGAGCTTCGGTTTCAAAATTCATGGCTATACTTTCACCTATGACACAGCAGGAAAAAGATTCCACACCGCTATCATGCAAAAAAATGACGAGGCTCATGCTCCAAAGCCGGCGAACTTGTTAGCTTTATTGAAAATCTACAGGAAATGAAGACCATTATTGTCCCCACCGACTTTTCTCCTTCGGCAACCTGCGCCATGAATTATGCAGCTGATATGGCCATTGATATCGGCGCCAGCATCCTGTTGCTTCATGTTTATCAGGTACCAATTGCTATTGCAGATGCGCCGCTGGTTTTAGTTTCTGTCGACGAGTTACGAGCTGGTGCGGAAGCAAAACTGGCTGAACTCAAAAAAGGTTTAGAGCATATTACCTCAGGAAAGGTGAAAATATATACGGAAGCAAAATTGGGCGATGTTACGGATGAACTTCAGACTGTTTGTGAAAAGACGCAGCCTTTCGCAGTGGTAATGGGCGCGGTTGGTCATGGAGCCTTTGAACGGGCGCTTTTCGGAAGCACAACACTTACGGCCATAAAACATCTGACCTGGCCAATTATAGCCATCCCCATTGGCAAAGAATATGGCAAAGGCATCAGAAAGATTGGCCTCGCTGCTGATTTCCGCGAAGTAGTAGAGTCAACCCCCTTGGCAGGAATCTTACAAATTGTGAAAGAGTTCAAAGCAGAACTGCATGTGCTAAATGTAGACTTCCATAATAAGCAGTTTCGTCCTGGGACGCCGCACGAATCTGCTTTGCTACATGCTGGCCTCCAGGAGCTGAACCCGCAGTATCATTTTATTGAACACGAAGACATTGAAGACGGAATAAATGAATTTGCAGAAACTAACAACCTTGATCTGATTATTGCCATTCCGAAGAAACACAAGTTGCTGGATGGAATATTCAAGAAAAGCAGCACCCGACAGCTGGTATTTGAAGCGCATGTGCCGGTGCTTTGTTTACATGAGGGGTGAGAGGTGAAAGGTGAAAGGTGAAAGTTAAGAGGTGAAAGGTGAAAGGTGAGAGGGGAGAATGTAAAAATCTGCGACATCTGCGAAAAAAAATCTGCGCAATCTGCGGGAACAGAACTTTTACTCTGGCAGGTAGTTTACCTACTGTAGTGAGAATCCAGTTCCCGCAGATTGCGCAGATTTTTTTCACGGATGACAAAGACGGTGATTGAAATTTTCGCTTCACCAGCACTCACCTTTCACCTTTCACCTCTCACCTTTCACCTTTCACCTTTCACCTCTCACCTTTCACCTTTCACCTTTCACCTCTCAAAACTCCGCACTCTTCGGCGTCCTCGGAAACGGTATCACATCCCGGATATTCGACATTCCCGTAACAAACTGCACCATTCTCTCAAAGCCCAGACCAAAGCCGGCATGTGGCACTGTACCAAAGCGTCGGGTATCGAGATACCACCAAAGCTCTTCAGCAGGAATATTCATCTCTTCCATACGCTTCATCAGACGGTCAAGCCTTTCTTCCCTCTGTGACCCACCCACTATTTCGCCGATGCCAGGCGCGAGGATATCCATGGCGGCAACAGTTTTTCCGTCATCATTTTGACGCATGTAAAAAGCCTTGATGGCTGCCGGATAGTTCATCAGAATGACTGGCTTTTTAAAGTGCTTCTCCACCAGGTATCGCTCATGCTCACTTTGCAGATCCATGCCCCAGCCCGTGATAGGGTATTGAAACTTCTTTTTCTTATTGTGATTACTATCTCTGAGAATATCGATGGCTTCGGTATAGCTGAGTCGCTGAAAATCGTTGTTCAGCACAAACTCCAGTTTTTCCATCAGACCCATTTCACTTCGCTTATCCTGGGGTAACTGCTTTTCTTCATCGGCCAGCCGCTGAGCCAGAAATTCAAGATCCTCGCGATTGTTGTCGAGAGCAAATCGGATAAGGTATTTTATAAATGCCTCAGCAAGGTTGGCGTTGTCTTCCAGATCATGAAACGCCATTTCGGGCTCAATCATCCAGAATTCGGCGAGGTGCCGGGCTGTATTTGAGTTTTCAGCACGAAACGTAGGACCAAAGGTGTATATGTCGCCAAACGCTGTTGCTCCCAATTCACCCTCGAGCTGACCACTTACAGTAAGGTTAGTAGATCTGCCAAAAAAGTCTTCACTAAAATCGATATGCCCTTCTTCATTTCGAGGAGCTGTTCCGTCAAGAGGAAGCGTTGTTACACGAAACATTTCACCCGCACCTTCAGCATCACTTGCGGTGATGATGGGAGTATGCATATACACAAAACCGCGCTCGTAGAAAAATTTGTGCACCGCAAAAGCAAGCGCATGGCGTACACGAAAAACGGATCCAAATGTATTGGTGCGAAAACGCAAATGTGCAATCTCCCGCAGGTATTCGAGCGTGGGCCTGTTTTTAAGTTGAATCGGATACTTTTCCGCATCGCTATCTCCCAATACTTCGATAACATCTGCAACGAGGTCCATTTTTTGACCTTTCCCAAGCGAGGGAACCAGTTTTCCCGAAACCTTCAGGGCCGCTGAAGTAGTGAATCGACGCAACAAGTCTTCGTCGAATTTTCCCAATTCAGCTACTACCTGAATATTATTGTTGGTTGAACCATCGTTCAATGCCACAAACTGGTTGTTACGAAAACTTCGTACCCACCCCATTACTGTCACCTGCTGGCCCTGAGGTTCAGTAGCCAACAATTCTTTGATCTTGATTCTCTGGTTAAACATATAGCGAAAATTCGAGGGGCAAAGATAACAAGCAAACGCTCCCGAATGCAAGAAATCAAGGATTTAGGAGCTATTACTAATACCCAAATCCGGGCAAAATTTTGGTTTTTACGAAAAACAGCGTATACTTGCAGCGGAAAGACGACTGGTAAGTTCTACACTCCCTTAGACAAGCTCATCAGGTTTTCCCATTTTCCATTCAATATAAATTCAACCTTTTCAGTTTTTTTTCTCGCCTTGTGACCAAGGATTTGTGTTAACCTTCAAGACTTTGTATGTACGACATTCTGCAATTGAACGACATGCTCGTTCCCGAACTGCTTGATATTGCCGAGCAGCTCAACATCCCCAACGCCAAAAAACTCGACAAACAGGCCCTGGTTTATAAGATTCTCGACAGTCAGGCGATCGAGGGATCAAAAGGCGCCCCCTCTAACGACGATAAAGGCAAGCGAAAGAAAATTGTTAAAGCCAGTACCGGTATCACCACCGAAGAAGCAGTGGTAGAAGACACTGGCGAAAGCAACAAGAACGATCGAAAACCAGTTAAGAAAGCTGGGGCTAATGTTAGAAAGGACGCAGGAAAAGCGGGCGGCCGCGTCAAGAAAAAAGCAGATGATAAAGACAGAGCTGATAACCTCTCCGATGAAGCAGCTGAAACTCTTGATCCGGTAGTAGAAGCAGCAGTGCCGGCAGAAACAATTGCCCAACAGCCCGCCCCTGTTGAATCAGCACCGCCTCCTAACAAGGTATATCCTCAACAACGCCGCGAACAAAACTTCAACATTGAATTTGATGGCGTGATTCTTTCGGAAGGAGTCCTTGAAATGATGCCCGACGGTTATGGTTTCCTTCGCTCTTCCGACTACAACTATCTCTCTTCACCCGACGACGTTTACGTTTCTCCTTCACAAATAAAATTATTCGGACTTAAAACCGGCGACACTGTACAGGGTTCCGTTCGGCCACCCAAAGAAGGTGAAAAATATTTCGCCCTTTTGAAGGTTGATGCCATCAACGGCAAAAGCCCCGAGGAAGTACGCGACCGAGTGCCATTCGACTATCTGACTCCGCTCTTCCCATTCGAAAAGCTCAACCTTTTCACCACCCCGGGTGATTATTCAACGCGGATCATGGACCTTTTTACACCTATTGGTAAAGGACAGCGCGGACTGATTGTAGCCCAGCCCAAAACAGGTAAGACCATGTTGTTGAAAGCAGTGGCCAACGCCATTGCGGCCAATCATCCGGAATGTTACCTGATGGTGGTGCTGGTAGATGAACGGCCGGAGGAAGTGACCGATATGGAACGCAGCGTAAAGGCAGAGGTAATTGCATCAACCTTTGATGAACCTGCTGAAAAGCACGTAAAAGTTTCAACAATCGCTTTGCAAAAAGCCAAGCGCCTGGTAGAATGCGGACACGACGTGATCATCCTGCTCGATTCTATTACCCGTTTGGCTCGTGCCCACAACACCGTAGCACCGGCTTCGGGCAAGGTATTGTCGGGTGGTGTAGAGGCCAACGCCATGCAAAAGCCCAAACAGTTTTTCGGCGCTGCCCGTAAAATAGAAAACGGCGGTTCGCTCACCATTATCGCCACTGCCCTGGTAGATACCGGTTCAAAAATGGATGAAGTGATTTTTGAAGAATTTAAAGGAACTGGTAATATGGAACTGCAGCTTGATCGTCGCCTGGCCAACAAGCGCATCTACCCTGCCATTGACCTTACCGCTTCCTCTACACGCCGCGATGATCTTCTGCTAGATAAAGATGTACTACAACGGATGAACCTGCTTCGGGTATACCTGACAGATATGAATACCGAAGAAGCGATGCGTGAACTCCTCAACCGGATGAGGGGCACCAAAAACAATGAAGAGTTCCTGGCCAGCATGAACCGATAATTGGCGGCCAACCAGAAAATAACAGAAAGCCTTCCCGCATGGAAGGCTTTTCTTTTTAGCAGGTGATTGCCAATTGCGCTTCGCCCGGATTCTCCTGCATTCGAAGAAAGGTCAAGTCTTAAAAAAAAGATTTTCAATAACTTAGTTAGTATTAACGAGCTGCCGACGATTCACGGCCTGAGGCATCAGCTGATCCGCTTTTACACAATCTGGGTGCCGGTATTTCGTTATTGTAACAGTTACAAATCCATTATCGGACAACCTGTTTATGAGAAACCTTTTTCTGCTGATTTTTCTCCTACTCGCCAGTCATTCCGCTTTTTCCCAAAAAGCGCTTACCGGACTATGGACCGGCACTACCACGAACGATAGCGTAACTGGTCGAAAAGACGAATCCTTCGAAATTGCACTTACACAATACAGAGAAAAAGTTTACGGCTACACCCGACGTACGTTTATCGTAAACGACACGCTCTACTATGTGTTAAAACGTGTAAAGGGCAAAGTGAACGGCAATGAGGCAGAGGTGACCGAAGACGAATACATTTCTTACAACTTTGCAGGCCGGGCGGCAAAGGGCGTAAAGACCACCTATTTCTTTCAGTTGAATCAGCAGGACAGTAGCTGGCGACTGGATGGTCGCTGGCAGACCAACGAGGTAAAGCGGCGAGGATATTCAGGAATGGGGGGGACTGTATCATTGAAAGAAAAAAACGATTTCAATAACTCCGAACTGTTTCAACAGCTCGACGAACTAAAACTGGATAAGGATGTAGAATTCTATGCCAGGTCGAAAGCACCTGTACGAACCTCAGAGCCAGAGCAACGAACAGCAAGTTCTGGCAAAGTAAATGCCGACAGCGAAAAGCCGAAACCGAAAGAAGAAAACAAAAGCTCAGAAAAGTCGAAGGCTGAAGAAGAAAAAGAAGTGGCCAAATCGTCGAAGCAAAAAGAAAAAAACAAAGAGAAAGACGATAGCAAGGCAGCCAACAATAAAAAGCTGCAAGAGGAACAGACATTAGCTAGAGAGTCTGGACCTGAAAAGAAAAAGGAACCTGTTGTACCAATTGTTGTAAACAACAAACAAGAAGCACCGGCTGCTGCAGCGTTAGTAAAAACAACTGCCGAAAGGGTGAAAGAGCGGGTAAACCTGCCCCCACAACTGGTAAGTTTCAAATCAGACAGCCTGCAGCTGGCGCTTTACGATAATGGGGAAGTAGACGGCGATACAGTTAGTGTGCTGTTGAACGGTCAGGTGATTCTGGAAAAGCAGGGTCTTAAAACCATTGCCATCAAAAAGACGATACAGATTCCCCGGGGTCAGGATGAGTTGACGCTTGTATTGTTTGCGGAAAATTTGGGAAAATATCCTCCCAACACGGGACTGCTGGTGGTACGGGATGGAGAAAATGTATATCAGGTTCGGTTCAGCGCTGACCTCAGCCAAAACGCTACGATCATTT
Source organism: Chitinophagaceae bacterium (assembly GCA_046297935.1). Taxonomy (GTDB): domain Bacteria; phylum Bacteroidota; class Bacteroidia; order Chitinophagales; family Chitinophagaceae; genus CAYMZZ01. The sequence goes on from JBKBHA010000003.1 coordinate 426,099, forward strand.
TCCGACGGCAACATTGATGAAGGCATTTCTGCTTTGCTTAAATTCACTGAACTATGCGCTCCCGAATTATCATATTGTTGCTTACAATAAGCTTTTCCGCCAACGCTCAGCGGATCGATCGCAAAATGATTTATTCGCCGCAGATACAGGATAGTTTTCTTATTCAGATCCGGATACCGGCAGGCTATCAGCCCGGTAAACCCTATCACCATATTTATATGACTGATGGTTCGTTAAAGATTGGCAACTACGTACTGGGAAAAGACAGCAGTTGGCGCGCCAATGTTCCTGAGCACTGCATCATCATTACCATTGCCCATGTCGGAAATTATACCATGAAGAGGCAACGCGATTTTCTACCCTCGGACGCTGGTGGATATTCTGATCCAAAATTTGGCCAGGCAAGGAAATTTTACCTTTTTTTGAAGAATACGGTAATTCCGATGGTCAACAAACAATACGGATCCCGAAAAAGCAGCGCCTTCATCGGTCATTCGTTCAGTGGCCTTTTTTGCGTGTACACCCTGTTTCAGGAAGACAAACTCTTCGACCGGCATTTCGCTATCAGCCCAAGCATCTGGGCCAACAAAAGCGAATTGATGCAAATAGAAGCCGGCCATGCTAAAAAGACGAAAACTTTAAATGCAAATTTGGATTTGCTGGCTGGGGGATTGGAAGTCTTCAATATGGTCTTGTCGTCAACAAGGCAGTTTTATCAGCAAACGGTTAATCGAAAATATGCTGGTTATAAAGTGAGCTTCAATACAATCAACAACGCAAACCATTACAGCATTATCAAGCCTGGTGTAGATAGAGCGCTTGAAAATTATCGATAGTTTGCTGCCGGACTATTGCGGCATGAGCCCCCATTTGAAGACACCCATTAAACAGAGAAAGCCGGAACATAAGTTCCGGCTTTCTCTGACTGTACCTCCTCAATCTATTTGCTGGCAAACTTTTCAAGCTCTGTATTGAACTTCTCAAGCTCTTCCACAAACAGACCGTGTCCACTATTTTCAAACCTGACAATGAAAGAGTTCCTGATCCCCTTATTCAGTTCTTCTGCCAGGGCAAAATCGCAAATTTTGTCTTTAACTCCATGGAATATGGCTACGGGAATATTGATTTTGCTAAGCTCCGGTCGCAGATCTGTGGTGCGCAGTGCATACAAACTCTGGGTGGTTGCGTAGGGAGACGCTTCCATATTAATTGTGGTTAACCAGTTGGCAATACCCTGGCTAATATTTGTTTCGCTGGCCGCAAATATTTTTCCAAAGTCTTCGATCATCTGCGGACGGTTGGTGCGGCTTTGCGCAATTAATGCTTCGGCCTGAGCATCGGTTATACCAATGGCGAAGTCAGCGGTCTGAGTCCAACGAGGTGCTGCTGCGCCAAACAAAGCCAACTTGCTAACATGTGCCGAATTGTAACGAGTTACATATCGAATAGCGATGGCACCGCCCATTGAAAACCCGCCCAATGTCGCGTCTTTTATATTCAGTTTGTGCAATACGGTATAGATATCATCGGCATACACATCGAAATTGTAGGTGCCGTATGGCTTGTCTGACTTACCAAATCCACGCAGCGTGATGCCAACTACGCGAAAGCCCTTTTCAACGAGATACTGGTATTGGTATTCATACATGGCATCGCTCAGCGGCCAGCCATGTATAAGTACAATGGTCTTGCCATTTCCCTGATCGGTTACATGCAGGCGGACATTCTTTTCTACTTCAATAAATTCTTCGCGACCGGCAGACGCGGGTGTGCGATCAACCTGAGCCATTACCTGGGTAGCGGCCATTGCGGTTAAAAGTGCGGCGGTTGAGACTGATTTTTTCATTGTCGTTGTTTAAAAAAGTGTTTTTGTTTGTGATTGACAATGCAAAAATGCGACTCAAACAGCCCTGAATAAATAGCTATAGTTCCTCGTAAATTGTACTTTTTTCCCTGTTGTTCAGTTTATTCAGAAAGTTTGGGGGCCCGATAAGCGCTTTGTGGCACTTTCTCTGATCGGCAGATAGGCTCGCTGAAGTGGGACACTAGTAGTCACTTGTGCGGATTTTTTTTCGAAAAGCCACCGGACTGGCCCCGATTTTATTGGTAAACAGCCTGTTGAAGTAAGCAGGATCGTCGTAACCCAGCTCATAGGCAATCTCCTTTGAGCTGAGTTCCGTGTAAACAATCAGTCGTTTTGCCTCAAGCAATATGCGCTCTTTTATAATATCATTGGGCTGACGAATTCCATATCGTTTAAAGCGATGAGTAATGGTCTTAGGAGCCACATGCAGCAGTTCGGCATAATCGGCCACGGCATGTTTAGTCTTATAATGCATTTCTACCAGTCGACTAAAGTGGCGAAAAAACTCCACGTCGTCCTTTTGTGAGCTTAGTTCTTTTCCGAACTGCTGCTTTTTCCAGGATCGAGCCGCGCGAAGCAATATCTGCTTCAAACAAGTGCGAATCATTTCCTCCTGCGAAGAATCCTGAAGTTCGAACTCCTCAACGATCTGCTCAAACAAGCCATGAATCAATTCACCCTCCACTTTCGACAACACAACTATTTGCAGGTTATAAATATTGTTAAACAGCAGCCCATCGCAAGCCACTTCATCATCATGGATCATGATGCAGTAAAAATCGCGATTGTAATATAGAAGATAGCTTTCCCCAGTTCCTAATTTGTCAACAGAAAAATGCTGGTTGATATTGATAAAAAAAAGGCTGTCATGCGTGGTTTTGAACGTCTGGAAATCGATAGTCACAACCGAACCTTTCGGCACAAGCAATATTTTTATAAATGGCTTATAAATACTGCTTTCTGCGAGGTTCGACCTATTGCGTTCTGTAACTATTACAAGCCCAAGCTTTTTATAATTCAGTTCAAACAATTTCTCCATTACGGCAAATTAACCAATCAGACTCACTTGCCATAAATCTTATCAATGCTGACAGACAACTTGCGGTCTTTTTCAGTTACCACGTTCCCTGCATCATGTGTGCTCAGCCAGATGTCGACCGTATTCCACACATTCTTCCATTCGGGATGATGATTGGCCTTTTCCGCCTCAATCGCCACCCGGGTCATAAAAGCAAATGCTTCGCTGAAATCAGCAAACTTGAACTGGCGGTGAAGCTGGTTGTTAGATTCTTTCCACATGTTTTAAGATTTAGAATTAATAAGATAAGTCTTTAGGACTCTGAAACGTTTTTAACTATCGTTGGTTCCAAAATGGATTGTACAATCGGCGACATCAGGTTGTTCAAATCAATACTTTTTACAACCTTTATTAGTCGGATATGGTCTCAAGAATCATGCAAATAAAAGGTATTGGCAGGTTTATTAACATGCAAACCGAACATTTGGAACTCGGTACCAATACACTTGTGTTTGGTCAAAATACAGCCGGCAAAAGTACGCTCACCGATATTTTCTGGTCTTTAAAAACAGGAGACCCTGCATTGATCGAAGGACGAAGAACGTTTGGATATTCGGGACCACAGCAGGTTGAATTGCAGGGTTCTAACGGTTTCTTTTATACTTATCCCGGGGCTGCGTGGAACGAAGGAAACAGTTTGATTGAAATTTTCGACACGCAGTTTATCAATGAAAATATATTCGAAGGAAATGAAATCCATTTCGACAACCAACAAAAGCTTCACAACATCATCATCGGCGGCGAGGGAAAAAGGCTAAGTGACGATTTAATGAAATGCCACGAGCGCTTCGCTCAAATTACAAAAGAAAAAACAGATCGTACCAAATACTTCAATCGGGCATTTGAAAAGAAAATATTGATGCCAGATTTTCAGCATCTGCCAAAATTCGACGACCCCGAGCGATTAATAAAAGAACTGCAGTCGACAATTGAGGTGGCATCGAACCAGGAAAAAATTCGGGAGACTTTTGAATCCGTTCTCAAGCTGCTTGATAATATCGTACAACAGCCTACCAAGGCAATTCTGCAGCGCACTTTAGAAACCAATGCCGATGCAGTTGTATCACATATTCAGCAAAACTGGAAAAACCCGGAACACTCGGTTCATTTTTTACAAACCGGTTTAGAACTTACTAAAGGAGATGAAAAGAGTTGCGTGTTCTGTGGCCAACAACTAAATGCCTCGGCTATTGCATTGCTTAAGACCTATTCCCAGGTGTTTTCTGAAGAATACAAGAAATTCCAGTTGCAGGTTGCTGCTACGGTCGACAGGTTCGAAAAGTTTAATCCTGTCCAGATTATTGAAAATTTAAAGGATAAGCTACAGGTTGTTGCTGTAAATCTGGATCTGTCGGCGATTGATACCAACAGGCTCACAAAAATCAAACGCTCAGCCGAAGCTGAGTTCCGTGTCAAAAAAGATGACCTTTCTTCAGTGGCGGATTTTACAGCCTTCGACGAATTGATCTCGATCTTTCAAACAATTGAAGCGCAGGTACACTCGCTGGCCAAAAAATTTATATTCAGCACCGAAGCCGATCTGGCCAGCCTTCGAAATAAAATTTTTGAAGTAGAAATGTCCAAAATCAGGCATACGGAGATATGGGACGATTTTTTCAAAAAGGAAGCGGAATTGGACGCTGAACAGGCTGCTGTAAAGCAGCAGCGTGAAATGTTGCGAGAACGGCTTGCGGGTTATAGCGAAGCGCTTTACCAAACTCATTTCAATAGCATCAATAAACTGCTTTCCGAAATGGGTGCCGACTTTCGCATATCCGAATTCAAGCCATTGAAAAAGCTGGTAGGAAAATCAGAAAGGTTATTTGAAATTGAATTCTACGATCAATACAGAATTCTGATTAGTGAAATTGCCCCGAATCAGCCCAAGTTCAAAAACTCACTCAGTGAAAGCGACAAACGTTTACTGGCCTTCGCCTTCTTCTTTTCGCTGCTTTTGCATGATGAAAAGCTAGAAGAGAAAATAGTATTGTTCGATGATCCTTTCTCGAGCTTTGACATGCACCGTCGCGCGAAAATAGTTGAGCTTCTGGCCAACCCATATCTTATTTCAGAAGAAGGCGAAAGGATAGAAAAAAAGTTCGGTCAGTTGATCGTACTAACACACGAAGCCGAGTTTTTCCAGCTTTTATCTGAGACCCTTCAATCACCCACCAGACTTGAGATTGTTGACGACGGGTTTGAAAATAAAGTCAGAAAAAGTACGCTGAAGGAATACGAACCACAGGTATAGCCTCAAATCTCCCCTAGCTCAGGCGGGATATTACCAGTTGGCGCTGCTTCGGGAAACAAAAATCCAGCCGCCTGATCCAATAAATCTGGCTCATAACAAATTACAACTATTTTAAATATTGTAGTAACTTACTCCTATTCTTAACACCAAAACCAACTGTATGCAGGAACTGATTATTAATCTTATCTCTGGTGCTGCTGGTGGTAATGCTATCGGCGGCTTGCTCAAGAAATTTAACATGGGTCCGATTCTCAACACAATTACCGGACTGATTGGCGGATTTGGTGGCGGCAAGCTGCTGGAAATGCTCAACAGCGGCGGCGACCTTAACAGCACTGTTTCTCAGATCATTGGTGGTGTTGGCGGTGGCGGCATCCTCACCGCGATTGTTGGATTCATCAAGAACAAAATGATGGCCAAGTAACTAAGAATCCAGGATCCCATTGGGGTCCTGGCTCTGTTTTCCAATATTTACCAGAATTTTTGCGAGGTTGTTCTGAAATCTTATCCGTTGTTGCTGCAACAAAAAATGGCAATGTCTGTAGCAATTAATGCGTGATTTTCACTTGTTGCGAGGCGGGATTCTGTATCTCATCGCTTTTATCAAAACACCAAATGCTCCTTGTGCCTAACCTTCTCGGGCAATAACTCAATCACGAGCTGCACGCCGGCAATGCTTCGAATAGCGTTCATGCGTTGTTGCAGATCGGCGTCACTCACCCAATCATCTTTCATAAGCCAGAGAAAATCGAGGTGCTTGAACTCTGGCAGCAGATACTCACCTTCAAATTGATTTTTGTATAGGTAATGGGCAAGAGATCCGGTGGGTTCGTAGTAGTCAAATACGGTAAAAAAATAATCGCGCTTCTTTTTCTGTAGTCGGATTTCAATATCATTGTTGATCCGAAAGTCCATGCCCAATAAATTGTTGAGCTGCCAGCAGAACTGATAATCCTTAACGGGTGCCATGATGCCAAGCAGACGCGTTTCGTCGAAAAACGCTTCGGCGAGATCATGGTTGTTGAGGGATAACTTGAAGTTGCGTTCCACTTTTCTTTACAGTTTTCTTCCTGGAATAGAACTCACCAAACGGGTTTTGTCTTATTTAAAAAACCAATTCCGCCTCTACTGTCTCATCTCCCCTTTTAAAGCGTATGGTTGTTTTCTGACCCTTCTCAAATTTATTCAATACCTGCATATAATCCTGTACAGATCCTATACTAATATCTCCTATTTTGACGATGATATCACCAGCCTTTAATCCCGCTTTTGCTCCCGGACGACCTTCGGTGGCGCCATCAATACGCATGCCGTTGCCGGCAAATGTATAATCGGGCATCACGCCCAATGTCACTTTAAAGGATGTGGCGCGTGCGGCCTCTTCACGGGTCTTTAAAAAGGCAAGTTTCTCATTTTGCTTGTTCAGGTTTTGAATTAGCTGCGCAATATAATTTACAATATGCAGTTGCCCTTCGTAATTGATGAGAGGCGCATCATCGCTGGGACGATGATAATCCTTGTGCTGCCCGGTAAAGAAAAACAGTACAGGAATGTCTTTGCGGTAAAACGATGTATGATCGCTGGGGCCGGTACCGCTGCTATCGAGCTTGATTCCGAAGGCAAGCTTTTTTTGCTGCGGATCAATTACAGACGCCCAGGTGGGTGAAGTGCCATAACCGCCAATAGCAACCGTCTTAGTACTATCGTTCAAACGGCCAACCATATCCATATTGATCATATAGTTGGCTTTCGACAAATCAATGGTTGGATGCTCTGTAAAATACTTTGAGCCAAACAAACCGAGTTCTTCTCCGGAAAATGCAATGAAGAGGTAATTGTTATTCTTCGATTTTGATGCTTTCAAAATTCGGGCAAGCTCCAGTAAAGCAGCGGTACCCGAAGCATTGTCGTCTGCACCATTATGAATCAATTTCTCTCCTGTGCGCAACATTGAGTTTCCATCTTCGCCATAGCCCAGGTGATCAAAGTGTGCACCCAGAATTACGGTATTCGCCGCCCCGTTGTCGATATAACCAACAACGTTATGGCCGGTGCGGGTTTTTTCGGTAAACTTTACATTAAACCGGATAGGAATACTGGCCGTAACGTCGCTGAAGTATTTTTTTGCCGCGTCGCGGGAAAGGTAAATTACCGGAATTTTAAGCGCCGCATCCTTACTGAGAGGATCGAACTTTAATTTGTCGTCGATGGCTGAACTATTGAAAAGAATAACGGCTGTTGCTCCACGGTCGTAAGCCTTAGCAGTATTCTTCTTTATATAATCGTGAATGTCGAAATGGGGGTTCTGTGCATTTTCTTCCAGCACATCTTTCAGATCAACGAACCAGGGCATATCGGCCTCCTGCAACGCAACAGCCGGCTGAGCCTCTATCGATTTTTCGGCGCTATAGGGCAAAGCAAAATATTCACTTGCCGACAATGCTTTATCGTTTACCTGAAAATAGGCTGATGCATCAGCCTTGCGACCTTCGTGAATAGGAAAGGGTTGAAAAAAACCGTCCTCGCCTTTTGCTGTCAAACCTGCCTGCTGCATCTGGGTCCGGATATATTCCATTGCCAGCTTCTCGCCTTCGCTCCCTGCCCGGCGACCCTCTAATTTATCATCGGCCAGATACGCAACATGCGCTTTTAGATTAGCCAAGGTCAGTTTATCAGCTTTTTTTAGCTTCTGTGAAAAGGCGCTAATCGCTACCATCAAAAAAAATCCAAGTGCAAAACCCTCTTTAATATTCATCTCGAAAACGCTTTAATTTTTAACTGGCAATTTTGCAGTAGACGGGCCTGCGGCCCGGCAATTGTAAAATTGTTTTGGCAAAGGTATTAACCCTGATTATCAACAAAGTCAGAAATCAGCAATTTGTCTTGGTAGAGGCGATTTAATCGTAATTCGTAAATCAATTTCCTCTCGCACATCTATTTTTGCAACCCGAATCATCATTTTGAACAAAAGGCCACTTCATATTGCTCTGGTTGGTAATCCCAACAGCGGAAAAAGCTCGCTTTTCAACTGCCTTACCGGTTTAAAGCAAAAAGTGGGCAATTTTCCCGGAGTTACAGTCGACAAGAGATCCGGCAGCACTACAATAGCAGGTAGCTCGGCATCAGTGATCGACCTGCCTGGTAGTTACAGCCTTTACCCCCGCCGGCTCGATGAATGGGTGAGTTACCGGGTACTGTTACAACAGGATGCCGATCTGCAGGCAGATGTGGTGGTGGCAGTGGCTGACGCGAGCAATTTGAAGCGTAACTTATTGTTTTGTACGCAATTAATTGATCTCAAAATACCGGTAGTGGTTGCCCTGACCATGATGGATATCGCGCAAAAAAAGGGAATTCGGATCGATCTTGCCGAGTTGGAACGCGAACTGGGCGTGCCCGTAATTGCGGTCAACCCACGTAAGATGAAGGGCATTGCATCACTGAAAAAGGCGATTGAACAGACTGCACAGGGTCTTTATAAACCGCCCGTGAACGACTTTATCGATAATCTGGCACTGGCGCCGAAAGCGATCGATTCTGTGCGCTCCATTTTTCCGCAGTTGAGCGACTATGGGGCGATCCATTATCTGATCAATCATGAAGAGTTTCGGATAGAGGCTGAGGGCCAAAATCAGATTGAAAAAATCGAGAAGGACAACAATTTTAACCCTACCAAGACTCAGGGCGAAGAAATTTTGCAGCGTTATACCCGAATCCGACACATTATGCAACAGACTGTGTCGGAGCCGGACCCTTTACAGCAATCGTTATTTACCGAAAAACTTGATAACATATTACTTCACCGTCGCTGGGGCTACCTCATTTTGCTGGCGGTGCTTTATCTGTTGTTTCAGGCGGTTTTTTGGATGGCCTCGTATCCCATGGACTGGATAGATGCAGGAACGGCCAACTTCAGCAACTGGATGGGTGAAGTGCTTCCGGAAAACTGGTTTACGGATTTACTCATCAACGGTATCATAGCCGGATTGGGTGGTATCATCATATTTATTCCACAGATCGCCATACTATTTGGCATTATAACCATTTTAGAAGACACAGGCTATATGGCGCGCATCAGTTTTATGACTGACCGGCTGATGAGGAGCGTGGGGCTCAATGGAAAAAGTGTGATGCCAATGATCAGCGGTTTTGCCTGCGCTATACCTGCTGTAATGAGCGCTCGCAATATTGAAAACCGAAAAGAACGACTGCTCACAATTTTGATCACACCATTGATGAGCTGCTCAGCGCGATTGCCGGTGTATACTATTTTAATTGGTTTGGTTATTCCTAACAAATACCTGCTTGGCTTTATTGGCCTGCAGGGCCTTGTAATGCTCGGACTGTATCTTCTTGGTTTTGTGATGGCATTAATTGTTTCGTACGTAGCAAAATGGTTTATCAAAATTCAGGAGAAAAGCTATTTCATTCTTGAATTACCCATGTACAGATCGCCTCGCTGGAAAAATGTGGGACAAACCATGATCGATAAGGCGAGGATCTTTGTGGTGGATGCTGGTAAGGTTATCATGGTTATCAGTCTGGTACTTTGGGCATTGAGCTCTTATGGACCGAAAGAAGATATGCGCCGGGCCACTGAAAATTATGAGCTCGCGCTGGCTCAGCCAGGTGCTGACCCTGCAGAAGTTGCCATCAGCTACGATAATGCGAAACTCGAAAACTCCTATATAGGCCAATTTGGTAAAGCAATTGAGCCAGCCATACAGCCGCTCGGATACGACTGGAAAATAGGAATTGCATTGCTTACTTCTTTTGCAGCACGTGAAGTATTTGTAGGAACAATGGCTACATTGTATAGTGTAGGGGGTGAAGAAAATGAAGGACCTTTAAAAGAAAAAATGCGAGCGGCCGTACGACCGAATGGCCAACCGCTCTATACGCTGGCCACGGGCGTTTCGCTCATGTTGTTTTACGTATTCGCTATGCAATGTATGAGTACGCTTGCTGTTGTGCGACGCGAGACACGCAGTTGGAAATGGCCGATCATACAATTGGTGTATATGACAGCACTTGCCTATATCATGAGCTTTGTTGCCTATCAGCTACTCAGTTAACTGGTGCCTGCCAGCCATCTTTGGGTTCAAAATAATCCCACAACATTTTGGATAATTTCCTGGCGAGAGCCCAGGCCTCATTGTCGTGGGTCCAGCTTATGTCTTTGTTGTTTTTGGTGAAAATGCAAAATATATAGGGATTGTTGGGCGCATTCACGAGCAACACTTCGCTGCGCGATGCATTTACGCAGCCGTTTTTGCTAAAGACTTCCACATAGGGTGGAATTTGTGAAAGAGCTTCATCCTCGTCCCAAAAATTGCGTCCCAACACCCGCATCATCCGATCACAAACGGCAGTGTTGAAGAGCCGATTTCGATAAATGGATTCAAAAATTTGTGCCATTTCCAAAGGGCTGGTCTGGCCCCAACCATACGCCGCACGGCTTGATTCCCTACCAGGAGTGCGCGAGTTGACACGAGTAACTTTATAACCGAGACTATCGAGCAGTTGATTGATACGCGTTCCCGTACCGGCAAGCTTTTGTAACCAGAGACTGGCTGTGTTGTCGCTGGTGGTCAACATGAGCATAATAACTTTTTTCAGCAGAATCTTTTCAGCATCACGAAAAGAGCCAAGAATATCTTCTCCTTCGTATAGCAGCGAGTCGCGGTAAACAAGGGCGCTGTCGTATTGAAGCTCGCCGCGGCTTATTTTGTCCATTACTCCCAATAGGATAGGCACTTTCACGATGCTTGCTGTTGGAAAAATGCTGTCGGCATGAATGCTGGCAATTTTGCCAGTCCGTAGGTTCTTGACATAAATGCCTATGTCGCCATTAAACCCCTTTACAGCCGCCTCGAGCTGACTGGTTAATTTCTTGTCGACCTTCTGACCATGCAGTGCCGGCTGAAAGGCCAGCAAAAAGACGAAAAAGCAAATTCGGAGCATACTTATTTCAATTGCAGATATTCAGAAATAAAGGTGCAGAAACTGAGTATGCCCGTTTTCATGGCTTCATCTTCTACTTTAAAGATGGGAGTATGGTGCGGCGGTGCTTTTGCAGGATCCAGGTCTTTTTTCATTCCTCCCAAATAGAGGTATAAGGCCGGAGCACGAGTGCCAAAATAAGAGAAATCTTCAGCTCCGGTTACCCAGGTGCGTTCTTTTACATTTTCGTCGCCAAGTGTGCGCCGGAAAGCGGGCAACATCCTATTGAGAAGGTCGGGGTCGTTGTAAGTGACAAGTGTTTTGGTGTCGATGCTTACCTCTGCTGTGGCGCCGGCTGCTTCGGCAATAGTAGTGGCCGTATGTCGTATTCGGTCGTGCACTTCCTTTTGCATTTTGCTATCCAGCGTGCGAATGGTGCCATCTATCACACATTCATCGGGAATGATGTTGTTGCGAACACCACCGTTGATTTTTCCGACAGTAATGACCACCGGCGCCTTGGTCAGATCCATTTGGCGGCTAACTATATGTTGAAGGCCTTCAATAATTTGGGCGGCGGCGGCGATGGGGTCGACTCCCAACCAGGGTTGTGAGCCATGGCTTCCCTTACCTTTTATGCGTATGGAGAACCAGTCGGAAGATGCCATGAATGAACCAGATTTGTAAGCGAGGGTACCGACCGGAGTAGCAGAATTGATGTGTAAACCGAATACGGCATCTACTTTGGGGTTTTCCATCACCCCTTCTTTAACCATCAGACTTGCGCCCCCCTCTTCACCACTCGGTGGCCCTTCTTCGGCCGGTTGAAACACAAACTTGATTGTGCCTTTTAACTGTGAGCGGTAACCCGCCATAACCTCGGCCACACTCATCAACATTGCCACATGTGTATCGTGTCCGCAAGCATGCATCACTCCCACCTGCTGACCTTCATAAACAGCTTTTTCCTTCGAAACCCATGGCAGCTCGCCAGTCTCGGTAATTGGCAAGCCGTCCATGTCGGCTCGCAATGCAATGCACGGTCCCGGCTTAGCTCCTTTCAGTATCCCCACGACTCCGGTGTAGGCGACAGAGTCCTGCACTTCCAATCCGAGACTCCGCAAATGGTCTGCTACCATTCGGGCTGTCTTAAACTCGCGATTGCCCAGTTCCGGAAACTGGTGTAGTTGATGACGCCATTCAATGCATTTCGGTTCCACTCGGTCTATAGCTGACCTGATAGAAGCAGGAAGCTGTGCATTCATTATGGAAAATGATAATAATGAACTTAGTAGCAATAAAAGGCGCATGCAAAAAATTTTCTGAATTTACCACAAAAATTGGTTGAATCGTTTAACTTGACGGGGCTTTACGTCCCTGCTATTCTCAAATCATCTTATTTGACATCTGAAGTTGCTTCGCCACATACCGTTCCTTAGGTCTGTGTTGACTCACAGTGTAACTGCTTTTGGCGGGCCACAGGCGCATATTGCCATGATGATAAAGACCTTTGTAAAAGATGGTCATTATGTGAGCGAGCAGGAGGTGATGGAATATAATGCATTCTGCAACCTTTTGCCAGGCGCTTCCAGCACGCAAACCCTGACTCTGATCGGATATAAGCGGGGCGGTGTTCCCCTGGCTGTGCTCACGTTGATCGTCTGGATCCTGCCAGCCTGCATTTTCATGGGTGCGCTTTCTTTTCTATTGCATTATTTTGATAAGAAAGCATTGGATACGGATATTTTCAAGTTCATTGCACCTATGGCTGCGGGGTTTCTGGTTTATGCCTGTTATGCCACTTTCCCTTATGCAGTACGTAACACCATTACCTGGGTGATCATGCTGGTAAGCACTGCAGCTACTTTTTTCTTCTTTAAGTTGCCGGTAATATTTCCACTGTTGATCGTATTGGGAGGTATTGCCACCAACCTGAGCAAAAAAAGGATTCCCCAGGTTGAACAAAAACCTCGTAAAATAAAATGGTGGAACTTTTGGCTTTTTGGGATCATATTTATTGTTGCGGGAATCGTAAGTGAAACTGCGAAAAAGAATGATTGGCCGGACAGGAAGCCGATTAACCTGTTTGAAAATACCTATCGAATGGGTAGTTACGTTTTTGGTGGTGGACAGGTGCTGATGCCGATCATGTACGAACAGTTCAGCATCCGTCCGGAAGCTGTTAGGGAAAAAGACCAAAATGTAATACAGATCAACAAAGACGACATGTTTACCGGGATGGGAATAGTGCGTGCTGTACCTGGGCCGGTATTTTCCATTGCCTCGTTTACAGGAGGCATGGCGCTAAAAGACATGGGTCCGGAAATGCAGGTGTTGGGCTGTTTGATCGGAACTGTTGCGATATTTTTGCCCAGTGCCCTGCTGGTTCTTTTCTTTTTTCCGATTTGGAATAATCTCAAAAAGTATGCGGCGGTTTATCGGTCGCTCGAAGGAATAAATGCTGCCGTAATAGGAATCATGATTGGTTCCACATTTTTCATCCTGAAAGATATATCACTTCTGGAGCCAAAGACGATCAGTATGCTTAACCTCGGAGTGATTCTGGGCACTTTTCTATTGTTGGTTTACACGCGTGTGCCGGCGCCCTTAATTGTGATTGGATGTTTGACGCTGGGTTATTTTTTCTAGAGTAATGCATTAATCGTCCCCCGAAAATTCCAGCGTCGGTAATCAGTATTACTTTTTACTTTTCACCTGGTTTCTGTATTTCTCCTCTATTTCCTCTCTCACATTTTCGGGAACGAGATAGCGGATCGATTTGCCATCGCGAATAAGCTGGCGAATTTCGGTAGCTGAAATTTCAATGAGTGGTGCAGAAAGTGCAATTGCGCGTTCACCTGCGTCGGGCTTTCGTAACTCGAAGTCTGGACGCATATAAATGTAAATATCATAGTTCTGCATTATCCATTCCGCGTTCTTCCATTTTGGGAGATTCTGATAACTGTCGCTGCCCATGATGATGGAGAACTCATGCTCCGGATATTTTTCCGCCAGGTGTGCAAGCGTGATGCTGGTGTAAGATGGTTTTGGCAGGTTGAATTCTATATCTGTTACGCGAAGCCGGCCATCCGTGTCTGTTGCTGTTCGCAACAAGTGGAGGCGATCGTATTCATTAAGCAAAGAATGATTAACCTTGAACGGATTTTGAGGGGAAAGTACAAACCAGATTCGCTCAAGCGCTGTTTCGTTGAGCACATGATTGGCAATGATCAAATGCCCCGTATGAACCGGGTTAAAAGATCCGAAAAATAGGCCGATTTTCATTTAAGTATATGATAATCAATCTATTATATCAACCAAAACCTTCTCCGCTTCATCTAATCGAAGGCTCAGGCGGTATCCAGCCACCTGGATTGAAACAGGATCGCCCAATGGCGCTACCTGCTCTACGGCGATTGGTTCACCTGGAAGGCAGCCCATTTCCATCAGTTTCAGTTGTATTTCGTGATGAATGATCTCGCGAATCACTCCTTTTTGTCCTGGCTTTAATTGCGATAACTTCGTACTCATACTTTCCACTTCCGGCAAAGCTAACATGGTTTTCTTTGCTTTGTTTACGAATTTTGAAATAATGAGATCAGCGTCAAAATCAAAGCTTTGTTTATTTTATCAGGTGCCTGTTTCATTACGAAACCGCGGTAAGCTGAAAGCGTTTATTGAAAGGATTTTCAAGCTGGAAGGCAGAGCGCTCGAAAGCCTGAACTATATTTTTTGCAGCGATGAGGATCTTTTGCAAATCAATCGAGACTACCTCCGGCATGACTATTATACCGACATCATCAGTTTTGAGTTATCAGCATCCGGCGAGCCCGTGGTCGGGGAAATTTATATAAGTGTGGATCGCGTGCGCGAGAATGCGAAGAATCATAACAACAGCTTCTATGCAGAGCTTCATCGAGTAATCTTCCATGGCGCCCTCCACCTTTGTGGTTATAAGGACAAGACCAGTAAGCACATAAAAGAAATGCGCGCCCGAGAGGATTATTATCTTCAGAAATATCTATACGTAGAGACGCGATGCGTCGCGTCTTGAAACGCGTCGCCCCCTCAAATTCCTGGCCGTTCCCAATGACCCGCCGCACATGCGATTCCCGTAGAGACGCGATGCATCGCGTCTCTACCTGAGGACCGTAAACAAATGCCCGCCGTTCACGCAATGCCCGTACGCGATGCGTCGCGTTTACAATTGCCTGGCCGTTCCCACAACCGCCCTCACATGCGATTCCCGTAGAGACGCGACGCATCGCGTCTCTACCTGAGGACCGTAAACAAATGCCCGCCGTTCATGCAATGCCCGTACGCGATGCGGCGCGTTTTCAAATTCCTGGCCGTTCCCACAACCGCCCGCACATACGATTCCCGTAGAGACGCGATGCATCGCGTCTCTACCTGAGGACCGTATATAAATGCCCGCCGTTCACGCAATA
>JBKBHA010000004.1:0-437428 GCA_046297935.1 Chitinophagaceae bacterium
GTTGTTGCTGTTTTCAACACTCGGTCGGAAGGGCGGTCCGACCGGGTAGCGGTGAGGGCGTGTTGAGGTTGTTTGCGGACACTCGGTCGGAAGGGTGGTCCGACCGGGTTGCGGAGTTTGCATGATGTCGCAGATTTCAACACTCGGTCGGAAGGGCGGTCCGACCGAGGGCCGGCGAGCGCATGTTGAGGCTGATTGTGGTCACTCGGTCGGAAGGGTCGCCCGACCGGGTTGTGAAGCTTGTATGATGCCGCAGATTTCAACACTCGGTCGGAAGGGTGGTCCGACCGGGTTGTGAAGCTTGCATAATGTCTCAGATTTCAACACTCGGTCGGAAGAACGGTCCGACCGAGGGCAGGATCACTGGTCACCACAGCTTCTACTAACTGAGTTGATAGAACACTCCCGCTCTAACAAACCAGTAAATGAATATTGACGGACAACCCTTAAGGCTATCGGTAACAATGGGGTGCAATTTCCGATAAAGGGTCTCAGCTACCGAATAGATATTGACTTAGACGAAAGACGAATTCTTCTCCTTTCCCATAGAAGATTTTCAACAGAAAAGCTTTTTGAATCAGCCAGCGTCCGCCTAAAAAATACGCTAATTCAAATACTAACAACCAGTCCTTCAACGAACTTCCAAATTCTGCTTTTGGTTCATAAGCCATCGATTAAGTGAATTGTGAGGAGCTTCCAACACAAACTTGCTGAAATCACCTCCAACTTCAGAAAGCGGAATTCTTATCTGCCCATCCTTCACTTTCACCGTACGTAATAATCGATAATCATCAACGGAACCAGACTTATACTGGTTGGTATTGCTGACAAATACCTTCACCTTCCCCTTCCTGTATCTGGGGGTCCAGCTGATCACCACCTGATCACCAGCCACAACTGCGCGAGCGTCACTGATCGAAATTTTTCCAATCAAGGCTGTTCCATCTATCTCACGCTTCACTGACTCCGGAATGGAAATCTCCAAAAATCTCGCAATACTAGGCATAATATCAGCCTGCGAAGCCCTGCCTTCACGAAAATGACTATTCAGTCCGCTGGCATTGGTGACGATCCACGCGAGCTTCTCACGATCAGACTGGCCACCATGATTTCGGCCAGTGGCAGAATCACGGCCATGATCTGTGGTGATGTATATCTGCCAGTCTTCACCAGTTTGTTTCCTTCGCTCCACAATGGCGCGCCAGATGCGCCCCACTTGATCATCCATATGCTCAATGGCATCATAATACCGCTTGCCATCACCATAGCGATGCCCCATATCATCGGTATACTCCAGATACACCCACGACAGATCGGGACCATCGCTGCGAATAAAAGCAGCAGCATGATCAACTACAGCATCGTCAATTTTTTTCATGTAAGCAGCATCACGGTCGTGGGGATAATTAACGGTGTCGAGCTCAAGACCATCGAAATGATGATCCACTTTTATATTACGGGTAGCAGCGAGACCATCGCCAACCAACTTGGTACGATTGTCGAGCCATGACGAAAACACGGCAATCTTTCGGTCGGGATAACTGTCTTTAAAAAGCCGGAAAATGGTAGGGTAGTTATAATTCGGGGCAGTAATATCATTGTCCCAAACATTATGCTTGTTAACCCAGGTCCCGGTTAAAACCGTGTTATAGCCAACTGCACTGATGGTCGGCGTTTGCGAGTATCCTCCACGTTCACCTCCGGCTAGCGCATGCGTATACCCGCCTTCAGCGGCAATAGCATCAAGATTTGGCGTGGAAAGCTTTTCAATTAAATCGGCTGAAATACCGTCTACAATAACAAATATGGCTTTCTTCTGCCGGGCAGAAACCTGCAAAGTCAGTAATGACAAAATAAAAAAGACAATGGATCTCATAATGGGTGGGTTTCCGTGAAGGTAAAGCGAGGCACGTAGCATAAACAACAGACAGGAATGATCAGACTTTTTACCTGTTTACCCACGATTTTTTCAGCAAGATTTCTCAAGCCTTAAAATCCGGTATGCAAAGCAAACGTTTGGCTTTTTAAAAAAGAATAGAAAGCACTGCAACTGCTTTCATTCCTTTACCTTTCAGGCAACAGTAAAATTATGAAACATCCAAAGGCTTTCGGGATTTTCCTGCTTTGCAGTGGACTTTCGTTCTTACTTCTTCTCAGCAACAAGGCCAACGCCCAACAACGAGAAGATATTCCGGGCTGGGAGCAGTTGGATGCAAGACCGGTGCCCAATTGGTTTCAGGATGCCAAGCTGGGCATCTTCATCCATTGGGGACTTTATTCCGTGCCGGCCTGGGCGACCAATTCAAATGCAGACGGTTTTGGTTCTAATTACGCTGAATGGTACTGGGAGCGTCTTAATAATGCCAAACTAAAGATACACAAAGAATTTGTTGACTTTCATAACAAAACCTACGGTCCACAATTTCCCTATCAGGAGTTTGCATCGCGGTTCACCTGCGAGCTGTTCGATCCTGTATTCTGGGCCAGCGTTTTTAAGAATGCGGGTGCAAAATATGTGGTGCTTACAAGCAAACACCACGACGGATTTGCTTTGTGGCCAAGTGCTGAATCGTGGAACTGGAATGCAATGGATCGCGGCCCAAGACGGGACCTTGCAGGCGACCTTTCAAAAGCAGTGAAAGACGCCGGACTTAAAATGGGATTTTATTACTCCCTCTACGAATGGTATAACCCGCTTTACAAATCCAACGTCAACAAATACGTGGATCAACATATGCTTCCACAACTGAAAGATCTGGTGCAACGGTACAAGCCGGATATTATCTGGCCGGATGGTGAATGGGATCATAATGACACTGTCTGGCGAAGCCGCGAGTTCCTGAATTGGTTGTATACCCAGTCGGCGGTGAAAGATTCTGTGGCAACCAACGATCGTTGGGGAGCGGGTCGTAATCATGGTGGTTTCAACACGAGCGAATACGGAAGTGGCACATCCACTCTCACCCGACCCTGGGAAGAATGTCGGGGTATTGGACAATCATTCGGCTACAACCGAAACGAAAACCTGGAGCAGTATGCCAGCAGTCGCGAACTGATACACCAGTTTATCGACATTGTGGCCCGAGGCGGCAACTTGTTGTTGAATATCGGACCGGCAGCCGATGGAAGCATCCCGGTGATCATGCAACAGCGATTAAAGGAACTGGGCGATTGGCTGCGCGTAAACGGAGAAGGAATCTACAGCACACGCGCCTGGAACAAAGGCACCCGCCAGGGGGATACGCAGTTTTTTACCAGAAAAGGCAATGATCTTTACCTCATCGTCACAAAATGGAAAGACAAATGGAATATTTCCGACATACAAAGACCTTCTGAGGTACGAATGCTTGGTTACGAGGGAAAAATAAATACCCGTTATTCTAACAATACTCTGCAGATCACTGCACCGGATATTCACCCTGGCAATAATCCTTGCGAACATGCGTGGGTATTTAAGCTAACCAATGCGGCTTATAATTCAGGGAAATAAATTTGAGGGTGAGCAATCGTTTGATTTTGCTTATCTGCCTCAAACTGTTGGTATAATTTGTAACTTTAAAGCCTTCCCTTCAATTCGAACGCAGGGATTCGATTGCTATGGTTAGTAAAATTCTTCGCAACCGAAAAACCTTACTGGTTTTAGGCCTTTTAATTTTTGCTGCGATTATTTACTGGTGGGTATTGCCAGGGAGGCAAATAGACTTCAGTGCCGACGTTAAGCCGATCCTGAACAAGAAATGCATATCCTGTCATGGTGGCGTTAAGGCTAAAGGCGGCTTTAGCCTGCTGTTTCATGAAGAAGCTCTTGCCAAAACGGAATCCGGCAAGCCGGCTATTATTCCGGGCGATCCCGATGGAAGCGAAATGATCCGTCGGCTTACACTCAGCGATCCGGAAGAACGGATGCCTTACAAACATGAACCGCTTACCGCAGAGGAAATACAAACGCTTCGGCTTTGGATCAAACAAGGGGCTAAATGGGGCGATCACTGGGCTTACCTGCCAGTATCAGAAATTGAATCACCGGAGCTTACAAGTAACTGGATCAGCAACGATGTTGACGCTTTTATTCTGGAAAAACTCAATGAACTTGAGCTGCAACCTTCGGCTCAGGCCGACAAAGCAACTTTGTTGCGTCGTGTAAGCCTTGATCTGATTGGAATGTATCCGAAAGAAGAATGGGCGAGCAAGTTCCTGGCTTCCCAACAGGAGTCAGCCTACGAGGAGTTGGTAGACAGTCTGCTTGCCTCTCCTCATTTCGGTGAGCGCTGGGCTTCGGTTTGGCTGGATGTGGCGCGTTACGCAGACACCAAAGGATACGAGTCTGACGGCGGAAGACAGATATGGAAATACCGCGACTGGGTAATTGACGCATTCAATGCCGACATGCCCTATGATTCATTCCTGATCAATCAGGTGGCGGGCGACCTGCTTGCTGAATCGCCAACAGATGCACAATTTATTGCTACCGCATTCAGCCGCAATTCCATGACGAACGATGAAGGTGGCACAGATAACGAAGAGTTTCGAAACGCGGCAGTGATGGATCGGGTCAACACCACCTGGGAAGGATTAATGGGAACCACTTTTGCCTGCGTGCAATGTCATAGCCATCCTTACGATCCTTTCAGGCACGATGAGTATTACAAGTTTTTTGCTTATTTCAACAACACACGCGACGAAGATGTGGCAGCTGAATATCCACTGCTTCGTGAATTTCCGGATTCGATCAAACATCAATTAAAAGAAGTGACAGACTGGGTTCGTGCTGAATCTGGCGAAAGGCAGGCGCAACAAACAGAATTGTTTCTTCGCACTTTTCAACCTGCGATAAATACTTATAAAGCGGACGATCTAAATCGCGGCGCGGCCATTGGTAATGGCAATAGCAGTTTGTTTTTTAGAAATCATGCGAGCGCAAGACTACGAAACGTGAATCTGGCAGGCGCAGACCAGATGATCTGGAATTTTTACTCCAACCAGAAAGCGGGTGTATTGCAGTTGCGGCTGGATTCGGTTAATGGTCCGCTGCTGGCGAGCTACCCTATTAAACAGGTTGATAAATGGCGCATGGAATCAATTCCATTCACAACATCACAGAAAGGAGTACACGATATTTACCTGTTGTATCAAACGCCAACCATTCCGGCAGATACAGAAAACTTTTTGGTGATCTTTGACTGGGTAAGCTTTCAACCGGCGTTTCCGGGGAAAAACAAACCAGGCTATGCAGCCATGTTCAAAAAATTCTGGCAACTGATGAATGCCAACATGCCTACTACACCCGTTATGCTGGAGAATCCGAAATGGATGTGGCGTAAAACACATGTGTTTGATCGAGGCAACTGGCGTACCCTGGGCAAAGAAGTAGAGCCTGCTGTACCCGCTTCACTTTCCTATGCGATGCCGGAGAATGCACCCAACAATCGCCTGGGTCTTGCGGCATGGCTTACCAGCCCCAAAAATCCGTTGGTGTCCAGAACATTGATCAATAGACTTTGGGAACAATTGTTTGGAACCGGTATTGCCGAAACGCTGGAAGATATGGGGACCCAGGGTATACCTCCCACACACCAGCAACTGCTGGACCATCTTTCTTATAAACTCATGCACGACCATAGATGGAGTGTGAAAAAGACGCTCAAATACCTCGTGATGAGTGCTACCTATCAACAGGATTCGAGGGTAAATAAGGATTTATTGGAAAAAGATCCTTTCAATAAATATTACGCGCGCGGACCCAGGGTACGTCTGAGTGCAGAGCAGTTGCGGGATCAGCATCTTTCCATTTCGGGAGCAATGAGCGATAAGATGTATGGCCCCGGCGTTATGCCCTGGCAACCGGATGGGATATGGCTTTCGCCCTATAACGGCGAACGCTGGAAAAACAGTGAGGGGGCAGACCAGTATCGCAGAGCCGTATATACTTACTGGAAACGAACTTCTCCTTACCCGTCGATGATTACATTCGACGGCGCTCAGCGGGTGGTTTGCAATGCACGTCGCATACGCACCAACACGCCTTTACAGGCGCTGGTTACGCTGAATGATTCCGTTTATCTGAACATCGCCCGTCATTTTGCAGGCTGGATGTGGCAACAGTCGCCAGACAATATCGACCGGCAAATAACGGCAGGCTATGAAAGAATGATGTTTAAATCCATCACGACTGAGAAACTTCAAATATTGAAAGGGCTGTACGAGCAAGCGCTGGCTACTTATCGTAAGGATGAGGAAAATGGAACATTTATGCGCGGAGAGCAACTGAGTGATAAGCGGCCGGAGGCGGCTGCGCTGGTGGTAGTAGCCAACGCGATGCTGAACCTCGACGAAGTGGTTACAAAATCTTAAGTTTTCATACCATCAATAACTATATACTCAAGATGAAAAAAAACAGCAGAAGATCGTTCCTTCAAAAAATGGCAACAGGTGTGGTGGGAGCCAGTCTCGCTCCCGTCGTTTCCAATGCAACAGGCGATAATCAGCGGAAAGTATCCCTAAGTCGCCAGACGAAAGCTGGTGCTGCAGACACTATCAGGCTGGGTCTTATTGGCGCCGGCGGCATGGGGCTCGCCGATGCAAATACAGCCATCACAGTGCCCGGTGTAAAACTGGTTGCCGCATGCGACTTGTACGACGGACGACTGGCTGATGCTAAACGGATTTATGGTAACGATATTTTTACAACTCGCGATTACCGGGAACTGATTGCCCGAAAAGATATTGATGCGGTAATTGTAGCAACACCCGATCATTGGCACAAAGATATTTCGGTGGATGCCATGAACCAGGGAAAGGCAGTGTATTGCGAAAAGCCCATGGTTCATGATGTGTCGGAAGGAGCCGCCGTGGTAGAGGCACAGAACCGAAACAAAGTTGTGTTTCAGGTGGGCAGCCAGGGCCTGAGTTCGCTGGGAAATGAAAAAGCAAAAGAATTGTTGGCTCAGGGCGCTATTGGTCAACTTAACTACGCTGAGGGATTTTGGGCACGTAACAGCCCGGAAGGTGCATGGCAATATAAAATACCGGCCGATGCCAGCGAAAAAACAGTCGACTGGAAGCGCTTTCTTCATGATAACCCTACGATACCATTCGACGCCAAACGATTCTTCCGCTGGCGTTGTTATAAAGACTACGGCACAGGAGTATCGGGCGACCTCTTTGTTCACCTTTTCTCGAGCCTGCATTTTATTACCAATAGTATGGGGCCGCAAAAGATCATGGCAATGGGTGGGTTGCGCTATTGGAAGGATGGCCGCGAAGTACCGGATATTTTGATGGGCATGTTTGATTATGCCCAGACGAAAGAACATCCCGCCTTTAATTTGTCGCTTCGCGTGAATTTTGTCGATGGCACAGCCGACAGCACCTATCTGCGGCTGGTGGGAAGTGAAGGAAGTATGAACGTGGAATGGGATCGGGTAACCTTGTTCCGTAACAAAGCCTATGCACCAACAGACGATCCATTGTTGGCGACCAAGCTGGGTAAGGATAATCCTTCCGGATATGTACGTAAGCAGATATTACCTCCGGATAGCACAGTTTACAATGCAGAGAAGGGATACAAAGGTGCTCACTTCGACCATTTCTTCAATTTCTTCAATGCCATTCGCGAGAAGAAGACGGTGATGGAAGACGCGCTTTTCGGTTACCGCGCCGCCGCGCCTGCTTTGCTTTGTAATGACAGCTATTTTACCAACAAAGCCGTGGTATGGGATCCGGAAAAATTGAAAGTAGTTAGCTAATTAATGGTACCTGGATCGACCGATATTTCAGCAATAAAAAACAAAACGACTCAACATGAAATGGACCGCATGGGCAGCGCTGGCTTTGATACTGGGAGCATGTAACAACCAGGCCGCTGATAAAACAGAAGAAACAGCTACAAAAATGGATGAAACTCCAGCTATGAATACATTAACAGATCAGGAAAAGAAAGACGGATGGCAATTGTTGTTCGACGGACAAACGTTGAACGGTTGGAGAATGTATCAGAACAAGAACGCAGACTGTTGGGGAGTAAAAGACGGCGTAATTTATTGCAAAGGGAGCGAAACAGATAAAAGCGACCTGCGCGCCGACCTGATCAGTGATCAGCAGTTTGAAAACTTTGAACTATCCATTGAATGGAAAATTGCTCCTCAGGGTAACAGTGGAATCATGTACCATGTCAGCGAAAAATTTCCAGCCGCCTACCTGAGTGGCCCGGAATATCAGTTGATTGATGATGAAGGGTTCCCTGAAAAGCTGGAAGACTGGCAGAAAACCGCGGCCGATTATGCCATGTATACCACTTCCTCGCGGCCAACCAAACCAATAGGCGAGTTTAATGTAACTCGAATTGTAGTTAACGGTAACCATCGCGAGCATTGGCTGAATGGAGTTAAGGTGCTTGAATTCGAAGCCTGGGGTGAGGACTGGAACAAGAGGAAGTCGGAAGGTAAATGGAAAGACACACCAGAGTATGGAATGGAAAAAACCGGCCATATCTGTTTACAGGACCACGGCAGTGGCGTATGGTTTCGAAACATAAAGGTTCGTAAGTTGTAAAATGGATTGTTCAATTAACCCTGCAATATGACACAAAAGGAATTGCATAATCAGCGTTTGCTGAAAGAAGCGGAAGATGCGGTGCGCAAAATGAATACGCGCCGGCATTTCCTGAGAGAGAGCGCGATGGGGCTGGGAGCACTGGCTTTCGGCTCCATTCTGGGAGGATGCGGACGTTCGAAGTCGATGGAAACAGCGGCGTCAGCATTTGATCCGGTGCACCCGTTGTTGCCGAAAGCACCACATTTCCCTGGCAAAGCCCGCAGTGTGATATACCTTCATATGGCAGGGGCGCCTTCGCAATTGGAACTGTTCGATTATAAACCAGAACTGGCAAAAATGGATGGACAGGACTGTCCACCATCCTTATTGGAAGGAAAGCAGTTTGCCTTCATCACTGGCGTTCCAAAAATGCTGGGGCCGCAGGCAAAGTTTGCACAGCACGGAGAAAGTCGTGCCTGGGTTAGTGAACACTTACCCCATTTTTCAACTGTAGTAGACGATGTGAGTTTTCTGAAAGCAGTTACAACGGATCAGTTTAACCACGCGCCCGCCCAGTTATTGTTGCATACTGGCAGCCCCCGCCTCGGACGTCCCAGTATGGGAAGCTGGGTGACCTATGGACTTGGCACCGAAAACCAGAATCTCCCTGGATTTGTGGTACTCACCAGCGGGGGTAGCTTTCCCGACGCCGGCAAAAGCGTTTGGGGTAGCGGTTTTCTGCCTTCAGTATACCAGGGTGTGCAGTGCCGTAGCGAGGGCGACCCGGTATTGTTTATCAATGATCCCAAAGGCATGCCCCGCGACCTGCGCAAAGCTTCCATTGAAGCCATCAACGATGTAAATCGTGAAGAGTATGCAGACTATCAGGATCCGGAAATATTGTCTCGCATATCGCAATATGAAATGGCCTATCGCATGCAGATAACGGCACCGGAAGTGATGAATATAAACGATGAGCCAGCCTACATTCACGAGATGTATGGCACCAAACCGGGCAAATCATGCTTTGCCAACAACGCTCTGCTGGCCCGCAAGCTTGTAGAAAAAGGCGTACGCTATGTTCAACTTTTCGACTGGGGCTGGGATGCTCATGGCGATGGAGCCTACAACGCGTTGAACCTTGGAATCATTAATAAGTATCGTAGCATTGACAAGGCAATCACAGCGCTGCTGCTCGACCTGAAACAAAGAGGATTGCTCGAGGAAACTCTGGTAGTATGGGGTGGCGAATTCGGACGCACGCCAATGATGGAAAACAGAAACGGAGCACAAAACCCATTCAAAGGCCGGGATCACCATACCGACGCATTCACAATCTGGATGGCCGGTGCAGGCATCAAAAAAGGTCATAGCTATGGCGAAACAGATGAAATAGGCTATAGTGCAGTGTCTGGTAAAGTGGAAGCCTACGATATTCAGGCAACCATATTGCAGCAACTCGGCTTCGATCATGAACAATTCACCTATCCCTTCCAGGGCCGACCCTTCCGCCTTACGGATGTGGCCGGAAAAGTTATTCACGACATACTAGCCTGATCAAATGCGAACTAATCGAAGAAAATTTTTACAGAATACAGCAGCCGCAACAGCGGCTGCTGTATTTAATCCTGCACTAAACTGGGCTCATCCGAATGAAATTGTCAAAGCCATGCCTGGATTTTCACTCACGTTTATGGCTACCGATTGGGGCTTTAACGGTTCGAGGGAAGCGTTTTGCGCTGCTGCCAAAAAAGAAGGTTACCAGGGTATTGAAGTATGGTGGCCAGGCGACGAGAAAGGGCAACTTGAATTATTCGACGCTTTAAAAAAACACGAACTACAGGTGGGATTTCTGTGCGGCGGATGGCAGTCGGATGTAAAAGAACACCTCCAGAGTTTTGTAACAGCCGTAGAGGCAGCCGCTAAGAATAGTTTTCAAAAGCCACTTTATATCAACTGTCATTCGGGAAGAGATCACTACAGTGAAAGCGATTGTCTTCAGTTTTTCAACGCTACCCGGCAGATCCATCGCGCTACTTCTGTTCCCATTTATCATGAAACTCACCGTGGACGCATTCTGTTCGCTGCCCATATTACCCATCATTATCTAAACCAGGTTCCGGATCTGCAACTAACACTGGATATTTCTCATTGGTGCAATGTGCACGAAAGCTTGCTGGACGATCAACAGGAAACGGTGAAGAATGCATTAACACGAACCGGACATATTCATGCAAGAGTGGGACATCCGGAAGGGCCTCAGGTTAACGACCCGAGGGCACCAGAATGGGAAAAGCAGGTCAATCAACACCTTTCGTGGTGGGATGAAGTGGTTCGTCAAAAAAAGAAAGCAGGTTTGCCATTGACCATTCTCACCGAGTTTGGCCCGGCCGACTATATGCCTGCACTTCCGTATACCCGACAACCCGTAGCGGACCAGTGGGCGATTAATGTGTACATGATGAATTTACTTCGTAAAAGGTATTTGTCTTAGTACCGTGAAAAAGCGACTTTATGACACCAAAGCAATTGCGACGATGCTGGCAGAATTGCCAGGCTTAGCGAACTTAAAACTCACCACCAACCCTTCTGCATTTTTTATATGAGCCTGCTCGCCTTCACCGATTTTCTGGGACGCTTTCATCCATCATTGGTACATCTGCCAATAGGCATACTCATTCTGGCAGTTATTTTTCAATGGATGTTGCTGATGCCCCGCTTTGTAATCTTGAAACCAGCGATTCCGACTGTGATGTTTTGGGGCGCATTAGCTGGCATTGGATCCTGTATAAGCGGATACCTGCTAGCGGGAACAGGAGACTATGATGCGGATTTGGTTTTTCGACACCAATGGCTGGGAATTGCCACTACCGCATCGGCCATCATTTTGCTGCTTTTTTATCATTTTCACGCGGGCGAATGGGTGACTCGTATCCTCGGACTATTTATGCTCACCTTGCTTTCACTCACCGGCCATTTGGGTGGCACACTTACGCATGGCGAAGGATACATCTCCGAAGCACTTAACAGTACGTCCTCCAAAGGGCCCGTTTGGGAACCGATGCCCGATGTTCAACAGGTACAGATTTACGAGGGATTGGTAAAACCACTCCTGGCTGCACGATGCTATTCCTGCCATGGAAGCAGCAAACAGAAAGGCAAGTTGCGTCTCGATTCACCCGAATCAATCAGCAAAGGAGGGGAAGATGGAAAAGTGTTGATTGCCGGGAGGGTCGACGAAAGCAGTTTGATCGAACGGTTGCTTTTGCCGCTGGACGACGACGACCATATGCCTCCAAAGGAAAAACCGCAACTCACCAAAACAGAAATTGAACTATTGCAATGGTGGGTGCAAACTGGTGCCAGCTTCAATCATAAAGTGGCCGACCTTCCGCAAAATGATAAAGACAAAGCGCTTTTTGAAGTAATTGCTTCCGGTAAGCAGTTGTCGCCTGATCCGGTTGCAGTGGATGCCATACCCTCACAGCCTACCCAAGCTGCTGATCCAGCACTGATTGGGCAATTGAAAGAAGCAGGGGTGATGGTTGTGCCGGTTGCTGAAAACAGCAACTACCTTCAAGCGGTTTTTTATACCGCACGTCAGAACCCCGATAGCCTGCTGATCCTGCTTGGCGGCCTCAGACAGCAGTTGATTTCGCTGAAACTTGGTGGATTGAATTTGGAAGATGCGTCGCTGCAGCATTTGACGATTTTTGAAAACCTGCGCCGTCTCGATCTCAACGACAATAAGATCACGGACCTGGGACTTGATCAACTGGCAAAGATTAAGTCACTGATTAGCCTGAACCTCAAGGGAAATGCAGTTACCGCCTCAGGGATAAAAAAACTCGCTGATCTTCCGATGCTCAAATCTGTCTATTTGTATCAAACCCAGGTTAGCGCTAATGAGTTTGCTGAGTTGAAGAGCAGGTTGCCTCAGGTTCGTATCGACACTGGCGGATATATTGTGCCAACATTTGAAACAGATACGACGGTATTGAAATATTAAGCTTGTTTATTTTGTCATCCATACAATTTATCCAAAGGTTGCTTCAGCAAGGAGCTCTTGCAACTGCCATTGTCTTATCATCGACGATGAACTCTTACGGCCAGGCCGATGTAACTCTTCGGTTTGATCAGCCCGCCCGGCATTTTACAGAGTCGCTGCCTCTGGGAAATGGACGGCTGGGAGCCATGGTTTTTGGCAGCCCTGTTCGCGATAGAATCGTATTAAATGAAATTTCACTTTGGTCGGGTGGGGTAGAAGACCCGAACAGACCTAATGCATACCGCTACCTCGATAGCATCAGACATCTATTGCTGGCTGGAGATAACCCTGCGGCGCAGGCCATGCTACAGCAACATTTTGTTTGCGCCGGTAAAGGCTCGGGCCACGGAAGCGGCGCACATGTTAAATTTGGCTGTTACCAGACACTGGGCGATTGCTGGATTCAATGGCATGATACCAGCGCCGTATCCAACTATAGTCGCAGCTTGCAGACCGATGAGGCAGTTGCAGAGATTTCCTGGAAAAGAAAAGGAACAACTATCACACAAACCAGCTTTGTATCTGCTCCAGCTCAGAAGATCATTATCCTGTTAGCCGCCAACCGGCCAGGCGGCCTGAACTTCAGCGTTGGACTCAGTAGGCAAGAAAGAGCGACGGTTGGCAGAATGGGAGATATTCTCCTGATGCAGGGCCAACTCGACGGCGGTGATGGCGACCCCGGTGTCAAATTTGCGGCAGGCTTAAAAGTTTTTTGCAACAAGGGTACCACCAATTTTTCAGACAGTGCCATCACGGTGAAAAGTGCAGATAGCTGCTGGTTGGTCATTGATGCAGCAACCGACCTGAACTGGCCAAACGTGTCTGTGAGAGGTGAAGATCCGGTTCAACAGATAAAAGCAGCTTTCCATTCTTTTTCTACTTCCACAAAGAAAAACTGGTTAGCCACGCATATTGACGATTATCGACAGTTCTTTGATCGTTGTCGCCTCAGTTTATTTGATTCCAATGAAAATATCCATCACAAGCGCTTATTGTCACAACGGCTGCTTGATTTTCAAAAAGGAGAAATTGATCCATCGTTGATTGCGCTTTATTTCAATTTTGGCCGATATCTGCTTATTTCATCTTCCCGAAACGGGAATCTACCGGCCAATCTGCAGGGCATATGGGCTGAGGAATACCAAACGCCATGGAATAGCGATTATCATATCAACATTAACCTGCAGATGAATTACTGGCTGGCCAATGCCACCAATTTGCCTGCTAACCAGCAGCCCTTGTTTCGATTGATTCAACAAATGGCAGAAAGAGGTGTGGCCACGGCAAGAGCTTATTATAACGCTCCCGGATGGGTAGCACACGTCATTTACAATCCATGGGGCTTTACTGCGCCCGGAGAAGGGGCCGAATGGGGATCCACCTTAACAGGTGGCGCCTGGCTGGTAACACATCTGCTCGATTACTATGATTATTACGGTAGCGACTCATTCATTAAAGAGTACTATCCGGTGCTGAAGGGGGCCACTCAGTTTTTCTGTAGCATCCTCATCCGGGATCCCGAAACAGGTTGGCTGGTTACCGCGCCGTCAAATTCACCCGAAAATGCCTTTCGAATGCCCGACGGCCGCACGGCTAATACCTGTATGGGGCCGACAATTGATATGCAAATAGGCCGGCAGTTGTTGTTGGGAACAGCAATGGTCGCCGATCGATTGCAGACGGATAAGCTTTGGGCCGATTCGATCAGAACGATTGCAGGTAAGCTGGCACCTAATCAGATTAGCCGAAAAACGGGCGCATTAATGGAATGGCTGAAAGATTACGAAGAAGTGGAACCTCGGCATAGGCATGTTTCTCATCTGTATGGACTTCATCCATTTGACGAAATTAATCCATGGGATTCACCAGAACTGGCAGATGCGGCTCGCCAGACTTTACTCAGACGCGGTGATGCGGGAACAGGCTGGAGCCGTGCATGGAAAATTGCGTTCTTCGCCCGCCTCGGCGATGGAGATCATGCCGCCACCATGTTGAAAAATTTGCTGGAGCCCGTCCAGGCATCTTCCGCTATCCAAATGAATCAGGGCGCGGGTACCTATCCGAACTTATTTGACGCACACCCGCCTTTTCAAATTGACGGTAATCTGGGTGCTGTAGCTGCCATCGCAGAAATGCTTCTACAGAGTCACGGCAAAGACAGGGTGATCCGCCTTTTGCCCGCTATACCAACTTCGTCAATAATGGCAAAAGGGAAACTGAAAGGCATTCGCGCCAGAGGTGGATTTGTAGTTGACATGGAATGGTCTGCACACAAAATTGTGTCCCTGAAAATACGTTCCGACATCGGCGGCACCTGTCGTGTTGCTATATCAGAAATTGCGGGCATTAAAACGAACGGCCAATGGGTGAAATGGGAACAGGAAGAAGGTTGGATCCGATTTTTAACTGACGCTAATAGTGAATACGAATTGATCCTTTCAAAATAAATGAAATGGAAAGACGCCAATTTCTGGGTTCCATCCTGCTGCTGACAGCTGGAGGCGTATTGAAAGCCATACCAGTATTTCCGGAAGGCAGAAAACGAAAACTGCGTTTCGCCGTGGCGTCCGACGGACATTATGGCCAGCCCGATACAGCGTATGAAGAGTATTTCCGGATTATTGTTGACAAGATCAACGCTGCACATGCCAGGGAACAATTTGATTTCTGTGTCATCAACGGCGATATTATTCACGACAAGAAGGAGTTTTTCCCAGCGGCTAAAAATGCACTTGATCGCTTGCGTCCTTCCTATTATGTTACCCGGGGTAATCACGATATGATCGATAGTGACGGCTGGCAGGAAATATGGCATCAGCCTTTGTACCAGGAGTTTAGCCTCGGAAAAAATTCATTTCTCCTGTTGGACAGCTCCGACGAAAAAGGGACATATCGATGTCCTGATGTTGATTGGGTGCAACAGATGCTTGAAAAAAATCGTCAACAAGAAAACGTATTCATTTTCATGCACATTAATCCTGCTAAACTGACACAACATGGCATTCTTTGTGAGCCATTGCTGACTGTATTTGATCAATTTGATAATATTCGTGCTGTATTTAATGGACACGACCACCAGGAGGCGGATTTGAAAATGCATGGTGGGTTACATTATATTTTTGATGGTCACCTGGGTGGTAGCTGGGGTGTAGATTACCGTGGTTTCCGAATCGTGGAATTACTCGACAATGGTGATTTGTTGACGTACATGATGGATCCCGATCAAAAGAAAAGGGAAGATAGGCTATCACCTGACCACAAAGTGTTAAATTAACAGGTATGAAGAAATGGTTTTTGGCCTTTTTGCTCTGTAGCAATCATATTGTTGCAACTGCACAAACTCCGAAACAGGCGTTGCCATCAGTACAACAGCTGGAATGGCACGATATGGAGTTTTACTGGTTTATCCATTTCGGCCCCAATACCTTTACTGACAAGGAGTGGGGGCATGGCGATGAGCCTGCTGACAGCTTCAATCCGACCGGTCTCGACTGCAGGCAGTGGGCAAGGCTGGCAAAAAAATCCGGTGCAAAGGGCATTATCCTCACCGCCAAGCACCACGACGGGTTCTGCTTATGGCCGAGTCAATACTCCACCCACACCGTGCGCGAAAGCAAGTGGAAGGAAGGTAAAGGGGATGTGGTGAAGGAACTAATGCAGGCCTGCAAAGAAGAGGGGTTAAAATTTGGGGTATATCTGTCGCCCTGGGATCGCAATCATCCGAAATACGGCACTCCCGAATACAACGATGTGTATGTTAACACGATGAAAGAGCTCATTCAGCATTACGGTCCTTTTTTCGAATTCTGGTGGGATGGTGCGAACGGCGAAGGACCAAATGGCAAAAAGCAGGTGTACGATTTTAGACGTTTCGAGAACACTATTCGCGAACTGGCGCCCTACACCATTGTCTTTAGCGACATCGGTCCCGATGTTCGTTGGGTAGGCAATGAACAGGGCATCGCGGGCAAAACGAACTGGAATTATCTGGACACTGCCGGATTCAAAAGAGGTCAGGGCGGTCCACCAACTGACACCCTCAACCAGGGAAATATCTGGGGCCGCAACTGGATTCCCGCTGAATGCGACGTGAGCATCCGTCCAGGATGGTTTTATCATAGTACCGAAGACAGCAAGGTTAAAACCGATGCGCAACTATTTGATCTTTATCTTAAATCGGTAGGGCGGGGTGCCAACTTTCTCCTGAACGTTCCGCCTGACCGGCGCGGATTAATCCATGAGGCCGACAGCGTGTCCCTTTTAGGTTTTGCTCGTCTGCTAAAGGAGAGCTTTTCAAAAAACCTGGCAGCAAATGCGCGCAAGGAGCTTCACTATAAGCTGGTTGTTTATAACCGGGATCTGTTTGCTGATGGCAGGCCCGAAACCGCCGAGTCTGTAAATGATTATCGGCGGGCGAGTTATTGGCTGAAATGGGGGCAAACTACCCCGGTTAATTGTGTGGTGCTAAGCGAAGCATTGGCGGAAGGCCAGCACGTCATAAAAGGAAAACTTGTATTAGTGCAGGGAACCAAAACTCTCAAGGAAATCGAATTCACCACAATCGGACGTAAGCGAATCCTCACATTTCCCAAAGCCGACGTTTCTGCAATCCGTGTAATCATTCAGGATGCAAAGGGGACACCCGCCATCAGTGAAATAGCTGTATACCAAATTCCGGAAAACCTGATTGAAAAATGAAAAACATTGTTACCAGTTTAGTTTTGATTTCTCTTTTCGGCATTGCTCAGTTTCAGCAGGCTTCTGCGCAATCGGGCGATCGAAGTATGCGCAAACTGATCCGCGAAAATTTGACCTTTGCGGCCAGCCAATACAAGTTGTTGGCAAGGAACACGCCCGCTGATGTGATGCCCAGGAATTTTGATGAGAAAAAACAACAACTGGTGACTTCGGCAACCAGTTGGTGGACCAGTGGTTTCTTTCCTGGAAGTTTGTGGATGATTTACGACTACACCGGCGATACCGCCATTCGCGCGGAAGCAGAACGACGTTTGTTGATACTGGAAAAAGAGAAATATCATAGCACCGATCATGATCTGGGCTTTATGATTTTCTGCAGTTTTGGAAATGCATTTCGAATTACACGTGAAGAAAAATATAAGGAACCCATCTTCACAGCGTCGGAAACCTTGATCCTACGATACCGTCCCGGCATTCGTTCCATTCAATCCTGGGATTCGAGCGGCAATTTTCGATGTCCCGTAATTATCGATAACCTGATGAATCTCGAAATGCTTTGCTGGACCAGCGACCAGCAACGAGAGCCCAGGTATAAAGTCATTGCAATAGCACATGCCAATACTACCATGCGCAATCATTACCGTCCGGATTTCAGCGCCTATCATGTGGTGGACTATGATCTGGCCAGCAAACAGGTGCGAGCGAAGCTTACCGCACAGGGTGCTGCCCCTGAATCTGCCTGGGCCCGCGGGCAGAGCTGGGGTTTGTATGGCTTTACCATGATGTTTCGTTCGACAGGCGACAGCGCCTACCTGCAGCAGGCCCGGAATATTGCTCAGTTTCTAATTAATCACCCACGTTTACCAGCCGATAAAGTTCCCTACTGGGATTACGACGCCAAAGATATTCCGAATACCTATCGTGATGTTTCTGCTGCTACTATCATGGCGTCAGCGCTACTTGAGTTGGCACGATTCGTAGATGAAAAAGAAGGGAAGGAATACCTGAATACGGCACGCATCATACTGAAGTCGGTATCAGGCAAAAAATATCGATCCGCAAAGGGGGGCAACGGTGGATTCTTGCTTCGCCACAGCGTGGGTGCTATTCCCTACAATTCAGAAGTGGATGTATCACTAACCTATGCGGATTATTATTTCATCGAAGCTTTACTGCGATACCAACGCTGGTATATTGACAGGCAGGATTAAAAGGCAGGCTTTCGTTTTTCCAAAAATGCTGTAACACCCTCTTTCATTTCATCCGTTCCAAAACACTCTCCAAACAATTTTATTTCTTCGGTATATCCATCTCTACCATCTTCAAAGTACGCGTTAACGGCTGCAATTACTTTTGCAACGGCATTCGGCCCCTTGGAAAGTATGGTAAGCATAAGTTCATTCGACTTTTGGATCAACTGGTCGGGTGGCACTACTTCGTTTACCAGCCCTAATCGGTGCGCCTCCTGTGCGTCAATCATGTTAGCGCTCATCATCAGTTCAAGCGCTTTTCCTTTTCCCAGCAGTTGAGTGAGGCGTTGTGTGCCACCGTATCCCGGAATAAGGCCGAGATTGACCTCCGGCTGTCCGAATCGGGCATTGTCGGCAGCTATTCTTAAATGGCATGCCATCGCAAGTTCGCAACCGCCACCAAGCGCAAAGCCATTCACAGCTGCCAGAAAAGGTTTCGGACTTCTTTCAATCTTATTAAACAGTTTATCCTGCCCAACTGCAGCGAGCTGGGTGCCTGCATTGGCATCCATGCTCAAGAATTCAGTAATGTCGGCGCCAGCTACAAAGGATTTTGGTCCGGATCCTGTGATGATTGCTCCCCCGATGTTTACATCTGTTATCACATCGTCCACTACATGGCTCAATTCATCGATCACCGTTTTGTTGAGTGCATTCAATTTCTCCGGACGGTTGATAGTAACGTAGCAAATGCGTTGTTGTTTCTCTATCAAAAGGGTATGATACATACAATCGTTTTGGCAAAAATAAGATTTGTTAAAAGCGTTTTTCTGTAAAGGCACAAAAAAAGCTGCATTCGTGTGATATGCAGCTTATTAACCGTCCACGTTAATCAGTTGGTCCTGTTAGGGTATATCTATCGCCCTTATGGTAAGGGTATTAGTAATTTTTCCAGTTCCAAATTTATCCCAAAACACTACTTTCACTTCATAAAGTTCTTCCCATTTCATGGGTTCCCCTGTGAATATCGAGCAGCGGAGTTGTTTTGCCTCTGCCGGATCCAGCTGATCTTTGCCCTCAAAAATATCAGCTCGATCAAGCAGCACCTTACCGTTCTGTTCTTTGATCAACAGGCTACAGCCGATTGATACCTTACCATTTTTTTCTGTAAGCCCGGTTACGTTATCGTTGATAATCTGAAAGGATTCTCCGATGGGTATATCGTTGTGTTGCAGCCGTTCACCGTTCATCACGACAAAACTGCGTGCAGGTTTCAGCTTTTGATATTCTGTGGTCATACCGGTTCCGGCATCTGTAAGGGTAGTCGTTACTACTATTTCATTGCAGGAGGTCAACACACACGCAATGGGTATGAGCAGGCACAGGAGTAGATATCTCATAACAATAAAATCTTCAGAAATGTCGCTTTTGCGCTACTTGCTGACGGATATATTCTGCAATTTCCTGAGTGGAAGTACCCGGCGCAAACAATTTGCCTACGCCCAACTGTTGCAGTTCTTTCATGTCGTCGTCGGGAATAATTCCTCCGCCCGTAAGCAATACGTCATCCAGCCCTTTCTCTTTCATTAATGCAATCAGTTTGGGAAACACGGTCATGTGCGCTCCCGACAAAATGCTGATGCCTATAGCGTCCACATCTTCCTGCAACGCGGCATTAACTACCATTTCCGGGGTTTGTCTTAATCCGGTATAAATTACTTCCATGCCAGCATCGCGAAGTGCCGTTGCAATTACTTTGGCGCCTCTGTCATGACCGTCGAGGCCAACCTTTGCTACCAGTACACGTATGGGGCGGGACATGGGAATAGAGTCGTTTAGTTGTTGAGTTGTTTATTTGGGAACTTACTTATTTTATAGCCAACAAGCCTTTTTCAATTCGATCGATAGTGTCTTTGCGTCCAATCTTTTCTGCAATGTCAAACACATGTGGGCCAAATTTGCCGCCAACCAGCATGATCCGTAAAGGAAGCATCACTTCGCCTGGTTTAATTTGATTGACGGCAGCAATCTCTTTGCAGGTTGCTTCGAGATCAGGCGCGACCCAGCCGGGCAACACCTGATAGGCACGGATCAGTTCAGCAAAGAACAAGGCTTTAGTATCATTCCATTTGGGTCTAATTGCATCGATGTCGAGCAGTTGCGGTGCTTCAAAGAAGAATTTTGTCTGCTCCACAAATTCCGGCAGCAATTGTACCCGCTCTTTCACCATATCAATTACATCGGCCAGTATCTGGTCATCGGGAATCGCTACTGCTGCCCGTTGCAACAAAGGTTTTACTTCAGTTAATAGCTCAGAACCCTTTTTCCTGCGAATCCATTCCTGGTTGAACCAGCGGGCTTTTTCATAATCAAATTTTGCGCCCGCGCTATGCACTCTTTCCATTGAGAATCGGTCAATCAATTCTTCGAGACTGAATAATTCCTGATCTGTGCCATCGTTCCAACCCAGCAGTGCCAGAAAATTAATAAAGGCTTCAGGCAAAAATCCTTTTTCGCGAAATCCTTCTGCCGTTTGCCCGGTTCGCGGATCCGACCAGTTCATAGCAAAAACGGGGAATCCGTACTTTTCGCCATCTCGTTTGCTGAGTTTACCTTGTGGGCCAAGGATGAGGGGTAAATGAGCCCATTGTGGCATTTCCTCCAGACCGAAGAGATATTTCCAAAGCAATACGTGCACCGGTGCGCTGGGCAACCATTCTTCGCCGCGGAAAGCATGGGTGATTTGCATGAGGTAATCATCCACTACCACGGCCAGGTGGTAGGTTGGCATTCCGTCTGCTTTCATCAATACTTTGTCATCCACCAGTGAAGAATCAAAACTCACTTCGCCACGAATCATGTCGGTTAAGCTGATGGTTTCTGCCTCAGGCATCAGTATCCTGATAACATGCGGCACCCCCTGGTCAAGCAGGCCCTGAATTTCTGTTGCCGACATTGTCAGCGAGTTGCGCATCATGTTTCGGGTATGCCGGTCGTACTGTGGCGATGGCTGGGATTCGGTGCGGAATTTCTCCCGCATCTGATCCAGTTCCGCAGGGGTATCAAAGGCGTAGTATGCTTTGCCATCTTTAATCAGTTGTTCTGCATACTGTCGATACAATGGTTTTCTTTCGCTTTGGCGATAGGGGCCAAACATGCCAGGCTTCATAGGACTTTCGTCCGGCTCGAGTCCGCACCATTTCAGACACTGAAAAATATACTCTTCTGCACCGGGTACATACCGGCTCTGATCAGTATCCTCTATACGCAGAATAAACTCGCCTTTGTGATGCCGGGCAAAAAGATAATTATATAAAATGGTACGTACACCACCAAGGTGGAGTCCACCGGTTGGGCTTGGTGCAAAACGAACGCGAACCTTACGACTCATATACGGCAAAGATAAGCAAGTGCTAATATGTGTTCGGGTTTTCAGGCGTGGCTTTGTGGAACCAACTGTTCGCACGGTATACATCGTATCTTCGAGCAGCTAGATTAGCAACAATCAAAACCGGAATATTGACTCCATACCTGGTTCATACGCCTGCCTGGTTGAAATGGCTTTATCCGTCTTTCTGCTGGCAAATGCCCGCAGCGGAAAAAAAGATTTATCTCAGTTTTGACGATGGACCGCATCCTGATGTTACCCCATTTGTACTCGATCAACTTGCCCGCTACCAGGCCAAAGCAAGCTTTTTTTGCATTGGCAAAAATGTGGAAATGGAACCGCTTATTTATGAACGAATAAAAAAGGAGGGCCACAGTATTGGCAATCATACCTACTCACACAAAAACGGTTGGAAGAGCGACAACAAAACTTACCTGGCTGATGTGCAACAGGCACATCGGATAATTGACAGCAATCTGTTCAGGCCACCTTACGGAAGAATTACTCGTTTTCAGGCTGCATGCGTTCGCGAAATATTAGGAGCCAGAACGCAGATCATAATGTGGACGCTGTTAAGCGCCGATTTTGATCAACAATTAAGTGGTGAGCAATGCCTGGAACATGTGGTACGTTATGCCCGGCCGGGATCCATCATCGTGATGCACGACAGCCAAAAAGCCTGGCTTCGTTTACAATATGCATTGCCAAGAATGCTACAGTACTTTGATCAGAAAGGCTGGGAGATGGCTGCAATTGCCGCGAATGTGGAAAAATAATTACTGAAGTAAAAAGGGCTATCTATAACTCACTGAAAATAAGACAGGAACCTCCTAAAAAAATTTAGGGCCTGGGTAGAAACCCTGGCCCGTTTTTAATCCGTACCCTATGAAAACTGGTTTAAAGGTAGAATATTTTTTCATTTATGCAAACATTTTTCCAATTGTTTGTGCAGCGTTTTTTAAATTTTTGCGTCCCGGCTGCCGACCTTTGCGGCATGATGAAGTTGATCGACTCTCACTGCCATCTTTACTCCAATCAGTTTGGTTCCGACCGTGCTCAGGCCCTCGAACGGGCCATTGCAGCCGGTGTTGGACAGATTTTGCTGCCAGCGATCGATAGTGAAACCCACGACGAGATGTTGAAACTGGAGGCTGAATTTCCGCATAACTGTTTGGCAATGATGGGGGTACATCCATGTTCTATCCAGGCTGATCCCGGGCCTGAACTGGCCATTGCGGAGGGCTGGCTAGGCAGACGAAAGTTTGTAGCCGTTGGGGAGATCGGACTCGATTTTTACTGGGATCTCAGCTTTGTTGAACAGCAATACCTGGCTTTCAGGAGGCAAATTGAATGGGCTGTCGATTACAACATTCCAATCGTGATCCATTCCCGAAATTCGACCATGGAATGCATTGAAGTGGTAAAAGAGTACCTGCCACGGGGCGTTCGCGGCGTATTTCACTGTTTTTCGGGTACCGCCGAGGAAGCCAGGATGATCGTTGACATGGGGTTTTTTCTTGGTATCGGAGGGGTCGTTACTTTCAAAAATGGGGGTCTCGATCAGGCGCTGAAAAATATTCCAACGGAATGGATGATGCTGGAAACAGATGCCCCGTATCTGGCTCCGGTGCCTTATCGCGGCAAGCGGAATGAGCCTTCGTATATTCCTTTTATTGCGGATAAACTGGCGGAAATAAAAGGTTGCAGTCGCGAGGAAATAGCAAGGATAACCACTGCCAACGTTCAAAAATTATTCGCCCTCTAAGCAGTTAAAACGTATTTTTGCAACCCTTATTTGGAGACGTGTCCGAGTGGTTGAAGGAGCACGCCTGGAAAGTGTGTATACGGGAAACCGTATCGCGAGTTCGAATCTCGCCGTCTCCGCCTTCAGTCGCTAAAGCGACCTTCGGTGGACAAAGTCTGCTGAAGTAGCGTAAGACAGATTCGCCTGCCATCGCTTTAGTGATGGCAGTTTTTTTTTATTTTCCTTTCCTCTCTCTGTATATTCTGTGTTGGGTGGAGAAGTTGATGTAAACTTTATATTGTTTGCCGGATTTTTCCCAATGCAGCCTAATCGCATCTGCTTCCGAATCAGGAACCTCAACGGTAAAGGTACCTTCAGTGCTTGAGCTATTATCGTAGGTGATATATTTCGAGCTAAACTTTTCCTTGAACGCTTTGCTCATTTCTGACCACCTGGCTACTGCTTCCGCCTGATCTTTTGAGACAAAAACAGTGTAATTATAATAGCAGATCTCGTCCTTGCTATCGCCCAGATACTCGTAAGTACTAACAAAAGATGGCCCGACGGCCGTTTTTTTGGCCTGGTATCCGCTTCCGAATTTATTATTAAAGAGAAATGCAGATTCAGGGTTATATTGAATGAACTCTCGAATGCTGAGCCCGCTCTTGAATTTGTATTGTCTGCAAATTTCATCAACAATCTGAATCTGTTCTTTCAATTCGGCCTGTGCTGCCATCTTTGCCGCATAAGTATTTTCTTCTTTGTATTCACCACTCAGCATGTTTACAAATACGGTAGTAGTATTGCTGCCAATGATCTTTACTTCCATTTGAATTTGTTTGTTGTTGAACGAAAAAATTATTTTGTAAGCGCCCGCGACAAGATTTTCGGCCGTCCATTTGTCCTGATTCTTTTGCAAATCATCGACGCCTTCAATAGCCGGCATTGTAATCTTGATTTGTATGGGAACAGAATGAATCACCAACGTGCCGGTTGGTACATCGGCTTTCTTGTCGGTTTCACCTGAGTTTCCCGTCTCCACAATCGAAACAACCATTTTCTGAAAGGGCTCTACTTTGTACTCAAATACTTCGATTTAGACAGGGAAAATAAGAATGTCGCGAAAAATAATAAAGAAATGATAAAGAGCGAAACTATTGGGCAGTTTCGTTATTGATATGATTGTTTAAACAACAACATTCAGTTAAATAGATCTTCCATCCTCACTTCGTCCTGTACCTGCTCTTTGAAATAACTATTTCTTTTAATGCCAAAGGTGCTGATCATCGTGAGAAAAATATTCTTGGTAGTTCGGGTTTGTTGTTGAAAGATTTCTTCTTTCCGAATCAGCTCGGCCGCATATTTTTTGTCAATGGCAAATGGGCCGGAGGTGAATTTTATTTCGCAAATATTGATCGTATCATCGTCGCGGTCAAGTAGCAGATCAATTTGGGCACCGTGTTCACCCTTTTTTGGCGCATAGCGCCAGGTTGAAACCTCCGTCAGTGCTTTTATGCGTAGTGCATCGATGATTTGAGTGACATGTTTTTGACAAACGGCTTCAAAAGCAAATCCGCTCCAGCTGGTATACGATTGGCCCTTCGCCATTTTTTCCCAGGTGCCGGGTCCGCTGGCGCGGGTACGCTCTGCAAATTTCAGGTAAAAGAGGGAGTACTCGTCAGTTAGTCTGTACAGTGTATCCCGGCTGTTTTTTTGAAAAGGAATATAATGCGCAATAAAGCCGGATTGCTCGAGTTCGTCAAACAAACGGGTGGTGCCGCCCCCATCGGTTAGTCTACATGCTTTCAATAACTCCGGGCGTGTGAGGCCTTTTGCTTTTCCGGCTAATGCGCGCACAATTGATTCGTGTTGACTGGCGTTGCTGAATAAAGACTGATACAGGTTTTTGAATTCGATCTTTAATAGCGCGTTGCTGGCAAAAAAAAGCCGATCTATGGCCTGCTGAACACTCTCGCCTTTTTGCAGTTGTTTGAGGTAATGGGGCACGCCTCCCATGGCCATATAGAGTTGCAAAACCTGATAAGGTTTCATTTTCAGTCCGCGGCTATTCACGTATTCCATCGTTTCGCCCAGGGTGAAGGGCAACAGTTGCAGAGGCGATCGCGTAATGCGGTTATGTAAACCACCTTTACTGTTCACAATATGCCTGATCATCCATGAAGCAGCTGATCCGCACAGGATTACTTTTAACTGGGGTTGGCGCGAAGCCCAGGTATTCCACCAGTGTTCAAACGTAGACAGGAAGCCGGATTTGGGTGTATGTATCCAGGGAAATTCGTCGAACAAAAGCACCACAGGCTGCCGGCTCGGCCTGTTTTTGAGGAAGCCGGTCAGAAAATCAAAGGCCTGTCCCCAGCCTGCCGGGATAGCGGGTGGAATAGCTGAACCCATTGCCTCTTGCAGCGCCCTGCTGAAATTAGCGAGCTGCTCTGGCAATCCGGCTTCATATGCTCCGGTGAAGGAAAAAACCAACTGGCGCTCGAAGTAGTTGCGGATCAAAAAAGTTTTTCCAATACGCCGACGACCATACACCACAATCAACTCCGCTTCATTCGATTGAAGAACAGATCTGAGCAGCTTTTGTTCCTTATTGCGACCGATGATTTTTTCAGCCATTTTTTACGGACAGATTCAGTTACTTATAGTTGTCCGTAAATATACTTCAAAAAGTTACGGACAAAAATAAAAATTTATAATTGTCCGTAACTTTTTTCAAAGCTGGTAGGATTTTTTTGTACCGATCGTTTCTTAGCTCATGGCATCCCGGAATTAAAGTTTGGAGGTCGGCAGAGGTTACAAATAGGAGATGTCTGTATCTTTCCAGTGATCAGAAATTTCGCAGGTATAACAAACTAACACTAACTTTAACGCTTCAACAAAACAGGCTGAAAGCAATAATGTCAACACATAAATTATTTGATTTAAGCGGAAAGATTGCGCTTGTTACCGGCGCAGGCAGTGGAATCGGAAAAGCGATTGCACGCTTGTTTGCACAGCAGGGTGCAAGAGTGGGAATAATTGATATTAATGCAGAACAGGCGGAAGCTACCCGCAGTATGGTTGAAAGCGAGGGCGGCGAAGCTTTTACGCTAACAGGCAATGTAGCAAATGGTGAAGAGCTGAAAAATCTTTTTGACAAGGTGCCGTCTATCGACATACTCGTCAATAGTGCGGGAGTCTCGCATATCGGTCGGGCCGACAATACCACCGAAGCAGATTTTGACCGCATTTATTCAGTTAATGTCAAAGGCGTATTTAATTGCATACAGGCCGCGCTGCCTAAGCTTCGCAAAAATGGCGGCGTTATTCTCAACCTGGCTTCCGTGGCAGGAAATGTGGGACTGGCAGATCGATTCGCCTACAGTATGAGCAAAGGGGCCGTAATAGGTATGACCCTATCCGTTGCTAAAGATTATTTGTCGGACGGGGTGCGTTGCAACTGCATGTCGCCTGGCCGTGTGCATACTCCCTTTGTCGATGATTTTCTCGCCCGCAATTACCCCGGTCGCGAACAGGAAATGTTTGAGAGACTGGCCAAAACCCAACCCATCGGCCGTATGGGAAAGCCGGAGGAAATAGCCTATCTGGCCCTG
The DNA here is from genome assembly GCA_046297935.1 of Chitinophagaceae bacterium. Lineage (GTDB taxonomy): Bacteria > Bacteroidota > Bacteroidia > Chitinophagales > Chitinophagaceae > CAYMZZ01. Next base: position 27,215 of record JBKBHA010000004.1, read on the forward strand.
TACCTGTGCAGCGATGAAGCAGCGTTTATCACCGGGGCCGATTATCCAATCGACGGAGGATTTATTAAACTAAACACATAAAAACATAATGAAACTCTTACGTATAGGCCCTTCAGGACAGGAAAAGCCCGCTCTGCTTTGGAACGATACCTACCGCGATGTATCGTCGCTGGTAAAGGACTACGACACCCGATTTTTTGGAGAAGAAGGCTGGAAAAAATTACAGGCACTGGATGAGCGCGAGCTGAATGCACTGCCACAACTGGATGCAGGTTCGCGATTGGGATGCCCGATAGCTGCCCCTTCGAAGATCATCTGTATTGGCCTGAACTATGCCGACCATGCCGCTGAAAGCAATATGCAACTGCCAGCTGAACCAGTAGTGTTCTTTAAAGCCACCAGCGCCATCACCGGACCCAATGACCCACTGCAGATTCCACGCGCCAGCGTGAAAACTGACTGGGAGGTGGAGCTAGCCGTGGTAATTGGGAAAAAGGCCAGCTACGTAAGCGAAGCGGATGCACTCGACCATGTGGCAGGCTATGTACTACACAACGATTATAGCGAAAGGGAATTTCAACTGGAGCGTGGCGGTCAATGGGTAAAAGGGAAAAGCTGCGATACATTTGCTCCCATCGGACCATGGATCTGCACTCCCGATGAAATATCCGATATCAACAATCTCCGCCTCTGGTTAACCGTCAACGGCAAAACCTATCAGGACGGCAATACCAGCAATCTTGTCTTCAAAATTCCTTTTCTCATTTCTTATCTAAGTCAGTTTATGAGCCTCCTGCCGGGGGATATTATTTCTACCGGCACTCCGGCTGGTGTGGGCCTCGGACAAAAGCCGGTACCGGTCTATCTGAAAGCGGGCGATATTGTGGAGCTGGGAATTGATGGATTGGGTAGTAGCAGGCAGCAAGCTGTGTAGTTGTTGAATTGTTGAATTGTTGAATTGTTGAATTGTTGAGTTGTTTAGTTGTTTAGGTGTTGAGTTGTTTAGTTGTTTGGTTGTTTGGTTGTTTGGGTGTTTTAATTGTTTAGTTGTTCTTTGGTGAGGTACGAATATGCAGAGTGTAATTTGGCGTTCACCAAAATGCAGATAATAAAATGAGTACGCAAATAGACAGCCACGTTCATTTTTGGAAATACGATCCTGCTACTTATGCCTGGATCGACCAAACAATGCGGGATCTGCAGAAGGATTTTCTGCCGGAGCATCTATTACCTACGCTTCAGCGCAACGGCATCGACGGGGTGGTGGCGGTACAGGCCGATCAGTCGGAACTGGAAACTCATTTTCTGGTAGAAATGTCGAAAACGCACTCATTCATTAAGGGCGTAGTGGGCTGGATTGATCTTCGCGCGGATAAGCTGGCTGAGCGTCTGGACTACTTCCGGCAGTATTCGGTAATAAAAGGTTGGCGTCATATTGTGCAGGGTGAACCGGTTGGCTTTCTGGCTTCCGCCGATTTTCGCAGGGCCATGCCCCTGTTGCAGGAAAGAGGATATAGTTATGATGTGTTGGTTTTCGCGCGGCAATTGCCACAGGCTGTCGATTTTGTATCGGCATTTCCGGAAAATGTATTTATTCTCGATCATGCGGGCAAGCCGGATATCCGATCGGGCGAAATGAAGCAATGGGAACAGCATATTCGACAAATGGCCTCGCATCCTCATCTTTACTGTAAACTCTCAGGGCTTTTTACGGAAGCCAAATGGAAAAAATGGAGTGCTGCAGAATTCTATCCCTACCTGGATGTGTTATTTGATGCTTTTGGCAGCAACAGACTCCTGTTTGGCAGCGATTGGCCCGTCATGCTCCTGTCGGGCATATATGTACAATGGAAAAGCCTGATTGAAAAATACATGGAAGGCCTGCCGGAGGAGGAGCGGGAAAAGGTGATGGGAGGCAACGCAGAAATGGTTTATCGGCTATCGCCGGTTAACGAATTGTAAACTCTTTTAACGAGTTGAAGAGCAATCGGAAAAACGGTCAAAATCGCCTATATTGGGTTAAACTTTCCGTTTGGCAGAACATCAACCCCCGCAACTGAAACGAACGCTGAATGCAGGCCTTCTCTGGGGCCTGGGCGTGGGATACGTCATCTCCGGAATGTATTTTGGTTGGAACCTTGGCCTTGAAAAAGGCGGTACGCTTGGGCTGGCCATAGCCACCGCATTTATCATCCTAATGTACCTCTGTTTTACATTCAGCTATACGGAGCTGGCCTGCGCAATTCCGAAAGCAGGTGGTGCATTTGACTACGCCGGGCGCGCACTGGGCAGCGACTGGGGCTTTATTACAGGCATGGCCCAGTTGATCGAATTTGTGTTTGCACCACCGGCCATTGCTTTTGCCATAGGAGCTTACTTCAACCTGTTTTTTCCCCAGTTTTCGATATTCAGCATCGCGGTATTCGTGTACATCTTGTTTACTGCCTTAAACATCTACGGTGTAAAGGCAGCGGCACGATTTGAGCTCATCATTACTATTCTTGCTGTTGGCGAACTTCTCCTGTTTGCAGGTATAACGCTGCCTGAGTTCAAATTCACCAATCTGCAACTGAATGCTTTCCCTAACGGATGGACAGGCGTAATGGCGGCCATACCTTTTGCCATCTGGTTTTTTCTTGGCATTGAGGGTGTGGCGAATGTGGCGGAAGAAACGGTGTATCCGCAGCGTAATATTCTTCGGGGATTTGGTTCGGCCATCCTCACCTTGGTAGCACTCTGTGTACTAACATTCATAAGTGCTGTTGGCGTGGCGGGCTGGGAGGCAATAGTGTACGCGCCAGGAGGCGAAACCTCTGATTCTCCTTTACCGCTTGCGTTGGGGCGTATTGTAGCCGACAACAATCTGCTCTACCACTTGCTGATAACAGTTGGTCTGCTGGGCCTGGTCGCTTCTTTTCATGGCTTAATACTGGCTGCCGGCAGGGCCAGTTTTGAAATGGGTCGGGTTAAAATGGCTCCCGCGCTGCTGGGTAAGATACATCCGAGATTTCGGACGCCTGCCTGGGCATTGCTCATCAATATGGTCGTTGGTATCCTGACTCTGTACTTTGGAAATACACAGGAAATCATTAAGCTTTCTGTATTCGGGGCGCTAACACTTTATATTTTGTCGATGGTCTCCTTCTTGCGGCTTCGCAAAAATGAACCTTCGCTCGAACGGCCGTTTCGCGCGCCACTGGTGCCATTTGCGCCCTGGGCCGCATTGCTGATTGCGGCCATTTCGATTATTGCCATGACCGTGTATAATCTTAATTTAGCATTGCTATACGGAGCGGTGCTCCTCGCTTCATTTCTTCTGTACAAACAGTCGCCTAAATCTTCCATACAGAAATGACAACGAAAGAAATTCTACAGCGCTGCGAATCCCACCCATCCCAACGGGTAAAAATTGCATATTCGGATATAGATGGGATTCTGCGTGGCAAATACATTTCTGTTGAAAAATTCAGGTCGGTGGCCACTGGCAGCAGCAGTTTTTGTGATGTGATATTCGGCTGGGACGCAGCGGATCAGGCTTATGATCGCGGTTCTTTCACGGGTTGGCACACCGGCTATCCCGATGCCCCCACACAGCTAGATCTGAAAACCTTCCGCCAAATTCCCTGGGAAGACAATATTCCTTTTTTTCTGGGCGAACTGGTGGATAAAGGAGGAAAACCATCATCCGTTTGTCCGCGACAGCTACTGAAGAAAGTGGTGGCCGATGCGCTGAAAATGGGTTACGCAGTCAGAGCAGCACAGGAATTCGAGTGGTTTAATTTCCGTGAAACTCCGGCTTCTGCAGCCGCTAAAAATTATCAGGGGCTCGATCCGCTAACGCCGGGTATGTTTGGATACTCCATTCTTCGTACCAGCCTCAACCAGCCATTTTTTCATTCGTTGATGGACGATCTGCGACTATTCAACCTGCCACTTGAAGGACTACATACCGAAACAGGGCCTGGTACACTGGAAGCCGCTTTAAGCTGGTCTGATTTGCTGGAAGCGGCCGACAGAGCATTGTTGTTTAAAACATCAGTAAAAGAACTGGCTTATCGGCAGGGCATTATGGCCACGTTCATGGCGAAGATAAATGAGCAGTTACCGGGCTGCGGTGGACATATTCACCAGAGCGTTTGGGACAAAGCTGGTAAGCAGAATCTGTTTTATTCGTCCAACGACAAACAACAGTTCAGTGCCCTGATGAGGCAATACATAGCGGGGCAGCTACACTGCCTGCCATATATCCTTCCTATGTTTGCACCTACTATCAACAGTTATAAGCGGCTGGTAGAAGGTGCCTGGGCGCCCACAACGTTAACCTGGGGCATCGACAACCGGACTACTGCATTAAGGGTGATCAACGGTTCTGAAAAATCCTGTCGCCTGGAAACAAGAGTGCCCGGTGCCGATGTGAACCCATACCTGGCCATGGCAGCTTCTGTAGCTTCTGGTTTATACGGTATCCGGCATAAATTGAAGCTAAACCAGCCCGCTACCAGTGGCAACGGCTACCTGGAAAATAGTTATGGAAGATTGCCAACCACACTTCAGGAAGCGGTATCCGCGATGAAGCTTTCGCCGTTAGCTGCCGAACTATTCGGAAAAGAGTTTACCGAACATTTTGTAATGACACGTGAATGGGAATGGCGGCAGCATTTGAAAGCGGTTACCGATTGGGAATATCGACGCTACTTTGAAATCATATAGTAGCCAAACGAAGCTTGCCCTTTTATTGATTGTAAAAGGAACAATTTATATCTATGCGTTTCACCCAGATTTATCAGTACAATTTTCCTACTACCATCCGGTTCGGGGCCGGTGCTTCGCGCGAATTACCCGCTTATTGCCGCCAGCATGGACTGAAACGACCTTTGCTGGTAACTGATGCAAACGTTGCTCAGTTGGATTTTTTCAAAACGATTGTTAATGATCTGGAGCTGGCGCAACTAAGTCCTGTTGTTTTTTACGATATACACCGCAATCCGGTAAAGTCGGACGTATACAAAGGAACAGAATGTTATGATCAGGTCGGCTGCGATTCAGTAATTGGAATAGGTGGCGGTGCGGCATTGGATGTGGCCAGAGCAATCGTACTGCGTGCTGAGCACCGGGATGATTTATTCAAGTATGATGATCTGATTGGAGGCGACGTGTATGTAACGAACAATGTACCTCACTTCATCACGCTGCCAACTACTTCGGGCACAGGCAGCGAAGTGGGAAGAAGTGCGATCATTGCCGATGATGAAACACATCAGAAGAAAATTTTGTTTTCGCCCAAGCTACTGGCTAAGATGGTATTTGCCGACCCTGAGTTAACGATGGCTTTGCCCGCCTCCATTACGGCTGCAACCGGCATGGATGCGCTTACGCACAATATGGAAGCCTATATTGCCAAAATGCCACACCCCATTTGCGAAGGCATTGCATTGGAGGGCATGCGGCTTATTCATGAATCAATTGAAAAGGCAGTTAATTCACCGGACCTCGAATCGCGCGCGAAGATGCTGTTGGGCTCAATGATGGGGGCCATTGCATTTCAAAAAGGATTGGGCGTGGTTCATTCGCTGGCGCACCCGCTTTCCTCGCTTCTCGATACCCACCATGGGCTGGCCAACGCGGTCAACTTACCGTACGGCATGCGATTTAATGCGGGAGCAGTACCAGAAGCATTTTTAAGGATGTCGCAAATATTTGAGCTGAATAATCCTGGTTCAGATCAGCTGATCGACCATCTTTTCGAACTGAACATGCGGATCGGCATACCTACGCGTTTGCGAGATATTGCCGTAAAGTCGGAACATATTGAAACACTGGCCGATCTGGCAGCAGCTGACTTCGCACATCCCAACAATCCAAGACCGGTGAGCCGGGCACAATTCAAATCATTGTATGAGGAGGCATTATGATACCCAAAATAGCGCTTACCTATACCAATAATGAGGTAAAACATGCGAACTATGTTCGCTGGCTACAGGCAGCGGGTGAGGTAGACATACTCACCATTAGTCCACAGCTTGACAATCTGCACTTGCTACAGGAGTGCCATGGTCTAGTTTTTTCAGGTGGCACTGATGTTCACCCATCTTACTATGGACGAAAAAAGCGCGAATATCCAAATGCACCAAAGCATTTCGATCGCAAGCGCGATAAACTGGAGGCCGGCGCTTTTGAGATCAGCCTAAGAAAAAAAATGCCGGTGTTGGCTATCTGCCGGGGCATGCAGTTAACCAACTGTTTGCTGGGTGGAACCCTGCTACAGGATCTGGGCAAGAATGGAAATATTATCCATAAAGCAGTAAAGACCCGCGACAAAGCGCATGCGGTAGAAGTGGTGGAATCAAGCCTTTTATTCAATATCACCCGGCAGACGCGGATGATGGTGAATGCCGCCCACCACCAGGCGGTACATAAGTTGGCGCCTGACCTCCGCATAAATGCCGTGGCTGACGATGGAACTATTGAGGGTGTAGAATGGCTGAATCCAGCAGGAAAGCCATTTTTCCTTGGTGTACAATGGCATCCGGAACGGATGTTTGTCTTTGGATTGGACGAATCACCGGCATCTGCACCCCTGCGATCACGTTTTTTGGAAGAAGTAAAAAAATACGGAGCCTGACATGAAGATCATTAATCCTGCCACAGGTGAGGTAATTGAAGAAATACACGAAATGTCGATTGAAGCGATTGCTTCCAGTTTTGCCGAATGCCAACAGGCCCAGCCGTCGTGGGCGAACCTGCCACTTGAAAAGCGCATAGCAATACTCGAACAGTTTCGTACACTGCTGCAGCGTGATGCGGATGAACTGGCGGCGATACTTACTTCGGAAGTTGGAAAACCCTTGTCGCAATCGCGCAATGAAATACGTGGCGCCTGCCATCGAATTGAATGGCTTTGCCGACATGCCGCCCGTTACTTGTCCGATGAAATCATGCATGAGGAACAGGGATTAACTGAAAAGATAGTATATGAGCCCCTCGGCGTGGTGGCCAATATATCGGCGTGGAACTACCCTTATCTGGTAGGTGTTAATGTAATTGTGCCTGCATTATTAGCCGGCAATGCAGTACTGTACAAACCCTCTGAACTGGCCAGCTTAACAGGCAAGGCGATTGGTCAGCGGTTGCAGGAAGCTGGCTTGCCGAAGGGTTTATTCCATGTTATTATCGGGGCTGCTGCTGCGGGTGAAGCCTTACTTGAGCTGCCATTGGATGGTTATTTTTTTACAGGCAGCTATAAAACGGGAAAGTATATATACGAACGGGTTGCTCCGAAAATGGTGCCCTGTCAGTGTGAACTGGGAGGCAAAGATCCTCTCTACGTTACAGACGATATAACCGACATAAAAGCGGTGGCAGCTGCCACAGCCGATGGTGCATTCTACAACAACGGGCAAAGTTGCTGTTCCGTAGAACGTATTTATGTGCATGAGTCCATAGCGGAAGAATTCATCGATGCCTTTGTTGCCGAAGTGAACTCCTGGAAGCTGGGTTTGCCAACGGAAGAAGGTGTATATCTCGGTCCGCTCACGAGACAGCAACAGTCAGTGTTGCTTGAGCAGCAGGTGGCTGACGCCTTAAGCAAGGGTGCCCGACTGCTGACAGGTGGAAAGCGTGTGCAACGAAGCGGCAATTATTTTGAACCGACAGTACTGGTCAATGTGACCCAGGACATGCGAGTAATGCGCGAGGAGTCGTTTGGTCCAATTATCGGCATCATGCAGGTAAAAGACGATAATGATGCAGTTGAAAAAATGAAGGATACGGAATATGGCCTCACTGCATCTGTTTACTCGTCTTCTGAAGGCAGGGCCAATCGCATTCTTAAGCAGCTGGATGCCGGCACGGGTTACTGGAACTGCTGTGATCGGGTTAGTCCGGCGCTCCCCTGGAGTGGACGCAGGCATTCCGGGTTCGGTGCCACACTTTCGCATGCAGGTTTGCGCGCATTCACAAGACCAAAGGCTTATCATCTTCGACAACAATAAGTACAGTTGATCATTGTAACATTGGGCACATGGTAAGGTTGGCCGAAAGCAAAATTCATTTACAGAATCTTGTTGATGCGCGCATAGGACTATTTGAAAAAAATGTGGACGCATACCATTTCGAGTGTACCTTTGCACTACTGTATTTTTATGCGCCAGCGGAACTCAGATAGCAACACATTTATATAACTAAAAGCGGACATCTTGTCCGCTTTTTTTATACCCTGAACTATGGATGTTGAAATACTTTCCCGGATTCAATTCGCATTCACCATTGCGTTTCACTACATCTACCCGCCGTTGAGTATTGGTTTGGGTTTGGTGTTGGTGATCATGGAGGGGATGTATTTGCGAACCGGAAACAAACTGTATGAGCAAATGACCCGTTTCTGGATCCGCATATTTGCCCTCATTTTCGGAATAGGTGTGGCCACTGGTATCATCATGGAATTTGAATTTGGTACTAACTGGGCTGTTTACTCAAGGTATGTGGGGGATATATTCGGAAGCGCCCTTGCTGCCGAAGGAATTTTTGCTTTTGCACTGGAGAGTGGCTTTTTAGGTATTCTGATTTTTGGCTGGAATAGGGTAGGCCCGAAAGTGCATTTTTTTTCAACTGTGATGGTTTTTCTTGGGTCGCTGTTTAGCGCAGTGTGGATTGTGGTAGCTAATAGCTGGCAACAAACGCCTGCGGGGTTTCACATTGTGGGCGAAGGGATGAACGCGCGGGCCGAGATCACCGATTTCTGGGCTATGGTGTTTAACCCTTCGAGTATGGAAAGGCTGGTACATGTGTGGATAGGTGCTTTCCTTGCAGGTGCTTTTCTGGTGATGAGCGTGAATGCCTGGTATATTTTGAAGGGTAGGCATTTGCATATTGCCAAACCCGCCTTTCGGATTTCGTTGGCGGTAGCTTGTTTCTTTTCGCTGGCACAGTTGTTTGCCGGGCACAAAAGCGCCGAGGGAGTAGCCCGAAATCAACCCGCGAAGCTGGCAGCGCTCGAGGGTCACTACGACAGCAGTGCTGTTGCCGACATGTATCTGTTTGGATGGGTGGATAATGCATCGCAAACAACCAGAGGCCTGGCCATACCCGGCGGACTGAGCTTTTTGTTGCATCAGGATTTTAAGAAGCCGGTTACCGGACTAAATGCAATAGCACCTGATGATCGACCCTCGCAGGTAAACGCCATTTTTCAGTTTTATCATTTAATGGTGGCTCTGGGTATGCTGATGATCGCGTTGACCGTTTACGCCTCCTGGTGTTGGTGGCGGGGAAAGCTTTTTGAGAAACGTTGGCTGATGCTATTGTTTGTATGGGCTGTACTATTGCCACAGATAGCGAACCAGGCTGGTTGGTTTGCGGCTGAAATGGGTCGTCAACCCTGGGTAGTATACGGCCTGTTGCGTACCTCCGATGCGCTATCGAAATCAGTGAGCGCAGAACAGGTGATGTTTTCTTTGATCTTGTTTTTGTTGGTATACACGGCGCTGTTTGCCTTGTTCCTTTACCTGTTGAACAAGAAGATCAAACACGGGCCAACGGAAGCCGGCCATCCGGAACATATCGACGAAGGTTCCAAACGTGATAACCCAATTTTGACGCATTAATTGAACTGATATGCCCGATCATATTGAAACGATTTTAGGTCTTGATTTGAATACCTGGTGGTTTTTAGTTTTTGGGGCCGTTATTTCAGGGTATGCCATTCTGGATGGCTTCGATCTGGGCGCAGGCGCACTGCACCTTTTTCTTAAGAAGGAAGAGAGCCGCCGAATTGCATTAAATGCCATTGGTCCTATTTGGGATGGCAATGAAGTATGGCTGGTGATTGGCGGCGGCGCTCTGTTTGCCGGTTTTCCGGTTGCCTATGCCGCTATCTTCTCTGCCTTCTACGTTCCATTCTTCGTATTTCTGATTGGAATTATCTGGCGGGCTGTGGCAATTGAATTCAGAAGTAAGGAGCCGGGTAAGTTATGGCGGCTCACATGGGATATTGTTTATTCATTTGCCTGTGTGGTAATTGCTCTGTCGCTGGGGCTGATGCTGGGAAATGTGGCGCAAGGCCTGCCTTTGAATGCGGAGGGTGAATTCACCGGCAACTGGATGAGCTTCTTCAATCCGTTGTCCATCATGGTAGCTGTTACCACGCTTGCGCTGTTTATGATGCATGGTGCAATCTTTCTGGCTATGAAAACCGAGAACCGTTTATACACCAAACTGACTATTCTTGCCAGGAACTTCACTGTATTTTTTGTAATGGCTTTCGCCATCACTACCGTTTACACGCTTTTGTATGTTCCTCACCTGAGCGATCGCATCAGATCGGAACCGGCATTTTTTATTTTTCCATTAATCATGATGCTGGCCATTGCAAATATTCCAAGGTTGTTGAAAAAAGGAAAGTACCGGCATGCTTTTGTCAGTTCGGCCATCACTATTGCGTCACTGTTAATAATGGTTGCTATTGAGATATTCCCCAATTTATTGTATGCCAGCAATCAACCCGAGTGGAGTATAACTATTAACAATGCTGCTTCGTCACCTAAGACGATGAAGATATTGCTGACTATTGCCGCCATTGGCACACCCCTGGTGGCCATCTACACGGGCTTCGTATTTTGGACTTTCAAGGGAAAAGTGAAGCTGGATGATATGAGCTATTAGACTAAGCTGGCCCCTACCAGTTGTTGGAGTGGTCAGCGTTGGTACGCTCCGGTTTCGCTGCAGGACCGTTTTCTCTCCAGAAAGGATCGTATTTTACAAACCAGGAAATCCATAAGCTGCGGCTTACGCGCATCAGCCAGGGCTGTAGAAGTATCAATAAAACGGCATTAACGCCCATCCAGACAAAAAAGCGATTATCGCTGGTAGATAAGCCCACTATTACCCACCAGGCCACAAGGCTTGCCACACTAATGGCAACGGTAAGTGCATAGCTGACATAGCTGGTGCCATAGTAAAAACCAACTTCTATTTCCGTGGGCTGGCCGCACACAGGGCAGTCCCGATTCATATCCATATTTTTTTTGAAACGAAAAGTGACCGGATGTTTGAAAAGCTTTCCTTCACGACAACGTGGGCAGCGACAACCAAGGGCAGAGGTAATATAAGAGCGATGGGCAGAATGCTCAGCCATGTTTAAAGTTTTCGTTTCGTTATCTGGCAATGTGTTCATATCAGGACGGATCGGCTGATGAATCAGCTTTTTTTCGTGGCGTTGAAAAAATACTAAAAAGCAACCCGCCCATCACAGCGCCGTAAATGGTACTGTTGGGCCAGCGGGAAGTGATCATGCAGGTACCTGAATTACAGCCTATTTGCTGCCAATAGAGGAATCCACCAATTGCTCCCAGTAATACTCCGGCAATAATCCATTTGTTGCTTCTCAGCCAGGCCTTCATATCAATCAGTTTTCTTTTCTATTGGTTAAACGGCAAATTTACGAATAAGTGTTGGTAGACAGGGCGCGCTTCGAAAAGCAAAGTAAAGCCTCAATTTCTTAGCTGGCGGTGATCTTTGTTACATTTTGCCAGGTAGTATTTTATTCCAGTACAGCCAGGGCAATATCCTTCGTTTTAGCTGGTACATTGTCCACCGTTCCTTGCTTTGGTCGAAAGGAAAAGTTTCGGTGGGATTATTGTCGTAATCGAACTCGCATAGTACCAGCTTGCCGTAGCCGGTAACTACCGGACAACTGGTATAACCATTGTAAGCCGCCTTCAATTCTTTGCCGTTTATTGCAGCCAACAAATTTTCTACCAGTACAGGTGCCTGTTTTCGGATAGCGGCGCCGGTTCGCGACGTAGGCAGAGAGGACGCATCACCGAGGGAAAACACGTTGGGGTACCTCTTATGCTGCAGCGTGAACTTGTCAACATCAACCCAGCCGGCTTCATTAGCTAGACTGCTATGCCTTACAAATTCAGGAGCGCTTTGCGGTGGGGTTACGTGTATCATGTCAAAATCCACCCAATACTCCTGGCCCTTGTTTTGCTCGCCGAAGCCAACAAATTTCGCAAGTTTTGCAGGTCCGTCGATCTCAACCAGTTTCGTGAAGAAATGGATTTGTACCCGATCCCGCTCGGCCACCTTCTTAAGGGTCTTTTCGTACTTGTCTACGCCGAATAATCTGGTGCCGCCACTCCAGTATTGAATATTCGTTTTTTCCAGCAGTCCGTTTTTACGGAAATGATCCGCAGCCAGCCACATGATCTTATGCGGCGCACCACCACATTTAACGGGAGTGTTGGGATTGGTGAAAAGGGCGTTACCTCCCTTAAAGTTTTTCAAGCATTCCCAGGTATAGGGTGCCAGGTGATACAGGTAGTTGGAAGTAACCCCATTTTTGCCGAGCGTTTCCTCCAGACCTTTGATTTCATTCCAGTTCAGTTGAATACCGGGCGCCACTATCAGATACTGGTAACCGACTTTGTCGCCGTTGTTTAACGTAACCATGTTTTGATCGGGTTCAAAACTTTTTACTGATTGTCGAATCCAGATAGCTCCTTTCGGAATTACAGACGACTCGGATCTCACCGTTTTGCGCGGATCAAATACACCTGCACCAACAAGTGTCCATGCAGGTTGATAATAGTGCTTGTCGGAAGGCTCAATGATTGCAATATCAAGATTGTGTTGTCTACGCAGTAGTTGAGCAGCAACTGAAATGCCGGCATTTCCACCGCCTACAACGAGTATTTTGTGATGAAGTGTCATACCATTGTGTTTATCACAAGCTAGCTTTATCAGCAGCGAATTTTGGTGACCAAAATCACTTATATAGCAAAGCCGATTAGAATCATAAGTTTGTTTCGGAAAATCCTGACGATTGTCAGCAGGCACGATGAGCCAACTCATTTCTACCGGCGGGTCAGGTTTTGACATTTGTTCAAAACCGATCATCATGCAAATAGAACAAATCTATACGGGCTGCCTTGCACAGGGCGCGTATTACATTGAGAGCAATGGCGAAGCGGCCATCATCGATCCATTGCGCGAAACCCAACCTTATATGGACCGTGCGGAAAAAGACGGAGCAAAAATCAAATACATTCTGGAGACCCATTTTCATGCGGATTTTGTTAGTGGACATCTTGACCTGGCGCATAAAACGGGTGCACAAATCGTATTTGGACCAACTGCCGCCCCCGCCTACGACGCTTATATTGCAAAAGACAACGAAGAGCTTCAACTAGGCAATATTCGTATCAGGGTATTGCACACACCGGGTCACACTATGGAAAGCAGTTGCTTTTTGCTGATTGATGAAAATGGTAATGAGAAAGCACTCTTTACAGGCGATACATTATTCATCGGTGATGTGGGCCGCCCCGATCTTGTTCAGAAAGTGAAAGCGGAGATTACGCCGGATTATCTTGCCGGTCTTTTATTCGATTCGCTTCGCAACAAAATAATGACTTTGCCCGACTCTGTAACCGTATACCCAGGGCACGGCGCCGGAAGTGCCTGTGGCAAGAATATGAGTAAGGAAACGACGGATACGCTCGGCAACCAAAAGAAATTCAATTATGCACTGCAACCTGATCTTACTCGTGAGGAATTTGTTAAGGCGGTGACAGATGGTCTGGTGGAGCCACCGCAATATTTTCCTTCGAACGTATTAATGAATTTGCGAGGTGGTATTCTTAGTATCGACGAAATACTGAAACATGGCACCAGAGCGCTCAACGCACGGGAGTTTCAGGCAGCCTGGGAGGGACTTGATGCCCTGGTTATTGATACCCGGCATCAGGATGAATTTGCAAAAGAACATATTCCTGGTTCAGTGTTTATTGGTCTCGACGACAACTTTGCCCCCTGGGTAGGTACGCTGATCACCGATTTACGTCAGGCCATTTTGTTTATTGCCGACGAAGGCCGTGAGGAAGAAGTAGTGATAAGACTGTCGAGGGTTGGCTATGACCAAACCATGGGTTACCTGGCAGGAGGCGTGGCCAGCTGGAGCGAGGCGGGCTTTGATACAGATAGTCTGCCTCAGATTACTGCTGTTGAATTTGCCGAAATATATCAAAAGCAGCCTCAAACGACTATGGTGTTGGATGCCCGCCGCAAGAGCGAGTTTGATTCCGAACACCTGGTGGGGGCCAGCAATTTCCCACTTGATTTTGTGAACGCGAATATGAGCTCCCTCGATAAGTCAGGCACTTATTATGTTCATTGCGCTGGTGGCTACCGTTCCGTTATTTTGATTTCCATCCTTCGGGCACGCGGATTTCAAAACCTGATCAATATTAAAGGAGGCTTTAAGGCCTTGCGCGAAACCGGGCTGTCGCTAAGCCAGTATCAGGCACCGGTTACCATGTTATAACCCTGATGAATAGCAGAACGCCATTTTTTCGTTGGATTGGCACTTGCATAGGTGGCAAATCCGCTGAAAAAATGGCGTTCTTTTTATTTTTGTAACATCTCTACAAATTGTGGCTGGTCGTAGTTCTCCGCCCGGTCACGTCGGAAGATTAGCTCGCCGCTTTCGTTGAAAATATAAGTTACCGGTATTCCCTGTGTTTGAAATAAAGTTGGCAAGGAGCCGGCAGCAGCATAAATAGGGAGACCAAGATTGGTTTGCTTGGCAAACTGCCTGGCAGCTTCAAAATCTTCATCCAGTGAAAGCATTACAAAAGACACTTTGTTGCTGTCAACTGCAGACGCCAGTTTTTTGATTGAAGGCATCTCTGCACGGCAGGGCGGGCACCAGGTGGCCCAAAGATTTACAAATACTTTCTTCCCTTTTAGGGCTCCAAGATCGATCGTTTGACCAGAAGCGTCGACAAGCTTCAGGGTCGGCAGGGAAGGAACGAGGGGTTTAGGCGGCGGAGTAACGGCTTCAGAATTGTTACTACTGTTGTTGCAGGAAACAAATAGAGTAATAAGAGTTAAAATAAAAAAACAGCGCATGGTTCAAAATTTTAAAGTTCTTCCTCCCAGTCGGACTTGAAGTTTCCTACATGTTTGTAGGAAAGATTCAGTTTTTTACGCATCTTCAAAAAGCGCAATAACCCAACCACCATTACAATGGCTGCAATAATCAGGAATGCCATTTGAATGCTGGCTCCGTAGCGTAACTCAAGCAAGCTGTTAATGCTAAGGCCGGCCACAATGAAGTAGAGCGCTGTTCGTATAAACGATAGCAGGGTGCGATCATTGGCCATTCGTGTCCGTTCAATGGCGAGTTTTTCCCGAAGTATCAGGTCTTTGTTAATATGTTGGTCAATTTTAGACATCGTTGTGTTCCTTGTTTTCGATAAGAATTGCAAACAAATTACCAGCCTAGTGGGGGAGTTTTTCACGAAAGCGACCATATACCCATGTGCCGGCTATTGCGCTCAACAGCGTAATGATAACCGCCAGTGCTCCGGTACCGATTTGCGCAAACAGAGGACCAGGACAGGCACCCGTGAGCGCCCAGCCCATACCGAAAACTAAACCACCATAAATCTGCCCTTTGTTGAATTTCTTTTTGTCGAAACTGATTTTCTCGCCTTCTATGGATTTGGCCTGGAACTTCTTGATCAGCCAAACGCTGATCATTCCGACCACTATGGCAGAACCGATTACTCCAAACATGTGAAAGCTCTGCAGCCGAAACATTTCCTGTATCCGAAACCAGGAAATGATTTCGGCCTTTACAAATACAATTCCGAAGAGAATACCAAGTATGGCATATTTGAGGTTCGACCACAGCGGCTTATCAAGGCTGCTTTTATTCACACAAATCGAATGGTCCTGTCTTACTTCGAAGTCAGTGTCCATGGACTGTTTGTTTGCTGCGTTGACCATAGTTTTTGGGTTGTTTGATAATCAATTACTTGTTATAAACGCATAATCAAGGGTAAAATCAGATTGGCAGTGATGAAACCGCCTGCCATAAAACAGCAGGTAGCTATCAATGATGGCCATTGCAAATTACTTAGTCCCATAATGGCGTGACCCGATGTGCAACCGCCAGCATAACGGGTCCCGAATCCGACCAGGAAGCCACCAGCAACCATCAGTATCAAGCCTCTTGCTGTACCCAACTGACTCCAGTTAAAAATTTCGGAAGGCACCATGTTTTGGTAGTCAGTAATGCCATATCCGGCAAGTTCATTCACCAGAGCCGGGTTTACCTGTATGGGTTCGGGGTTCTGAAATGCGAGGGTAGCAATAATTGCACCCAGCAAAATGCCGGCTACGAAAAAAAGATTCCAAACCTCTTTTTTCCAATCGTACTGAAAAAAAGGAATTTTCGCTGGCAGACAGGCCGCGCACATATGCCGCAGCGACGATGAAATCCCAAAGGATTTATTGCCCAATAGCAGCAGCGCAGGAACAGTGAGGCCAATCAATGGTCCGGCAATATACCAGGGCCAGTGGGAGGAGAGCATTGTTTAAATTTTAAAAATATGGTGATCGGTAAATAAGAGCTTCTTAGCCTAATTTTTTCCCGTGCTGGGACATACAAAGTCTGTCAGTTCAAATTTGCCGCTATCCTTGATTGACTTGAAACCTCCTTTTACATCAATCAGCTGATCGTAGCCTCTTGCCCGCAGTATGGAATTGAAGATCATAGAGCGGTAGCCTGCTGCACAATGTACAAAGTAGGTTTTGTCTTTATCGATAGAGGCCATTGCATCGTTTACAAAATCCAGTGGAGTATTTTCAGCACCTGCAATATGTTCGCTGTTGTATTCGCTGTCTTTCCGAACATCCAGTATTTGGACATTTCCTTCCTTCATTCGTCGGGCCAATTCATCGGCATCAATCGATTTGATCTGGTCTGTCTCTTTTCCGGCCGCCTGCCAGGCTTCAAAACCACCTTCGAGGAAACCGATAGTGTAATCATAGCCCACTCTGGCTAATCGCGTGATTACTTCTTTTTCTCTTCCTTTTTCCGCTACGATTAGCAGCTCCTGGCGTATATCAGGTATCATTGCCCCTACCCAGGGCGCAAAACTGCCATCAATGCCGATATTAATCGAATTGGGTATGAACCCCTTTGCAAAGCTCTGTGGATCGCGCGTATCAAGAACCAGCGCACCGGTTTCATTGGCAGCGGTTTCAAAAGCTTCAGGACTCAGCGCATGCTGACCGCGTTCCAGTACTTTGTCAATCGATTCATAGCCCTGTATATTCATCATCACATTAAGCGGAAAGTAGGCTGGAGGAGCCTGAAGTCCGCTGGTCACTTCTTCTATAAATTCTTCGCGGGTCATATTTGCGCGGAGCGCATAGTTGTTTTTTTTCTGATTACCGAGGGTATCGGTCGTCTCTTTGCTCATGTTTTTGCCACAGGCGCTGCCGGCACCATGCGCCGGGTAAACAACGATATCATCGGGCAACGGCATGATCTTGTTACGAAGTGAGTCGAACAGAAAGCCGGCCAGCTTATCTTGTGTCAGATCGTCGGCCACTTTCTGGGCCAGATCGGGCCGGCCCACATCGCCGATAAAAAGGGTATCGCCTGAAAAAAGCGCAGTGGGTTTGCCATTTTCATCTATCAAAAGAAAACAGCTGCTTTCCATAGTATGCCCGGGCGTGTGCAATACTTTCAATTTCACATTTCCCAAAGCGAGTTCTTCACCGTCCTTTGCAATGTAAGCATCAAAGGCCGGCTGCGCCAGCGGTCCATACACTATAGCGGCACCGGTTTTCTTGCTCAGGTCCAGGTGTCCGCTCACGAAATCGGCATGAAAATGTGTTTCCAGCACGTATTTGATCTTTACATTGTTCTGCCGCGCACGATCCAGATAGGGTTGTACTTCCCTCAATGGATCAATTACCACCGCTTCGCCATTACTTTCGATGTAATAAGCACCCTGTGCCAGGCATCCCGTATAAATTTGTTCGATTTTCATCTGCTAGTTTTTTGACAGCGATACCTGCAATTGGAATCGCCCGGTTAATCAACAATTTTATTCAAAGCCACTCAATCATATTCCGATGCAATTTGACCAGCCCCCGCTGCTCCATTTTTTTAAGCAATCGGGATATCACTTCCCGCGAACTGTGGAGGTCTTCCGCAATTTGCTGATGCGACAATTCAATTTGCTGCCGCCCCGTGCTGTTTACATAACGCTTCAGGTAAAATTCAAGTCGCTCATCCATATTCCTGAACGCAATGCTGTCTACAACAGTAAGCAACTCATCGAACCGTGCCCGATAAGTACGAATAACGAACTGATACCAGCTACGGTATTTGTTCATCATTTCGTCCATCAATTGTATTGGCAGCATTAGCACTTCTGTGTCTTCTTCTGCTTTTGCCATTACTTCGCTGGCCTGCGACTGTGTGGCGCAAATCAGCGAAATGGCACAGGCTTCACCTGGTTGTAAAAAGTACATCAAAAACTCACCACCTTCCTCGTTTTCGCGGTATATTTTGATCCGGCCCTCCAGTAACAAAATAGTCGATTTAATGTACTGACCGGTACGCATGATTATTTCACCCGCTTTGAAGTGCTTAAATACGGCTTCTTTCTCAATCAGGTCTATCAGTTCCGCTTCAAACTGAGGGAATAAGGATTTCCAATCCATGTTAGTGGCTGCCATTTAAAATTGTCTCCATTTTGGTACTGCGACTTCCCTTTATTAAAACATGCGATGCGGGGAAATGTTGCTGTTGCCACCAGTCCCGCGCCCTTGTGGCATCTGAAAACGAAAGGTACGGATGGTTTATCTTTAAAAAGTCGCCACCCACCAGGGCCACGGTATCCCACTTGTATTCGCCAATCAGGTTAATAATAGCCTGATGTTCGTCCAGGCTCTGCCTCCCCAGTTCGGCCATGGCACCCAGCAAAAGTATCTTGTGTGGAGCCTGTATGCGGGCAAAGTTTTCGATAGCCAGACGCATGCTGCTCGGGTTGGCGTTATAGGCATCCAGTATTACATGGTGCTCGCCCCATTTCAACATTTGCGAGCGGCTGTTGGAGGGTGTGTAATGCTCCAGAGCCGAAACAATTTCCTGAAGCCCGATACCGAAATAGAGGCCTACAGCTGCAGCCGCCAGCACGTTGGGTAAATTGTACGCCCCAACCAATTGCGTTTTTACCGACACTTTTTCTTTTGTATTACTCAACACCACCTGCAAGAAAGGATCCGCCTCCAGCAGTTGTCCTTTCACAAAAAGTCCTTCGCCCTGGGTACCATATTTAACTACCTGGGCTACACCTAAACTCATTTCCTGCAGGTATTCGTAGTCTGAATAAATGAATACAGTTCCGTCTTCTTCCTGACGGAGGTAGTCAAATAATTCTCCTTTGCCTTTTTTTACTCCTTCGGGGCCGCCAAAGCCTTCCAGATGCGCCAACCCCACATTGGTGATAAGGCCATGGGTAGGCTCGGTATATGCACAATAGCCCGCAATCTCACGCTGGTGATTGGCGCCCATTTCAATAACAGCCATTTCTGCATCTGCAGGTATTCGCAGTATTGTGAGTGGAATGCCGATATGGTTGTTCAGGTTTCCCTCTGTGGTAGACGTTCGATAGCGCGAACTGAGCACGGCATGTATTAACTCCTTAGTAGTGGTTTTTCCGTTACTTCCTGTAATTGCGAGAAAAGGGATGGAGAACTGACGCCGGTGGTGAAGTGCCAGTTGCTGCAGGGCAGCCAATACATTTGGCACCAGTATCGTGCGGCCGGGAACTTCAAATTCGGCCTCATCAATTACGGCGTATGCCGCGCCAGCATCAAGTGCCTGCTTTGCAAAGGCATTGCCGTTGAAGTTTTCTCCTTTCAATGCAAAGAAAATATCACCCGCCCTAAGTTTTCGCGTGTCTGTTTGAACGGAGGGGTGCTGCTGGTATACCGAATAAAGCTGATCGATGGTCATTGGGCAAAGGTAGAGCAATGTAGAAATGTGCAAATGTGCAAATGTGAAAATGTGCAAATGTGCAAATGACGCCTGCGGCGAATGTGCAAGTGTGCAAACCTGCCTGCCGGCAGGCAGGTGTGAAAATGTGCAAATGGGTAAATCGGTAATGGATTTAACTGTTGCGTCTGAACATGACTAGCAAATTAGCCGATTTATAAATTGATCATTTGCACATTTTCACATTTACTCATTTGCACATTCTTATAAAGCAAAACGGGCCGCGCATAGCGCGGCCCGTTTTGCTTTATAAGAAGTCACGTTATCTTTTCTGACGCTTAGTCGGGAATTGTTGACCAACTTTCCGGCCATTGCCTTCGGGGCTACCCATACGGTCCATGGCGCAACGGAAACCAAGAGTGCTCAAGGCCTGATCTTCTTCCAGATAACGGCGGCTGCCGGGGCTAAGCCAGTAAGCACGATCATTCCAGCTACCACCTTTATACACACGTGATTTGTCGCTGATCAGCGTAGTAACGCCGTATCCGTAAGAAGCCAGTGAGGCAGAGTCACCATCATTA
Organism: Chitinophagaceae bacterium; assembly: GCA_046297935.1. Lineage (GTDB taxonomy): Bacteria > Bacteroidota > Bacteroidia > Chitinophagales > Chitinophagaceae > CAYMZZ01. The sequence continues at coordinate 47,600 of JBKBHA010000004.1, forward strand.
TAGTTGATAACATTACCGCGCTGATAGTTGCGGCGGTTGCGGCTTTCTTCGTCGGTTACATCGACCATGCGTACACGGCCGGTAGTGTCGTTGATCTGAGCCTCACCAGTGGAAGGATCACGATAGATCTTTTGGTATTTGTTACCACGGAATGGTGCAGGTTGATCGTCAATGTCCATAGTGTTCAGCGGACGATAAACGTCGGCTACCCATTCGCTCACGTTACCAGCCATGTTATACAAACCAAATCCGTTAGGGAAGAAAGATGTAACCTCAGCGGTATAGAATGCACGGTCGTTCAAACCACCAGCCACACCGGCATTATCACCATTACCTCTTTTGAAGTTGGCCAGAAAAGCACCCTGCCAGCTGCCGTGCCGGGTATCCCGCAGTCCGTTTACGTTGTGAGACCAGGGATAAATCTGGCGGTTTTGCTGCAATTCCTCACCACGCTTGCCTTCTTTTTTGCTGGGACGGGGGTTCTGATCGATCAATCCATAAGCTGCGTATTCCCATTCTGCTTCAATTGGCAGGCGGTAATTAGGGAGCAACAATCCATCTTCGAAGGTCACCTTGGTACGGGGCTGACCCTGAGGCGTTTTCAAAGGATTCTTTTTAGAAGTTGCTGTTTTGCCAGGCGCAGTCTGATACAGGTCGAGCAAGTACGATTTCGTCGTAAAATTGTTCGAACCCTGCTGGCCCTGAACGCTTTGAGCGTTTACATAACCTTTTTCCATCAGGATGCCTTCGTTCACACGATCGCTTCTCCAGAGACAGAAATCGGTAGCCTGCTGCCAGCTTACGCCAACAACCGGGTAGTAGTTAAAGCCAGGGTGACGGAAATAATACTCCACCATTGGCTCGTTATAACTCAGCTCGCTGCGCCATACCAGGGTATCGGGCAACGCACCTTCAATAATTGGAATGTTTACGGGATCACTTGGGTCAAATACGCGCTGCAACCAGTAAAGGTATTCACGGTAGTGCACGTTGGCTACTTCCGTACGGTCAATATAAAAGGAAGGTACAGACACGCGGCGCGGGATATTATCCCACAGACCCATCACGTCTTCTTCAGTCTGGCCCATGGTAAAGGTACCACCCTGAACAAACACGAGACCGGGCCCCGTTTGTTGGTCCTTCGCTTTGGCAACCTGGAAGCCGCCCATTTTTTTGTCGTTGTAGTTCCATCCTGTGACGTCAGATTTGGCAGACTTCTTACCAAAAAGTCCACCGTTTTTGCAGGATGCGAGCAGCATCACACAGGATAAGAGGATCAGCAAGTTTTTCACGCTCATTGTTTTTTGCATAAACCTATGAATTGGAATATTTTTAACGGCGGCTTAGGTCAAAATATTGTTTGGATAAAAGATTTGTCGGCCGTAAATGCGAAGATAATCACTTTCAATAATTTACAATTAGCATAAATACCTGTGCCGTTTCGGTAAAACTACGATCGGCAGCTTTATTTTGTTCAATGCTCCAACTGGTTCGATACGGATTGTGCGGATTGCTGCTGGCCAGCTTTTTTCTGGCGCGGGGCCAGCGCCAATATGCCAGCCAGTCGGTGTTGAGTACAGGCTCCTGGTTCCAGATTTCAGTAGAGCGCGATGGGGTGTACCGGGTTGATCGCGCCTTCCTGAACAGCCTCGGCTTAAACCAGGCAGCATTATCTTCAGCCACCATACGCGTGTTTGGAAATGGTGCGGCCATGCTGCCCGAAGACAATGCGAGTCCGCGGGCCGACGATCTGGTTGAACTGGCGATAAAGGTGGAAGACGGAGGCGATGGGGTGTTCGATGGGTCCGATTATTTTCTTTTTTATGGTCAGGGGCCAGATACCTGGCAGAAGGATTCGGCCCGAGCCGGCTTCAGACATGTCCGAAATCTGTACAACAGGCGCAATTACTATTATGTAACTGTTGGTGGCACCGGGCGACGTGTAACGCGTCAAGCCGCATCTCCGCCTGCCGCACAAACCATTTCCAGTTATAATGGCCGCAGTTTTCATGAACTCGATACCGTCAATTTCCTGACTAGTGGTAAGGAATGGTATGGCGAGGAATTTGCCGACGCACCCGGCAAAACCGTAACGCGCAGCTTTTCCGTCGGATCTGCTTCAACGCTGACAGGGTCGGTGGCGAGGTTACGGCTTTCGGTTATTGCTCGCAGCGTTGGGGCGGCAAGTCGCTTCGATATTCGCTACAATGGCAATCTTGCTTCACTTTCAGTGCTCCCAACCGGCGCCGGACAATATGATGCCTTCGCCCGCGAAGCAACGGCCGACTTTGAGTTTCCGGCCGGCTCGGATGCATTCCAACTTCAGTTTGTACCAGGCAGTTTCAATGCGCAGGGTTGGCTGAATTACTGGGAGTGGTTTGATCGTCGCAGGCTCGCAATAAATGGAAACCAACAGCTCGATTTTCGCGACTGGACATCGGTAGGCAGCGGCAACGGCCGTTTCGAAATAGAAGGGGCTCCCGCCAACATGCAGATTTGGGAAATTACCAATCCGGTTGCTCCTAATGAGATGTTGTTAACAACATCCAGTAGTGGAGTGTGGTTTACGAATGATTGCAGCCGTTTACGGGAATATCGGGCTTTTCATCCCTCCCAGGCGCCAGCACCGGCAGCACATGGCGCGGTTCCCAATCAAAATCTTCATGCTGCCCCCCAGGCCGATTATCTGATTGTCTATCATCCCTCGCTCCTTCCTTCAGCACAGCAAATTGCCGAATTCCACCGGCAGCAACAGTCACTTTCTGTTCAGCTGGCATCAACCAGTCAGATTTACAACGAATTTTCGGGTGGGCGCACCGATCCTGCAGCCATTCGCGATTTTGTCAAAATGTATTATGACAAATATGCCGGCGATCCTTCGAGCCGTCCGAGGTATCTTTTACTGCTCGGCGATGGCTCTTACGATTATTTCGACCGTTTACCTGGCAACAGCCAGTTGGTGCCAGCCTGGCAAAATAATTTCGCGCTCGACGTACTCGCCAGCTATACCAGTGACGATTTTTATGGATTTCTCGAAGACGATGAGGACATTCAGAGCGGTGCCGTTGTCAACGATCTCGATATTGGTATTGGCCGGATTCCCGCAAAAACCAACCAGGATGCCGCGCAATATGTTGATAAACTGAAAAGATACAGTAGCGCTGCCTCGCTCGGTGCCTGGCGTACCCGACTTGGTTTTGTGGCCGATGACGAAGATCAGAACGCGCATTTCAATGACGCCGAAGCAATCAGTGCAGAGGCCGCGCAGAACGCTCCTGCATTTGATGTACAAAAAGTATATCTGGATGCCTATCCGCAGGAAAGCAGCGCATCCGGAAATGCTTATCCTTTAGTAAATCAGGCCATCGCCAACCAGTTGAACAATGGGAACCTGATCTGGAATTATACGGGTCATGGTGGCCCGCGTCGGCTGGCCGATGAAACGATCGTAGACGAGTCGCTGGCCGCCACCTGGCAGAATGAAAACAACCTGCCGTTGTTGCTAACAGCAACCTGCGATTTCGCCCCATTCGACAATCCGCTGGTACCCTCTTTGGGCGAACAGTTGCTGATGCGGCCTCGTACGGGTGCCATTGCGCTTATGACGACCACCCGGATCGTGTTTTCGTATAGCAACCGTATCATGAACAGCAATTATCTTCGGTCGGCCCTTCAACCTGACGCCAATGGGCAATTTCCGCGGTTGGGAGATGCTGTCAGGGAGGCGAAAAACTTTACTTATCTCAATTCAACCGATATAGCCAATAACCGGAAATTCACCCTGCTTGGTGATCCGGCACTGAGGCTGGCATTTCCGCAACACAGAGTGCGTTTAACCGAGGTCAATGGTCAGCCCTTGCAACAGGCCGACACGCTCAAGGCTTCCTCAAAAATCACGCTGGCAGGGGAAATAACTGATCTGTCTGGACAGTTAATGGAATCGTTTAACGGAACCGCCACTATTGTTGTATACGACAAGATAAATGAACAGTTCACTCGGGCAAATGATGCCGGCAGCAGCCGTGCAGCCTTTCAAAGCTGGAATCAGGTATTGTTTCGCGGCCGGGCCTCCGCCAGCAATGGAAAATTCACCGTTAGCTTTAAAGTACCCAGAGATATCCGATACCAGCCAGGTGCCGGTCGGGTAAGCGTATATGCGGAAAATGGCAGCGAGGATGCCATGGGCATGGAGTCGGGCCTGATAGTTGGCGGATCAACAATAGATACCGAGGGCGATCGGGAAGGGCCGAATATCAAATTGTATCTCAACGATACACGGTTTGTACCGGGTAGCATCAGCAACGAACGACCAGTTTTGATTGCAGAATTGACCGACTCTTCCGGCATCAATACGCTTGGATCGGGCATCGGTCATGATCTGACTGTAATGATCGACAATGATCCCGACCAGATTTATGTGTTGAATAGCTGGTACGAGGCTGAAAAGGATGACTACCAGCGAGGCAAAATCAGGTATCAGCTACCAGAACTGCCAGCCGGCCCGCATGTGTTGACCGTGAAAGCCTGGGATGTGGTCAATAATCCCGGCGAGGCCGCCCTCGACTTCGTGGTCGCCAACGATGAAAAGCTGGTGCTTGACCATGTCCTGAACTATCCGAACCCTTTTACAACACATACCAGCTTCTGGTTTGAGCATAACCGGCCCGGTCAGGATTTACAGGTTCGTTTACAGGTATTTACACTTACGGGTAGAGTAATAAAAGTGATTCAAAAGACAATAAACACAGCCGGCAACCGTTCAATGGAACTCGAATGGGATGGGCGCGATGAGTTTGGCGACCGGGTAGCCCGAGGGGTTTACCTATACCGATTAACCGTAACAGCGCCCGACAAAAAGCGAAAGGAGCGAATTGAAAAGCTGGTTATTTTTTAAATAATTGTTTTTCAAGTTGTTGCTTTAATTTTGTGGCTGCTGAAGCCTAAATTCCATGCTGAGTAGGAGGGATAAGCTTAAGAAGGATGTTTGGACCAGGTGAGCTGGTCGTGTAAATTTTGGTCGTTTAGCCTTTCCTCTTTAACTTTTACTTTTCAAAAAACATACATTTACAGTTAAATAAAACACACTATCTAATGAGACCAACTGCTTTAAGACTAACTGCGGGGCTTTTGTTTTTGTGCGGCCTGGCGCCGGCTGTCCAGGCTCAGGATCAAATTAACGTTGTAACGACTGCTGTTCCTTTCCTGCGCATTTCTCCAGATGCCCGCGCTGGCGGTATGGGTGATTTAGGTATCGCAACTTCGCCGGATGCCAGTTCTGGTTTCTGGAATATGGGTAAGGTTGCTTTCAACCAGTCGAAAGGCGGCATTGCAGCCACTTATACTCCCTGGCTGAAAGATCTTATCAACGACGTTTACCTGGCTTCGCTTTCGGGATATTACAAATTCGACGAATCGCAGGCGCTGAGTGCCAATCTGCGTTATTTCAGCCTTGGTAATATTCAATTTACCGACCAAAATGGTAACCTCAACGGTAATGGTAAGCCACGCGAGTTTGGAATAGATGTGGGTTATTCACGCAAGCTTTCTGATAAAGTAGGTCTGGGTGTTGCTCTGCGCTACATCAATTCTGACCTTGCTTCCGGAGCGCCTTCAGGTGGTAATACTTATAAAGTTGGTAGTTCAGTAGCCGGTGATATCGGTTTCTACTACGATAATACCAACGATAATGGTGACGGATTCACTTTTGGTGCAACACTAACTAACCTGGGTGCCAAGATTGCGTATACCGACAACGCTGATCAGAGAGACTTTATCCCTGCCAATTTTGGTTTAGGTGCAACCTGGAACAAAAATTTCGACGAAGCCAATAAACTGATGCTGGGTATCGACTTCAACAAGTTGATGGTTCCCACTCTGGACGACGCGTCTGCTTCAGGCATTGCTGACTACCGCAGCAAAGGTGTAGTGAGCAGTTGGTTCAGTTCGTTCAGCGATTTTCCTGGTCAGGCCAATATTTCACTAGGTGCTGAATACTGGTATAATAACCAGTTCGCTCTTCGTGGAGGTTATTTCTGGGAAGATAAGGATCGTGGCAACCGCCGTTATTTCACCGTGGGCGTTGGTCTGAAGTACAACGTGTTTGGATTGAATTTCTCTTACCTGGCTCCTTCGGGTTCAGGTGTTACCCGCAACCCGCTCTCAAACACGCTGCGTTTCTCGGTGTTGTTTGATCTTGATGGTGGTGGTTCTGAAGAATAATACAGTTAGACATCAATAAAAAAAGCGAGCGCCACTGGCGCTCGCTTTTTTTTTGTTGAGTTGTTTGGTTGTTGAGTTGTTGAGTTGTTTAGCTGTTGGGGTGTTGAGTTGTTTGGTTGTTGGGGTGTTGAGTTGTTGAGATGTTGGGGTGTTGAGTTGTTGAGTTGTTGGGGTGTTGGGTTGTTGAATAGTAATTCGTCGGAGGGTTCTAAGATTTAGTCATATAAATCTGCGTCATCTGCGAAATAAATCCGCGCAATCTGCGGGAACCGAACTGTTCCGAGCGAAAGAATTTGCGTCAGGAAGTGGTTTCCTGTTCCCGCAGATTGCGCGGATTTATTTCGCAGATGACGCAGAACAACTAAACAACTCAACAACCAAACAACTCAACAACTTTGCCTGCTATCCGCTACTTTTGAAAAAAAAATTCCAAATGCGTATTGGGTCGGGAATTGATTTTCACCAATTGGTAGAGGGTCGCGAGCTTTGGCTGGGGGGTGTATTAATACCTTACCATAAGGGCGGCCTCGGTCATAGCGATGCGGATGTGCTTTTGCACGCCATTTGCGATGCACTGCTTGGCGCGCTGGCTTTGGGCGATATCGGGGTGCATTTCCCCGATACGGACCCCGCTTACAAGAATATCGACAGCAAGATCTTACTGGAGCGTACTGTGGAGCTTCTTCGGTCAAAAGGATATGGAATTATCAATATCGATAGCTCGCTTTGCCTGGAGGCACCGAAGATCAAACCATATGTACCGGCCATGCAGGAAACGATCGCGCGCATCTGTCAGATAACAGTGGGTGATATTTCCATCAAGGCCACGACTACCGAAAAAATGGGCTTTGTTGGGAGGGGCGAAGGCATGGTGGCATATGCAACAGTATTGTTAAAACCTCTTTAGACTTTTCCTTAGTTGTCACCCGTATTAACCTTGTTATCTGAGCTTCTTATCAGATTCTTCACGCCTGGGTAAATGCGATAATTATTTCTCCGCGGCTATAGGGGAGGCCGGATGGGGTTTTGTATCTTCGCGGCAATGTCACAGCTCCAGATCAAAATCGTTAATCAATCCCCCCATCCGCTGCCTGGTTACGCCACTGCTGGTTCTTCCGGAATGGATATTCGTGCAAACATTACAGAACCCATGGCGGTTCGGCCGCTGGAGCGCGTGCTGGTGCCAACAGGCTTGTTTTTGGAAATTCCCCAGGGCTACGAGGCACAGATACGACCTCGAAGCGGCCTGGCAATTAAGCAGGGGATCACTTGTTTAAACACCCCTGGCACGATTGATGCCGATTACAGGGGAGAAATTAAGGTTATCTTGATCAACCTTTCCCCCGATGAACAAGTCATACAGCCAGGCGATCGGATTGCCCAAATGGTGATTCAGGCGGTAGAGCAGATTGAATGGACACCGGTGGAAGCGCTGGCAGAAACCAGCCGGTCCTCAGGTGGCTTTGGATCAACCGGTAAAAACTAAAATGAAAGGCATGATTCGCATCCTGTGCATTTTTGCGATTGGTACGTTGTTAATTACATCCTGCCGTAGTACCCGCAATATTCAAACAGCCATTACCCGCCGCGACAGTGTGGAGCTCGCTGTGTCTGATTCAGGTCCTTCCAGAGCCGACACCATTAACTTCATCCAGCAAACCCTTACAAGAGTTGATCAGGCAAGGATCGATTTCACCACTTTTTCAGCCAAGATAAATGTCGATTATCAGGGAACTGATGGGAAAAAGTATGACGTAAACGCCAACCTGCGCATGTACAAGGACAGTGTGATTTGGATCAGCATTACGGCCATTTTTGGCATCGAAGGATTGAGAGCTTACATTACCCCCGATTCGGTACATATTCTCAACAAACAAGATAAAATATATACAGCCCGAAGTGTGAATTACCTGCAGGAAGTGACGGCACTGCCCCTCGATCTTCGGTCGCTCCAGGACATTATTATCGGTAATCCTGTATTTTTAGACAGTAATATTGTTTCTTTTACACGCCAGGAAAACAGCCAGGTTTCGCTTCTGAGCATTGGCGACTGGTTTAAGAATTTTCTGACCCTGAATGCTTCGGCACGTATCGACAACAGCAAGCTCGATGATGCCGACCGTAATCGCAGTCGGACCTGCAACCTGAGCTACACGGGTTACGAAGAAAAGAAAGGGCTGCTGTTTTCAACAAGGCGCCGAATTACAGTGGCAGAAAAGTCGAAACTTGATATCAAGCTTGATTTCAAATCCTATGAATTTAATGAAACGTTAAGTTTCCCTTTTTCAGTACCCAAATCGTATAAACAGGACTAACCCGGTATACTTAAGGCCGGCAGTCGGCGTTTTTTGTCAATTGTCACACCGTGGCGCTTATGAAAAAAGGCAGCATGAAAAAGCAACTTGGTATTCTGATTATCCTGATCTTTTCCGGCAGTTTTCTGCTGGCGCAAACGCCATCGGCTGAGCGGGCGGAACTGGAAAAGGAAAAAAAGGCCATACAGGATGAGTTGAAAGAAATTCAGAAAGTATACGATAATATCAAGGGCCAGACAAAGCAGTCGCTCAGCCAGTTGAACATTGTGAACCGGAAGATCGCACTTCAGGAAAGGTTTATCAGCAACATTAATAAAGAGCTCCGCCTGCTGGACGACGAAATCTATTTAAACAACCTCGAAATATACCGCCTGCAACGCCAGCTTGATACGCTGAAAGCAGAATATGCCAAAAGCGTGGTGTATGCTTACAAGAACCGTAGCAGTTTTGACTACGTCAATTTTATTTTTTCCGCAAGCAGTTTTAACGATGCCATGCGTCGGGTAGCTTATTTGAAAAGCTATCGTGCCTACCGGGAAAGGCAGGTAAGTACCATTGAGGAAACACAGGCCTTGATCGAAAAAAGGAAAGAACAGCAGCTCGCTCGCAAAGAGCAGAAGAACGAAGCCCTCAAATCGCAGGCAGGTGAACGGGAGGAACTTGCGGGGCAACGGAAGGAAAAATCGGCAGTGGTGGCCCGTTTCCGATCGCAGGAAAATGACCTGAAAAAACAGATTGCTGCCAAGAAGAAGCGCGACAGGGATATCCAAAACGCGATAGCAGCTATTATTCGCCGCGAAATTGAGGCTGCCAAAAAGGAGGAAGCTCGTAAAGAAGCAGCTCGCAAAGCAGAAGCCGAAAAGAATAAGACCACTGAAACGGCTGCCAACAATTCTGAATCTGCCAACAAAACGGCAGCCGCAGCAGCCTCTCCTCCTAAAAAGCCAGCGAGCTATCTGGAGTTGAATGCCGGCGACGTTAAGCTGGGCGCCGATTTCTCCGACAATCGCGGCAAATTACCATGGCCGGTGGACAATGGATTCGTGAAAGTGCCTTTTGGACGATTCACTATTGAAGGTACCGATATTGTTGGCGACAATCCAGGCGTGTCAATTGGTACACAGGTTGGGGCAACTGTAAAGTCGGTTTTTGATGGCGAAGTGACTAATATACACAACTATGGCGACGGAGCAGCGGTGGTAATTCGTCATGGAAAATACTTTACCGCATACAGTAATCTTACCTCTGTCAACGTTAGCAAGGGACAAAGGGTAAGCAGGGGCCAAACTATTGGTCGCGCGGGCGCTTCCGATGACGGTTCAAGCGGACTGGTCGACTTCATGTTGATGATTGAATCGAACAATGTGAACCCGGCCGGATGGCTGAGACGATAGTAATTAGTGGCTGACTACCGGGCTATGAACATACTGCTCGTACAACTTCTCGTACAGTGGAACGATATGGCCAATATCGAATTGTTTGGCATGTGCTGATGCGCGATTTTTGAACGCCTGCAGCGTTGTATTATCAGAAAGAATGCTAATGGCCTGCTCACTCATCGTTTCCACATCACCCACGGCAGCCGTAAAACCCGTAACGCCGTCGGTATTAATTTCTTTCAGACCTCCGGCATTGGTTGATACAACGGGCACACCAGCCGCCATGGCTTCCAGGGCAGCCAGTCCGAAACTTTCATAATCAGATGTAAGCAGGAAAAGATCCGCAATAGCCAGGATATCTTCCATTTGTTCCTGCTTGCCTACAAATCGTACATGATCACAGATATTCAGTTCGCGGGCAAGATCTTCCGCTACAGGTCGCTCCGGTCCGTCGCCTACAAACAATAGTTTTGCAGGCATCTTCTGGAGTACTTTATCAAAGATTCGAACAACATCCTGCACGCGTTTTATCTTTCTGAAGTTTGACGCATGCAACAGGATTCGTTCACCCTTTGGTGCAATTACTTTTCTGAACGCATCAATTGGCTTGCGGCTGAAGCGGTTTACGTCCACAAAATTGTAAATCACTTCAATTTCCTTTTCAATGTGAAAGGTCTTGAAGGTTTCGTCTCGCAGGTTCCTGGATACCGCTGTGATGGCATCGCTCTGATTGATAGAAAAAGCTACTACAGGAGCATAGGTCTTGTCGCGACCAACAAGAGTGATATCAGTTCCATGAAGTGTGGTTACCACCGGTATATCGCGGCCTTCGCCTTTCAGAATCTGTTTGGCCATATAGGCTGCCGACGCGTGCGGAATAGCATAATGCACATGCAACAGATCCAGCTTATTGTTTTTGATCACGTCCACCATGGTGCTGGCAAGTGCCGTTTCGTAGGGAGGATAATCGAATAAAGGATAGGTTGGAACCTGTACCTCGTGATAAAAAATATTGGGTGTAAAGGCGTTAAGCCTCACTGGCTGCTGATAGGTAATGAAATGAATTAAATGTCCTTTTTGTGCAAGGGCCTTTCCCAATTCTGTTGCAAGTACTCCACTGCCCCCAAAAGTTGGATAACAAACAATACCAATATTCATAAGTCGTTCATCGCCATTATTGGCTGCCCTAAGTTAACAGTTTTGGCGGAGCTTGGTTGACCGTTTATCTTAATTCTTTATTTTCACCGAACTGATTGGTAAATATTCACAATTCCTCTACATGAACAAAGGCATTTTCTTTCTTTTATTCAACATTGTTGCATTTTCTGCATTTGCACAGAATGATGATTCAGTGATGGCCCGCCGTATTGCTGACGAAATACTTGTTAACGGAAGGGCGTATGAAAACCTCCGGCACCTCACTAAAAAAATAGGCGCCCGTCTGGCGGGTTCACCGGGTATGGTGGCTTCTGAAAAATGGGGACTGGAACAAATGAAATCTGCCGGTGCCGACAAATACTGGATGCAGGAATGTATGGTGCCATACTGGGTGAGAGGCGGTATTGATCGCGCAAGCTACCAGGTGGGGAACCAGAAAATGTTGAGGACTGCGGATGTCGTTGCATTAGGCAATTCAATAGGTGGTAAAGCAGAGGCAGAGTTGATGATGGTGAAATCGTTTGAAGAGCTAGACGCACGTAAAGAAGAAGCCAAAGGAAAAATTGTTTTCTTCAACTATCCTTTTGATCCTCGATTCATCAAAACATTCCAGGCCTACGGAGATGCCAACAAATATCGCGGAGCTGGCCCCAGTGCAGCTGCTAAATATGGTGCTAAGGCCGCAATTGTTCGTAGTATGAGTCACGGCAGCAATAACCATCCACATACAGGTGGTACCCGATACGATACGGCTTATGAAAAGATACCTGCACTCGCCATCGGTCTGGAAGATGCGGACCGCCTCGCAGCTGAAATTGTAAAAGGCCAAAAGATCAGGATGCGTGTGCAAACTCATGGATTCTTCAAACCCGACACTATTGGTCACAATATCATTGGAGAGCTTCGTGGAACTGAATTGCCCGACGAGTTCATTACAGTTGGCGGGCACCTCGACAGCTGGGATAATTGCGAGGGTGCTCATGATGATGGAGCTGGCTGTGTGCAGACGATAGAAGTACTTCGTGCACTGAAAGCAATCGGGTATCAACCGAAGCGCAGCATTCGTTTTGTACTTTTTGCCAACGAGGAAAATGGTTTAAGGGGCGGGAACAAATATGCACAGGAAGCAAAGGAAAAAGGCGAGAAACATCTATTCGCTCTGGAAAGTGATGCGGGAGGATTTACACCGCGTGGTTTTGGCTTCACAGTAAGCGATCAGCAATGGGAGAAGATACAGGCCTGGCAGCCAATTCTGGCACCCTATGGTGCAAGTGAACTGGTACGTGGTGGTGGCGGTGCCGACATTGGACCGCTTGGACGAACCTTTGGTACTGCACTGGCAGGACTCTCGCCCGATTCACAACGATACTTCGATCTTCATCATGCCCGCAACGATACGTTTGAGGCCGTTAACAAACGAGAGCTGGAATTGGGCGCCGTCAATATGGCGATACTGATTTATCTGGTGGATAAATATGGGTTGTGAAAACCTGCCTGCGGGCAGGTTTTCAAATGTGCAAATGTGCAAATGTGCAAATGTGCAAATGTGGAAATGTGCAAATTAACAATTGGCACATCCTATCGATCAGCGACTGCAGCCATTGGCTATTCGCCTATCAACCTTTTTAAGGCTGCATCAACTTTGCCGAAGTCAAAACCGGCGAGTACTTTGTCCATCTTCGATTTTATTTCGGAAGTACACAAATTGCCGATTGAGCCTTCATGGCTATGTTGTAGAGTGGTACTGTAACTAAATTGCCCCGCTTCAATAGCGCGACCGACCTGTTTGTAAGCATCTCTGAACGGGATACCCTGCAATACCAGCTTGTTAACTTCTTCAACACTAAACAGGTATTTGTATTTTTCGTCGAGCAGCAGATCTTTATGCACACTGATATTCGACAGCATTAACCGTACCATGGCCATACACTCACGCAGGCTGGCAAAAGCAGGAAATAAATGTTCTTTCAACAACTGCAGATCGCGATGATAACCTGATGGCAGGTTGGTGGTCATCATCATGATCTCATTTGGTAGAGCTTTTATACGGTTGGCATGCGCACGAACCAGTTCAAACACGTCGGGATTTTTTTTATGCGGCATAATGCTGCTGCCTGTGGTCAGTTCCGCAGGGAACGAAATAAAACTGAAGTTCTGGTTGAGAAACAAGCACGCGTCCATACTCAGCTTTGCAAGTGTATCGGCCAGGTTGGCGAGGGCCTGGGCCACAATTCGCTCGGCCTTACCACGACCCATCTGCGCGTACGCCACATTATAATTCAGGTCAGCGAATCCGAGAAGCTCGGTGGTCATTTTGCGATTAATGGGAAAAGAAGAGCCATACCCGGCAGCCGAACCCAGCGGATTTTGATTTACCACATCATAAGCGCCTTTCAGAGTGATAACGTCGTCGGTCAAACTCTCTGCATAGGCACCGAACCACAATCCAAACGAAGAGGGCATGGCCAGCTGTAAATGGGTGTACCCGGGGAGGAGATGATCTTTGTAAGTTTCACTTTGTTGCTGCAGCAGCCAAAATAATGGCTGGATATCTTCCACCAGTTTCTGCAGCTCATTTCTCAAAAATAATTTGATATCTACCAGCACCTGGTCGTTTCGGCTGCGGGCACTGTGGATCTTTTTGCCCGTATCGCCAAGTTTCTCTGTGAGCAATACTTCTACCTGTGAGTGAATGTCTTCCACGTCATCCTGCAACCTGAATTCACCGGCCAGAATGGATTTATAAATTCCACGCAATGCTTCCTCAAGCTGCTTCAACTCTGCTGCGCTCAACAGCCCTACCGACTGTAACATATGGGTATGGGCCAGCGAGCCTAAAACGTCGAAGGCGGCCAGATACATATCCATTTCACGGTCTTTGCCAACAGTGAAGGAAGCTACTTCATTCAGCGATGCGGTGTCTTTGGTCCAGAGAGCCATGGAGTGTTTAGTTGTTTAGTTGTGTAGTTGTTTAGTTGTTGAATTGTTGAGTTGTTGAATTGTTTAGTTGTTTGGGTTGTTTGTTAGTTTGGTTGTTTGGTTGTTTGGCTGTTGAGGCGTTATGTGTGTGATTGTTTAGTTTTTATCTGTGTAAATCTGTGTAGTAATCTGTACAGATTTACACAGATCTCTATGCTTTCACCAAACGCACAACTAAACAACTAAACAACTCAACAATTCAACAACTAGACAACTACACAACGAAACAACTAAACAATTCAAAAATTCAACAATTCAACGATTCAACAATTTCTGTATACAATGCAATTCCTTCTTTCACTTCACTTACATACACAAATTCATCAGCCGTATGACTACGGGCGGAATCGCCCGGTCCCATTTTCAATGCAGGGAACGGCATTAATGCCTTATCTGAAGTGGTAGGCGAGCCATAGTAAGTTCGCTTCAGGCTGAGGCCTGCTTTTACGAGCGGATGATCGAGCGCAATAGCGGTAGATCGAAGCCGCATGCTGCGGGGTTGCACCTCACAGTTAACATGGCTCTTTACCAGTTCAAGCACTTCTTCGAAGGTATATAACTCATTGATACGCGTATCGACTACAAATTTGCACACGGCAGGCACCACATTGTGTGCTTTGTTTTCAGTTTCGATCACGGTTACGTTCATCCGGCTGGGACCAAGGAGATCCGAAACCTTTTCAAACTGGTAATTCCGGAACCAGTCAATGTCTGCAAGCGCCTTGTAGAGAGCATTTTCACCTTCGTTTCGGGCCGCATGGCCGGCACGTCCTTTTGCCACACAGTCCAGAACCATCAGTCCACGTTCAGCCACCGCCATTTGCATCAATGTGGGCTCACCAACAATTGCGCAATCAATAGTCGGCAAATAGGGGAGCGACATTTCAATACCACCTGTTCCGGATATTTCTTCTTCAGCAGTGGCGGCCAATGCAAGGTTATATTTCAGGTCGGACCGTTGGTAGAAATGAAGGAAACAGGCAATCAGCGCAACCAGGCATCCGCCTGCATCGTTGCTACCAAGACCATAAAGACGATCGTCTTCAATTGCTGGTTGAAAAGGATCCCGGCTATATTGAGGATTGGGTTTTACAGTGTCGTGATGCGAATTCAGCAGGAGCGTTGGTTTGGCCGGATCGAAATATTTGTTAGTGGCCAGTATATTGTTGCCAACACGGCTGGCCTCCACCTGATGCCTCGCCAGATATGTACCGATGGCTGAAGCCGTTCCATCTTCTTCGCGACTGAAAGATGATATGGCAATCAACTGCTTCAGCAATTCTATAGCCTCCTCCTGTAATATGTGTAGGTTATTGCTCATGCTGTATTCTGGTGCCGGCCTTGCCGTTAAGCAGGGCAGTGAGCTCTTCGGCGCGGCCAATGATAACGGATGAAACCCCACGCGACAGGGCGCTGAATGCATTATCGAGCTTGGGTATCATGCCTGCAAATATTTTTTCTTTGGCTTTCAGATCGCTGTAGTATTGAGCCGTAAGCAGCGGTATCACCGTACTATCATCATCGGCATCCAGTAAAACGCCCGCTTTCTCGAAAGAATAAACAAGCGATACGTCAAAATAGCTGCTCAGCCCTGTAGCCAGTTCCTGAGCAATAGTATCAGCGTTGGTATTCAGCAGTTGTCCCTGCTGGTCGTGTGTGATGGGCGCGAAAACCGGAGTTATATTGACTTTCAGCAGCGTTGCAATCAAATTGCTGTTGATGGCATCCACATCACCTACAAAGCCGTAGTCAAGAACCGGATGTTGTCGCTTATGGGCCAGAATGCTATCACCATCAGCCCCACAAAGTCCCATGGCATTACAATGCAAAGCCTGTAATCTGGCCACGATGTTTTTGTTGATATAGCCGGCATACACCATGGTCACGATGCGTAAGGTGGCGGCATCGGTAATTCGACGTCCATCAATCAGTTGTTGCTCCACTCCCAGGTCTTCGGCCATTCGGGTGGCCAGCTTTCCACCGCCATGCACCAGTATTTTATGGCCAGGCACTTTGGCAAAGTCAACCAGGAAGCGTTGCAATCTGCTATCATCATCAATGATGTTGCCGCTGATTTTTATGATCGAAAGCTTATCCATGCTGTTTTAATATTTCACTCAGCACTGCCTGAGCAGCCCACACGCGGTTACCAGCTTCCTGTGTAATAAGGCTGTTGGGGCCGTCGAGAACCTCATCGCTCAGCTCAACATTTCTACGTACGGGCAAACAGTGCATCACCTTGGCACTGCGGGTGGCAGCCAGTTTTGCCTGCGTCAACATCCACTCGGGATCGTTGGAGTAGATGCGTCCATAGTCATTAAATGTGCTCCAGTTTTTTACATATACAAAGTCGGCGTCTTTCAACGCTTCATCCTGATTATGCGTAATATATGCGCCGCGTGTAAACTCTTCGCTTAGTTCATAATCTTCGGGATGTGTGATCACAAATTCTGCTTTGTCCCAGGCCGTCATCCATTGCGAAAAGCTATTGGCTACGCACTGAGGCAGGGGCTTTACGTGGGGGGCCCAGCTCAGTACAATTTTCGGCCGGCGCCTTTGTGCCGCAAAATCAAAGTTTTCATTGATAGTAATTACATCAGTCAGACTCTGCAAAGGATGCAGGGTGGCACTTTCCAGACTCACTACCGGAATGCCGGCATATTTGATGAATTGCTTAATATAAAGTTCGCTGTAATCGTCATCGCGGTTCTTCAACGAAGGAAATGTGCGGATGGCGAGTATATCGAAGTACTTCCCAAATATGGGTGCCGCATCCTTGACGTGTTCAACGGTGCTACCACTCATGATTGCTTCTTCTTCAAACTCCAGCGCCCATCCCTCGCTGCCCACGTTGAATAGAATGCTTTCCATACCCAGGTTGCTGGCAGCAATCTGGGTGCTGAGCCGCGTGCGCATGCTGGGGTTCAGAAACAGGCATCCGATTCGTTTGTTTGTACCCAGATTTTTGTCTTTCAAAGGACTGGCTTTATAGGCCAGCGCTTTTGCAACAAGTGAATCAATATCGGGTACATCGTTGACGGAAATAAACTGTTTCATTCTTTTTTCGATTTGCTTTTTCTCATGTATTGGTTATAAAGGGCCAGGATGGTCAGAACAATCGCTACATAGGCCAGATAGAAAGGCAAGGCTGCTAAATAGGAGATGCCGAACCAGTTCGACAGGGTCGGAACATCCGTCTTTCCCGGCTTCATCACGAACCGAATCAGCATATCCATACCAACAGGCAAGAGCAATACGCTACCGGCTACCAGCAGATTGCGGGACTTCATTTCGGACTATTGAGCTGCTACTCCGGAAAGAGAAGCAATTTCTTCCTTCAAAGCGTCAACAAAGTCTGCCGCGTCTCGTTTCTTCAACGCCAGCGAAGGCAGGAGCCGAATAACATTTGGTTTGGCTTCGCCGGTGAAGATTTTTTGATTCCACAGCAAATTAGTTCGGAGCGATTTCAGTTCTTCAGGCACATCAAACCCAATCATCAGGCCGCGACCTCTTACGTTTTCGATCTGTGGAATTTCTTCGAGCGCGTCGCGGAGAAACTTTCCAACCATCACCGCGTTTCCCATCAGCTTTTCCTCTTCAATGATCTCAAGTACTGCCAGGGCTGCGGCGCATGCTAAATGATTACCGCCGAAGGTAGTACCCAGTTGAAAATGTTTTGCCTTTATGGCGGGTGTCACAAGAATACCGGCAACAGGAAAGCCATTTCCCATTCCTTTGGCCATCGAGTAGATGTCGGCATTTACGCCAGCGAAATCATGGCTGAAAAATTTTCCGGAACGGCCATATCCGCACTGTACACTGTCGGCAATATATACCGCACCATGTTTATCGCATAAAGCCCGTATCAAACGCAGAAAGCTGTCGTCGGCCACGTTGATGCCGCCTACACCCTGAATACCTTCAATTATCACAGCCGCAATTTCGCTGCCCTGTTTATTGAAACATTCTTCCAAAGCATCTTCATCATTAAAGGGAAGGAAAACAACATTCTCTGTCTCATTAACCGGAGCCAGATAATTCCTGTTGTCGGTTACGGCTACCGCCAGGGAAGTGCGGCCATGAAATGATTTCGAAAAAGCAATTACTTTCTTGCGACCGGTATGAAAAGAGGCGAGCTTAAGCGCATTTTCATTGGCTTCGGCTCCGCTATTGCATAAAAATAACTGGTAATCTTCTTTGCCCGATAAACGGCAAAGTCTGGCAGCCAATTCCTGCTGCAGGGGAATGCGAATTGAATTGGAGTAAAAGGCAATTTTCTCCAGTTGCTCTTCAATTCGTTTCACCCAGTGTGGATGAGTATGACCGATGCTTATAACGGCATGGCCGCCGTAAAGATCGAGGTACTGGTCACCCTTATCGTCCCACACATAGGAACCTTTTGCTTTAACGATGGTAACGTCATTGATTGGGTAAACGTCGAAAAGAGGCATAGGAGACAAATATTTATTTAAAAATGTGCAAATGTGCAAATGTGCAAACCTGCCTGCCGGCAGGCAGGTGTGAAAATGTGCAAATGGAAAAGAACTAGTTGGCTTTTGCCTGCGAGTTAAAATGCTGCGGGCTTTAATCGCAGGCCGGTGGTTTCAGGCAGGCCCATCATCAGGTTCATATTCTGCAATGCCTGTCCACTGGCTCCTTTCAACAAATTGTCGAGGGCGGAATGTACCACCAGTTTGCTGCCAGCTTTTTCCAATTGCAATATGGCTTTATTACTATTCACCACCTGCTTCAGGAAAATAGGTTGACGGCTTACGACTGTGAATGGGTGACCGGAATAAAATTTTTCAAAGAGGATATATGCTTCCTCCAGACTCCACTCGCAATGCACGGTGGAGCTGATAAAGATGCCGCGCGTAAAATCTCCCCGCCAGGGCACGAAATTCAGTTCAATCGTGGAATCGGGCTGAAGGCGAACCAGCGATTCGCCAATCTCGCCAAGGTGCTGGTGGGTGAGGGTTTTATACGCTTGTATATTATTGGCCCGCCAACTGAAATGGGAAGTAGTCGACAGCGATTGACCGGCACCGGTAGATCCGGTGATACCGGTGGTGTACACTTCATCCAGCAGACCTGCCTGAGCCAGTGGCAGGAGACCTAATTGAATAGAAGTGGCAAAACATCCGGGGTTGGCAATATTGCCGGCTTTGCGGATGGCATCGCGATTCAGTTCAGGTAGCCCATATACAAAACTTCGTGTACTGTGTTTGGATGCCGCCTGCAGTCGGAAATCGTTGGCCAGGTCAATCACTTTGATATCATCCGGTAGAGATTGGCCGTCGAGAAATTTTCTGGATTCGCCGTGACCGAGACAAAGGAACAGCACATCAATTTCGGTATTGACCTCATCGGTGAATACAAGGTCTGTATCGCCCAGCAAATCCTGATGAACCGAATGGATCGGCTTACCCGCATTGCTGCGGCTATGTATAAAGACGACCGTAGTATACGGGTGGTGAATCAGCAAACGTATTAATTCGCCACCGGTATATCCGGCACCGCCTATTATACCTACCCGAACCTGTTTGAAATTTTCAGCCATAGCAAAATCTGAATGGGCAACCTGAGTTGCCGGGTCAGTTTTATATCTAAATTGAATTGTTCCCTTCTGTTTTAACCAAATGATACATCATGGTCTGGTTGCCAAAAATCCTGCTGAATCCACGAACGTCTTCTCCGGTAAAGCCGGTATTCATTTCACCGTATTTACCAAATTTGCTATTCATCAAATCGTAGGGGCTTTCGATACCAATGATCTGGAAGCGATAGGGTGCCAGTTGTACAAACACATCGCCTGTAACATTTCGTTGGCTCGATTCCAGAAACGCTTCCACATCACGCATCACAGGGTCAAGAATCTGACCTTCGTGCAGCCAGTTTCCGTAAAATTGGGCCAGTTGGTCCTTCCAGTTCAGTTGCCACTTAGTGAGCACGTGCTTTTCAAGCGTATGATGTGCTTTGATGATGACCATGGGAGCAGCTGCTTCAAATCCAACCCTTCCTTTGATACCGATGATCGTATCGCCCACATGAATGTCGCGCCCAATACCAAACGGTCCCGCAATTTCCTGAAGTGCCTGAATGGCTTCCGAGGGATGGTTAAAATGTTGTCCGTTTACCTTCTTAAGTTCTCCTTTTTCGAAGTGGAGCAGCACTTCTTCCGGTTCAGTTTTGCTAACCTGAGTTGGCCAGGCTGATTCAGGCAACAGTCCTTTTGATGACAGTGTTTCCCGACCGCCCACGCTGGTCCCCCAGAGTCCTTTATTGATTGAATAGGCGGCTTTTTCAAAATTCATCTCCACATTCTTCGCCTTCAGATACTCTATTTCGGCTTCGCGACTGAGTTTCAGATCGCGTATGGGCGTAATAATTTCTACGCCCGGGATCATAATATGGAAAATCATGTCGAACCGAACCTGGTCATTGCCGGCTCCAGTGCTGCCATGCGCAACCGCATCTGCCTCCAGTTCCAACGCATGATCGGCAATATGCAGGGCCTGGCTCAGGCGCTCTGCCGAAACACTAAGCGGATAGGTATTGTTTTTTAGAACATTTCCGAAAATCAGATAACGGATGATGCTGTCGTAGTAGCTCTTTACAGCATTGACCGTTTTATGCGACTTTACACCCAGTTTTACTGCATGTGTTTCTATCTGATGCAGTTCATCGGCACTGAAACCACCTGTATTTACAATAATGCTGTGCACCTCGTAACCCAGGTCTTCGGTGAGGTATTTTACACAAAAGGAAGTATCCAGTCCTCCACTAAAACCCAGTACTACTTTTTTGGCCATTCCGCGTTCGTATATTTAGAAGTGAAACAAATGATGCAATAATGATTTTGGTTTGCCGGCTCCGTTGCCCTGTCCCTTGTTATTGTCTTTTCGCATAAAGGGTCGCAACAGTTTCCATTGCTTAAATCGCAGCAGGCGTTCAAAACCTTTCGCATTTTCCCGGAAATATTCCCGGGTTTCTTCGGGTGCATAGTGATCTTTTGGGTCGAAAAGCATGGCGGTGCACATACAATTTTTCCTTTCCTTGCTCATCAGAATATCGTAGTTCACGCAGCTCTTGCAACCAGCCCAAAAGGCTTCGTCCTGGGTCAGCTCGGAATAGGTGACCGGCTCATATCCCAGGTCTGAGTTGATCTTCATCACCGCCAGCCCTGTGGTAAGTCCAAAGATTTTGGCTTCCGGGTAGCGCTGCCGCGACAAATTAAATATTTTTTGCTTGATCGACTTTGCTACGCCGCTTTTCCGATAGTCGGGTGCAACTATAAGTCCGGAATTAGCCACATATTCACCATGACTCCAGGTTTCAATGTAACAAAAACCGACCCAATCGCCCGTTTTGGTGACCGCAATTACGGCTTTGCCTTCCTCTATTTTCTGCTCGATATACTCGGGCGAACGCTTGGCAATGCCGGTTCCGCGGGCACGGGCCGATGCTTCCATTTCGTCGGTAATGATCGAGGAATATTTTTTATCATCCTGGGTAGCAACCCGAACGATGATCTCTTGATTCTGCACGTTTCGTGTAATTGTAAAGTATGCGGATAACCAGTCCTGAAATTGTTGCCGGAAGAAGTTCACTGACAGGGACCATGGTGAGGGGTTCGTCCTGTCAGCATTCAGGGCGACGTCGGGGGCGGGTAAAGGTAAACAGGTCAAAACCTACGGCATACACACCAGTGGTGTTGGGTGCATGGAAGGCAAACTGCTTAGTATGGGTTAAAATATTGCTCACCTTTATTTCAGGTTTCTTAAATTGGATGACAAATGTATAATATTAATTGCGTTATCACCACAAATTTTTTGTTATAAAATTCCCGGTATGGACGAGAAAAAGACAGGGTCTTCCGGACTCAGAAAAGTGCTCCGAACGTTTGTAATTGTACTGATACTTGCATTAATTGGCGCCATATGGTGGAAGTATTATTATGTTTTTGGTTATGGGGTTAAATCGGGGCAATTGAATTTTGTCGTTCACAAAGGTCAATTGTTCAAAACTTACGAGGGAAAACTTATACAGGAAGGATTCAAAAGCCCCAAAACAGGCAGCTTTCAGTCTAACGAATTCGAGTTTTCTATTGCCAGCCGGGAGCTATATGAACAACTATCCCGCAACAGCGGCAAGCGGGTCGATCTGCATTATCGGGAATACAATGGAGTCATTCCATGGAGGGGAAATACGCGATATGTTGTAGACAGCATTGTTGCCATACACGATGCCAATCCCTGATGCCTAAGCCTGAATCAGGAAAAGCGCTGGCCTTTTGTGCAGTTCAGGAGCTTGTATCTTCCAGTCGGCAATGGTCTGGGTGCGTATGAATTCGGTAGGCGAAGTGAGGTCAACCGCCAGGCATAGCCGGGTGCCGGGCCTGAGTTGACGGAGCAGGGTTTCAAACAGTGCCTGATTTCGATAAGGTGTTTCGATAAAAAGCTGGGTGCAGCCTGTATTTTGCGAGTAGGTTTCCAGTTCCCGTATTGCTTTCTGACGCTCCCCACTCTCGATGGGCAGATAGCCATGAAACTGGAAGCGCTGACCATTGAGGCCGCTGGCCATAAGTGCCAGCAGGATGGAACTGGGCCCGGTAAGCGGACGAACGGTGATCCCCATTTTCTGTGCTTCTGCAACGAGCAACTGACCGGGGTCAGCAATGCCGGGGCAGCCAGCTTCGCTCATGATTCCGACGATTTTGCCCGCCTGCAGGGCCGATCTAAACGCTTGTTTTACGCTGTCCTCAGCTTTATGAATGCTATGCCACTGACGGTCATCTATTGAAAAATCAGGCTGCATTTTCCGAAGAAAGCGGCGCGCTGTTCGTTCATTTTCCACAAACAACACAGAGCAGGTGTTAGCCGCCAGCATCACCTCGGGTGGAATGCTGTTAATGCCGTCGTCGTGCAGCAGTACCGGAATCAGATATACCAAACCTTTTGCAGACATTAGCCGGCTTTTACTTTATGGGCAGTAAGCGTACCTGCAACAATGGCGTAAGCAGGCGCAAATGGCATCACGAGGTGCATCAGATAAAACAAGATGCCGTTGCCCATGGCAAGACCTTTGTGTCGGCCGATAAAATGGGTGCTTTTTGAAATATTGAAACCCTGGCGGGCCAGCCCATAGTCGACCATGCTGAAACCAAAATAATAGCACTCCATGAAGAGCACAATCAGGGGTGTAACCCAACCAATCACGGGAATGAGAGACAGGATCAACAAAGCGATCAGATAGACAGTTTGCCAGCCACAATTGCGGAGCGCTATTTTTATTCCTCTGGAGGCCTCTTTACTTTCCGATTTTTCGGATCGGTCTTCGCCCGCCAAAATGCTTTCGGTTTTGCGGCTCAAATAAGAAAATAGGGGCGCCCCAATAATTAGACACAGATATTTCAGGAAAGAGAAATAGAACAGTAGTAGCGTAAGCCAGAAGATGATTCCGGCGAACGTAAACAGAAAACCCAAAAAACTGTTTTGAAACTGCTGACTCCAATCGCTCAAATGCAGGATATGAGTTATATATTCCACCACATCGGTAGCCGATCTGCCAAAAAAATAAATACCGGTAACAAAAAGCAGCGTGTACAGCAGTCCGGGCAATAGCACCCATTTCCACAATTTATGTTGCAGAATGAAGCGATGTGATTCGCCCCAGGATTGTATGGCTATGACGATTTCCTTGAGCAAGGTGTTAATTTAGGCAGGTAAATATAAAGCGCACATACGAGAATTCGCTAATTTGAACAGATGAAAGGCAAATCATTGCTGCAGGAGGCCGATATTTTACCTGTTGAATTTTATCAACGCAGCAACGTACTTCAAATTGCACAGCAATTGATAGGAAAAATACTGTGTACGCGTATTGATGGAATTGTGACGGCAGGCAGAATCGTGGAAACAGAGGCATATGCGGGCATTCATGATCGGGCATCGCATGCATTTGGCGGTAGACAAACAGCCAGGGTTGCACCCATGTATGCGCATGGTGGCATCAGTTATGTATACCTCTGCTATGGCATACATCATTTGTTCAATGTAGTTACCAATAAAGCCGACATTCCACATGCTATTCTGATACGGGCGCTCGAGCCTGTATGGGGTATAGAAGCTATGCGCGAGAGATTGACGGTGTCCAATCCAGGCAGGTCGATTGCGGCAAATGATATGACAATTGCGAGAGGCCCGGGTAAACTTAGCCGGGCACTCGGAATTGAAACGCGACATACGGCCATGAGCCTGATGGGACCCGAAATACAGATACTGGATGATGGCTTCCGCCAGCCAGCCAGATCTGTCATGCGTGGGCCGCGGATTGGCGTAGATTATGCGGGCGATGATGCTGCACTGCCTTATCGCTTTTTTGTAAAAGACCATCCAGCAGTAAGTGGACGAAGCAGGTAGCAAGCCGCCCCAGGTTCGCCAATGCGCAACATAAAAGAACTCGCTATGTTCTTAGCATTGTAATTCCAAAATTCTATAATTCCCAAATCAGATTTCCTATCTTTCGCCAATGATGCGTCGACTGATGGGCAACCTCACTTTCTGGGTGTTGCTGGCTATAACAATCGGTATTTTAATAGGGCATTTTTATCCTGATCTGGCCTTGTATCCTTTAATGGAAAAGCCATTGAAAACGCGTTTTCTTGGTCAGGACCTGACCGTAGGAGCTACCGTGTCGGAGGCACTCGGCACTACATTTATCAGCATCGTAAAGATTTTTATAAACCCGATCATATTTCTGACCATCACGCTCGGTATAGTGAGTATGGGTAATTTGAAGAAAGTGGGGCGTGTGGGCGCAAAAGCCCTGCTCTATTTTGAAGTGGTCACTACGCTGGCCCTTCTGATTGGAGTAATAGTTGCGTTGATCATACAGCCCGGTCAGGGAGTAGACACCAGTGCGGTAAAGGCCGGCGACATATCGTCTTACACCAGGGCTAACGAAGAGTTTAGCTGGTGGAAATTTTTTAAAGAAAACAGCACATTACAGGTATTGCTGCTGGCAATTGTAGCCGGAATTGGACTGAGTTTTTATGAAGGAAGGCAGAAGCTGGTGAGTTTTCTACAGCGTATTTCTAAAATAGTCTTTAAGGGCTTGCACAAGGTGATGTTGCTTGCGCCACTGGGAGCCTTGGGTGGTATGGCTTATACCATAAGTAAATATGGTATTGATACATTGTTGCCTTTAGCCAAATTGATGGGCACGGTATATGCAACCATGGCGATCTTCATTTTCGTGGTACTATGGTTCATTTTACGGATGTATCGTATCCGCCTGATGCGATATCTGAAGTATATCCGTGAAGAGCTGCTGGTAGTACTGGGTACCTCTTCGTCGGAGGCTGCGCTTCCTTCGCTCATGGAAAAGCTGGAAAGGATGGGTTGCAGCAAGTCGACTGTTGGTTTGGTGGTACCTACTGGCTATTCATTTAACCTTGATGGCACAACGATTTACCTCAGCATGTGTATGATTTTTCTGGCGCAGGTATTCAACGTTGACCTTAGCTGGGCGCAGATTGCCAGCATTATTGGCATTTTGATGCTCACTTCTAAAGGTGCGGCAGGTGTAACCGGAAGCGGTTTTGTAGTACTTGCTTCCACTCTTTCCACCATCAAAGTAATTCCTATTGAAGGACTCGCCCTGTTGCTGGGGGTAGATCGCTTTATGTCGGAGGCCAGAGCTATTACCAATTTTATTGGCAACGGGGTGGCAACTATCTGGATAGCCAATAACGAGCAGGAGTTTGATCGCAATAAGATGGAAAAGGCATTTGAATCAGTGTCGGAAACAGAAGATATTGTTAGCGACAATATTGATGCCGACACGATCAATAAGTGAAAATTGAGTCCTACCGGAAGTTAATTTGGCGAACTAAGGCGTCGAAATTAGGTAAAACGGTTGTTTGCCTACAACAATCACCCCCCCCGGCTAAACAACTACACAACCAAACAACTATACAACTAAAACTTGGGGCAATTCAGTTTCTTCATATTTGGATCAGTATACCTGCGGATGTAGATCAATGAAATTTCAACGCCACCACGTGAGTTAGAAGCCGCTTTGAGTGCCGATGTGTTCACATCGTAAGAAGCGCCGAAATGCCATTCGCCGAACTCAAGACCCATATAGGGAATAAGGGCATCGCCAAAACGAAGCCAGCTACCGATATAAAAATTGGTTGGGTTTTCTTCGTCGTTGTTCACATTCAGGCTGAATGCACCTCCGATCATAGTATTGCGGGCTTTTGCCTGCATGCTATGGTTGCCGGCAAGATGAAGTGAGTTGTAAGTGCCCACCGGAATACGGGCTCCGGCCTGCAGAGTGATTCGCGAGTTTAGCAGGAAATTTCCTTCCTGAAAAGTCTCTTTAGGTCGGTTAATATGGTACATGGAAGCACCCACATAAAAGTTGTTGTAACCGTTTGTTGAGCCATTGTAGATCACACCCGCATTTACGTCGAAGTAGTTCAGATTTACCTGGCTGCTTGAAAAGCTTTCCTGGGTAATGCCCGTAAAGCCCATGGGCGTTAGCTGATCCTGAAATGTGAGTTTGGCTGTATTGAGCCTTTTATTCATATAGGTACCCTGAAAGCCGGCACCAATCTGGTGGTAGCCGTTTTCGTCAAGTGCCTTATGATAGGCGAGTGATATTCCATAGTAGGTGCTGTTAAGCGCACCGTTACCCGCTTTATCGCTATAGGCCATTATTCCGACTCCGAACTGATCGAACTCGGGAATCCTGTTTTTCATGATGCCGAGGTCGAAGGAGGCCGTCATGGTAGTATAAGCATTGTTAATGCTAGGCCATTGGTTACGGTAGTTGGCTGCGAAGCGATAGACTCCGTCAAACTTCCCGGTTAATGCGGGGTTGAGCGTCATGGGTGACGCAAAAAATTGCGAGAAATTGGGATCCTGGGCAATAGCCATTTTCCCTATTATCAGGCAGATAGTCAGGCTGGTTACAATTTTTTTCATCACAGCAATTGCGTTTTTCGCTGGTCTGGCGATCCACCATTTTGAATCGGGCCCTGGTATAAACGTTCTGGCAACTGCCGAAATTGTTTTCCTTCCCTCAAAAGCGTTGGTCGCGATAAGAATTGGTAAAATACAACAAAAACAAGACTCTTAAAAATCCTGAATTGCTGCGTGTACCATCGGTCATCTGGCAGAATTAACAGCCATTTACATCTGAACTTTGGTGCCAAAGGCCAGGTCGCCGGCGTCGCCCAAACCGGGCACAATATAACCCTTGGCAGTCAGTTCGTCATCAATGTCTCCGCACCAAATGGTAACCGAGGGTTCCTCTCTCTTAACATATTCAATGCCAACGGTGCAGGCAATGGCGGCAACAATATGAATTTCGCGTGGTTTTCCTTCCTCTTTTAAGAAATGAATGGTTTTTACGAGGGAAGAACCCGTTGCCAGCATCGGGTCGCTAACGATGATCGTGCGATTTTCGAGTTCCGGGCAGGAAATATAATCGAGGCTGATTTCGAAGCTTCCGTCCTTATTGTGTTTTCGATATGCCGAAATAAACGCGTTATCGGCTTTATCGAAGTAGTTTAGCATGCCCTGATGCAATGGCAGTCCGGCACGCAGGATGGTGGCCAGCACGGGTTGCTGGGCCAGCATTTTTGAAACCGCCGTTCCAAGTGGCGTTTGCACTTCCCGCTCTTCAAAGGGCAGCACCTTACTGATTTCGTAAGCGGCTACCTCTCCAATACGTTCCAGGTTGCGCCGAAACCGCAAGCGGTCGTTCTGAATTTCCACATCGCGCAATTCACTTACCCAGTTGCTGACCAGGCTGTGTTGTTCACTCAGGTTGATTATCATGTGCAGTTGAATTGGGTGAGCCTTCGGTCCTAATGGACTAATTTTGGCAAATCTAACTAAAATCAATTGCATGATTTACCGTGCTATCGGATTAATGAGCGGCAGTTCGCTCGACGGCCTTGATATTGCTTTTGCTGAGTTTCATGAAAATGCCGGAAAATGGAATTTTGAGTGGCGGCAATGCGACTGCTATGGCTACACGGAAGAATGGAAGAATAGACTGAGTAACGCTACCACGCTTAATGCTTTTGACTATCAGATGCTTCATGTTGAATATGGCCATTATTTGGGGCGCCAGGTGAACCGTTTTATGGAGCAGTACGATCTGCACTATCAGGTGGGACTGGTGGCTTCGCACGGACATACCAGCTTCCACCTGCCTACCCGGGGTATGACAGCCCAACTTGGCGACGGAGCAGCCATAGCTGCCGAAACAGGCCTGCCAGTTGTAACTGATCTAAGGGCCATGGATGTGGCATTGGGAGGGCAGGGGGCACCAATTGTGCCAATAGGTGAAAGGCTGTTGCTGGGGCATTATCAATATTTCCTAAACCTGGGTGGTATTGCCAACATTTCCGCAAATAATGATGCCTATATCGCATTCGATGTTTGTCCGGCTAACAGGGTGCTGAATCTGCTGGCAGCAGAGCTTGGCATGGAGTACGACGCCGAAGGGGCCGCCGCAGCGAGCGGCAGTGTTCATTGGGAACTGCTTGATCAACTAAATAACCAAGAGTACTATCGCCAGCCCTGGCCAAAGTCCCTGGCTAACGATTTTGGTACTGATACATTATACCCGCTAATCAAACAGGCGGGCCTGTCGGTTCAGGATGGCCTACGAACATTTGCAGAACATATAGCTGTACAATTGACCGAAGCAGTGCGGCTGTTGCAGAAAGATCATGTTCCCGCCGATACCGAAAAACTGCTGGTAACAGGAGGTGGAGCGCTCAACAATTTTCTGATAGGGCTGCTAAGGGAGAAACTGAAAGACAGAAATGTTGAACTGGTATTGCCAGACCAAAACCTTATTCAATATAAAGAGGCGTTGATAATGGGATTGATCGGCGTTCTACGCTGGCGCGAAGAAATAAACGTACTCGCATCAGTTACCGGTGCCCGCCGCGACAGCGTCGGCGGCGCCTTGTGGAAACCGGGAAATTAATGTGCAAACCTGCCTGCCGGCAGGCAGGTTTGCACATTTTTAAAGTCCCAACACCTGCTTAAGCTTCCCATATCCTCCACGGCTCACGGGAATTTTGATGCCGTTTCTTAGTACGGCAACATGGCTGTCTTTTTCGTAAGGATCAATGCGGGTTATTTGCTGCACATTTAGGATATAGGAACGATGCGATCGTACGAAGTGCTGCACGTCGAGCAGTTGCTCGAAATAGGCCATGGTTTTATTCTTAAGAAAATACCCCTCGGCTGTATGGATTTTCACATAATCATCCGCAGCTTCCAGATAGTGAACATCGTGCACGGGTATGATTTTTATTTTGCTGCCGTTTTTGACAACAATACGATTGTTTTGAACCGGCGACTGGGCGGCGGTTTCCAGTAGGGCCGTTGTTTCCTGCTCGGGGGCTGGTTGTGTGCGGGGCTTTTCAAGCCATTTTTGTACAGCCCTATCGAATCGTTCCTGGTTAAAGGGCTTCAGCAGGTAGTCAATGGCGTGAGCCTCAAAGGCACGAATGGCAAATTCATCAAATGCAGTAGTAAATACTACCGATGGGGGCTGTTCTATCAGCTCCAGCATTTCAAAACCGTTGATCTTTGGCATCTGTATATCCAGAAAGATCAGATCGGGTTGCCATTGTTGAATAGCTTTCACTCCTTCAAAACCGTCACCACATTCGGCCACCAGTTCCAGTTGTGGATGAGCAGCCAGATATTCCTTCACAATGCTGCGGGCCAGGGGTTCGTCGTCAATTATAATTACTTTGTACATATACTACTATTGGTTGCGGGTCCCTATTTATTTTTTTCTGCGGCCACTTCTTTATTTACAACTGCAATCATTGGCTGTGGCACGCGCACTTTGGTAACAAAATGTTGATCCCTGCTGCTGGTCTGCAATAAGTCGGCGCGACCAAACAGCAAATAAAGTCTTCGCTGTACCGACTTAAGCCCAAAGCCTGTCCCTTTTTGGGGCGAGGCTGTTTCGGGATCAAACGGATTGCTTACTTCTACAATCAGTTCCTGATTGTCCAATGAAGTTTTTAGTTCGATCACCGTTTCGCCTATCGTGTCGTAAAGTCCAAACTTAATGGCGTTTTCAACAATCGGTTGAAGCAACAGCGCTGGTAATTTCAAAGCTAAAGTTGCTTCAGCTATTTGGATGTTGGTTGACAAGCGATTGCCAAACCTCACTTTTTCAATATCTAGATAAAGCTGAAGGTACTGCAATTCTTCCTGCAGGCTTACCCACTGGGTTTCCTCTTTCCGTATCGTGCCGCGGAGGAAATCGGAAAGTTGCTGAACCATTTTTCTGGCTTCGGCAGGACGGCTGCCAATCAGGGCATTGATCGAGTTGAGACTGTTAAATAAAAAATGGGGCTGCAATTGCTGGCGAAGCTTATACAATTCTGCGTCGCGCGCCATGCGTTCTGCATCCGTTTTCCGTCGATCAGTCTCTTTTTGTTCAAACCAGCTGTGCCAGTTAATCGCCACCATTGTTACAATGCCCACTACCAACACGCCAATACTGTATCGAATGATGAGCGAACGGGTGAGAAATGATTCATAGAAAATGTTATCGCCCAGGGTCAGATCAAGCAGCCAGCGGCTGCTGGCCAGCCAGAAGCCCGTTAGCACCAGGCACATGATGGTCAAATTCAGGAAATGTTCCCGGCCGGGCAAATAGTAGCGGATTGTATTCATGATCAGCAGACATATGCCCAGCAATGTAATGTTGCTGATCAAACTGTCTACAGCTGCATATTTCAACGGAAGGTCGAACCAGTATAGCAATAACGCGTGGTCACCCATCAACACCAGCCAGGAGATGCTGAAGATGGTCAGAAAACGACGTGTGGCAAAGGGTGATTCAGACATGGGAGACTCAGGCCAGTTTTAGCAGCGCATGCGAGCTTCCAAACAAGAGGCTGTCGGCTTTTTGGTGAATACTGTGGATATAGTGTTCTGCATTATCACGTTCTTCAATACGCGAATACAATTCAGCGCCGTCAATTAAATCGTGCAGCTGATAGAGCTCGCTGATGTTGATAAACTTCCAGCGAACCGTTTGGCGGCGCGCGTTCAAAAAGCTGTCTTCTTCGCGTTGGGCAAATTCACAGGCTTTTCGATAAGCTTCTTCCTTGTCAACACCTGAAACCAGACGTAACTGTTCATCAAACTGCGCAGAATGCGCCCCATCGCCACAAATAATTCGGAATACCAGTTTTGCCAGATACCATTTCATGGGAAAAAGTTTGAAGGTTTTGGGAGTTGAACTGTTGAAGTGTTGAAGTGTTTAGTAGTTTTTTGTTGAATTGGTTACTCTTGTAGATCTCTTTGCTAAACGCAGCCATCCATTCACTTACTAAACAACCAAACAATTCAACAATTCAACACTTCAACAAATCAACAATCCCTTAGTAGCTTTTTATTTCCATTCCACCGAATATCATCGTTCCTTTGATGATGAGTGTTCGGACAGGCGATTCGTTGCCTGGCATTATTTTTCTCTTGTCACCTATGCCACCAAATATGGTTACTGCTTCGGAACGAACGGCCCAATTAGATGGCACAACCAGGGTGGCGCCACCGAATATGGCTGTTACATCCAATACCGCAGGACTCGTCATATCGGCCTGAGTAAGATCAATCTCACAACCGCCGAAAATATTGACCAACTCACCACCTTTGAAATGTTTTGAAAGGATCACTTTTTTTGCTCCACTGAATATGGCCGTACTTTTCACTACATCATCTTCTGTATACTCAAACTCATCATTCACTATCTGGTCGCCGGTGTTGCCGGGTTGATTAGAAAGTTTTCGCTGCTCGCGACAAACCTGCCAGTTGCGTCCCCTTGCACGAATCAAAAACAGCAGACCGATTATAATCAATATAACTGGCCAGATATGACGACGCAGGTCGCCGTTCAAGAAATAGTCGTTCATCAAAAAAGCGCCTCCGATGATGATCGGCACAAACCAGCCGCCGTCGCGAAAGCCTTTTTTAAGACCAATGAAAAGCCCGATAGCGATCAATAGCATTTGCCAGCTAAAAAGCCATCGTGGCACAGGTACTCCAAAACTCTTGGCAAGCGCCACTCCACCTATTACCAGCAGAAAAATACCGGTCCAAACATGACCACTGCTATCGCTGCGACGCAGCTCCTCGCGCCTGGCGCGACCTTCTTCCCTGTATTCTTTAAAGTCACTCATACTACGGTTCGATTATGGTGTAAAACTAAGGGGATATGGCTCGCAATGCAAGCCTGTACAGGCTTTTAGCCGGCAATTGTCGGTGAAAGTGGGGTCGATGGCGGTAAATGGAGAACCGGCGAAGGCCAGCCGTAGCTAATAATTGCTGTTCAGGCATTCCTGAAAGAGTTCCACATACCGGCCCAGGTCGGAGCCGTCCATCAGGGCGTGATGAACGTGTATGGAAACTGGCATCATCAGTTTGCCGCTTTGAAGTTCGGTTTTACCAAAACTGATCTTAGGACAACTGTCGGGAAACAGGAAATGACGGGCATGAGAAACACTGGTAAAGCCCAGCCAGGGCATTGCCGAATAATGAATGACATTTTCGCCAACTACGGCTGGATGCAGCCCCTCGCTGCTCTGCACGCGTTGTTGTTCGGCTCTGGCAAATGAATAGAACTCATCAAAATCGGAATAGAAATCCATGTAAGCAAAGCCAAATGCGCCACCTGGCCGATTGATAGTGGGGGAAGCATTTACCTGATCGTATTCCCAAACTTCCTCACCCTTGATACGATAACGAAAAGAGGGGCATTGATTGGCGGCATCAAGCGAGGCGTAAAGGTAATACAGAAAAAATGATACACCGCGTTCACGCGCCCGCGCATAGGCATTGCTACAGTCTACATTTACACATACACCAAAAAAAGGCTCAGTGAATTGTCGGAAAAAACGAAAGTGATCCCTGCGGTACCAATTGTCTAAGTCAAGAAGTTTCTTCATAGGAATTATTTGTTCAGCCAGGGCAATATATCACTCAATTTTTCCGCCTGGTAAAATTGATGGTGTTCTATATGATGATCCACCTTTTCATGATCCCAGGTAATATGATAGGGAATATGAACGGCGTGGCCTCCAATAGCCAATACCGGCAACACATCTGATTTGAGTGAATTGCCCAGCATCAAAAACTGATCGGGCTGAATATCCAGGTGTCGGATCAGTTTCTCATAATCCTTTTCCTGTTTATCAGACATTATCTCGATGTGGTGAAAATAATGCTCAAGTCCTGATTTCTTCAGCTTTCGCTCCTGATCGAGCAGGTCGCCCTTAGTAGCTACTACCAGCCGGTATCTTCCTTTCAGCGACTGCAGCACATGTTCTACTCCTTCCAACAGTTCGATAGGTCGCCCCAGCAGGTCCTTGCCATATTCAATTGCTTTTTCGATAGCTGAGATATTGACCGTATTGCGGGATACACGAAGCGCCGTCTCCACCATCGAGAGCATAAACCCTTTCACGCCATAGCCATAAAGAGCCAGGTTTTGAATTTCTGTTTTAAAAAGTTCCTGAGCAGCGGTGTGGTGCGGCACATAGTCTTCCAGCAGGGCACAGAACTTTTCTTCTGTTTCTCGGAAATAAGGTTCGTTCACCCAAAGTGTATCGTCGGCATCAAATGCTATTACTGATATATTCTTCATGATACTGAAAAGGTTTACTTGGCTCACTGCAAATCTAAGCCAACCAATCCCATCTGCACAATCGCCGCAAAAATCTCCGTAATGTCAAATCTCCTATCTTTCAGGTTCCAAACAACCACTTACATGAAACAGATCTTTTTGCTGGCTGTAGCTACGCTTGCTATCACTTTTTTTACAGCCGCACAGGAAAAAAAATCAGATAAAAAATGGGATGTCAGTTCACCTGAAGGTCCATATAAAACGATACATTTTACGAGCAACGAAGGCACCTGGATGAATCTTGACCTGTCGCCCGATGGGAAGACTATTGTATTCGATTTGCTGGGCGATCTCTATACCATTCCATTTACGGGCGGCAAAGCGACCTTGTTACGGGGAGGTCATGCCATGGATCTGCAACCGCGGTTCAGCCCGGACGGCAGGCAGATACTATTCACATCCGATGCCGGAGGTGGTGACAATATTTGGGTCATGAACACTGATGGGTCTAATGCCCGCCAGGTAACCAAGGAAAATTTCAGGTTGTTGAACAACGGTGCCTGGACGCCCGATGGCCAGTATATTATTGCGCGCAAACATTTCACCTCTTCCCGCTCGCTGGGCGCCGGCGAAATGTGGATGTATCATGTCAGTGGCGGTGGAGGCATCAAGCTTACTACCCGTAAAAATGATCAGCAGGACGTAAACGAACCAACGGTTTCGCCAGACGGACGTTATGTTTACTTTAGCGAGGACATGTACCCGGGTGGTTTTTTTCAATATAACAAAGACCCTAATAATCAAATATTCATCATTCGCCGATATGACCGGGAAAAAGGAACGATTGAAAATGTAACCGGCGGTCCCGGAGGAGCTGTACGTCCGCAAATATCGCACAACGGTAAATGGATGGCTTTTGTGAAGCGCGTACGCACCCGATCAGTGTTGTTTATGCGTGATCTGGCAACTGGCGAGGAGTGGCCAATATACGATCAGTTGTCGAAGGACCAGCAGGAAGCCTGGTCTATCTTCGGGTTGTACACGGGCTACGCTTTCACACCCGACGATCAGCATATCATTATCTGGAGCCACGGAAAAATTCAGAAAATCAATATCAATGCAGTGAACCAGGCTGTAGAAATACCATTTACCTGCGAGGTTAGCCAGCGTGTGTACGATGCCGTGCGCTTTCAGCAGGATCTGGATCCTGATCAATTTCAACCGCAGGTGATTCGCCAGCTCGTGAGTTCGCCCGATGGAAAATGGTTATTGTTCAACGCGGTTGGCTATATATGGAAAATGGAACGCAGCTCAGGCAAAGTTGATCGCCTTATTACGGCAGGTTTGCGTGGTTATGAACAGGCAGGCTTTGAAATGGAGCCCTCCTTTTCGCCCGACGGAAAAACCGTGTTATTCATCACCTGGAGCGATTCTCTTTCAGGTGCTATCTATTCCGTCAATCTGCAGGGCGCCCCCAGGCCAGTTAAGCTCAGCAAAGAAAAAGGTATTTATCGTCAGCCTTCTTACTCAGCCGACGGAAAATGGATCGTATATCGTCGTGAAGGAGGCAACAACGTATTGGGCCATGCATATACCAGCAAGCCCGGCATTTATTATATGAATGCCGCCGGGACCGAAGTTAATTTCGTACGGGCCGGAGGTGATGAGCCCGTCTTCGACAGTAAGGGCGAACGCATCATTTATCAAACAGGCAACGGACTATCCAGCTGTCGGCTCGATGGCGAAGATGAACGTAGCATCATTCGCAGCACTTACGGTAATCAATTCACGGTGTCGCCCAACGGACAATGGATTGCGTTTACCGATTTGCATAAAGCATACATCGCTGCATTTCCTCAGGTGGGAAAAGCAATTGAACTGAATAGCGGTACCGCTGATTTTCCCGTAAAACAGGTGTCGCGTGATGCAGGCTATAATTTGCATTGGAGTGCCGACAGTCGCCAGTTGCATTATACACTCGGGAACGAATACTTCAGTATTGCGCTCGAAGATCGGTTTGGATTTGTGGCCAATAAGCCGGATTCGGCATTCAAAATTCCGGAAAAGGGAGAGCCGATTAAATTGATGTTGCCACAGAGCCGTCCCACAGGACTGACAGCATTCACTCACGCCCGCATTGTAACGATGAAGGGTTCAGAAGTTATAGAAGACGGAACTATTGTTGTTGATGGCAATAAGATCAAATCAATCGGTAAAAGCAGCGAAGTCAGCATACCGGCCGGAGCGAAACTGATTGACTGTAGTGGTAAGACCATACTACCCGGATTTATAGACGCGCATGCTCATGCAGGCCATTTCCGCTCAGGCATTACGCCGCAGAAACACTGGCCCTATTACACCAATCTGGCATATGGTGTTACCAGCATGCACGATCCTTCGGCCAACAGCGAAATGGTATTTGCTCAAAGCGAAATGGTAAAGGCAGGACACATGACCGGCCCAAGAGTATTTTCCACGGGTACCATTCTCTACGGTGCCGACGGCGATTTCAAAGCGGTAATCAATAATATTGAAGATGCACGCAGCGCACTCCGCCGGACTAAAGCCTTTGGAGCCTTTTCAGTAAAAAGCTACAATCAGCCGCGCCGCGAGCAGCGACAAATGGTTATTCAGGCCGCCAGGGAATTGAACATGGAGGTAGTGCCCGAAGGAGGCTCCTTCTTTTTTCATAATCTGAGCATGATCATGGATGGTCACACCACCATTGAACACAACCTGCCTATTGCCCCGCTTTACAATGACGTGCTGGAGCTCTGGAAGAATGCCGGCACCGGATACACGCCAACACTTATTGTTAACTATGCCTCTGTTAGTGGCGAATACTACTGGTATCAACATAGTAATGTTTGGGAAAAAGAAAGGCTGCTGCGTTTTACACCGCGTTCCGTAATTGACACCCGAAGCCGCCACCGTACAATGCTGCCCGAAGAGGAATATACCAATGGCCATATACTGACATCGCAAAGTCTGAAAAAATTAATGGATGTGGGAGTGAAAGTGAACATGGGTGCCCATGGCCAGATTCAGGGTATTGGTGCACATTGGGAAATCTGGATGATGCAGCAGGGTGGCATGACTAATCATCAGGCATTACAAACTGCTACAATCAATCCCGCAATCAGTCTGGGTCTGGATAAATATATCGGATCATTGGAGGCTGGTAAACTGGCTGATCTGATTGTGCTGGACAAGAACCCGCTTGAAGATATTCGTTATACCGAGTTTATTCGCTATACGATGGTTAACGGTCGCCTTTTTGATGCCGATACAATGAATGAAATTGGACCGCAGCCTGCATTGCGACCGATGTTCTATTGGGAACTTTCGAAGAACGCAGGCAGTTTTCCGTGGCATGAGGACACAGAAGTGTGCTCGTGTGGGAGGCATTGAGGGGAGGGGGGAGAGGTGAGAGGTGAGAGGTAAGAGGTGAGAGGTGAGAGGTAAGAGGTGAGAGGTGAAAGGTGAGAGGCTTGTCTGCAGGAACGGAGCGAAGGCAGATGAGACGTGAAACGTGAAACGTGAGACGTGAAAGGTGAGAGGCTTGTCTGCCGGAGCGGAGCGAAGGCAGATGAGAGGTGAGAGGTGAAACGTGAAAGGTGAAAGGTGAGAGGGGAGAGGTGAAAGGTGAGAGGTGAAAGGTGAGAGGTCAATCTGCGGGAACTGAACTGTTGCCGTGTTGGAAGGCTGATGAGCCCGGCAGTTTTCAATTCTCGCAGTTTGCTGCAGAAATATTTTGCTTCCTTCGCTTTATCACGACAATGACATTTCCCATTTCAAACTGTATTCGTCTTCGCTTTCGCGGACGCAGGTAAACTGGTATTGTGTGATGAATGGCACGCGAATAAGAATTGCTTCGCTGCCTTCGCCTTCTTCAATTTGTATGGCTCCGCTTACAAAGGTCTGGCTGCTGGCGGTTTCAACCGATTTGTAATCGGGCGTCAGTGGCTGCCCGCCAACAAATTGTCCACCGCGGCGTACAGCCAGCTTTTCCACCAGGTTCTGCAGGAGCGCCGGCTCATCAATTTCGGTGCTTATTTGAAAAAACTTTTTCATAACGCTGCATTTGATTGTTTGACGCAGCAAGGGCGGGAAAATTTATGAGGGAAATGTTAAAGGTGAGAGGAGAGAGGTGAGAGGTGAAAGGTGAGAGGTGAGAGGTGAAACGTGAAACGTGAAACGGGAGAGGTGAAAGATGAAATTGAAATTATCGACGAATAATCTGCGTAAATCTGTGCAAAAATCTGCGGAAATCTGCGGGAACAAAAAAGTTTCATTTAGGCATACTGCACTAAAGCCAGAAGTTCAGTTCCCGCAGATTTCCACAGATCTTTGACGCAGATTTTGCTGCCAATTTCTGCCCAACCACCTCTCACCTTTCACCTCTCACTTTTCACCTTTCACCTTTCACCTCTCACCTTTCACCTCTCACCTTTCACCTCTCACCTCTCACCTCTCACTTTTCACCTCTCACCCCAGCAACCCAAACCTATCCCCATCAAACAGCCCCTTATCGCTCAACTTGAGGTGCGGAATCACCAGCAATGCCATAAAGGAAAGCGTCATAAACGGTGAACGCAGTGGAGAGCCGGCGTCGCGGGCGGCCTGGTCGATACGGGCGTAAGCCTCCGCTACCTGGTAGCCGTCGGCATTGCTCATGAGGCCTGCCACGGGCAATGGTAGCAAATCAGTTGGTTGGCCAGGCCGGGCGATTGACACACCACCACTTGCAGCAATTACAGCATTGACCGCCTCGCAGAGGCTGTTGTCGTCTACACCAATTGCAACAATATTGTGACTATCGTGCGCTACCGAAGATGCAATCGCCCCCACTTTTAATCCAAAGTTGCGGATAAACGCTTTAGCAACGGGCGCAGGCTGATAGCGGTTTACTACCACGATTTTCAATATATCTCGGTCAGGATCTGACACCCAGAAGCCGTTTTCAATTTTTCCCTTCTCATCAAGCCGATTAGTAATAAGCTGTCCGTCGAGGGCTTCGATGATGGGAATTACCAGTGGATCGTGGTGACTGCTGTAGGGAGGAGTGGTATCTGTAGCGCTAAGGGCGAAATCGTCGGGCGATTTAACCTGGGCAACAAATTGATTAATTGTGTCAGCAGTTTGCGTACGAATCAGGCTTTTTCCATTTGCTGCTACTTCCTGCCCATCAATAAAAGTCTGTAACACGCGAAATTCCTTCAGGTCTTCCACCAATATAAAATCGGCAGGATCATCTGCTCGCAACAAGCCCACATCGAGCCGGTAATGCAGAACCGGATTAAGGCAGGCAGCTTTCAACACTTTGAAAACATCAATGCCGCGATCGACAGCTCGCTGGCAAAGTTGATTGATATGGCCCAATACCAGACCGTCAGGGTGTTTATCGTCGCTGCAAAACATCATCTTATCTGGAAACTGGTTCAGTAAATCGATCAGCGCATCAAAGTTGCGGGCAGCACTTCCTTCCCGGATAATCACTTTCATGCCCATTTGCAGCTTTTCCAGGGCCTCTTCGGCCGTAAAGCACTCGTGATCGGTGCTGATGCCGGCAGCAATATATTTTCGCACGGCGTCTCCCCTTAGTCCCGGCGCATGTCCGTCGACGGGTTTGTTGTATTTCTTGGCAGCGGCAATCTTATCCATCACCTCCGGATCTTCCTGCAATACACCTGGGAAGTTCATCATTTCACTCAGGTAACGAATCTCTTTGCGGGCCAGCAACTGCTCTACATCGCGCGCGTTCAGGCTTGCTCCGGCAGTTTCAAAACTGGTAGCCGGTACACAGCTCGGTGCACCGAAGTTGAATTTGAAGGGAACCGTATTGCCATTATCAATCATGTATTGCACACCTTCTGTGCCACAGACATTGGCAATTTCGTGGGGATCGCTCACAGTAGCAACTGTGCCGTGTACTACTGCCAGACGCGCAAATTCAGCGGGCACAAGCATGGAGCTTTCAATATGTACATGACTGTCGATAAAGCCCGGCATCAGGAAGCCCGCGTGCGTAACGGAGTCGGCACCAGCATCGCGGACAGACAAAATGCGACCGTTTGCAATTTCCACAGTGGCCGGAAAAATGCGTTGCCGATGTATATCTACTAGCTGTGCGGTAATTTTCATATCCTGATTTGGATTCTAAGTTAGGAAATTACCCAGCCCGGAGAGTTGTTCTAAGTTGAAAAACTGTCTCTAACTGTGTACTATACTGTGTAGATGCAATTGATTTCACCCAATTAGAGAGGTTGCCGTGCTATTTAGCAGCCGGCATCTTGCGGGTGCGCTCTTTCATTAAAGCAATGGCTTCTTCTCTGCTGCTGAACATATTGTTGATGTTCACCAGATTATCGGCCAGCTTATCGTAGCGTTTCGTCATTAACCACAGGAAAATATGCAGATAGTGAATGCCGTCAAAAACAAGGATCTTTCGCTCGGCAAATACATCCTTATTTTTCATAAACTCTACCGGAATTTCGGTGTAATGCAGTGCAGGTCGTATGTGATGAACAGCGTGGTAGCCGTCGTTCCAGCAGGTTTGATTGTATTTTGTATTAATACAATTGATCGTGTTTTCATCCGGATTGTTGGGATCAACAAAAGCATGTTGTGCCCAGTTGCCAAGCATCATTACAATACGGGCGAACACGAAAGGTATAATAAAAATGAAGAGTGTTGCCTTCAGGTTCACAAAGCACATGGCGATACAAAACGCGTAGAAAGACATTTCACCCCAGGTAAGACGCATATAAAACTTTTTACGCTTACGGGTAAACAGGTACATAAAGGTGTCGCGAAAACCAAGGAACAGAAATCGGGTTACATACGATAAAAAACCTCTCAGGCTATCTCGCTGATAGGGAAGAGTACTGCTGGCATCGTCATGGCCGTTATTTTCAACATGGTGCATGGCCATATGGTGAACGAAATAGGTTTCAGGCGTATGACCAAAGAATGGACAAATGCCCCATATGATCCAATGATAGATCCAGGTATATGCCTTTTTGAAAAGTTTACGATGGCTGATACAATGCAGCATTAAACCAAAACGTCCTTTGAAATAGAGCTGCGAAATGTAGAAATAGGGAATATAAAGGGCCCACCACCATACTCCCTGCAGTAAGGGAGTGTAAAGTACTACAGCCGATGGAATTACCAGCAGGTGAATGGCCGTTAACAGGTGAATAAAAGGAAGGTCGCGTTTGTCATTGATATACTGCAACCAAAAGCGTTCGTACCGCGTGAATGCAGGACGTTCGTTGTAAACCGGGTCTGTAATGGTGGTCAGAGCCTTCATGGATCTATTTCTTTTGCCGGGAACTTTAGTTAATCAAGTGAAAATCAATCATTGCTACCTCCCGAAACGCGTCAAAATTAATCCTTTCCGTCGATTTTCAATTTAATTTCCGTTCCGCTCAGGTAATAAACGCGCTGATTGAAGCTTTGTTACTTAAGCTTCATCTTTTCGTTGGTTACAGGATTCGGTAACTTGCAGAGCCGCGGCAATGGAGCTGGTGGACTCACACGGAATGGAATCAGGAAAACAACCTTACATCGCACATTTCGACCTCGACTCCTTCTTTGTGTCGGTGGAGATATTGAACAATCCCTCCCTTAAGGGGAAGCCCGTACTTGTTGGAGGTTATGAGCGGGGAGTGGTGGCTGCTTGTAGTTATGAAGCGCGAAAATTTGGCATTCATTCGGCCATGCCCATGAAGCGGGCCCTTCAACTTTGTCCGCAGGCGATTGTCACCAACAGCAGCCGCGGCGACTATAGCCGCTACTCCCGATGGGTTACCGACATTATTGCCAGCAAAGTGCCACTTTTCGAAAAAGCATCTATCGACGAGTTTTACATTGATTTAACCGGCATGGATAAATTTTTCGGCGTATCGAAATATGCCCGGGAGCTCCGCGACCTGATTCGGCAGGAAACAGGTCTGCCTATTTCTGCAGGACTTTCGTCGGCTCGATTTATCAGCAAAATGGCTACCAATGAAGCCAAGCCAAATGGATTTCTCGAAGTTATTCCCGGAAAAGAAAAGGATTTTCTTTGGCCACTGGATATTGGCAAGATCAACGGAGTGGGCCAGCATACTGAACAACAATTAAAAAGTTTTGGCATCTATACCATTGAAGATGTGGCACGGACGCCGGTGGAAGTATTAACCCGAATTGTGGGGAAGGCAGGTCAGTCGCTTTGGGATAAATCGCAGGGTATTGGCAGCACTCATATTGAAACCGATTGGGAGCAGAAAAGCATCAGTCACGAAAACACCTTCGACAGCGATTACGCGGATACAGCTTTCCTGCAGGCAGAACTGGTAAGGCTCACTGAAAAGACAGCCTACGCCCTTCGGGAAGATGAGAAGCTTACCGGCTGTGTGACTGTCAAGATTCGTTACAACAATTTTGAAACGACTACCAGGCAGGAAACAATCGATTATACGGCACTCGATGATCAGTTGATTGCAAAAGTGAAAGACCTTTTTCAGAAGTCATATCAAAAGGGAAGACCAGTGCGTTTGCTGGGCGTTCGCTTTAGTCAGTTTATACCCATCACCATACAAATGAGTTTGTTTGATAATCAGGTAGAGAAACTGAATTTGTACAAAGCGGTAGACGGAATCAAGAACCAGTTTGGGAAAGACATGTTGTCGAAAGCAAGTGCATTGAAGAAGAAAAAATAATAATGTGCAAACGCATGTTTGCGTGATTCGGAAACTCCACATTTTTTCGCCGGCTATTTACCGTTCACAATTTCCTAAATTTGCATTTCTGCCGGCTGAAAGGCTGGTATCCGATTTCCATATTTTCAAACCTGTTTCCATTGTCATCTACTCCCTCGCGTGCATTAATACTGGCTGCATTTGCGGCATTGTATATCATTTGGGGCTCAACTTATACCGCCATCCTGCTGGCCCTGGAAAGTTTTCCGCCTTTCATGATGGCTGGCATACGGTTCGTGATTGCGGGACTTCTTCTTTATGTTTTCTTTCGCGTGCGTGGTGAAGCTACGCCGGGTCTTGCTGCCATTGGGCAAATTTCGGTGGGAGGCTTGCTGATGTTGTTTATCGGTACCGGATCGGTGGCCTGGGTAGAACAGTATATCACCAGCGGTTTGGCCGCCATTATTGTTGCGAGTACACCCCTCTGGTTTGTATTGCTCGACCGGCGTGAATGGAAGGCCAACTTCAGCAACAGATGGGTGCTTGCCGGTCTGTTGATTGGTTTTGCGGGGGTATTGACTCTTTTTGCAGACGGTGCCAACCTCAATTTTGAGGGCGACAGGATAAAGTTGCTAAGTGTGTTTGTGCTGTTGGCTGGCACGGTGTCATGGGCCATCGGCTCGCTTTATTCCAAATACCGGAAAATCGAATCGCCCACCGGCATGAAAGCTTCGTTTCAAATGTTGTCGGCAGGAGCAATGTCGTTGCTGGTCAGTTTTTTATCGGGCGAAATGAACTCGTTCGATTCCGGCCATATTACCTGGCAGGCAATAGCGGGATTAGCATATCTGATCGTCTTTGGATCATTGATCGGGTTTATGGCCTACGTTTGGCTATTATCGGTGCGATCCGCCACACTGGTCGGTACTTACGCATATGTAAACCCGGTCGTAGCCGTTTTCCTTGGCTGGGTGGTGGCCGACGAAATGATTTCTTCTTTGCAGGTGCTTGCACTGGCTATCATTCTGGGTGGAGTGATACTGGTTGGGCTGGCCAAGTCCAGGATCCGTAACTAACTCTCCACACCCAAAACTGTCTTCTGGCGTGGCCAAATTTATATACCGAAATATATTCTACCTGGTTACCGCCGAACAGGTATTTTGAATCTGTTACCTTTGCAGGTATCGAAACAAAAAAATAAAACATGAAGGCCTGGAACGACTATCTCGAAAAAAACCGTGAACGATTCCTGAACGAAATGCTCGACCTGTTACGCATTCCCTCTGTCAGCGCTAAATCGGAACATAAGCAAGACATGCTGCGCTGTGCCGAGGCGGTGAAAAAAAGTTTGCAGGCAGCAGGTTGTGACCGTGCAGAAGTAATGGATACCGCGGGACACCCGGTTGTGTTTGGAGAAAAGATAGTGAACCCTTCCTGGCCAACTGTATTGGTATATGGACACTACGATGTGCAGCCACCTGAGCCGCTGGAGCTATGGCATAGCGGGCCCTTTGATCCGGTAATTAAGGACGGAAAAGTTTTTGCCCGCGGATCTGCAGACGACAAGGGTCAGTTTTTTATGCACGTGAAAGCACTTGAAATTCTGAACGCCACTGATAGCATGTCGACCAATATCAAATTTTTAATTGAAGGAGAGGAGGAGGTAGGTTCGCCTAATCTGGGTGCTTTTGTGGCTGCCAACAGGGAGCTGTTGAAAGCAGATGTGATTCTGATCAGCGATAGTAGTATGCTGAGTATGGAAAATCCTTCGCTCGATACAGGTGTACGTGGCCTGAGTTATATTCAGGTGGAAGTAACCGGGGCCAATCGCGACCTGCATAGCGGCACATACGGTGGTGCCGTGGCAAACCCCATCACTATACTGGCACAGATGATCGCGAGTTGCCATGACAAGAATAATCATATCACTATTCCAGGCTTCTACGACGATGTAGCAGTAGCTACGCCTGAAGAGCGCGAACTGCTGAA
Organism: Chitinophagaceae bacterium; assembly: GCA_046297935.1. Classification (GTDB taxonomy): domain Bacteria; phylum Bacteroidota; class Bacteroidia; order Chitinophagales; family Chitinophagaceae; genus CAYMZZ01. The sequence goes on from JBKBHA010000004.1 coordinate 92,015, forward strand.
CAAGGCTCCTTATGATGAGGACGAATACAAAGCAGATCTGGGTGTGAAAGAGCTGTGGGGTGAAAAAGGATTCTCAACATACGAGCGTACCGGCATAAGGCCAACCATTGAAGTAAATGGTATCTGGGGTGGCTATACCGGTGAGGGAGCAAAAACGGTGTTGCCTTCGAAAGCCTATGCCAAGATTTCCGCTCGACTGGTACCTAACCAGTCAAGTGAAAAGATAACCGAGATATTACTGAACTATTTTAAATCAATAGCTCCGCCCAGTGTGGAAGTGAAGGCTGAATTGCACCATGGCGGTGAGCCCTATATGACGCCTATTGACAGCAAAGGTTATCTGGCGGCATCCAAGGCCGTAGAGGCCACTTTCGGTAAGGCGCCTATTCCCGTTCGCGGCGGCGGTAGCATACCTATTTGCTCCATACTTGAAAAAGAATTGGGCATCAAGATTGTATTCATGGGCTTTGGTTTGGACAACGATAATCTGCACAGCCCAAATGAAAAATATAATCTGGAAAACTATTACAAAGGGATAGAAACCATCCCTTATTTCCATAAGTTCTTTGCTGAGTAGGGCAGTTCTGGTAAGGGAAGGTTTGCCTCACAACAGAGAGGCAAACCTACCTCTCACCTCTCACCTCTCACCTCTCACCTCTCACCTCTCACCTTTCACCTCTCACCTCTCACCCCTCACCAAAATGCCTCGCCTCGACAAATACCTCTGGTCCATTCGCCTTTTCAAAACCCGCACGCTGGCCGCAGCCGCCTGCGATACAGGTAAAGTGCGTTTCAATGGTCTGCAGGCAAAAGCATCGCGACAGGTGCAGACAGGCGATGAATATGAAGTGAAAACGGAAGCCAAGCGTTGGAAGATCAGAGTAACAGCCTTGCTCGAAAAGCGCGTGGCATATGCTGATGCTATCAGGCATTATGAAGACATTACTCCACCTGAGGAACTGGAGCGTTTACAATATCAGGCTGCCAGTTTTCATACCGGAAAAAGGCCCAGCAAGATTGGTCGCCCCACTAAGAAAGAACGGCGTGATCTGGATGATTTTCTGGGGGAAGAATAAAGGATATCTATTACTCTCAGTTATTTCTAATTTGGAATTATTCCATTCTAAATCGTCGTTGCCGTTCCATCATAATATCCTGGTATTTTTCCTTAGCTTCCTTCCTTAGAAAAAACTTTCAAAAGCGAACTATAGTTCGCTTTTGAAAGTTTTTGCACAAAAATGGCAGCCTTTGGGCTAAAAAGCGAATTATGCTACGCATTTCGGCCGATCTTCTATGGTAACCTGGCGCCAGGTGAAGGACCAAACGGCGTCATTTCACCTCCTCAGTAAAGCAGGTTGCGCAGCTTTTCCAAATTGCTGATCAGGATTTTTCCGTCGCGGATTTCAATCAACTTTTCTGATTTGAAGTCGCTTAGGGTGCGAATCAGTGATTCGGTAGCGGTGCCTACGTAATGGGCAATATCTTCTCTTGATATTTCGATGGCACGATTGGATCCGGGTTCATTGAATTTTCCCTGAATATCAACCAAAGCTTTCGCAACTCTTTTGCGGAGTGAGCTATAAGCCAGACTCAATAATCTTTCCTCTTTTTCCTTCACATTTTGTGTAATGATCCGTATGAACTTCGAAGCAATCTGGATATCGTTGTAAAGGATCTGTTGAAAATCTTCTTTTGGAACCTGAATGATTTCAGTTTCTTCCAGAGCTACTGCGGTATCGTCGTAATTTTTTTCTTCAATCAAAGCCGGGTATCCTATATAGTCGCCATCGCTATACAGATCGGTAATATATTCTTTTCCGTCTTCATGAGTCTTAAAGCCCTTTACCTTGCCTTTTACGAGGTAGTAAAGAAACCGGGGCCTTTTGCCTTCGCTGTAAATAACCTGCTTCTTGCCATATATCTCAGAGTTATAGTCGTCGAGATTGAACTTCAGCATGCCCGTTTCGCGAAGGTCGTTGGTCAATTCAGTCAATCCCTGTGCGTTGCCAATGTATTTTTTATGAAGTACATCGTATTTCTGCAGGCGCGATTCAATAGCATTCATCAATTCAACTTCTTCAAAAGGTTTGGTCACATAATCATCGGCACCCATTTCCATTCCTTTGCGCAAATCGCTTCGTTCTGCTTTAGCTGTGAGGAAAATCAGCGGAATGCCTTCCGTTTCTGGATTTTTGCGCAACAAGTGTAATACACCATAACCGTCGAGTTCAGGCATCATAATATCGCAAACGATCAGGTCGGGTTTTTCCTTTACGGCTACTTCAATTCCCTTTTTCCCATTTTCTGCTGTCACGGTCCGATAGCCCCCAAACGAAAGGATTTCGGCAGTGTTTTCGCGGATATCGTCGTTATCGTCGATAATGAGAATAGTTTTTTGTGCCATGATTGGGGGTTGGTGGGTGAAATATGCCGCAAAATACAAAAAGCAGGTGGCTGACCAATATCAAGATTTAAGTTGAACTAGGTCAGTCCGAGCCGGGCAACATGCTGATAGTTTAGCAGATCAAAGGAAATGCTATGTCCGCTCCGGCGTTTGAAGTTAAAACCAGCCAAACCTGTTACCATTGTGGAGACTCCTGCAACAATACACCCATTGTGCTCGAAGACAAGAGTTTTTGTTGCGAGGGCTGCAAAATGGTGTATCAGCTATTGAACCAAAGCGAGTTGTGTGAGTATTACGATCTGAATAAAAATCCGGGCCTGAGCCAGCGTCTGACTGTTCGGCCCGACAAGTTCGCTTTTTTGGACGAACCCAAAATGGCAGACCGGCTGATAACCTATCGGGACGAGAACAAGATACAGGCCTTGTTTTATCTGCCTCAAATGCATTGCAGTTCCTGCCTTTATCTGCTCGAAAACCTGAACAGGATTCACAAGGGCGTCATTTCATCGAAAGTAAATTTCACCCGAAAAGAAATAGAACTGTTGTTTGATCCGGCCTCCATCAGCCTCCGCGAAATTGCCGAATTGCTGACCAGGGTGGGTTATGAACCCTATATCAGTTTAAATGATCTGCGCGAAAGCCGACCTGCCATTGATCGAAGTCTGGTATATCAGCTGGGTGTGGCAGGCTTTTGTTTTGGCAATATCATGCTCTTGAGTTTTCCCGAATACCTGGGAGTGGAAAAGGCAGAAGAGGGATTGAGAGAAATATTCCGCTGGTTGAATTTTGCGCTGGCTATTCCGGTTTTGCTATATGCTTCGCTGCCGTTTTACGAATCGTCCTGGAAAAGTCTGCGACATCGGTACCTGAACATTGATGCGCCTATTGCGCTCGCCATTCTGATAACTTTTGTGCGCAGTGCCTGGGAAGTAATCAGCGGCACAGGAGGTGGATATTTCGACAGCATGAGCGGAATTGTATTTTTTATGCTCGCAGGCCGAATTATTCAGGACAGAACCTATCGCCAGCTTTCATTTGATCGGGATTATACTTCCTATTTTCCTATTGCCGTATCGGTGCTGAAAGACGGAAAAGAAATTCCCACTTCACTGCCTGATATAAAAGTGGGCGACACGCTTTTAATTCATAATGAAGAGCTGATTCCTGCCGACGGTATTTTGACACGGGGCAGGGCCTATATCGATTATAGTTTTGTTACCGGCGAATCGATTCCCGTTACCCGTGAAATGGGAGAAATACTGTACGCAGGCGGCAAGCAAACTGGTGGCGCTATCGAATTGCTGGTGGTTAAAGAAGTAGCTCAAAGTTACCTGACTCGTTTGTGGAACCGCGAAAGCTTTCAAAAGGAGCTAAAGAACAAGTCTTCTTTTGTAGACCTGCTAAGCCGCTATTTTACGGTTATTGTAATCAGCATAGCAGCGGCCACAGCAATATACTGGGCCTTCAACGATGTGAGCCGTATATGGCCCGCCATCACCAGTATTTTTATCATTGCATGCCCATGTGCATTGTTGCTGTCCAACAGTTTTACGAATGGAAATGTGCTGCGCATATTTAGTAAAAACGGGCTTTATTTGCGTAATGCCACCACTATAGAAACCCTGGCAGAAATTGACCATATTGTTTTCGACAAAACCGGCACGCTCACGCATGCTGCCGATCAGGAAGTGAAATGGGTGGGCGCCAATTTGCAGTCTGTAGAAACCGCCGCAGTGGCGGGTGCCGTACGCCAGTCGTCCCATCCTCTCAGCCAGGCATTGCAAAAGCATTACAAACAACTTCAGGCTATCGAGCCGGGCAGCTTTGAAGAACTTACTGGTCAGGGCATTCGGGTCCAGGGAACAGATGGAACGATTGTTCTGCTTGGATCCCGCCAGTTTGTACAGCCCGGGCAACAGCCTGATCAGCAAACCCGGGTTCATCTTTCAATAGATGGTATATATAAAGGATACTATCAATTTCGGAATCACTATCGGGAGCAGCTGCCGGCTTTGATGAAAGAGCTACGCCATGATTTCAGTCTTTCCGTATTGTCGGGCGATAATGATGCTGAGCGCGCAAATCTGCAGAAGCTGCTGGGCGCTCGTACAGAGCTGCGTTTTAGGCAACAGCCCGAAGACAAGCTAGACTATATTCAGGAGTTACAAGCCACTGGCAAAAAAGTGATGATGATAGGTGACGGACTGAATGACGCCGGAGCCCTGAAGCAGGCCGACCTGGGCTTAGCTATCAGTGAGCAAACCAATAACTTTACTCCTGCCAGTGATGCTATTATCGAAGCCCGTCAGTTGCCGCGATTGTTGAAATTTATCCAACTCGCCCGGGCCAACAAGAAAATTGTGATGGCCAGTTTCGTATTGTCTATTGTGTATAATATCATCGGCCTCTTCTTTGCGGTGCAGGGCAATCTTTCGCCACTCATTGCTGCTATTCTGATGCCCAGCAGTTCGCTCAGTATAGTGTTGCTCACGTTTGGAAGCAGCAGCTTGCTGGCGAGGGTGAAGGGGCTGGGGGAACGTGAAACGTGAAAGGTGAGAGGTGAAAGGTGAGAGGTGAAAGGTGAGAGGTGAAAGGTGAAAGGTGAAAGTTCTTTTTGTCAGGGTGAGATAATCATTTTCGAAAGCATAGCGAAACAGCTATTCATGAGCTGGCCGACCTGGTGATTAGAATCCAAAGCCAAAAAGCCCAGTTTCGTTCCGATTGACAATGCGGTATCGAGTTCGGAGAGTGAACTGCGCGCAATTTCGAGAAAGCGATTCCGTTCGCGCTTCGACACCCTGCTACAGCCTTCTGCAATATTCAATATGACCGAAACTGAGGCCCTCCTGATCTGAGATGACAAGCCCCATTTTTCTTCAGTTGGCAATGTATTTGCCAACCGGTAGCATTCAATTACCAACCTTTCTGCAAAAAGGTATACTTCCAGGTTCTTGTGTTTAAGTTGTAAGAACATATTCTCTGCAACATAATCCAGCAAAGTGTACAATTCAAAGGGTTAATTGACACTTTCAGAGACTTTTTTCTCCTCCTTGCCTGGCCTTTTCACAGAGTCGTTCCCGATTCCACAGACTACCGCTCATCGCTCATCGCTCATCGCTCATCGCTCATCGCTCACCGCTCACCTCCCACCTTTCACCTCTCACCTCCCACCTTTCACCTCTCACCTCCCACCTTTCACCTCTCACCTCTCACCTCTCACCTCTCATGACGAAAACATGACGAAAATCACCCCATCTGTTGATACCAGTTAGAAACCCGCGGCAGGGCCGCTTATACTTTTACGGGGCATTTGAATTTACCCTAAATGAGTGTGATAATCATCCTATTGACTGTTAGTTTATCGGTCGCAGCTTTTTTCCTTTTTGCTTTTTTGTGGAGTGTCCGGAGCGGACAGTTTGAAGACGATTACTCGCCCTCAACTAGAATTTTATTTGAAGACAAACCTTCATCCTCTACCACCAAAACCCAGAATTCCTAAAACATTCCTCAGCTTATGCAAGTAGAAAAGTTCTATTATGACAACAAGATCGTGCGGGCTTTTGCCTATGCAACGGTCGTTTTCGGTGTAGTGGGTATGCTGGCAGGATTATGGGTGGCCATTCAGATTTATTATCCTGCGAGCAGTCTTAACCTGCCCGCCACCACTTTTGGCCGCCTTCGTCCGCTGCACACCAACGCGATCATTTTTGCTTTTGTGGGTAACTCCATTTTCACCGGTGTTTATTATTCGCTCCAGCGTCTTTGTAAGGCGAGAATGTTTAGCGATAAGCTGAGCTGGATCCATTTTTGGGGCTGGCAGGCAATCATTGCTGCTGCGGCCATCACGCTGTTGATGGGTTATACTACCGGTAAAGAATATGCCGAGCTGGAATGGCCCATTGATATTGCCATCACATTGGTATGGGTAGTATTTGGTATCAATATGATGGGTACTATCCTGAAGCGTCGTGAGCGACATCTTTATGTGGCTATCTGGTTTTATATCGCTACCTGGGTCACCGTTGCCATGCTGCACATTGTGAACTCGTTTGAAATGCCGGTTTCGTTCATGAAAAGCTATAGCTGGTATGCAGGCGTACAGGATGCGTTGGTACAATGGTGGTATGGACACAATGCGGTAGCATTCTTCCTGACCACACCGATCCTTGGACTGATGTATTATTTTCTGCCGAAAGCTGCCAACCGCCCGGTTTACAGCTATCGGTTGTCGATCATCCACTTCTGGGCATTGATCTTTATTTATATCTGGGCGGGGCCACACCACCTCCTCTATACCTCGTTGCCCGACTGGGCTCAGTCGCTGGGTACCGTATTCAGCCTGATGTTGATATTCCCCAGCTGGGGTGGTATGCTGAATGGTTTGTTCACCCTTCGTGGTGCCTGGGATAAAGTGCGTGAGGATCCCGTGCTGAAATTCATGGTGGTGGCCATCACATGCTATGGCATGAGCACCTTTGAAGGTCCGCTGCTTAGTTTGAAAAATATCAACGCGATCTCGCACTTCAGCGATTGGACTATTGCCCACGTGCATATTGGTGGTCTGGGCTGGAACGGATTTTTAGCCTTTGCCATGATTTATTTCCTGGTACCGCGGATGTGGGGCACAAACCTGTACTCGAAAAAACTTGCCACCAACCACTTCTGGCTGGGGACAATTGGAATCATATTATATGCAGTGCCTCTTTACTGGGCCGGATTTACTCAAAGCCTGATGTGGAAATCGTTCACCGAAGAAGGCCAGCTGAAGTTTCAGTTTTTGGAAACGGTGACAAACATCATCCCGATGTATATAACCCGTAGTGTGGGTGGTGCATTATATCTCGTAGGTGCACTTATTATGGTGTACAACGTGTACAAAACCATTCGCGCAGGTAAGTTTATTCCAAACGAGGCGGCTGAAGCTGCTCCTCTGTTGAAACCAGTAAAAGAGAAAAGAGAATACTGGCACCGCATCATTGAGCGCAAGCCCGTAACCATGCTGGTATTGAGCCTGATCGTAGTGGCTATTGGAGGTATATTGGAGTTGATCCCCACCTTCCTGGTAAAGTCGAACGTACCTACCATTGCAAGTGTAAAACCCTACACTCCGTTAGAACTGGAAGGACGGGATATCTATATCCGCGAAGGTTGTTATACCTGTCACTCACAAATGATACGACCGTTCCGCGACGAAGACAAGCGCTATGGAGAATATTCTAAAGCGGGTGAATTTGTGTACGATCACCCCTTCCAGTGGGGCAGCAAACGTACTGGTCCGGACCTGGCACGCGAAGGCGGTAAACAAACCAATGCCTGGCACTTCAACCACATGTACGATCCCCGTTCCATGTCGCCCGGATCAATCATGCCCGCCTATCCCTGGCTGATCGAGCACAAAATCGATACCAGTATGATTCCGGCCAAGATTCGCGCCATGCAAAAACTGGGAGTTCCTTATCCCGATGGATATGATCAGAAAGCAAACGCAGATCTGATGAAACAGGCAGATGAAATAGCTGCGAACCTGCAAAAAGACAAGATCGAGACTGAAAGCAATACCGAGATCATCGCCATGATCGCCTATCTGCAACGCCTGGGAACCGATATCAAGGCCACATCGAAAAACGTGCAACTCGCCGAAAACAAGTAAATCAATCAAAATGAAATTCATCAATTATATCGAAAAAATCAGTGGAGTAGACATCTACGGACTTGCTTCCTTTCTGATCTTCTCACTGTTTTTTCTGGTGATGCTGACCTGGGTTTTCAGGGCCGACAAGAAGACCATTCGGGAAATGAGCCGCATCCCCCTGGATAATGAAGAAAACTAAAACACATTGGTATGCTACCCATCAAACAACTGTATATGAAATTTAAAAAGGGCATAAGGGTACTGGGGTTGTTATTAATAACAACAATTATCGGGGCGCAGCCGGCCCTGGCAGCCGATGCTCCCGCGCCATCACTGTTCTCGAATCCACTCGCAATGACGCTGTTTTTATTAATGGGAGTCCTGCTGATCGTGATCGCTGTACTGGCCAGCCTGCTGGTTGGGTCGGCAGATTGGCGAATGAAAACGGTTCGCAAACACAAGGAAGCCATTATCCGGCCAATCACAACCATGCTGCTGATAGCGCTTTCAACTGCTGCTATGGCACAGGATGCAACAACTGCCGCTGAAACTGCACCTGCTGTTCAATCGATTGGCGGACTGGCACCAACGGTGTTTTATGTGATGGTATCAGTGGTTTTTCTGGAGCTCGCTATAATACTGGTGCTGCTTATCAATATTCGATTTCTGGTAAAGGCAGCTCGCGACAAAGAACTGACCGAAACGGAGAAAACAGCATTGCAGGTTGAACGCAAAAAGAGATCCTACAACTGGTGGAACAAGCTCAACAAATTTAGGCCGGTTGAACAGGAGAAGGATATAGACCTCGGTCACGACTATGATGGCATCCGGGAGCTTGATAATCGTCTTCCACCCTGGTGGCTGTGGGGATTTTATGTAACGATCATTTTTGCTGTGATCTATCTGTGGCGTTACCATGTGGCAGAAACTGCCCCGCTTAGTGAGGAAGAATTCAAGATCAGTATGCAAAAAGGCGAAGAAGAAGTGCAGGCATATTTAAAGAAGAAAGGGGAAGCCGTGGATGAGAATACTGTAAAGGTATTGAGCGATGCTGCGGATCTGGCTGGTGGCGAAAAAGTGTATACTACTTCCTGCGTGGCCTGCCATGGTGCCAAAGGAGAAGGAGGAGTAGGTCCCAACCTGACCGATGATTACTGGTTGCATGGAGGCGATATCAAAGGAATATTCAAAACCATTAAATATGGTGTGGATGGTAAGGGTATGGCTGCCTGGCAGTCGGTGTATTCGCCCAAGCAAATGGCCCAGGTAGCCAGCTACATTAAAGCGATGCACGGCACCAATCCTCCAAATGGCAAGGAGCCCCAAGGGGTGTTGTTTAAGGAGGCTACCGGAACAACAGTGGACAGCACGGCTACGGCAAGTACAGGAACCGTGAACTAAAACGCAGGCCCAATGAAACCTACCCTGTAGATGCTTACCGACCCGATGTGATAAATTTTGAAACGAACGACCATGGACGAAGACCTCAAAACCCCGAAACTGGTGAATAATCCCGGAAGCGAATCATTCCGCGACCGTATAGCGACTGTCGACGAAAAAGGCAAACGCAAATGGATTTTTGCCCAAAAACCCAAAGGAAGGTTCTACAATATCCGAACCTGGGTAAGCTGGGGTTTCTTTATACTTTTTTTCGCACTGCCGTTTATCACTGTAAAGGGAAGGCCACTCTTCCTCTTCAACATCCCGAAAGCGAAGTTTATCCTGTTTGGCCAGGTTTTCTGGCCACAGGATTTCTTCATCTTCGGACTCACGATGATCACTTTCATTGTATTCATCGTTTTGTTTACTGCAGCTTTCGGCAGACTGTTTTGTGGCTGGGTTTGTCCACAGACCATTTTTATGGAAATGCTTTTCCGAAAAGTGGAATACCTTATTGAGGGAGACGCTCCAGCCCAGAAGCTGCTCAAAACTGCTCCGTGGAATTCGAAGAAAATTATAAGAAAGACGATCAAGCATGTCGTTTTCTTTCTACTGGCGTTTATAATCGCCAATTTCTTCCTTTCGTACATCATTGGCATGGACCAACTGAAGCAAATCATTTCCGAACCGGTAAGCCAACATCTGGGAGGCTTTCTGGCTCTGATCGCCTTTTCGGTCGTCTTCTATGCTGTATACGCTTTTTTCAGAGAGCAGGCCTGCACTGTGGTTTGTCCTTACGGACGATTACAGAGTGTCTTGCTCGACCGAAATTCAATGATTGTCGCCTACGACTACAAACGTGGGGAGCCCCGCGGTAAGTTCAAAAAAAATGCGCCAGCGACCGCTGACCTGGGAGATTGTATCGATTGCTTTCAATGCGTGAAAGTGTGTCCAACCGGTATTGATATCCGCAACGGCACACAGATGGAATGTGTGGGCTGTACGGCCTGCATCGACGCCTGCGATCATATGATGGAAGCAGTGGGCCGACCGAAAGGACTTGTACGCTATGCTTCGGAAGCGGGCATTGCAGAAGGCAAAAAACTTCGTTATACCGGTCGAATGAAATTCTATACAGTAGTTCTTATCCTGCTCTGCGGATTACTGAGCTTCCTGCTGCTGTCCCGGAAAGATATTGATGGCACCATTATACGCGCCGCCGGCATCACATACCAGGAAAGGGGAGCAGATAGCATTTCAAATCTTTACAATATCAAAATCATCAACAAAACAGTTGATCATATTGAACTGGTATTAAGACTTGAAGGTGCGCCGGGCCGTATTATTGAAGCCGAAGGACGATCGATCGATGTGCCGAAGGAAGGACAGGGTAAAGGGTCATTCTTCATAGTGCTGCCGAATAGTTTTGTACAGGATAGAAAAACAGAATTGAAAGTGGGCCTTTACGACGGAGACCGTAAGCTGACTACGCTGTCGACCAATTTTATGGGGCCCTTCAAAAAAAATAATTGATCTTTTAAAGCCAACTACTATGAATTGGGGATATAAGTTAATGTTGACCTTTATCGTGTTTATTGCCGGTATGGGGTATCTGGTATACCGATCAATGGGTACCAACTTTGAGCTGGTGGAAAAGGAATATTATAAAAGTGAGCTGAAGTATCAATCGGTTATTGATGGAAAGCAGAATGCTGCAGCACTGAGCGAGCCGCTGAATGTGACCGTAGAATCGGACCAGCTTTTGCTGCAAATGCCCTCAGAATTACAGGGCGATAGTCTGAAAGGCAGGATCTGGTTTTATTGCGCTTACGACGCGAGCCGCGATCGACAATACCAATTGGAGATTGATTCAAAAGGGAAGCAATATTTCAAAAGGGAAGGTTTTGCTCCCGGTGATTATTCTGTAAAAGTAGAGTGGAAGCATCAGAACCGGGATTACTACGTTATTCAACCTTTGCAAATACCCTGATGGATCTACAATGGATGATAGGAGGCCTGACGCTGGGCATGGTAAGCAGCCTTCATTGCGTAGGTATGTGCGGGCCGCTGGCCCTCTCCCTGCCGGTACAGCACCTTCCGCGGCCGGTGCGAATAGTGTCTGTTGCTGCCTACAACATAGGACGTTTGTTTACTTACGCCGGGCTGGGTATGATCGCAGGCGCAGCGGGCAGGGGTGTTCATTTGGCAGGTTTTCAACAAGGATTTTCACTGGCGATGGGTATTCTGGTGCTCAGTCTGCTGGTGCTGTATTACGGGTATCATTACGCATGGCAACCAGCATTCATGAATAAACTATACAGCTGGCTTCAAGCTAAAATGGGCCGGTTAATGAGATCTGACAAAACAGTACCGGGATTCATGCTAATGGGTATGGCTAATGGATTATTGCCCTGTGGTATGGTTTATGTTGCCTTAGCAACTGCATTGACGGCAACCAGCCTCGACCAAAGCATTGGCTTTATGCTGATGTTTGGAACCGGTACATTGCCGGCAATGTTGGCACTCAGCTATTTCGGGCATTTGTTATCGCTATCCTGGCGATTCAGATTGAGAAAAGTAGTGCCTCTTTTTATGGCAATCGTTGGTATAGCGTTACTTCTTCGAGGACTGAACCTCGGCATACCATACATCAGTCCACGTCTTCACGAGTTGGGAAAGGCCATAGAGAGTTGCCATGTATGAGGGGAGAGAACCGAAATCCGTTATTTGTAAAACTTCCGCCGGTCTTCATAAGCCCACTCTTCCGACTCTTCCAGTTCCTGCCCAGTGTATTCATCCCAACGCAATACGGCATAGGCCGTCCAAATCAGGAAGAACGGAGCAATCACCAATAATGTCATGATCAGGCCCGTTGGTACATCGGCCAGAAGCATAATCGCATAGGCAACCAGCAGCACTGTAGTCAGCACCACCGGCAATTGAACTTTGAATTTCATGTCCGGCGTTTTTGATACAACTGTCAATTTACCAAAAAGGTTGCAGGAAAAGGGAATTTTAACTCTGTTCAAGTTGGTCAAGCCGCGGAAGACGTATCAGGAAGCGTGCTCCCTGCCCCGCCTTGCTTTCAAATTCTATATGGCCTTTCAGCAGGTCAACATACCGTTTTATAATTGGCAGGCCAAGGCCTGTCCCCGGTATATTGCTCACATTTTTTGCCCGAAAAAAGGTTCCGAACAGATGAGGGTGGTCTTCCTCCGGAATACCGAGGCCCTGATCGCGTACTTCAATTACCAGCTCGTTCCCCTCCATTGCCATCTTCCAGTGAATGGGCGATGACTCTGGTGAAAATTTGATGGCATTGCTTAACAGGTTCAGCACGATATTTTTCAACATCCGCTTGTCAGTACGGAATTCCACAGGACCAGTGCAATCCAGTATGAGCTGCTGCCCCGTTTTTAACTGAGCTTTCATTTCATCCAGCACATCTTCAGCGAAATCGCGCGTATTGAAGTCGGACAGGGAAATGCCCACTTTTCCTTCTTCCAGTTTGCCGAGCGAAAGAAAATCTTCCAGTAGTTCATTCATGTGGTTGACGGAATCCCGAATCCGGTTAATATGTTTATCGCGTCGGATCTGTTCGTCGGTTTGGGTATACTTTGACACAAGAGTGGCCGAAGAAAGAATGGTACTCAGCGGTGTTCGAAACTCGTGCGAAGCCATTGATACAAACCTCGACTTGATTTCATTAAGCTGACGTTCTTTATCAAGCGACTCGCTCAACTCCAATTGGGATTGTTCAAGCCGTTGGAGCGCTTCTTTCAGTATCTGGGTTCGCTCCTCTACTTTTTCCTCCAGTGCAGCGTTCAGACGTCGTATATCCTGACTAATTTTTTCCAATTCCTGTTTTTGGCGCAACAGATTGGCCTCAATCTCTTTTCGGGTGGTGATGTCAACGATAAACGCAATTACAAAGGATTCGTTCTTTTGTTTATAATGACTCAGGCTTACTTCAACCGGAAATTCGCTGTCGTCTTTCCGGCGGGCGAAAAGGTCGCGACCCGAGCCCATACTCCGGTTCGCCGGCTTATGATAAAAACCTTCTCGTAGTTGCTCATGACCGCCATGAAAACGTCGCGGTATCAACATTTCGATCCGATGGCCGATCAATTCGTTTTCTGTAAAACCAAACATCCTTTGCGCTGCAGGATTGGCCAGTACAATACTCCCCTGTCGGTTAGTGAGCAGAATTCCTTCTGTGGCATTTTCAAACAGTGAGGTCATATGCGTTTTGCCATACTCAAGAGATCGCTGCAGTTTTTTCAGATACAAAACAATTACAACAGCGAAAATCAAAACAAGAAGAGAGTATAGCTGGCCCAGCAGTGATTTGAGAATTTCGCCTTGCTCGAGGAAATAGATGACCAGTACGGTCATGGCGATCATGCTCGCAACGCCAGCAATCAAGGTGCTCCACCAGCCGGGAACGAACACCGTCAGCACGACTGTAATAAGCAGGCCACTGACGGCCAGTTCATAGTTTTCGAGTGTAAAGCTGAGAGAAACAGCCAGTACAAAAACCAGGGAAGCCAGCGGGAGAGCCCAGTTGCTGTTCATTTTGGGCATGGGAACCAATTTTGCGGGAAGTTAACAAAAATCCAACTGGCTCCATTCATCATATTAGGGCCAACAACCTCTTATTCTGCATTCAAAAGCTGGCGCTCCATTTCAATGGCGCGCGGAAAAAGAATTTTATTTTCCAGATAAAGGTGTTGTGTCAAATCATTATCAAGTTCTTTTAGTAGTGAAAAGGTTACACGATGACTGATGCAGGCAGCATCGGGCGCAGTGTAGTTGTTGGTAAGCGAGCGCATCCGTGCCAGCGTTTGCATCACCGCATCATGTTCCTGGTGCATGATAGCTTCTACCGGCTTGCGGAGCGTACGAACCAATAGGCCCGCATAGGGTTCAGCGTCGGCATAGGCATGTGCAATCTGACGAACGTATGGAAACAGCACGTCTTCTTCCTGTTGTAAATGAGGAAGCATCTGGGCATTTAGAGCATGAAACCTTTCTTTCAGTTCTACGAGTTCCGGATATTTTCGCTGGTGTTCGACCACAAATTTTTCCAACTGTTCGGAGATAGCTGGCAGGCGATCCCGTAAGTAACGGTGGTGTACATTCAGAATATAGTCGGTCAGGAAATCAATATCCCATTCTTCAAATGGAAGAGAGGCAACCGTCTGGCGCGGACGGGTTGCCGCATGCAAATCACTCAACACCTGCTCCAGATCGAGCCCCAGATTGTCGCACACAAAGGAAAGAGGAAAACGACCCGTGCAGCAAAATTCGATTCCATATTTACGGAATACAAGTGCCGTTCGATAATCCTGTTTCACAAGGTCGGTCACAAAAGCGTCCCGATCCAAACTCACGGAAGGAATAAACATACTAAAGATTGACAGATTATTTTAGCTCGCAACGAGGGCAAAATACCCGGATTGAATGGGCAAAAAGATGATTTATATCAGCTCCGAAATTGATGAAGATACATTCCGATGCATACGTGTTGATCAGTGACAAGACTCAGCCCAACTGCTGACCTGCGTCAATTGGCAGCATTCCGGAAACGCTAGCTTTGGTCCTGTTATAGTATAGTTGAGACTTTCCTCCATGGAAGTCGTTGGTTTTCGTTTCAATCGCCTACCCCTGGTTCCCCAGGGGTCTCTTTTTTAAAGTTGGGAAAGCCTGAATAGATTAGTCAATTGCCAGACTGCGGATAAACTCGGGCTTGTCATTTTTCAACAAGTCTCCGATAGTGGTAGTCTGATATACTTTCATGATCTCCTTCTTATGATCATCCAGTTTGTGATGAAGCGGACAGGGGCGAGAAGCATTGCACTTACGTAAACTAAGCAGACAGGTGTTAAAATAGGCATTTCCTTCTATCAATAGCACAATAGTAAGGAGGGTAGTGGCCAGGGTTCCTTCATGTATATAAAACCCTCCACCCGGCCCCCGGGTACTTTTGAGAATATCGGCCTTGACCACGGATTTGAGAATCTTGGCCAGAAAGTGGCGCGGTACTTTCAGATTGTCCGCAATTTCTTCCAAAGGCACTTTTCTATTCTCGTCGCCCATGAGCGCCACATAGAGGACTCCCCGCAGAGCATAACCAAACGACTTCGACAAAACCATGGGAAATATAATTACCTGTTCAAAACTATAACCTGCAATATGCGATTATGTTGATAAACATCAGGTTTTTCTTTGACGCCGGTCAGGTCGGCATGGGCAGGGGACAAATACTTTTGATGTAATAAAAGACATTAGTATCTTTAATTATTACTCCACTAAAAACTTAATGTCATGATCCGAATGCGCACGCTACTCCAGCTGACGATGGTGGCCGGAGTACTCACACTGGTTTCTTGCGGCGGCGGGGAGTCTTCAAAAGATAAACCTGTTGACGTTCAGGAGCTTACCAAAAGCCAGCCCGAACAACACGGCACACAGCTTACCGAAGCTGATGTACAACTCAGCACACCCCTGAATGCCGATTGGGTGAAAGCCGGACAGGCGACTTATGAGCTCAAATGCCAGTCGTGTCATCGACTGACAGAGGAAAAGCTGGTAGGACCTGGATGGAAGGATGTAACCAAACACCGCGAACCTGTTTGGATTATGAACATGATCACCAATGTAGACATGATGCTTGAAACTGACCCGGAAGCACAGAAGCTGCTGGAGCAATGTATGGTACGCATGCCTAATCAGAACATTGAAAAGGAAGAAGCCCGAAAGGTATTGGAGTTCATGCGGCACAACGATGGCGTAAAGTAAGCCTGTCTTATTCCGAATTTTTTCACGAACCTTTTAACACAGTATCATGAGAAAGAGAATTTTCCATGCCGGCCTCGTCGTCGGCATACTGGCCGGCCTGTTCCTGCTGGTAAATGGCTGTAAACCCAAAAGTACCCAGTCGGCGGTAAGTGGCGATGCAGCATCCAAAGTGTATGTTCCACCAGGCAGTTACGACGAATTTTACAATTTTGTATCGGGCGGATTTAGCGGACAATTGTCGGTATACGGGCTTCCCTCCGGACGATTGCTACGTGTCATTCCCGTTTTTTCTCTCGATCCCGAAAAGGGATATGGCTTTAGTGAGGAGTCTAAGCCCATGCTAAACACTTCCAACGGTCAGGTTCCCTGGGATGATCTGCACCACGTTGCGCTATCAACTACCGACGGAGCACATGATGGCCGCTGGGTATTTACCAATGCCAACAACACGCCTCGCATTGCGCGTATTGATCTGAAAACCTTCCGTACAGCCGAGATAATCGAGATCCCGAACAGCGCGGGCAACCACTCTTCACCCTTCATCACCGAAAACACGGAGTATGTTGTTGCCGGCACGCGTTTCAGTGTTCCCATTGGCGACAATCCCGATGTGCCAATAGATAGCTATAAAGACAATTTTAAGGGCACTGTCAGCTTTATAGGGGTAGATCCCAATAGTGGACACATGAACATTTCATTCCAGATTCTTACCCCGGGTGTCAATTTCGACCTGGCCCGGGCGGGTAAAGGCGTATCGTCGGGCTGGTTTTTCTTCAGTTGCTACAATTCTGAAAAAGCCAACACGCTGCTGGAAGTAAATGCGTCGCAAAAGGACAAAGACTTCATAATGGCGGTAAACTGGAAGAAAGCAGAAGAGTATGCAAAAGCAGGCAAGGGAAAGAAAAAACAGGTTCGCTACGCTCATAACACCTACGATGAATCGAAGCATATGGCGGAAAGCAAACTTGAAACCGAAGTACTGGTGCTTGACCCGGCCGACTGCCCTGATATGGTTTATTTCATGCCCTGTCCCAAGTCGCCCCATGGTTGCGATACCGATCCTACCGGTGAGTACATTGTAGGCAGCGGAAAACTGGCTGCTAACGTACCAGTGTTTAGTTTTAGTAAAATTCAAAAGGCTATTGCCGACAAAGCATTCGATGGTAGTTTCGACGGTATTCCGGTGCTGAAATACGAGGCCGTATTGCATGGCGAAGTACCCAAGCCGGGCCTGGGCCCTCTTCATACCGAGTTTGACGGTAAGGGTTATGCTTACACATCGTTTTTTGTTTCTTCTGAAATCGTTAAGTGGGATGTGAAAGAACTAAAAGTTGTGGACCGAGTGCCCACTTACTATTCTATTGGTCACCTTTCCATTCCAGGCGGACCCACCAAAAAGCCCTGGGGTAAGTATGTTATTGCCTACAACAAGATTACCAAAGATCGTTATCTGCCTACCGGACCTGAGCTGGCGCAGAGTGCTCAACTGTATTCTATCGAAGGCGACAAAATGAAGCTGCTGCTCGATTTCCCGACTATCGGTGAGCCGCACTACGCCGAAGCCATTCCTGCAGAACTGATACGAGATAAGAGTCAGAAGATTTATAAAATAGAGGAGAACAAAAATCCTTACGCAGCACTTGGCGACAAGTTCGCAAGGGTAGAGCGTAAAGGAAACGAAGTACACGTGTATATGACCTCCATTCGGTCGCACTTTACTCCCGACAATATCGAAGGGGTGAAGCTGGGTGACGAAGTTTATTTCCACGTTACTAACCTCGAACAGGATTGGGACGTTCCACACGGATTTGCCGTGAAAGGAGCGCGCAATGCCGAATTGCTGATCATGCCCGGCGAAACACAGACCCTAAAATGGGTGCCGGAAAAAGTGGGCGTTTACCCTATGTATTGTACTGATTTCTGTTCAGCACTCCACCAGGAAATGTCGGGTTATATCCGCGTTAGCCCTGCTGGATCCAACGTGCCCATCAAGTTTGGTACAGGTAATCCATCGGCAACTGCGGCAGCGGCCGTAGATTAATAAGCTGGCCGGACCGGTTCGCCGGTCCGGCTTTTTCCTCACCAGAAATGCAATATCATGACTGGTAAAAAATTGAGTCTCACTTCCCGCGTTCTCGTAGCATTTGCATCCGGGGCATTGATATGTGCTTTCTTTCTTCCGGTTTGGCGAATTGACCTTTTTGCTCCGCAGTACCCTGAAGGCCTCACCATGAATATCTGGATAAATGGATTAAGCGGCGATGTAGACGTGATCAATGGTCTTAACCATTACATTGGTATGAAACCAATTTCGGAATCCATGTTCCCTGAATTCAAAATTCTACCTTTTGTAGTTGGATTTTTTCTACTCTTCGGCATAACAGTAGCGATTACCGGCAGCCTTCGCCTCTTGTTTTTCTATCTGCTATTATCGGTACTGGGTGGTATTGTCGCCATGGCTGATTTTTATAAATGGGGTTACGACTATGGCCACCAGCTCGATCCACGCGCACCGATTCAGGTACCCGGACTCTCTTATCAGCCTCCGCTCTTTGGCTATCGGCAACTGTTGAACTTTGAAGCCTGGTCGCTGCCACACGTTGGTGGCTGGGTTGTTGTTGGCGCCGGCATACTCGCATTTCTGGTATGGCTGCTTGAATGGTGGTCCGAAAGAAAATCACTCCGCATGCGACCTCGGACGTTGATTGTATTGATTCTGCCTTTGCTGCTCGCATCCTGCCAAACTGGTCCGTCTGCCTGGGTCATTGGCCGTTACGCATGCGACCATTGCAAAATGACGATTACCGATGATCGCTTTGGAGCCAGTTTGCTAACAACAAAAGGGGTAGAGCGGAGATTCGACGACCTGGCCTGTCTGATCAGTTACCAGAGCAAAGCTGAACAAAACAGCAGTGGAATCGATAAAGTGTGGGTGATTTCATTTGCAAAGCCCGGGGAATTTGTTGAGGCGTCAAATGCTGTCTATATTATCGATCCTGCGCTCAAAAGCCCGATGGCCAGCCATGCAGCTGCGTTTGAAAATGCCGGGCAGGCGAAGGCAGCACTTCCCGCCGGCGAAGTGAAAGCATTAAGCTGGGAAATCCTAAAAGCAACGCTACGATGAAAATCGCACTACGCTTTTTTATCTGTTTGTTGTGGACAGGTTTCATACTAACCGCAACAGCCAACCGGGTGCGGGTCACCGGCCAAATCCAAAAGGCTATCGACAGGGCAGGAAAAGCAGATACCATTGTATTGGCCCCGGGACTGTATCAGGAGGGGACCCTTCGAATCACGAGACCAGTCACGCTCCTGGGTGAAGCAGGCGCCATACTCGATGGGCGCCACGAAGTAGAATTGCTGCTGATTAGCGGAAGCAATGTCACTGTCAGCAATATCCGATTTCAGAACTCAGGCTATTCGCCAATGAACGACTATGCCGCCATCAAGATAATTGATGCCACCGGCATAAGGATTGAACACAACGAAATCAACCATGCTTATTTTGCCATACATGTAGCCAATAGTCATCGGGTTAGTATCCGCTACAACAAGCTGAAAGGAAAGCCGGGATCAGAGCAACTAACCGGCAATGGTATTCACCTGTGGAAATGTGATGATGCCCTAATTGAAAAAAATCAGGTAACCGGACATCGTGACGGGATTTACTTCGAGTTTGTAACCAACTCGCATATTAATGACAATCTCAGTGCGGGCAATATGCGATATGGTTTGCACTTCATGTTTTCACACAACGATCGGTACACCAGAAACATTTTTCGAAATAATGGCGCCGGAGTAGCAGTGATGTTTTCTAAAAAAGTGGTGATGGAACAAAATCTGTTTGATGAAAACTGGGGAGCGGCTGCCTATGGAATTCTGCTTAAGGAAATCACCGATAGCAAAATCGAGCGAAATCGTTTTATACGAAACACGATTGGCATCTACATGGAAGGTAGCAATCGAATACAGGTTACCTCCAATCAGTTTAGCAATAATGGCTGGGCCGCCCGGGTACAGGCAAGTTGCGAAGACAATAATTTTTCACAAAATAATTTCAGTGGCAACAGTTTTGATATTGCAACCAATGGACGATTGGTACTAAATCGCTTTGACAACAATTACTGGGATAAATATGACGGCTATGATCTAAATCGGGATGGTACCGGCGATGTGCCCTTTCATCCGGTCAGCGTGTATGCCATGATGGTGGAACAAAATCCCGCTTCCTTAATGCTGATGCGCAGCTTTTTTGTAAACCTGATTGACAAAGCCGAACGGGCGATTCCATCGCTCACGCCGGCTGAACTGGTTGACAAAACTCCGCACATGAAACCCTTTCAGTATGATCAGAATTGAAAACCTAAACAAGCGGTTTAAAAAACTGCATGCTTTGCAACAAATCAATGCCGACTTTGAAAAGGGCCAGGTGCTGGCGCTGATTGGACCAAACGGATCCGGGAAAACAACTCTCATCAAATCTATCCTTGGCCTGGTAAAACCCGATAGCGGACGTATCCTGATCAATGGTGAGCCAATTGATCGTAATCCTGCATACCGTTCGCAAATTGGTTATATGCCGCAGATTGGAAGGTATCCTGATAATATGAAAGTAGGCCGTGTATTTCAAATGCTGGAAGATGTTCGGTCAGACTATGGTCAGCAACCAGATACAGAACTGCTGGAGGCGTTCCACCTTCAGAATATTTTTCATAAAGCCATGCGTACCCTCAGTGGTGGAACCCGTCAGAAAGTAAGTGCCGCATTGGCGTTTTATTTCAATCCCGACATATTGATCCTCGATGAACCCACTGCCGGACTGGATCCTCTTTCGGCCGAACTGCTGAAAGAAAAAGTAATGCGTGAAAAGAAGAAAAATAAACTGGTGCTCATTACCTCTCATGTGCTTAGCGATCTCGATGATATGATTACCCATGTATTATATCTCCAGGACGGTCGCCTGCAATTCCTGCGAAGCCTGGCGGAGTTGCGTTCTGATACGGGCGAGGAACGGATCAGTCGTATCATAGCGTCGATCATGCTACAATATGCCGGCGGCGACCCCTCGCGTCAATGGCTCGTAAATAGTGAAGGCAAAATTTCTATCAAATCCTGATTTATGCAAGTAACGAGGCACATCCTGTACGACATTCTGCGCAATCGAATCATGCTGGCCTACGCGCTGTTTATGCTGCTGGTTTCGCTGACACTCTTTCAAATGGAGAACGACACGGATAAGGCCATCCTGAGCCTGTTGACGATTGTATTGCTTGTTACTCCACTGATCAGCATCGTATTTAGCACTATTCACTACTACAACAGCTACGAGTTTTTTGAACTCCTGCTGGCACAGCCACTATCCCGTACGCGGCTTTTTTTGAGCGAATATGCCGGGGTCGCAGGTTCCTTGCTACTTGCCTTCCTGATCGGAATGGGATTGCCGGTTCTGCTGGCTGTGCCGGATGCCAGGGGTATGGCCCTGGTATTTACCGGGTCAGTGTTGACGCTGATCTTTACTTCGCTGGGTTTTCTGGCATCAGTTGTCACCCGCGACAAGACCCGCGGCATGGGCATATCTCTGTTGCTTTGGTTTTATTTCGCTCTTCTTTACGATGGACTACTTCTTAGCATTCTTTTCGCCTTTAGCGAATATCCCATGGAAAAATGGACCCTTTTGATGGCAGCGCTCAATCCCATTGATCTTGGACGCATATTCATCATGCTTCAAATGGACATCAGCGCGCTGATGGGTTATACCGGAGCAGTGTACAAGGATTTCTTTGGCAGCATGGCGGGCCTTTTGTTCACTGGCGGCATCATGTTGGTTTGGGTATTGCTGCCACTTTGGATTGCCACTCGCAAATTTTGCGGAAAAGATCTTTAACTCGGAAAATAATACATATGACTATATCAGAGAATGCCACGCTCGCGGAGCTGGTAAATGAAAACTATCGAGTAGCTTCTGTGCTGGAACGGTACCGGATGGACTATTGCTGCCGGGGCAAAAGAACGCTTCAGACGGTATGCAATGAGCAGGGCCTCGACTTGGAAAAAATTAGTGGTGAATTGCAGGCTTTATTACAACAAAGCCCAGTTGCAGAGCAGGAGCCCTGGTTAATTGCTGAGAGACTTCGAATGACGGCACTGGTAGACCATATCGAATCGCAGCATCATCATTATGTCAAAAATGAAATTCCGGTTATCAGTGCGTTGCTCGAACGCGTTGCGGGTAAGCATGGAGCTAAACATCCCGAGTTGGTGCAGATAAGAGAAAAATTCATGTCGTTGGCTGATGATCTGTTATTTCATTTGCGCAAGGAGGAGAAAATTCTGTTTCCTGCAATCCGACAATTTGAAGCCGGCGTAGCAGAAGAGCAACATCCTTCAGCATTGCTGACTCCAATTGCCGTGATGGAAGCCGAACATGAATCGGCCGGGGACGAAATGGAAGCGATTCGCCAGCTGAGCAATGAGTATATGCCACCCGCAGACGCATGCACATCTTACCGGATTGTTTTTCAATGTTTGAGAGATTTTGAAAATGACCTGCATCGGCATGTTCACCTTGAAAATAATGTCCTTTTCCCTTCTATTGCCGGGCTGGCTGGTTAGTTGTAAATTCAGGTATGAAATTCCTGTTTCGGCTGCTGCCGATCGCTTTACTGCTGCCGGGCTGTAAGAAGAATGAAAGTGCCGCGAATGATCGCGATGCTCCCGCCATTTCCATATCAACACCGGTCAGCAGCCAGTCCTTTACAGTTGGCGCTACTGTGAGCATTGCAGCAGCCATAAACGATGCCGGGCGAATTGTGCAGGTGCACCTTCATATTACCAAAGAAGAATCCGGGCAGTTGCTGGTCGATGTGCATCGTTATCCTGGAGAATCGTCTTTTGACCTGAACGAAAGTTTTGTACCTCCGGCCAGCGGGTCTTACCGCATCAGGATTATTGCGCGCGACAATTCAGGCAACGAGAGTTTTGAGACGGTGACGATACAGGCCTCTTAAATATGCTTTTGTTTTTTGTCGTCCCTGTACTGCACCGTGTAAAGATCTGTGCGCCGATCCTTCCATGTCTGTACGCTGCCATATTCGCGGTTTCTTTTGAGTAGATTCATATCAAGCTCCTGCACGATAGCAGTCTCCACATTGGCGGGTGCTTCTGCAGCCACTCCTTCCCGATGAAACTCAATGTCACTGGGTGTAAGGATGGCCGACTGGGCAAAATGAATGTCCAGGTTTTCAACATTGGGAAGATTACCCACACAGCCGGTAAGGACCACGTACACCTGATTTTCTATGGCACGAGCATGCGAACAGTACCTGACCCGCAGGTAGGAACGCCTCTCGTCTGTGTTGAATGGCACAAAAATGATCCTTGTGCCCTTGCTTGCCGCAATCCGCGACAGCTCAGGAAATTCAATGTCATAGCAAATGGCAATACTGATCTTTCCACAATCGGTATCAAAAACCCTCACTTCATTGCCAGGTTGCACGCCCCACCATTTTCGCTCGTGTGGCGTAATATGGATCTTGTATTGTTTACCATAGGTGCCATCCCGCTTAAACAGATAGGAGACGTTGTAAAGGTTGTCGTTTTCAATTACAAAATGTGAGCCACCAATGATATTGATATTGTAGTTGATGGCCAGCCTGGTGAACATTTCAATGTATCGTTCGGTAAACTGATCCAGCTGCCGCACTGCTTCTGCCGGGTGCTTTTTTGGTAGAAAAGTGAGCAGTTGCATGGTGATCATTTCCGGAAACAACACAAAGTCGGCCCGATAGTCGGAGGCAACGTCCACAAAATATTCGCAGTTGGCAGCGAAATCGTCAAAGCCACTGATATCCCGCATTTGATATTGAATGCAGGCTACACGCACATAAGGATCCTTCTTTTCGGGCGATCTCTTACGGTCTTCGTACAGCAGGTTATTCCATTCGAGAAAGGTGCCATAGCCCATCGATTCTTTATCATTGGGGAGATAGCCCGGCAACAGTCTTTTCAGCACAAATCCGTTGGATAATTGAGCGGTCAGTACAGGATCATATATTTTTCGGTCCATTACCTGTTGCACATATTGCTCCACCGTCATGCGGGCGGCGTACTGATGAAAGTTGGGCAAGCGCCCACCAATCAGCATGCTCATGAGGTTATTATCCTTGACCAGTTTCTTTCTGAGGTCGTAAAGGCGGCGGGCAAGCTTCATTTGCCTGAATTCCGGATGCACCATAATCTCCATGCCGTAAAGCGTATCGCCTCCTGGGTCATGATTCGTAATATATCCGGATGCGGTCAATTCGCTCCAGCTGGCAGTAGCTGAATAAAGCCCGCGCTTGATGATAAGGCTGCAGGAGGACGCAATGATCTGCTTGTCGTATTCAATACAAAACTGTCCTTCAGGGAAAATAGACAGAATACTTTCGAATTGCTCTTTTTTCCATGGCAACATACCCGGAAAGCAGGTGAGTTGCAAGGCTACGATGGCCTCAAAATCGGCCATCCGAATCCTTCTTGCCCTTAATTTTTTGATTGGCTTACGTCCAACTGGCTGATTGCTAGAATTGTTCGTTTTCATTCCCATAGTATTGGTAACTGAAAAATACGGCTTTTGTTCAGGCCTGCCAGCGTTAAAACAAGGGTCGATGAAGATTTGGCTGCCTATCTTTGTCGCATGCGTATCGATATCTTATCGGTTCTTCCCGAGTTGCTGCAGAGTCCTTTTCAGCATAGTATTATGAAGCGGGCCCAGGAAAAAGGCCTGCTTTCGGTTCATACACATGCATTACGTAAATGGGCCGTTAATGAATACGGCCAAATTGACGATTATCAGTACGGCGGCGGCGCAGGAATGGTTATGATGTGCGAGCCACTGGCAAAGGCGATTGACGAGCTTAGTAGGGAAGTGGCGTACGATGAGATCATTTATCTCACTCCCGACGGCGAGCGTCTCAATCAGTCGATGGCCAATCAGCTTTCTCTCAAAAAGAATCTGCTGATGATCTGCGGACATTATAAGGGTATAGACGAACGCATACGACAGCAGTATGTAACCCGGGAAATTTCAATTGGCGATTATGTGTTAAGTGGGGGAGAACTGGCTGCGGCCGTGCTGGTCGATTCCATTGGCCGCCTCCTGCCTGGCGTGCTCAACGATGAAACCTCGGCGCTTTTTGATTCTTTTCAGGACAATTTGTTGGCGCCGCCCGTGTATACTAGGCCTGTCGATTTTCGCGGACTGAAAGTGCCCGAAGTCCTTTTGAGTGGCGATCACCGAAAAATTGAAGACTGGCGTCACGAGCAGTCACTTGAACGAACACGAAGCCGGCGTCCCGATTTGCTGGAGGGTGAATAAAGTAACCGGTCCCTTTAAAGTAGACAAGATTGTTTTATTTTTAAACCGCATTTCCCATTACAAGCCGAGATAGATATCCAGCAGCCCGTCGGGTAATGCCACATTGATCACACGTTTTTTGTGATCAATTTTCTGCAGGCTCTCTTCATGCAGTGGAATCAACACCTCTTTTCCTTCCATTTCGAGACGGCAGAGCAATTGCTGTGGCTGCTCAATGAGTTCCAATACAGGACCCAGCTCGATTTTGTTGTTAACAACAATGTATCCAAGCAGGCTCAGCGGTGCCGATTTAGCCGTGAATGCGGAGGCTGTTTCCTCTGGCAGCCACACTTCTTTTTGCACCAGTTTTAATGCGGATTCCCGGTTGTTGATGCCATCGAGCTTAATCAGTACTTCATCGGCCTGGCGGGCTTTGGCGGCTTCTACAAACCAGGGCAGAAAACTGTCTTTACGGTCTTCCAGGAAAATGGCCTGCAACCCTTTCAGGGAGGTTTTTTTGCCGAAATGGTGTTGCAGGATTAGTTCTCCCTGTACTCCATGGGCCGAAACCAGTTTTCCGATTTTGATATACGATGACAACTTTCTGATTTGAAGTTGGTATAAAAAAAATCCCGACAGCCGGAGGCGGTCGGGATCATGAACTTTCAGGATTGGGATTATAATGCCCCGGGGGCTGTTTATTTATCCTTCGCTACCGTTTCCACCTTCAGCTCTCCTTTCAGGGCGACGGCCCGGCATTGGACGGCGTGAACGGCGGTTACGCGCAGCTTCTTCCTGGCGTTTTTTGACTTGAGCATCATGCTCGGCGCTCCACTTGGTGAATTTTTCCATTGCAGTAGCTTCATCGAAGAGGCCAAGGCCTACCCCGCGAAGCAGGTGCTTCAGGTACAATACGCCTTTGAAGCTCAGGATACGGCGAACGGTATCAGTGGGTGTAGCACCCTTACCCAGCCATTCCAGGGCTTTCTGACGATCGAGCTGAATAGTAGCAGGAACAGTCAGCGGATTGTACGTACCTAATTTCTGGATGAATTTACCATCACGCGGGCTGCGTGAGTCGGCCACTACTATGAAGTAGAAAGGTCTTTTCTTCGACCCGTGGCGCTGCAGTCGGATTTTTGCTGCCATTTTAAATAGACATTTACTGGCGTTAAGAAAATTGTTAATCCCGGTCGATACCGGTGCTGCAAAAGTAATGTTCCGGTGCTGAATTTCAAAATCCCCTTTGCTGAACGGTCATGAGCAAAAATTTACTCGGACAGGGTACTCAACTATTTAAATTGGTGGCAAATAGCTCAATAGTTTCTTTCTCGCATTTTGCCCGGTTGCATCTCGTTCATCAGTTCTGTTCCCACAGATTTCACAGATTTTTACACAGACGAAACGGATTGTTACACTCACCTCTCACCTTTCACCTTTCACGTCTCACCTTTCACGTCTCACGTTTCACGTCTCACGTCTCACCTCTCACGTTTCACCTCTCACCTTTCACCTTTCACCTCTCACCTTTCACCTTTCACCTCTCACTTCCGCATCCCCGGCATCATCTTCCCAAACATATTCATCTTATTCATGTTCTTCATCATATCCCGCATTTGCTCAAACTGCTTCATGAACGCATTCACTTCGCTAATGTCTTTACCCGCACCTTTAGCGATGCGGCGGCGGCGGTTGCTATCAATCAGATCAGGGTCAGCGCGTTCAGCAGGCGTCATGCTGTTGATCATGGCTTCAATACCCTTGAATGAATCCTCGTTTACATCCAGATCCTTGATCTTGCTACCCACACCTGGTATCATGCCCAACAGATCCTTCATGTTGCCCATCTTTTTGATCTGTTCCAGCTGGGTTTTGAAATCGG
Source organism: Chitinophagaceae bacterium (assembly GCA_046297935.1). Lineage (GTDB taxonomy): Bacteria > Bacteroidota > Bacteroidia > Chitinophagales > Chitinophagaceae > CAYMZZ01. Next base: position 119,448 of record JBKBHA010000004.1, read on the forward strand.
CAAAATCAAACTTGTTCTTGCGAATCTTGCTCTCCAGTTTGCGGGCCTGCTCCTCATCGAACTGTTCCTGGGCTTTTTCTACCAGCGAAGTAATGTCGCCCATGCCGAGGATCCGTTGTGCCATCCTGTCGGGATAGAACACATCCAGGGTTTCCATTTTTTCACCACTGCTGGTGAACTTGATCGGCTTGTTCACCGTGTATTTGATCGATAAGGCAGCACCACCACGGGTGTCGCCATCCAGTTTGGTGAGCACTACACCTGTAAAGTCGAGCCGGTCGTTGAAGGCTTTTGCTGTATTCACCGCATCCTGACCGGTCATGCTGTCTACAACAAACAGTATTTCATTGGGATTAACGGCCGCCTTGATATTGGCTACCTCGGTCATCATGGCTTCGTCAATCGCCAGTCGACCCGCGGTATCCACGATCACCACATTCTTATTTTTGCTCCGGGCTTGCTTTACCGCATTGCTGGCAATGGCAACAGCATCCTTGTTTTCGGGTTCAAGATGAACGTCCACTCCAATCTGTTCGCCCAGTACGCGCAACTGCTCCATCGCCGCCGGCCGGTAAATATCGGCAGCTACCAGCAGGGGCGACAATCCCTTTTTGGTTTTCAGATAATGTGCCAGCTTGCCACTGAAGGTAGTTTTACCGCTACCCTGCAGGCCGGCTATCAGGATGACGGCCGGACTTCCCTTCGATTGAAAAGGCGCCTCCTGGCCCCCCATCAGTTCGGTCAGCTCGTCTTTTACAATTTTGACCATCAACTGACCCGGACTAATGGCATTGAGCACTTTTTCGCCCATGGCCTTGTCCTTGATCTTGTCGGTAAACTCCTTTGCTATTTTGAAGTTCACATCGGCATCTACCAACGCACGCCGGATATCCTTCACTGTGCTGGCGACATTCAGCTCAGTAATGCGTCCCTGGCCTTTAAGGTTTTTAAACGCGGATTCCAGTTTTTCCTGTAGTGAGTTAAACATGAAAAAGAGTAAATAGTAAAAGGTAAAAATTCCAGAGTCCCCGGTGGGGGATGGCAAAATTAACCCAGTGCAGGCAATTATGAGCGGTAGTAGGGTGGAAAAAAATCCCCCGACATGCGGGGGATTGAAAAGGTTTGGAAGCGGATAGCTTCCAGTTTCCTGCTAAATATGATCAGTAAAAAAGGGTAGTGTATAGTTTCGTCATTAGCCGAGATAAGTTCTTAAAAGCTTGGTGCGGTTGGTCGTACGCAGTTTGGTGATTGCCTTGTCTTTGATCTGTCGAACACGTTCGCGGGTCAGGTTAAACTTTTCGCCAATATCTTCCAGGCTCATGGGGTGGTCAACACCAATGCCGAAGAAATAACAGATCACTTCTTTCTGGCGTTCGGTCAAAGCTTTCAGCGACCGGTCTATTTCTGTCCGCAGCGATTCGCGATGGTCCAGTTCCTCATCCGTTTTTTCGGCATTGGGGTTCTCCAGCACATCGAGCAGGGTATTGTCTTCGCCTTCAGCAAGCGGTGTGTCCATGCTTACGTGCCGGGATGAAATGCCCAGGGTGGCAGAAACCTCATCGAGGTCCATTTCCAGCATTTCGGCCAGTTCTTCAGCAGAGGGCTCACGCTCAAACTGCTGCTCAAGGCTGGAAAATGCTTTTTGAATACGATTGGTCAGACCCACTTTATTGAGTGGCAGGCGAACAATACGAGACTGCTCGGCCAATGCCTGCAAAATGCTTTGGCGAATCCACCATACTGCATAAGAAATGAACTTGAAGCCGCGCGTTTCATCAAAACGTTGAGCTGCCTTGATCAGTCCTAAATTTCCTTCGTTGATGAGATCGGGAAGCGATAAGCCCTGGTTCTGGTACTGTTTGGCTACAGATACTACAAAACGAAGATTGGCTTTGGTGAGTCGGTCCAGTGCGCGCTGATCGCCCTGGCGAATGAGAGCAGCCAGGCGAACTTCCTCCTCAGGGGTGATCAGTTCAACCTTGCCGATTTCCTGAAGGTATTTCTCCAGGCTTTGAGATTCACGATTCGTGATCGACTTCGTGATCTTCAATTGACGCATGCTCATAGGTTTGGCTTTAGACGGTTATTTTAAGGGTTTAGAATTTAGTTTTGGTCTGGTTAGCCTTAAAAATTACCCATCACGACGGTTTCGTGGCTTTCAGAACATATTGGACTTCATAGCAATTTAAGGGTTCTCCCGAGATCGCCCAAATATTGCCGGCGAATATTTTAACGCATTGTTATACGTTTTATTTTAGAAAACTGATTTTTAAGGCAAAAAAGGGGAAAAATAGTCCTGAAATAATTTTGACGGGTGAATTAATTGTTTATTATTGCGCCAGTTGATGTGTTAACCCAAAAGAATGAGCAGGCAATTATATACGCTGGAGTTCCCGGTAAGATGTTCTCCCTCTATCCTTTATGAATTCCTTTCCACCCCAGCCGGTCTGGGCGAATGGTTTGCCGATAAAGTAGACGAACGCGACAATATCTTTTACTTTGGATGGAACGGTTCCTTTGACAAGGCAGAAGTGCTGGAAAAGGAAGAAGGAAAATTTATACGCTTTCGGTGGCTACACGGCGCCAAAGACGAGTATTTCGAATTTTCCATCGAAAAGTCCGAAATCACCAATCAGACCATTCTGTTGGTAAAAGACTTTGCCGACAAAAAGGAGATCAAAGATCAAAGCCTGCTCTGGGACCACCAGGTCAAAGATCTTTTCCATCGCCTGGGCAACTAATCAGCATTCCCACATAGTACATTAAGCAGATAGCGGTACTGTTCGCTCAACAGTTCCGGTACCTGTTCCCATGCATCCATCCCGGTTTGCCTGGCCAGCTTCAAAAATGGATGGGTATGCAAATGTTTTTCCCAACCATGGCTATCCAGTTTTGATAATGATCTGTAATTATCTGGCCGGAAATGATGTTGCCAGGGATCACTGTTCATACAGTACAGCCATCCTTCGTCTTTCAACTTTTCGAACGCCTGTAATAAAGCGGGTCTGAAATAAGCCTGGTAAACTCCTGCCAGTTGAAGAGTGGTACTGAAACCATGTCCCCACCAGAAAAAACTTCTAATAGCCATCTGGTCGGTTGTTGTAAAAAATCGAGGCAGATCCAACATCAACCAGGGCAGCCCTTCATAGTTTTCGCCCCTCGAAATCTTGGGCGGTATCGCCAGCACTTCCGCTGGTAAATGCATACGCAGGTCCTGCAATACGCCCAGTTGTAGTTGCTGAAGTTCGGCCAGCTTGTCCTTTGTCCAGCCCATTAAACGGTTCTTTGTTAAAATCCAGTCGACGCTGGAAATCAATTGCCTCTCCTCTTCCGAAAGCCGTAAATTTGCCGAATTCATATTTTAAAGTTACGTGTTCAAGAAGTTAGACAAACTCATCATCAAGTCATTTGTGGGGCCTTTTGTGGCCACTTTTTTCATTACGTTGCTCGTACTGGTGATGCAGTTTTTCTGGCTCTATATCGACGATTTTGTGGGCAAGGGGCTGGGCGCTTCAGAAGTACTTCGTTTTATCTGGTACCAAAGTGCGGTGCTGGTACCGCTCGCTTTACCACTTGCAGTGCTATTATCCTCCCTGATGACTTTCGGCAACCTGGGGGAAAGTTTTGAGCTCGTTGCCATCAAATCGTCCGGCATATCCCTGCTTCGTTTCATGCGTCCGCTGTTCCTGATTTCCATTCTGATTGCAGGCGGCGCCTTTCTTTTTTCCAACTACGTGATTCCTGTAGCCTGGCTGAAGTCGCGTTCCATGCTGGGCGAAATTGTGCATGCAAAGCCGGCATTTGATCTCAAAGAAGGTGTTTTTTACGACAAGATCAACGGTTTTGTAATTAAGATCGGTAAAAAAGAGGCGAACGACAGTGTGATTCGCGACGTGATTGTTTACGAGCAAAACAACCAGATACAGGATAATTTCATTGCCGCTAAAAGCGGCATCATGCGGGTTACACCGGACAAGCGGTATCTCGAGTTCAATCTGTTCGACGGCTGGTATTATCAGGAGCGGGCCGACAACAATTACTATTCCAGCGGTAGCAAGACCGATTATGTGAGGCTCGGTTTTAAGGAATACACCAAACAGTTTGACCTGAGTTCGTTTCAATTGAACTTTTCAAACGATTCGGGCCGCGTTAATCACGAACGCGTGTATAGCATGCGACAACTAAATGTTGCACTCGACTCTATGGGTAAAGAAAACAGAAAGCTACGCGAGCAGGTGTACACGAATGTTTATATCGGACTTCAGTTTCATCGTCTGCTTGATAGTATTCCGCCCGATAGTCTGATAAAAACTATACCTGCAAAAGATACGCTGGCGCTTCGGCGCCGTGCCCATTCCGACAGCCTGTTTGCAACGGCAACCAGTTTTAAGCAACTTATTCCCGACTCCGCAAGGGCAGCTGTATTTCAGCGCTCGAAAACGGTGGTCAACTCCGTGCTGGCGTCCATGAACAGCACTGCGTCCATGCTCAAAGAAAAGGAGCGTGCATTTCGGAAGTATACCAACGAATGGCATCGAAAAATTATGTTGTCGGCAGCCTGTATTATGCTCTTTCTGATTGGAGCACCACTGGGATCTATTATACGAAAAGGAGGTCTGGGAACGCCACTTATCGCTGCCATTGCATTTTTCATGGTATTCTATTTTTCTACAACCATGGGCGAAAAAATGTCGAAGGAGGGTACACTTACACCCTTATCGGGCATGTGGCTATCTGCTTTTGTGCTGGTTCCCATCGGCGTGTTCCTTACCTTCCAGGCTATGCGCGATTCGCAGCTATTCAATAAAGAATGGTACCACCGGGTTGCAAAGAGGGTGGGTCCCTATCTGCGACATTTCCGGATTTTTAGAAGGCGTTCCGTTCCTTAATCGCTACCTTTACCAGGTACCACTTCATTCATCCTTTAAATGAAAAGCATGAAAGAAAGAAAAACTTCCCGTCGAATTTTTTTGGCCGATACCGGTAGAACTGCCCTCGGAGTAGGATTGGGGGTGTCGGCAGTTGGCGCAATGCTACAGGCCGGCTGCAATAATGCCGGTGAATCTGGCGGATCGATCGGCAATACCTCATTTACACAACAGCCTTTGCCTTACGATTACAATGCCCTGGAAAAGGCGATCGACGCCGAAACCATGGAACTACATTACTCCAAACATGCGGGCGGCTACTCCAGTAATCTGCTCGCCGCTGCAAAGGAAGAGGGCGTTGATACCTCGAAGCCGGTTGAAGATGTTTTGCGCAACATCTCAAAGTATTCTGTGAAAATGCGCAATAATGGCGGAGGACATTACAATCATGAATTGTTCTGGCAGTCAATGTCGCCCGATGGTGGCGGCGAGCCTTCCGGCTCTTTGCTCGAATCAATCAACAGTTCTTTCGGCTCTACAGAAGCTTTCCGGAAACAACTGGCCGACGCAGGAAAATCGCGCTTCGGCAGTGGTTGGGCCTGGCTGTTTCTGGATGGCGATAAAAAGCTCCGCATAGGATCAACACCCAATCAGGATAATCCCCTGATGGATATCAGCGAGCTGAAAGGAACTCCGGTTTTCGGTCTCGATGTATGGGAACATGCTTACTATTTGCGTTATCAGAATAAACGCGCCGATTATATTGATGCCTGGTGGCAGGTGGTGAACTGGAAATTTCTTGGAGAGCGCTATGGAAAAATGATTTAGAGTACAGCAGTGGGGAGCCCCACTCCCCATTCCCCACTCTCCACTTCCACTCTCCACTCTCCACTCCCCACTCTCCACTCCCCATGACTCCCCCCGCCCAACAGAACTTGCGCACGCAGAAATGGATTGCCAGCCTGTCGGTAGTGCTGCTGGCTACAAAACTGGTTGCATACTATCGCACGGGCTCCGTTTCTATCCTCACCGATGCTATGGAAAGTATCGTGAATGTGGCAGCTGGTTTTATTGGCCTTTACAGCCTTTATGTGGCAGCCAAGCCAAGGGATGAGGACCATCCTTATGGTCATGGGAAGGCTGAATTCCTCTCGGCAGCAGTGGAAGGAACGCTAATAGCTGTTGCTGGCGCTTTGATCATTTATAAAGCAGTCGGTTCCCTTATCAATCCGCAACCGGTTCATCAGTTAGATACGGGCCTTTTTTTGGTTGCGGCGAGTGGACTGGCCAATGGCGCCGCCGGATACTATTGCCTGCTGATCGGTAGAAAAAACCAATCACTGGCACTACAGGCCAGTGGCAAACATTTATTGACCGATACCGTTAGTACAATTGGTATCCTATTGGGGCTTACGCTGCTCTATTTCACCGGCTGGACATGGCTGGATGCAGTCGTTGCACTGATATTTGCCTGTTGGATTCTTTTCACAGCATGGGGAATTCTTCGTCGCTCGATCGCCGGTATTATGGACGAGGCAGACGAAAAGCTGTTGAAGAAAATGGTAAGCCTGCTCAACAGCTCCCGAAAAGTCAATTGGGTCGATCTACACAACCTTCGTGTAATACGCTATGGCACCGTTCTTCATATCGATTGCCACCTGACCGTGCCCTGGTACCTGAACGTGCATGAAGCCCACCGCGAAATAGATCATCTGTCTGCTCTGGTGCGGCAGGAATTTGGCGATACGGTTGAACTATTCGTACACTCGGACGGCTGCCTGCCCTTTCAGTGCCGGATTTGCAGCAAGATGGATTGTAGCGAGCGAAAACATAACTTTGAGCAAAAGATAGACTGGACACTAAAAAACATAGTCAGTAATAAAAAGCATGGCGCAGTTAAATAAAACAGCTTTATGAAGACGAGCACAACCTGGAAACACGAACATGCATTTGAAAGCCGCCTGGGCGATATTCACTTTAATCTGGATGGAAACCGTAAAGAAGGACCTAATCCTAAAGCACTGCTGTTATCAGCCATAGCAGGATGTTCGGGAATTGATGTGGTAGATATTCTCCAGAAAATGAGAGTGGAGTTCAGTGGCCTTGATATAGACGTGGAAACCACACAAACGGAAGAGCATCCACGGGTGTTCAAGGATATCTATATCACTTATTTCGTAAAGACGGATCCTGCTAACGAAGAAAAAGTGCGGAAAGCTATCGACCTTTCCCTGGAAAAATATTGCGGCGTTTCCGCTATGCTCAAAAAGAACTCACCTATTCATTATAAACTGGAAATTATATCCTGATCCATGCTGTCGAAGAAATCGCAATACGCATTCAAGGCACTGAGCTATCTCAGCGCACGTTTCGACGATGGACCTGTGCTCATTTCCGAGATCGCCAAAAAAAAGAAGATCCCGTTAAAGTTTTTAGAAAATATTCTGCTGGAACTAAAGAAAGCCAATATTCTCGACAGCAAGAAAGGGAAGGGGGGCGGCTATTTTCTAAAGAAGCGCCCCGAAGATATTAAAGTAGCTACCATTATACGGCTGGTAAATGGTCCAATTGCCATGTTGCCTTGTGTAAGTCTCTATTTCTATGAGCGTTGTAAGAACTGCAATGAAAAGCATTGTGCCCTTCACGACATGATGATTGAAGTGCGTGATGCTACCCTTGGCATCGTAGAAAACCGCACCCTGCGCGATTTAACCGACGAGTAATTTTTCTTCCGAACCAACAACTGTTAGGTAAAGATTTTATTTAATTAGTCTACTGGTTTGGTGGGCTAATGTTTTCACCCTATTTTTGAACCCTTAAACGTTACCATTATGTCATTAAGACTGGGCGACAAAGCCCCCAACTTCAAAGCGCAAACTTCTATTGGCGAGATTGATTTTTATGAGTACCTGGGCGACGGCTGGGGCATCCTGTTTTCACATCCTGCTGACTATACACCGGTTTGTACAACTGAATTGGGCAAAACGGCCCTGCTGCAGGAAGAGTTTGCCAAACGTAATACTAAAGTATTAGCGGTAAGTGTTGATCCGTTAGACAAGCACCATGGCTGGATCAGTGATATCAATGAAACTCAGAATACAACAGTTAATTTCCCGATTATAGCTGATCCGGAGCGAAATGTGGCCACTCTCTACGACATGATCCATCCCAATGCGAGCGCAACGGCCACCGTGCGTTCATTGTTCATTATAGGTCCCGACAAGCTGGTGAAGCTGATCATCACCTATCCGGCTTCTACAGGTCGCAATTTTTTGGAGGTGCTGCGTGTACTCGATTCGCTGCAGCTCACCGCTGACTATAGCGTGGCAACACCGGCCGACTGGAAAGACGGCGAGGATGTGATTGTAGTACCTGCAGTTAGTACGGAAGATGCAATCAAAAAATTTCCAAAAGGGGTAAAAGTGGTGAAGTCTTATTTGCGTTATACGCCGCAGCCTAACAAATAATGTTGAATACAGCAACGATACCGAATCTGGAATCACTTTCGCTGGTCGATGCCCTTCGTACTATCTCCGAAGGGTATCAGCCTGGCGAAGTAGTCTTTTCCAGTTCCTTGGGTCAGGAAGATCAGGTGTTGACAGATGCCATCTTCCGGAACCAGCTGCCTGTCCGTGTATTTAGTATCGACACCGGACGGCTTTTCAACGAAACTTATGAACTGCTCGAGCGTACCACTGCCAGGTATAAACAACCCATCGAACTCTTTTTTCCCAATGCGGCTGATGTAGAGGCGTATGTGCTTCAAAACGGCATCAACGGTTTTTATGAATCAGTCGACAATAGAAAAGCCTGCTGCCATGTGCGCAAAGTGATTCCGTTGAACCGGGCTCTTACTGGAGCGAAAGTATGGATTACAGGTTTGCGTGCGGAACAATCTGGCAACCGGAAAGATATGCCAATGGTGGAGTGGCTGGCAGATCGTGAACTTTATAAAGTGAATCCGCTCATACACTGGTCTTATGACCAGATGTTGAGCTACATCAACGAGTTCAATGTGCCTTACAATCGTCTTCACGATAAAGGCTTCATCAGCATTGGTTGTGCTCCCTGTACCCGCGCTATTGAGCCGGGTGAGGAGGCCAGAGCCGGACGCTGGTGGTGGGAAGCATCCCAGAAAGAATGTGGTCTGCACGCGGCAAGCCGTTAGTTTTTTTTGTTTGATTAGTCTACTTGATTAGTAGACATATAAGAAATATTTAGTATGAACAATTATCAATTGGATTATCTGGCGCAACTGGAAGCAGAGAGTATTCATATTTTCCGCGAGGTAGCCGCACAGTTTGAAAAGCCGGCGCTGCTTTTTAGCGGGGGCAAAGATTCCATAACGCTGGTACACCTGGCCAGGAAAGCTTTTGCTCCCGGGCCTATACCATTTCCCCTGGTTCATATTGATACTGGTCACAATTTTCCGGAAGCACTGAGTTTTCGCGATGAACTGGCTGAAAAACTGGGTGCGCGATTGCTGGTTCGAAAAGTAGAAGACACTATCATACAGCGCAGCCTCACTGAACCCAAAGGGAAGTTTGCCAGCCGCAACTGGTTACAGACTTACACGCTGCTCGACACCATCGAAGAATTTGGCTTTGATGCCTGTATTGGTGGTGCGCGACGCGACGAAGAAAAGGCGCGGGCAAAGGAAAGAATATTTTCTGTGCGTGATGAGTTTGGTCAATGGAATCCCAAATTGCAGCGACCCGAACTCTGGAATATTTACAACGGGCGGGTGCACAAGGGCGAGAATGTTCGGGTGTTTCCGATCAGCAACTGGACCGAACTGGATATCTGGAATTATATACGCCGGGAAAACATTAGTCTGCCTTCCATCTATTTTGCTCACGAACGGGAACTGCTGGTACACGAAGGACAATTGGTTGCCGTATCTGAATTTGTCGAAATAGAGGAGTCGGATACCATCGTAACCAAAAGAGTACGCTACCGTACGGTTGGCGATATGACATGTACCGCAGCCGTAGAGTCGCAGGCCGAAACCCTTGACGATGTGATCAACGAAATTCAACTAACCCGTATCAGCGAACGCGGCGAAACCCGCATTGATGACCGGGTAACTGAAGCAGCGATGGAGGACAGGAAGAAGAATGGGTACTTCTGATACCCTCAACTCCCCTAAAGGGGAATATTAAACATGTATTTATGCTGCATAAAGACAATTCTACATTAATAATAAAATAATCTCCCCTTCAGGGGAGTTGGAGAGGTCTATGGATATACTTCGTTTCATCACTGCAGGTAGTGTCGACGACGGCAAGAGTACGCTGATTGGACGTTTGCTATACGATAGCAAAAGCATTTTGGTCGACCAGCTGGAGGCGCTGGAAAAGCAATCGCGCAATAAGGCGGCCGGCGAAATTGATCTGGCTTTGTTAACTGATGGATTACGCGCCGAACGTGAGCAGGGCATTACCATTGATGTGGCCTACCGATATTTTTCCACGCGCCGTAGGAAATTTATTATTGCCGACGCACCAGGCCATGTACAATACACCCGCAACATGATTACGGGGGCCAGCAATGCCAGTCTGATTGTAATTCTGATCGATGCCAGGTTGGGAGTGGTGGAACAAACCCGCCGCCATAGCATTATCGCGTCGCTGTTGCGAATACCACATGTGTTAGTTGCCGTCAACAAGATGGACCTGGTAGAGTATTCGCAGGATGTGTACAACAATATTGTGATTGACTACGCCAATGTTGCCCGGCAACTGGGCCTTAGCGATGTTAACTATATTCCTATCAGTGCGCTTCAGGGCGACAATATCGTTGACCCTTCTACCCACATGCAATGGTACGATGGTAAGACTCTTTTACAGTTTCTGGAAGAAGTGGAACTGGAGCAGGATATCAATTACACCGATCCGCGCTTTCAGGTGCAGTATGTGATCAGACCACAAACAGAACAGTTGCACGATTATCGTGGCTACGCCGGTAAAGTAATAAGCGGCGTATACCGTGTTGGCGACAAAGTGAAAGTATTGCCCGCAGGAATAGAAACAGAAATCAGTTCGCTCGAAACGGCCGGAGAGCCCGTTGCGGAGGTATTTGCGCCTCAGCCTGCTGTAATACAGTTGCGAGATGATATTGACATCAGTCGTGGCGATTCTATTGTGAAGATCGGGCAGGAGCCTAAACTCGACAATGAGATAGAAGTGCTGATTAGTTGGCTCGACGAAAAACCATTATTGCCCGGAAACAAATATCTGCTGCAACACAATAGCCGATTGGTCAGGGCCATAGTGCGACAAATTGAATATAAACTGGACGTAAATACACTCCAGCAGCAACCGGTGGAGGGCGCTGTGAAGCTAAATGAAGTAGTGAAGGCAACTATCAAAACGGCTTCTCCACTGGTTTACGATGCCTACGCTGATCTGAGAGCTACCGGTAGTGCCATTTTAATTGACGAAACCAGCAACAGCACCGTAGGTGCAGTGCTGATTCAATAGTGTAATCATGCAAAGTGAAGAAACGAGACAAATCGGACTGGTAACGCTGGCAGGAGCTGGTTCGGGTGACCCTGAACTAATCACGCTGAAGCTGGCCCGGCGATTAGCAGAGGCTGATGTGATTCTGACAGATCGTTTGGTCAATCCATCGATCATTGAAGAACATGCATCTGCGCATGCCAATATAGTTTTGACCGGGAAGCAGGGATACAGCAGCAACAGTATGAAGCAGGAGGAAATTACAGAGCTGATTCTTCGCTATGCTCTTGAAGGGAAAAGAGTGTTGCGATTAAAAGGTGGCGATGTGGCAATCTTCAGCAATGTGTTGGATGAGCTGGAGGCGCTGGCGAAGAATGGAGTTCCGTTTGAAATCATTCCGGGAATTACAGCGGCGTCAGCAGCATCTGCCTATGCCGGTATTCCACTAACGGCCCGGGGCTATGCCAGAGCTGTTCAGTTTCTCAGCTTTCATGCCAGCGATTTTTACGTGACGGAAAAATGGAAGACGCTTGCGAATTCGCAGGATACGCTGGTGTTTTATATGTCTGCGCGAAAAGTAGTAGATCTGGCCGAGCTGTTGCTGCGCTACACCCGTCAGCCAGATACTCCTGTAGCCGTGGTAGAACAAGCCAGCACAACCGAACAACAGATTTTTACCAGCACCTTAGCAAAAGCTTCGGCGGATTTTTCCGGGAAAGAATTTGTATCGCCTTCACTTGTCATTGTTGGTAAAGTGGTTTCACTCTATCCAACATTCAACTGGTTCCATCCGATCGGTGAACATGCAAAAGCATTTGTAGAACTACCAGACGAAATCTGATTATGCTTCCGCAAAATAAATTCGAGCAACTCCAGGCCTTTGTGCAAAGCAGTACCCGCGACGAGCTTATTTGGATAAATGGGTACCTTTCAGGACTCGTAGCAGAAGCGAGTTCACCCGCGCCGGAGCCCGCAAAGCGCCAGCCGCAAAAAATCACACTCGCATACGGTACAGAAACGGGCAACGCGAAAAGTTTAGCTACACAGCTCAGCGCGGTGGCACGACAAAACGGAGTGAATGCGAAACTGATTGGTCTGGATCAATACCGCGTTAGCGATCTTGACAGGGAACAAATATTTATTGTTGTTATAAGCACACAGGGTGAGGGCGAACCTCCGGTGAACGCAAAGAAATTTTACGACTACCTGCATGCTACGCCACTTAAGCTGCCGCAGCTCCGCTATGCAGTTCTTGGATTGGGCGACTCGTCGTATCCGCTTTTCAATAAAACGGCTGAAGATGTGGATGCCCGACTGAAGGAAGCGGGTGCAACCTCTTTGTTGAGTCTTAAAAAATGTGATGTTGACTACGAAGCCGATGCCAAAGCCTGGTTCAACGAATTGTTGAATGTAGTTCAATCAGCGCCGGCCACTCTGGATGAAAAACCCGCAACAGTCGCCAGCCCGCAAGTCGCCAGGCCGGCAGGCAAGAAATTCTATGAAGCGCGAATACTTGCTAATATCAATCTGAATGATCGGGGTTCAAGAAAGCAGACCTACCATATTGAGCTGGGTACAGAAGAACCCATTGCCTATGAACCCGGCGACACTATCGGGATCATTCCCCATAATCGTCCCGATGTCGTCAGAAGGATCATCAAACTGACGGGAATAGATCCGGAATTGATGGTAGAAACAGCGAAACATACCGCATCTGTTGAAACACTACTGTCGCGTCACCTCGGAATTTGTTATCTCCTTAGCAGCACCATCAAAAAATATGCTGCGCTTACCGGTCATGATGTGCCGGATACCCGAATGGATCTGATTGATCTGCTTCGCATTTATCCGGTGAAAGATGCTGCGCAATTTGTAGAGGTTGTCAAGCTGCTGGTGCCGATAGCACCCCGTTTGTATAGCATCGCCTCTTCGCCGGAAGCACACGGTGAACGCGAAGTGCATATAACAGTTGCCCGCGACAGTTTTATGGCAGAGGATGAACAGCGCTTTGGTTTGTGCAGTGAGTTTCTGGGCGATAAGCCCGTAGGAGCTGAGATCAGTTTCTATGTACATAAAGATAAACACTTCAAACTGCCGGCTCCCGATAAGGATATCATCATGATCGGCCCCGGTACCGGCGTAGCACCTTTTCGGGCATTTTTATCGGAGAGAAATGCAACAGGTGCCAGCGGACGCAACTGGTTCTTTTTCGGTGAGCAACATTTTGTGACTGATTTTTTATACCAGACCGAGATGCAACAATTTCTTGCAACTGGAGTACTGAATCGTTTCGATCTGGCCTTCAGCCGCGATCAGGCAGAAAAAATTTATGTTCAGCACAGGATGCGTGAAAAATCAGATGAACTGTTTCGCTGGATCGAGGGAGGTGCCTCCGTTTATATAAGCGGTACAAAAGATCCGATGAGTAAAGACGTTGAAAAATGTCTGATCGAAATTTTTCAGCAAAAGGGAAATATGGACAACAATTCGGCAACAAAGAAGCTGGAAGAAATGAGAAAGCAGGGGAGATACGCGAAAGATGTGTACTAGCGGACACCTGCCCGGCGGCAGGCAGGAGTGGAAATGTGCAAATGTGAAAATGTGGAAATGTGCACAGCTGCCTGCCGGCAGGTGCGCAAATGTGTAGATGTGTAAAAGTGTAAATGTGATGCTGTTGACCTGTATATTCCGAATTATCGAATAACCAAATTTAAAATTGATTTCATTTTGTCTGAAGCCAACAAAAATACTCCACTCTCGCCTGTAGAACGGATCAAAACGGCTAGCAATGGTCTGAGAGGCACATTAAAAGAGAGTTTGACGGATGCGCATACCGGCTCTTTGCGGGAAGACGATCAAAGCGTGCTGAAATTTCATGGTATGTATCAGCAGGATGATCGGGATCGCAGGGAAGAGCGTAGTGCTAAAAAGCTGGAGTGGCTCTACTCATACATGATACGGTTGCGTTTGCCGGGAGGTTTCCTGCGACCGGATCAATGGATCGGACTAAACCATATAGCTGGCGAACATTCCACCGGAACCATCAAGATCACTACCCGGCAAACGGTGCAGTTGCATGGCATTCTGAAATCTCATATCAAGCCCACCATACAATCCTTCAATACTCTGGCGCTCGATAGCATTGCAGCCTGTGGCGATGTGAACCGCAATGTAACCTGCAGCGCACATCCCGCAGAATCGCCGTTGCACGCAGAAGTATTTGGGTATGCCGATGCCATTAGCCAGATGGCCTTGCCCAAAACAAGAGCCTATTACGAAATATGGATCAACGAGGAGCAGATTGCAGAGCGATCGGAGGAAGATCCGCTCTATCAGGATCGTTACCTGCCGCGTAAATTCAAAATTGGCATCGCTATTCCTCCCAATAACGACGTTGATGTGCTAACCAATGATGTTGGACTGATAGCCATTGAAGAAAATGGAAAGCTGGTTGGTTTTAATATCGCAGCCGGCGGCGGACTAAGTGCCACCCATGGTAACCCGGCCACCTATCCAAGACTTGCGACGGTGTTGGGCTTTGTGCCAAAAGGAGAAGCTACCATGAAGGCGGTTTATGAGATCATGACCATTCAACGTGATTTTGGCAATCGCTCAGACAGAAAACTGGCACGCTTAAAGTATACCATCGATCGCATGGGTGTTGAAGCCTTTCGAGAAGAACTGGAAAATCGTTGTGGCTTCGCCCTCGATCCGGTGCGGGCTTATCAGTTCAACAGTCGCCGCGATCACTATGGCTGGAAACAGAATCACGATGGACTTTGGTACTACACACTGTTTGTAGAAAATGGGCGGGTACTCGACGAACCCCATCTGGCTATGAAAACCGGTTTGCTGGAAGTAGCCAAAACAGGCAAGGCCAATTTTCGTTTCTCCGGAAACCAAAACCTGATCCTGGCTGATATTGCCAGCGACAACAAGCCGGCAATAGAAGCCTTGCTCAAAGAATTTCTACTGGACCAGCATACCGACAAAGCGGGCGCGCTCAGAAAGAACGCTATAGCATGTGTCGCTTTTAATACCTGTCCACTGGCGCTGGCCGAAGCTCAGCGTTACCTGCCTGGTTTGATCAGTAAAATAGAGCCGTTGCTGGAGAAATACCAGTTGCAACAGGAAGAGATTACGTTGCGTATGACCGGTTGCCCCAATGGTTGCGGCCGATCGCCCGCTGCCGAAATCGGACTTATTGGAACCAGTTATGGACACTACAATCTGCATCTGGGTGGAGACAGGCAGGGTGAAAGACTGAATCGGAAATTTAAGGACAGCCTCAACGAGCCCGCCATTTTGCAGGAGCTCGATCAGTTGTTTTCGGAGTATGCCAGCAATCGGCAAGCGCAGGAAACGCTCGGCGATTTTGTTCACCGTTTTTACCCTGTATCTTGAACAGCATTGAAACCATATTAAACGCACAGCTGAATAAGTTGAAACTGTCGGGTGCCTACCGGTATTTTCTGGACGTAAACAAGAGCGCCCAACACTTTCCGCAGTTTTACTACGAGGATGAGGAGGGTACAACAAGACGGGCCGTTAACTGGTGTAGCAACGATTATCTTGGTCAAAGTACCCGGGAGGAATTGATTGGCGGCTGGACATTCGTTGCCCATCGAAGCGGCACCGGCAGTAGTGGTACGCGTAACATTTCTGGAACAACTATTCACCACCGTCAACTGGAATTGACCCTGGCGAATTGGCATCGTAAAGAGGCCGCCCTGCTGTTTAATGGTGCCTATCAGGCCAATGTATCCTGTTTGCAGGTACTGGGCCGCCGTATACCGGAGCTTATATTCATTAGCGATGAGCGTAACCATGCCAGTTTGATAGAGGGCATGCGGTCGACCAGCAATCAACGATGGGTGTTTCGTCATAACGATGTCGATCATTTGCGAGAGATACTTTACCAGCTTCCGGCTGAAGCACCCAAGCTGATCGTTTTTGAATCCGTTTATTCCATCAAAGGCAGCATTGCTCCGGTTCGCGAAATACTGAAACTGGCCAGGGAATTCAATGCTATGACTTACGTAGACGAAGTTCATGCAGTTGGCTTATACGGTGATTCCGGAGCTGGTATAATCGAAAAGGAAGGTTTGCAGGATCAGATTGATATTGTGAATGGCACCTTGTCGAAAGCCATTGGTGTGTTTGGCGGATATATTGCAGGTTCCTCATTGCTGATTGATTTTATCCGAAGTTTTGCTCCGGGTTTTATATTCACTACCTCGCTGCCGCCCGCGGTTTGCTCAGCAGCTGTTCGCAGCATCAACCTGATTTCGGCCGAAACAGAACTGCGCCGCCGTTTCTTTAATAAAGTGGTGGAGCTTCGACAGGTATTGAACGAATACCAGGTCGTTTATGCCGACAATCCTTCGCATATTACGCCCATACCTGTTGGCGATGCGGGTCTTTGCAGGGAGTGGGCCAGTAAACTGTTGAAAGAACAAGGCATTTATGTGCAGCCCATTAACCACCCCACTGTGCCAAAGGGCGAAGAATGTCTGCGCATTATTGTAACAGCTCGCCATGAATCCAAACATATTCAATACCTGGCGATGAGCCTGGCAAAAATAATCAATGGAAAAAATCCGGCTGATAGGAAGGGCATCGAGTCTTTCAAAATTGCAAATGGAAATACTGCGTGATCGAATCATGCAGAAATTTCCTTCGCTGCAGGTTGAATTGCTCACTCGCAGCAGCCGGGGCGATGCCCTGGCCGACATTCCCTTGCAACAGGTAGAGGGGACGGATTTTTTCACCCGTGAAATATATGAAGCGCTTTCGACAGGCGAAGCCGACCTGGCAGTTCACTCGCTCAAAGACATGAGCAGCGAACATTTTTTTGGCGCGAACCGATTTGCAGTTCCGGATCGCGAGGATCCCCGGGATGTGCTGTTCTATAATTCAGATTTTCGGCAAAAGCTGGAGTCAGGCAACCCAGTTGTTATTGGCACCTGCAGTCCGCGCCGTGAACAAATGGCTACTGAATTCCTTCAATCCATTTTTGAAAAAAGTTTTGCTGCTGTTAAAATTGAGCTGAAGACCATCAGGGGAAATGTGGATACGCGTTTGAGGAAGTTGAGTTTGGGGGAGTACGATGCTATTATTCTTGCAGCTGCCGGCGTAAACCGACTGCTTTCAAGCGCGGAGACAGCCGCTTTGTTAATGCCTTCAATTGGCCAGCTTAAAATGATATTTCTACCTCTGGTGGAATGCGCTCCTGCACCTTGCCAGGGTGCCATTGTAGCAGAGGCCCTGCCCGATAACGACGCAGCGCTGGAAGTGCTCAACGCCATTAACCAACCGCAGCTTTTCGATACCTGTGTGAAGGAAAAGGAATTGGCAAGCCGTTTTGGTCGGGGTTGTGACCAACGGTTCGGCCTGTTGAGTTGGTCTACTGGTGGTCAAACTTTTTTCTATGCGGGTGGCAAGGATAGTGAGGGTAAGCGCATCGATCATTGGTACGGTTTACCGAAAGGTTTGCCTGGGAGCAAAACTATTTTTAGCAGTACCGACTTCATGGGCGATTTCTTTTCCTACGAATATCGGCATGCCGATCAGCTTCCGGAGGCACAAATTGTGTTTGTTTCAAATCACAAAGCCCTGCATTCAGCCCAACTGATTGAATGGCTCAAAGGCAGAAGGGTTTGGGCGGCTGGCACACGCACATGGAAGGAACTTGCTGCCAAAGGAATCTGGGTAGAAGGTTCGGCGGATGCACTCGGACTTGAGAGTCTGACGGATTTCTGGAATACGCCTCTTGCGGCCATAAATCGGAAGGAGGTGCTGGTACTGACCCACGAAGAAGCAGCAAGGGAATGGCAAAAAAAAGGGTACCAGGCATTGGCCGGCTACCGGCTCGTTCCGGCAAGGCAGTCTGCCATGGAAAAGGCAGTAGCAAACGCAGAATTTCTGTTTTGGACCAGCGCTGCGCAGTATCGGCTTTATAGAGATGTTGTAAAAGACAATGCTGTTCATGCCTGCCCGACGGGTGATACCGCCCGTCAGTTGAAAGAGGCTGGATTAAAACCGGTGGTATTCCCTACTATAAAATCATTTCAGCAATGGAGAACCGACTATACCCGCTAACACAGCGTCGGCAAAGAACCAGCGCTGCCCGTCGGGAGCTGGCCGCTGCTGCACATCTTTCCCATAGACAGTTTATTCAACCGCTGTTTGTGGAGGAAGGCATCGATCAGCCACGTGCTGTGAACGGATTGAAAGATATAGCCGTTGAATCCATCGATACCGTGTTGCAGCAGATAGAGGCGGATCTTTCTGCCGGAATCAACAAATTTTTATTGTTTCCGGTACCGCAAAGCCGGTCAGAGCGTCCGGGCGATTTCTCTTTTGCAGCGAAGCTGGTTGATACAATTCGCTCAGAATTTGGAAGCGAAATATGGCTGGCTGCTGACCTATGCTTATGTAGTTACACCACCCATGGGCATTGTGGCATTTTGAATCAGTTGGGCGATCGCTTATTGAATAGTCCCTCGGTTGAAATACTATCGAATTATGCCTTGCAACTCGCTCAGGCCGGAGCAGATTGTATTGCTCCCAGCGACATGATGGACGGTCGTATTGCCGCTATCCGTCAGAAGCTGGATGCACTTGGATTTGATGCGGTGGAAATTTTGAGCTATGCAGCCAAATTCAGTTCCCAGTGGTATGGTCCTTTTCGCGACGCCTGCCATTCGGCCCCTTCCGGTACATTGAAAGATCGACGGAGTTATCAGTTGTCGCCATTCAATGCAGAACTGGCATTGGAAGCAGCCCGACGCGATGAAGCAGAAGGCGCTGATATGCTAATGGTGAAGCCAGCGGGCAATTATACTGATATTATCTATCGGTTACGTCAGCAAACTTCCAAGCCTATTGTGGCCTATCATGTGAGTGGCGAATATGCGGCTATTGAAAGTCTGGCCGATCAGGGTCTACTCCAGCGGGAGGCGGCGCATCTCGAAATATGGACCGGTCTTCAACGCAGTGGTGCCAACAGTATTATCAGTTATGCAGCCAGAAATGCCAAACATTGGATCAGTCAGCAAGACTATTAACATGAGTGAGTCATCTTCTATAGAAACAATTTCGCAGCAGATCGAAGTTCCCGCCGGTACTGTCAACCGCCTGTTTCCGGTTTTTCTTAAACTGGAAGAATTGAACACGCTGGTAATAGGAGCAGGAAATGTGGGGTTAGAAAAGCTGCAGGCCTTGCTGCGAAATTCACCTGATGCAGGCGTTACAGTTGTTGCGCCCAGGGTACTTGATGCTGTTCGACAACTGTTGGCCAACCATCCGAATTGCAAATTGCTGGAAAGGGAATTTGAAGAGAATGATTTGCATCAGCGCGATCTGGTAGTGATGGCTACTGATCAACCAGAACTGCATCTTCAGGTCCGTGAGCAGTGCAGAAAAAGAGGTATCCTCGTAAATGTGGCCGACACCCCTGCGCTATGTGATTTTTATCTGGGCAGTATTGTACAAAAGGGACAGTTAAAGATTGCGATCAGTACCAATGGTCAATCGCCCACGGTTGCTAAGCGCATTCGAGAAGTGTTGCAGGATGCTTTACCCGAGGAGATCGACGAAGTAATACGCCAGTTGCATCAGGTTCGTAACCAGCTGAACGGCGACTTTTCAGAAAAAGTCCATCGGCTTAATAAAATCACCCGTGTGCTCGTTGAAAATGGCAATCGCGACAAGGAGATCCGCTGGCGCCGGGTGGCCAGTTATTCCGTTATCGCATTTGGATTGATGTTGGTAGGACATTTTATTTTCTCGTATCTGCCTTTTCGCGAAATGGCTACCGATGCCGTAAGCTGGTATAATACGCTTGATCCGAATTTCCCGATTATGTTATTGGCCGGTTTTCTGGCGCAAATGATTGATGGCGCGCTGGGAATGGGCTATGGAGTTACAAGCGCTACTATCCTGTTGTCAGCCGGCGTTAACCCGGCTGCCATAAGCGGCAGTATTCATACAGCCGAAATGTTTGCCAGCGGTGCTTCCGGTTACAGCCATTACAAATTTGGAAACGTAAACAAAAAGCTGTTCAAGGCCCTTTTAATACCTGGTGTAATAGGGGCGGTGTTGGGAGCGATACTGCTCACTCAGCTCGGTAATGAGAAACATATTCAGTATTTGCGGCCTGCTCTTGCCGCCTACACGCTTTTTCTTGGTATACGTATACTGACACTTGCTTTTCGGCAACAACGCAGGCAAAAGAAATTTCGGCGCTACAGCATGCTGGCAGGAGCCGGAGGTTTTTTGGATTCATTTGGCGGGGGAGGATGGGGGCCTATCGTTACAACCACACTTATTACCAAGGGTAGAAGCCCAAAGTATGTAATCGGTTCAGTCAGTCTTACTGAATTTTTTGTAACGCTCGCAAGCGCCTTTACCTTTTTTACTTTGCTTGGTGTCAGCCATTGGCAAACCATTCTTGGCCTCGTGCTCGGTGGCCTGGTTGCAGCACCACTCGCAGCCCGTCTTACCGGGAAGTTGCCGCGAAAAACATCATTTATACTCCTGGGTATTCTCGTTATTTTCTGGAGTATGAGGATACTGGTGCAAGTGTTTGGAGTCTAGTTGTTGGGGCGTGTAGTTGTGTAGTTGTTTATATGACAATCCGGGTAGAGCTTAGTTGTTTCAATTTGAATTCCTTTTAAACCTGCAGTCAGAATCTGCGTATCTTTAGCGCCCAAAAACGGAAACGTTCTTATGTCTCAACATCCCGAAACCCAGGCCATCCGCATCCAAACTGAGCGTAGTTCGCAAATGGAGCATGCTACCCCGCTTTTTCTGACCAGTAGCTTCACCTACAATTCTGCCGAGGAAATGGCCGCCGCATTCGAAGACGATAGCCTCGACATTAACATATATTCCCGCTTTTCGAACCCGACCGTTGACGAATTCGTCGCAAAAATCGCTGCGCTCGAAGGTGCTGAAGATGGCGTTGCTACCGGTACGGGCATGGCCGCTATTTTTTCCACTTTTATGGCCTTCCTGCAAAAAGGTGATCATATTGTGTCGGCATCTGCCATTTTCGGAAGCACCCATACACTCCTTACCAGGTACCTTCCAAAATGGGGCATTACGCATTCTTATTTCGATATGAGGGAGCCTGACTCTATCGAGGCTTTGATTCGCCCCGAGACCAAAATGATTTATCTGGAAACGCCTTCCAATCCCGGACTTGATATCATCGATCTTGAAAAAGTGGGGTCCATCTGCAAAAAGCATCAAGTCCTGTTTGTGGTTGACAACTGTTTTGCCACCCCTGCGGTACAGCAGCCTATCCGCTTTGGTGCCGATTTGGTGGTACACTCTGCCACCAAGTTTATCGACGGACAGGGCCGTGTGTTAGGCGGTGTGGTAGTGGGTCGAAAAGACCTGGTGCAACAGCTTTATCTTTTTATACGCAATACCGGGCCTTCTATGAGCCCCTTTAATGCCTGGGTGCTTACCAAAAGTCTCGAAACCTTGTTTATTCGAATGGATAAGCATGCCCAAAATGCGCTGGCACTGGCTAAACATTTCGAGCATCACGAAAAATTGAGTTCCGTTCGTTATCCTTTTTTGCCATCGCACCCGCAATACGCCATTGCCCAGAAGCAAATGAGCAACGGTGGAGGTATTCTGACTTTCGAGCTCAAGGGCGGCATCGATGCTGGTCGTCGATTTTTGAATAGCTTGAAAATGATCAGCATGACCAATAACCTGGGTGATAGCCGCACTATTGCTGCGCATCCCGCCAGCACCACTCACAGCAAATTAAAAGAAGAAGAGCGGCTGGCACTGGGCATCACTCCCGGACTAATCCGCATATCTGCGGGCCTTGAGCATATCAGCGACCTGATCGCGGATATTGAGCAGGCACTGGACCGATGAATTGTTGACCTGCCTGCCGGCAGGCAGGATTGTTGAACTGTTGAATTGTTCGGCATAAATCCGGTTTATCAATCGCTTTGCTTTCGCTATCTTTCCTGAACAACAAGCTTGCTTATGAACTCAGGTAAAATACGCGCCTGGTCCATCGTGGCTGCGCTGGCCGGTTTCCTGTTCGGTTTCGATACGGTGGTGATATCCGGGGCCAACCAACCCATTCGTGCCCTCTGGGAAACCTCGGAATGGTTCCATGGTTTTTTTATCATGTCGATGGCTCTTTGGGGTACTGTACTTGGAGCTCTTTTCGGAGGTTGGCCTACCGAAAAGTTTGGCCGCAGAAAAGTGTTGATCTTTATTGGCATTCTTTATTCGCTATCTGCCATAGGTTCAGGTCTGGCCTGGGATCCGTATTCTTTTTCATTCTTCCGTTTCATTGGCGGCGTGGGTGTAGGTATTTCCTCAGTGGCTGCTCCAACCTATATCGCCGAAATTTCCACTACCAAATTACGCGGGCGCCTGGTGGCGCTTTATCAGTTCAATATCGTTTTCGGAATTTTAATTGCGTTTTTTTCTAACTATCTGTTAAAAGGTGTTGGCGGCAGCAACGACTGGCGCTGGATGCTTGGTGTAGAAGCCTTTCCTGCGATCATTTATACCCTGCTGGCGCTGCGAATACCCGAAAGTCCCCGCTGGTTGTTGTCAAAGCACAACGATGAAACAGCGGCTGCTGCCGTACTTCGGGATGCTGGTATGGAAAACGTAACAGAAGAAATTGCTCGGATCAGGAAGGCAAATGCCCGGGTGGAAAAGGAAGAAAGACGCGGCGGGCTCTTTCACCGCGCTTACCGGGGTCCTATTGCGCTTGCCTTTTTTATTGCGTTTTTCAATCAGGCCTCAGGCATCAATTTCATTTTATACTTCGCACCTGAGATTTTGGAGAAAGCAGGGCTCGCAAGTCGCGAGTCGCTCGCTAATTCTATTGCACTGGGTGCAGTAAATCTGATCTTCACTTATGTAGGCCTTTACCTGATCGACCGTATGGGTCGGAAAACCCTGATGCTGATCGGCTCCCTTGGTTATATCATCAGTCTGTCGATGGTAGCCTGGAGTTTCTACTCGGGTGCCGGCCCCGCACTGCTAATGACCTTTCTGTTGTTGTTTATAGCATCACATGCCGTTGGGCAGGGTGCCGTAATCTGGGTATTTATCTCCGAAATTTTTCCGAATAAAGTCCGCGGGCTCGGTCAGGCATTTGGCGCCAGTGTACACTGGGTCTTTGCTGCACTCATTACCCTGGTAGCTACCCCGGTAATCAGCTATTTTGGTGAAAACCCCTGGCCCATTTTTGCCATTTTTGCCGGCTTTATGGTGCTGCAATTGATTTGGGTGGTCACTAAAATGCCCGAAACCAACCAGCGTTCACTGGAGGAGCTGGAGAATGAAATGCTGAATTAGCAGTCAACGTTTACCCGCGCCATTTCCGCAATTGCTGCAAACTGGCCCGAAGGTCTTTGGGCAGAGCAGCCTCGAGTGTTGTAGAATTGCCATCCATTTGTTGAATGCGTAAAGTGAACGCGTGCAAAGCAAGGCGCCCGATCAGCGGCTTTTCCTCTAGCTCGTATTTACCCAGTTTGAAACGGTTCTTGATAGAAGAAAGCAAAAAAGGTTTTCCGTCACCATATAATGGGTCGCCCACAATAGGAAAACCCAGCTGTTTCATATGAATTCTGATCTGGTGTGTGCGACCAGTATGAATACGGAATCGTACCCAGCTATATTGCCGAAAACCTTCTTCAATGGAATAATCAGTGAGCGCAGGTTTACCAGAACGATGTATCACCATCAGACCCCTTTGTACAGGATGTTCTGCTATGGGGGCATCGATGCTGCCTTCGGGCGGATTGGGTGAACCGATTACCAGGCCATAGTAAATCTTTTCAGTCTGTCGGTCCTCAAATTGCCGGGAAAAGAATTTGTGTGCAGCTTCGTTTTTCGCAAAAAGTATAAGTCCGCTTGTATCGCGATCGAGCCGGTGCACAGTAAAGATGCGCCCATACTTTTCCTGCAACAAAACTTTCAACGACACTTCTTTCCCTTCCCGGTCAGGAATGGAAAGAAGCCCGGAAGGTTTATTTACAGCCACATAATCATCGGTTTCGGCAATCAGCCAGTCATCGGGTTTACCGAGTTGCTTGATATCGGTATTCATTTGCCTTTGCCAAAATGTTTGAGATTACGGATTTCTTTTTCTGTCAGATAGCGATAGCGTCCTCGCTCAACATTTTTCTTGGTCAGTCCCGCAAACATTACGCGGTCGAGACCCCGTACATCGTATCCCAATGATTCAAATATGCGTCGAACAATGCGGTTACGCCCACTGTGTATTTCCACTCCTATCTGGCGTTTGTCTTTTGAATCAGAATAGGCCAGCACGTCTACCTGTGCCGGACCGTCGTCCAGCACTATGCCCGCCAGTATTTTATCGAAATCCGCTTTTTCCAGTGGTTTGTCCAGGGTGACTGCATACACCTTGCGCACATTATTACTCGGGTGGGTGAGGTATTGTGCCAGCTCGCCATCGTTGGTCAGCAGCAGCACACCTGATGTATTTCGGTCGAGACGGCCAACAGGATAGACCCGTTCAGGACTCGCTTTTCGAATCAGATCCAACACCGTTTTCCGTTTCTGAGGGTCATCGGTAGTGGTGATATAATCTTTCGGTTTATTGAGTAGAATATAGACCAGATTTTTAGCCAGAAAAACTTTCCTGCCTTTTACTTTCACCTCATCCTTGCCGCTTACCCGGTGGGCCGGATTGGTTACTACTTCGTTATTCACTTTGACCAAACCTTGTTTCACCAGTTCTGCAGCGTCGCGACGTGCCACCACTCCACAATGGGCAATGAATTTGTTGAGAGGCATTACTCCTTTAGGCTCGGGTGCTTTTACTACCGTTACTGGAGGTGCAGGCTGATCCCCACCAAAACGGCTGGCTTCGCGTTTGCTGATGCGCCCGCCCGGATGGCCGCCCTCTGCCAGCTTGCGCTGGGCTGCTTCCTGTTTCTTTTTATCGAAATACTCTTCGCGTTCCTTCTTGACCTTACGCTTTTCGGCCCGATACGATTCTTTGATAGCTGCATTGCTGCGCTTCTTCTCAAACTTTTGGAAGGGATTTGGTTTGTTGCTTTTGGCTTTGCTCATGGTTGCTGTTTTACAACAGTATTTATAAAGTAAAAATTAAAAATATGTGGAAGGGGAGTGGAGAGTGGGGGGGTGGGGAGTGGAAAGTGGAAAGCGGGGAGTGGAGAATTTCCGTTTCTCATGTTCCCAACATACATCTCGTCACAACCAATGGACAACCAATGTCTACATAAATCCACAACTCAAAAACTCAACACCTAACACCTCAACGCCTAAACGACTAAACACCTCAACAACTAAACAACTCAACACCTCAACAATTCAACAATTCAACTACTCTTTATTAGCAAGCTGCCCACATGCTGCATCAATATCTTTTCCGCGACTGCGGCGCAGGCGGGCATTTACCCTGTTTTTTTCAAGGTAGGCCATGAATGCTTCCACTTTTTCTTCATCCGGTTTTTCAAATCGGGCAAAATCGATCGGATTGTATTCGATGATGTTGACCAGATCGGCAGGCACCTGTCGGTAAATCTTGATCAGCTCGTCGGCATCCTTCAGGCTGTCGTTGAAATTTTTGAAAAGAATATATTCAAATGTGATCTCGTTCTTGGTCTGCTTGTAAAAATAATTCAGCGCGTCGATCAGCGATTTGATATTGTTGGAATCGTTGATGGGCATAATCTCGTGGCGCTTGCTGTCGTTGGCAGCATGCAGCGAAAGTGCCAGCTTGAATTTCACTTTGTCATCGCCCAGTTGACGGATTTGTTTCGCCACACCGGCCGTAGACACAGTAATTCTACGAGGGCTCATACCTAATCCGTCAGGTGATGTAATACGCTCAATGGCCCTCAGCACATTTTTATAGTTCAGCAGGGGCTCGCCCATGCCCATAAACACGATATTGGTCAGCTTTTGATCGTAGATACGTTCGCTTTGCTGGTTGATCAGCACCACTTCATCGTAGATCTCGTCGAAGTTCAGATTACGCTTGCGGTCGATATAACCGGTTGCGCAAAACTTGCAACTCAGCGAGCAGCCGATTTGCGAGGATACGCAGGCAGTCTTACGCTCGTCGGTAGGGATCAACACGCCTTCCACAAAATGCCCATCATGTGTCTTGAACCGGGTCTTTACTGTACCATCTGCCGAATACTGGGTGGCATCGATATGAAGGGCAGGCAAACTGAACTGGTTAGCCAGGCGTTGACGCAGGTCCTTGCTCAGGTTGGTCATGGCATCAAAGCTTTGGGCCTGCTTTTGCCAAAGCCATTCGTATACCTGTTTGGCCCTGAATTTCTTTTCTCCCAGTTCCTCGAACCAGGTCTCCAGCTCACTCAGGCTCAGGTTTCTAATATTCTTGTCCAGCGTCTTAGCCATCGGGCAAAGATAACGCCGATTTTCGGGATTTTGGCAGTCTTGCCAGAGAGTCATGCATTCTGTTCCAACCAATTGCTCATCAAAGAGGTCATTATTAAAAATAATTCGCCACATATTCGTCCAGCTTTCCCTCTTCAGCTTGCTTGATCAGCTTATCCATTTCTTTGCTTTTTTTGATCGCGATGCCTTTTTTGTACACATTCATCATGGATGTTAACGCTGCTTTGGTGGCGGAAGCCTTTGTGGCGGTTCCTTTGTTTTCAATATAATGCCGGCAATAACTGGCCAGGTATACACCAATAAGCTGAATGTTTTTGCCGTAAATTTTCGAAAGATGTTCATTAATTTCAACACTCACAGTAGGGCTCCCTGATACCCATTGTAACACAAATGCATTGACTTCCTGTCTTTTGTCAGGTTCCTTTCCAAGATCAGTTTCTTCCAGCCATTTGGCAGCATCCACCATGGCTGTTTCATATTTCGCATAATCTTCTTTGGCTTCGAGCACCACATTGGAGGGCAGCTCAAAGTTGTTTTGTGCATGCAAACCAGTAACGCAAAAAAATGAAAAGAGCAGGCTGAGCGTGAGGATCTTTAAATTTCTCATGGTTCGGCTTTTTTGGTGAAGTATTTGTTTTACCCGACAATTAGATTTGTTCTGTTCGACAAACGTAGACCATAACTAAATATACGACCATCGCCCAATATGGCGTAGCGCGAGCCTGATTTTAATTTTCCAGGAGTTCCGACTCGAGACGGTTAATCCTTTTGTTCAGGTTCTTTTCTCCCAAATTCCCTTCAAAATCACCCGCCATACCGCATCTTTGCGGGAAGCTTAAAGACTTAAATCAATGGAAATGTCAAACGCGTATATAATTGATGTGGTTCGTACCCCGATTGGGAGGTTTGGCGGAGTACTTTCATCGGTACGACCGGATGATATGCTGGCTTCGGTCATTGTAGCCCTGTTAGGCCGGAACGAGTCGGTAGACCCTGCAGCCATAGAAGATGTGATTGCCGGCGCGGCGAACCAGGCGGGGGAAGATAACCGGAACGTGGCTCGCATGGCTGCGCTCCTGGCCGGGCTGCCAGTTTCCGTTGCGGGAAATACGGTTAACCGTCTTTGTGCGTCAGGACTACAGGCCATTATGGATGCCGCCCGACAAATTCGATGCGGCGATGCGGAACTGGTCATTGCATCGGGAGTAGAAAGCATGACGCGTGCGCCCTTTGTAACGGCAAAAGCTACCCAGCCTTTTCAGCGGTTGCACGATACCTTCGATACTACGCTGGGCTGGCGATTTGTCAACCCACGACTGGCAGAAGCATATCCTCCATTCACCATGGGCGAAACGGCGGAAAATGTAGCTCAGCAGTGGCAAATCAGTCGCGAAGAACAGGACCAGTTTGCACTAGCTTCGCAGGAAAAATATGCTGCAGCCAGAGCTGCTAATCGTTGGCAGGACGAAATAGTGCCAGTTGAAATAGTGAAAGATGGATTGGTAAGCTGGGTGCTGGATGATGAACATCCACGACAAACCTCCCTCGAAAAGCTGGCTAAGCTGAAGCCGGCTTTCAAAAAAGATGGAACGGTTACGGCCGGTAACGCAGCAGGCATCAACGACGGCGCAGCAGCCATGCTGCTGGCAAGCGAAAAAGCCATCAAACAATATAATCTTCAGCCGATTGCTCGTGTAGTGAGTATGGGCGTGGCTGGGGTAGACCCGGCCATAATGGGCATAGGTCCGGTGCCTGCCACTCGAAAAGCGCTGAGCCGTGCCGGACTAAGCATAGATCAACTTGACCTTGTCGAGTTGAATGAGGCATTTGCGTCCCAATCGCTGGCCTGTATTCGGGATCTGCAACTCGATCCAACCAGGGTGAACGTAAACGGGGGTGCTATCGCTATTGGTCACCCGCTTGGCTGCAGCGGAGTCCGCATATCAG
Source organism: Chitinophagaceae bacterium (assembly GCA_046297935.1). Taxonomy (GTDB): domain Bacteria; phylum Bacteroidota; class Bacteroidia; order Chitinophagales; family Chitinophagaceae; genus CAYMZZ01. Next base: position 148,144 of record JBKBHA010000004.1, read on the forward strand.
GTACGCTGTTGCATGAAATGCGGCGGCGTGATGCAAAGTACGGCCTTGCCACGATGTGCATTGGAGTAGGGCAGGGGGCAGCGGTTGTTTTTGAAAACTTTAAATAGCTTCCAGGTGATAATAAATGGTTACCATGCTTTTTGGAACTGTCCAACAACAACTGCTCCACTTAGTCTGAAGCTGGCATCAATACAACTCCCTCGCTTCCCGCCGCATCAGCCTGCCCACGAGTCTAAAATTGGCGAAAATGGTGAGTAAGCCCAGAGCGAGTGCTACCAGCCAGACGCTGATATGGGGCCAGGAGCTAAGTTCAGGCCTACTATACATGACTCCGCGATGAAAGGCAAACTGCATCAATGTTGTTAAAAGCAATGCTGCTAAAATGATCAAGGCATAAACAGGCACAAACTGACGGGTGAATTTGCGGCTCAACCAGGAAGGCGAATAGCCTAACATCAATAATAGCCGTATGCTGTCGCGGCTGCGGGCAATGACCAATTGTAGATAAAACGAAAATAGCAAAAGCGCTAACACCACAACCAGAATACCAAAAACGCCCAGTCCGGTAAAGATTCCTTCAAATACCTGTTTCATTCGCCCAAACTTTGTTTTATCCTTATTTACCTTGAACTTGTTTTGATCAAAGTAGCTGAGCAGAGCGGGATCGTTGGCGTCTTTGGTCTTTATATAGACCCGACTAAAATAATCAGCTTTCCGGCCTTTAAAAGTCTGGTTACCCCAATCGAGAAACGACTTGGGTACAATTACTGAATTGATCCGGTCACTGAATGCAACAATTTGTCCGGTAAAACTGGCTTCGGTTCCGCCATCTCCGTAACAGGTGATGATGACCGGAATACCGGACGCCGTTTCAGGTGACACCTGTGGCAGTCCATAACTGGGGCCAAATACATTGAAGATTTCCAGAAAATCGGACGATACGATGATCGGTACGCGGGCTTGCCCGGGTGCCCAACTGAAATCAGGAGGCAGTGTATCCAGAAAACGATTATCGATGCTCTCCAGAAAAAGATTGGTGCTGAAAGGCAGGATGCCGCCGGCGCTTAATTCTACCTGGAACAAATTAGCTTCAAGCGGTGCGGCATCGGCAATAAAGGGTTGCTGTCTTATACTGTCAACCATTGCCTGGTTGAATAACTGCTTATCTTTTTGCCCCATGGTTTCGTTCGAAACCGTTCGGGTAATGCTGATAAAATCAAATCCATCTTTCCGAATGCTTCCTGTACGCAACAACTGCTGCAAATTCACAAACATCTGCAGTGATGCCAGCAACAACAATATGCCAATACCCAGACCGATATAAGAAAAGCGGCGGGACCAGGCATTGCTGCCTGTTTGCAATAACACTTGTATGGGTTTAAATGAAGGCATGCCGGATGTTTACAGGTGATACAGGTGGGTGAACGGATAATGATCGAGCCTTTCCAGATCAGCAAGCACAATCGCTGCTTTGCGTGCCTCCACTTCTTCCAGCATTAGTTGCATGGCCCTGGCGGCATTGGCATCGTCGAGATGACTAAATGGCTCGTCGAGCAAAAGAATTTCGAAAGGCTGCATCAGGGCGCGGATAATAGCCACCCGCTGCTGCTCACCATAGCTGCAGGTGCCTGCGAGTGTTTCCAGTTTATCACCAATTCCAAGGCGTTCGGCCATTTCAACAATTTTATTGGCGTTATGAAATGGCTCCAACTGGCGCTTGATTTCAATATTCTCCCGCACAGTTTGTCGTGGGAAAAGCCGCAAATCCTGAAAAACTATGCTGATATGGCCGCGACGCATTTGTGCCCAGTCTTCCTGAGTGAAGCCGGCAACCGACCGGCCGCCATAAAGTATGTCTCCGGTAAACAGATTGCGGGTGCCATACAGAAAGCTCATCAAAGAGGACTTGCCGCTGCCGGAGGGTGCAATGATTTTCACGCGTTGCCCGGCTTCAATTGTCAGCTCGGTTCCCCATAGCTCCGAATTATCCTTCCGGCTTTGAGGAAAATAGGTAGGCAATACTTTTTTCAGTGCTAACTGCATGGCGGGTAGTAAAAACTAAGCCGCAGCTCTGCTGCGGCTTAGTCGTAAAAAGTAAATTAAATCAAGGTTTCACGGGCTCAACTACGATCGAGTCGGTCACCGTCATGTCGTTATACATTTCCTGATTACGCTTCATGCTTTGTACAGCAATATCGCCCAGGTATTTATTCAGTTGCTTCAGACTGTTGGTGTTTTTGTCCACCATGTTTACTTCAGCATGATAAGTCATTTGACCATCTTTCACATCAGACCAGGCATGCAGATCCTGCCAGGTAGCGATTGACGACTCCAGCATCAACTTTTCCATGTCGTCCATGTTCTTACCTGCATCGGCACTCGCGGCCTTGATTCTGTTCAGCAAACGGCTGATATCGAAAAAGAAAGCACTTTGGTGGCCGGTTAGCTTACTGCCATAAGCAGGATTTCCGTTGCCGGCTTTGAACTGGTCAAGTGTTGCTTGCGAATTGGACGCTACAAACCATTGGTCGGCCAGTTCATAAGCCACTCTGGGAGTCGCCCGGTCGGCACCAGGCATCTGCTTTTCCATCAGAGCCAATAATTTTCCAAATGCTTCTTTATCATTAACAGATACGCCAGCTACAAACGACACATCCGGACGATCGATGTTGATGTATTCAGTTTTTCCTCCAACTCCTTCGTAGGACATTGAATCTTTCGTAACCCCAAAGTCAGAAACGGCAAACACGATATTTCCCTTGTTGGCTTTGGCAAACTCCTGAAGGCTGTAACCGTATTCACCAAGGAAGCCATTTGCCATACCATCCATACCAATCAGCTTGACCAGATCGGTAATGCCATCAGGCGGAAAATTGAAGGCGCCTGCAGCGATCACATCTCCGCCGGGCAGATGATTGATCAGTTCGGCATCAATATTTTTAGTGCTGTGTTTTTTTACCAACGCATTCATTTCGTCACCGAAATACTGGCGGCCGTCCATCACAATTTTTCCGTTTTCAAAGCGGATGGTGGTTGCACCAATATTTCCTTCGAGGAGCGCTCCCAGTTTCATCATGGATGAAACCATTCCCATGGTCTGGTCTGTGAACGCTGAAGCGGTACTCCACATATGCATGTCGCCGGTTTCTGCGATCAACGAAGCAAAACGTTTGTCATTGTCGAGCAGATCATCACCCTTCAGAGATAAAATACTATTTGCCAGCTTCTTCAGGGTATCGCCGGTAAGCATGCGGGGTTCGCTATCTCCTCCCCAATTGCCGCCTCCCATATTTTTATAGGGGGCATTGCTGAGAATGATAAAGCGGTCCTTGTTCCAGGCAACTAATGCTTCTTCGCCACGTGACGGAGAAGCATATTTCAAATCGCCACTCAGATCCATTTTTATTTCGTCCTTGCCGGCACTTTTCAGGGTATTTTCAAACGCGCCAGCATCGCTCAGGCTGCCCTGAATGCTAACATAGCCGAGCTTGCTGTGTTGCGCAAGAAAAATCACGAAATCGCTTTCCATGCTTACACCCGAGCTGGCGGGGTTGTTCAAAAGGCGCTCGGCCAGCGTATCTTTTTCGTTCTTCATGGCTTCTTTGAACCATTCCGAATTTTTTACTTCTTCCCAGGGCAGCTTGCTGCTGAGGGATTTGGCATTAATGTGCAGGACAAACTCTGCTTCTTTGGGAACCAGCAGGCCTGTTTTACCTCCTTGCGAACAGGAAACAAACAGGATCGCAAGGATGAGGGATAAGATTACTAGAGGTTTTTTGTTCATGTGGTTTTTTTTCGAATGTCAAAGAAACGAAAAGCTATTCAGATTTTCGAATGCCACGGTGTCCTGCTTTCCGATACGTAAGTCTTTGATTTTACATGCTTTATCAGCTAATTCCTGAGTTCCGATAATTATGACAAACGGTATCAGTCTTTTTTCAGCGTACTTGAATTGTTTGTCAAACTTGACATTTTCATGAAAAAGTTCGCAACGAATGCCGTTTTCGCGTAGCAGAGCGGCGAGTTGAAATGCTGCTTCGGCCTCTTTTTCGCCAAGGTTGAAGAACAGTACATCGGTGCCAGCCTGCACTTCGGCCGGGAATGCGCCTTTTTCATCCAGCACATCATAAATTCGGTCTACGCCAAAGCTGATGCCCACACCGGGTATGCCACTCACCCCGAATAAGCCGGTCAGGTCGTCGTAGCGACCGCCGCCGCCAATGCTTCCCATCTGAATGCCCAGGGCCTTCACCTCAAAGATTGTCCCGGTATAATAATTCAATCCGCGCGCCAGGGTAAAATCAATATTTAATGGCACATCTGTTTTGCCTGTTGCTGCAAGGAATTGCAGGATCCATTCCATATCTGCCAGGCCTTGCTGTGCCATTACCTGCTGACCCAGTAACTTTCGAAGCTGTGCTAATTTGTCGCTGTTGTTGCCTTCGATACCGAGGTATTTTCGAATAGTTTCAATTTGTTCTGATTGCAGGCCGCGTTCTTGCAGTTCCTGCACCACTTTTTCGATTCCGACTTTATCGAGTTTATCAATGGCCACTGTGATATCGGTGAGTTGATTTGAACCGCCACAAGCCTCTGCCAGCGCCGCAAGGATTTTCCGATTGTTGAATTGAATAGAAACGGGTATGTTCAGTTTTTGAAATACTTCGGCGTAGATGCAGGCAAGTTCTGCCTCGTTGAGGAGCGAGTTGCTACCTACAACATCCGCATCACATTGGTAGAACTCGCGGTACCGGCCACGTTGCGGACGGTCGGCTCTCCATACCGGCTGCATTTGATAACGCCTGAATGGAAAATGAAGCCGCGTGTGGTTCATGGCTACATAACGTGCAAAAGGTATGGTGAGGTCATAACGCAATGCGCGTTCGGTAATATCGCGCGAACTGCGCCCAGCCAGCACCTGCTCAAAGCCATTTCTCGCTTTTTCTGTGTTGGATGGATCATTCAACCCATTGTTGAGAATCTTAAATATCAGGCGATCTCCTTCCTCCCCATACTTACCCATCAACGTATCAAGGTTTTCCATCGCAGGCGTTTCAAGCGGTTGAAAACCGTATTTCTCAAACACAGACCTTATTACTGAAAAAATATAATTCCGTTTACGAACCGTTTCCGGCCCGAAATCACGAGTGCCCTGTGGCAGGCTGACAGATACTTTCGCCATTTCTTGATCAGATAAGTTGAATTATTTTAATACTGCAGGAGCCCAACGTTCAAGGATACGGTTGCAGGCCTCGTCGATCATCGCAAACACCTCGTGGTAACCAGGTTCCGGACCATACCAGGGATCAGGTACATCCTGATCCTCGCCCGGATAAAGTTCATTCATCAAAAGATCTGTTTTCGATGGATCATAAACACCTGCTCCAATCCGCCGCATTTCATCCAGCACATCGCCGGCCATGGCATAGATCAAATCGAATTTTTTAAAATCTTCCGCGGTAAATCTTCGCGCCCGCTGATTGCTTATGTCAATACCATTTAGCAATGCTACTTTTTGCGATAAGGCATGTGGTGCTTCACCTACATGATAACCGTTTGTACCCGCACTATCCACCGTCCAGTTTAATCCTGTCTTTCGCAGTTTTTCCTTCATGATGCCTTCTGCCAGCGGACTTCGGCAGATATTGCCAAGGCAAACCATCAAAATTTTCATGGCGCAAAATTAGGGCTTGCCGGGGTAAAGGAACTTAAACGGGTAAATATGATCCTTCTGCACCACTTTCGTGCATTATTTTCCCCAGAGCAGGACCATATTTGTTTTATGGATTCTGAGTGAAAGAATATCATAGGCTAATAACAATTTAATCGCAGTAAACAATAAAAAATCAATAATTTGGGCGCGCTGAAAATAAAGGTTATGAGTACAAGGGAAAATGAACCTGCCAATTCCGAAAAGCAGGAGTTTCCTCAAAAGGAAACGATGCTGGAGGAATATGAACGCAAGCGACGCAGACAGGTGGCTAACATGCGTTCGATTTTAGATTATGGAATCGGACTCGCGATAGTGATTGCTGGCCTATTCCTTTTTTTTCGCAATCAGATGGATCTCGAGTTCAATGAAACCTATCCCCCAAACGATTCTGATAAGTGGATAGGCGTGATTTGTGTATTGTATGGTGGCTGGCGCATCTACAGAGGGTATAAGAAAAATTATTTTAAATGAGCTGGAAGAACGCTGGCTGGTTGCTGTTGTTAATGATGCTGGGGTGTCAAACCTACGAGCAAAAGGCAGACGCATTGCCAGACAATCCCGAGCGGGGCGAAATTCATATCAGCGCCGACGAGTCCTTCAAGCCCATCATCGACGAGCAGGTAAAGGTGTACGAGTCGCATTACCGCGATACAAAAATACATGTACACTATAAACCCGAAGCAGAGTGTTTGAAAGACCTGATGGTGGACAGTATCCGCATGGTAATTGCCACCCGGGGACTGAGTGCACCGGAAGAACGCTTTTTATCTGATTCATTCAAGCTGGCACCCGAATGGCTGAATGTGGCGCGCGATGCGATTGCGGTGATTGTACACCCTCAATCAACTGATTCTCTATTTACTATGGAAGAGATCAGGCAAATTCTGACTGGAAAGTTTAGGAAAAATTTAATTCCGGTATTTGACGGGGTAAAAGCAACCAGCACGGTAAGATTTATCGTCGATTCTGTATTGAACGGTGGCCCGATTACACCTAACGCTATGGCTGCCCAAACCAGCGAAGGCGTGCTTGATTTCGTGGCAAGGAATCCGGGCAGTATTGGTTTTGTGGGGGTTAGTTGGATAGGAAATAAGGAAGACGAAACCCAGTTGAGTTTTTTGAAAAAAGTCAGGATCGCATATCTCGAAGCCACCGACTCGGCTGGCACCTTTGTGCAACCGGTACAGAACAATATTTACCTGAGCACTTACCCGATGGTACGCGATTTGTTTTATATCAGAAAAGAAAAGCACAAAGGACTGGCATACGGTTTGGCTTTGTTCATGCGGGGGCATATTGGTCAGCTGATATACAAGCGGGCCTATCTTGTTCCCACTCAAAAAAAATATACGCTGCGTCCTGTGCGGTTAAATGAATAGCCCAAAGTGGTTATATTTACAACTTCTAAAAAGTGAAAAAAACAATGAAGAAAATTTCAATTACATGCCTGGTCGCGGTCTCGCTCGTAGCCGGTCACTTGAAGGCGCAATCCGTCCAGGACGCTGTGAATGATATGTATGCAGAGCGCTACAAAAGCGCAATTGCCACTTTTGAGAAATTGTTGGCTTCCAATCCCAACAATATCGAAGCTACCTACTGGCTTGGGCAAACTTATCTTGAAATGGAAAATGTAGCAGCCGCAAAAGCCCTGTACGAAAAAGCATTGCTGGCAAGTGCCAATGCTCCTCTGGTGATTGTAGGAATGGGCCAGGTAGAATTGGAAGAGAATAAGATCAGTGAAGCTCGTCAGCGATTTGAAGCAGCCATCACTATGACTAAAGGCCGTAAAGGCAATGATCCTGATATCCTGAATGGTGTTGGTCGCGCCATCACCGAAGTTTATAATCAAAAGACCAAGAAGGGCGATATCGAATATGCCATCCAAAAACTGGAAGAAGCAGCCTCCCGCGATGAAAAGAATGCTTCCATTTACCTGAACCTCGGCGATGCATATCGCAAGGCAAAGCCAGGTGAAGCAGGCGGTCAGGCCTTTCAGGCTTATCAGCGCGCCGCTGAAATTAATAAGCAGTTTGCTATGCCACAGTTCCGTACAGCTATGCTGTTTAACAGCCAGCGCAACTGGGACCTTTTTCAGAAGTATCTGGAGGCAGCTATAGAGGCCGATCCTAAGTTTGCTCCCGCTTACTACGAGCTTTATTATTTCAAACTCTATCGTCAGGACTACAATAACGCAGAGTATTACGCTAAAAAATATATTGAGTCTTCGGATCCCGATCCGCAAAACGATTATCTGCGTGTACAAACACTCTGGGCCAAAAAAGAATTTGACGCCGCCATTGAAGGAGCTAAGCAGATTCTTAGCCAGGCTGGTGCCAACACCAAGCCCAGGGTTTACAAATTGCTGGCCGACTCCTATGTGCAGAAAAAGGATACCGCTGGCGCCCGTCAGTATATTGATCAGTATTTCACCAGCCTGAAAGAAGATGACGAAGTACTTCCCTCAGACTATAAACTGAAAGCCGATATTTACTCAACAGTTCCCGGTGGCGAAGAGCAGGTATTACAGGCCTATCAGGAAGGTGTATCAGTAGATACTACCCTTGAAGGCAAAATTGATCTCCTGAAGCAGGGAATCTCCTTCTTTGCCAAACAAAAGAAATACGACATGGAAAGCAAGCTGCATGAAATGCTGCTTGAATTAAAACCATCTAAAACCATCAACGACTGGTTTGGAGCAGGTATCGCCAATTATCGCAATGAGAATTACATCCGCAGCTACGACATCTTCAAGGTGGTGGCTGATAGCTTCCCTGATCAGATTTATGGTTGGGAATGGAAATTCCGTAATGCCCAGTTGATAGATACCACCGTGAAAGACAGCATTGCTGTTCCGGCCGCGGAAGACCTGATCAAGTTCACTAATAATGATACGGTCAAATATGCAACACAAATAGCGTCAGCCTCGTATTTCCTGGCAATGTATTTCAACGAAAAAGGCGACCAGGCAAAAGCCGTCGATTATCTGAAAATGATGAAGTCGGCCACGCAGGATCCTGCCCGCAGAGAAAGTATTCAGAAAAATATTGATGCCCTGTCTACCAACCTGCCCAAGTCATCCAACGGCAGTGGTACCCGCAGCAGTGGCAGCACGGGTAAATAGCCTTTTGCTCCGCTGACTCTAATGTGGTAATTTGATAATAAGAAAATTGGTCTTTTCAATTTTCTTATTATCAAATTACCACATTGTTTTTTCAGATTCTCCTCAGTTGTGTTCGCTGATTCCAGGCTCCGGGCAAAGCAATTTCTCTTTTCCTTCGATTTTGTGGAATATTTGCCTCCCCTGTCTTATTTTTGCCCGCAGGGTAAAAATTATGATCCATTTACTCCAGATAAATCCAACCGAATCAGGTGCAGGCACTTACCTGCCCATCGCTATCCAAATCATTTTCGCCGTCGGACTGATTGGATTTCTGACCGTCTTGACCCATTTTTTGGGCCCCAAGCGCAAGACTTCCGACAAGCTGCAGACCTTTGCCAGCGGTATTGAATCTCATGGCGATGCCCGCCAGCCTATGGCTATCAAGTACTTTCTGACTGCCATTCTTTTCGTGCTGTTCGATGTGGAGGTGATTTTCTTCTATCCTTATGCCGTCAACTTTAAACAATTGGGCTGGGACGGATTTTGGGCCGTGCTGATGTTCGTGGGATTTTTCCTTAGCGGCTTCTATTACATTCTTCGCAAAGGAGCCCTCAAGTGGGAAGATTAAAGACCTGGCAAATGGGAACCCTTGTCCGTTTTGTTTGTTAAATAAGTGGGAGTCCGCTTATTATCAAATCTAAAAGTTCGATTATGGCACGTCCGGTAGCATTTAATATTAAAGAAAAACCCCTTGTGGCAGACATCAGCATTGCTGAAATGCCGGAGGGACATCAGGGAGAAGGTTTTTTTGCCACCAGCCTGAGCAAAGTGATAGGGTTGGCCAGAAAAAATTCCATTTGGCCGCTGCCTTTTGCCACCAGTTGTTGTGGAATTGAGTTTATGGCAACCATGGGCTCACACTATGACCTGGCAAGGTTCGGTAGCGAGCGCGTGGGTTTTTCGCCTCGCCAGTGCGATTTGTTGATGGTAATGGGCACCATTGCAAAGAAAATGGGTCCGGTGGTAAAACAGGTATACCTGCAAATGGCCGAGCCCCGCTGGGTTATTGCCGTTGGCGCCTGTGCTTCCAGTGGTGGTGTATTTGACACATACAGTGTGTTGCAGGGAATTGATCAGGTGGTGCCGGTAGACGTGTATGTTCCAGGCTGTCCGCCACGACCTGAAGCCATTATCGATGGCGTAATGAAGATCCAGACATTGGTAGGCAATGAGAGCCTGCGCCGTCGAAACGGTGAGCAATACCGGGCCCTGCTCGAAAGCTATGGTATCCAATAGCACGATCTACGGGTTGTTGCCTTTGATTTATTGTCGCTAAAGTTTGAAAGAGCCTTTGTTTAATCATAAGCTCGATCGATATAAAACAGACAAATTTGACCAACGAATTCATCCAGCAGAAACTGACCGCCAAATTCGGTGACGCGGTAACCGGCTTTAAAGAGGCGTATGGTATGATGCGCTTCGAAGCGCCCCGTGAAATGAACCTGAAAGTGCTGAACTTTCTTTACGACGATGAAGAATTGCAGTTTCGTTTTCTAACAGACCTGTGCGCAGTGCATTATCCTGATCGGAAAGGGGCTGAACTGGAAGTGGTCTATCAGTTGCACAACCTGCAAAAGAATGTTCGCTTACGCTTTTGCGCCAGCACATCTACCGCCCAGCCCGACATGTATTCTGCTACCGGGTTGTTTTCATCGGCCAACTGGATGGAGAGGGAAACCTATGATTTTTACGGCGTCAACTTCATCGGTCACCCTAATTTGAAGCGGATATTGAATGTAGACGAAATGGATTATTTCCCGCTTCGTAAAGAATTTCCGCTCGAGGATCAAAGCCGGGTAGACAAGGACGATGAAATGTTTGGACGCGGTGGCAGCATTGGATTCGGAACCGTGAAACAGGAGTCTGCCACTATTGTTGAATCTGACAAGAACGACGAAGCAGAACCGATTGTATAATGTAGCAGGGCCCTGGCCCTGTGCATTTTTTTAGAATATGGCTGAGCACCACATCAAACTACCGGAAGGAAGTATAGAGAAAACGACAACCACGCTGAACCTGGGTCCTACCCACCCGGCTACGCATGGTGTTATGCAGAACATATTGGAACTCGATGGCGAACGGATCGTGTCGGCTGATCAAACGATTGGCTATATACACCGCGCCTTCGAAAAAATTGCAGAACGCCGCCCTCTGTACCAAATCACACCGCTAACCGATCGCCTCAACTACTGCTCCTCGCCGCTCAATAATATGGGTTGGCACCTGACCTGCGAAAAGTTGCTGGGCGTAAAAACACCCAAGCGGGTCGACTACCTGCGAGTGATCATCATGGAACTGGCACGTATTGCCGACCACCTGATCTGCAATTCTATCGTAGGGGTAGATAGCGGAGCGTATACCGGCTTCCTGTACGTGATGCAATATCGCGAACTGATTTACGAAGTTTACGAAGAGGTTTGTGGCTCCCGACTCACTACCAATATCGGTAGAATCGGAGGCTTTGAACGTAATTTCAACGATATCGCTTTTCAGAAGATAGAAAAATTCCTGAACGAGTATCCCCGGGTACTGCGCGAATTCGAAAACCTGTTTACCCGCAATAGAATCTTCATGGAGCGCACCATTGGGGCAGGTCCTATTTCGGCCGAGCGGGCCATGAACTATGGCTTTACCGGACCCAATCTGCGCGCTGCGGGTGTTGACTACGACGTAAGGGTGGCTACGCCATACAGCAGTTACGAAGATTTTCAATTCGATATTCCCGTTGGCAGCACCGGCGATTGCTACGACCGCTTCCTGGTACGCAACCAGGAAATGTGGCAGTCACTATCCATCATCCGGCAGGCCATGGAAAAGCTCGCCCAGTTCAAAGGAGCCGAAGCCGACGTGTACCATGCCGATGTTCCGGAATATTATCTTCCTGAAAAGAAGGATGTGTACACCAAAATGGAGGCGCTCATCTGGCACTTCAAGATCATCATGGGTGAAATTGATATGCCAGCCGGCGAAGTCTATAATTCAGTGGAAGGTGCTAATGGTGAACTGGGCTTTTACCTCGTTAGCGATGGAGGCCGCACACCTTACAGACTTCATTTCCGCCGCCCCTGCTTTATCTATTATCAGGCATATGAGGAACTGATTAAGGGTGCAATGCTGAGCGATGCGATTATTGTGATGAGTAGTCTGAATTTGATTGCGGGAGAAATGGATGCGTGATCAAGTCGAAAGTTAAAAGTCAAAAAATTCAAAGGATAAACAAATAATAAATGGTCCAGTTTTCAGAGCAGAAGTTGCGTGAGGTGCAGGATATAGTGGCTCGCTATCCACAGGGAAAGCAAAAGAGCGCACTCATACCCGTACTTCATTTGGCTCAGCAGGAATTTGGTGGCTGGCTGGATGTGCCGGCGATGGACTATGTAGCCGGTTTGCTGCAGTTAAAGCCCATTGAGGTTTATGAAGTGGCGAGCTTCTACAGCATGTTCAACCTGAAGCCTGTGGGCAAATATATGTTTGAGGTTTGCCAAACAGGGCCCTGCATGTTGCGTGGTTCAGATGATATCATCCAGTACATCGGCGAAAAGTTGGGCATCAGGCCAGGTGAAACGACAGCCGATGGTATGTTTACACTCAAAACTGTAGAATGTCTCGGCGCCTGCGGCTATGCACCTATGATGCAACTGGGCAAGTTCTATAAAGAACATCTGACACGCGAAAAGGTGGATCAAATAATCGACGAGTGCCGTAGGGAAGCCACCCAGGTACGCAACAACTAATCAATGAAAGCAGCGACAGCCATATGGATGTTATTATGCGGGCTGATGCTTGCTTCCTGCAATTCGGGCACAGAGCCCAGGCAGGAAATGGAACAGCCGGCGGCTACAGCTACCGATTCGCTACCACCGGTTGCTGACGGACATGATGCACGGAATTCGCTCGATGTGAATGGTATTTATCAGGGCGTATTACCCTGTGCCGACTGTGAGGGAATTGAAACAAGAATCGAGCTGATGGCCAATAACCGTTACATGCAACAGGCTCGCTACCTGGGTAAGAAAGAGGCGCCGCTTTTTGAAACAAAAGGCAGCTGGGAATGGGAAAACGGTTCCATTATCAGGCTGGTAGCAGAAACAAAAGATTCGATACAGTTCTTTGTAGGTGAAAATAAACTTATCCAGCTCGATCAGCAAGGCAAGCGGATCGAAGGTGCCCTGGCGGAAAAATATGTACTGATTAAAACCAATTGACATGAGAATATGGTTGGTTTTACTATTGTTGACAGCCGGCACGCCGGTAGTACAGGCACAGTCAGACTCAAGCCAGCTGATGCAATTGGTAAGAGAATTGGACCAGGCCCTGATTAAGCAGGATACGGTTGCACTGGATCGCTTGTTAGACAAAAACCTGTTGTTTGGACATAGCAATGGCTGGGTTCAAACCAAGCAGGAGGTACTGCAGGACTTTGGATCGGGAAAGGTGCAGTACCTGTCGATGGAAAGCAGTGAAGTGAAATTGCAGGAGCTGTCGAAAAGTCTTGCAACAATTACACTGAAACTGAAAGCCGCAGGCAGAGCCGGAGAAAAGGAATTTCAACTTGATCTGCATGTGTTGCAGGTTTGGAAGAAAGATAAAAAAGGCTGGCAACTGTACGTAAGACAGGGAGCCAGGCTATAATAAAAATGTTGGTTGACTCTAATAATGAATTTGCTTAGAAAAGAACATAGAAACAGACGCTCGTACAAAAGCACAAATCCCTTGCTTGCAAGGGCATTCGTGTTGCTGACAATGAGCGCACTAACCATGTCGCTGTTTGCTCAATCGAAAAAGCAGGTTCAGGTAATGGCGAATGCGCGGACGCTCGAAAACACCGTTTTCGGAACTAAGGACAGCGCAACTCTCGAAAAGCTGTTTGCCAGTGAGTTGCAATACATCCATTCAAGTGGACGCGTTGAAGACAGGCAGCAGGCGATCAATGGCATTATCCACAATAAGTCGACTTATAAAAAATTGAATGGGCCAGCGCCCTACCGTGTGAGTGAAAAAGGAGATTCGTTGATCGTGTATCAGGTGTACAAAGCCACCGAAACAAAGGCAGACGGCTCCAGTTCGGTGTTGAGTATTTCAATAGAAACCGTGTGGGCGAAGGAAAAGGGTAATTGGAAGCTGTTCAGAAGACAGGCTCGAAAAGAGGAATGATCATTTACTGCATTTTGAAAAATGCAGCCAAGTATAAATGGGAAAAAATAAATGGGAAGAAAATTATTATTAGAAAAAGCGCATGTAGCCAATATCCGGTACTACGATGTATACCGTCGGGAAGGCGGCTATCGTAGCGTGGAGAAGGCGCTGAAAACACTGAGTCCCGATGCAGTAACTGAGGAAGTGAAGAAGAGCGGACTTCGAGGACGCGGCGGTGCAGGTTTTCCCACCGGAATGAAATGGAGTTTTCTGGCCAAGCCGGAAGGCGTACCGCGCTATCTGGTAGTAAATGCTGATGAATCGGAGCCCGGAACTTTCAAAGACCGCTACCTGATGGAATTCATTCCGCATCTGCTGATCGAAGGAATGATTGTTTCGTCCTTTGCACTGGGTTCGAATACCTCCTATATATATATCCGGGGCGAGTACTGGTGGATTGTAGACATTCTTGAACAGGCTATTCAGGAAGCGCGCAATAATGGCTGGCTGGGTAAGAATATTCTTGGTACAGGTTTCGATTGCGACATATTCGTTCAGCGTGGTGCTGGTGCCTATATCTGTGGTGAGGAAACGGCTCTGCTCGAGTCATTGGAAGGAAAACGTGGTAACCCACGTATCAAACCACCCTTCCCGGCCGTAAAGGGTTTGTGGGATTGCCCAACGGTGGTGAACAACGTAGAAACAATAGCTGCCGTGGTACCCATCGTAAACGAAGGAGGCGAAGAGTACGCGAAGATTGGTGTGGGTAAATCTACAGGCACTAAATTGATATCGGCCTGCGGCAACCTGAACAAGCCGGGTGTATATGAAATTGACATGACCATTTCGGTGGAAGAGTTCATATTCAGCGATGAATATTGTGGCGGTATTGCCAATGGCAAACGTCTCAAGGCTTGCATACCGGGTGGGTCATCAGTGCCCATACTGCCTGCGAACCTGTTGTTGAAAACAGCAAAGGGTGAAACCCGCTATATGAATTACGAAAGCCTTAGCGATGGTGGTTTTGCAACCGGCTCCATGATGGGATCAGGTGGTTTTATCGTATTGGATGAAGACCAGTGCGTGGTTAAACATACCTATACACTGGCTCGTTTCTATCGTCATGAAAGCTGCGGTCAGTGTTCGCCCTGCCGCGAAGGAACAGGATGGATGGAAAAACTGTTGTTGCGCCTCGAAAAAGGTCAGGGTAAGTCGAGCGATATTGATTTGCTCTGGGATATTCAGCGCAAAATTGAGGGAAATACAATTTGTCCGCTTGGTGATGCTGCTGCCTGGCCGGTGGCTGCTGCCATTCGGCATTTCCGCGATGAATTTGAGTGGCATGTAACCAATGCCCAGGAAGCACAAACCCGCAATTTTGGATTGGCACATTATGCCGAGCCATTGGCGGTTTGATAAAAAGAACAAAAGAATTATGAGCGATACAGTTCAACTTTTTAAGGTTACCATCGACAACATCACCGTAGAGGTGGCGCCTGGGACTACCATCCTGATGGCTGCACGCCAGATTGGTGGCGATGTAACCCCGCCTGCCATGTGCTTCTACAGTAAGCTGCAGGGTAGCGGTGGAAAATGCAGAACCTGTCTGGTAGAAGTGAGCAAAGGTTCCGAAAAAGATCCACGCCCAATGCCCAAGCTGGTGGCCAGCTGTCGCACCACCGTGATGGATGGCATGGAAGTGAAAAATATTACCAGCGATCGTGTACTTGATGCAAGAGCAGGTGTAACTGAATTCCTGCTCCTGAATCATCCTCTGGACTGCCCTATCTGCGATCAGGCGGGCGAATGTCATTTGCAGGACCTTAGCTACGAACACGGTAAGGAAGGCACCCGCTACGAATTTTCGCGCCGCACATTTGAAAAAGAAGATATTGGGCCTTATATCCAGCTTCACATGACGCGGTGCATATTATGCTATCGCTGTACCTATGTGGCTGATCAGCTAACCGATAAGCGTGTGCACGGCGTTCTCGATAGAGGCGATCATGCGGAAATATCTACTTATATCTCCAAGGCTATCGAAAATGATTTCAGTGGCAACATGATTGATGTATGTCCGGTAGGGGCCCTGACCGATAAAACATTCCGTTTTAAAAATCGGGTCTGGTTCACCAAGCCGGTTGATGCCCATCGTGATTGTCCCACCTGTTGCGGTAAAGTGACCTTGTGGAACCGGGGCGACGAAGTGTTGCGCGTAACGGCCAGAAAAGACGAATGGGGTGAAGTAAAAAGCTACGACGGTAAAGTGGGCTGGATCTGCAATACCTGCCGGTTCGACAAAAAAGCCCTCGGCGACTGGGTCATTGAAGGACCAACAGAGGTGAGCCGTCATTCGGTGATTTCGGCTAATCACTACGAGAAAGGAATCAAGCCCGCTGAAACGGTGGCTCGTGTAATGGGCGGACGTAACCCCAAACTGCTGATGGATATTCACGACGTGAGCGATGTGAACGATCCTTCAGTAGACCTGAGCAAAATAAACGGTCCGGCTACGGGCTCTACATTCACTACCAAGAACTCATAATCGTTATGATGCTGCTGGCAATAGACTGGTATTTTGTACTTGAAAAATTTCTGCTCGTAGGGTTGATCGTTTCCCTGTCGATGCTGGTGGCAATGTATGCCACCTACGGCGAACGGAAAGTAGCTGCGTGGCTGCAGGATCGTATTGGCCCTAACCGCGCAGGTCCCTTCGGCCTCCTGCAACCTTTGGCCGACGGCGGTAAACTCTTTTTTAAAGAGGAAATTATTCCGCTGGTATCTAACCGGTTCCTGTTTGTACTCGGGCCTATGCTGGCCATGGTCACCGCCCTGGCCACCAGTGCTGTCATTCCCTGGAGCACGCCATTGCAGTTGTTCGATCGTAACATATCGCTGCAGGTAGCAGATATCAACATCGGCATACTGTACATTTTCGCCGTGGTGAGCATGGGCGTTTACGGTATCATGATCGGTGGATGGGCATCCAATAACAAGTTTTCGCTGCTGGCAGGCATCAGGGGAGCCTCTCAAATGGTTTCTTACGAATTACCACTTGGCCTGTCGCTGTTGGCCCTGCTGATGTTGGTGGGCGATTTGCGGATGAGCGCGATTGTACAAAATCAGATCGGCAGCGGTTTTTTTAACTGGCACGTATGGTACCAGCCTCTTGGTTTTCTGATTTTCTTTATCTGCGCACTGGCAGAATGTAATCGTACGCCCTTCGATCTGCCCGAGGCCGAAAACGAACTGAATTTCGGTTACCACCAGGAATATTCTTCCATGAAGCTGGGCTTCTACCTCTTTGCCGAATACATCAACATGTTTATCAGCGGCGTGGTGATGGCTACGCTGTATTTTGGCGGATATGATATCCCCTTTGTTGACGAGTCGAGTCTTGGATGGAGCCAGAACCTGTTGGCCATTATTGGATTTATGGTGCTGTTGGCCAAGGCCTTCCTGTTTGTGTTTGTGTTTATGTGGATTCGCTGGACGATCCCGCGATTCCGGTACGATCAGTTGATGAAGCTGGGCTGGAAGACGCTGATACCGCTGGCCCTGTTGAATATGATTCTTACCGCGGCGATTTCGTTGTGGTTGAACAAATGATAAATAAATGTAAATTAATAATTGAGAATAGTAACAGTTACCAGGAAATGAGCGGAAGCAAGTGACTAACATGCTAGTTCGAGTTTTTCCCGGTGGTTTTTGTTTTTACTTTTTCAGTTTTAATTTCTTCTTTTGCGAAAATTTAATAAACGCTTGAGGCTAATAATATGCAACTCACATCCAGAGCAAAACCGGTAGATCGCAAGCCAATGACCTGGCTCGAGCGTATTTATCTGTGGAATATTCTGAAGGGGATGATGATCACCATTTCGCACCTTTTCAAAAGAAAGGCAACCATTAAGTACCCTGAAGAAAAGCGTACATTTTCAAAAGTGTTTCGTGGCCTCCATATCCTGAACCGCGATGAAGAAGGCCGTGAGCGATGCACTGCCTGTGGCCTCTGTGCCGTAGCCTGCCCGGCGGAAGCCATTACAATGGAAGCGGCCGAAAGGCAGCCGGGAGAAGAAAATCTGTATCGGGAGGAAAAGTATGCAGCAAAATATGAGATCAACATGCTGCGCTGCATTTTCTGTGGATATTGCGAAGAGGCCTGCCCGAAAGACGCGATTTATTTATCGCAGACCTTTGCGCCGGCTAACTACGGTCGCAATGGTTTTATCTACAAAAAAGAAGACCTGCTGATACCGAACCCGAAAACAGACAAAGAGGGATTTGAGAAGGCTAAAGGCAATTAACACCAAAACGAACTTCTTTTCATGAGTATTACAGAACTATTATTCGGGTTTTTGACCGTGATGGCACTTTTTGGTGCCCTGATGGTGGTGTTTAGCAAAAACCCCGTTTACAGCGTGCTCTGGCTGATCGTTACCTTCTTTGCTATTTCTGGTCACTACATCATGCTGAATGCCCAATTTCTGGCAGTAGTGAACATCATTGTATATGCAGGCGCCATTATGGTGCTTTTCCTGTTTGTGATCATGTTGATGAACCTGAACAAGGAATCTGAATCCGTAGGTCGCGGTCGCTGGTTGAAAGTGGCTGGAGCCATTGCGGGCGGTTGCCTGATGTTGGTGATGGTAGCTGCCTTACGCGATACGGAAATGGAAGGCCGCCAGGCAATGGTGAAGGATGGCAATATAGGATTGGTGAAGAACCTGGGCCAGGTTCTTTTCACGAAGTATGTAGTACCCTTTGAAATTGCGAGTGTACTCTTTTTAAGCGCCATGGTAGGCGCAGTGGTAATTGGTCGCAAAGATTAATTAGAACCAAAACCGGAGCCAAAACAAGAAACTGACACAATGCCGATAAATTATTACATCTTTCTTTCGATCGCTCTATTCGGAATCGGAATTGCGGGAGTACTCACGCGCCGCAACGCCATCATCATATTCATGTGCATCGAGCTGATGTTGAATGCAGTGAACCTGCTGCTTGTTGCCTTTTCGAAAATGCACTATCTCGCCGCACAGGAAAATCCCAACCTGCCCGTCCCTTTGCCCGATGGTTCCGACGGACAATTATTCGTTTTCTTCATTATGGTAGTAGCTGCGGCGGAAGTAAGCGTGGGCCTGGCAATCATTGTAATGATGTATCGAAATATACATTCCGTGGATGTGAACTTTTTGAACAGGTTGAAGCACTAGTAAAAATTAAAAAGAAAAAAGTTGAAGAATATCCTTTCACTGGCTTATCTGGTACCGCTGTTTCCCCTGATCGGTTTTCTGATCAATGGATTGGGGCGGAAAGCAATGAACAAAACCATGATCGGTGTCATTGGCAGTGGGGTCATACTCGCTTCCTTTGTGCTGAGTCTGCTCATTTTCTTCGAAGTGAAGTCGGGGGGCACAGGCGTGTTTGAGTATTTCAACTTCATTTCGGTAGGCGATTTTTCCATCCCTTTTGCTTTTCAGATTGATCAGCTTTCGTCTATTTTCCTGTTGATCATTACCGGTGTTGGTTTCCTGATACACCTTTATTCCACCTCGTATATGCACGAGGAAAAGACGGAGCATTTTGGACGCTATTTCGCCTACCTGAACCTGTTTGTGTTTTCAATGCTGCTCCTGGTCATGGGCGCTAACTATGTGATCATGTTCATCGGCTGGGAAGGCGTGGGTCTTTGTTCATATCTCCTTATCGGCTTCTGGTTCAAGAAAACGGAATACAATAAAGCTGCCAACAAGGCCTTTATCATGAACCGTATTGGTGATCTTGCCTTCCTGATCGCCATTTTCTGGATAATTGGAAAAGTAAACGGAGTAGGTTATACCGAAGTGCTGGCCGCCGCAGCTAAAACCGGAAGCGAGACTGTATTTACTTCAACTGATATAACTGCCATTACCATTCTGCTTTTCATAGGTGCTACTGGCAAAAGCGCACAGATACCCTTGTACACATGGCTGCCCGACGCCATGGCAGGTCCCACACCTGTTTCTGCACTTATTCACGCAGCTACCATGGTCACTGCGGGTATTTACATGATCGCGCGCAGCAATATTCTTTACACCATGGCTCCACTCACGCTGAACATCATTACATGGGTGGGACTGGCAACTGCCTTGCTGGCGGCTACCATTGCGTTGAAACAAAACGATATTAAAAAAGTACTGGCTTATTCTACCGTCAGCCAGTTGGGTTATATGTTCCTGGCACTGGGCACCGGAGCTTATGTGGCCGCGGTGTTTCATGTAATGACACACGCATTTTTCAAGGCGCTGCTGTTCCTTGGCAGCGGTAGTGTGATACATGCCATGGGCGGCGAACAGGATATTCGCAAAATGGGTGGTCTTTCGAGACATATGAAGATTACGCACTTAACTTTCCTGATCGGCTGTTTGGCCATAGCCGGCATACCAGGCCTCTCAGGCTTCTTTTCAAAGGATGAAATACTGGCCAGTGCCTACAGCCATTCTAAACTGATCTATGGCATTGGTCTGTTTACCGCCTTACTTACCGCATTTTATATGTTCCGCTTGTACGCCACCACTTTTCTGGGAAAATTCCGTGGCACACATGAGCAGGAGCATCATTTGCACGAAAGCCCTGCTGCTATTACCATCCCACTGATCGTGTTGGCAATACTTTCGATTGTTGGTGGTTATGTTGGTATCCCTGCTTTTATCAAAGAAGGTGCCCATGCTCTGGGCGATTTCCTGAATCCTATCGTGGCTGATTCTGTTGCGCGGATGGAGCCGCACCATATTGACCACAGCACCGAATGGATGCTGACCGGGTTATCAACCGTATTAATCCTGATCGTGGTACTGTATGCATGGAGCCGCTTTAGTCGCAAACCCGAACTGGATGAACCCGCTGGTTTCGGAAAAACGCTGGCGAATAAATGGTATGTCGACGAAATTTATCAGGCTGTAATTGTGAAGCCGCTGGAAAAACTGGGAGGATTCTTCAATTCGATTTTTGAGCGTTCGGTGGTCGATGGCTTTGTAAACGGTGTGGGAAGGTTAGTGAATTACGGCAGCAGGCAATTGCGGCTGTTGCAGACGGGCCAGGTGGGCACCTATGTGCTGATGATGGTGCTGGGTATGCTGCTGATTTTTGTATTGCAATTTTTCCTGAGAAAATAAAAGGACGACGGTTTTACTATGATCCCTGTACTACTGATTTTTATCCCCCTGCTGGCTGGTATTGCCACTTTCTTTTTCAGGAATGAAAAAGCCGCACGTTCATGGGCGCTCGCCAGCACGCTGGTCGTGTTGCTATTGTCGGTGCTGGGGCTCACCGTCATTACTGATTCCGTCCAGCACAGTTTCAAAGCCGCCTGGCTGGGCAACTTTGGCAGCAGTTTTTCGGTGGGGCTCGATGGTATGGGGCAGCTCCTAACCCTGCTAACGGCAATCGGTTTTCCGGTCATCCTCCTGGCCACCTGGCATTCTACTTATGCACAGGCATCGCGATTCTTTGGCTTGCTGTTATTGTCGCAGGCAGGCTTGATGGGTGTATTTCTGGCCATGGATGCGTTGTTGTTTTACTTTTTTTGGGAGCTGGCGCTTATACCGGTTTACTTTCTGTGTTCGCAGTGGGGTGGTGAGCGCCGAATTGCCGTTACGTTCAAGTTCTTCATCTATACATTTATTGGCTCCCTGCTGATGCTGATCGGCATCATTTATATCTATTCCAAAACAAGCACGGGTTCCTTTGCGATCGAAGATTTCTATGCTGCCGCGCTCACGCCTAAGCAGCAGGACTGGATATTCCTTGCATTCTTTTTGGCCTTTGCGATTAAAATGCCGGTATTCCCTTTTCATAGCTGGCAGCCTGATACATATGAGCAGTCACCCACTTCCGTCACTATGGTGTTGAGTGGTATCATGGTAAAAATGGGTGTGTTCGGATTGATTCGCTGGTTATTGCCGCTGGTACCATTTGCTTCTTATCAACGTGGCGACAATGTGATGACCCTGGCGGTGGTAGGTATGGTCTACGCCTCATTGATCGCTATCCGGCAAAATGATATTAAACGACTGGTGGCCTATTCTTCTATTGCGCACATAGGATTGATGGCGGCTGCGGTATTTGCCGTAAATGAAATGGCCATGCAGGGCGTGATGATTCAGATGTTTAGCCATGGTGTGAATATTATTGGAATGTGGATAGTGGTGGAAATAATTGAGCGGAACTATGGCACTCGCAAAATATCAGATTTAGGAGGTCTGGCGCAAAAGGCACCCGCAATGGCCATCCTGTTTCTGATTGTTGCTTTTGCCAATATCGCATTGCCGCTTACCAATGCGTTTGTGGGCGAGTTCCTGATGTTTACCGGCATTTTCAATTCCGATGCTACTCAGTTTAGTGTGTGGTACACTGTTATTGCGGGCTTGTGTATTATTCTGGCAGCCGTGTATACGCTGAACATGGTTCGCAAAACATTTTATGGCGAAACGGTGGCTGCAACAGCATCGGCTACTGATTTAAAAGGAACAGAAAAACTGGCCCTGGTAATAATTGTGATATTGATTTTTGCTTTTGGTGTGTACCCCAAGCCCATGCTTGAACTCACCGAAAGCGTGAGCCGTTCCGTAGTGGAGGCCGTAACCAGTACCATTTCCAAAAAATAAGCAAGTAGGAGAGATCAATATGAACGCGTTAATACTTTCAGCAATTCTTGGTGTGGTCATGATGTTTAGCGGGCTGCTATTGCGTCAAAAAGCAGCAGTGCGCGCGGTTGCACTGGCGGGCATGGCGCTGCTTCTGCTGGCAAATGTGCTGGAAATGAATGGCACCATATTTTTCGATGTGAACCTTCGCGGTATGATTGAGTTCGATCGGTTTGCGCTACTGGTCATCACCATACTGGTTTCAGCCACCCTGTTGTACCTTATTCTTTCGGCCCGCGATATGGAAAAAGTGGGTGCTGATTATGCAGAATATTTCGCATTGATCTTTTTTATTCTCTGTGGGGTGGTGCTGGTAGCCAGTTTCAAATCCCTGCTTATTTTATTTCTGGGTATCGAGATCATTTCCATTCCACTTTATATTCTTACTGGTTCCGACAAGCGTAATCTCAAGAGCAATGAGGCTTCGTTAAAATATTTTCTGCTTGGTGCATTCAGCACCGGGCTGATGCTGATGGGCATCGCCCTGGTATATGGTGCTACCGGTACATTTGATGTTTCTGTTATGAAACTGGGCGCTCCTTCTACGGCTCCAGCTCTGTTGCCTATTGCCGGTATGCTGTTGTTGTTGTTTAGTATGTCTTTTAAAGTTTCAGCCGCACCGTTTCATTTCTGGACGCCCGATGTGTACGATGGAGCGCCAACTGTATTTACGTCTTTCATGGCCACCATCGTAAAGGCAGCCGTGTTCATTGGTTTTATCCGTTTGTTCGACGAAACTTTCGGTCGTCTGGCAGGAACCTGGCAATTGTGGATTGCCATAATTGCTGCAGCAACCCTGTTTGTGGGCAACCTGACCGCCGTATTCCAGCAAAGTGTGAAGCGCATGCTGGCTTATTCCAGCATCGCCCAGGCCGGCTTTATGCTGCTGGGTATTTTCGCCATGAACACCGATGCCAAAGAAGGTATTTTGCTCTATGCGGCAGCTTACAGTGTGGCCACCATCGGCATTTTTGCCGTGTTGGGCCGCATGAACGATTATACTTTTGAAGGCTTCAATGGCCTGGCAAAACAACAGCCACTTGTAGCAGCCGTACTCACTATTTGCCTGCTCAGTCTGGCAGGCATTCCGCTTACAGCAGGTTTTCTGGCCAAATTTTACATGCTCAAAGCCGCACTTGGCGCCCAGGTTCATTTCTGGCTCGTCATTTTCGCTGTGCTGATGGCCGCGGTGAGCGTCTACTATTATTTCCGGGTAATTCAGGCCATGTATTTCCGCGACGGTAATGCAACTATACAGGCAGGTGGAAGCTTTAAGGCTGGCCTGCTGCTGGTGGCTGCACTCATCCTCCTGCTGGGGCTTTTCCCCCAGGTTTTATTTTACTGGTTCTATTTCGGGTAAAACCCGGCAGTATCGCGATAGTTTCGCTAATTTGGGGACGAAATGAAGTATCGCGATATCCTCTTTCTGGCCTGGCGAACGGTTCGCAGTAACAAATTGCGTACTGGACTCACCGTAGCTATTATCGCCTTTGGCATCATGGCGCTGATTGGGATCATCACCGCCATAGCAGCCATGAATCAGAAGCTGACCGAAAGCTTTTCGAGCATGGGCGCTAATGCCTTCACCATACGTTTCAAAGAAAGAAATATTCGTTTCGGCGGGGGCGGCGGAAATGAATCGCAACTGAGCAAAAAAAGTAATAGGCGGGAGAAAAAATCCAATCTCGACAAGCCCATCTCCAGGGATCAGGCGGAAGCCTTTGTACAGAATTTCAATTATCCCGCAACTACCAGCATTTCTGTTTTCGGCAACCGCAACAGCATTGTTTCCTACAATGGTAAAAAAACAAGCCCCAATGTAATGGTCATGGGCGGCGACGAAAATTACCTTTTGCTGAATGGATTCAGTATTTATGCCGGCCGCAACATGAATCGCATAGAAATTGAAGCCGGTTCGAATAATTGTCTGCTCGGCTATGATGTAGCCAAGCGCCTGTTTCCTGATGATCCTGCAAAAGCAGTGAATAATGTCGTTCGCATCAACAATATTCCCTACCGTGTGCTGGCAGTACTCGCGAGTCGTGGATCCACCTTCGGGTTTAGTCGCGATAATATGATCATTACGAGTTATCGTAATATCGAGCGCAATTTTTCATCCGGCAACAGTTATGTTATTGCCGTGCTGGTCGACAATCTGCGTGCGGTAGCCGAGGCCATGGGTGAGGCCGAAGCCGCGTTCCGGCCTATCCGCCGACTTACCACAACGGAAGAAAGCAATTTTGCCCTCGACCGAAGCGATAGCGTGGCAGAAAGGGCTATGAACAGCCTTGGTTTCCTCACAATTTCTGCAATGGCTATTGGCATTATTACCCTGGTGGGTGCGGCCATTGGCCTTATGAATATCATGCTGGTCTCGGTGTCGGAACGTACCAAGGAAGTGGGTCTGGTGAAAGCTATTGGCGGTAAAAAAAGAATGGTGGCCCTCCAGTTTCTGCTGGAAGCGATACTGATTAGTCTGCTTGGTGCCTTTTTTGGCATTATACTGGGTGTAACCGTTGGTAACCTGTTTTCGGTCGTATTAAATACCGGCTTTGTGGTGCCCTGGAACTGGGTCATTGGAGGTATTGCCATCTGCACCCTGGTAGGCCTTGGAGCTGGCTATTATCCCGCCCGGAAAGCAGGTCGACTCAATCCAATTGAAGCTTTGCGCTACGAATAGATGTTGATCAATAAAGCGATGAAGCTTTTGCTATTTTCCATAACAGAATCATTCCCCACTGAAAAAAATCCTTACCTTGAAGCGCCCCTGTATAAAAAATATAGGAGAAGGGATTTTTGTATAAACTTTTTCAGTAGAATTGTAGCCCCAAAAAGGCTCATTAACATTTAAAAAAAAACTAAAAACTAAGATCATGGCTGAGACTAAACCAACTGCTACCGCATCGGTTAAGGCTACTTCTGTTCAACCCAAAAAGGGCGGTAATGCAATTTCATGGATCGCCCCGATTGTTTGTGTACTTGCCGGTTATGCGATTTGGCGTTTTGTGTTGGGTGATCCTTCAGGCTTTAAAGCTCCTTCAACCGAAGGTTGGTTCTGGCCCGAGCACAAAGAACCTAAAGACGCATTGCACCGCATTTATGAAGGTGGTATCATCGTACCCCTGCTGATCGGTATGCTGTTGATGGTAATTGTGTTTTCTATTGAGCGTCTGTTGACAATTCGCAAAGCGCTGGGTAACGGTTCTATCTCTGATTTTATTCGCAAAGTACAATACCATCTGGCTAACCGCAACGTTGACGCTGCACTGTCTGAGTGCGATAAGCAACGTGGTTCTGTTGCCAATGTGATGAAGGCAGGTTTGCGTCGTTACAAAGAAATGATTAGCGAGCAAGGTTTGGATACCGAGCAAAAAGTACTTTCTATTCAGAAAGAAGTAGAAGAAGCTACTGCGCTCGAGTTGCCGATGCTGCAGAAAAACCTGGTGTTCCTGTCAACTATTACATCGGTAGGTACCCTGGTGGCCCTGCTCGGTACGGTAATTGGTATGATCAAATCGTTTGCTGCCCTCGGCGAAACCGGCGGTGGTGGTGATTCAAGCGCCCTGGCGGTAGGTATCTCTGAGGCCCTGTATAACACAGCCCTTGGTATCGGTACATCAGCCCTGGCCCTGATCATGTACAACGTATTTACCACTAAGATCGACTCGATCACTTACGGTATCGACGAATCTGGCTTTACGCTGACTCAAAGCTTCGCTTCTCTTTACAAATAATTGATTTTCAATTTATTTGTACAGTGTTTCCAGAATCGAAGCGCTTTAGAGCGAGCGGTTTATGGAATTTGCGAAACTTACTATCTTATTTATTAAACTGAGTCAAAAATGCCTAGTATCAAAATACCGAGGAAGAGTACGGATACGGACATGACCCCCTTTGTGGACATTGCCTTCCTGATCCTGTCCTTCTTCATCATGGCAACCAAGTTCAAGCCGGCAGAGCCAATTGAGGTGGAAACACCCAGTTCGGTATCCTCTGCCATCCTGAAGGAGGAGAACGCCATTCTTATCACGATTGGCAAGGATAGTAAAGTTTATATCAATGTAAACGCTATCAACGACCCCAATCGGGAGAAACTGAGCAAGATCATTCATGGTATCAATAGCACTCAAAATCTGGGTTTGACCGAAACCGAAATGGAGAATTTCAAATATGCTCCTATCATCGGTGTTTCGTTTAAAGGTTTGAAGCAATTGCTTAGCTATACGCCCGAGCAAATGGCTTCGGTGAACCAGCCCGGTATTCCCGTACTTGATACCCTGAACAATGAGCTGGTATGGTGGGTTGACCAAACCAAAAAGGCTTTTGCCGATGGTTCCAGCAAGCTGCTCTATTTTATTAAGGGAGATAACGATGCCAAATATCCTACTGTGGAAGCAGTGATCAATGCGTTGCGCAAGAACGAAGAGTTCAAGTACAACCTGATCACCGCCCAGGAAGGTGCTCCCGAAGGATCCGAACTGCAACGGTTACGCAGGGAAGAGGCATCGAAGTAAACAGATTGTAAATAATTAAAATAACCAAGCTATGGCAAGTATAGATTCCGGAGGAGATGGCGGCGGTCACAAGAAAGGGCCAGGGGTGAAGAAAGCTAAAAAGCTTTCGACCCGGGTGGATATGACACCGATGGTGGACCTCGGCTTCCTGCTCATTACCTTCTTCATCTTTACGGCTACCATGAGTTCGCCGGTAGGTATGGACCTCAATATGCCCAAGGAAACGGACAAACAGGAGGAACAAACCAAGGCTAAGCAATCTGGTGCCCTTACGGTGATGTTGGGTAAAGACAACAACGTGTATTATTATGAAGGGGAACTGGCACCCGATGGTTCCAACTTCAAACAAACCACTTTTAAAGGGATTCGCGATGAGATCATCCGCAAACGGAAGGAAGTAATTGCGAATTATACCGGAAGCCCTGCCTGCGAGGAGAAAGCCCGCGAAAAAGGCAGGGATCCCCGAAAGGAGTGCGAAGATGAAGACTTTATTGTGGTGATCAAACCCACGGACAATGCTACTTACAAGAATACGGTAGATATCCTGGACGAGATGACTATCAACAATGTACGACGTTTTGCACTGGTAAAAGTTGCCGAATCTGAGCTGGAGCTGATCCAGGCCACTGAAGGCAAATAAGCGGATTTGTGGAATAATCGCGAAAAAGCATCTAATTTTAAACAAACTAAGTAATGGAAGCCAATAAGATATTATCAGCCGACATTCTTGACCTCGTATTTGAGGGCAGGAATAAGGATTATGGGGCTTACGCGTTGCGCAAGACCTATAATAAGAGGATTACCGTGGCTTTGGTCATTACCGCATCCGTAGCGCTGCTGGCTTTGCTGGGTTCAATTCTTGCCAGCACCATCAAAACCGATGATGAAGGCAAGATCACCATCAAGGAAGTGACCATTGAAAACCTCGAGGAAAAGCAGCCGGAAGTGGAACCCCCACCTCCGCCTCCCCCGAAGCCGCCAGATCCTCCCAAAATTGAGATGAAGCAGTTTACGCCTCCCAAAATCGTGAAAGATGAGGAAGTGCAGGAACCGCCTCCCGCTCAGGAAGAATTGAAAGAGGTAAAAATTGACCTCAAAAACCAGGAAGGTATCAAAGACGAAGGCATCGTAGCCCCCGCTGTAATTGACGACGGTAAAGGGGTTGTGGAAGTGAAAAAAGAAGAAGATGAAAACCGCATCTTCGAAAAAGTGGAGATCGAAGCCTCCTTCAAAGGTGGTGAAAGCGCCTGGCGCAAATACCTCGAAAGAAACCTGAACCCGAACGTGCCGATCGACAACGGCGCACCTGAAGGGGTGTACACCGTGTACGTTCAGTTTGTGGTAAGTAAAGACGGTAGCATCAGCGATGTTCGCCCTCTCACTAACCACGGTTATGGTATGGAAGCCGAAGCTGTACGCGTTATCAAAAAAGGTCCGAACTGGACGCCTGCCGTTCAGAACGGACGCCAGGTAAACGCTTACCGTAAGCAGCCTATCACCTTCCAGGTCCAGTCAGAATATTAATCTGTACGATCATATTGATATCAAACCTCCCGCAAGCGGGAGGTTTTTTGTTTTGGTAAGCTTTGATGTACCCGCCCTGGAGCACCCGGTCGTACTGAGTACAGACTTCAGCTGCTAAACGCTTCTTGTTAGTTCGGCTTTTCTGTTCCCACAGATTTGCACAGATTTTTTTACAGATGGCACTGATCAAAATCTACTTAAACTTGTCGGCGTCATCTGCGTACAAATCAGCGGCATCTGCGGGAACAGAACGCTGTGAAAAAAGCCATCAGCAATGAATATTCTGTGTCATCTGTGAAAAAAATCTGTGAAAATCTGTGGGAACAGAACACTTCTGTTCTAGCGAATTCAACCAAACAATCTATCGAAAAGAAATAGAAATATGGAAATGGCATCATACTTAATCTTAGAATAAAGTATATGCCATGAACAACAACCAGATTCTAACCGCCTCTTTTCTCGACATCCTCTTCGATGGTCGAAACAAAGAGTACGGAGCTTACGAGCTTCGTCAGTCTTATTCAAAACGCGTACGTCTCGCCCTCACCACAGCAATTGTTGTTGCCGGCGGCATCGTATCCATAGCAGCTTTTGCCGGCAAAAGCGATAGAGGGGATATTGATCGCCAGGAACCCGAAACCATGATTGTCAAATATATTGACGAAGATCCAACTATTGAACCTCCACCGCCGCCTCCGCCACCACCTCCTGCCCAGCCACCAGTGGAACGAACCATTCAATACACTACCCCCGTACTGGTGGACGAGGAAATAGAAACTCCACCACCTCCAATCGATGAAATTGATAGATCCCGTATTGATCTTCAAACCCGCGATGGTGTTGATCCCGACAATTTTGTGCGTCCACCAGCCGATCAGCCCGCCGGACAGATTATTGAAGGTCCGCGGAAAAGAGATGATGGAGACGATATTTTCACCGACGTATCGGCGCAGGCGGAATTCCCTGGCGGCATAAGTCGGTGGCTAAAATTTCTGGAACGTAATTGCAATGGCCAGGTTGCTTCCGATAATGGCGCACCTGAGGGCCGTTACACCGTTGTAATCCGCTTTGTGGTAGATGAGCTGGGCAATGTAAGCAACCTGGTGGCCATGACTCAGCATGGCTATGGTATGGAAGATGAAGCGCTGCGCGTCATCAAAAAAGCAGGCAAGGAAAAATGGATCCCTGCCATGCAAAACGGACGCAAGGTAAAAGCCTACAGAAGCCAGCCGATTGTGTTTGATGTGAAGGCGGAATACTAGGGATTGTTGAATTGTTGAATTGTTGAGTTGTTGACCTGCCTGCCGGCAGGCAGGGTTGTTGAGTTGTGTTGGATACGCGTTAAAATCTGCGTAAATCTGTGGGATAATCTGTGTCATCTGTGGGAACAGAAAACCATTTACGGTTCGCGTGCTTCAAATCAGTACAGCAGTTCTGTTCCCACAGATGACACAGATTTATGCGCAGATTTGCACAGATCAGGTTACGAGAGGGCTTTAGCAAATAAGACCGTTTTTGCATTAATTTTGCAGCGCCACTTAAGGATCAACAACCAAACAATTCAACAATTCAACAACTCAACAATTCAACCACCTGGGACGATACCATCGTCGCTCTTGCAACTGCTCCCGGCATCGGTGCCATAGCTGTTATAAGGCTGAGTGGTCCCGATGCTTTTGGTATTGCCAATCGGCTTTTTCCATCGAAAGATATTGAGTCGGCACCTTCGCATACCGTGCATGTGGGCATGCTGGTAGAGGAGGGGCGGCCCCTCGATGAGGTGGTGTTAAGTTTGTTTAGAGGTCCGCGTTCCTATACGGGCGAACATGTGGTAGAGATCAGTTGTCATGGTTCACCCTATATACAGGAGCAGATCATTGGAGCCTGCATCCGCGCTGGTGCCCGCCTGGCCAAGCCTGGGGAATTTACTCAGCGTGCATTTTTAAATGGTAAAATGGATCTGGCTCAGGCCGAAGCCGTGGCTGATTTGATTGCCAGCAATACTCAATCCTCACAGCGCGCTGCCTTGCACGCCATGCGTGGCGGGTTTAGCCAGCAACTCCGCGAGCTGCGCGATCGGCTGATCCGTTTTTCGGCTCTCATTGAACTCGAGCTCGATTTTTCGCAGGAGGATGTAGAGTTTGCCGACCGCGGTGCCTTTTATGCCCTCATTACCGAGCTTGATACAATGACCAGGCAACTACTCGATTCTTTCCGACTTGGTAACGTGATCCGCAATGGTGTGAGCGTTGCTATCATCGGTAAGCCCAATGCCGGCAAAAGCACCCTGCTCAATGCCCTGCTGCAGGAAGAACGCGCCATAGTGAGCGATATACCAGGCACCACCCGCGACACGATCGAGGAAGTGTTGAATATCGACGGCATTTTGTTTCGACTGATAGACACCGCCGGCATCCGACAGCATACCGACGACCGCATTGAGAGTGCCGGCATGGAGCGCAGTCTCGACAAAATGCGCCGTGCCGACCTGGTGATTTACCTGTTCGATGTTGGCGACGATATCGCCGACTTACAGCACTGGCATCAGTTGCTTGAAAAGGAAGGCATCAACTACCTCCTCGCCGGCAACAAAATCGATCAGGAAGGCGAATCAGCTGCCCGGCAGAAATACGCCGCATTTGATCATCTCGTCCTGCTGTCCGCCAAATCGCAGCAGCACCTCGAATTATTGCGCGAGCGCATGGTAGATGCCGTACTCGCCGGCCAGGTGCAAACCGAAAGCAGCATCGTCACCAATGCCCGCCATTATCATGCCCTAAGAGAAGTAGAAAAATCGCTCAACGATATCCGTACCGGCCTCAACATCCTGCTCCCCGGCGACCTGCTCGCCCTCGACATCCGCCGCTGCCTCCACTACCTCGGCGAAATCACCGGCGAAGTGAATAATGAGGAGATGCTGGATTATATATTTTCGAAGTTTTGTATTGGGAAGTGATTTTGTTTGTTCTTGTTTACCGTTTATTTGCTTTTGTTTGATTTTTAGTGAATTGTCTCACTATTTCCGGCCGTTGTTTGCACTTACTTGTCTTTAGTTGCTCTTTTTTCGGCGGTTTTTGTTGCCCAGTTGTTGCCCAAATTGATAATTTGTTGCCCTGACTATGTAAGAACTGTTAACAAAGCTAAAGCAAGCCTAACGGCGGAACGACAAGGCTAATTCGACCCACATTAAGGCCTGCTAGTGTGTGTAATTGGACTGACTTTTTGCCTTGATTACGGCAGAAGGACCTAGGACAGGAAATATTGTCACTTAGCAATGCCAATAGTTATTTTAGTCAATAAAACGCCTAAAATTGCGATTGCAGTTAGTAGAGTTAGCTAAATAATTTAGAATGTTATAGTTATGTTAATGACAATTCTCGAGTCACATAACTACCGCTAAATAATGGGCTGCCAAATTTTCTCATCTCAACGCATGGCATAATAGTAGCCCAAAAAACCTATGCATTGTGAACATTGGTTCAAATCCCTTAGAGGGGACTTAGTTTAGCGACTGCAAAGGTAAGGACAAATCGTGTACCGAAAACACCATCCCTCCTTCTTTTCCCTCTATCATGGAATTGATCACAGTAAATCCCGGCGTAGTTGCCGGGGAGTAATTCATGGTTTTAAAATTATAAAAAATGGGAAAAGACAAAAACAAACATCTCAAGTGTGTACTGAAATCACACAACATTGAGAACAACGAATCCTTAATGACTGCTTACCGTGCTAAACGAGATGAGGTAAGGGAAGATATGAAAGAAAGGTATAAAGGGAGGATATACCGTATTATTCATTCTGGCTCCTACAAAAAAGGAACTGCAGTTAATATCAAGTTTGATATGGATATCGTCATTCCATTCAAAAAGAATGAGGATACACTGGAGAACTTGTATAATGACTTGTATGACTACTTTGATAAAGAATACAGAAATAAAGATAATTCGTTGCTATCTGTCAAAAAGCAAAAAGTAGCAATCGGGCTTGAATTCTGGGTGGATGGACATACTCTTGACCTAGACATAGTACCGGGGAGAGAAATTGACGATTATGAAGAAGATGGTGATTTGAACCTTTACGTGAATGAGCAAATGGGAAGTTTTAAGAAGTCTTCCTACATTAAAACCAATATCCAGAAACAAATTGATCATATCCGGGATACTTCGGAGGCCAGAGATGTGATCAAAGAACTGAAAGTCTGGAAAAGAAGAAATAATGGCCAGATCAAATCATTTGTCATTGAGCTAATAAGTATTAAAGCACTTGATGGATACAAGGGTGATAATGATCCTTGGTCGAAATTGAAGTATGTGTTAGAATACATACGTGATAATATAAAAACAGTGAGCCTGGTTGACCCGGGTAATTCAAACAATATAGTAAGCGAAACCCTTGAGAGTTATCAAAAGGATTCTATTTCAGATACAATGAAATGGATGCTGCAAAATATTGAAGCGAATGATCAGAGAATTGAGGACTATTTTCCTGTTAACAGTGAGTTCCCCTGTGAAGATGATAAAGCATCTGCTTATGTGGTAGGAGGCGCGGTTAAACCGGACAGATTAAACAACGAGGACTTTGGATAAGCAAGAAGTTGAACTGGTAAATGCGATCATTCAATCAAAACCCTGGTTACGGCTCACCAATGAAATTGATGAGGGTGCCGATAAAACTTTTCATGAGGGGAAAATTGAGATTGATACTGCAAAAGGTGTTCTGAAGCTTGATGTAAGAATCACCCCTGATTTCCCATTGTCAAAGATCGAGTTTATCTGCACCAGCCATAAAGGAATAGATCATGAAATGCTGAACGGGCTGCTGTGTCTGAATGCAGCACCAGCGAAGGAGTTAAAGGACCGGTTGGAACTTGAACTGGAGAAGCTGCAATGGTGGACAGATAAGTATTTTGTAAAAGAAGAAAAAGATGATCATTTTGAATATTACCAATTTCATAGGCAAAGTAATATTCAGATGTTGTTTGAGGAAGATCAGGAAAAGCCACTGCCGAAATCCAGGCAAGGTAGATTTTCATATGGCTCTTTGAATGAACTCAAAATAGGAGAAAAGGTCTATCATGCCTGGATAGCTGGTGATATCGGAGGACGGAAAAGCAGGTGGTCAAAATTTTATCAGCAAATGAGCGATGGACCATTCAAAGGGTTATGGCTGCTATTATCCGGGCCTCCCATCATACAAGGCCGGCAAACAATTGAAAAATGGGAAGACTTATTAAAATTGCTGACGCCGACACAGACTCAGTTTATCTATGACGAGCACAAGAAAATAAAAGGTAATTCATCATACGAGAATTTTTTTTTGATATTGGTGGGCTATGAGATTGAGGAAAAAAACGGAAAAGAACTGCATTGGGATATGATACAGGTGCCTTATGCTGATTTCCCGTACAGCAGTCAAAAAGTCGGGCCAGGAAAATATGGACCTTTAGATCTTGGTAAAGAGGTATCATGGTGCAAGACATCGAATGCAAGCTATCAACGATTATTTGGCCGTGGTAAATTATCAAACAAGCTAACCGAAGGTAAAATACTGATAGCAGGAACGGGAGCAATAGGCAGTTCACTTTTTTTGGCCCTTGTAAGAGGTGGCTGCAAGGAGATTGAAATAAGTGATTTTGATGATATTGACCCGGGAAATATCTGCAGGGGACAATTTTCATTTAAAGAATCCCACAAGCCAAAAATAAGCGAGCTGTATAATGAAGCGCACGCTATATCGCCCTATGTCAATGTTAACATAGGCTTCGGGGTTATTGCGATTCGACAAAGCAATAAAGTTTATCCGGCTTTGAAAAAAAAGCTTATGCGGTTTGATTACATTTTTGATTGTACCACGGATAAATATCTTTCAATAATGCTGGATGAAATGGCGCTAAGGGGGCAGATCATCAATCTGTCTATTTCAGATAAAGCAAATCAGTTTGTAGTCATTACCGGGAATGGGAACATACATACGACGAAAAGTAATTTGTACGACAGAATTTCGCGTGGAAAGGCTGAGACTTTTTTTGTGGCAACAGGTTGCTGGCATCCTACTTTCCAGGCAAACTATGCCGAAATAAATGCCGGATTGATGTACGCATTAAATGAAATAAACCAGAAGCTGGAAACCGGTGAGGGAATTCGAAGTTTTTTTATCAGTAAAACCCTGAATGCAACAAAGTCTTTAACCTATGAAATAAGCTATAATGTTTAGGGAATACAAAAATAAAGATGGGCTTTGTGTATTAGTACCCGACAAAATATTTGATGACGTTAAAAGATATATCGTAAACCATTATCCCAATGAATGCGGTGGTGTTTTCGTTGGCAAGATAGAAGGAGATACTGCAACAATTGAGAAAATGATGGTGCCGCAGCGTTTCAGAAGCACCCCTTTGTTCTTTACCCGGATTGCCGACTTTATCAATAAATGGCTGGTTAGGGTGTTTAAGCAATCGAACGGGGAAACTATATACCTGGGAGAATGGCATTCGCATCCAAACGGAAGGCCTTATGCCAGTACAACAGATTTCAATAGTATGAGAAAAATTGCAGCAAATACCGATGTACGAATAGAAACTCCGTTGCTTTTAATAGTAGGTTATAACGGATCGCTCTTTGAGGAACGATTTTACATTTATCACAATCAAAAATTAATTCCTTATGAGAAAAAAGAAGGGACTCGATAAAGTAGATATGCAGCAAATGTTCATGGATCTGCAGTCTACCATGATCAGTAAGCTAAAAACATTCAGAAAAAATATCAAACACCCTGTTGATAAAGGGGACGGATCAGAAGCTATCTGGATAAAATTCTTTAGCCAGTATCTGCCAAAACGTTATTCTGTTGCAAAGGCTACTATTATTGACCATCTTGGGAACACAAGTCAACAAATTGACGTAGTGATTTACGATAGTCAATACACTCCTTTTATTTTTAATGAAGAGGGAACTGTATATATACCTGCTGAAAGTGTATATGCAGTTTTTGAGGCAAAACAAGAAATAACTAAAGGGCTTGTGAGTTATGCCGGAGAAAAAATATCCAGCGTCAGGAGGTTACAGAAAACGTCAGCCCCGATAATTGACAAAGGTACAATTAGGCCGGCAGCTCAAGTATTTACCACACTCGGTGGCTTTCTTTGTTTGGAAAATGGCTGGAAAGACTCCATAAAGGAGAATAACCATTTTGAGAAAATTGTGCAGAAATCTTCTGCGGAAGAGTTAATTAATATCGGTTGCGTGTTGAATGATCGATCTTTTGTTACGAAAGTGGATAAAAAGGATGAATTGAACCCATCAATAAATATTCATTATAGTACAAAAGGAGAAAGCCTAATTTTCTTTTTTTTAAAACTTGTATCGGAACTGCAAAAACTAGGAACTGTTAGAGCAATTGATTTAAATAAATATATTGATCAGTTAAAATCACAATAATGAGTGCTTGTAAGATATATGATTCCAGTCCATCTAACTGGGAAGAGTTGCAGAGGTTTACTGCTCATATTTTATCAGAATGCGGATTTGATACTGAAATCGAAAAGGAAATAGAAACAGTAAGAGGAAAAGTTGAGGTAGATGTATATGCTGAAAGTAAAACGGCTTTTGAATCGAAAATAATTTTTGAGTGCAAGTATTGGCAATCAACTATTCCGCAAACTGTAATCCATGCCTTCAGAACGATTATCAATGACTCCGGAGCGGATCACGGTTACATTATTTCTAAAGCTGGCTTTCAAAAGGGAGCTTATGAAGCGTCTTCCAAGTCAAATATATCTATTTTAGATTGGGGTCAGTTTCAAGAGAGATTTAAAATGGAGTGGCTCAGGCAGGTAATAGAACGTAATTATAAGACCGGACGGGAACTAATGCGATTGAGTCATGATATTGTTACAGCGTGGCATAATGGGTTGTTACGATTTGATGATGCAGAAATGACTGATTTTTATGAGAAAAAGGAGTCAGATTTTAATTTCTTTACTTTTAAAGAGCATTATCTTGATATAGAGAACTATGAAATTTCATATGCCCAAATTGATAGCAGTATCAGCAGTTTCCAAAGAAGGCAATCTGTAAGCTTTGCATCATACAGAGATTTTTTTAATACTATACATTCAGAATGCACTGAAATTATTGATGGCTGGAAAACACTTCTTTCAGGCATAAAGGGTCATCTGTTAAATACTAAATCACTGAAATGAACAAGGCAATTAAGTATGCGAAAAAAGGGGCTATCATTTTCGGCGTAGGTAATGCAGCATTGAATTTAATAAAGCAACTGACCGAGATGAATGAAAATCCTGATCAGAAATTTGACTGGAAAAGACTTTTAATCGCTGCAGGTAAAGGCGCAGTGGCAGGCGGAGCCGGTGGATGGCTAATCGGATCTGTTGAGGATCATAATAACTCAAAAATAGCGCCGGTTGATACCAATGCTTTTCTTTACAGTGTTGTGCACAAGGTTAAGCTGAATAAGGAAGACCGGCAATATTTAAACCTGCAGGAAAAAGCTGATTTGTTGATAGGAATATTGAAAAGCGAATACGCCGGTGAACTAGCTAGTGAGCCATTCAGAATTGGCTCAACTGAAAAGGGCATTGCTTTGCGAAACAAGTTTGACATTGATATTGCCCTCTCGTTTAAGAAAAACAGTTTTAGATCAACTGCTGAGATGTTTGATGATCTTGGAGATTTTTTAGAAAGCCTGATCGGGAAGTATTCCATTGTTAGGGTAAGAGATCAACGTGTATCCATTGGGGTGCTTTTCAGCATTTACGGGAAAGAGTATAAAGTTGATGTAGTCCCGAAAAAAAAGAGCAGCAGCAGCAAGAAAAATACATCAGGATACCTTTTTGTGAATGATTCCAATTTCTGGATGGACAATTCGACTTATACCAAAACCGATTTTCATGCATTGAAAAATGTAAGATTAACTGAGGGACAAAAGAAGATTGTAATCATTTTGAAACACTGGAAGATTAAGAATAAAGTACCGATAAGTTCTCATTTATTAGAAGCCCTTGTATTGGATGCTTATGAGGCAAACCGATACAGAATACCCCGCGGATTGACTGAAAAAGTGATCATGGTACTAAGGTATATTGCAGATAACCTGGATGTGGCCGTTATAAGAAGTGTAGAAAATACTAATAACGTCCTGACAAATATTTCTCCTGAAAGTAAGTCCATCACTATAGAAGCCTGCGTTAAAGCCGTTCAGGATTATGAATATCAACCGAACTCAGTAATCGAAGCGTTTAAGGTTTAGGAGGAGTTCTTTGAGATAAGGGAGTAAAATCGAGATGGAGTTTTCTTTATTTTGTATTGATGATTTGTGTGTTATTTTGCTCTTACTTGTCTTTGTTTTGCTTTTTTAGTGGTCTTTTTGTTGCCCGGATCAGATAAACAATTGATAGTCAGAAAAGGTTGAATATTGTATTGGAAGATAGCTCGCTCAACTTTTCGTATTCAGTAGGTCTTGCTTTCTAATCTCTTTGGGTTAAAACATGTTGGAGTAATTCAATTCTTGAAATTCAATAACAAGCTGTTCAACCCAATGCCTTGTACAATCCGGCTCCGGCAACGGGGAGCACTACATATTCGGGTAGCTTAGCGCGAAAGATCAGGATTTTGGTGGAGTTTTGCATGGTCCTGCCAACCAGGTCAACTGTTGGAAGAAACCTGGTTCTGCCTATGAAAGCCTTGCAAAATTCATCCTATGTATCTTCAGTTCCCCGTTCCCGATGATCTGAAACAGTTGGTTAGTTTTTTTTACGCGATGGAATACCATCAGGAAGAGACGGCTTTACAGCCGCTTTTGCCCTCGGGCACCGAAGTTAACGGCTGGCAATATTCGGGAAAGTGGCGGATAAAGTTCAATCTAAAAAATGGGGTAAAGGATTTTCTGTTGCCTAAGTACTATATAGTGGGACAACAGACGGTTTCCTATAAACTCACGGCCGTGGATGGGTTGGCAGGTATTTTTGGGGCAGCATTACAACCCGGTACGGCCACCAGGCTCACGGGGATTCCGGCTGTACAACTTACCAATAATCCCTTGCCTTCGGAACGGGCTTTTCCGCAAAAAATGATCGAGCCCTTTATCCATCGGTTTAGCCGCTTACAAAACCATGAAGAACGTAGGGAATGCCTGATCGATTTTTATCGGCAGTTTAAACAGACAGACGGATACCAGCTTTACCGCGAGGCTTTGCAGATTGTTTATGATGCCAAAGCCTGTATATCGGTGAAAGAGCTTTGCGACAAACTGCATGTAAACGAACGCTATTTGCAGCGGGAATTCCGTCGCCATATTGGAATCCCGCCATCGGTGTACTTGCAGGTAATGCGCTTTAATAACGTGTTTACCGAGCTATCGCTTGCGCGTGAAAAACAAAATCTGGAAAGCCTCGCCATGTTGTTCAACTATTACGATTTGTCGCATTTTAACAAGGAGCATCAGCGGTATTTTGGTATTGCCCCCTCTCAACTCATTCTTGATCATTTTATCCTGCTGAAGGAACTGATCAAACAAGGGCCCTATCTGCTTCAGGTACAATTGAATGCTCAAACCTGAATTTTTTGTCGGGGTTTTACAAGTGATTCTTGTTGGAAATAGCAACATTTAGGCTGCTAAATTATCACTAAACCCCAAAACTATGAGAACAGGTATCCTGCAAAACAGTACTCTGATGAAAAAAAGTCAAGTTATTTTATTGCTTCCCATCATTGGTATTATTGCATTCGGTTGTTCGAAAAAAGACAAGAATTCAACACCCAATTTTTCAGAATATATCGCCGGTTATCAGGAGCATAGCTCGGGAGAGTTGGTGGCAACGCTATGGGTTAACGGAAGTCCGACATTTCTGACCAACGGCGATTTTGCGTCCACTGCGAATGATGTAGCTAAATCCAACAACGATATTTATATAGCCGGCGCAGAAAGGGATACTCCTTCGGCATCGGACCCTTCGGAGCTAAACCAACGGGCTGTTTATTGGAAGAATGGAACGCAAGTTGAATTGACTGATGGCGGCACAAATGCCGAGGCCTCCGGAATTGCGGTAAGCGGTATGGATGTTTATGTGGCCGGTTCGGAATACAATGCAACAAATTCGCGGTTCAATGCAAGGCTATGGAAAAACGGAGTGGAAGTTCCGCTGAATGATGGTAGTAACTGGTCAAGGGCCAATGATGTGGCGGTGAACGGAAACGATGTGTATGTGGCAGGCAATGAAATCATTGGCGGTACGCCCACCGCCATTCTATGGGTAAACGGTACGGCGCAACCGCTCAGTGTGCCGGGATCTTCCGGGAACGCGCAATGGATATTGGTGGCTGGAAGCGATCTATATGTTTTCGGGGCCTATTCCAACGCAGGCATCACCAACGCCTGTTACTGGAAAAATGGCGAATTCAATAACATTGACTTTCTTGCCGGAGGCGGAAGCTATTTTGCCAACGACGGTTTGCTGAAATCAGGTAACCTGTATTTGGTTGGTTTTGGCTTTGAAGCATCGACTGGCAAAGCCATCTATTGGAACAACGGGACTGCCACAAAACTGGGCGAATCCTCGGCCAGTGCGCAAAGCATTGTTGACAAAAACAATGTGTTGACAGTGGTGGGCAGCATGGGTGAGTACCCGGCGAAATGGGAGAACCAAAATCTTGCCTTTACCGGAACTACCAGAGGCATGTTCAATAAAATTATTTACCAATAGTGGCCGCTGACGCAAACCCGAAAGTTTTTAAAGGAAAATTTTCGAAGGAACAACGAATCGTCGATCTGGCGTTAATTTTTTCGGTGTATGCTAATTTCATTACCTGTCTTGGCTTATTTGGCCTGGCATCATTTATGGCCGAACAATGTAAATGAGAAATTGGCATTCGAAAAGTAATGGGGGCTTCCGTCTTTAGCTGGTGGAGGCTCTTATCTCAGAATTATTTAAAGCGGTAGTCATCTCACTATTCATAACGTGCTTTGGGAAAAAGTGATTAGACGGGAGATTCATTGTACGGCAAGGAACGAGTGATTCAACTGCCTGAATGGCTAATGGTCAATTCTATTCGGAAACAAGCCCGGGCAAGTTGACGACTCCAATTCACCTTGGTCAGTTAATAATCTCTCCTTTATTGTTCTCGAGCTTTTCCCGATAGGCCTGGATCACTTCGGGTTTTTGACGTTCCCAGTCTGGTACTTCGCCGATTATTCGTAATGGCAAACTGGAGCGGTAAGAGCGGGTGGGATTGCCTGGAAACTTTTTATCGGTGAGATTGGGATCGGATTCGAAATGGCCGGTTGGTTCCACAATATAAACCCGTTCGGACGCATCACCTTTGGCAAGAGCAGCAGCGAGCGTTGCGCCGTTGAGCAGGGCAGTAAAATAGACATGATTCATTTTTAGTTCCGTCTGATAGTTGGACAGACCGCCAGGCACCAGAAGATCGCCTGATGTGAGATTGGCCTTTGTACCATGATAAAAAGGACCTGAATCGGTAGGGGTGGTCTTAGCTTTCGAGGCCTTTTCAGCATATTCAGTGGCCTTGTGGGTGTTGCCCAGGGTTTGATGAATGTCGGCGATGCCGCTATATATGGCAGGAAGGGCGGTTTGAACAGCTACGTTCTGTACGGCAAGTGCGTGTGTCAATGCTTTTTCAAGCCAGGCTAATTTTTCAGCAGGTTCTTGCTGCACGCGGGCCAGATAATAACCAGCCAGGTATTTTTCAAAATCACCGCTCGCCTCATCCCACGCCTGCTGAAAAAGTTCAGCGGCAGCTATCTTATCACCGGCCTCTTCCCTGGCCATGCCGGCAATGCAAAGTTTCACAACCGGATTAAAAGGAGAGAAATTAACGCTTGACATAACAGGAGTTGGTTTTCGTCCAACAGCCGATCATAAATCAGGCCAGACTGCTGTTGAAGGCAACAAGTCTGTCGTAAAGTCAGTTTATCGTAACGTTGTTCTCAGGTAAAAGATCTGCAACTACTATTTTGAAAATTAACGATGTACTAACCTAAAACCTGTATTTCTTCCTAAACCCTGCCGAGTGGCCAGATTGATCCAGCAAAGCGCAAACTTTTCGAGTAAGCTCACTTTATCGGATGAGCCGAAGTCGATGCAGGAACCAAAGCCGCAATCCAATGCTAATTGTTTGGCAATATCTTTTGCGCGGTCGCTGTCGCCTGCCATAAACATATCGAGCGGACCATCGGGATAAATGGGGTTCAACATGTTTTCAAATCCGGTGCTGTTGAAGCATTTTACCACTTCGGCCCGGGTCCGATCTGTCAGGCAATGGTAAACGGTAGCATAAGGATCAATATTCGCCTGCACATTGTTGGTTGCGTCTATTATTACTTTTCCTGAAACATCCCCCAGTTCTTCGTGTATAGAAAATATAGCAGTTGGCGGCGTAGCAATGAGTACGGTATCCGAGGCCTGCACGGCTTCGCGAATGCTGTGCAGGCTGGTCCGGGCGTTTTTCAATAATTCGGGCGACCTGAAAGATTCCTTGTCGCGGGCGCCAATTCGGATGGTATGACCCTTTTGGGCCCAATTGGTGGCGAGGGCGGCACCTACCCGTCCGGCGCCAAGTATGGCTATATTCATGAAAGTTTTTTTAACGGGGAACAGCAAAAGCAAAGTTCAGGGATTAAGCGTTTTTATCAGAAGGATGGCTGCCGCAGCTCCGGAGTTTTGTTGCTGACCGGTTATTAAGTTTCCATCCTGAATGGCATAGGACCGAAATGGTGCAGCAACGCGAAAGTTGCTCCCGACAATTTTCCGTGCTTCATCTTCTATTCGATAGGGCTGAATTTTCATGCCTACGGCCTGGTCAGCAAAATCTTCTTCGGCATTCGCGAAACCGGTCCAGGTTTTTCCATTTACCAAAAGATCGCCATTTGAAAGACGCGCATCGAGCAACAAACAGGTAGAATGGCAAACGGCTGCGCTGGGTTTTCCTGATTCGTAAAACGCAACGAATAATTTTTCCAGGGTCTCATTTTTTCGGAAGGTATACATGGGGCCCTGTCCGCCTACCAGGAAAATAGCATCGTAGTCTGCCGCCCTGGCTTCCTCGATAGGCTGGGTATCATTTAACAGACTTGTAAAAGATTCTTTTTGCAGATAGCCCAGTGTAATGATGTCGTGGGCTGAATAACCGCTCGGGTCAGTCGGGTTCGAATAGCTGTCCATTTCCAATTTTCCGCCCCGGGTCGACATGATCTCGATTTCAAAGCCGGCCTCC
Source organism: Chitinophagaceae bacterium (assembly GCA_046297935.1). Classification (GTDB taxonomy): domain Bacteria; phylum Bacteroidota; class Bacteroidia; order Chitinophagales; family Chitinophagaceae; genus CAYMZZ01. The sequence continues at coordinate 191,124 of JBKBHA010000004.1, forward strand.
TGAAACACGTAAAAGGGATGAGTGAGTTCAGCTGCCCAAAATCCTATTGGCCAGCCCGTTTGTGCGCTTACTGCTGGCGAACTTGCTACCATTAATATTCTGCCACGGGTTGCTGCACCATGTGAATGCACGTATCTGTTGACTTCAATAATTTGCGCCATCGGTTAAAATTTAGATCCACAAAGGAAGCGGATCTCACTACCTTAGCAATCTGTATAACCCAAGAGTGCGCTACATACTTTTTGGAAAGTATACTGTTAATCAAAATCTTGTACAATGCCAGATTTCATTTACAATGGCAAACTGTATTACAACCCTGTTCAATTGGTGATGGAACAGATCGGCGGCACCTGGAAAGCTCCCATTTTGTGGCGCCTGCGCGACCGGGTAATGCGTTATGGCGAGCTTCGGAAAGATATTCCGCATATTTCAGATAAAATGCTGACCACGCAGTTGCGCGAGTTGGAGGAGGATGGATTGGTGCAACGGAAGGTATACGCGGTGGTACCACCGAAAACGGAATATAAATTGACTGAAAAAGGGCAGGACATGATTGTACTGATAAATTCCATCCGCGAATATGGCTTGAAGATGATTGCGGAGAACGAAAAAAAGAAGTAATATGATTAAGGAAGCAATAGCCATTACGCGTATTGGCCTGCCGGAATTGAATGAACTGCTCACACTGGCAAGGCAAACTTTTGTTGACAGTTTTGGGCCACTTAATTCGGAAGAGAATATGCGGATGTACATGGAAAAGGCATTTACGGAAGGCAGGATGGAGTTGGAATTGAAGAATCCGGAGTCACTCTTCTTTTTTGCGAAAGCCGGAGAGCAGGCGATAGGGTATTTAAAGATCAAAGTAGGAAAAGCTCAAACAGAGTTGAGAGACGAGCAGGCCATGGAAGTGGAGCGAATTTATGTGTCGGCCCAATGGCAGGGCAGGAAAGTGGGACAAATGCTGATGGATAAAGCAATTGAATTGGCTGCTGAAGGAGGCTTCAGGTATTTATGGCTGGGAGTGTTTGAAGCGAATACAAAGGCAATAGCTTTTTATAAGCGAAATGGCTTTGTTGAGTTTGATCAGCACTTATTTATCCTGGGCACCGATGAACAGCGGGATATTATGATGCGGCGGGAGATGTTTTTAACAGCATGATTCTTTTTTCGATCCGCTCTTGTCTTCCTTTCTTTTCATTTGTAAGTCTCATCAGAGTGCAGGTCGTTAGTTTAACCGCAGAGGGCACAGAGTTTTTTGCACAGAGGGCACGGAGGTCGGTTGAGTACAATGAAAGTCCTGTTATTCGCTTTAACTGAACTTGTGGTTTAGAGAAGCTCTCGGAGCTTTTAACATTTGCGAGGCTCATCAGAGTGCAGGTCGTTAGTTTAACATCAGAGGGCACGGAGTTTTTTGCACAGAGGGCACGGAGGTCGCTTGAGAGTAATGAAGAGTTTGTTACATAACTATTTTTCGTCCTCGTCTACCTCCGCATATAAACTAACTGAACTCTGCGGTTAAATAGCCTTCAGCACTTTGCTACTGTTACTGAGACGAAAGAAGTCTCATCGAGTTCTTTTTTGAAAATATGCGAAAATGTACAATTTCAGCCGTTGTTTGTTTATTGATTGTGGCTGATACGGCATTTAGCTTTGTGTTCTCATTACAACACTTTTTTTATGAGAACATTTTTTTTCATTAGTCACCACATTTTTGCATCCGCATTTTTTTTGTTGACATTTTTTGCCAGCTGTGCCAACAAGGGCGAAGCAACCGAGAATTCAGTTGTGATGAAGGATACAGTATTGTCGGAAGGAATGGCTGTAAAGAGTATCACACAAATCGCAGAAATCAATGGGCGGAAAATTGCCTATCGGTCGATTGGTAGCGGCAAACCGATGATACTTTGCCAGCGTTTTCGCGGCAATCTGGACGACTGGGATCCTGCCTTTCTTGACGCGCTGGCTCGTGATTACAGAGTTATAACTTTTAACTATTCAGGCTTTGCCTCCTCCACCGGACTGCGCCATACAGATATGAAAGGATTTGCAAGTGATGTGGTGGATTTGGCGAGCGCACTCAATCTCGAGAGATTTATAATTGGAGGATGGTCATTTGGAGGATGGGTTGCTCAGTTTGTAACGACAGAACGTCCCGAACTGGTGTCGCAAACAATACTTATTGGTACACGTCCACCTGGGAAAGTCTCACACCAGATGGAGCAGATATTTCTGACGACGGCTTTCAAGCCGGTAAATGATTTGGAAGACGAGATCATTCTCTTTTTCGAGCCAATATCTGAACGAAGCCGGGAGCTTGGTCAACAGAGCCATGCACGGATTTCGGCCAGAACAACTGGTCGTGATTCATTGGTAACAATGGACGATCTTCCCTTTTATGTAAAGGCGGGAGACGACTATGAAAATGATCCTTACAAGATCCGTGAAAAATTGATGAGTACGAAAACGCCGATTCTGGTTATATCCGGCGATCATGAAGTATGTTTTCCGCCCGAGAACTGGTTTGAACTCAATAGAAGATTGCCTACTACCCAGTTGGTTGTAATACCTCGCGCCGGTCACGGCCCGCAACACCAATATCCTGAGATGATTGCCAGTTTTATAAAGTCATTTATTCAAAACAACGAATTGACAGGAACTTCAAACTAGTTTCTGCCGCAATTTGGCATTAGGCATTGATTTTACCATCATTTTTAAAAAATTTATATGGCGCTTAAAACAAGAAATATTGTATTTGTGACTGGTGCGTTTGTGTCAAACTCCTGTTGGGATGAATGGCGAATTTATTTCGAGAGTAAGGGCTATTCCACTGTTGCCCCGGCTTGGCCTTTTAAAGATGGTACGGTAGAAGATTTGCGCCGCCGCCAGCCCAACGATGTGGATCTTGCTTTGCTGACTCTGGAACAGGTAGTCGATCATTATATCAGCGTGGTAAAAAGTTTTCCTGAAAAGCCTATTGTTATAGGACATTCTTTGGGCGGGCTTATTACGCAGATAATTAACAATCGCGACCTTACGTCTGCAGCAGTTGCCATTCATTCAGTTCCGCCGTTGGGAGTATTTCCATATGAGTACTCATTTTTAAAGTCGGGCTGGGGGGTGCTTGGGTTATTTACTTCGGTTCGGAAAACCTATATGATGCCGTTTAAGACCTGGCAGTATGCATTTGTAAATGGAATGCCTTTGGCTGAACAAATGGCTGCGTACAAAAAGTTTGCTATTCCTGAGTCGAAAACGGTGGCCCGTGGTGGTCTGACGAAAGCCGCGAAAGTTAATTTCAAAAAAACGCATTCTCCGCTTTTGTTGACGGCAGGCACGGAAGGACGAATTATTCCCGCCCACCTGAACAGAAGAAATTATAAGGCGTATAAAAAAGACAATGGCTCGATCACTGACTATAAGGAGTTTCCAGGTCGAAACCATTTTGTGCTGGGCCTGCCCAGTTGGAAGGAGGACGCCGACTATATTTTGAACTGGCTCGAGCAACGATGACATGCGGGCTTCATTCTTTAAAATAGTATCGAAATGAAATATACTCTCGCCATATTTTTTTTGGAAGTGCTTCTTTTGGGTGGTTGTAAGCCCAAAGCGGGTACAAACGATTCAGAAGTAAATAAAACAGGTATGAATAGTCTAATAACCGTAGCTGATTATGCTACAGATTTATCGATTGAACGAGAAACCAGATCTTTTCTAAAAATGCTTAACACAAGTGGTGGGCAACCTCTTGAAACTCTTTCTCCCAGCGACGCCAGACAGGTATTGGAAGGTGCCCAAAGCTCGGTGAACGTTGATGTTTCGGGAGTGGAGATTTCTGAAAAGACAATTACTGAAGACGGGTTGACGATTAAACTGTTTGTGGTGCGGCCAGCCGGCGTGAAGGGAATGCTGCCTGCTTTTATGTTTTTTCATGGAGGCGGGTGGGTACTAGGCGATTTTCCAACCCATCAACGGTTTATCCGCGACCTGGTGGTCTATTCGGGCGCAGTTGCCGTTCATGTGGAATATAGCCGCTCGCCTGAAGTAAAATACCCGGTGGCGCTGAAAGAGTGCTACGCTGCAACCAAATGGGTAGCTGCCCATGGTGAAGAAATTGGTGTTGATGGCACCCGACTGGCTGTTGTTGGCAACAGTGCTGGAGGCAACCTTACTGCCGCAGTTTCGTTGAAGTCGACTTTGGACCATGGGCCCGCGCTAAAACTTCAGGTGCTGCTATGGCCGGTAACGGACGCTAATTTTGAAAACGAATCATATAACCGATTTGCCGAAGATCGATTTCTGACAAAGAACATGATGAAGTGGTTTTGGAGTCAGTACATTTCCGATCCTTCACAGCTCAGCGAGATATATGTATCACCACTTCGTGCGTCGATCGAGAATTTGAAGGGAATGCCACCAACTTTGGTGCAAACAGCCGAAAATGACGTGCTTCGCGACGAAGGCGAAGCCTTTGCCCGGAAGCTGAACGAGGCCGGGGCACCTGTCACGCTGGTACGCTATCAGGGAATGATACACGACTACGGATTATTAAATCCGCTTGCGACCATTCCGGAGGTACAATCTGCCTTATTGTACGCGGCAGTGGAGTTGAAGGAGGCTTTGCGGCAATAGAAAATAATTACAGAACACGGGCTGTAAGGAAGGCAGGATTAAATGGATAATTGATTATGCTGATAACTTTGACTCATATTGATACAGCCTGTGTTTTGTTGGATATTAATGGATATCGGATCATGGTTGATCCTACGCTCGACAGGGCGGGTCATTTATATTACCATGGATTTGGCGCGGTATCAAGAAAAACAGGGAATCCTGCAATTAAAAGAAGTCAGCTTCCCCCGGTCGATATGGTGTTGCTCACTCATCATCAACACAAAGATAATTTCGACCACGAAGGTCGTCGATACACCAGCCAGATTCCTTTGGTGTTTTCTACTCGAGCAGCAGCGAAGGCTATTCCCGGAATAATTGGCCTGTCAGATTGGGAAAGCAGGGAAGTTGCTACTACACTTGTGCCAGGCCTGAAAATAACTGCCACCCCTGCGCAACACCACCCCTGGTGGATACCCGGCTTCGTGTCAGGAAGTGTGATTGGATTTATCGTTGAAACTTCGATCGCCTCTAATGTGATTTACATTACGGGCGACACAGTTTTTTTCCGGGGAATTGTGGATGTAGCAAAGCGCTTTAGGGTCTCCACTGCCATCATACATGCCGGATCAGTTCAATTCAGGTATCTGACTGGTTTTGGGAAATATACTATGGGTGGCCGCGATTTGTTGCGTACAGCCCGATGTTTGCAGCCGCAGCGAATCATTCCCGTTCATTTTGACGGATGGACGCATTTTAAAGAGAAGAAGGCTGTTTTGCGAAGGGTTATTGAATCGGATGAGCAGATATGTAAAAAAACAATTTTTCCGGAGGCAGGCATACCGATGGTCATATCATGAAAAAAAATGCTCTTTAATGATTCCATGTTTTTTGATTCTTGAATTCAATGTGGACACATGAATGTTGAGTAATTCAGCTGCACCGCCTTCTCCTGAAATTTTTCCTTTACACTCTTTAAGGGCCGCAATGATGTGATCGCGTTCGTTTTCGTCAATTGTCTTAATTCGCCTCGTGTTTCGTTCAATCTTATCGATAGTACTGCTATTTTGAAACAAGAACTGAGCAACAGTGGGGCCATTGGTCAGCAAAACAGCCCGTTCTACCTGGTTTTCGAGTTCACGGATATTGCCAGGCCAGTCATATTTCAACAACTGCTCCATTGCCGCAGAGGAAATATCTGCAATATTTTTCTTGTTTTGCGTGGCGAAACGTTTTAGGAAATACATGGCCAGCAGGGGAATATCTTCCTTTCGTTCGCGTAGCGGCGGTAATGTAACCGGGAAAACATTTAGCCGATAGTATAAATCCATACGAAACCTTGATTCGGCTACCTCTTTTTCGAGATTGCGGTTAGTTGCGGCAATAACACGCACATCAATTTTTATCGGCGATCGCCCACCGATCCGATCAATCTCCCGTTCCTGGAGTACGCGTAATAATTTGACTTGTGTTTCAATGGGCATTTCTCCTACTTCGTCGAGGAAAATACTGCCGCCATTAGCCATTTCGAACCTGCCGATTCGTTTTTCAAGCGCTCCGGTAAACGACCCTCGTTCATGACCAAACAGTTCCGACTCAATGAGTGTGACAGGCAGGGCGGCGCAATTTACTTTGATAAATGGTTTGCCTGCCCTTGTCGAAAGTTGGTGAATTGCTGAAGCAATCAGTTCTTTGCCTGTTCCGCTTTCGCCCAATAGGAGGACTGATGTGTCTGACGGGGCAACCACCCGTATCTCATCGAGCAGCTGTTTCCATTTTGCGCTAATGCCTACAATCGAACGTAGTTCAGGTATTTGAGCGGCATTGGCAGGGCTCGCTGCAACCTCTTGGCTACGTTTCCTGGTTTCCTGAAATTGTTGATGTAGATACCAGGCGATATCGAGCGTAACCAGTATGTCTTTTTCACGAAAGGGTTTGACCAGAAAGCCATAGGGCCGGGTTAATTTGGCTTCGTTCAGCGTTTTGTGGTTTGAGTTTGCTGACAGAAATACAAATCCAATATTAAGTTCTCTTAATTTCCGGGCCAAATCAATACCGGTAAGATTGCCCTGAAGAAAAATATCGAGTAGCACCATATCCGGATTTTCCCTGGCTACGATTTCGAGCGCTATTGGTACAGATCGTGCGATGGAGCAAACATGATAGCCAGCCTTTTCCAGTATGATCTGTAGATTATTGGCCTCTATAAACTGATCTTCAACAATTAGAATCTTTTTTTTCATTTTTTAGTCAGTTAACTGATCGTTGCGGAATGATGTTCGGCCACCACCAATTCTTCTCGAAATTCAAGGTTTACATTGGTGCCCTCTCGAACAGTTATGGTGAGCTTTCCCTGAATGTCCTCACTCAAGCCTTGCATGAGTTTTAAGCCAAGGGAACTTTTTTGTCGGTTTTGCCAGTCGAAAGGCAGCCCGACTCCATTATCTGCTATAACCAATTGAATGGTCCTATTTTCCGTTCGGTGCATACTGATGCTGATATCACCAGCCCTATTATTTGGGAAAGCATATTTAATTGAATTAGTGATAGCTTCATTCAAGATGAGACCTATTGGAATTGCCTTCGATATATCGAGAGAAATAGGAGAGATAGATGTGTGGAATTGAATCAATTGACCAGTATCGAGAGAATCGCGCAGATAGACCAATAATTCCTGCAGGTAAACAGACATATCAATGCTGGTATCGTTTTCAGACTGATACAATCTTTGATGGATAAGCGACATTGCATAAACTCGCTGTTGGCTTTTTTTGATAGCCTGTAGGGCGTCTTCTTCGAGGTAGGCCGATTGTGATTCCAACAGACTCATGACGGTATGTAGATTATTTTTCACCCGGTGGTGTACTTCCTTCAGCAACCATTCTTTTTCATGAATTAATCGCTCTAACACTATATTTTTCTGGCTAATTTCCAGATTTTTCCTTTGTTTTACTCTGTACTGGTTATAAAGCAACAATACAATAATGCTTAATAAAACAATCCCTCCGAGGGTCAGGTTTTTTGCCTGATTAGCAACTTTGAGATTTGACTGTTTTAGCTGGGCCTGGTTCTCGAGATAGCGAATGTTCTGTTGTTTTAGCAGCAGTTCTTGATCTTTTCTTTCTGTCTCATATTGTATCTGGAGCTCGTGTACCTCTTTCAGTTTTGAAACCTGCACGATAGAGTCATCTAATAATTTGTTTTGTATTAGATGGCGAATTGCGGACAGATAGTTACCAGCGGCGGAGTCGACTCGGAAGAGAAGGAAGTATAAATGGGCTTTAGTGACTGCTGTAAGACTTTGTTCGTGATTTTTTAAAGTTTTTTCAAGGAAAGGCCTCGATTTTTCATACTGACCGCTTTCTACATAGAACTGTCCAACGGTCTTGATCAGCCATGGGTCGTTGATTTTATGCTTACTATCCAGCCGAATACATTCTTGAAAATTATTCTCCGCTTCAGTATACTGTTTTTGCGCCATGTGGTAGATTCCGAAGGCAGAAAGCAACATAATTCGCTCAATATCGTTCTGAGGTTTGTTGTCAATAGCGGTCCTTTTAAGGAGATCCAGGGCTCCTTGATTTTGATTCAATTTCAAAAGTGATTCTACCATCAATTTTCGAACGCCGAGCATACCGTGATTATCTTCTTTTTTTTGGTAAATGAGGTAGGTTAGTGCACAATAATCGATACTTTTTTGGAACTGACCTGTATAGCGGTATATGCCTGCAAGATTGGAATAATAAAGATGAATATTGGCGCTATCCTGGGCGGATTTTATTTTGCGAAGTGCTTCAAGCCCATGACGAAGCGCATCGTTGAAATTGCCGCGGCCGAAATGAAGCTCTGACAGATAATAGTGGGTTTCCGGTAGTTGAATCGTATTGAAATCTCCGATTTGGCGCGCTTTTGAAAGGCAATCTTCAGCGGCCAGCACGTTTCCCTTTAGATTGTACATGTCAGCCAGATTTTTAAGGGCAGTGACTTCGAGGTCTATATCTCCTGTTGATGGTGCAATGCTGGTTGCCAATTTTGCGTAAGCAACTGCGCTATCCAGATTGGATGGAATAATTCCCCCCCAACGATGGTACGCACTATAGTTTATGGCTAGTCGAACTTTGGTCTTCCCTTCGGTTGCTGAGATGACGCCGGCTGCAAGACCCAAATCACCCTTCTCTATAAAGGCTGTGCCCAATAATACTTGCGCCCGACTTAGGGCTTCCGTTTGACCTGATTGCAGGGAGGCCGATATTGCCCGTTTTGCGTAAAAAACTGATTTCGTTAAATCTTCCGGCATCTCTCCATTTTTAAAGAGATAATGTGCTGCCAGATCGAGTAGCAGATTGAGTTGCGTTGAATCTGGTTTGTTTTCTTTAAAAAGGGAGAGCAACTCTTTCTCACTCTTGGTCGGCATTTGTCCGGATAATTCGGCACCGGTCAGGAGTGTAAGTACAACCAACCAATTTGCCGTTTTATTATAAAAGCACATCTTCAACTTTTTGATGCGATCCATAAGCGAGTGTTCAACTAAGTCAGCTGAAATTTAGCCCCTTGTTACCCAATTTTAACAATCTGAGAGCAGAATTACGTTCCTTTATACGGCAGGATAATGTACAAACCGGACTTAGATAAAGTTAGGCCAAGATTGACCTGCCGCATTATCGGAATTTCAACAATTGTCGAAATGTCGGTACTTTAAAGAGTCGGCGAGTTTGTAAATGAAAGCAAATCAATCTGATACAAATTGGCACCCAAGTTGAATTGAGTCTGGGCGAAACCTAAACCATTTTGCAGGCACCACACTGCTTTTAACCAATTCAACTTTACCATGAACGCTCTTTTCACGCCACACAGCGGGTTGCAGTCAGCAGCCCTGGGGGGCAAAATGCCGGCTCCGTCCACAAGTGATTTCGTAATACAGAGTTTCGAATGGCTCGATCAGGATGCGAGTTCGTTGTCGGAACGAGCCAGCCTCTATGAAATCTTTTGGTTCAAATCGGGCATCGGTAAGTTATCGACGGGTGGCCGGCAACAGGAAATTTCCGAGAAGGAAGTCTATTGTTTTATACCGGGCCAGAAGCGAAGCTTTGAAATAACAGAAACTGTGACCGGTTACCGAATCGGTTTTTCGTACGAATTTCTCCTTTTGGGATGTGTGCGCGTAAAGTTGGCGCAATGGCTCGATCTGGCAGCAGTAAATGGTGGCGGTGCAGTTGTGCCTGTTGATATCGTGATGCAGCATGAGCTAACAGATTTATTGCTTAAGATGCAAAGAGAATTCAACAATTATCTGTGTTTACGATTTGAAATATTGTCTGGCTTGTTGGGTATTTTGTTGCTTCATTTTTCCAGAAAGCTGGATCTGACACCCAAAGGCGAATCGCTTTCCCGAGACGCTGATCTTGTTCGCCAGTTTAGGAAGCTGTTAAGAGACAATCTTACCTCCAAAAAGCAGGTGAGTGACTATGCGAATGAGCTTTGTGTAACTCCTAACTACTTAAACAGGACAGTGAAGCGATTGACAGGCTCTACAGCAAGCCATCATATACATCAACAAATAATTCAGGAAGCGAAGCGTCAGGCTGCACAGAGCAATGTTAGCATGAAGGAAATCGCATATTTTCTCGGATTTGACAACATTGCACATTTCAGTAAGTTTTTCAAAAACAATACAGGAATGAATTTTACCAGCTTCAAGCGAGATCTGCATGCAGCATTGTAATAGTATTCGATGGCAATCCACCAGCAAATTTCGGGGTACGATGTAGTGACCTTTAGGGATGTAGGAACGGTTTTACAGTAAATTTGTTCGATACATCATCTTTCTCTATCGTATATCCGGGATTCAATTCCAGTGTCCAGCCATCGCCGCTAATTTTGTTGCCCGCCGTTTGCAGTGGCAGGCTTACAGTAGCGCTGTCCCACTTATTACTTATCAGTACGCCCTTACTGGCCTCTAGCGTACCCCATTTATCGGTAATGCGAATGACAGGATATACAGTACCGTATGGCTCGAGGACTACCATTTTTGTATAGTCGAACGACATATTCATGTTTATAAGCGGCAGTTGTAGATGTACAGATTCAACAAACTGTTTTTTATATTGATTCAACAGCAATTGTCGGGCTGTTTCCCTTTCCGTTTCCTGACGGGATATTTCTTCGCCATTATAAAGTGGCGTAGCCTGCCAGGCTTCCTGATCAATAGTTGGGCGATCAATTTGGAGTCCAAAAGCCTTTATAAAGAATTGCGTAAGATCAGTAGAAGCATTTATGCGCTGATTCCAACCTCGATCGATACTGCTGAGTAGCCACCCGTACACGGGGGTGGTTTCGTAAGCAAATGAACGGACAAAGGAAGGCGAAAGCGCGAACTGGTCGATTCTTGCCGTTAAATGCTCCCGAATCTCAGCGTCACTTCGTCCACTCATCAGCAGACCATTGAATTCACAGATTCCTTCGTTCAATTCCAGTTGATTTTCGGTGGTATCGGAGCCTGGGAATTTTTGAAAGCGCTCTAATCGATAAATGAGTGCGTGACGAACATGCTGCAATCTTCGTTTCATATCAGTTGCAGCTATGGCATTTTTCAATGCCTCCAGTTCCATTCGCAGGTAAATACGACCATCGCGGGTATCAAGATGCGGGTTATTGGGATTGTAAGCGACAAAGCCCAGTTCAGGTTGCGCCCTGTGAAATAGTTCATGGGTGAGTAAATTCAATCTATTGGCTTTTTCTTCCGGCATTGGCAACATAACCATAGCCCAACGTTTACCACTCCATTCAAGAGCGGTATTTGAAATATTGACGGAGGTGGGTAATGAGCCATAAAAAATGGGGCCCTGCTTCTTCAAAATTCCGGCACTGTCGGGTTCATTGGCATACACTTTACGGTCGACCGGATTCACCAATAGGATCGGTGAATAAAGGTCTTTGTTCCAAAGTGATTGGTTTGCCTTGGTAGCTGCTTTTAGTTCATTGAGCCAGAAATTGGCAGTATCTGCGAAAGTAAATGACTGTGCAAACAGTTTGTATGAGGATGTTAGTAGCACTAACGGGAGCACGATAAGATGACGCATCAGGCAATTTAATGCAACAAAATGCTTTCCAGTTCACCAATATCGGTTAATTGGAAACTTGTCGGAAACGACCCGGACCATCCCGAATAACGTCGTTGGTGGCCGGGAAAATAAAAGGGTTGAAATGGCCATAGAAAACCACCATCTTGCATTTTCGGAAAATTCCGGTCTGGGCCATTATTTGCTGTCTGGGCCCCGTTTGCAAGCAGGGGTGACAAATCTACTTCTGCTCTGGTGTCGGAAAAGCCGCTTTTTACCGTTCGACGGGCGATTTTTGCTGGGTTCTGCAACGGCGTTTGAGGAAAACCTGCCTACGGTCAATTGCCATGATGCTGCGGGATTTGTCCTGAACAGCATTCTTCGTTTGGCGACCCGTTAGTCTCGCTACTTTTTTTTCGTTTGTGAGTCTCATCAGAGTGCAGGTCGTTAGTTTAACCTCTGCGGTAAGAAAAAAGTAACACCATTTTGATGTTGCCATCAATAAAGCAGGTAATTCGTTTAGATTACCTTCGCTGAGGTCAGTTTAATCCAGAGATCTGGGAGATCGTTTGATAGCAATAAAAGATTTAGGAAAAGAACCGCTCAACTGAGGTTTACAATTTCAATCAGTGGGTTCACATCCCGTATAATGATTTTGCGGCCACGGGTTTCTAAAATATCTTCATCACGGAATTCGGACAGAACGCGAACCACGTTTTCGCGGGCGGTTCCGACCAGACTGGCCAGGTCATCGCGTCCCATGTTGATTTCAACAGGCATGCCTGGCTGGAAATTGACTTTGTATTTTTCACGCAACAGGATGAGATGAAGGGCCAGGCGCTCGCGAACGGGCCGCCGGGCGGTAGCCGAAAGATTGTTGACCAATACAGCAAACTCGTGGCTCATCGCCTTGAGCAGGCGTTTGGTCAGCGTGGGCGACTGATTTAGTGCGGCCAGAAAATCTTCCCTGGCAACAAAAGCAATCAGACTGTCTTCCAACACGGCAGCCGAATCGGGATAACGATCTTCTGAAAGGATAGCATGATAGCCGATTAGTTCGCCGGTATTGGCGACATAAATGATATGTTCTTTGCCCGAAGCATCGAGTTTGTATTTTTTTACTTTGCCCTCGGTAATGAAGAAAATACCAGAAGGAAATCCTCCCTCCCTGAAGATGATTTCCGATTTTTTATAGCGCCGCTCCACTTTATGAGCCATTAGTAATTCCCGATCCTCCGAAGGCAGATCGGCAAGTATCGATTGACTCTTGAAATCCCATTGATCGATCGGGAATTTTCCTTTCAAACTCATGCGATAAAGTTAGCTTTTTTAAAAATTGACTTTTCTCACTTTTTGGGTTGAGTTCTATTACCGGCTTCAGTTTTCTTAACAGGTAATTTTACACAATCGTTTTTTACGTTGATTTCCACCTACGAACATAGCAAGTGGTTTAAATCCGATGAAGCTTTTAACCAGCTTTATTCGGAAGACGTACAAGCCCTGGCCGCTCGTCACTGGACACCGCTCGATGTGGCCTTCAGTGCCGCCCGCTTCCTGGTAGCCGGACAGGAATGCAGCATTCTCGACATTGGTAGCGGCGTCGGTAAGTTTTGTCTGGCGGCGGGTTGGAAGTTTCCGACTGCGCGGTTTTATGGCATTGAACAGCGCAAAGGACTGGTGGGAGAGGCCGAAAAAGCAAAGGAAGAATTGCAGCTGGAAAATGTCGCCTTCTTTCGTGGCAATTTTACCCAGCTCGATTTCCGCCATTTTGAACATTTTTATTTCTACAATTCCTTTTACGAAAATATTTCAGCCGCCGACCGTATTGACGATTTTACCAGCTATTCCAACGAGCTGTATTACTACTACACCCGCTTTCTTTACCGAAGGCTTAACGAAATGCCGGCAGGTACACGCCTGGCGGGTTTTCATAGCAGCGGCGATGAAATACCACCCAGCTATCAGGAAGTAGGGTCGGATTTTGAGGATTTGCTGAGGTTTTGGGTGAGGGTCTGAGGGGGGGAGAGGAAAGTGGGGAGTGGAAAGTGGGGAGTGGGGAGAGGTTAGTGGGGAGTGGGGAGAGGTTAGTGGGGAGAGGTTAGTGGGGAGTTCTTAAACTAAAAATAAACGATAAAGATGAGTTCGTACGTAACCGAGGCGTTGAGGGAGCGGTGCCAAAATACCTGTGAGTTGTGTGGTGTAGGATCAGCGGAACTGGCTATGGCAGTGAGCCCGAGGGGCAATGACAAGATGGAAAATGAAGTAGCCATTTGCCGCGACTGTCAGAAGGAAATGTCGGAAACAACATCGGCTTCCCGGTGGCAGTGCCTGGCAGGCAGTATATGGAATCCTGAACCGAGCGTTCAGGCATTGAGCTACCGCTTACTTTATCAATACCGCGACCAGGACTGGGCAAGGGAGATACTCGATTCTGTAGAGCTGGACGAAGCTGTGGTTCACTGGGCTTTGCAGGCATTTGAAACGGTGCCGGTGCACTTGGATAGCAATGGTCAGCAGTTGCTATCGGGCGATACAGTGGTACTAACGCAGGGCCTCAATGTGAAAGGAGCCAACTTCATGGCACCCAAGGGCACGATTGTGCGAAAGATTCGACTTGTTCCGGATAACACTGAACAAATTGAGGGAAAAGTGAACGAGCAAACCATTGTGATACTCACAAAATATGTGCGGAAGTCTTAAACATATTTGGGCTTGAAGAATATTTTTCGGCCTAAGTTATTTGACATCCTGCCGGGATATGGCAGGAAGCAGCTGGGTCATGACCTGATGGCCGGCCTGATTGTGGGTATTGTGGCGCTGCCCCTGGCTATTGCGTTTGCTATTGCATCTGGGGTGTCTCCGGAAAAAGGTTTGATTACTGCCGTTGTAGCCGGCTTTCTGATTTCTGCGCTTGGCGGAAGCCGCGTACAAATAGGAGGACCCACAGGCGCTTTTATTGTTATTGTGTACGGCATCGTACAGCAGCATGGCGTGAACGGGTTGATCATTGCCACTTTGATAGCTGGCATTATACTGATCGCAATGGGTCTGGCAGGTTTGGGCTCGCTGATCAAATTTATCCCGCATCCATTGATCGTTGGCTTTACAAGCGGGATCGCGCTGATTATATTTTCCTCGCAACTAAAGGACCTGTTGGGTCTGGAAATGGGCGCTATGCCGGCTGATTTTATCGACAAATGGACGGCCGTGTTACGGCATTTGACGAGCATAAACTGGGCGGCTTTGTCTGTTTCGGTTAGCACTGTCTTGATTATTTTATTTTGGCCCCGCGTCACGCATAAGCTTCCCGGCTCGCTGCTTGCTATACTGATCACCACCGTTGTTGCCTGGCAGTTTGATCTTCCTGTTGAAACCATCGGCAGTCGCTTCGGTACCATTAGCGCCAGCTGGCCTTCTGCTCAATGGCCGAAACTTGATTGGGAAACTATTAAAGAACTATTTCAACCAGCCTTCACCATTGCATTGCTAGCGGGCATTGAATCATTGCTGTCGGCAGTAGTTGCGGATGGTATGACTGGTGGCAACCATCGTTCCAATACCGAACTGATCGCTCAGGGCGTTGCCAACATCGGGTCCGCTGTATTTGGTGGTATACCCGCAACCGGCGCCATTGCACGTACAGCAACTAATATAAAGAACGGAGGGCGGACACCTATAGCTGGTATTATTCATGCCATTTGCCTTTTTATCATTTTATTATTTGCGGGTAAATGGGCGGCTTATATACCACTGGCAACCCTGGCGGGCATTTTGGTATTAGTGGCCTATCATATGAGCGAATGGCAAAATTTCTTGTCAGTACTCAAAGGTCCTCGTAGCGATGCTGCGGTGCTAATAACTACTTTTCTATTAACGGTGCTCATCGACTTAACAGTAGCTATTGAAGTTGGAATGGTGCTGGCCGCCTTTCTCTTTATGCGAAAGATGATCCAGTTTTCGGAAGTGAAGAAATTTACTCAGGATACTGAACCCGACGGCAAGGATGAAGAAGATAAAGTACAGTTGCCTTCAGGAGTGGAGGTTTTTGAGATTAAAGGACCCCTGTTTTTTGGCGCTGCCTATAAGTTCAAAGATGCCATGCGTCAGATTGAAAAAAATCCAAGGGTGCTGATCGTGCGAATGCGCAGCGTACCCGTTATAGATGCAACGGGAATGCAAGTATTGAAGTCGGTAGTTGCTGATGCAAAAAGAAATGGTATACTGATAATTTTGTCGGAACTGCAAAGTCGTCAGGTAATGCAGGCGCTTGAAGACTCAGGATTGCACTCGGAAATTGGCAACGAGAATATTACAGCAAGTCTGGTAGAGGCGGTGAGGCTGGTGGAGAGGGGAGAGGGGTGAATGGGGAGTGGGGAATGGGGAGTAGAGAGCGATTCGTAGCCCCAACGCATGCGTTGGGGAGTGGGGAATGGGGAGTGGGGAATAGAGAGCGATTCGTAGCCCCAACGCATGCGTTGGGGAGTGGGGAGGCTATTTGATGTTTAGCAAAAGCAACACGGCACTTACTGCTGCGAGCGACAGCATTACAATGGTCAGGGCTGGGCCCGCATCGCTATACCAATTAATCCAGGCGATCGTCAGATTCATCAGCAATATGAATACCAACAGGGCGTTTGCTGCCAGCTTTCCAAATGCATATCCTTTTAGTAACAAAGTACCGGTTACAAACAAAGCGGGCAGCAGAAATGCGAGGTCCAAAACATGCACAGGGTTGGCGGGCAAGCCGGCGAGCTTCAAAACCTCCGGCTCCCGATTCTCCAGAATTGCCACTACAATATCGCTCAGCCAGAGAAAATAAAAGAAGCAGGCGATTGCTATCAGGAACCACGCAGTAATTTTTTGCACTCTGGTACTTTCCAGTTTTGTACCGGTCGTTCCACAAAAAAGCTGAATAGCTGTCCAGACAAGTATGTAAAATGATGTACCTAAAACGACACAATACGGTACAAACAATACACTGAAATGTACCGTGAATGTATAAATAGTGAACGTGTAGGCGACATAGAGCAAAACTCCCAGCCAAAGCGGCCTGCCCCAGCCTGGATAGCGAAGAGCAAGTTTGGCGGTTATCAACAGTGAAGCAGGTAACACGCATAGATCGAACCAGTCCTGTGCCAGCGATTGAAGCCGCCAGTTTTCTGTTTCCTTTGCATACATGCCTGGCATAGCAATGCCCCAGAAACTAACTATCGCAATCATAACACTCAGGGGGATAGAAATATTGATTATCCATCTGGCAGAGTTGGAGCCCATATTTTCAATTTTACTCAGGTTGTGAAGGCTATAAAGCTGTTGAATTAATGTTCAATGACGGTTGACTTTCGTCATACCTCATCTTGAGAATAGAAAGGTCAATCGACCCATTTTGCGTTCGATTGGCTAACTATGGACAGCCTCACTGATAGGATATAGATCATTAGAAATTTGGCATGACAACTGATGCAGCATATTGGGTGTGGGTGATGATCTGACAGATAGAAAGCCCTTAGAACGTCGGGATCCGGCTTATTTGAATTGATTAGAACAAAATGCTAATCAGAATCCGGGTTTGCCATTCTTTCTTTTATTGTTTTAGCCAGGTAATCGCGAACGGATATCCGTGAATTCTGAAGTACCCAGATCTTGGCTCCACGCTCGCGGGCATAGGAGTTGGTTAGGCTGTCAGCAACCGAAATTTTTTCAAAGTAAGGTTCTAACTCTTTCAGGTCGCCTTCGCCAGCCTCCTTCACCAGCACCACATTTCGAAACTCCCGGTTAAGCGGAAACCACCCAATATAATCAGCGTTGAAGGAGTGGGCTCGCAAATTTTTCATGCGAGTATAAAAGTTAATAGCGCCCGCCTGCCCGTAATTATCACAAATCAGAATGGTTTCAGATGGATTGATGCCTGTGCTCAACGCTTTCTCCGTTTTATGTGTGAGCTCCGACCATCCCAGCATATCTGCAAAATCCTGCGGCAATTGATGCTGTTGCCCGTCTTCCCAGCGTAACAGGTCGAATCGTTCGTAAGGTTTGGGATGACTGGCAATATACTCAGGGCTGTGCGTAGGAAATGCTACGCGGGCAATTGGTATAAAGCTAATCACCGGCAATAGGAATAGGACCGGTTTCAGGAATTTTTTCCAGCCATGATTCCATACTTTATCCAGATAGGCAGCACCAATTGCTATATAGGCTGGATACAGACCGATGGCATAGTAACTTTTTGCTTTGAAATAAAGGAACAGCAGTAGAGTAAACAAAAAGCTGGCAAACAATAGCCGGAGGGGTCGAAAATCCTGATGAATGAGCAGCCCGATAAGTGATGCCACCACAAGTACAATGGCACCCGGAAAAAATAGTAACTGATCGAACAGAAAATCGGTACGGTTTACATGAATCAATTGTGTGCTGGCCAATTCCTTCATATGCGTCAGGACGGGGAAATCGTTTCGCCATTGCCAGATCAGATTAGGGCATATCAATAGCAGGGCCAATAATGCAGCGCCGTAAAGGTGTCGTTCGAGCAACAGCTTGCGCTGCGGTGAAAGCAACAAAGCCGCCAACAGAGCAGCCATCAGGAAGCCAATATTATATTTGTTAAGAAATCCGATGGCAAATACAACAGCAGCTGCGTATAACCATCTGGGACTTCTTTGCTGCAAATAACGTATCAGGAAATAGATTAGCGCCGTCCAGCATAGAATATCAACCGAATTAGGTTGATAGAGAATATTGATCCGAACAAGGGAGGACAGTAGTACGCAGGTAGCAGCCAGGGTTTTCCCCAAAATTCCTGCACCAAGAGCCTCTGCTGTTTTCCAAACCAGCAAAATGGTTAAAAGCCCCCAAAGTGCAGGGAAGAATTTTACCCAGAATACAGAATTGCCCAGTTGAATAATCAGCCAGGAAATCCAGGAGGTAAAGGGTGGCACCGATGCATATCCCCAGGCCAGGTGATGTCCCTGATCAAGATGCAGAAATTCATCCCGATGCAGTTCATAGCCTTTACCTAGTGCCCAATACTGCAAGGCAAGTTTAGCAATGAGCAGCAATGCCAGCGCCCAGTAATGATATTTTTCCCTGTGGTTAAGTTGTTGCATTCGGAAAGCTGTTGGTTATTTAAATGTTCAGTTGCTACGACTTGCCAATAAAGCCACACTAATTTCACAACTATCCGCTAACTTTCATGCAAATAAATTAATTACATTTCAGCTTTTGCTGACACTGTAAAAATGTATTCCATTTTATGCCTGGTCGTGAAACAGCCATAATAGATTGTCCTTCTAATTTAGGACTGAGGGCGCCCGCTCCAGGGCGGGAACCCGGCGTGAAAGTACTGCCGGAAAGTTTACGTAGGCTGGGTCTGCATGATCAAATTGCCCCGAAATCGATCAGCAGGGTAAAAGCACCAGCATATTCTCCTGTTCGAAGCGGAAAAACGGGTCTTTTGAATGAAGATGGACTGCAACAATATTCCCTTGAATTGGCAAAAGAAGTTGAAAAGCAGGATACGGCCGGTCGGGTGCCTCTCCTACTGGGTGGCGACTGCAGCATTATGATCGGCGCGGCGCTTGCCCTCCATCGTATGGGTGATTACGGACTCTTTTATCTGGATGGTCATACGGATTATATGGACATCGGCTTATCGCAATCAGGTGGTGCGGGTGGCATGGCGGCATCAATGGTTACGGGATACGGCCCCGATAGTATTTGCAAACTGGAAGGATTGGATCATTATATAAATGAGGAGAACCTGTTGTGTGCGGGTAATCGGGAGTATGATGATGAATACGAAAATGAAATCAGAAATTCTGAAGCTGCTTATTATCCTCTGTGGCGGATGCGTGAAATGGGTATGGAGGCGTTGGCAAATGAATTTCTGGCCGGGGTTAAGCAAAAAAAATTGACAGGCTTCTGGCTCCATTTCGATGTGGACGTGTTGAACGATTCGTTGATGCCATGTGTGGATAGTCCCACGCCTGATGGATTGACCTATGAAGAATGGGAGGAGTTGATGAAGCCATTGCTCGCCAGCCCTTTTTTCGCAGGTCTGAGTCTGACGATACTGGATCCTGAACTGGACCCGGACGATAGATATACGCGGTCATTGGTTGAGAAGTTTTCAAAATTATGGACTGCATACGTATAGCGCCGTTAGCAGGTTAAAAAATTGAATTTAAAAGTCAGGGCCATGAGTTTGCCTTTTATTGTAGATGCGCATCTTGATCTGAGCATGAATGCCCTTGAATGGAATCGGGATCTGCGCTTGTCCGTGCAGGATATTCGCCACCGGGAGAAGGGTATGACTGATAAGCCTGACCGTGGCAGAGCCACAGTTAGTTTGCCGGCTTTAAGGGAAGGAAGGATCGGCCTGGTGGTTGCCACGCAGATAGCCAG
The DNA here is from genome assembly GCA_046297935.1 of Chitinophagaceae bacterium. Classification (GTDB taxonomy): domain Bacteria; phylum Bacteroidota; class Bacteroidia; order Chitinophagales; family Chitinophagaceae; genus CAYMZZ01. Next base: position 211,190 of record JBKBHA010000004.1, read on the forward strand.
ATATGTTGCTCCCGACAACCCATTGCCGGGCTGGCATTCACCGGAGCAGGCCTGGGCGCAGACTCAGGGGCAATTGGCCTGGTATCGCGCCATGGAAGAGACAGGTGAAATGAAAATGATCGCCGATCTGGCTTCGCTTGAAGCCCATTTGAAAAGCTGGCAGGATGCGGACAATACGAAAGGCTTGCCCATCGGTTATATACTTAGCCTGGAGGGGGCTGATTCACTTGTAACAGTTGATCACCTTGCAAGGGCCTATGCCTACGGTTTGCGTGCCGTAGGACCAGCACATTATGGCCCGGGTCGATATGCTAATGGAACGGACTCAACCGGTCGAATGGGCCCTGCCGGATTGGAACTTCTGCGAAAAATGGAAGAGTTGGGAATGATTCTCGATGCCACCCATTTGTGCGACGATGCATTTTGGCAGGCCCTTGAGCATTTTAATGGAACCGTTTGGGCCAGTCACAATAATTGCCGCGCCCTGGTCAATCATAACCGGCAGTTTAGCGATGATATGATTAAGGCGCTGATTGAAAGGGACGCCGTGATTGGGATGGCCCTGGATGCCTGGATGATGGTACCCAACTGGAAACGCGGCCAGTCGACTCCCGAATCAATGGGCTGCTACCTTGAAACGATGTTGGACCACCTCGATCATGTTTGCCAGATTGCCGGCAACTGCAACCACGTTGGCATCGGCACCGACCTCGACGGTGCCTTTGGAAAGGAACAGTGCCCGGCCGATCTGGACACTATTGCTGATCTGCAAAAACTTCCTGCATTGTTACGAAAAAGAGGTTATTCATCGGATGATATAGACCGCTTATTGAGCGGCAACTGGCTTCGGTTATTACGGAAAGCCTGGGCAGTTTAAGCTATCGCAGAACGGCTGTTGCCGTTTTATTCAGGCAGTCTTTCAGCCAGTCAGGATGCATTTGTGCGAGTGGTTGAGGAAGCGCATCCACGGGGAAAAAGGCGATTTCGAGGCTCTCTTCGTTTTGCCGAATGCGGTTGCTTCCTTCTGTTAACCTGGCTTCCACACAAGTAGTGATGTATTGAACCGATCCTCTTGGGTATCGATAGGTTTGCGAAGCAGGAGCTGAGTAGACGCCAATGAGTCGCAGGATGGCGGAATGACATCCGGTTTCTTCCAGAATTTCGCGGTGTGCCGCTTCTTCCACCGTTTCGCCGTATTCGATATGCCCCGACAGAATACACCATTCTCCCGAATCGCGTCGTTGCTGAAGCAATATCTCTGCATTGTCGTTGAATACAATCATGGCGACAGCCGGTAGGATCAAATTCATGTTGATAGTATTAGTAAAAGTAAGAATTTGTTAGCCCTCAGTTTACTCTTGTATGACAAAACTAGTCGCCAAAGGCCAGCTTTTCGCTGGATTATCTTGAAAATAGGGGTAAATGGTTATTGCAGACGCTAACATTCGTTTCTAAATTTGGCGTAGGATATAACGACAAGCACTTCCTTTGATTCATCACCAAGTCCTTTTGAAAGCATTTTCATGGACGCGGGACAAGCAAGTAAACGGGGCGAGAGCCCCGTTTTTGTTTGTGACAAATCAATATTTTCCGAAGGTTAGTCGATTGCTACTGTTTTCGAATTAAATTCACATTTTAATTCGGGGACCCGGCCATCAGTCTTCCGGGTCAAGGCTCAATAATCAGTGGAACCATCCAACTATAACTTTTTTGAGTATTTCCGACGTACCCCTGACCTCGTGTGCATTGCGGGGCGCGACGGTTATCTGCGCCAGGTAAATCCTGCAGTAGTTCAGAAATTGGGATACAGCGAGGAGGAATTGTATTCGAGGCATATCCTCAGCTTTGTTTACGAAGCTGATCGGGAGCGGACTCGGGCGGTAAGGGTTCGATTGATGGAAGGCGAATCGCTGATGAATTTTCAGAATCGGTATGTGGCTAAGGATGGTCGGTTGATCTGGCTGGAATGGACTTCGGTATTTATTCCTTCAGATGATGTCGTCATTGCAATAGCCAAGGATATCACTGCGCGTAAGGATATTGAACATCAGGTTCAGCAGGAGCACCGCCAGTATCAGGGCCTGGCCAGCCATTTGCTGCACAGTATGGAGTACGACCGAAAGTTTGTAGCAACCGAGCTACACGAGGAACTGGCCCAACTGGTGCTGGCATTAAAGATGAATGTAGACTGGGTTAGAAACGAGGGCAGCAGCAATGGAGCTTCCTCCCGGGAGCGACTCAACAAGGCTTCGTTGATAACTGATCAGCTGGTATCTACCATTCGCAGGATATCGTTTGCCATGAGTCCACACATGATTGACGACCTGGGCTTAAATGCCACTTTGGAATGGCACTGCAGAGAGTTCACTGTTTTGCATGGCATTTCCTGCCACTATTTCACCAATTGTCAAACCGACCAGCTAAGCAAGAGTACACAGATTGATCTTTTTCGGATCACTCAGGCAGCGCTCGACAATGTGCGCAAACATTCCAATGCCCGCTCGGCAACCGTACGCCTTGAGGAGACCGATGAAGATTATCTGCTTACCATTACAGATAATGGAAAGGGCTTTGATCCGGGAACTGTGTTGCGCGGTCTCGGTTTGCAAATTTTGTATAACCGCGCGCTATCGCTGGGGGGAGAACTGGACATCCAGAGCAGTGCTGGTAAGGGAACGCAGGTGAAACTGGTACGCCGCAAAAAGTTGGTACTACCTTTCTGATGCTGCCCGGTACACTGCCAGTTCAAGCCCTCGAAGTTCCGCCAGCCCGCGCATTCGTCCGATGCAGGAATAGCCGGGATTGGTTTTTTTGTTGATATCGTCGAGCATCTGGTGTCCATGGTCGGGGCGGAAAGGTATCGGTTGACTTTTTCTCTTTTGCACATTTACCAGTTCCTTCATTACGGCATACATGTCGGTATCACCATTCAGGTGATCGGCTTCAAAAAAATTTCCTTCCGAATCGCGTTTCGTGTTGCGCAGGTGTACGAAATGGATACGTTCTCCCATTTCGCGGATCATAGCCGGCAGGTCGTTGGCCGGGTTGGCTCCCAGCGAACCGGTACAGAAGCAGAGTCCATTGCTCACATTAGGCGCAGCATCAAGTATGAACCTAAGGTCATCGGCTGTGCTTACGATCCGCGGGAGGCCAAAAATATCAAAAGGTGGATCATCCGGGTGAATGGCTAGTTGAACCCCAGCTTCATCGGCAACTGGGCATATCTGCTGCAGGAAATACTTCAGGTTGCTGCGGAGAACATCGTGGTCAATATTTTTGTAGAGATCCAACCGGGCCTGCATACGTTGTATGGTCTGCTGTTCCTCGCCGGGTATGCCGAACATGATGGTGTGAGCCAGCTCATCCAGTCGCGAAGGGCTCATGCCTGCAAATCGGGCTTCAGCATTTGCAACCACACCGGCAGGGTAGCTGGCCCTTGCGCCAGGTCGTTTGAGCAGGAAAATATCAAATACGGCGAGATCCGTCCAGTTGAAATATAGAGCCAGTGATCCGTCAGGCATCGCATAATTCAATTCCGTGCGAGTCCAGTCATTTACCGGCATAAAATTATAAGTGACAATTCGAATACCACAAGCTGCCAGATTGCGGATGCTTTCCGCGTATTGCTGAATATATTTTTGATAGTTGCCGCTACGGGTTTTGATGTCCTCATGAATCGTAACACTTTCCACAACTGACCACTGAAGTCCGCCAGCCTCTATCTCATCTTTCCTTTTTTTTATTTCAGTAACCGGCCAGGGTTCGCCATGTGGTATATGATGCAGCGCGGTAACAATGCCTGTTGCACCCGTCTGGCGGATATCCGCCAAACTAACCGGATCACCCGGACCAAACCACCGCCATGTTTGCAACAGACGGCGCGCATTTGAATCAGCCCTCAGCATTTCAATTATTAATTACAGATTATTGATTATTAGTTTTTGACTTTTGCTTTCTTTCACGAATCCGTTCTCCTGCATCTACCAAAGTTGTGATCAGTAGTTCCGATTCTCGGCTTTTGAGGTACTGCAGGAATTTTCGATGTGCGTCGATGCTCACATCCAAACCGTTGCCGCCACCAACACCATGAAAAAGTACTACGAGCAGTGCACCTTGTTCGCTGGCTTTTTTCACCCAACTGATCATTTCATCGGCACTGTGATTATTCACTACAAAGCAATCTACGTTGTATAAATCAACAGAATCGGGTGACTGTAATTGTGCCCGCACGCCCCTGGCGGCCACAAATTCCGGCTTCAGAGATTCGAAATACGCCGAGTCGTTGATCATCATATCGCCGCAGGTGTACGCGTAGGTACGCTTTGTTTTTCCATCCAGTGCCTGTAAAAAAATATTGGTCATCCGTATTTCATCAACCATTCGCTGCACCGAATATGAGCGAAGATCGTAGTCTTTCGGCACCCATTCACGTCCCGTGCCGCCTATGCAGGGATGGTAAATGGTATGATTTCCGAGTTCGTGGCCGTTAACAGCGAGCTGCCGCCATTCATTCAGCCGGGTTTGGACGGAAGCAGAAGCAGCGGTGATATAAAAGCTGGCCTTTATTCCGAGGCTGTCCAGCACCGGAGCTGCATTGTCGAGGTGCTGGTCAATGGCGTCGTCGTATGTGATTACCACAGCGGCTTTCTTTCCAGACCAGGGATCTTTATGTTGGGCTAAAGCCGGCAACGCGGCCAATGCCAACAAAAAATTAAATAGCAGTTTTCTCATGTAGCATAATAATTATCAACGATCATTCCTGAAAGGCTCAGCCGGAAGACCATCAAGATTGTACAGGTTCAGCAACGGCGGATTGTCCGCCCAGGCGTATCGAACAAATTTCGGTGAAAGTATCTGATCCTGCCAAAGAATCACTTTGTTTCCTTCGATACGTGTTTGTGCCGGGCGGAATTTTTTATCGATGCCGGCAATGGCAAATGAGCCCGGGGGCTGCCCATCGCTGCTAATCAGACCACCCTCACAATTGCTGAATTCAACAACCAATTCTCTGCCGTTCTCCTGCACTGATTGCATTACCGGGCCTCGATAGTTTATTTTTTCATGATAGACTACGCTCCTTGCAACTTTTGCCAGGCGAACACCCACGTCTTTTTTGTTATCGGGGTGAATATCGTTCCATTCACCAAGATCAATGGCAATGGCCATCCCGGTGTTTGGCAACTGAAGGGCAGTTGCCTGAGACTCCCGTAAAGCAGCCCAATTGCTTTGCGCCGGCCAGTATTGAAAATCCATGAATCCGGGCAGCTGCACAAGTATGAAAGGAAGTTCAGGGTTTTGCCAGTGTCGGCGCCAATCTCTGATCTGTGCTTTTTGAAGATCCGCATATATTTCCGGTTGAAACGTATCTGCCTCGCCCTGATACCAGCAAATGCCACGGATTGCATAATTGTTGAGTGCAGCGATCATCCCGTTAAACAATGCTGAAGGTTGATTTTGTATGGAAATGGGTACGGGCATCGCTCTGTTGGGATCAAAGACCGCTCCGCATTTGTATTGCCAGACACCTTTGAGGTCAATGCTGTCTTTACTGGAAAAAAGCAGGTAGGGCTTGTCAGAAACAAATCCTCCTTTTCCCTGATAATTGGTGACCCGAATGGTAAGCGTATTTTTGCCGGGCTTTAGTGTACCAGCAGGAATATGATAGCGGCGTTGGGGGTATTGATAACTGGTTTCGGCAATTTTTTGGCCATTGATATAGAGTTCGTCGGCATCAACAATTCGTCCCAGGAAAATCCGGGATGCATTCTTCGCAATGGATGCAGGCACATCGATTTCTTTTCGGAACCATATTATGCCGTCAAGACCGGCCAGGCCCTGATCTTCCCAGTATCCAGGCACCATTATGGGTCGCCAGCCAACTGGTTGATAACCGGGATCGAACCATTTTATTTCGTCTAACATTCCTTTATCGGCTGCTAAAGGCTGTGCTAATCGTTGATCGGTCACATTCCGATTGTATTGATAAATGCTGGCAGTGTCCTTGTTCTTTGTTAGCAGCAAATGAATTTCAGGAAATGACTGCAAACCTTCTTCGCTGATCCAGGATTGAATGGAACTTCCGCCAACACTGGCATTTATGATTCCAATGGGCACATTGTACCGTTGGTAAAGCGACTGCGCAAAGAAAAACGCAACAGCCGAAAAAGGCCGAACGGATTCACCCACGGCGGGCTGCCAGTTACCACCATTGATATTTGAATCGGGCCCTGTAAGGGATGTTGCGTATGGCACCAGAAACTGGCGAATCTGTGGATAGTTGGCGCTGGCAATATCAGGCGCGTAGGTTACATCATGGATATTCATCTGGTGAACCATATTGCTTTGGCCACTGCACAAAAACACGTCGCCAAATAAGACGTCTTTCAGCGTAATCTGATTACTCGCCCGAATGCCAATTTCATAGGGCCCCCCGGCGGGGGTGGCAGGGAGAATGATCTGCCAGTTACCAGCATTACTGGCCCTGGTTCGGTATTGACGTTTTTGAAAGCTGATTGTTATTTTTTCTCCGGGAGTTGCAAGGCCCCAGATCTTAACAGGCTGGTCGCGCTGCAAGATCATGCTATCTTTCAATATACCAGGTAAGCGAACCTGAGCGATGAGACTGCCAGCGATGATAAAACTGCATAGTACCAACAAAAGCCTTTTCATGTACTTGTCGTTTTAGCTAATTGGTCTGTAAGGCTCAATGATTTTGATTCGGCCGTTTGAGTCATATTCCAGTTCAGTTACTTTGATGCAGCGCAAATGTGTGACGCCACGACTAAGGCTGCTATCATGATAAAAAAGATACCAGCGGCCTTTGAATTCGCAGATGGAATGATGCGATGTCCAGCCAAGCACCGGACTAAGAATTCGTCCCTCGTATTTGAAAGGCCCATAAGGGTTGTTGCCCGTGGCATAGCAGAGAAAATGAGTATCCCCGGTAGACCAGGAAAAATAATAGAGGCCGTTGTACTTATGCATCCAGCTGGCTTCAAAGAAGCGACGTTCATTGTCTCCGGCCAGCAGCGGCTGGCCATCTTCATCAGTGATTATAATTTCACGAACAGGTTCGGCAAACTCGAGCATATCATTTCGAAGTTTTGCTACCCGAGGTCCTAAGGCTGGTTCATGCGGCAGTGGTTCGCTGTGTTTGGGATCGTATTTGTGTTGGCGATAGCTCTGCAGCTGTCCACCCCAGATTCCTCCAAAATAAAGATAACTTTCCCCATCATCATCGGTAAACACGGCGGGATCGATTGAGTAGCTGCCCTGAATTGGCTCGGGCTGTGCTTTGAAAGGACCTTCCGGGCGATCCCCAACGGCCACACCGATTTGAAAGATGCCATCCGCTTTTTTGGCGGGAAAATAGAGATAATATTTTCCGTTCTTGTACGCTGCGTCGGGCGCCCACATCTGTCGGTTGGCCCAGGGAACATCTTTTACGTGTAGCGCAATGCCATGATCAGTTGCTGCGCCTTCAGGATGTTCCATCGAAATGACATGGTAATCTTCCATGGCAAAATGACTCCCCAGGTCGTCGAATGGAATTCCGGCCTCTATATCGTGAGAAGGGTAAATATAAATTCGGTCTTCGAACACATGTGCTGAAGGGTCGGCAGTGTAAATATGTGTGAGCAAGGGTGCCGAAATGGCCCTGCGATTCAGATCATCTATATCAATATGGTCAATTGGATCTTCGGGCATATCAACAGTTTTGAGTATTACTTTCTTCGAATTAAAAGATCGCTTTCAATTTGTGTTTCCATTTTTCGGTTGATCTTATATCCGAATAACAGGGCTACGCCCAGGAAAAACGGAATAGATGGATATACACTAACCAACAATCGCGTGGCCAGTACCGCTGATTCGGGCTGCACACTGCTGTTATTGGCTACGTAGTGATACTGACTCAGAATAGCACCTACCAGGCTGCCTCCGATAGTCAACCCCAGCTTAAGGCCCACCATCATGGCAGAAAAAATGATGGCAGTGGCCCGACGATTAAATTTCCATTCGCTGTAGTCGGCAACGTCGGCAATCATGGCCCAAAGCAGCGGAATAGTGATGCCGTAAAAAAATCCGTGTAAAATTTGCGAAAGGAAGATTACCGGAACAGCGCGAGGAGGAAAAAAATAAAATGCCAGTACAAACAATGTTGAGATAAACAGGGCTGTTCCAAATACGTCTCTTTTGCCAAACCGGTCGGCCAGCCGTTTGGAAATGGTAATGCCAACGATCATAAATAAAATGCCGCCAGCATTGAAGAGCCCGAACCCAGCCGAGACGGGATTGTCGCCAAAAAAATTGAGACCGGCTTTGGACAAGGCCCCGGTGATGGGCTGTACAAAATCAGTCAGCGTGCCCTTGTCTATGAAATTTTCGAAATAGTATACATATGCTCCACCCTTGAGTGCAAGCGTAACGAAGACTAAAGTTGTAAGTAGTAGCATAATGACCCATGGCCGATTTCGTGACAGATCTTTCAGGTCCTGGCCAAAGGTGGATCTTTGTTCCGGTTTGGGTACAATTCGCTCCCGGCTGCTGAAGAAGGTGATCAGCAGCATGATGGTACCGATGATAGCCAGCCAGGTCATTACCACTTCAATGCCATCCGACTTTTTGCCTCCGCCGACACTTTCAATAATGGGCAACATAAATACCTGCACAAAAAATTGAGCGAACATAACGGCTACAAATCGATAGGCCGACATACTGTTTCGTTCCTTCATGCTGCCGGTGATTACGCCGCTTAGCGCAGAATAGGGGAGATTGTTGGCTGCGTATAGCAGCAACAATAAAGTGTAAGTGGCAGCCGCATAAATGAGTTTTCCCTTGTACGAAAAATCGGGAGTAGAAAAAGCCAGTACTGCAACAACACCCAGCGGCACGGCTGTCCAAAGTATCCATGGCCGGAATTTGCCCCAACGAGTTTCGGTACGATCGGCAAGTGCACCCACCAGTGGATTAAATAAAAATGCGGCAATAATTCCAACCAGGAAAATGATCAGCGAGGCGTGCTCCGGCTGAAGTTTGTAAATGTCAGTATAGAAATAGCTGAGGTAAGTGATGAGTGTTTGAAATACGAGGTTGGCTGCCAGGTCGCCCAGACTGTAGCCAACCTTTTCAAACACCGAAAGTTTTTGTGAAGCATCGTTAGTCATGAGTTGCCATTGGTGGTTTTTGGGTCAAAAAGCTTTTTTAACACGAGGTACCTTTATTTTGGTTTCGACAACGCGGAAAAAAGCCGGTTTGCCTTGCAGGTCCCGATCAAACAAAAGGGGGTGGTTAGTGCGGCCAGGAACGGGCCAGCCATTTAGCCAGCTTTGTCCATCATGTACACCCCAAAATGTAACTCTGGAAATTTTGTCTTTATGTTTTAGGAAAAGCTGAAAGAGCCTGGCATAGTCAGTGGCCAACTGTTGTTGTACGCTATCGGGCAAGCCATTGGTATAGGGGTTGATCGATGGATCTGCTTTTTGCCTGGCACTCACATCGGCACCCTGGAAATTTCGTGGCAGCACTTCTATATCCAGTTCGGTGATCATCACTTTAAGTCCGAGTGCTGAATAGGCCAATATGCTGGCTTCAATTTCATCGAAAGGTACCTTGCCGAGGTGCCAGTGCCCCTGAATGCCCACTCCGTCGATCCGCAGCCCCGAGTCCTGAATCTTTTTGATGAGTGCTATGCAACCGGCGCGTTTAGCAGGCTGTTCGTTGTTGTAGTCATTGTAATAAAGTTCTGTACCCGGCGAAGCTTCGGCCGCTAAGCGAAAGGCCTCCGTCAAATAATCAGGGCCCATTTTCTGAAGGAAAATGGAGTTGCGTAGCGAGCCATCTTCGTTCAAGGCCTCGTTGACTACATCCCAGGAAAATATTTTCCCTTTGTACCGGCCGGCAACGGTTCGAATATGATCTTCAAAAAATTGCCGGAACGAATCGGAGCTTTGAATGTGTTGCGCAAAAGCTGGAAGCTGACTATGCCATATCAGCGTATGTCCGTTGATCCGGATATTCTTTCGTTCGCCATAAGCGATCATTTCATCGGCCAGTCGAAAATCGTAACGGCCCCATTCCGGATGGATGATTTCGGCTTTCATGATGTTTTCGGGAGTGGCGGCATTGAACTGCGCGGCAATGAGCGATGTAGCGGCCTTATCTTTTTCTTCAATCTGCTCTGCGTTGAGGGCAGTTCCGATTTCGAAATCATCGGCAAAGGTCTTTTTCAAAGAAGGCATCGATCCATTTTGTGAAATTGGCTTATTGCCTGCACAGCCAAGCAGTGTTGTTGCTAAAACAATACTGGTCAGTTGAAAAATTGTTCTCATCCTTTACGTATGTTTAAGTTTTTGTAAAGTATTCTTCCTACAGCCCCCAGCACATTGTAATCAGGTTCCTTAAGAGCCGGTCGTACAGCTATCAGAAACCAATCGAATTGCCTCCATCTACTGGCAGTACCACTCCGGTAATATAACGGGCGGCATCACTTGCCAGAAACCATGCTGCTTCCGCTACATCTCCTGGTTGGCCCATGTACCCAAGCGGTGTGCGATCAAGGGCACGTTCTCTACGCTCTGGGTCGGCATTGAATGCTTTGTCGGTCATTTCTGTTATGATGAATCCAGGAGCGATCGCATTCACACGAACGCCCAGTGGCGACAATTCAACTGCCATGGCTCTGGTCATTCCATCGATAGCGGTTTTGCTCGCGCTGTACGCAATTACTTTGGGCAACCCATACCGCGCTGCCATGGAACTGATGTGGATAATTGCACCTGATTTTCTTTCTACCATGTAACGGGCACATTCCCGGCTGAGAGAGAAGACCGCGTTCAGGTTGGTTTGCATCACCAATTCAAATTCGACATCACTTACCTCCAGAAGTGGCTTCTTCATGTTGATGCCGGCATTGTTTACCAAAATATCAATCTGTCCAAAACGCTGAATTATTTCTGCAATCATGCGTGGAATCGCGTCGAGCCGTGTAATATCGAAAGGAAAAGGAATGGCGTTTGCACCTAACGACTCAGCAGCTCGCTGTAATTTTTCTGCTTGCCGGCCAACCAGTATTGACAGGACTTCCTGTTCGCAAAACTTTTTTGCTATGGCCAGGCCGATGCCGGAAGCACCTCCCGTAACAATTGCTATCTTTTTATTCATGCCGGTCATTTTTCAATTTCCTGGCGCATAGGGGAAGCGCAGGGATTTGTAATATTCCAGCGTTTGTTCAGGCGCTGGCACCGTTGCAGGAAAAGGTTTTTTTGAATATTGTTGAAAGTAAATGAGACAGGCATCCTTCCACCAGCGGGCTTCTTTTTCCTGTATGTTCAACAACATCTTAACCTGTTCAAATCGTTCTGCGTCCACCAGGGATTTAACAGAGAGCCATTGTTCTTGCATTTTCTTTACATCTTCAACTCCTTGCTGATACCGGAGGCACAGCGCGTTCCAAAGGGTTTCTCCATTCTTCATACGAAAATCCCAGGGCAGATGATGAAACCAAAGCAGGTATTTTTCATCCATCGTTGCAGGATCACCCCACTGTTTTTGCCAGTAGGGGGAATACTGCAATAAAGCCTTTGAGCCGCCAGCGGTCCGGTCGAAGCCAATACCCAAACTATCAGCTCGGTGGTAGTAAACGGGAGTCCAATCGGCGCGGCCGAGATCGTCTACCCAGGGCGCAGGTCCGTAATGATGCCCGGTTCCCATAAGGTGATGCAGGCCAAAAGGCGTCATATAGTTAACACAGGCTTCTCGGCTATTCATCATCATGTTCAATAGCGGTTGCTGAACTGCGTTCTCGTTCCCAAAACTTTGCCTGATCCATTCGGACGCGATTGTGTCGGAGTTCAGGTCAGGATTCCAGGCCAGTCTGCCAAAGGCATACCAATTGCTCTGAGCAAAATGGTGGCCAGTCCAATTGATGTCGACGCCGATATTGGCCACACCCGCCATGGCAGATATGCCTGCTTTTTGCATGATCTGCTTTACAGTGGAACCCGCAGTTGGACGATGAGTGTCGGCATCCAGACATTCTTTGAACAGCGGCGCCAGATATACGAGGTGGGTAGCCTGTCCAAGATATTCCTGTGTTAGCTGAAATTCGGGCATCAAACTGGTTCCGGGCATGGCCCCAAATAGGGGGTGAAATGGCTCCCGCGGTTGAAAATCGATGGCACCGTTCTTTACCTGCACTATCACATTGTTGTCGAATAAGCCATCAAGTGGTTCAAATTCAAGATTGGCTTGCTTGTGGCGGTCTTCAGGCGTTTCAGCGCTGTACACAAATGCGCGCCACATCACGATGCCATTAAATGGTTTTACTGCCCGCGCCAGCATATTTGCCCCATCAGCATGAGTACGTCCGTAGTCCTGCGGTCCGGGCTGGCCTTCGGAGTTGGCCTTTACAAGGAAACCACCGAAATCGGGAATCAGCGAGTAGATTTCTTTAGCCTTCGTCGACCACCAGGTTGCAACTGCTTCGTTTGCCGGGTCGGCAGTGGGCAGATGGCCAATTTCAATTGGTGCACTAAAGCGGGCGGTCAGGTAGACCTTTATACCGTAGGGACGAAATATATCTGCCAGCTTTTTTACTTTTTTGAGATAGGGGAGGGTGAGTACAGTAGCGTTGGCGTTTACATTGGTAAGGACAGTGCCGTTGATACCGATGGATGCATTAGCTCTCGCATAGTCGATATAACGCTGGTCAACAAAATCTGGTAGCGTGTGCCAGTTCCAGATAGATGACCCGGCGTATCCGCGTTCAACACTGCGGTCAAGATTATCCCAGTGATTCAATAATCGTAGGTCAACTGCGGGCTGTGAGACAATTTCAATTTTGTCGGGATTATAATGCCGTTGAAATAGTTGCAGCAGGTGAAAACTCCCGTAGAGCCAGCCAATTTCGTTTTTTGCAGCAATTAGAACTCTTTTTTTGCCCTTCTGCTGGAAGGAGTAGATGACAAATCCTTCCTGATGCAGATTTTCCATCGTGTCACTCATGCTTTTTGGAAGCATGGGGCGGGCGTCGTCAACTGTTTTGTATAAAATGCCTGCTTCGTTACTGGAAGTGGTAAAGAATTTTGGTTCGGGAACGCAAAAGCCCTGGGTTGCTCTCCTCCACTCCTGTTGAATGATGGAGCAGGTGGCCGAACCTTCAGGCATTACGATTCCTGCGCAAAGAGCAGCGATATTACCGGCATAGGTTTTTGGCAAGGGTCGGTAGCGCAACCAAAGCTCGTATCCGTTTTCTGCGTTTCCTGTTGCCGGATGGAGGCAGGCAAGTAATAATATGAGCAGCACTCTTTTCATACCGTAATTCTGCCTCCTGTGGGTCCACCGTTGCGTAGCGAGGATTGTCTTACTATTAGGCTTGAGCGAACGATGATCGTGTTGGTTTGTTTCAGATCGGAAACTCCGTTGAGATGGTTGATCAGATTGCGGGCGGCTATTTCGCCCATTTCAATACCGGGGTAATCGATCGTAGTTAGCTGCGGCTCGATAATTTTGCCAACTGCATCGTTGTTAAAACCTACTATGGCGATGTCCTGTGGGATATGAATTCCATATTCTTTCAGTGTTTGCATGCAAACCGCTGCAGAAAAGTCGTTGGTGATGAATGCGCCATCGGGCATAGGGTCCATGTTCAATATTTGCAGTGCAGCTTCTACTCCGCATTGCTCACTCAGGTCTTTGATCAATACATGGCTTTCGTGGTAGGGTAGTCCGCAATCAAACAGCGCATCGCGATAGCCTTTGTGACGCTGGGCATAAACGTTTCGTTTCAGGCTGGCCGTAACAAGCACGATTCGTTTGCAGCCCTGCTGTATGAGGTGGCGGGTGGCCTGGTAACCGCATTTATAATTATCAATAATGACCTTGGTGGTATCTGATTTTTCTTCCACACGATCGAAGAAGAGCATTGGAATTCCCTTTTCTGCAAATGGTTTGAAATGATCAAGCCCTTCCGTATCGAAAGCAAGCGAAGCGATCAATCCATCCACGCGTTTATGAAAAAGGTTAAGTGCGTTTGTTTTTTCTTTTGCTGCGCTCTCCGATGAGTGGGCAATGATCAGGTCGTAGCCAGCTTCAGTAGTCACTTTCTCGATGCCGGCCAGCACCGAAGTGATAAAGTTTGAGTTAAGCTCGTGCAAAATCACTCCAATGGTATTGCTCTTCTGTTTGCGGAGACTGCTGGCAAAATTGTTATGCCGATAGCCCAGCTCACGGGCAGCATCCTGTATCCGGCGGCGCGTGTTCTTATTGATGGCCGGATGGTCCTTCAGGGCGCGACTGACGGTGGCGGAAGAAATCGACAATTTTTGCGCAATATCGTAGATCGTAACGTCTTTTTTCGGCTTCATACTGCAATCGGTTGCATGAAAATCGGAAAAAAAACTGAAAAAATGCTATTTGTTTTTCAGAGAAGATTCGCGGATGATCAGTTCTGATCTCAATATGATTGAATTGGTATGGCGGATGCTGGAAATGCCGCCGAGGTGGTTGATGAGATTGGTTACGGCTGTTTCACCCACGTGATAGCCGGAATATTCCACTGTAGTGAGGTTGGGCACGACCACCTTGCTTGTAGGATCGTTGTTGAAGCCTGCAAAAGCGATGTCGTCGGGGATCCGGATACCTGCTTTCTGTAACTGTATCATGCAATGCACCGCGGCCGTATCGTTGGCAGAAAACACGGCATCGGGTCTGTTTTCAGGAGAAAGCGATAGGATATGGGCTGCAGCTTCATAGCCTGATTCCTCGTTGAGTTTGGAAGGCAGCACCCACTCGTCGTGAAACTCTATTCCCTGATCGCGAATGGCCTGCTGGTAACCACGCAGCCGGTCGGCGTATACATTGCGGAGGGTGTTGCCACAGAGATGCATGATCTTTTTACATCCTTGATTCAGAAGGTGTTGTGTGATGTCATAGGCTGCCTGGAAATTGTCGATCACAATATGGGTGGTATCGGCATGGGGCATAACGCGGTCGAAGAAAACGACTGGAATACCCTTTGTGAAAAACGCATTCAGGTGATCAATATTCCGGGTATCATAGGCCAGCGAGATCAGGAGGCCATCTACCCGTTTGTTGAACATGATCTGCGCATTGGCCACTTCTTTTTCTGCGCTTTCCAGCGATTGGCTGATGATGAGATTGTAGCCTTCCCGATTGGCGGCGTCCTCCATGCCTGCCAGCACACTGGCCACAAAATAGCTGTTCAGGCGCGGTACAATTACCCCCAGCGTATGCGTTTTTTTGCTCCTTAAACTGCTGGCAAACAGGTTAGAGCGATATCCGAGCTCGCGGGCTGCTTCGAAGATCTTCTTCCTGGTATTCTTATTAATGGTCGGATGATTCTTCAGGCCCCTGCTCACCGTGGTAGCTGAAATGTCGAGGTGCCGGGCTATATCGTAGATCGTTATTTCCTTCTCTTCCGCCATAACACAAATAAAAACAGCTTTGGGCGAAAAAAAAATTGCAATCGGTTGCAATTTTTCGAAATTGTCCTATATTCGTTTTCGCAACTGCCAGAAATCAACGATTGAACCTCTTAAAAATGCCGTTTTACGGCTGCCGTATGAGAAAGCAAATAACCACTCAAATGCTTCTTTTGGCCCGGCAGGTCCGGTGCCTTCCCCGTCCGGCCAACTACGGCTGATTTCGCCAGCTCAATTAAAACCTTAAACCAGATTTTTTGCCAAAACAAACATTATGAAAAAAACTGCTAACGAATTGCGTGGGCGCACGGAATGGCTAGCCTGGCTACAAAGGCCCGGGTTCCTGATGTTGCTTTTTATAGCAACCCTGCTGATTCCTGCCACGGCGTTTTCACAACGTACCGTGACCGGGAAAGTGTTGGATGCGAGTGGTTCACCGGTACGCGGAGCCAGCGTACAGGTGAAGGGAACTTCCAGTGGTACCAGTACGGACGATAAGGGAAATTTTTCACTCAGTGCAGAAAAAGGAGCGATCATCACTGTTTCCAATATCGGTTTTTCTGACACAGAATATATGCTGGGCGACGAAGAAACGCTGACGATTCGACTCAACGCATTGGTTAAAGACATGAGCGAGGTAGTGGTAGTGGGTTATGGCAGCCAGCGTAAGCGCGATGTTACAGGCGCCACCGTGTCGGTGAGTGAACAGGCGCTGCGAGAAGTGCCGGTTCCCAACCTGCAGCAGGCGTTGCTTGGCAGGGCAGCAGGCCTTGAAATTCAGACGGTGGGCAACCAGCCGGGCGCCGGTGCTCAGATCCGTATTCGCGGTATCCGTTCTATCAGTGGCAGCAACGAGCCGCTGTTTGTACTGGATGGTATTCCCTACGATGGCAATTTAAATGACATTAATCCGGATGATGTGGCATCGGTCGATGTGTTGAAAGATGCATCGGCAACCGCAATTTATGGATCACGCGGTGCAAATGGTGTGGTGCTGATCACCACAAAAAAAGGTCGTAGCGGTGAGTCGCGCATTTCCTATAATGGCTACTATGGATTGGGCAAGCCGGCTTATAAGTATCCGCTCTTCAATGCTTCCGAATATCAGGCTATGCGAAATCTTTCGCCCTGGACCAACGGCTATATGGCCGAAGAACTAAATGGAATAGCGGAAGGCAGAAATACCGACTGGCAGGATCTGATGTATGGTACTGCCATGCGTACTGACCATAATATCAGTGTATCGGGTGGCGCAGGTGGCAGCACTTTTTCGCTAGGCGGAGGTTACTACAACGAAACAACGGTAATGCCGGGAGAGGAGTTTACGCGCTACACATTGCGTGGCACTATCGACACCCGCATAGGCCGAAAAATAAAAATGGGCCTGAGCACACAAAACACGCTCAGTATTGCTGATGGCTCGCAATTTGTAAGCGGCGCAGCAATGTTTAGAACGCTGGCTCTAAGTCCGCTCATGCCTGCATACAACGATGACGGCAGTCTTTATCTGATACCCAATGGAAATATCGACGACAACAACGGCGACGGACGTTATTCGCCCCTGCTGTTGAAAGAAGGACCAAAAACATGGACAGACCGGGTACGCCGGCTTCGCACTTTTAACGCATTGTATGGCGAGTATGAGTTTACAAAAGGGCTGCGTTACCGGGTCAACCTGGGGTTAACCTATGCGCAGCAATTTGGCGGACAGTTTCGCTCAGCAGACCGACCAGGTAATCCGAGTTTCTTCAGAGCAGGCCTGGGTAATATAGCCCGGGTTGATAACGGAGAAAACTGGAGTTATACACTGGAAAATCTCTTGTTCTACGATACCAGAATAAAAAATGACCACAAGATCAGCTTCACCGGCCTGTACAGTATTCAGGAGTCGCAATCGTTCAACAATTTTGTACAAAAGGATTCGATTACCGAAGACTTTGTAGAGTTTTATAATCTCGCCCTTTCAACCCCTGTTAATTCTGCTAATACAGGTTTAGGTGGTGGAGAAACCAAGTCGTCGCTGATCTCTTATATGGCGCGGTTGAACTATGCCTTTCGCGACAAGTATCTGCTGACCCTCACTTATCGGCGCGACGGCTCATCGCGGCTCGCGCCTGGCAATCAATGGTTCGACTATCCGGCTATTTCTGCCGGCTGGGTGATTTCTGACGAACCATTTATGGGTAAGGCCGAATGGATCTCGGCTTTGAAGCTCAGGGCAGGCTGGGGTAGAACATCGAACCAGTCGATCAATCCCTACCAATCGAAGGGTCTGGTCAACAACTCAAACGGTTTGCCGACGAATGGTGATATCGGCGCAGCGGGTGGAGTGATTCGTTATAATTATGGTCCCACCATCGTAACTGGATACAATGTAGTTACACTTCCCAATCCTAATCTTTCCTGGGAATTTACCAGCACTACCAATATCGGATTAGACTTCAGTTTCTTTAAGGATCGCATCACCGGTTCGTTTGAATACTACTATTCTAAAACAGATGATATTCTGTACAACGTGAACCTGCCCGTAACCTCCGGCGTGGCTGGTGCTTTTGCCACCAACGTGGGGCAAATGGAAAACAAGGGATTTGAGTTATCGATCTCTTCGGTGAACTACACTTCCAAATCTGGTTTTACCTGGAGTACAGATCTGAATCTTTTCACCAATAACAACAAACTGCTTCGCCTGAGCGGCAACGTGAATCAGGATATCGGAAGTCAGCTGTTTGTTGGGCATAGTATGACGGCCATTTATGACTACCGCAGCCAGGGAATATGGCAACTCGACGAAGCCGCTGCTGCGGCAGCATTGGGTGCGGTACCGGGTCAGATCAAGCTTCAGGATATCAGCGGTCCCGATGGTCGGCCAGATGGTATTGTTAATTCCACTTACGACCGGACTATCATTGGCGATATGGATGCCGACCTGCAAGGCGGCATGACTCACCGGTTTTCATTTAAAGGATTCGATCTCTCTACTGTTTTGCATGCGCGATTTGGCGGCAAACTGGTGAGCCAGGTGCATGCGCCTTATGCCTCCTATATCTCGGTGCTCGACGGCCGACGTAATGCCATTAAGGTTGACTACTGGACGCCTAACAATCCCAGTAACTGGTTTCCCATGCCTCAGCCCAACTACAGCACGGTTACAGATGGATGGCGCACCCTGGGATATTATGATGCCAGTTTCGTTCGGATCAGGAGTATTAACCTGGGCTATACATTTCAGCCCAATCTGTTGAAAAAACTGAATGCGCAAAATATGCGGATATATTTCACTATCGACAATGTGGCCTTGTTGTATTCGCCATTCTGGGAAAAAACCGGGGTTGATCCCCAGGCTACAGTGTCCGGCGATCGGGGTGTGGGCGGAGCTTATAGCAATTTGAGAACAAATGCTAATGGCAACGGGGCACTGATCGTGGGTTTGGGTACACCACCGCGAAGAACTTACACTTTTGGACTGAACCTTACACTTTAACCACTAAATGCGTGCATGTATGAAAATCATAAAGAATCTTTTTGTTGGCATTTGCGCCACAACCGTTTTAGTGGCGCCGGGTTGCTCTAAGCGGCTCGAAGAAAAGCCGTACACGGTTTTTTCAGTCGATTATTTCAAAACTCCATCTGGTTTTCAAAATGGCATCAATGCGCTATATTCAGGATTGCGGTTTTTGTTTGGACCTGAAGGTGCAGTTGCCATGGGTGTTGCCGGCACAGACGAATGGGCTATGGGTGATCAGGCCCGCGCGGGTGCGGCAGGTGATCTTACTTCGTTTTGTAACTACACGCTCGACAACACGGGTGGTTCTATCCTGACACCCTGGAACCGCAGTTTCAATAATATCAATCTGGCAAATGCGCTGGTAGAATTTGCTCCGGAGATAACGATCAGCGATGCCGACCGGAATGTGGCACTTGGAGAAATCCGTTTTTTGAGAGCGTTGTATTACCTGAACCTGGTTCAATATTTTGGCGCAGTGCCACTTGATCTGGGAAGCGGTGAGCTTAAATTCAACCAGACTCCCTTTCAGGGTTTCAACCGGTTGCCTATTCAGGAAACCTTTGTCAAGAACTATGAAGCGATCATTGCCGACCTGATCTTCGCTACTGAAAACCTTCCGGACACACGACCACAGCCGCCGGCTGCGGCTGCATTCAAATTATCAAAGGCGGCAGCTTTTCATCTTTTGTCAAAGGCCTATATGCATCGTGGTTATTCCACCGTTGCCCAGGCCACCGATTTCCAGGATGCTTACGATGCTGCTATGGAAGTAATCAACAACCAGTCGCGCTATGCCGTGTCGTTGCAAACCTATTATGCGGATGTACACCGCCCCGGAAATGACTATAATAATGAAATCCTGTTTGCGGTAGAACGAGTGCCTGGCAATTACGCCGCCAGTGAGGTACCCAATCCTCAGGGGATAAGTGGTACAAAAGGTATGGATGCATCGAACGATTTTAACGGGGACTATACAGCAGTGCGATCGCCTTTGGCTACTTCCCCCACAGCTCCGGTAAGTACCAGAACAGTTCAATATGGGCGGCCGATCCGACGTTTTTGTCCTACGCCCTGGTTGTTTCACACAGCATTTGCTGATAAATTCAACGACAGCCGATTTGAGGGTTCTTTCCGCACCGTTTATATTGCCTCTACTACCGCAGGCGGCTTTACTGCCAATGTGGATACCGGATTCGTAGTGGCCCTGAGCGATCGAATAGCCGATTCGCTCAATGGTATCATGCCGGTGGGTCCGAGATTGAAACCCTATCGGGTGGTTGCACCGAGAGAATTTTACTTTATTGGAGGATCAACTAACGGTGCGGCCAACGCTACGGCTAATTTTTATCCCAGTTTGAGCAAGTATGAAGATCCGGCACGTGGTGTGCCCAACTATCCAGGCGCCAGACCATTCCCGGTTTGCAAGTTGGGAGAAACCTATCTGCTGGCCGCGGAAGCCGCCATGCAGCTGGGCAATACAAATGCAGCAATGGACCTGATCAATGTACTAAAGCGCCGCGCTGCTGCGCGGCCGGGACTAACCTCATCAGAGATAGACGCTCGCTACAATGCGATCAGACTCAACAGCCCTTCGCAGGTGACGCTTGATTTTATTCTCGACGAACGCACCAGGGAGCTTTGTGGCGAAAGCACGCGCTGGCCCGACCTCGCCATCAGGAGTAAGCTGATTGAGCGGGTACGACTTTATAATACTGATGCTGCTGCCAACATCACTCCCAACAAGCATGAGTTGAGGCCGATCCCAAGAGAGCAATTGGATCGAATCATTGACGAAAACAAAGCACAATACCAGAATCCCGGGTATTGACGCCAACCTACACATCAACAAAAAAGAATGAAAGTTATGAAACTGATATATTCAAAAGCAACCACAATGGCGGCTGCCGCTATACTGTTGCTGGCCTCCTGCAAAAAGGGGCCTGATGCGAATATTTTGGATACAGGTGATTTTCCAGCCACAGAAACACCGCTTCGTGATGCAGCCGACTTTCCGATTGGTGCGGCTGTGTCGGGCACCCCATTTCTCACCGACCCGGGTTACAGTGGCGCCGTAAAGCGCGATTTCGACGGTGTAACTTTTGAATACCTGATGAAGCACGCCGCTATCGTAGCCGATAATGGCACGCTCAATTTCACCAACACCGATGCATTAGTGAATGCAGTAGGGGATCAGGAAATTTTTGGGCATACGCTTGCCTGGCACGACAATGTAAATTCAAATTACCTGAAATCATTTGCCGGTATTACCATTCCCGACGCGCCTGAGTCGCTGGGCAACGGTGGCTTTGAAGCGGGTGGTGGTTCTCTTGCTAATTGGGGTACTTTCAACGCGCAGAACGGGAGCACGGTAACCCTTACTACCGCGGCTTCGGAAGTCAGAACAGGCACTGCCGCCATGCGTGTGCAGGCAAACGTAGGCGACCCCACCGGCCAGTGGAAAGTGCAGATTGCCAGCGAACTGTTCAATACAGAAGCGGGCAAGCAATATAGGGTAAGCTATTACGTACGCGCTGCCTCCGGCACTGGTTCCATACGTATGAGTACACAAACTGCAGGAGGCGGTTCAGCGCAATACCAGGGCGACCAATCTATACCCAGCGGACAGTTTACCCAAATTGTATGGACCATTACAGCCAACTCGCCTCAAACGCGTATTTTGTTCGATTGTGGAGGTGCTATCAATACCTATTTTATAGATGATGTGAGCGTAAAAGAAGTAATAACCGCCCCATCGGGACCTCAAATTGCGCAGAAGCTGGAGCAGGCGTTGGAAAGTTTTATTAGTACAACGGTAAATCGATATAAAGGCAAAGTGCGCGCCTGGGATGTGCTGAATGAGCCGATGAGCCCGAGTGGCGCTTATCGCACTTCAGCCAATAGCACCGATATCTCCGGTATTGCCACCAAACCTAATTTTTTGATGTGGTCCGATTATATGGGACGCGATTATGCATTGAAAGCTTTTCAATATGCAGCCGCCGCTGACCCCACGGCTGATTTGTACATCAACGATTTTGGATTGGAAAGCAGTGCTGCAAAAACGGACTCATTGATCGCATTAGTCAACGAATTGAAAGCGAAGGGTGCAAAAATTGACGGCATTGGTACGCAAATGCATTTGGCCCGAAGCAATATCTACTATAACGGCATTGATCAAATGATGCAAAAACTGGCTGCAACCGGGCTGAAAGTGCGAATCAGCGAACTGGATGTGCGCGTAGTTCAAAATAGCTCGTCGGGTGGAATGACCGATCAGTTGGCAGCGTTTCAGGCGGCGATCTACAAGTATGCCGTAGAATCCTATCTGAAATATGTGCCGCCGGCACAACGCGGAGGCATTACTGTATGGGGAGTGAACGATGCCAACAGCTGGTTGTACAACAATGGTGCAGAATTTCCGCTGATGTACGACGATAATTACAATCGCAAACCGGCTTATTCGGCAGTATTGCAGGCATTACAGGCACGTTAAAAATTGTTTAGATAAAGAAGCCGAATCCGGCATTGCATGAATGTGCAGTTCTCATAGCAATCGTCATGGAGGGATGATTCCTCATCCCTCCTTTTCTTTAAATCAATTATGCATATATGTTGGTACTGGGAGTTGACCTGGGTACTTCTTCGGTGAAAGTGTCAGTAATTGATGCAGCCTCACAAAAAAGGCTTGCCAGCGCCAGTTGGCCTGAAACGGAAGCTGAAATTGTTTCTACACAGAGAGGCTGGGCGGAGCAAAGTCCGGAGATATGGTGGGAGCACGTGCAGCAGGCCATTCGAAAATGCCATGAAGCAGGCAACTATCATCCAACCGATATTTCCGCGATCGGTATTGCCTATCAGATGCATGGACTGGTTCTGGTGAACTCAGCATTGAATAGTATTCGAAAAGCAATCATTTGGTGCGATAGCCGCGCTGTGCAAACTGGTGAAGAAGGTTTGTCAGAATTGGGTGCGGAATACTGTCAACAATGTCTTCTTAACTCGCCGGGCAATTTTACTGCATCAAAGCTGGCATGGGTGCGAAAGAATGAGCCTTTTGTATTCCAGCGGATTCAACATTTTATGTTGCCTGGAGATTTTATTGCCATGAAGCTCACAGGCGAATTGACTACAACCGCATCCGCTCTGTCGGAAGGTATTTTTTGGGATTTCAGGAATGCCCGCGTATCCGAGGAAGTCCTGCAATGGGCAGGGTGGTCAGGTGAACGTTTGCCGAAAATTACCCCGGTGTTTGCTGATCATGGCCGCTTGCAGAGTTCGGTGGCACAGGCATTGTCGCTGCGACCGGGCATACCTGTTAGCTATAAAGCAGGCGATCAGCCTAACAATGCGTTGGCGCTACAGGTGATGGAGCCGGGAGAAGTTGCAGTAAATGCCGGCACTTCAGGTGTTATCTATGCAATAACTGATCAGCTTCAGGCCGACTATCAGTCGCGCGTCAACAGTTTTGCACATGTGAACTACAACGAATTTCAACAACGGATCGGTGTATTGCTTTGTATAAATGGAGCGGGAATCTTCAACCGATGGGCCCGTCAGTTGCTGGGAAATAATTTTACTTATCAACAAATAAACCAGTTGGCTGAGGCGGCACCTGCAGGATCACAGGGATTGATGGCTTTTCCTTTCGGAAACGGAGCGGAGCGAATGTTGAATAATTTGAGTCCGGGTGCGGGCTTTGTGGGTATCGATCTTAACCTGCACGGAACTTCGCATTGGCTTAGGGCCGTGCAGGAAGGAATTGCCTTTGCCTTTCGCTATGGTATGGACATCATGCTGGAAAATGGGCTGGATATCCATTTACTAAGGGCCGGGAACGCCAACCTGTTTCAGTCATCCATTTTTACTCAAACACTCGCTGATATCTGCGGTTATCCAATAGAACTTAGAGAAACCGACGGTAGCGTGGGTGCTGCCATAGGGGCCGCCCTTGGCCTGGGTTATTACCAACACGCGAGTGATGCCGCAGCGCTAAATCCGGTGTTACAAAAAGTAGAACCCCTGTACATAGATGAGGTTGCAGAAAATTACATGCGCTGGAAAACCGTATTACAACAGAGCTTGCATAAATTAGAGCCTGCAAGTTCACTGACGCTAAGCGAATCCTGATTTTTTTACCAAATACCAACAAGAAATGTCGACAACATTAGGATCAAAAGAATATTTCAAAGGGATCGGGCAGATTGGATATGAAGGACCACAAACTGATAATCCACTGGCCTTTCGCTGGTACGATCCAGGCCGGGTAGTGGGCGGCAAACCCATGAAAGAATGGCTGCGTTTTGCCTGTGCTTACTGGCACTCATTTACAGGAAGCGGCGCCGATCCGTTCGGCGAGCCTACTCACCTTTTTGAATGGGATCAGGCATCTGACGTACTTGGTCGCGCCAAAGCCAAAGCCGATGCGGCTTTTGAGTTTATGACGAAACTGGGTTTGCCTTTTTACTGTTTTCATGATGTGGATGTTGTTGAATACGGCATTGATGTGGTGGAAAATGAGCGTCGCCTGCAGGCGATGACCGAATACCTGGCAGCCAAACAGAAAGACAGCGGGATACAACTGCTATGGGGCACGGCCAATTTGTTTTCGAGCCGTCGATATATGAATGGTGCCGCCACCAATCCCGACTTTCATGTGCTGGCCCATGCGGGTGCGCAGGTTAAAGCGGCGCTTGATGCTACCATTCAACTGGGGGGTCAAAATTATGTGTTCTGGGGAGGCCGTGAGGGTTACATGAGTTTACTGAACACCGATACTCGTCGGGAAAAGGAACACATGGCGCGTTTTCTGCATACGGCAAAAGACTATGCAAGAAGAAACGGTTTTAAGGGTAAGTTTTTCATTGAACCGAAACCATGCGAGCCCTCAAAGCATCAATACGACTACGATAGTGAAACGGTAATTGGCTTCCTCCGGCAGTTCGATTTGCTGGACGATTTTAGTTTGAATATCGAAGTAAACCACGCAACTCTGGCCGGACATACATTTCAGCACGAACTGCAAATGGCAGCCGATGCTGGTTTGTTGGGAAGTATTGATGCCAACAGAGGCGATTACCAAAACGGTTGGGATACCGATCAGTTCCCCAACAATGTGCTCGAACTCACCGAAGCCATGCTCGTGATTATTGAAGCGGGCGGATTTGGCGGAGGCGGTATAAATTTCGACGCCAAGATCCGTCGTAATTCAACCGATCCTGAAGATCTGTTCTATGCGCATATTGGAGGTATGGACTGTTTTGCTCGTGCACTGTTGGTAGCCGATGCCGTTTTGTCGAAGTCGGATTATAGAAAAATACGCGAGGATCGCTATGCTTCATTTGACTCCGGAAAAGGACAGGAATTTGAAGCAGGCAAATTGTCGCTCGAAGACCTTCGACAGTTTGCGATCGACAACGGAGAACCCAAAGCAAGAAGTGGTCGTCAGGAATTGTTGGAAAATATCCTGAACAATTTTATTTAACTTTCTGCCTCAATCCTGATTTTCAAAAGGCGTCTTAGTCCCCGCCAGGAATAAGATGCCTTTTTTAACAATGCTGCAATATGAACACGCTTCAAACGCTCGACTACATTGTACTGGCCGCATATTTCGCAATCCTGCTGCTGATTGCCTGGTGGGTGATCCGCAAAAAAAATAATACAACAGAAGAATATTTCCTGGCTGGCCGTAATGTGGGTTGGTTTGTGATAGGTGCTTCCATATTCGCGTCCAATATCGGTTCGGAACACGTGGTGGGTTTGGCCGGCACCGGTGCCGAATCGGGCATGCCAATGGCACACTACGAACTGCACGCCTGGATCGTGTTACTACTTGGCTGGTTTTTTCTGCCTTTCTATATGCGCAGCGGCGCGTTTACAATGCCAGAGTTTCTTGAAAAACGCTTCGACAGCCAGTCGCGATGGTTTCTTTCACTTTTTTCCATTGCAGGATATGTTCTTACTAAAGTATCGGTTACCATTTATGCGGGGGGCATTGTGGTATCGCAATTGTTGGGTATCGACTTTTTACAGGGTGCCATAGCCATAGTGGTAGTAACTGGCTTGTACACAATCGTTGGTGGAATGAGGGCGGTGGTTTATACAGAAGCATTTCAGACGGTAGTCTTATTGTTAGGGTCGGCAGTAATTACAATTATGGGATTAAATGCCGTTGGAGGTTGGGAAGAATTGAAAGCAACCGCCGGCAGCAGTCATTTCAATATGTGGCGGCCTGCTTCGGATCCGGAATTTCCATGGACGGGTATGCTGATTGGAGGAACCATTGTGGGGATCTGGTACTGGTGCACCGATCAGTATATCGTGCAACGAACCTTGTCGGCACATAACATTACTATTGGCCGGCGCGGTGCCATTTTTGGCGCATACCTAAAGCTTACGCCGATATTTATATTTCTTATACCCGGCATTATTGCCTTTGCGTTAAAACAAAAGGGCTTGCTGCAATATGAGAAGAGTGATCAGGTATTTCCTACCCTGGTGCAGTACCTGTTACCAGCCGGCTTAAAAGGCTTGGTTGCGGGCGGATTGATGGCTGCACTGATGAGCTCTCTGGCTTCGGTTTTCAACTCCGCCTCTACCTTGTTTACAGTTGATATTTTCAAAAAGATGAAACCCGATACACCGGAGAAGGATCTGGTGCGTGCAGGTAAAATAGCCACTGCCGTGATTGTTGTGCTGGGTATGCTCTGGATCCCGATTATGGAAAAGATTGGCGGAGGAGTTTTGTATCAATATCTGCAGAATGTGCAGGCCTATATTGCGCCCCCCATCACAGCCGTATTTGTATTAGGCATACTGTGGAAGCGGGTGAATGCCAAAGGTGCCATTGCAACTTTACTATTTGGTTTGTTGATGGCGACTGTGCGAATCGTAAGTGAGCTGATTTTTCTTGAGAATGGAAAAATTCCGGCTGGTGAAGAAAGTTTGTTTGCTCAGTTCGCTGCTATCAATTTTGCACACATGGCCATTTATATGTTCGTAGCCTGTGTCATCATTTGCCTGACTGTTAGTCTGGCCACTGACAAACCTGACTATGAAAGAATAAAGGGGTTGACGCTTGGTACATTGTCGGCCGAACAAAAAGCAGCTGCCAGAAAAACCTTCACTACCTGGGATGTGGTGTTCTCAATTTTGCTGGCAGCCATTGTAATTGGCGTGCTCACTTATTTCAGAGGTTGATTGGCCTTTTCCAGTCAGCCCGCCAGATCACGTGTATCCACGCGACGGCTATTGGCCGGCAACCAGGCTTCTTCAAACTCGGCCACTATCTGGTTGGCGCCGCCAAACACGCCGAGCACTTTGGCACGCCCGGTACCAATATTTCGGATATTGTGTGCTGCCTGCCGTGGTATCAGTATCAGTGAGCCAACCGCTGCTTCGATGGTTTTGCCATTAACTTCTGCTTCCACTTCACCTTCCAGCACTACCAGCAACTCTTCAGCAGAGTCGACATGACGGCCCAGGTGGCGACCAGGCTCTAATTCAAAATAAACGGACGCTAGTGATTCACTTCCGTTAAAACCCAGCAGGGGAAAATGGGCACGGCATTGCTGCAACTCATTGTCGCGTCCGGTGAATTCTACTAATTCGAGATGGTTGAGATTTTGAGAGTACATCTTAGATAAGGTTTAATTTGTTGAAATACACAGCTGCAAAGTTGCATCCGGCAGACGCGGGCAGCTATACCCGAAAAAGGGGGAATATTTCACACATTTTACGGGCATTCGGAACGGAACAGTGACCAGCTCCGCACACTGTTCCAAAAACACTTAAAGGGGAAAAGGGATAAGAGAATCATTTGTAAAAAAATTTCAACTGTATATAATTGTAAAACAATACACAGCACCATAATATGTCATAATTGCCTTTTCAGTTGTGCCCAGTTCCCCACTCATAAATTCCCAAATTAATTGCTGTTTATACTTTTTTGTATAAATCCCCTCCGTACCTTTGCGGGATGAAAACAGAGATATACCAACCGGAGAGGGACGAAAGGAAGGAGGATCTCGACATCCTGGAGCAAACGGTACTGAACGAGTACAAGTATGGTTTTGTAACTGATATTGAATCAGATGCTGCACCAAAGGGATTAAGCGAAGACATTGTACGCTTTATTTCGGCTAAAAAGAATGAGCCGGCATGGATGCTTGATTGGCGCCTGAAGGCCTATCGCCAGTGGCTGAAGATGGAGGAGCCTACCTGGGCCAATGTAACTTTTCCAAGAATCGATTTTCAGGACATCATATATTATTCGGCACCCAAACAGAAAGTGACTCCCAAAAGTCTGGATGAAGTGGATCCGGAACTAATCCGAACATTTGAGAAACTGGGCATTTCGCTCGAAGAGCAAAAACGTTTAACCGGAGTAGCGGTTGATGCCGTGATTGACAGTGTGTCGATTGGCACCACATTTAAGGCACAGCTTGCCGAAATGGGTATTATTTTTTGCAGCATGAGCGAAGCCATTCAGGAACATCCCGAACTGGTTCGCCAGTACCTCGGATCGGTGGTGCCTGTAACGGATAACTATTTTGCTGCTTTAAACTCAGCAGTATTTAGCGACGGATCATTTTGTTTCATCCCAAAGGGGGTGAGATGCCCGATGGAACTGAGTACTTATTTCCGGATCAATGCCCAGAATACCGGTCAGTTTGAGCGCACGCTGATTGTAGCCGAAGATGACAGCTATGTTAGCTACCTCGAAGGATGTACGGCACCTATGCGCGACGAGAATCAGTTGCATGCTGCGGTGGTAGAGATAGTGGCGCTTGAGAATGCAGAAGTAAAGTACAGCACAGTACAAAACTGGTATCCCGGCGATAAAGAGGGTAGAGGTGGTATATACAATTTCGTCACCAAACGTGGCATTTGCAAAGGCAATCATTCCAAGATATCCTGGACACAGGTGGAAACCGGCTCTTCGATCACCTGGAAATATCCGAGCGTTATTCTGAAAGGAGATCATTCAATTGGTGAATTTTATTCGGTTGCCGTTACCAACAACCGCCAGCAGGCCGACACAGGGACCAAAATGATGCATATCGGGAAGAATACTCGTAGCCGTATTGTGAGCAAGGGTATCAGTGCCGGCTTTAGCAACAATAGTTATCGCGGGCTGGTGCAGGTAGGTAAAAATGCCAGCAAGGCACGCAATTTCAGCCAGTGCGATTCGCTGCTGCTGGGCGACAAATGTGGTGCACATACCTTCCCGTACATCGAAGTGAAGAACAACACGGCCATCGTGGAACACGAAGCCACCACATCGAAAATTGGTGAAGACCAGATTTTTTACTGCAACCAGCGTGGTATTGATACCGAAACAGCGGTTGCTTTGATCATTAATGGTTTTGCCAAAGAGGTCATGAACCAATTGCCCATGGAGTTTGCCGTGGAAGCACAAAAATTGCTGGCCATTAGTTTGGAAGGCAGCGTGGGATAATCTATTAAACGGAGGCAAATTGTTTGTCTCCCCAGTTATTAGTCAATCATAGAAAAATTGAAATATGCTGAAGATCGAGAATTTACAAGCGGGTATTGAAGGCAAACAGATTCTGAAAGGGATCAATCTGGATATCAAGCCCGGCGAAGTGCATGCGATTATGGGTCCTAACGGATCGGGCAAAAGTACCCTGGCATCTGTGCTGGCCGGACGGGAAGATTACGAAGTGACAGGCGGGTCCGTTAACTTTTTTGGAAAAGATCTGCTTGATCTGGCCCCGGAAGAGCGCGCTGGTGAGGGGTTGTTTTTAGCCTTTCAATATCCTGTTGAGATTCCAGGTTTGAGCACTACCAATTTCATCAAAACAGCCGTTAATGAGGTGAGGAAGTACCGTGGACAGGAGGCATTGGACGCCGTAGGCTTCCTGAAGTTGATGAAGGAAAAGATGGCGATGATGAATATCGATCAATCGCTGCTGAGCCGCCCGTTGAACGAAGGTTTTTCCGGCGGTGAAAAAAAGCGCAACGAAATTTTTCAGATGGCGATGCTGGAGCCCCGGCTGGCCATTCTGGATGAAACAGATTCAGGCCTCGACATTGATGCTATCCGGATTGTATCCGAAGGTGTGAACAAAATAAGAGGAAAGGACAATGCCGTGCTGGTAATTACACACTATCAGCGTTTGCTCGATTATATCGTGCCAGATTTTGTTCACGTACTTTATAAAGGAAGGATTGTAAAGTCAGGCACCAAGGAACTGGCGCTTGAACTGGAAGAACGTGGCTACGATTTCATCCGCAACGAAGTGAATATCGGCGAGGAAGCCTAAGGCATGGTTATATAAAAAGTGAAAATGGACAGCATTAGTTATTTTAAAGAACAGTTTAAGCAACATAAGAACGGAAGCAGCGGATTACTGGATTCGCGCCGGAAGGCCGCACTCGAGAATTTCTCTCAGTGGGGCATACCAGCATCGCGCCATGAAGAATGGAAGTATACCCGTATTGCTTCATTGTTTAGTGGCGATTATCAATGGCCATTAGAAGCTGCCCCGATAGTGGGCATTGCGGACCTGGAGCCGCATCGGCTTCCGGGACATGAAAAGGCCAATGAGCTTGTATTTGTAAATGGACGGTACGCTCCGGATCTGTCGAAATTTATTTCGCCCGGTTTGCTGGTAACAGCCCTCGAGGAAGCGGGAGAACATGCGGCATTGGTGACCACTCATTTCGGCCACAGCGCAGGTTATCTGAAAGATGGCATGCATGCTATGAATACTGCACTCATGCAGGGTGGTGCATTTGTTTACGTTCCGGAGGATACGGAGCTGGCACACCCGCTTTTTATCTATTATCTGCTCGATGCCCGTGTACAAGGGGCACTGGCATTGCCCAGAAGCCTGATCTATGTTGGTAAGAATGCTCAGCTGCATACAACAGAACATTTTGTAACACTTGGCAGTCAGGAAAGCCTCACCAACCAGGTAACGGAGGTAGTGGTGGAAGAAGGTGCCCGGTTTTACAGCTATAAAATTCAGCAGGATAGTGCCGATGCCAGTCTGGTGAGTACGCTCCATGTACGACAGATCGGAAAAAGCTATGCCCATTCGGTAACGATATCGCTTGATGGCCGTATTGTGCGCAACAACACGCATATGGTGATGGAAGCAGAATATTGTGAATCGCATATGTATGGTCTTTACCTTTTGCAGGGTAAAACCCATGTAGACAACCACACTATTGTAGACAACGTAATGCCTCACTGCTACAGTAATGAGTTGTACAAAGGCGTAATTGGTGGTGATGCTACTGGCGTGTTCAATGGAAAGATATTTGTCAGAAAGGACGCTCAAAAGACCAATGCCTACCAGTCGAACAAGAATATACTGTTGACTGAGGGTGCCAGCATGAACACCAAGCCACAGCTGGAGATATTTGCTGATGATGTAAAATGTTCGCATGGTTGTACGATTGGTCGGCTGGATGAAGAAGGTTTATTTTATTTGAAATCAAGAGGCATTCCCGAAAAAATGGCCCAGTCTTTATTGTTGCATGGCTTTACCGGAGATATTTTGGAACATATTCTGCCCGAGCCCATGCGTCAGTTTGCAGAGGAAGCCATTCATCGTCGCCTCGAAATGTTATAATACATGGAAACTGCCGTTGCCAAGCATACCGATTACGATGTGAATTTGATCCGCCGTGATTTTCCCATCCTGCAACGGGAAGTGAAGGGGCATCCGTTGGTATACCTCGACAATGCCGCCACTACACAAAAACCCCGGCAGGTTATACAGGCGCTGGTAGACTACTACTCGAACTATAACGCCAATATTCATCGCGGTATTCACACACTGGCTGAAGAGGCTACTGCCGCATTTGAAGCAACACGCGATACCGTTCGCACATTTATTGGAGCCGCCCATCGGGAGGAAATAATTTTTACCCGTGGCACTACGGAAAGCATCAACCTGGTGGCTTATACCTGGGGCATGCAGCACCTGAAATCAGGTGACGAGGTATTGGTTACAGGTATGGAGCATCATTCCAACACCGTGCCCTGGCAGATCATTTGCGAACAAAAAGGCGCAAAGCTCAAAGCTATACCAGTGTCGGAGACCGGTGAGTTGGATATGGATGCATTCCGATCGATGTTGTCTGAAAAAACTAAGATGGTGTCGGTGGTTCATGTTAGCAATGCCCTGGGAACGGTAAATCCCGTAGAGGAGATCATTGCTGCTGCGCATGAAGCCGGTGCGCTGGTGTTGCTTGATGGTGCGCAGTCGACCGTGCATCTGGACATCGATGTTCAGGCGCTTGACTGCGATTTTTTTGCCTGCTCATCGCACAAGGTTTACGGGCCCACCGGTGTGGGAGTCTTGTATGGCAAAAAGCAATTGCTGGAAAACATGTATGTTTTTCAGGGAGGTGGTGAAATGATCAGGGAAGTAAGTTTCGAAAAAACCACTTATAACGACCTGCCTTACAAATATGAAGCAGGTACTCCCAATATTGCCGATACCATCGCTTTCAAATATGCGTTGGATTACGTGATGAATATCGGCCGCGACCGTATCAGGCAACACGAAGATCAGTTGTTGAAATACGCAACCGATTTGGTGGGGAACATCCCGGCTGTGCGGTTGATAGGACAAGCGGCTAATAAGACCAGTGTGTTATCATTTGTTGTAGATGGAGCTCATCCCCAGGA
This sequence comes from Chitinophagaceae bacterium, assembly GCA_046297935.1. GTDB lineage: Bacteria > Bacteroidota > Bacteroidia > Chitinophagales > Chitinophagaceae > CAYMZZ01. Next base: position 243,801 of record JBKBHA010000004.1, read on the forward strand.
TCTGGGTATATTGCTCGACAATAAAGGGATTGCGGTACGCACCGGCCATCATTGTGCCCAGCCCCTGATGGACAGACTATGTATTCCCGGTACAGTGCGGGCTTCGTTGGCTTTATATAATACAAAGGAAGAAATTGATAAACTGGCAACTGCTTTGGATAAGGCCATTCGGTTGCTGCGTGCTTAACTATGTCGGAACAAACCACCATACGCGGAGTAGAACAGGAGATCGTAGAAGAATTTGCCCTTTTTGATTCATGGGATGATAAGTACGAGTATATCATTGACATGGGCAAAAAGCTGGCGCCGCTGGCAGCGGAACATAAAATTGACGCCAATAAAGTGCGTGGCTGCCAGAGTACCGTTTGGCTGGTGGCTCATCAGAAAGATGGTCGAATATATTTTGAAGCCGACAGTGATGCAGTGATCGTGAAGGGTTTGATCAGCATGTTGATCCGTGTATTGTCGGGCCGCACGCCAGATGAAATAATAGAAGCGCCGCTGGGCTTTATTCAGGAAATTGGTATGACCACCCACCTGGCGCAGACCCGTAGCAATGGGCTGCTCAGTATGGTGAAGCAAATGAAGAATTACGCGCTGGCATTTAAACTTAAAAATCAATCGTCATGATCTGGGAACCGGAAGCATTGAAACAAAAAGCGATTGAGGTCATTCAAACCATTTATGACCCCGAAATTCCTGTGAACATTTACGAACTGGGATTAATATATGAGGTTACCGTTTTGCCTCTCAACAATATTCAGGTGGTCATGACACTGACCTCGCCAGCTTGTCCGGCTGCACAATCGCTGCCGGTAGAAGTAGATCAGAAACTTCGTGCCATTGATGGAGTAAACGATGTGCACGTGGCTGTTACATGGACACCGGCCTGGGACAAAAGCCGGATGTCGGAAGCCGCTCAACTAGAATTAGGAATGCTTTAAACCCGCAAACCATTGTTATGAAAATCAGTTCACAGGAAGAATATGGTCTCCGCATATTGATCCGCATTGCGGGCTGTAAAGACAAAGAAGGAATGAGTATTCCCCGGCTGAGCGAAGCCGAGGGCCTGAGTAGTCACTATGTGGCAAAGCTGGCTCGTGTACTTCGTATGGCCAAATTGATCAACAGCACACCTGGGTACAAGGGGGGATATATTCTTGCCCGTCCTGCCAGCGAAATCATCATTAACGATGTACTTAAAGCTCTGGGTGGTGTTTTATTCGACAATCGCTTCTGCAACCTCCATGCGGGATCAATGCGTCTCTGCACCAATTCAGTTGACTGTTCGGCGCGCTCGCTCTGGCAAATGATACAGGTTACAATGGACCAGTTGCTCAACCAGATCACGCTGGCTGACTTGCTGGCCACTGAAGAGGAATCGAACCAGCGGCTGCGGTTTGTGCTCGACCAGGCAACCGGGCGTGTGCTGGTAGACGGTATGCAGCCGCAGCAATAAAATTTTCAATCAATTCAAAGTTGTCAGGGATTGCCAGCCAGCTCACGTGGCTGCAGGGGAACCAGTTTTCCCATTCGTTTCAATAACCAGGTCATGCCAAACATGGCCAGCAGTTGCACGCACAAAATCAGTTCGGGTGTCCAACTGTTCAAAAGATAGGAAGCCAATAGCACGATACCGTGCAGGCTGCAGATAACGCGGCTGGCAAACGAATGACCGAAGCCCTGGTTGGTAAGCAGGTGATGAATATGAATGCGGTCGGCTACAAAGGGCGACTTGCCATACCACATACGGGTGGCAAATACCCGAAGGGTATCGAAAACTGGGATCAATACAATACCCAGTGCAAACAGTGGCGCATGCGCCAGAATCGATTTGCCCTCAACGGGATTGATCTGCATCAGTCGAACAGATAGCACTGCAATCACAAAGCCCACCACCAAAGATCCCGTGTCGCCCATAAAAATGCGTGCAGGGTTGAAATTGAAATATAAAAAAGCCAGCAATGCGCCAGCAAGGGCAAATGCTATCAGGGCTGTGTTGCTGTCGCCGGCAATAGAAAGAAACAATCCGAGTGTGATGATGCTCATAAACCCAAGCCCGCCAGCCAGGCCGTCGATACCGTCAATCAGGTTGAATGCATTGGTGATGCCCACTACCGCAAGTATGGTGAAAAGGTACTGGGCCAACAGAGGCAGTTGATATATTCCAAACAATCCATCGAAATTTTGGATGCGAATGCCGGAAAGTGCAATCAGCAAGGCAAGCCCAAACTGAATCAGAAATTTGTACTTGGCTGAAAGATCTTTCAGGTCGTCCATAATGCCGAGTCCAAAAAGCACACACACCGAAAAGAAAAAAGCTATTTGAGCCACTTCATACCTGAAAGGAAACCAAAGCACAAGGGCCATCATCATTCCAGCAACAATTGCGATTCCGCCCATAGTGGGCACAGGCTGTTGATGTTCTTTACGGCCGTTGGGCATATCGAAAAGTCGGTATCGATGTATTAGCGTAATGATCGGCGGGATGGCCAGCAGCGCAGTTACAAAAGACGAAATAAAGGAAAGCAGGGCCCCTTTAAATCCGGCGAAAGGATAGGAAATCTCAAGCAGTAAAGCTGGGTTCATGGTGGTTTTTTCAAAGGTTTGGCGCTCTACAGGAATTGGTCCTTTAAAGACGTTTAGAGAGATTTCTTTATTGTGTAAATACCGGATTTTCAGTGCACAATATTTACGAACGAAAAGGTCCAACCGATTGCCAGTCGGGAAAAAACCCCGAAACTGACAGAAAATCAACGTTCTAATTCGCTGGCGGGCTGGTGCCGCCCTTTTATTTTTGCAAAAACACAATTTATTTCCGGCCAACACTCCATATTAGACAGTCCTATCGAGTACCTGAAGGGGGTGGGACCGTTACGTGCCGACCTGTTGCGGAAGGAATTATCCATTCACTGTTTCCGCGACTTATTGTTACATTTTCCCTTACGTCATATTGACCGCACACAGGTGAGCCAGGTGTCGGCTATCAATCCAACGACCGACTATGTACAGGTAAGCGGTCGGTTATTGAGCCTTGAACTTTTGGGAGAAAAAAGGCAGAAGCGGTTGGTAGGTAAATTAAAAGATCAGTCAGGCGTGCTGGATCTGGTTTGGTTTCAGGGAGTAAACTGGATACAGAAACATTTATCAGTGGGCCAGTCCTATCTCGTTTTTGGCAGGGCTGGTTTTTTTAACTCTACTGCCCAGATCGTTCATCCGGAAATGGAAATATTGACTGCCGCACACCAGGAAGGGCGCGCTTTTCTGGAACCTGTTTATCCCAGTACCGAAAAACTGCGCGCCAGGAGCCTGGGTGGACGACAGATAGCCCGGCTCACTGAGAATCTTTTTCAGGTGATAAAAGAGCGGGATGTGCCGGAGAATCTGCCGGCGCTGGTGATTGAATCAGCCCAACTGCTGGGCCGCTTTCGAGCGCTGAAAATGGTTCATTTTCCTGAATACGCGGCAGCCTATCAGGCAGCCGTGAAACGGATCAAGTTTGAGGAAATCTTTCTGGCGCAAATGCGGATGAACCTGCGGCGAGCGGCGCGGCACCGGTTTTCGAAGGCGGTTGTATTTGATAAAGTAGGCGAACTGTTTCATGGATTTTATCAGCACCACCTTCCCTTTGAGTTGACCAATGCCCAAAAGCGGGTTATCCGGGAAATCCGCACGGATACGGGATCGGGAAAGCAAATGAACCGATTGTTGCAGGGCGATGTTGGCAGCGGGAAAACCATGGTTGCCCTGCTCACAATGCTGCTGGCGGTGGACAATGGTTATCAGGCCTGCATTATGGCACCCACCGAAATTCTGGCCAAGCAGCATTTCAATACTATGAGTGAGCAGCTACAGGACCTGCCGGTGCGTGTGGCCTTACTCACCGGCTCAACAAAGGCGGCTGCACGTAAAAAGCTGCTGGCTGAGTTGGAAAATGGAGAGTTGCAAATCCTTATCGGCACGCATGCCGTAATTGAAGATGCCGTGAAGTTTAAGAGTCTCGGTATTGTGATCATCGACGAACAGCACCGCTTCGGTGTAGCACAGCGGGCACGACTTTGGGAAAAAGCAAGTTTGCCCCCGCATGTGCTGGTGATGACTGCCACACCTATACCAAGAACCCTGGCTATGACCGCCTATGGGGATCTGGACTACAGTATTATTGACGAATTGCCGCCTGGCAGGCAACCCATCACCACTGTTCATCGGTTAGAAACAGATCGAAGCCGGGTGATGGAGTTTATAAAGGCAGAAATTGCCAAAGGTCGCCAGGCATATATCATTTTCCCATTAATTGAGGAAAGTGAAAAATTGAGCTATGAAGATCTGATGAGAGGATTTGAAACCGTGAAGGGTTATTTCCCGGAGCCCGCTTATTGGATCAGTATGGTGCATGGCAAAATGCCTGCTGCGCAGAAAGAACAAAACATGCAACGGTTTGTTGAAGGTGATACGCAACTCATGGTGAGTACTACGGTCATTGAGGTAGGCGTAAACGTACCTAATGCCAGTGTAATGGTAATAGAGAGTGCGGAGAAGTTTGGACTTTCCCAGTTGCACCAGTTGAGGGGCCGTGTGGGAAGGGGGGCAGAAAAAAGTTATTGCGTATTGCTGACCTCTTCGAAACTTGGGCGTGATGCCAGAGAGCGGATGAAGACCATGGTTCGCAGCAGCGATGGTTTTGAAATTGCCGAAAAGGATTTGGAGCTTCGCGGACCCGGCGAAATTGAAGGCACCCGCCAAAGCGGAATGGTAAATTTCCGAATGGCCGACATAGTGCAGGACAAACCTTTGGTAGAGAGCGCGAAGCAGCTGGTAGCCAGCATCCTTGAAAAAGATCCCGAACTAGCTGCAACAGAAAATGCTGCCCTGCGTATGTATCTGCAATCACGGCGGCATCATAGCAGTTGGAGCAAAATATCTTAACATAAGTTTTCCGCCGACGTTCGGGATAATTTCTTTATTTTATAAGACGAATGGCTACCCTGAAACAATCCATATTCTGCACTCTTCTTCTTCTTTCTGCCTGTGCCATGCATGCCCAGGATTATAGCAATATTGAATTTGTTGAAAACAAAGGTCAATGGGACGAACGGGTGAAATACCGGGCCGAAGTAAGTGCCGGCGCGGTGTTTATTCGTCAGTCCGGATTCACGATCCTGCAACATGATCCTGCTACCTGGAATTATTTGCAAAAAATGGGTAAAACCATGCATGAAACGCCCGAGTTTGTGCAACGTGATACAGACGGGGCCCTTGTGTTAAAATCGCATGCATGGAATGTGGACTTTGTGGGCGCGTCACCCAACGTAACAGTAGTGCCTGATAAAATGATTGTCACCTACAACAACTATTTCATGGGAAATGATCCTTCGAAATGGGCGGGGAACTGTCGCATTTTTCAGGCAATGACCCTGAAAGAAATTTACCCCGGGGTGGATGTTCGTTATTATACCAATAATGGTAAGCTGAAGTACGATATAATTGTTAAGCCCGGAGCAGATGTGTCGAAGATTGCGCTGAAGTATGAAGGAGTTGATCAATTATCGATTCGCAACAAAGAACTGGTGATCAACACCTCATTGGGTGAGCGACGTGAATCGGCTCCCTACACTTACCAGACCGATGCTACTGGCAGAAAAGTGATCAATTGCCGATATGTTTTAAACGGCAACATACTCAAATTCGACGTTGGCAACTACGACCGCACTGCCACGCTGGTAATCGACCCTACGCTGATCTTCTGTTCGCTTGCCGCCAGCAGTGCCGATAACTGGGGATTTACGGCGACCTATGGACCCGACGGAAGTTTTTATGGTGGAGGCATCGTTTTTGAAACTGCTGGTGGCAGTTTCCCTGTTACACCTGGCGCTATCCAGACCAATTTCCAGGGCGGAAGTAACGCTACTGGTGAAAGGCCTTGCGATATCGGCATCATTCGGCTATCGCCAAATGGCTCTACCCGCATTTATGCAACTTATATAGGCGGCGCCGGCAACGAACAGCCGCATAGTCTGGTGGTGGATGGAGCGGGTAACCTGATACTTGCAGGCAGGAGCAGCAGTACTTCCGGTGCGGCAGCAACTCGTTACCCAACTACCGGTCCAACTATTGGTGTAGGTGGAAACTATGATATAGCCATCACTAAGATAAATCCAACCGGTACTGCCTTGATCGGTTCGCGGCTGATAGGTGGTTCATCAATAGATGGTGTAAACATTAAAGCTAACCGAAGTGGTGCACAATCGCTACAGCAGAACTATGGCGACGATGGCCGTAGTGAAGTTATACTAGATGGCAGTGAAAATATTTATGTAGCATCCAGCACACAGTCTACCAATTTCCCAATTACCGGCGGTTTTCAATCGGCCAACGCGGGCTTACAGGATGCTGTGTTGATCAAAATGGATCCGAATCTGGCCGGTGCCAATCCCATTTTCAGTACTTATCTGGGTGGCAGTGGCGACGATGCAGCCTATGTACTTGCCCTGGGTCCGGGCGGCGACATTTATGTAGCGGGTGGCACCAACAGTGGTAATTTTCCGGGACCCAGTTCGGGAACAATCGGTCCTGCCCCAAGTGGAGGGATTGAAGGATTTGTTGCGAGAGTTGCTGCTGATGGAAGTGCACTTCTGCGTTCAGCTTATGTGGGCACCAATGGAATCGACCAGATTTTTGGTATACAGTTCGATCGTAACGGATTTTTGTATTTCATGGGGCAGACCACCGGCGATATGTCGCCGTTAAATGTACCGGCAGGCGGCTATGCCGATGCGGGTGGTAAGATTTTTATCGCGAAAGTGACCGCTGACCTCGCAACTTATGTTTACCGTACAAGATTTGGTACCGGCGCAGCACGTCCAAATATTTCGCCTACTGCATTTCTGGTTGATCGTTGTGAGAATGTGTATGTGTCGGGCTGGGGCGGTTCTACTCAGGAGCCGGCTGATCCTTATCCAAACGCCGGAACGGTAGGGCTGACCGTTACGCCGGATGCACTTCAATCTACCACCGACGGGCGAGACTTCTACTTTTTTGTTTTAAGGCGCGATGCCGCCGGACCTGGTCCGCTATATGCCAGTTATTTTGGACAAAACGGAGGTTTTACCGATCACGTAGATGGTGGTACCAGCCGCTTTGATCAGAATGGAGTTATTTATCAGAGCGTTTGTGCCAACTGCGGAGGCGGAGCGGTGTTTCCAACAACACCAGGTGTCTGGGGACCTACCCGTCCGGTGTCGGCCAATTGTAACCTGGGAATGATCAAAATTGCCTTCAACCTCGCTGGTGTGGGTGCTGATGTTTCTTCGCAAATTGGTGGTGTACCAAACGACACGGCCGGCTGCGTACCGCTGGATGTGACATTTACCGATCAGGTTCGCAATGCACGTGAGTATATTTGGGACTTTGGCGATGGAACCGTAGTAGGACCTTTGCCTGCCGCTGCAGGGTTCACGCAAACACATACCTACACATCTATAGGTACGTTCCGCGTGATGTTGATTGCCATAGATCCAACCAGCTGTAACGTGCGGGATACTGCTTACATGAACATTCGAGTGGGCAACCTGGAGGCCAACCTGCAAGCCAATGTGGTGAAACTTGATCCCTGCGATGCGTTTATTTATCAGTTCAACAACCTGTCTACTACCTTACCTGTGAGGCCATTTACCGATACCTCATTTATCTGGGATTTTGGCGATGGATCGCCACGTGTGCGCGCTGGTATGAGTCCTGTTACACATAGCTATGCTGCACCCGGTACCTACAATGGCTGGCTGGTGCTGGCTGACTCTGCCTATTGCAATTACCCGGATTCTATACCGGTAGTGGTACGGGTATCGTCGAATGTGGAAGCTTCCTTTACCGGTCCTACTTCCGGATGTGCTCCTCTGGACGCATCGTTTGTGTACACCGGTTCGGGTGGACAAACATTTGAATGGAATTTCGGTGACCCGGCTTCTGGTGCCAACAATACATCCGATCTGGCGAACCCTACGCACATCTTTCAAAACCCGGGCAACTACCAGGTGCGGTTAATTGTTACCGATCCCAACACTTGTAACGTTCGCGATACAACCATTTCGTTAATAGTTGTTACCGAATCGCCCGTTTCAAATTTCAGTTATACACCAACTACACCGGTCACCAATACGCCCAACATATTTGTCAATGCCTCTTCCAGCAATTCAACCCGCTTTATATGGGACTTCGGGGACGGCACGACACTTGAAACAACTTCGCGGGCCAATCAGACACATCAATATGCTGCAACCGGCACCTTCAATGCTTGTTTGATTGCTTTTAACAATCAGGGATGCAGCGACACCCTTTGCATGCCTGTCAGCGCTATTGTGGTGCCCGCCCTTGACGTACCTAATGCATTTACGCCACTAAGCGGCGATGTGAACAGTGTGGTGATGGTTCGTGGTTTTGGAATAGCGAAAATGCGATTTATTATATGGAATCGCTGGGGCCAGAAAGTATTTGAAACCAATAACCCGCAGCAGGGATGGGATGGAAAGGTGAAGGGCGTGGTTCAGCCAATGGATGTGTATGCATACACGCTGGATGTGGAATTTTTTGACGGAAAGAAAACAACCAGAACGGGGGATATAACGTTAATTAGATAATGTGCAGATGTGCAAATGTGCAAATGTGCAGATGTGCAAATGTAAAAATGGGTCGAATACTCAACATATTATTTCTTGTCATAGCGATTGTGTCAGGCATTAGGCAGGGACAGGCGCAGGATCTGCATTTTTCGCAGTTCATGAATTCGCCGCTCCTCACGAACCCTGCAAACACAGGTTTTATGCCCGAGGGCGATTATCGGTTGGGGGTTAACTACAGGAATCAATGGTCGGCCATCATGGCGGTCCCGTATAAAACCATGAGCGCATTTGGCGACATGCAAATTGCGCAACGGGAAAATAGCTGGATGGGTGTGGGCGGTGTTATTCTGCGCGATGTGGCCGGAAGTGGTAACCTTACTTCAACGAAGTTGTATGGTTCAGTTGCCTACCACCAGTTGTTGGGCTATGGCAGCCTGCTAAGTCTGGGCTTCAACGTAGGCTGGGCCAACAAACGGATCAATACAACTAATCTCACTTTCCCTTCCCAATGGAATGGAGAATTCTTCGATTCACATAATATTGGCCAGGCTCCGCAACTGGATCGCACTAATATCAGCTACCTCGACATGCAGGCAGGTTTGAACTATGCCTATTTCCCCGACGATAATACGTACTTTAACGCCGGATTTTCGACCATGCATATTAACCGGGCGAGGGAGACTTTTTTTGGCGAAAAAGTAGATGTCGACAACCGCATACCGATGCGCCATACGGCTTTCGTCAATGGCAGCTTTAAGCTGAACGATCAGTGGATCATCAATCCAAACTCTTATTTCTCGCTGCAGGCGAAATCGTACGAATGGCTTGTGGGCGTTAATGCTCACTATAATCTATCTGGCGACGGCTCCAACGTGCTGGTGGGAGGATTGTATTACCGTAGCTCAGACGCCTTTATACCGATGGTTGGACTGGGGGTAAAAGATTATATGTTCACTTTTACCTACGACGCAACGGTATCTACGCTTCGGAACTATAATAACACCCGCGGCGCTTACGAATTCTCACTGGTTAAAACAGGGATCATTGATCGCTACAACGGCACTCCGCGGGAAGCACGTTGTCCTACTTTCAAGCTCTACTGATTATCTTTGTTCCTGATGGAACCTGTTCACTATAAATCGTCAGTTACTCGGCACTGGAGACATATTCGCATTGTTTTCTGGGGTATCGTTGGCGGCATCGGATTCATGTTTCTGCTTGCGCTGGCTGTACATTCCTGGCTGGGCCCATTTATGCCTGCATGGAGCGCGTACCGAAACTACTTCCTGATTGCGTTAGCATTGCTGTCTTTTATGTTATTGTTGCAGGCACGCGTGCAAATGGCCCGACAGATCAACCTGGGCCGAAGGAACGATATAAGTTTAACGGACCGGCTTACGCATTACCAGTCGGGTTTGACCCGTTTTCTTGCTTTTTCTGAATTGGTAGTGATGCTGTCCACCATGATATTCTTATTTAACGGCGATTTCTCATTCCTCGCCTTTGCCGCCATCATTTGCGGATTTATATTGTCGCAAATGCCAAGATCAGTGAAGATACCCGAGCTGTTGAATCTGGATTCAGGCGAGCGGGCTCAGTGGAGCGAGATACAAAAAAATGGTTAAAGATCAGTACTTCAATAAATAGTTACCAGATGAAAAAAATAATTCTTTTAGCGATAGCTGCTCTTCCGTTTATTGCTGTAGCCCAGGATGAAGAGGAAGGCGGCGGCTTCAGAAAGGAGAACCTATTTGCCGGCGGAGGCCTGGGTCTCGGCTTTGGCAGTGGTTATTTTCAAGTGGGGGTGAATCCTATGTTGGGCTATTCGGTTACACCCTGGATGGATGCCGGTATTGTTGTAAACTATAACTACACTTCATTCAACGAATGGTCGGGCTTTGCCGGAAAAGTGCGTCAGACTTCGGTGGGCGGTGGAGTGTTCACACGTTTATATGCCTTTCGCCAGTTCTTCGCTCAGGCCCAGTATGAAGTGAACTCTACTAAATTGAAATATTTGCCTGGTAATGGTGAGCCTAACTCGTCCAGCACGGTGAGCGACCCCAGTTTGTTGCTCGGTATCGGATATGCTGGTGGCAGATATCCAGGCAGCGGTCAGGCATTTGGTTTTATCCTTCTGATGGTTGACGTGCTCGGCAGATCAAATTCTCCCTACATTGATTCCTATGGCAGCGCGTTCCCGATTGTGAGGGGAGGTATTCAGATTCCGCTTTTTCAGGGGCGCCGTCGATTCTGAATCATCCAGGAAGAAAGGACAGCAGATCGCCAGGCTCGTTCAGTATTTCCAGCCGGTCATAAGCAGCTTCATACAGAAAGCCTTGCGAGTGCATTTGTTCCACGTGCGCAATCAGGTGGCTGTAGTAACCTCCGGAATTAAGAATGAAGATGGTTTTGTCGTGTATAGAAAGCTGGTTCCAGGTGAGCATTTCAAACAATTCGTCCATTGTGCCAAATCCACCAGGCAGGATGATCGCAGCATCGCAAAGCTCATACATTTTTCTCTTGCGTACGTGCATATCTGGTACAATTAACAATTCGGATATGGAATTGTGCTGACGCTCCCAATCGACCAGTACCTGAGGTATAACGCCTACCACACGTCCGCCATGGCCCATAATTTCATCAGCAATAAGTCCCATTAATCCTACGCTTCCACCTCCGTATACAATCGATATGCCCCTTGCCGCCAGTATTTGGGCCAGTTCCTTACAGTGTTGCTGAAAAATCTCCTGCCTGCCATGTTTTGACCCGCAAAAAACCGCAACCGATCTTAGTTCCATAATTACCATCTTTGCAGCAAAGGAATACAAATTTGTTTACCTTCAAAAATTATTGAAACACTACCAACTAAGTAAATAAGGATCGTACTATGTCAGAATGGTTATTGTTCTCTATTGTAATCGGATACTTTGTATTGTTACTGGGAGTAGCCTGGTACACATCCCGCAACTCAAACAGCGACACATTTTTTATAGGCAACAAAAGCAGCAACTGGATGCTGGTAGCATTTGGCATGATCGGTACCAGTTTGTCGGGTGTAACTTTTGTGAGCGTACCCGGCGGCGTGGGCGATATAGCGGGTGACGGATTTAAAGGTTTTGCCTATATGCAGGTTGCCATTGGCTACCTGATCGGATACGCAGTCATCGCATTTGTGCTCCTGCCACTCTACTACCGCCTCAATCTAACTTCCATTTACAACTATCTGCAGCATCGTTTTGGACGGGTGGCATACAAAACAGGCGCATTATTTTTTATCATTAGCCGAACAGTTGGAGCTACTGCGCGACTGTACTTAGTGATCAATATCATTCAGTTCTTCATTCTCGACCGCATGGGAGTACCCTTCATTGTCACTACTGCGTTCATTCTGCTTATGATTTTGCTGTACACCTTTGAAGGGGGTGTGAAGACAATTGTATATACAGATACATTGCAAACAACCCTGATGGTGACAGGTTTGATCGTATGCGTGGTATATATTCTTCAGCAGCTTCAGTTGAGTGGGGGAGAAGCATTGAGTCAGATGAGCGAAAAAGGATATCTCAACATCTTCAATTTCGATGTACAAAGCAAAGGCTTCTTTATAAAGCAGATAGTAGGCGGTGCCTTCATCACTATTGCTATGACTGGCCTTGACCAGGAAATGATGCAGAAGAACATCAGTGTAAAACGCCTGGGCGATTCTCAGAAGAATGTGATGACGATGGCCACTGTAATGACGGGTGTACTGTTTTTGTTCCTGATGCTCGGCGGTGTACTCTACCTGTACACCCTGTCTAAAGGTGGTGTGTATACCGATGTGGAAGTAAACGGACAAATTACCAAACAACTGCTGCTGCCCGATCCGAATGTACCAGGGGGTACACTCAATGTCATCGGCGACAAAATGTTTCCTTCCATTGCCATGAACTTTCTGCCACCGGCCATCAGTATCATTTTCATCATCGCCTTGATTTCGGCTCTGTTTCCAAGTGCCGACGGGGCATTAACAGCGCTTACCTCGTCTTTTTGTATCGATATTCTGGGCTTGAAAGAAAAAACTCATTTGTCGGAAAAAGAGCGTCGGCGAACAAGGCTTACCGTCCATTTCAGTTTTGCCGTGGTGTTCCTGATCTGCATATTAATTTTTTATGCCATCGGAAACAACAGTATCATCGATGTGATACTCGACCTGGCCGGCTACACTTATGGACCGCTGCTTGGTTTGTTTTCATTTGGAATTCTGACCAAACGTCAATTGCCCGATAAGCTGTCGGTCACCGTCATTTGCCTGATCAGCCCGGTTCTTTCGTATTTGCTCGCTCGTTATTCGTCTTATTTGTTGGGTGGCTATCAAATCGGAATTGAGTTATTGTTGTTCAATGGTCTGTTGACCTTCCTCGGACTTTGGATTTTATCGAAGACTGCCGGAACAGCTGACAGTCCGAAACCGATCGGTGCTTAACTTTGCCTGATGCACGAGGAGCTGATTCATCCGATTGTTGCCCGCTTCGCGGAGGAATACAGTAGTGCGGAGTCGGCCCTTCTCCGGGAAGTACATGCCTTTACGGAGGCTCATCATCCGGAAAAGCATATGTTGAGCGGCCCGGTCCAGGGCAAATTGCTTGAAATGCTGAGCCGGATGATCAGGCCCCGGCGAATACTGGAAGTGGGCACTTTCACCGGATACAGCGCTCTTTGCCTGGCGGCCGGCCTGAGTGCTGACGGCCAGTTGCATACTATTGAGCTGCGAGAAGCCGACGCCAATACGGCCCGCGGCTATTTTAAACGGTCTGCCTTCCGGGATCAGATAATTTTACATGTCGGAAATGCGTTAGAGGTCATCCCGACTTTGGAAGAGCAGTGGGATATGGTGTTTATTGATGCCGACAAATCGGGTTACCAGCAGTATTTCGATGCTATTTTGCCCCGGCTGCGTACAGATGGATTCATTCTGGTGGATAATATTTTTTTTCATGGCCAGGCCCTGCAGGCCGAGCCTAAAGGCAAAAACGCCAAAGCTATTCAGCAGTTCAATGAATACATAAAAGGGCGTGATGACATAGATAAACTGGTTATAACAGTTCGAGACGGGTTGTACCTGATTCGTAAAAAATAAAATGATGAATCTTATTCAGCGAGTACTTTTTTTGATGGCCCTGAGTGTAGGTTGCCGGCAAAGCGCTACCGCACAGGGTAGGGAGGTTATTGAAAATTATATCGCTGCTTATCGGGAAATTGCCATTGCTGAAATGCAGCGGACCGGGGTACCGGCAGCTATCAAACTGGCGCAGGGAATACATGAAACCACTGCAGGCACCAGCGACCTCGTGGTCCGCTCCAACAACCATTTTGGCATCAAATGCAAGTCGAATTGGACGGGAGAGTCGGTGAGTCATTCCGATGATCTGCCAAACGAGTGCTTTCGCAAATACAACAGTCCGGAAGATTCCTACCGCGATCATTCTGATTTCCTGAAGAATAACACGCGTTATGCGGCGCTGTTCCAACTGGATCCCGAAGATTACAAGTCCTGGGCTCATGGCCTGAAGAAAGCCGGATACGCTACTAATCCTAAATACCCCTTGCTGCTGATCAGGTTGATTGAAGAATATCATTTACAGGATTATTCGCTGATAGCGTTGGGCAAAATGGAACCTGGTACCTGGGCATCGAACAGGCGGGAAACAAAACCTGCAGCGGAAGAACAGAATGCTGAGCTAACCGGGCTGCAAACAGTCGAATTGCCTGTGGTTGACTACCCCGACAGTGAATTTCGTATCAACGATACGCGGGTGGTGTACGCGCTTGCCGGCACAAGTTTGCTTGCACTGGCTATGCAATATGATATTCCCCTTCGCCGCTTGTTCGAGTTCAATGAATTGCCTGAGCAGGAAAGCCTGGCCCAATCACAACTCATATATTTGCAGCGAAAAAGAAAGACCGGTGATCAGGAATTTCATGTGGTGTTGTCAGGCGAAACGATTTATCATATCGCGCAAACTCGTGGCATTCGCATGGAGTCGTTACTGGAGTACAATCACCTGGAATCGGGCATGCAGCCTGCGGTAGGTGCGCGATTATATTTAAAGAAAAAGGCCCCGGGCCGCCCACCACTTTTGCAGGGACTGGCACAGGCACCCTGAACTTTTTACAACAACCAAGCGACTGCTTCAATGGCACTGATTAAACTGCACGACAAAACATTTGAAACTTACCTTTCTGAGCCTGTTATTCAGCAGCGCATTCAGGAGCTGGGGCAACAAATTTCCGCCGACTATGCCGGGCGCCGACCTTTGTTCGTTGCTATTCTGAATGGCTCGTTTATGTTTGCGGCCGATCTGCTGAAGCATATATCTCCTGAGGCAGAAATCTGCTTTATTAAACTTTCTTCTTACAAAGGCACCCAGAGCAGTGGAAAAGTAATTACGGCCATTGGGCTGGATGATGACCTTTTTGGCCGCGATGTGGTGCTGATCGAGGACATCGTAGATACCGGTAAAACCCTGCACAGTTTTCTGCCCAGGTTAATACACCAGCAGCCTAAATCTCTTCGAATGGCCACTCTTTTGCACAAGCCAGACGCAACCGAATTTCCCCTTCAGCTCGACTATGTAGGCTTTTCCATTCCCGACAGGTTCGTAGTGGGGTATGGTCTCGATTATGATGGGCTTGGGAGGAATTTGAAAGAGATTTATCAGTTGGTAACCTGATAATTATGGATTACCGGCAATTTTTATCAATTTTGCCATCGATATATCCGATTGAAGACCATTTTTTCCATATTGCTTTGCCTGCTTTGCTATGCCTGTACGTATGGTCAGCAGTACTATTTGCGTGGTGAAGTCCGCGACGAATCGGGTAACCCACTTCAAAATGTAACGATCCGCAGCCATGCAACCGGGTATGTTTACCGCAGCGGTACCATGGGATCTTTCGGCATTATCAGCTCAAAGCATGTCGACACCTTCAGTTTCTCGATGGATGGTTACCGGAAAGAAATAACAGCGGTAAATGCTGATCATTATTTGACCGTTCGCCTTAAACTGCAGCCTTTAAGCAGTGTGAATACATCCCGATTCAACAAGCTTCAATCTATTACGCGGGGCATGGTACGAGACGATCACCGGCAATGGTTTGCCGGCGATGAAACCTATGCCTCCATTGTTGAGAACAAATTTATCCATGCCCGCCAGTTTCCAAATACCGGCCTTTCATTGAATGTAGACAGAGCATCATACAGTAATATCCGACGTTTCCTCAATATGAATTCGATAGTACCGCCCGATGCCGTGCGGGTGGAAGAGATGCTCAACTATTTCAATCTTCGCTACAAGCCGCCGGCAGCAAAGAAACTCTTTGACATTGAAACGCAGATAACAGATTGCCCCTGGAATCCGCTCAACCGGCTTTATTATATCAATCTTTCGGCACGAAAGCTAAACCTCGACAGTCTGCCGCCGACACATTTGGTATTCCTGATCGACGTATCCGGTTCCATGGACATGCCTAACAGGCTGCCGCTCCTGCAATCGGCCTTCCGCATGTTGGTGAGTAATCTGCGAGCCCGTGATTCGGTTACGATGGTTGTGTATGGTGGAGTAACGGGTGTAATGTTGCATACAACAAGCGGATCGGAACAGGATAGTATAATGAGGGCAATTGATAAATTGACGCCCGGAGGCAGCACACCAGGTGAATCAGGTATTCGCCTGGCTTACGCACTTGCGAGGAGTCATTTTATCAAAGGCGGCAACAATCGCGTTATTCTGGCAACGGATGGCGATTTCAATGTCGGCATTCGCACAGAGGAGGAACTCGATGAAATGATCACCCGACACCGCGAATCAGGCATTTACCTGACCTGTTTAGGTGTGGGAATGGGCAACTATAAAGATTCTAAAATTCAGACACTTGCCCGAAAAGGCAATGGCAATTTTGCCTATCTCGACCAGCATGGTGAAGCAGAGAAGGTATTGATGCGTGAGTTCACTCAAACGCTGTATGCCGTGGCCGATGATGCTTACATGAATGTTGAATTCAATCCCACCTTTGTACGCAACTATCGTTTAATTGGTTTTGATAACAAGATGGGGGCGCTCAGCGACACTATGTCGATGGTAGAGGGAGGTGAAATTGGCTCAGGTTATGCCATGACCGGCATTTTTGAAATTGAGCCTGCATCGGCAGACTCGATTGTGCTGGAAAGATTTGCAGAGCTGCAGCTGCGCTATCGGTTATCAGGCGATACACAGATGCATTATTTTAGTCACAACAGCTTTTACAATTACCAGCCTCTGACCAGTCTGGACTCGTCCTTCGGATTTGCTGCTTCCGTAGCCCTATTCGGTTCTATGTTGAAACAATCAGAGTTTACCAACAAGGTTAGCTGGAATGATCTGACCTTACTGGCCAGCCGCTACGCCCTGCGAAACGACATCCAGCAGCAGGAATTTCTCACTCTCATCGCGAAAGCCCGCGAACTTTACGACCGGAAAAAGGGGAGGAAGAAGAAAAACTGAAAAAATGTGCAAGTGTGCAAATGTGGAAATGTGCAAATGGAAAATTGGCGAATAAGGCAATTTGTTAATACGCTTTGTTAGTTTCAACAACGAACTACCGAATCAACAAATTCCCAAATTGATCATTTGCACATTCGCCGAAGGCGCCATTTCCACATTTGCACATTTGCACATTCGCCGAAGGCACCATTTCCACATTTCCACATTTGCACATTTGTATTAGTGCTTATGCTCTTCCACCATTTTGGTGAAGGCGTCTGCAGAGATGCTTTGTTCTTTAGGGTTCACCTGTGTTTCGGCCCACTCGAACATTTTTTGGGTTTGCAGGCGATGATAGGAATCTTCCACATATTTCCGATCCTGCATCATTTTTTCCACGTAGGAATCCATCCAGGGCTGTTGTTCTGCAGCAGCACCCATGCCGCCCATGTAACCAAGCAATTGTTGACGGGCAAACTGACGGATTTCGTCGGGCTGAACCTGAATGCCATTTTCCTGAACCAGTTTATCGCTGATAAGGGTCCATTTTAATTGTTTCAGGAATACAGGAAATTCTGCCTCTACCTGTTCATCAGACTTAGCCGGCGTATTCTCTTCTCCATTTCCCTGTACTTTCATCCACTTTTTCAGGAAGGGTTCGGGAAAATCGATCTGAGTATCGTCGAGCAACAGGTGATAAAGCTGGTCATGAATTTGGTTACGGGCCTGGCTATTCCAGTAAGCCTGTATTTCTTCACGGATCTTGTTGCGGAAATCTGACTCGGTCACCACTTCACCGCCCGGATAGAGCTGGTTGAAGAACTCGGCGTTTAGTTCTTTCTTTTCCAACAGACCCACTTTCGTAATTTGAACGCGGAAACTTGTTTGAGCAGCGGCCGCATCAGCTTTGTCGAGGCCAAGATCGCTCATCACAAAATCGAGTTCCTTATCGTCGAAGGCATCAGCCAGTTTGATATCGATGCTATCCTCACTTTTCTTGCCCATCAGGTTGTTACGCACTTCGGGCTTGAAATACTTCAAAAGCAGGGAATTGTCTTTCACTATTCCGTCTTCCTTGGGTTCTCCGTTTTCATTCAGTTCGGTGAACACCACATTCAAAACATTTTCTTCGTTGTCTACCACTTCCTGATCCTGCATGTTGCCATAGCGATTTTGCAGGCGGGTGATTTCGTTATCGATCATTTCGTCGGTTACGTCAACCACATAACGGGTAATAGAGGCGGCGCCCAGGTTCGGCAGACTGAATTCAGGTTTCTTACCTACCTCAAAATGGAAGGTATAGTCGGCCGGATTATTTACATCCAGTTGGCGAAAATCAGCCTCCATTGGAAGCGGTTGAGCGAAAATTTCCACCTGTCCGTTTTGCAGGAAGCCCAACAACTCGCGATCAACCGAACGAAGTACTTCGTCAGTGAACAGGGAAGGGCCATACATTTTCTTGATTAGTCCGGCTGGCACCATTCCCTTGCGGAAGCCAGGAATATTGGCCTTCTTGCTATAATCTTTTAATGCTTTTTCGAATGAAGGGAGGTAATCTTTTTTCTCCAGTGTCACGGTCAGCTTTTCGTGCAGCAAGCCGATGTTCTCGGAAGTGACTGTTGCCATAATTTGTATTTTGAAACCCCCGCTCCCCGAATGGGGGGTAATGTTTGAGGGGGGAGCCTGATCGCCCAAAACGGGGGTTAGCTGCCCCCAAATGGCCCCCGGGGCGGGGATTGTCCGGATGGAGGGACTCGAACCCCCACACCTTGCGGCATCAGATCCTAAGTCTGACGTGTCTACCAATTTCACCACATCCGGAAAAGAACGTCCCAGTTCGTCTTCAGGCCTGCAGGCCCGTGTTTTCGAATTGGGGTTGCAAATGTAGCAGATTTCGACGAAAAACAGGGCTGGTTTTTTCGTAAATTCGTAGTCCTGACATATGGAGACAATTGCGCAAACGCCCAGATACAATTTAAACGAGGAACAGGAGCGAAAACTGATCCTTCGGGAATACCGTTCCCTGCTCAGATCGTTGAAAACCAAGCTGAAACCCGGCGACAAAGACCTATTGCGCACCGCATTTGAAATGTCGGCCGATGCGCACAAGACCATGAGGCGCAAAAGCGGAGAACCATATATTCTCCATCCACTGGCCGTTGCCAAGATTTGTGTGGAGGAAATTGGCCTGGGCGTTCGGTCCAGCATTTGTTCGCTTTTACATGATACAGTAGAGGATACCGATATTTCCCTGGAAGATATTGAGCGGGAATTTGGGCAGGAGATAGCCAGAATAGTAGACGGACTCACAAAAATTTCGAACGTAATTGACATCAACGCTTCGCAACAGGCGGAGAATTTTAAAAAAATACTGCTAACACTTACCGATGATCCGCGTGTAATATTGATCAAGCTGGCAGACAGGCTGCACAACATGCGGACATTGGAAAGCATGAAGCGGGAAAAGCAGTTGAAGATTGCTTCCGAAACGGTATACGTCTACGCCCCTCTCGCCCACCGAATGGGCCTGTACAATATAAAAACCGAAATGGAAGATCTGGCCATGAAATACATGGAGCCGGATGTGTATCGCGACATTGCCAAAAAGCTGGCAGAAACAAAGAGGGAGCGTTCAAAGTACATTAACGAGTTCATTCGCCCCATTCGGGAAAAGTTGGAGAAAGGGAATTTTCAATTTGAAATATACGGTCGGCCAAAAAGCATTCATTCGATCTCCAACAAAATGAAGAAGAAGGCGGTCGATTTTGAAGAAGTATATGATTTGTTTGCGATCCGCGTTATTCTGGATTCACCGCCTGAGAGAGAAAAAGAAGAATGCTGGAAAGTGTACTCCATGATAACGGATGAGTACACCCCATCGCCCGAACGGTTACGCGACTGGCTTAGTAATCCGAAATCGAACGGTTATGAGGCGCTACATACAACCGTAATGGGTCCGCAGGGTAAATGGGTGGAAGTGCAGATCAGAACCAAACGGATGAATGAGATTGCTGAAAAAGGTTTGGCTGCACACTGGAAATACAAGGAAGGAGCAGCGGACGAGAGCCGGTTTGACAAATGGTTTCAACAGATCAGGGAAGTAATAAGCAATCAGGAAACCGACAGCATCGATTTTCTGCAGGATTTCAAAACCAGCTTTCTTGCCGAGGAAATCTATGTATACACTCCCAAAGGAGATGTAAAAATGCTGCCGGTGGGATCAACCGCACTGGATTTTGCATTTGCTATTCACAGTGCCGTGGGCAGCAAGACCATTGGCGCCAAAGTTAATCACAAGCTGGTGCCCATCAGTCACAAGCTTCGCAGCGGTGATCAGGTAGAAATCATTACCAGTAACAAGCAAAAGCCTTCCGAAGACTGGCTCAGCTTTGTGGTTACTGCCAAGGCCAGAGGCCGTATCAAGGATGCACTGAAGGAAGAAAAGAGAAATGTAGCCGATGAGGGCAAATACATCGTTCAGCGAAAGCTCGAAGGAATGGGGGCGGTACTTAATTCCCACAATATTGAGCAAATGGTGCACTGGTATAAAGTGCCTTCCCAACTTGATCTCTTTTACCAGGTGGCTGTTAAAAATATCGACCTGAAAGAACTGAAAGAGTTCAAGGTACTTGGTGAAAACATTGAAGCGCCGCGACCGGAGAAAACGGTTCAGGAATTCAAGCAGGAATTTTCACCTCATAACCAGGCGGGTAAAAAGGAAGCGGAACTCATCATTTTTGGCGAAAGCAGCGACAAAATTGTCTACAACCTGGCCAATTGTTGTAAGCCCATTCCCGGCGATGATGTGTTTGGATTTGTGACAACCGGCAAAGGGCTGACCATCCATCGAACTAATTGTCCTAACGCGGCAAAGCTGCTGGCCAATTATGGACACCGGGTGGTTAAAACCAAATGGGCCAAGAACAAGGAAATATCCTTTCTCACCGGTTTACGTATTATCGGAATGGACGATGTGGGTGTCATTCACAAGATTACCAACCTCATATCAGGTGAGCTGAAAATCAATATCAGCGCACTCAGTGTAGAAGCAAAAGAGGGTCTTTTTGAGGGAAATATTAAAGTATTTGTGCACGACAAGGAAGAGCTGGACGAACTAGTGAGCCGATTGAAGCAGTTGCCCGGTATTGAGTCGGTGGAAAGGTTCGATGCTGAAGACCTTTCGACGGCTATTTCGTAGAACTACGGCAAGGGATGTTGGCGCCCATTTTTTCCTTAACTTGTTAGCCCCGGAGCTAACACGGGCCCAGACCACAACCCTGCTATTTTATGAGATTGTTCTCAGTACCACGAATTTTTTATATCGTTGTTTTTTTTCTGCTACCCTCGATTGTTCGGGCACAGGATTTTTCATTCAGTTGTACCCGCGACACCAGCATTTCGGGTTGCGCCAGCAGTCCCTGTTTCAACCTTCGCGCCCTGGTTCCTGATATCAGATCCGCGTCGAGCGATTATATTGTCAATCCCGTTACCAATAATGCTCGCGCCTGCACACCTGTTTATGCCAACCCCGATATTACGGGCACTACAGCTGGCCTTGTACTCGATGATCGATACAGCGGCGTCATTCCGATTGGTTTCAATTTCCCATTCTACGGCACCAACTATTCAAGTCTGGTGGTAAGCAGCAACGGTGCGGTCAGTTTCGATCTGTCGAGAGCCGGGCAGTTTGCACATTATGGATTGTTTAATAATGGGGGTGTTTTGCAGGACAATGGTGTGCCAGAAAACTTGCCCAGTACGTTGTACGATCCGGCGCAGATTATGGGTGTGTATCATGATATCGACATTACGATTGGTACTTCACCCAACCGAAGGATTGACTACCGCACAGTTGGGGCTGCGCCCAACCGCAAATGGATACTGACTTACTATGAAATTTCGCTCTTTGGCTGCCCGGCACTTTTTCAAAACACTCACCAGATCATTTTAAATGAAGCTACCGGCATTATTGAAGTGCTGGTGTATAATAAGGAAAGCTGTACAACATGGAATGGGGGAAGAGCCATGATTGGCATTCAGAACTCCACGCGCAATCAAGCTGTAATGGCTCCCGGCAGGCGTGCATCGGATCCGCCTTGGGGAAGTCCTGGTATCAACGAAGCCTGGCGTTTTGTGCCTTCGGCCGGCGTTTCCCTATTTCGTCGTGCTGAACTTTATACGGTGGGTAATCCAACCATACTGGCAACACTCAATACACCCACTTCTGTTGGTGCCGACGGCAACCTCGAACTGGTGTTTCCAAATGTTTGTCCACCCGCTGGTGCTGTCACTTCTTACGTCATAAAATCCGTGTATACCAAGTTCGACGACCCCAATACGGAAGTAGCTGGCTTTGATACCATCAATGTAACTCGCACAGCTTTGAATGATTTGGGCGCAACCGCTGTTGCGCAGTCTTCTGCCTGCGGTGCTACAGGCACCGGCTCTATCGCAGTGAGCGTGCCCACCGGAAACGGATCCGGCAATTTTGAATACAGTATTGTAGGAAGTGCAGGACCTTTTCAAAGCAGCAATGTGTTTCAAAACCTGCTCCCCGGAAATTATGTAGTGTATGTGCGCGACATGGTAGGCGCCTGTACCAGCACCATATCCGTAACAGTTGGCGCCACCGGCAATTTGCCGGTAACAACCAGTACTACACCCACCACCTGCGCTGGAGCCAGCAATGGAATCGTTACGGTCAACGCCGGAGGAGCTGCAACTACCGAGTATCAGATCAACGGCAGCACCTGGCAGTCGTCAAATGTGTTCAATGGCGTACCAGCCGGCACACATTTTATCAATGTACGTGATCTTACCACCGGTTGTGTGTCGGGCACTATCACTGTAACAGTGGCAGCAGGCAATAGCAACGTTACGGGTACGGCCGCCGCCAGCGCAACTTCCTGCTCCGGAGTCAGCAATGGCAGTATTACTGTTACACCGAGCGGAACGGGGCCGTTTGAATACAGTTTAAACGGAGGGCCCTGGCAAACAAGCAATGTTTTTGTCAATCTCGCAGCCGGCAATTACAACATACGTATCCGGGAGGGTGGGACCTGTATATCTGCCCCCATTGCTGCCACCGTTACCTCGGGGACCACACTGAGTATTGCTGCTACAAGCACTCCTACCAGTTGCCAGGGAGTGAATAACGGAACAATCACGATTCAATTACCAGCCGGCGCCACTGCTCCTTATTCCATAGTTCTGGACGGTACGACACAGGTTGTTAATACACTCACATATACATTCACTGGTGTATCCGCCGGTACTCACACCATCAGTGCGTCCGACGCAACAGGTTGTTCCTCCGGCCAGCCAATTACTGCGACCGTGGGCACAGGCACAGGCTTTACCGCCAGTGCCAGCGTACAACCCACTTCCTGTGCCGGTTTGTCGGATGGATCAATTACCATCGTTCCACAAGCACCGGGTGCAGCGCCATTTACCGTGCAACTCAGTCCCGGCGGTGCCAGCCAAACAGGCAACGGTCCGTTTAACTTCACCGGTCTTGCCGCTGGTTCATACCAGGCAGTTGTTACAGACAACAATGGCTGCGTGGCAAATGTGACCAATATTTCGGTTGCATCCGGCGGCGGACTCACACTGCAGAGCAGTATGATCAATGCATCCTGTACGGGCGTTAACAATGGCAGCATCACGGTTACAACCAATGGTGCGGCCCCATACAGTTTTGTGATGGATGGAACCGTAACGATTAACAGCAGCAATTCAACGGTGGTATTTCAAAACGTAGCAGCAGGAAATCACAGCATTGTTGTTACAGATGCCACTGGTTGTTCAAATCAGCAACCGCTGGCTGTAGTAGTGGGTGTTGGTTCAGGTATAACCGCAACACATAACAGCAGGTCGGTTAGCTGCGCAGGCGGAAGCGATGGATCAATTGATATTAGCATTACCACTGCAGGACAGGCTCCCTACAGTTTTGTACTAAACGGAACGGTCACACAGTCGGGGATTGCCGGTACCAGCTTCACCGGCCTGCCCGCAGGCAATAACTACACGGTACTTGTTACGGATGCGCTCGGTTGCAGTTTTACTATTTCTTCAATTGTCGTTTCCGAACCGGCACCGCTTGGCTTTACAACTACCGTTCAGCCAGTTAGCTGTTTTGGAGCAGCCAACGGGCAGATACAAATTGCAGCTACCGGTGGCACCGCACCGTATAGTTACTCTTTGGACAATATCAATTATCAGTCGGCTAGTCAGTTTGCACTGGCAGCCGGCAATTACACTATATATGTTCGCGATGCGAATGGTTGTTTGGTCAGTCAGCCCAATACTACCATAACAGAACCTCCGTTGCTTCAGGCGCAGATTGTCGGCAACAGCAACGCCACCTGCGAAGGTGGTGCTGATGGCCGCATTGAAGTATTAGCCACCGGTGGCACCGCTCCTTATAGTTATTCATCCGACAATGGCGCTACCTATCAATCGGGTTCCACTCTGCAGGTAGTGCCCGGAACTTATACTATATGGGTGCGCGATGCCAATAATTGCACGCTACAGGTTGGCAACGCCACCGTTGGGCTTACCAATACATTGCAGGTAACACCCATGGCTGATCCGGCGCCAATTTGTGAAGGTAGCCGTGTAACGCTTCAACCAGTGACGAACGGAACCAGTTTCAACTGGAGTCCCACACCGGAGGTCAGCAATGCCACTACGCGTGATGCGGTAGTAGCACCTTCCACAACGACCACGTATACCGTTACCATCGGGTTGGGTCAATGTACGGCTACCGACGATGTGCAGGTGACCATATTACCGGCACCCATTGCAAATGCCGGTGCTGATACCGAGATATGTTTTGGACAGAACGCACAGCTGCAGGGCTCGGGTGCGGTTGCTTATCAATGGACCCCGGCCAGCTTCCTAAGTGATGCTACCGTTGCCAATCCCCTGGTTCAGTCGCCTACCCAAACAACCGTATATAGCCTCACCGTAACCGATGCCAATAATTGTAGTTCCCTTCAGCCAGATCAGGTGGTAGTAACCGTTACGCCCCCGATCCAGATTAACATTACTCCTGCCGATACCGTACTTTATCCGGGCGCTCAAATGCAGTTTCAGGCCACATCGCCCGCAACGGATTATATCTGGTCGCCGGGTACTCACCTTAACAATCAGTTCATTTCAAATCCGGTGTTCACTGCACCCGATGCCGGTTCAGTGATCAATTATCTTGTTACAGGTACTACCGCTGCAGGTTGCCGGGGCGAGGGGGTGGTTACGGTCAGGGTGTATGCCGGACCAGAACTCTATGTGCCCAATGCCTTTACACCAAATGCTGATGGGCGGAATGATACCTTCTTCCCGTTCCCGGTGGGGCTTAAAAAGCTTGATTATTTTCAGGTATATAACCGGGCCGGCAGGCTGATCTTCAGCACCAACCAGCTTGGTGTGGGCTGGGACGGTCGCTTTGAAGGGCAAAAACAGCCTTCAGGCGTTTATGTATGGCAGGTCCAGGCTGTTACAGATGATGATCGGGTTATCCGTAAAAAGGGTACGGTGGTGTTGATCCGTTGATAACTGAGGATTTGTGTGAGCAAAAAAATAAGCATCAAATTTTGCCCGAGCTAATTGGTATTTAGTGAATCAGCCTGTTGCAATTCCCTTAATTTTGCGGCCGTTGACTAAAAACCGTTATTTAACAATTAAACACCGTCATGGTAGATGTTTTATTAGGCCTTCAATGGGGCGACGAAGGCAAAGGCAAGATTGTAGATTACTTTGCGAAGGAGTACGACCTGGTCGCCCGTTTTCAGGGTGGGCCTAACGCAGGACATACCCTTTATATTGGCGATAAAAAGGTAGTATTACATCAGATACCCTCGGGGGTATTTCATGCCAATAAGCTCAACCTGATCGGTAACGGTGTGGTGCTGGACCCGGTGACGTTGAAAAGGGAATGTGAAACAGTTGCTTCTTTCGGTGTCGATTTAAAGAAAACACTGTTTATTGCCGAGCGGACCCATTTGATCCTGCCAACGCATCGTGCGTTGGATAAAGCCTCCGAGTCGTCGAAAGGAGTTCAAAAGATCGGGAGCACGCTGAAGGGCATCGGCCCGACCTATATGGACAAAACCGGCCGAAATGGTTTAAGGGTTGGCGATTTGTTGGACAAGAATTTCACCACAGCTTATATTAAACTAAGGTTGAAGCACCAGCGATTGCTCGATAACTACGGTTTTGATGAGGATATTACGGCCTGGGAAGAAGAGTTTTTTGAAGCGCTTGAATTTTTGAAAGAGTTGAATATTGTGAATGGTGAGTATTTCATCAATGATCAATTGAGTAAAGGCAAAAAGGTGCTGGCAGAGGGAGCTCAGGGCAGCATGCTTGATATCGATTTTGGAACATTTCCCTTTGTAACCTCTTCCAACACGGTGTCGGCCGGTGTTTGTAGCGGCTTGGGAGTAGCGCCTCAAAAAATCAGGGACGTACTGGGAGTGACCAAAGCCTATTGTACCCGCGTGGGAGGTGGTCCTTTTCCCACTGAGTTGAATGATGCAACCGGCGAAGAATTAAGAAAAATAGGCAATGAGTTTGGTGCAACCACCGGCAGACCACGTCGTTGCGGCTGGATTGACCTGGTGGCCCTTCGGTTTGCCTGCATGGTCAATGGTGTCACCAAACTGATCATGACAAAGGCCGACGTGCTCGATGCATTTGATCAACTTTCGGTGTGTACAGCTTATGAAATAAACGGCGAAAAAACAGATCAGATTCCCTTCCGACTCGACAAAGGCACTGTGGAGCCCGTGTACCAAAACTTCGCAGGTTGGGATAAACCCAGCAGTGAAGCCCGAACTGCCGCAGAATTGCCAGGAACGATGAAGGAGTACGTACAATTCATTAATGAGTACCTGGGAGTTAACGTGCACTATATCAGTAACGGACCCGGGCGTGATCAGATCATTTCCGTGGCATAATCCGAAGTAAAAAAACTGAGGAAAAAATTTGGTCAATTAAAAAGTTCGGAGAAATTTTACAGCAATAACCCTATCAGACCATGGCATCAAAATCCGATAAGGAAAAGAAAGTAACCGGTAAAACCAAGAACCCTTCCGCGGCAGACGACGGAAAGAAAACTTCATCTAAATCAAAGAAAGAAGAAGAGCTGGACGATGAGGAAGATGAATTAGATGAGGAGTTGGACGAAGCACCTGCCGCCAAAAAAGCAGGTAAGGGTTCCGCGTCTAAAGCTGCGAAGTCGGATGATGATGATGACGACGACGATTCTGAAGAAGACGAAGTAGACGAATGGGATAAAGTTGAAGAAGAAGATAATTGGGATCCGGATTTCGACGAGTTCGATATTCCAAAATCAAAAGGAAAGAAAACCCCTTCAGGAAAGAAAGCGACTGAAGAGGATGAGGATTTCAAGATCGATGACGAGTTTAAGGATATGTTTAGCGACTCCGATGATTTTGAAGACGAAGACGATGACTACTAGTCCTGTTGAACTATTTCCTGCTTTTTATAAGTAGAATAATTTTTGCGTACAGACATTTTTTCACAACCCATACCGGATTTCGAAAGTCTCCGGATACTGAAAAGAAAAGTGTTGAACTGGGTCCGGCCCTTCAACACTTTTTGCTTTTTGGACAACCACCAGTATCAACTTGAGCCACATAGCGAAGAGTGCCTGATGGGAGTTGGTGCTATTGAAACGATCAGCTCAGAAAATGGTGCATCCTTAGCCGGCCTTCAGCGGATGCTCGAAAGTGGCCAATACTGGATGGGCCACTTCAACTATGAACTAAAGCTTGCAGGACGTCCCGGGCTTTTGCAAAACAGACCCGATCGAATTGGTTTTCCGGAGTTTCATTTTTTTCGTCCTGCTCTTATAGTTCGAATCCGCGAGCATGACTGGACCATTGAGGGCGAAGGAGCTGCCGCAGCGGCCAGACAAATATTGGAGCAAGCCGATACTACCCGCAATAGCGGAAATGTTGTTTCTGACATCAAGAGCCGGATATCTCGAAAAGAATATATCGATACCATCCACCGGCTGCAGGAGCATATTCGTCGCGGCGATTGTTATGAAATCAATTTTTGCCAGGAGTTTTTTGCCGAACAAGCCAACATTGATCCAATAGAAACCTATGGGAGGCTGGCCGATATTTCTCCTAATCCATTTGCCGGCTTGTACCGACTGGGTGACCGCTGGCTGATATGTGCCAGTCCGGAGCGTTTTTTGAAAAAGAAGGGCAAACGGATTTTGTCGCAGCCAATCAAAGGTACACTACGCAGACAATCAGGCACCCGGCATGAAATAGAAGCTCAGCGACAGGAATTATACAACAGTGCAAAAGACCGGGCTGAAAATGTAATGGTAGTTGACCTGGTGCGAAACGATCTGGCGCGTATTTGTAGCCGGGGCTCAGTGAAGGTAGATGAGCTATACGGAGTCTATTCCTTTCCACAAGTGCATCAAATGATATCGACCGTAAGTGGGGAGCTAATTCCGCAAGCAAGCTTTAGCGAAATACTCGAGGCAACCTTCCCCATGGGTTCGATGACGGGAGCACCTAAACATCGCGTGATGGAATTGATTGAACAATACGAATCTGACCGACGTGGAATTTTTTCAGGCGCATTGGGTTATGTGGATCCCAAGGGTGATTTTGATTTCAATGTTGTGATTCGAAGTATCCTTTATCAGTCTGCAACTGGTTATTTGTCATTTTTTGCGGGTTCTGGCATAACTGCATACAGCGTTCCGGAAAATGAGTGGGAAGAATGTCAGTTAAAAGCTGCAGCCATCAGGGAATCGCTTGGACAAATTATGCCGCTCTAATTTTTCAACTGGTATGAAGTTTGAATATATAACTGAAAAAACAACTGATATGAAGCAGGTTCGACATTTATTTATCATTGCCTCCGCTTTTGCAATTATGCTGGCAGGCTGTAAGAACATGAGCCGGTCGCAAAAAGGTGCCGTAATTGGTGCCGCCGGCGGCGGAACGATCGGCGCGGTAATAGGTAAAGCAACCGGAAATACGGCTTTAGGAGCCATTTTAGGTGCCACTGTAGGCGGGGTAACCGGAGCTGTCATAGGCCGGAAAATGGATAAACAGGCAGAGGAAATCAAGAAAGAGGTGCCCGGAGCCAAAGTGGAAAGGGTAGGTGAAGGTATAGTTGTTGAATTCAACAATAAGGTCCTGTTTGGTTTTGATCAGGCTGAATTGGGATCCGGCGCTAAAGCCAGCCTCGATGACCTGGTTGTTGTTTTGAACAAATATCCCGATACCAATATCGAAATTCAGGGACATACCGACGATTCGGGAACAGAAACATATAATCAGGGATTATCCGAGCGAAGGGCCGGTGCAGTGGCTTCCTATCTTCGATCCAACGGCATTAGCAGCGGCCGTATTACTACTCGCGGTTTTGGTGAAACGGCACCCAGGTATTCTAACGATAATGAGGATGGACGGGCTAACAATCGCCGCGTGGACTTTCTGATCACAGCCAACGAGAAAATGAAAAAAGAAGCAGAGAAAGAGGCGGCTGCCAATTGATGCCCTTCAATTAAATCAAATAACCAAACTGAGATAACGCATGTACAAGCTTATATTGATAATATCGATCTTTTCTCTGGCAGCCTGCAGTAGTTCCAAAAAGGCAGCGGGTCCTGTTGCCGAGCGAACAGATATGTTAGGCAGTTGGGTCATTACCGATATTCGGACGGAGGGACTTGCCAATGGTGAACGTTTGAAGCTTGATCTGATAGATGAGGGTTCGGATGAGTGCCTGCGGGGAAGTGAATGGGATTTGCCCAACAATGGAAATGGTAAATACCGGATCACCAATCAATCCGCTGGATGTGCAACCGGTGAGAAGAAGATTGTATGGTCCTATTTGCAAACCGGACCTGAGGTGTATTTTCAATTTAAGAAAATGCAGGATGGTGTGAAGCCAAAATATGTGGAAGAAGGCTATAGATTTCGGGTAGTCAGCTTTGTTGACAAGACCATGGTGGTGGAATCAACCATACAATATGCAGGAAGTCCGATCAGAATTCTTTACAGCTTCACGAAAAAATAAGAAAGCAGCTTTCGACCGGTCGGCTATTCTTGAGCTGGCCGGTCGGCTGTTGCACCCTGAAGCAACAATTGAAAAGACTCTGATAATATCTCTGGTTTGCGGGCTACAAAAATTTCCATCTTATCGGCCGGCAGGCGCAATTCATATTCACCATAATTGGCAATCTGCCGATCAAAGCCGGGATTAAGCGCCAAAAATTCATTCAACTCCATCATCAGATGCCGGGTCATTACTGACGAATGATAGCGGCCGCTGATTCGGCGCGCCAGGGTGGGCAACAGATCGGCGTTCTGTACTTCGATCCCATTAGTGGCTATCGGTTGCTGCGACTTCCATTTTTCCGCTTCCGATTTTGTCAATACCGTCAGGCTACCTGAACCGGCCATGATAAAATGGGTAGCGATATATTTTTTGACATGGTTGCGAGACTCAGTCGGTAAAAACCGCTCCAGTTCCCAAAACTCGCGCGAACCGCTTCTGCGAATAGCAGAGTTTACGTTGCCGGGTCCTCCATTATAGGCAGCCAATACCAGCAACCAGTCTTCGTACATGGCAAAAAGGGATTTCAGATAACGGGCGGCCGCGTGCGTGCTTTTAGCCAGATCGCGACGCTCGTCTACGTACTTGTTTACCTTCAAACCCATATTTCGCGCGGTGGCTGGCATAAACTGCCAGGGGCCAACGGCACCCGCTCTGGATCGGGCGCGGGTATGCAATTGCGATTCTACAATGGCCAGGTATTGTAATTCGGCAGGAAGGTCATACTGCTCAAGAATACTACTGATCAAATGGAGTTGTGGGGCCACCTGATCCCTCATGTTATCGAGCAGGCGACCTGCTTTCGATTCATAATCCCGAACGAAAGCTACCGCCAGTGGATGCAACTCCTCGAGCCCAATCTGATTTTCAGCATTCTCTTCGATAGCTATTTCACGCATTCTGCTGCGCGGATCGGTTGGCCGGGCCTGCACGAGACTATCGGGCAGTTGTAAGCCGCTGGTGTCAGCCGGCTGCTCAATTTCTGGGGCCTCAGCCGCAAAAGAAGTGAAAGAGGTTAGCAGGACCAGAAGTCCGGTAACCAGGAATTGTTTCAACATTTCAGCAAAGTTTAGTGCGCTACCCTTTCATTATCAAAGCAATTAACCAGGGTAGGTCTATTCCGTTCGGTTGGATCTTAATTCGTCTGGCGGGTCATCAGGTCTTCAGAAATGCGGAGCAAAGATAGCTCAGCCGAACGGTTCGACATCACCTGCACGCCAAAAGGCATGCCAGTACTGTGGCGGAACAAAGGGAGAGAAATAGCCGGTATACCCACTAAATTGGCCATAACCGTGTAAATATCAGCGAGATACATTGAAATTGGGTCCTCAGTTTTCTCGCCAATTTTAAAGGCGGGTGCAGGGCTGGTTGGCAGGAAAATATAGTCAAACTCCTTGAAAATCAATTGGGTTTGATCATATAACAATTTTCTAACTTTTTGAGCACGGGTGAAGTAGGCATCGTAGTAGCCGGCACTCAATACGAAGGTGCCCAACAAGATTCGGCGTTTGACTTCCCAACCGAAACCTTCTGAACGGGTCGATTTATAAAGTTCGTGCACATCGGTGGCAGGTTGTTGGGAGCGGTAGCCAAATTTTACACCGTCGTATCGCGACAGGTTGGACGAAGCTTCGGCTGTAGTGAGCACATAATAGGCTGGCACAATATGATCGATCAGCTTAAAGCTGACCGGCTCCACTTGGTGGCCCTCCGCCTTCAATTCTTCAAGCAGGCCCTTAATGGCCCCGGCAATTTCAGGATCCAGGCTGGGGTGTTCCAATGCTTCCGGAAACCAGGCAATCCGATAAGACCTGTGTTCGGCTTTGGTGGCCAGTTCGCGGCTATAGGCAGGGACCGGTTCCTGCATCGCAGTACCATCCATGCCATCGGCACCTGCCATCACCTCCAGCGCTAAGGCCAAATCAGCTACCTGTGTTCCAAAAATGCCGATTTGATCAAAAGATGAAGCGTACGCGATCAGGCCGTAGCGACTAATGCGCCCATAACCTGGTTTAAGGCCCAGGATGCCACAAAGATCGGCTGGCTGTCGTACAGACCCACCCGTGTCGGAGCCCAGGGAAAGCATGCACAGTCCCGCCTGCACTGCTACTGCCGACCCACCGGAGGATCCACCTGGTATACGGGAGTTGTCGGCCGCATTCAGCACTTTGCCATAGAAGGAGTGTTCGTTGGTGCTGCCCATGGCAAACTCGTCGCAGTTCAGTGAACCAATCAGGATGGCTCCGGCATCGAGCAGCCGCTGAACAGCTGTTGCGGAATACACGGATTCAAACCCCTGCAGAATTTTTGAGGCAGCCGTGAGTGTATGACCTTTATAGGCAATAACATCCTTGATCCCGATCACTACTCCGTGAAGAGGAGCCATGGCTTCGCCGTTGGCACGCTGCTCGTCAAGCTGTCGGGCTCTTTGCAGCGATTCAGCCTCATATACCTGAACAAAGGCATTTAAATGCTGCATAGCAGCTATGCGCTCAACATAATGTTGCACAGCCTGCATACAGGTTACCTGTCCATTCCGCAATGCGGAATGGTAAGCAGCAATGGAGGAAAACGAAAACAAAAGCGAGAGTCTTTATGCAGTTTACGACAACTGCGTGAAGAGCTTAGGGATTTTTTACTTCAGAAGCGCTTTCTTCAATCTCCTTTTTCACGTTGCTTTTGGCATCGTTAAACTCACGAACTCCTTTACCCAGACCGCGCATCAGTTCAGGAATCTTACGACCTCCGAACAACAGCAACACGATAACCAGGATAATGATGATTTCGTTTGTTCCCAACACACCGAGAAGATTAGTTTGTATCATTTTTCTAACGAATTAGGTTAACAAAGATAAGAATTTCAAATTGCGAATCGGAATTTGTTGACAGCCACCTGTAAAACTATTTGACGCCGGGCAGATTTGCAAACGGGTGTAAGTATTCAGATACGGTGCTTATGAATGTAGCCAATATTTTAAAGAAATATACGGAAACAGTGTCGTTGGAGATTGTTCAAAAAAAAAGCCCCGTAAACGGGGCTTTATATTAAAAAGGCTTGTAAACTTATTGTGCAGCTGCGCCTGATACAGAGATGCGTTTTTCGCGAATACGGGCACTCTTACCGCTGCGCTGACGCTGATAGAACAATTTGGCACGGCGAACCTGGCCTTTTTTGTTCAGCACCACCGATTCAATGTTAGGTGAAGCATAGGGGAAAACCCGCTCAACACCCACTCCATCGGAGATTTTACGAACAGTGAAGCTGGCAGTAAAACCAGTTCCCTGAGTTTTGATCACATCGCCCTTGAACGACTGGATACGCTCTTTGTTACCTTCAATGATCTTGTAGTTCACGGTAATATTGTCGCCGGGACCGAAAGCCGGGAACTCTTTCTTGCTGCTCATTTGCTCATGTACATAAGCTATCGCGTTCATGACTCTGAATTTTAAGGACGGCAAAGGTATGTTTCCTGCCGGGATTATCCAAAAGTATTTGCTTCTTAGTTTCGGGAAAATCCTGGTAAATCCCTGGTTTTCCCTGTAAATCAATCCATGTCCTGTTTAGCGGGCTACGTTTACGGTTCTTTTTTCCCGGATCACGGTTACCTTGATCTGGCCGGGGAATGTCATTTCGGTCTGAATTTTCTGAGCTATTTCAAATGAAAGCTTTTCTGAGTCCCCATCCGACACTTTATCGGCTTCCACAATCACTCTCAGCTCGCGGCCGGCCTGGATGGCATAGGCTTTTTCCACCCCGTTGTAGGTCATAGCGAGGTTTTCCAGGTCTTTGATCCTTTGCAGGTATTGCTGCATGATCTCGCGGCGCGCGCCGGGGCGGGCACCACTAATGGCATCGCAAGCCTGTACGATGGGCGCAATTACATATTGCATCTCCATTTCGTCGTGGTGAGCGCCAATGGCGTTTACCACCGCGGGGTTTTCGCCATATTTCTCTGCCAGCTTAGCTCCAAGCAGCGCGTGGCTCAGCTCACTTTCTTCATCAGGCACTTTGCCTATATCGTGTAGCAGTCCGGCCCGTTTAGCCAGCTTCGGATTCAGTCCCAACTCAGCAGCCATGGTGGCGCAAAGGTTGGCGGTTTCGCGGCTGTGCATCAGCAGGTTTTGACCATAGGAGCTGCGATAGCGCATCCGGCCAACCATCCGCACCAGTTCCTTATGCAGGCCGTGGATACCCAATTCAATCACCGTTCTTTCGCCAATCTCCATCACCTGCTCCTCAATTTGTTTCCGGGTTTTTTCTACCACTTCCTCAATTCGAGCCGGGTGAATACGGCCATCTGCTACGAGTCGCTGTAAGCTAAGGCGGGCAATCTCCCGACGCAACGGGTCGAAGCTCGAAAGCAGAATGGCTTCCGGTGTATCGTCGACAATTAAATCGACGCCTGTGGCAGCTTCGATAGCCCGAATATTTCGGCCTTCGCGACCGATGATCTGGCCTTTTATTTCATCGCTTTCGAGGTTGAAAACAGTGATCGAGTTTTCAATAGCCTGTTCGGCGGCAGTGCGTTGAATGGTTTGGATGATGATTTTCCGGGCTTCCTTGTTGGCCTTCTGCTTGGCATCGTCGATGATTTCCTGCTGCAGGGCGATGGCCTGAGTCTGCGCTTCGTTTTTCAAGCTCTCCACCAATTGGGTTTTTGCTTCTTCGGCTGAAAGACCAGCTATTTTTTCGAGGCGGCGAAT
The DNA here is from genome assembly GCA_046297935.1 of Chitinophagaceae bacterium. Classification (GTDB taxonomy): domain Bacteria; phylum Bacteroidota; class Bacteroidia; order Chitinophagales; family Chitinophagaceae; genus CAYMZZ01. Next base: position 278,740 of record JBKBHA010000004.1, read on the forward strand.
ATGCTCCTCCTGGTGTTTTTCCAGCTCAGTTCGCTTGATGTTTACGAGGTCAATCTGGCGATTCAGGTTTTCCTTGATCGCCTCATTTTCTTTGATTTGCTTATCGAGATTTCCCTCTTTTTGATTGATACTCTGTTCTTTCTGACGAATTCTATTCTCCGCATCGTTAATTTTCCGATTGCGGTCGTTTACCTCGCGGTCGTGAGTAGCTTTTAACTGTACAAATTTCTCCTTGGCTTCCAGCTCCTTTTCTTTCCGTATGGTCTCTGCTCTTAATTCTGCCTCCTTGATTATTGTTTGTGCCTGTGATTCGGCTTCCTGAACTTTTCTTGCTGTATTCTTTGAAAAAATCAATTTACCCACCAGAAGACCGACCACGAGCGCAATGGCTCCAATAACGATGGACAATATATTCGGATCCATGAATTTGATGTTTAATGCGTTCCAAAATGATATGGTTAATTCTGCTCCACATAAGGGTGACAGATGTCCGGATTATGGACAATAGGCGAAGATAAAAAAATGCGCTGATAAATAGCGAAATAGGTAGGTAACTGTGCCGGAAGACCTGCCACAAATAACTGCGCCGGGGCATCAGGAAAACCGGCAATGCCGGCCTTAAAATCTGACAGATATATAATCAATTATTTATTCAACTGATTATCAATATCTTGTTCAATTCCTTCGAGTTGCTCAAACCAGCCTTCCGGCAACCCGGGCTGCTGCTGTGCCTGTTCGGTAGCCAGCCAGATCAACACCATAGCGATATAGTCCTGCATATCCTTGCCTGCAAAATGAGTCTTGTATTCGAGGATCTTTTCGTTAATGGTTTTCACGGTCCTTCGTACCACTTCTTCGTCCTGCGGATTCATCTTAATCCGATAGTTACGATCCCCGATTACAACCGTGGCAGCAATTAATGTTTCCATAACTTGACAATTTAAAAAAAGCTTCTTACATTAGTTTCCCTTTCGGGTTTAAGGCTTTATCTAATCTGAAAATCGCTGCTAATTCCACCCCGCGAAAGCAACTTTAACCAAAACGAATCTTCTTAATTATGTTCGCCAAAATTAAGCCATCAATTTTTATTGATGCGCTACAACTGGAATTGACTTCCTCCAAAGGATCGCATCTGAAAGCCGTGTTGCGAGATGAGCAGGGTAGTGTATGCGGCAGCCTCGAAAAATCTTTAGCCCGGGAGAATGAAGCCTTCACCTGGTCGGGACTCAACGATCTTCCCTATGGCACGTATACCATTGAACTGTCGCAGGGCGATGATCAGATGGAAATGCGGTTGGTAAAACGAATCTGATTAGCAGCATCATTTTCTGACAGCGAGCCTATTCGCTTAGTAAAGCAATGCAGCGATCTATTTCCCGCAAATAAGCGTTTATCCTTTTTTCAAACTGCTTTTTTTCCTTATCGTCCATAGCGCCTGATGCGTACTGCGCAATAGCAGCTTTCTCTTTCCAGTTTTCCATTTCCTGCTGCTGCTGCTCCAGTTTCTCCTGGGCCTGCTTCAGGGTCTGTTTCAAGCGGTCATTCTCCTGCTTCAGCAATTGCTGATCTTTCAGCAATTTTTGCAGTTTATCCTGTATACGTTTCAGTATGGTTGTATCGAACGACAAGCCAGGTCTTAGCGATGATTATTTACGAATGGATGCGTTGACTTCTTTTTCAAGTTGTTGCATGATTTGCTGCATCCAGTTGTCAATCTCCTTATCTGTCAATGTTTTTTCCTCGTCAAGAAAAGTAAAATTAACAGCCATCGATTTCTTTCCTTCACCCAGTTTTTCACTTTCAAATATGTCGAATAGTCTCAGGTCCTTCAACTGGGGTATGCGCAGGCTGGATACCGCTTTTTCAATTTGCAGATAGGGCAATTCGCGTGCCACTACAAGAGCAAGATCGCGCTGTACAGCCGGAAACTTTGAAATTTCTGCCACCCTCGGCTTTTTCGATACAGACATGCCAGCCAGTAACTGCCAATTGAAATCTGCAAAATAAACAGGCTGTCTGATGTCAAATTGCTTCAGCGTTGCGGGGCTGACCGAACCAATACGTAGCAATTCTTTGTCTTCAGAAGTCCATACCAGCCCCTCCGAAAACTTAGTATGCGAAAGAGGCTCAAGTCGATCGGCTTCAAGTCCGAGCATTTTCAACAAGGCAGCTGCAATTCCTTTGATTGCATAGAAATCAGTTGGTCTGGCTTTTTGGCGCCAGTTGGCTGTTACTTCCTCCCCGGTGATGTACAGGCAAAGATGTTCCACCTCTTCGTATCCCCCGCCTTTGCGGGTGGAATAGGTTTTGCCATATTCAAAGAAACGCAGGGTATCGTTTCGGCGATTCAGATTATGGGCAATGGCAACCAGACCTGTTTCGAGCATCGAGGGACGCATGATGTTTAGTTCGGCGCTCAAACTATTGAGCATGGGAACTGCCTGCTCCTTTTCCTCTTCGGTAAAAAACGACGCATTACTGATCGAGTTGGTCATTATTTCATTAAAACCGAGACCAACGAGATAGTTGGCCAGTTTTTCGCGAAGCGCAAATATGCCATGGTCTTCTTCAACTGAGGGTGTGATGCTGATCATCTCCGGAATCTGAATATTGTCAAGTCCATCGATGCGCAGTACTTCTTCTACCAGATCGGCGGGCAAACTAATATCAGGTTTGTTATAAGGCACTGCCACTCGCAGTTCATCCATGCCCTCTTTCACTATTTCAAAACCCAGGCTGGTGAAAATGCGTTTAAGTGCATCGGGGTGATAATTTTTACCACTTAACTTTTTCAGGTAATGATATTTAATAGCTACCTGAACTTTTTCTCTGGGTTCGGGATAAATATCTGTAATGGCCGAGGCTATTTCGCCACCGGCTATTTCGAGTATCAATTGGGCAGCGCGCTTCAATACGGGAATAGTAGCTGAAATATCTGTACCTTTTTCGAAACGGGTTGCAGCGTCGGTACGAAGTCCATGCCGGAAAGAAGTTTTGCGAACAGTAATGGGATCAAAACAGGCGCTTTCCAAAAAAATACTGCTGGTATCGCTGCCAACGCCGCTATGCAATCCGCCAAATACTCCAGCAATACATATCCCTCCTTCCGCATCGTTGATCATCAAATCCTCACTGCTGAGAGAACGCTCTTTTTCGTCGAGCGTAACGAAAACAGTTTTGTCTGGCAGGTTGCCAACAATGATTTTACCCCCTCTTATTTTGTCTGCATCGAACGCATGTAACGGTTGTCCGGTTTCATGCTGTACGTAGTTGGTGATATCTACGATATTGTTGATGGGACGAAGGCCAATCGCTTTCAGCCGGTCTTTCAGCCAGCGCGGCGATTCGCCTACTTTGATGCCGCTGACAACAACACCCGAATAGCGGGGGCAGGCTTTTGTATTCTGAACCTGCACATCAATAGTCAAACTTGTTTTGTCAGCCTTAAAGCCATTGGCATAAGGTAACTTTGGACGGATATCCTTTTTTTCGTGGTGCGACAGGTAGGCGCATACATCTCGGGCAACACCCTGGTGGCTCATAGCATCCATGCGGTTGGGAGTAAGCCCGATTTCGTAAATGATATCATCGTAAGGCTGAAAATAGCTGGATGCCGGAGTGCCGGGTACGGCATCAGGCGGTAATACGAGGATGCCTGCATGAGAATCGCCGAGGCCAATCTCATCTTCGGCGCAGATCATACCATGGCTTTCGGTACCGCGAATTTTGGCAATTCGCATAGTAAGCGGATCACCCTGTGTAGGGTAAATGGTGGTGCCAACCGGTGCTACCACTACTTTTTGTCCGGCCGCCACATTGGGTGCGCCACACACTATTTGCAGCGGCTCCCCTTCGCCAAGAGACACTCGGGTAAGGGTCAGTTTATCGGCATTCGGATGCTTTTCTGTATGCAGTACTTCACCAATCACCAATCCTTTCAATCCGCCACGCACTTCTTCAAACTTGTGCATGCTTTCTACCTCCAGTCCAATAGAAGTGAGAATTCGGCTCAGCCGCTCAGGTTCAAGGGTCTCAGGCAGGTATTCACTCAGCCATTTATACGAAATCGTCATAATTATTTACAGCCAGTTGTGTTCGCCGCAAAGATAACGGAATCGGCACCTGTTTTAGCGGGCAGTTTTCAAAGGCGTGCAGGTCCGGGTCGGCCGGGATGAATGCTGGTAAAAGGAAAAGCATCGAGGTTGTTGGGGTTGTCGAATTGCTGTTCGGCAATGTGGGCATTGTCCAGTCGCTCTGCCTTGTATTGCTCCCAATCGAATTGCTTTAGAAAGGAAATGGCGGCCTCGGCTCCCTTGCGGAACAAGGCCATTTTATCCTCTTGGGTCATAAAAAAATTTAACCAGCTATAGCCACGAACATCGATGGAGCACACTGCACGGTTAAACGCACGGTTGCGATTGATAAAGTCGCGGTCGTAATGGAAACGGATGGTGGAAAACACCGAAAACAGGTAACGAAACAGGGAATTATTGCTGCGGTTAGCCGCATCAATGATCCCGTCCTGCAATCGAATTCCAAATGTGGGCATTCGTGGCACCGGATAGGCTGGATTGTAGAAGATACTGATGGGGAAATTAGACAGGATGCCACCGTCGATGAATTGACTACTGTCCGGAATCAGGCGGTTGGCATTTTGCCAGTTAACCTGCCGGCTCCAGGTATCAAAGTTGCTCTTGCCACGCAGACCCGTTTGTGAGTAAGCTTCAAAAAAAACGGGGATCGACATACTGGCCCTCACAAAATCCGCCGGATGTACGGCTTCGGGCCGATCCCAATACAAATCCCACATTCGGGGAAATTCAATTTTGAGTTTGGATACAATATCGCAGGTAATCAGGGTTAGCATTGGCATGTGGGGAGGCTCCTGCACGGGTCGACGGCTGTCCGGCTTCAGCTTTAGTTTAGGGACTTGCATAAAATGCTCGCCCAGGGCGGCCAGACTATTGATAGGGCCCTTCAGCGGGTCTTGTTGTATGCGACAACTATTCAGTATATCTTTCAGCCATTGGTGGAAAGTGTGTCCGCTATTGAGGCCATATCCGGAGCGGGCTATCTGCCTGAATCGTCGGAGTCCCCAGCTCACCAATCCGATGGCGAGTAACAACAATACGGTAGCACCCAGCCCCAGCCATTTGGCGATGCCGGGGTAAAAGAAGTTGACGACAAAACAGCTTATGGAACTAAGCAGTAACAGGATGAAAAGCCATTTCATAAAGCTCAGGATGCGCTTTAGTGACTGAGGCCGTAGCACCAGTCGCTGAATCCATTTTTTTGTCCAGCGGGTAAAGCGACCGTTGCCCGGTTTTCCATCTACGAAAGAAAACATGTCAAGGGCCGCCAGGTGTTCCACGATCTGCGGCGACTTGGCCGTTTCTTTGCGGCCGCAGCAGGCTAGCAGCAGAGTATTGATTGAGCCTGCGCTGGTACCTGCCATACTAAAAAAGCGAATACCCATTTTTTCGAGCACATAGGTATAACCAACCAGCGCAATGCCAAGCACACCACCGCCTTCCTGCACCAAGTCTACATACTGATTCCCTTCCTCGTCGGTTACATCAGAAACAACGAGCGGCTTACCCTGATTTTTTAATTCCTCCTGGAATTGGAGGATCAGCAGGTCGATTTCTTTGGTGTTGAATTGTTGAATTGTTTAGGTGTTTAGTTGTTGGGTGAAACTGGGTTCGGTTGTTCTGATATCTTGTTAGCAAATCTGCGCAAATCTGTGCAAAAATCTGTGCAAATCTGTGGGAACTGAGCTATTGCACTTTGTCAGGCACCCAAATTGAAACGCTTTTCTGTTCCCACAGATTTGCACAGATTTTTACACAGATTTACACTGATTAATTGTATCAGCTCAACAGCCCAACAGCCTAACAGCCTAACAGCCCAACAATCTAACAACTAAACAACTAAACACCCCAACAAATAAACAGCCCAACAGCCCAACAATCTAACAACTAAACACCCAAACAACTAAACAATTCAACACTTCAACAATTCAACATCTCAAGCTCTCATCCCCACCTGAAAAGCCAAACTGAAGTACTGATAAAACCTTCCCTGCTGGTCGCGGGTATCCGCGTTCCATTCCTGGCCGAAAGCGAAGGGGTGTTGGTGGTCTTCCACAGCTTCTGCCAGTGCAACCAGCAGATCGGGTGCGGCCAGTTTGAAACCGTATGCCTGGCCTGCCTCCACACGGGTAGGGTCGAGCAGAAAATCGACCCAGCTGTTACCAAGTTGTGGTGAAACCAGTCTGCGGCCAATAGCCAGGGCCGGCCCCCAGCTTTGATTGGTTGGGTTGAATTCGTGCAGGCTGACCAATAAATCACCGTTTGAACGCACATCACTTAAAAAAAGCTGAATACGGTCAAGCTCGCCGGAGCGGGGACATACAAAAGTCTGGCCCGCGAAATGTTCATCGGAATCCGAAACACCCTGACCAATCCAGGTGCAGGAATTGATACGGTCCTGCCGAAGTAAGGTATGTGAACGTGTTTGTGGAATTTCTGAATGCTGCGTTTTCATAATCATACGTTTAAAAGTGAATACTGAATACGATGGAAGCAGCTGGCGACGTTTCTCGAAGGATGGATGAGGAGGAGGTTATATCAATAACTCCGGGGCCGGGGGATTTATTGTGAGAAAAGCCTTTAGCGGTCCTCCGAAATTTTTTAGTAAATTGTATAGTTGGGCCTAAGAAATGTGGATAACCAAATGAAACGGGTGCAAAACTGGTTAACAAAGAAAAATTCAGTTCCGGCAGGGTTCGATTGGGGCCGGTCGAGTATTTTCGCCGTCCGTCTTGAAAATAATACTTGCATAACCATTCGATCATAATTTTTTAACATGGAGTTCACGAACCTGAATAGTAAGGACAGGAAGCAAAAAAGAAGAACGAATCTCGATTTAGGTTCAATGGTATATGGCAAAATTCCACCGCAGGCCAAAGATCTGGAAGAGGCCGTGCTGGGAGCGATCATGCTGGAAAAATCGGCTTTTGATACGGTTATCGAAATCCTGAAGCCGGAATGTTTTTATGTAGAAGCTCATCAGCGAATATTTGCTGCCATGCAGGGGTTGGCCAACAAAAGTCAGCCAATTGATATCCTTACTGTGGCAGAGGAATTACGTTTTCGCGAAGAACTGGAAATGATTGGCGGTGCTTATTATGTAACCAAACTGACGAACGCTGTTGTTTCGGCCGCCAACATTGAAGCACATGCGCGGATCATTCTGCAAAAATTTATTCAACGGGAGTTGATTCGTATCAGTGGTGAAATCATTGGCGATGCCTACGAAGATTCTACCGATGTGTTTGACCTGCTCGACGATGCAGAAACAAAGCTTTACCAGATTACCAGCAATCACCTGAAAAAAGATTTCGACTCGATCGATTCCGTGCTGGTAAAAACCATCCAGCGGATCGAAGATCTTCGACATAAAAACGAAGACGTTACAGGCGTTCCCTCGGGCTTCAGCCACCTCGATAGGGTTACTTATGGCTGGCAAAATACCGACCTCATCATTCTGGCCGCCCGCCCTGCCGTAGGTAAAACAGCCTTTGCCCTCAATCTGGCACGTAATGCGGCCATGAATCCGAGTAAACCCACTCCGGTTGCATTGTTTTCGCTTGAAATGAGCGCCGGCCAGTTGGTACAACGGATACTTTCCGCCGAAAGCGAAATATGGCTTGAAAAAATTGCGCGCGGTAAGCTCGAAGAACATGAAATGAAACAGCTTTATGCCCGCGGTATTCAGCGACTGGCTCAGGCACCCCTGTTTATCGACGATACGCCGGCACTGAACATTTTTGAACTGAGAGCCAAATGTCGGCGTTTGAAAAACAAACATAATATCGGGATGGTAATCATCGACTACCTGCAACTGATGAGCGGTGCCGGTGAAAATCGAAATACCAATCGGGAACAGGAAATCAGCAATATATCTCGTAACCTGAAGGGTCTGGCTAAAGAGTTGAACATTCCCATTATCGCTCTTTCGCAGTTGAGCCGTGCGGTTGAACAGCGCGGAGCCAAGGAAGGTAGCCGTGTACCGCAACTGAGCGATCTGCGTGAATCGGGAGCGATTGAACAGGATGCCGACATGGTAATGTTCCTTTATCGTCCTGAGTACTACGAAATGACACAGAACGCTGAGGGCGAAAACGTGAAAGGATTGACTGAGGTAAAAATCGCCAAACACCGTAACGGTTCACTTGATACCATCAAGCTAAAAGCCCTGCTGCATATTCAGAAGTTCACCAACTGGGATGAGGATCCATATGGCGGAATGGGCCTGCCTCCGGGCGGCTGGCGCCCGGTTGATGAAGGTGGGGGAGAGAAACTTTATATCCAGACCGGCAGCAAGATGAATGACATTCCCGACGATGAGGATCCATTCTAAGCCATCAGAATCCCGCGGCCCAATAAGTTTCACCATCATTCCCGATGCCTAAAAATTTCATTTCGTGGCACTACCTTTTTTTTATCACCCATTCAGCGATTCGCCAAAAGGAGAATTGCAATTGGAAGAAGATAGTTCCCGCCATATTGCGCAGGTGCTACGCATGCGCGAGGGCGAACAAATGATGCTGACTAACGGGCAGGGGAGCAGGTTGACTGCAACGCTGACTGAATCGCACAAAAAGCATTGTCGCGTACAAGTAAACCAGGAAGAACGGGTGCAGGCTAACAGCCATCGGCTGACTCTGGCCGTCGGTATGCTAAAGAATGCGTCGCGCATGGAATGGTTGCTGGAAAAAGCAACAGAAATGGGAGTGCATCGCATTGTTCCATTGGAGACCCAGCGAACCATTCGCGAAAAATTTCGGCAGGATCGGATGCAGGGCATCCTGATCAGCGCTATGCTTCAGTCGCAACAATGCTGGTTGCCTATATTGTCGGCGCCAACTTCATATTCTACACTTTGGCAACAAGACTTTGTGGCTGCTGCAGATTCCCGCTTTATCGCCCATTGTTTACCAGCGCCAAAAGAAAATTGGGGCAGCGTAGCGGCACAGACTTCAGCTGATACCTTGCTATGTATTGGCCCCGAAGGTGATTTTACGGAATCAGAAATTGAAGAGGCGCTCGCTGCGGGTGCCACGGCCATATCGCTGGGCGAAAACCGGCTCCGCACCGAAACTGCAGCAATGGCTGCGGTGGCTTGTTTCTATTTGATAAATGGGTAACAGACCAGGCGATTGAAAGCCGCGAGTGAAGACCTGCTAAAGTTCCCGGCAAATCTTTTTTACGATCGATGGACCCACATAGATGAAGCCAGTCCATACCTGCACCAGCACAGCGCCAGATTCCAACTTTTCGCGTGCATCTTTAGCAGTAAAAATTCCCCCGGATGCAATTACCGGCAATTGTCCATCCGTACGTTGATGAATATATTGCAGCACTTCAGTTGCCCGGGCGCGCACTGGCGCACCGCTCAATCCGCCCGCACCAATGGCCTCCAGGTCTTGGGCTGGAGTTTCAAGTCCTTCGCGACGGATGGTAGTGTTGCTTACTACCAGGCCATCGAGCTTTATTTCCATGGCCAGGTCTACCACATCGTCTATTTCCGACTGATTCAGGTCCGGTGCAATCTTCAGCAAAATGGGTTTCGACTGTGCTTTCCCATTGTTGATCATTTGGAGATGCATGAGTATTTTCCGAAGCGATTCTTTTTCCTGCAATGCGCGAAGACCCGGTGTGTTGGGAGAACTCACATTTACTACAAAATAGTCCACATAGGGGTGCAGCTCCTTAAAGCAAATCTCATAATCCTTCCACGCTTCTTCGTTGGCTGTCTGTTTATTTTTTCCGATGTTGCCGCCAACAATCAATTTGCTATCGCCACCGGCGCGCCATTTTTGCAAACGTGCAGCAACCGCCTCTGCGCCATCATTGTTGAATCCCATTCGGTTGATCAATGCCTGGTCGGCCGGAAGGCGGAACAAACGCGGTTTTTCATTGCCTGCCTGTGCCAGCGGCGTTACCGTGCCTATTTCTACAAACCCAAAGCCCAACGTTTCCAGTTCGCGCAGGTACCGCGCATTTTTATCGAAACCAGCACCCAATCCTACCGGATTCGAGAACCGAAGCTGTAGAAAGTTTCTTTCCAGCTTTTTGCCGGCCGGTACAAATGCCGCGCGCAACAACAGGCGGAACGGCGGTATTGCACAAATCAGCTTAAGGCAATTCATGGAAAAGTAGTGCACCGCCTCGGGTGGAAACAGAAATAATATGCGACGAATCAGTGAATACATCAACTATTGATATTTTTCCAGTTCTTTCAGAAGATTATCACCCAGCAACATACTGCCAAGCGGATTGGAGGCTTCGAGATTGACAAAAGTCCACAATGGAGAAATCTCATCTTTAATGGCGACCATTTCGGATACGGTGCGAATCAGGTATTCGTTCTTAATCGGGTTGTAGCTCACATTCGATTCACCGAAGGTGAGTTTGTAAATGTCGAGCATAGTTCCAGGCTCAATCTTCTCGCCGCTTTCATCAACAGAATCCTTTAGATGGAAGTAAAGATTCATTTTGTAGCGAATTTTGGCGTATTCGCCTTTTTCAAAATGAAAGCGCGGAAAGATGCTGTCAATTACCAGGCTGTCCATTCGGATGCTCATTTCCTCATTTTCCATGCTGTTCTTCATGAGCTGCAAAAGATCCTCCTTCGACACCAGGGTAAATAGATGAGGGTAAGTGTAATCGAAGGTCTTTTCGATATCCATTTTTTCAGTATAAGCAAGCATGATATTCAGGCGGCCCACCAGGGAGGTATCTTCCTGTGCCCGAAGCTTGCCAAAACTGCCGAACATCACGATCATCAACAACAACAGATTACGCATGGGGAGAGTATTGGTAAAAAAATTTCAGAGGCAAAGATATATCCGTAAATTTGAACCAGAAAGTTGCATAAACAACTTATTTGAATTTAGTTTGTTGAAATAATAATGGCCAGCAGGTAATTAGTTGCTGACAGTTTAAAAAATATTAGTCATGCAGGATGCTTATATAGTTGCGGGTTATCGCACCGCTGTTGGAAAGTCGAAAAAAGGTGGTTTCCGTTTTTATCGTCCCGATGACCTGGCTATCCAGGTGATCAGGGGGCTGATGGCTTCAGTGCCACAACTGAATGCCTCGCAGGTAGACGATGTGATAGTAGGGAATGCTGTGCCGGAGGCCGAGCAGGGCCTGCAGGTGGGCCGAATAATTGCTGCCCGTGCGTTAGGATATGAAGTACCCGGTGTAACGGTGAACCGGTATTGTGCTTCTGGTTTGGAGACTATTGCTATGGCAACTGCCCGTATTCAGACCGGGCAGGCTGATTGCATTATTGCCGGTGGTACAGAAAGTATGAGCCTGGTGCCTACGGCCGGTTGGAAGACAGTGCCGGCGTACAGCATTGCAAGCGATGAACCGGATTACTACCTGAGCATGGGTCTCACAGCTGAGGCAGTGGCAAAGGATTACAAAGTAAGTCGGGAAGATCAGGATCAGTTTGCTTACCAATCGCATAAAAAGGCGCTGGAAGCCATCGAAAAAGGTTATTTCAAGCCCGGTATCTTACCAATAGAAGTAGAAGAAGTGTATCTCGACGAAAAAGGGAAGAAACAAAAGCGTAGCTATACGGTGGATACTGATGAGGGTCCACGTGCCGACACCTCGCTGGAGGCGCTCGCCAAGTTGAAACCGGTATTTGCAGCCGGAGGGGTGGTTACAGCAGGCAATTCGTCGCAGACCTCAGACGGTGCAGCTTTTGTGGTGGTGATGAGCGGCAAGTTGATGAAGGACCTCGGCCTGCAGCCCATTGGCAGACTGGTAGCCTGTGTATCTGCAGGTGTTCATCCACGTATTATGGGAATTGGACCCGTGGCTGCCATACCAAAGGCGTTGCAGCGAGCCGGCATGAATCTGGGCGATATTGATTTGATTGAATTAAATGAAGCATTTGCATCGCAGTCGCTGGCGGTTATTCGGGAAGCTGGTCTTGACCCCGAAAAAGTGAATATCAACGGTGGCGCTATAGCTCTCGGACATCCGCTGGGTTGCACGGGATGCAAACTCACTATTCAGGTACTGAATGATCTGAAACGCCTCAATAAAAAATATGGAATGGTTACGGCCTGTGTAGGCGGTGGTCAGGGCATTGCCGGCGTGATCGAGAACCTTGCCTGATTATCAGGCTATGCCGCATTATCTCCTGATTTTTTTTTCAACAGACTAGCGGGTCGATTGATTTGTTCATCCCAGTCGATAGACGATACCCGTTCGTATACAGCATCTGAAATAACAGCGAATTTCCATCGGCTGGTGCCGGTTCGCAGGATCAGTTCATTGTTTGATCTGACAAAAAGAGTGGCCGGTTCCATGCGGGCGTAACGGATAGCTTCAATAGGAATCTTCATCTCCCTTCTGCGAAGCAGACTGTCGAGATACTGAACATGCAGATGGCTGCCATTGTTGGTTACAGCAACATCAACCAGCAAGCGAAGGCGGAACAGAAGCGGCCAGATTAAAATCAGCCAGGTAACAATCGACCAGGATATAAGCTTGATGGTTCGTTGTTCATCGGCTATCTCCCAAATCAAATAAAAAAAGCCAAGGATAGTCAGTGGCAGCCTGCGCATAAAATACCTGAGTCGGATATCAGAAGCTTTAATTATCATCTTGCAGCAGTCAACATTAACTTGTTGTAGACCGAATTTACAAATTACATCGAAATTAAAGTCTCCTGAACAAGCCTTCGGATATGGCAGAACATCTGCCAAACGGCATTTTGCGCACTTTAACAGGGGGAGAAACGACACAGAAGGCTGTTGATTGCGACAAGGGTGAGGCCTAATTTTGGTAGTGAATCAAGAAACGGAAACAACGATAAACCTGTCTGCATGAAACATGTATCTATTCTCATTCCGGAAGGCGATACCAGCCTGAGCAATCTGGAAGCGACCTATAAAATGTTTACCATGGCCAACTCGCACCTGGAACGCGGAGGTGGTATGCCGGCCTTTCGGGTGCAGCTGGTAGGAATGAATGATAAAACCCGTGTGAGCGCTGGAATATTCCAGGTGCAGCCGGATATTTCGATCGAAGAGCTGGATAAAACAGATTTGATTGTTATTCCCGCCATTCACGGGAACTATGCAGAAGTGGTGAAGGCCAATGCTGCTTTTATTCCCTGGATTATACGCCAGTACAAGCAAGGCGCTGAAGTAGCGAGTCTTTGTATTGGTGCGTTTTTGCTAGCCGGTACCGGTCTATTGGAGGGGCGCCATTGTGCCACTCACTGGCTGGCCGCAGATGAGTTTCAGCAAATGTATCCTGGCGTAACCCTGGTAGCGGACAAGATCATAACCGATGAATTTGGTATTTATACCAGTGGTGGGGCCTATTCGTCGCTCAATCTGAACCTGTATCTCATTGAGAAATATGCGGGCCGCGAAATGGCAGTCCTGCATTCCAAGATTTTTGAGATCGACATCGATCGCGATAGCCAGTCGCCATTCATCATCTTTCGCGGGCAACGCGATCATGAAGATGAAGAGATAAAAAAGGCGCAGGACCTGATTGAAGAACAGTATGCAGAGCGTATTTCAGTTGATACACTTTGTGGTCAGCTTGCGATGGGACGTCGAACCTTCGAGCGTCGTTTCAAAAAAGCAACTGGCAATACGGTAGTGGAATATTTTCAGCGGGTACGCGTAGAGGCGGCGAAAAAGGATCTTGAAAAGGGCCGCAAAACAGTAAGCGAAGTAATGTACGACGTTGGCTACAACGATCCCACCGCCTTCCGCGAAGTTTTTAGAAACTACGTCGGCCTCACACCGTTGGAGTACCGGATGAAATTCAGTAATAGACAAAACTGAGTTCTTAATGTGCAAGTGTGCAAATGTGATAATGTGCAAATGATCAATTAGAATATAGCAATTCATTATTTGCACATTTTCACATTTGCACATTTTCACATTTTCACATTTGCACATTTGCCCATTTGCACATTGTCTCTCGTGTTTTTACGTTCGCAGCATGAATTTTCCCGATAAATATAAATAGGGCGCAATATTTGCTTCCAAGCTGGTTGTTGGAAAATCCGACTTTGGAAAACCTGACCAAAACAACCAACTATGGATAGACGTGAATTCCTGACGCTGCGTCGCAAACGCCGGACGGCACCGGTAGTGCTTCCCGAGAAAGGATACAGAACTTTTACCGGCATCGCACCCTACAATGGGCCATGGACGCGCAACGAAGTACAGCACCTTCTAAAGAGAACGATGTTTGGAAGTACAGGCGCTGATATTAATTATTTCGCTTCCCTCGGTTTTAATCAGGCAATAGACCAGTTACTGAATCCTACCGCGCCACTACCGGCGCCGCCAGTCAACGATTACAGTATGGATACGCCCGACCCGGCAGTACCTGCTGGCAGCACCTGGGTCAACGATCTGACTGCTGATGAAGATATCAATGAAGCACGTCGGGCATCGTTTAAAAAATGGTGGGCCGGTGTGATGCTCCGGCAGGATCGCAGCATTCGTGAAAAGATGACACTGTTTTGGGCAGATCATTTTGGCACCGAAACTAATACGATCCGTATTTCCAAATTTGTATACGGACATAACGATCTGCTGCGAAGGAGTTGCCTTGGCAATTTCAGGGCTCTGGTGAAAGATGTAACAGTTGATCCGGGAATGTTGATTTATCTGAACGGTTACCTGAACTCAGCATCAGCTCCAGACGAAAACTATGCGCGGGAGTTAAAGGAATTATACACACTTGGTAAAGGTCCCACGGTGGCTTATACCGAACCCGATGTGCGAACCGCGGCGCGCATACTGACCGGTTGGCGGATAGATCCCGATACCGGCACAGTTTATTTTGAACCCGACCAGCACGATAGCGGAAATAAAACATTCTCTTCTTATTTCAATAACAGAACGATCAATGGACAGGCCGGTTTGAACGGCGCCAATGAAACCGATGAGTTGATTGATATGTTGATTGATGTGGAAGAAACCTCGCGGTACATTGTTCGTTGTCTTTATCGCTGGTTTGTTTATTATAAAATTGATGAAGCTGCCGAGCAGGATGTGATTGAACCACTGGCAGCCATTTTCCGTAACAATAATTATGAAATTTATCCGGTTCTCTCCACACTGTTCAGAAGCGAGCATTTCTTCGACGTGTTGAATCAGGGTTGTTTGATAAAGTCGCCGGTTGATCATGTAATTGGATGTATGCGCGAGTTTGGCGTTAGTTTTCCCGATGCCACAACCAAGTACGCCGATGCGTATGCTATGTGGGGCTACCTGCGGAACTGGGCCAGTTCTATGGGACAGAATGCAGGCGATCCGCCCGATGTATCGGGCTGGCCGGCCTACTACCAGGAGCCGGCTTTTCACGAAATGTGGATCAACCATGATACACTCCCGAAGCGGAATCAATTTACCGATATCATGGTCTGGAACGGCCATACGCGAAACGATGAAACCATCCAGATCGATGTGATCGCATTTACCCAAACGCTGAGCAATCCCGGAAACCCCAATCAGTTGATTGATGATGCTTTGGCAATCATATACAGAGTGCCCATGTCGGATGCATCAAAACAGTCGATAAAGCAGGCGATATTGCTCAGCGGACAAACCCAGGATTATTACTGGACCAATGCCTGGAACGGCTATCTGGCTGATCCGGGTAATATGAGTGCCCAGGCCATTATTGGCAACAGGCTTCGAAGTTTATACCAGTACCTGATGAATTTATCTGAATACCAACTATCCTAAAACCATTACCATGCGTCGTCGTGATTTTCTTCGAAATACAATTCCTGCTGCCGCGGTTATTCCCGCAGTAGTTGATGGCTATTCGGTGAAAGCTTTCACCGGTCCGTCGCCCCTTTTGCAGGCCCTGATGAATCCTACTACAGAAACAGATCATGTACTTGTGATCATTCAGCTAAGTGGGGGTAATGATGGTCTCAATATGGTCATCCCGATTAGTAATTACAGTGCTTACTATAATGCAAGAAGCAATGTAGCCATAGCAGAGAATCGAATCCTGCGCCTCGACGGGCAATCGGGTACCGGATTACATCCGGCAATGACTGGTTTGCAATCTCTGTATAACGAGGAAAAACTCAATATTGTGCAGGCCGTGGGTTACCCGCAACCTAATTTCTCGCACTTCCGTGCTACCGATATCTGGATGAGCGGATCGGCCAGCGACGAAGTGGTGAATACTGGTTGGGTGGGACGTTATTTGAATACCGAATATCCCAACTATCCCCAGGGTTATCCCAACAGCACGATGGAAGACCCGCTGGCTATTCAGATTGGCTCTATCACATCGCTCACCTTGCAGGGGCCATCGATCAATATGGGAATGAGCATAACCAATCCTACCAGTTTCTACAACCTGATCGACAACGTACTTGATCCTGCTCCCGACACGCCGATGGGGCATGAACTTACTTATATCAGAACCATTGCCAACCAGACCAATCGATTTGCCACTCGTATAGTTGACGCAGCCAGAGCCGTTCCGCAACAGGCTGCTTATCCCGATAATAACTATCTCGGTGACCAGTTAAAGATCGTGGCCCGATTGATCAAGGGAGGCTTAAAAACCCGGATCTATATGGTAGGTATGGGTGGATTTGATAATCATTCATCGCAGGTAGAAGCAACGGACACCAGCATCGGCGTGCATGCCAATTTGTTGAAGACATTATCTGATGGCATCAAAGCCTTTATGGATGATTGCAAGTTCTTGCAGATAGATGAACGCGTGATGGGAATGACTTTTTCGGAGTTTGGACGCCGCATCAAATCCAATTCAAGTATGGGTACCGACCATGGCGCGGCTGCACCGGTGCTGGTATTTGGCGGCCAGGTGACTCAGGGCATTACCGGTGAGAACCCGACTATTCCCGGCGGAGCCAGTGTACAGGATAATATTCCGTTTCAGTATGATTTCAGAAGTATTTACGCCAGTATTCTCGAACGCTGGTTTTGTATACCTGCAGAAACCCTGCAAACAATTCTGTTTCGAAATTTTCAAAGCCTTGACATTGTTTCCAATGCGGATTGTACCGGTGCTAACCCCGACAATCCCAATCAGGATGCCGGCGAACAACTAATAGGTAACTATCCCAATCCATTTACCCAAACCACCACCATACGTTACACCACTCGTGGTGGCCATACACTGGTGCAGGTGATCGATATGTTGGGTCGGCTTATGAAAACCCTGGTTGATCGTGAGATCGCGTTGGGAACATATACCGTGAGTTGGGATAGTGGTGGACTACCTAATGGTGTGTACTATGCGCGATTGCAGAACGGCCCGACTCAACAGGTTCGCGCCATGTTGAAAGTGCGTTAGGAGGTCTGGCAAACAATTGGCGGGTAGTTTTGTAATTTGCATTATGACTACCGACAAAACGACCCTGGTGCTGGGAGCCTCCGATAATCCATCGCGATACAGTTTTTTAGCGCTGCAGCGATTGCTGAAGGCAGGACATAGTGTGCGAGCTATTGGACGGAAGCCGGTGCGCATAGAAAACGTAAAGGTGGAGACCAGTCAGCAGCCATGGAAAGACATCCATACCGTTACGCTTTACCTGAGCCCGCCCCATCAGATAGAATATTATGATTATATCGTAGGTCTGAAACCTAAGCGCGTCATCTTTAACCCCGGCAGTGAAAATGCCGAACTGCAGGATCGACTGCAGCAGGCCGGCATTCCTTTCTTGGAAGCCTGTACTTTAGTAATGCTAAGTACACACCAATACTGAGAAACGCTTATTCCTCGAAATTATACGAAAGCACTTACCGTACTAGCCCTTGATTTTCCATTTTTGTTGTCTCTTTTCTTGTGTGGTTTTCGTTTTTATTCGAAACTTGTATTACCGTCCCTTCTGAAAACTGAGGCAATTACGTTGCTGACAGATTAAAATCCTTTTGTCCAAACAAATATCCCATGAAACGCCAAACGCTTTCGGGCCTGGCCCTCTTATTCCTGTTGTTTTCTGCATTTGCAGCAAACGCGCAGACGAAAGTGCCGCTCAATGAGCCCGATCACAATCGCCCCCGTCTTTTCAATCAACTCCCCGCTGAGTTAACGCTCACCGTTGCTGATATGGAACAGTTGCTGTTGCCCGCCCGTGCTGCTGGCAAGTCGGAAGCGCTGATGCAGGGTGAGAAAAAATGCGCTGGTTTTTCGCTGAACTATATATCCGCTACCTCACAATATGAAAACAAGGTTCAGACCGTGCTGCTCCGTTTAAAAGATTATCCGGGCGCCACACTGACCCTATCCTCATCCACCAATGCTGATGGTACGGTCGCTTATGCTGGCCGTATCATCAGTTTTAAGCATGGCGACATGTATCAGTTGGTGCAGAAAGGTAATTCCTATGTGTGGCTCAAGCGTAATTTTTACGATGTGGTTAATGAGTAAACCCTCGTACAATCGTTGTTGTGTTCCTTTTTTGAAAACTGTTCATCCAATCCGCCTGTTATGAAAAACCTGATCCGTTCTATGATCCTGGGTCTCCTGCTGGCCAGTTCGCTTTACGGCGAAGCGCAGGTACCAAAACTGAGTAGCTATCCTTCTGCTCAGGCCGTCATATTTCTCGACTTCGACGGCCATCGCGTGGAAGGTACCAGCTTCAACTATCTGGGGCCAATCGACTGTGCTCCTGCCTCCTTGTCAACCGCCCGCATTACAGAAGTCTTTAACCGTGTTGCAGAAGATTATCGGCCGTTCAACCTGAACGTTACAACCGACTCAACCTTGTTTTTGGCAGCACCACTTAACCGCCGGACCAGGGTAATCCTGACTACCAGTTACGAATGGTATGGAGTGGCAGGCGGTGTAGCATTTACCGGTTCTTTTTCCTGGCCCGACGATAACCCCTGCTTTGTATTTACCGGCCTACATGGGTACCGCGCAAAAGATATTGCAGAAGCTGCTTCGCATGAGGCAGGGCATACGCTGGGTCTTTATCATCAGTCGAAATATGATGAGAACTGCTACAAGACATCTGAATACAACTGGGGTGTAGGATCAGGCGAAATTGGCTGGGCTCCCATCATGGGTGCAGGCTACTCGCGCAACTTTACGCTTTGGCACAATGGGCCCAACACATATGGATGTATGAGTCAGCAGAACGACCTTGACGTTATTACTCACCCGGCAAATGGATTTGGTTACCGCGTGGATGATCACGGGTCTAGTTTTGCTACAGCAACCGTTCCGGTATTTACAGCCAATAGCTTTGAAATGACAGGTGTGGTGGAGCGAAATACGGATGACGATTACTTTCAGTTCATCATGCCTTCAACAGGTCGATTTGAGCTTGATGCCGTGCCCTACAATGTTGGAACCGGCAATGCGGGTTCTGACCTTGATTTGCAGGTGACTTTATATGATCATACTGAAACCGTTTTGAGCACTTATAATCCCGGCAATCTGTTGAATTCGGTAGCCGATACGGTATTGAATGGAGGCATTTACTATCTTAAAGTGGAAGGGAAAGGAAATGCCTATACCAGTGAGTACGCGAGCCTGGGTTCCTACTCGCTGCAGGCCAGGGTAGAGCCCAACGGTGGCGACATTCTTCCCCTTCAGGATTTGCGCCTGGAGGCCCGCTGGGCCAACGGCGACCACCAACTACAATGGAGCCTCATAGCCGATGAACCCGTGAATGCGCAAAGCCTGGAAATTTCATACGATGGGCGGGTATACGAGCCGCTTGCCGAAATGGATGCCGCCAGCCGCCATTACCAATACCGGCCGGTACATGTGGTTACGGCCACTTACTATCGAATCAGGGTCGATATGGCCGATGGTCATCGATACTATTCCAATACGGCAGTAGTACAAAATGGCCAGATAAAAGACAGACCCACGCTACTGCAAAACCCCACGAGGGCCGATCAGATTCGTATCGATGCTCCGGAAGGATGCAGCGTCCGCATCGTCGATCTGCAGGGCAGGACGCTTCAATCGGGTTGGTTGCAAACCGGCATTCAAACACTGGTTGGCATTGGCCTTAAACCAGGCATTTACCTACTGCAGTTTAACCGTGGCAAACAACAATGGACAGAAAAATTGATGATACAATAAACGCTTTCCCGTTCTGTTAACAGAACAATAATCCGTACTCCTTTTGCGAATAAGAGGTTTTTCCAGTAACTTGGGAAAACCTCTTTTAATATGCGTTGGAGAAGATTTAATGGTGACCCTATTGAACTCCCCATCAAAACAGCCGTTGAAAACGCCATCAAGCGCGAAACGGCTGCCGGCTACCGGCTAAAGGTTTGCATTGGCACCGACTCACAGGTAAAAGGCAAGGAGACCGAATTTGCCACGGTGATTGTATTTCTGCGCGAAGGACATGGCGGCTTCATGTTCATTCACAATGAAAAAACACGCCAGTCTTTTACCATCAAGGAGCGGATGCTGATGGAAGTGGCCAAGAGCATCGAAATTGCTTATGAACTGTGCAACCTGTTTACCGACTATCAGGTAGACATGGAAGTACATGCGGACATCAACACCAACCCGCATTTCAAAAGCAACGATGCCCTGAAGGAAGCCATGGGGTATATTCTGGGTATGGGCTTTGCATTTAAAGCAAAGCCGGAAGCCTTTGCCAGCAGCAGCTGTGCCAACAAGGTCGTAAACTAATGACCGCATCTATTCGATCGGTCGCACCGGCGGGTAACTCACCGCTTGCCGGGCAGGACATCGTCTCCCTTTTTCGCGCCTGTTTATTGCTTTTTGCGCGATCGTCTTTTGATACCAATCACCAGTACTACCAGCATCAGCAGTCCGAACGCAATACGCAAAATGGATTGCTGCTTTAGTTTTTTGTCTCGTTTTTGCTGCTGGGCAACAAAATAGCTGAGGTTTTGATTCATTTGTTCCCGACTCTCAATACGAGCCAGCGAATCAGTTATTTGATAGGTGTCGAAGCTGTCTGGAGCAACAACCGATCTTGCGGAGTCAGGTTGAGCAAACGTGGTTGAACAGGAAAAAATCAGGAGCAGGCAGAACAGTCGCATTTTTTTTGCAGCAAAATAGAAACTGCCTGAGCAGTAAGGATACCGTTGTCCGGGTATTTTAGTTGGCCGGGAAATGGGTGCTGTCGGTCTTCAACAGCTGGGCAGCTGAGCCATCATCGGGCAGGGGACGTTCCTCAAATGCGCGGGTATCCCGCTGGGCAAAGAAGTAGAGCAGATTGGTAGAGAGAAATAGAAATCCGATAAGAAAATACTGGGCCGTTCGTTTTCGCATCTTTTATCTGGTTGCGGCAAAGCTATGATTTTAATCTCACTTCGCCACATGGTTAGGATTTTGACTCGGCCAGCAAATCTTCCATAAACTGCAACAGCAGTTCGCGCCCTTCGCGCGTAATGGCGCTGCTGACAAAGAAGGGAGGCGATTCCTCCCAGTTTTCGTGCAGGCGATCGATGAATTGCTGCACATGTCGCCGGGTGGCACCGGGTTTGTTTTTATCGGCCTTGGTGAAAATAATGGCGATCGGCACCTGCCATTTCCCCAGCTTTTCAATAAACTCAAGATCGATCGTTTGCGGGGTGTGCCTACTATCAATCAGCACAAATACGCACCTCAGATTTTCGCGACGGCGCAGGTATTGCTCAATCATTTCTTCCCACTGCTTTCGGTTGCTTTGCGAAACCTTGGCATATCCATAGCCGGGCAAATCAACGATATACCATTTTTTTCGATTAGAAGATTCAATGTCATAATGATTGATCAGCTGTGTCTTTCCCGGTGTAGCTGAAGTGCGCGCCATATTCTGCTTATTGCAGATCATATTGATGAGCGAGGATTTTCCCACATTGCTTCGTCCTATAAAAGCAAACTCAGCCCGGTCAGGAGCTGGACATTGCGTGTAGCTGGCGCTGCTGATCAGATAGCCTGCCTGTTTTATTTCCATCGCTGCAAGATAATATTATTCCTGGCGCAACAAAGCAGGCTCCCTGCTCAGTCGCTAATTGACATATGGCGGTACTTTCATCGTCGACGGAATATGGGGCCTCCCTGATGGCGAATACACAAATCCAAAATAGGCCCGGCATCATAATTTAAACGATTTCGACATGAATTGACTTGATGTTGCGGTGGGTTTATATTACCAGTTACAGCATCTCTATATCAGATCTAAAAGCCTGCCCCGTCGGTGAATAAATATACTTTCTTTATCCGCAAAATTTTTTAATCAATGGACATACCAACAATTGCAGTTACTCTGTTGTAATCCTCGCCCAAGAATTTCTTTAGAATGTGATACCGACCTGAATGCCTGCTGTGAAACTTGGTGGGTGACTGTTTCCAAATCTAACAGGCATCGGTACGGCCACAAAATAACCTAGACCCTTGGTTTTCTTCACAATCTTGTTGATCACCGGAGTAAATCCATACCGCCCTCCGCTTTCAAAGGCGGCACGACCTGCCAAAGTCCAACCCTTGCCCAGGGCCAGCAGCAGCCCAGGATGAAATAATAAATTATTCATTCGGCTTCCTGAAGAATCAGCCCGAACGAATGGCACGAATTCGACCGAAAATCCGACTCCTGGACTCTTCCAGATATTGATCCCGACCGGCAGGCCAACTGTATAGGTATCTTTAAAATTCGTGATTACTCGATCCTTGCTTAAGGTGACTATTGGATGGACTATTCCCACGTAGCCCCCTAATTTTGAATTGCCCTGCACCGATTGAGCTTGTGCGGTTAACTTAATGACTACCGCTAATAACGTCAACCCAATGTAATATTTTCCGTTTAGACCACCCATTTTTCAGGCAATATTACAATGTCGAGAATCACCAAAATTGAACAGAAATGACCTTTGGTACAAAAGTTACCTGCTTCTCAACTTTTTTCGAAAGTCAGACGGATTTTGTCCGGCAATTCGTTTAAAGATTCTTGTAAAATGACTTTGATCTGCAAATCCGGTGAGGTAAGCGATTTCCGTCAACGAATAAGCTCCTGAGGTCATTAGTTCTTTGGCCCTATTGATTCTTTGCTGTTGGATATATACGCCGAATGACATATCGCCGAAGTATTTTGAGAATTCTCGTGATAGATAAGAGGGGTTCAAGTTGAGATCTTTAGAAATTTCCTTTAATGTCAGGGTAGTATCAATTTGATCCTGAATGATCTCTTTTAGTTCTTTTGCCCATGCTGGCATTTCTTCATCTGACCCGCCAACATGTCTTAAAATCTTGTTATACGCTCGCAGCAATAAATGTTCAGAAGGTTGTTGGGTATGCTTTTGATCCTGTAAAAATTTTGCCCAGCTGTATAATGCATCATACAGGACTATGCCCTGTTCCAACAGTTCGTAATCGTTTTCAAAATTGTATGCAAGTCCGGCAGAAATTGCCCACAAACCTGCTGACTGCGAGGCGAGGTCGTGGCGGTCGATGTCCGCTCCGCGAATAATGGTTGCCATCTTATGAACCGCCCGGTCTTCAATTTTATGTTTTTTAATAAAATAATCAAAGGTACAGGTACCACCGTAATGGGTGTATTCTACCTCGGGTATGTCAAATGGAATTGCATTCAGTTCCTGTGCTTTTGTCTTCACACTTTCAAGTGGCGCATAGATAATTTCAGCACCCCTGTCAATAAAGCGTTTGATCAGCCAGGGACAGGCAATGCGATCTATTTTCGGGCGATTACGAGTTATCCATTTCATAATTTCAATCGGGCGAAAATTGTTGGAAGGATTGACGCCTGTAATCGGTGTACAAGATTCAATTGGTCTTTCTAACGGTGAACGAGTATTGATTACCAGAACCGGCTAACACAGTAGCAACCCGCTTGACTATCTCTGTAATCGGTAAATTTCCCCTGTAATTGAACGACATGAAATTGGTAAACGTATCCTTTCTCACAGGTTTGAACGAATCATTTTGCATGTCGGCAGATAGCTGTTCTAGTTGTTCCGCTGCTACCTCGTCGACTCGAATATCAATAGTAAAGGCCATATTGAATTGTTTTGTCTGTCTTGAATGATTTATATGTGCAGATAATTGTAGTACCTGCGTTCTATGGACTTATAGAATGAAGTAAACAAGATTAGGATGAGAGTCAGCAAAACACCCAGATTAAAGTATGGAAACGTGACCAACAAATAAGCGCCGAGTGCGATGCCCCTAAAAAATTCGAGATGAAATATCCATCTCCGTTGCTCCAACATGGCACCTGTTGTGATGACACTCAATATCAAATAAACTGCAAGTATGAATATCTGCGTATTACTCAGATAGTGTTCCAGCAGGATGATGCAAAAAAGAACGGTTAGTGAAATGAAAGTTTTTACCATTATGTAGCCACCAAGTGTTTCAGAAAGTTGATTTTCTTTTACTCCGATAGACAATTTTCGCTCTAAATGCTCACGGATGCGAGGATCGATTTCGTCAGGTTTGCCAAGTAGGCATTTCAGCTTTTTTCGGAGGCCTTTTGATCTTTTGAAAGCCGTCATCATCTCTAAAAAGAAGTGAAAGTGCTGCCAAAGAAAGCTATGGCTGTTCAGGGGCTTTGTAATACCGTACACTGGCACTTCATTTTCTTTAGCAAAAGTTCCAAAGATCTTATCCCAAATTATTAATACATCCCCAAAGTTTTTATCAAGATAGCAGGGGTTTGAGCTATGATGTACTCGGTGATGAGATGGCGTTACAAAGAGATATTCAAGAACACCTAGTCGTCCTACCAACTGCGTATGTGTAAAGAAGGGATAGGTGCCGTGAACCAGCAAAAGTAACGTGATCATTTCCGGCGGAAACCCGACCAAAGGCAGGATTGACCAAAAGAGACAACGAGCTGCAGCCTGAAAGACAGTTATACGCGCTGCAACAGTAAAATTAAAGTCGTCGCTCTGATGATGTACAACGTGGAAGCTCCAAAACAAGTTTACCTTGTGACCAACGCGATGATACCAGTACCATACCAGATCGGTGAGTACAAAAAGCAAAACCCAAGTCAATAATTCCGGCTTTATATCAGCTATGGCGAAATTGCGGTGTATCCAGGAAAAGAAGAAAAAGAATAGTCCGGTTGTAAACAGATCACAAAGCCTTTCAGCAATTCCTACATTAAGGTTTGCGACTACTTCCTTAAAGTTGAAGGTTCCCATATTCCTCTTCACAGACAGAAAATATTCCAATAACATAAATCCGACGAATAAGGGGATCGCAAAAGCAAGATAGTTTAGGTGCATACTTAGCGCTTTTTATAACTTAATGACCTCGGGATACTTCATATAATTCATACCAATCCTGCCTGTCGATATCAACCGAAAACGCATTTACGATATTTTTTATCCGTTTTTGATTGGTGGTGCCAATCAATGGTAAGGCACCGAGTTTGATCAGCCATGCTACTGCCACTGACTCAAAATTTACAGCTTGTCTGGCCGCAATCTCTTCCAATTTATGTCTTACACCTAAAGGGACTTTATCACTACTGGTAGCTATCCTTCCGTTGGCAAGCGGCGAGGTGGCAAGCGGGCGCATATACCTTTGTTTGATGTAGTCGATCTGCCCATTGTCTAGTGCAGAAGTGTTCAAGAGATTTAATTCAATGTGGTTGGTAACAATCGGTATCCGCAAGTATGAGCTTAGTAGCTGGTGTTGAAATACTGAGAAATTGACAATACCGATATGCCTTACTTTTCCAGATTCCTTTAGCTTTTCAAGCGTAATGGCAGTCTGTTCGAGGTTCGAAAGAGGATCCAACTGATCTAAAAGAAAAACATCTATGTAATCGGTGCGGAGGTTCTTGAGAGAATTTTCGAGGCTTTTTTCAATATGCCTCCCGGACGTATCATTATACTTCACTCTTATATCGGTACGTGAGGGGTGAGGTATATTCTGGCCACATTTTGTGAATAGCACCACATCGTTGCGCTTAACAGATCTATTCTTTAGAATATTTCCAAATAGTGTTTCCGCCTGATATCCACCGTAAATATCTGCATGATCAAATGTATTGATCCCCAGTTCGAGGCAAAGGTTAACAATTTCTTCCATTTTAGAGTAGTCCATATCCTGATCGGTCCAACGGTAAAACCCATAAATAGCCGGAGAAACTTTTGGGCCTGAATCACTTAGATAAATCTTTTCCATTCTAACAATTTGTTTAAGTCAAATACGAATGATGCTACAAGCTTATTTTTCTGTGAAACTTGGACTCTTGAACATACGCCGCCAGGTGGCTATCTATATTTGTCTCGGCTGTGTTATTAAAGATATTTGTCGCGACCATCATACCTGCGAAGGCTATCAGTAGTACCATTTCATTTGTTTTAAAGTCGACAGAAATTGCATTGTACACATAATCAGAGATATTGCCCGAATACTTTGCTATCGCAGAGCCAAATTGATATAATGCCTGTTCCTGCCTGTTTAATTGAAGATGGTCCGCGCTTTCTCCCGACTCAGCAACTAACTTCCTAAAGACCGCAGTGCAAAGTGGACTTTCGGAGGTGGAAGATAAAGCCAAAGCATACAAGGCGGCCATTCGCTTACCCAGCAAATTTTCGATTTCGTCATACATAACATACCATTGCATGTACACTTCTAAAGCGGGCAAGGAGTGGCACAAAGTCAGGTTCGTGTTCGTTATAATGCCATTGTTTGTCCTTAAATGTCTTTCTAACGCAACTTTTACCGATGGAGAAAGACGATTGATATCCATTTGTGGTATTCTTGCCATAATCCGGTATTTAACTTAAAGCCTGGTAAGTTTGTTGAAATGCATCCCGTAGAAACGGGATGCGTGTATGAACGACTGCTTACCTACTATAAAATGTACAGAGATCAAGGGTGGATTCGAACCACCGTATAAGGTTTTGCAGACCTTCGCCTAACCACTCGGCCACATGATCATTAGACCGTTCTTTGCTATGATCGATTTGTCAAAGTAAGGGAAATTTTATTAGTCTACCAAAATGGTAGACTAATAATTTAATTTTCTTCACAGAAATTTTTCAAATTTTTCTCTATTAACGATATTGATTAATGTCAGCCCAAGAACGCAGCGGATATGTCAAATTGTAACGGGGGAGCCTTGAATATTCAGATCGCGAGATAGCATGATCATTTCGCGAGTGCTCGGTTTATTTATTTTCAGAACAGGCTAGAGGCTATTTTTTTTTGAGTTTTATCTGTAAGTACTTTGGATTGCTCGTAATACGCAGCTGCTTAGAATGATATTTGCTGTGCTTAACGGTCAGGAGAAACGGATAAGAGTTCCAAGTTGTCAACTTAAACTCCCCCAACTCGCCAGTAATAGCTTCTTCTTCACCTTCAACGGTGTAGACGTAAGCTCCGGCGACGGGAAGGCCATCATCTGCGTTTATAATTTTTCCTTTCAGTTCAATCGATTCGGATAAAGTCATGAAATGAAGTGTAAGGACAGGAATAAGCGTTATTATACTTAAGAACGTTTTCATCTTTCTATATATTTTTTGTCGCTTTGGCAGGGGCCATGATAGTTGCCGGTAATTTTCATTACATTTGTCTACAAAAATAGTAGACTAATAATAGAGGGACAAATTTTTTTGACATGAGATATATTTTTTTTGGCAGTTTTGTTGTAAGTTCTCTAAGCAGTATTGCACAAAAAGAAGTGCAACCTCTTATTGCAAAAGATACGTTCGCTGATGGAGGAGTTTTGCGTGGAGGGGTTAATGTGTCGAACAGTACTCGGGATATCAGTTTATCAATCGCTGGGGATGGTCTTTATGATCTTTCCGCTTTTAATGGAAATTCCTTTTCGGAAGCTCATGCTGAATTTAAAAGAAAGGGGTTAGCCGGTTTCGAAGCCGGGATATTTCAATTTCAATCGCGCAGTCTGGACAATATGGATACTTCGTTTTTTGGAGATTGGCGGGGAGTTTTTCATTTAGAAAATGCAAAAGAGCTTCCTTTCAATTTTGCAATACAGGGGAAATCAATTGCTGATGCAAAAGTATTCTTCATAAATGGCGAGGAGCGATTCGAAAGCGGAGGCCTGCAATTGCAAGGCGATTCCCTTTTTATACAAACCAGTCCATTCGATAACGAACTGGCTTTCTGCATTACTAACGATACGCTGAAGGGTGTGCTTCGACGGCGGGACCTCACGGGTAGGGCATTGAAAGTGAGTGCTACTCGCGGGGATTATCGCTTTTCGGATATCGGATTGGAAACGGATATTGACATATCAGGAACCTATGCCGTCTCCTTTAAAAATGAAAAGGGGGCTGATGAACAAGCAGTTGGGCTTTTTGCACAACATGGTCGACGTCTTAAGGCAACTTTTCTTCGTATTACAGGCGACTCCCGCTATCTGGATGGCATCGTACAAGGCCGTCATTTTCGACTTTCTTCCTTTATAGGTTCAAGCCCTGTTCTATATGAGGGAGAAATTGTTACCGATAGTACACTAAAGGGGGACGTATTTTTTTCCAGGGGAAAGCAGGGTTTCGAAGCAATTCGTGATGAAGATGCAAGCTTGCCCGATGCTTACCAAATCACCTTATTAAAAAAGGGATATAGTACATTAGATTTTAAATTTCCAGATGTTGACGGGAAGATGGTATCTATTAAGGATGAAAAGTATAGAAACAAGGTTGTAATCGTGACTATTGGCGGAACCTGGTGCCCCAACTGTATTGATGAAGCTGCATTCTTGGCGCCATGGTATAAAGCAAACCGGACTCGAGGTATCGAGGTGATATCGATTCATTTTGAACGACAGACAGATTCGGCCTATATAAAAAAAGTGCTTACTCGTTTTCGTCAGCGATTTGATATCGAATACGATGAATTGGTGGGCGGAATAGCAGACAAACAAAAAGTGGCAGAATCAATGCCAGCATTGAATGCCTTTCTTTCGTTTCCAACGACAATTTTTATCGATAAAAACGGAAAGGTTTCCAAAATCCATACGGGTTTCAGTGGCCCCGCCACAGGAATACATTATGCCAGATTTGTACAAGAATTTTCTGACTTGGTTGACAAGTTGGTTAACGAACGGCAATAGGCAGTAGCATCGATGAAACTGAACAGGTATTTGCGATGGCAGTAGCTTCGACCTTTAGATTTTAAGGTAGCTATTCGAGTAATTCACGCCATATGTTGGTATTCTCTTTCGCCTGCGTTCAAAACAGTACCTTTACTCTAAACTACCGAAATGAGAATACTCCAGCTTGTACTGTTACTTATATTGGCTAACCTAGCGGCCTACTCCCAAAATCTGAAATCAGGCGGTGTGTTGATACCTGAACAGGCCAATATGGACATTCGCCATTATCAACTTAAAATTGCGCTTGATCCCGCTACTCAGTCTCTGACAGGTGATGTGGAAGTAAAAATGAATCTGAAAAACCAGGCAGCTTTGATTGTACTTGATCTCGTACATCTGCTGAAAGTTTCGCAGGTTTGGGTCAACAAACAAAAAGTCTCTGTGCGGCACGAGGGTGACCGCTTATTCATAAGTGCCGAAAAACCCTTTGCCGCCGGCGCCACAGTGGTGCGAATACAATATGCCGGCAAACCAGGCATCGCCGAGCGGGCACCCTGGATCGGCGGATTTCAGTGGGAAAAAGACTCAAAAGGAAATCCCTGGATCGCGATAAGCTGCCAGGGAGAAGGAGCCAAAATATATTTTCCCTGCAAAGATCACCCCAGCGATGAACCCAACGAGGGTGCCGACCTGATAGTGACTGTACCAAAAGGTCTCACCGTAGCAGGTCCCGGTTTGCTGCAGTCTGTAAAAAACAAAGGAAGCCAGTCCACCTTTCACTGGAAAACCAGGTACACTATCAGCAATTACTGCATCGTATTCACCGTGGGCAAATACAAGTTAGTTACCCGCAATTATACCAGTGTCGACGGCAACAATATTCCCATGCATTTTTATGTACTGGAGGAAAATGCCGACAAAGCCCCTTATCATCTCGAATTGCTGGAGCAGTCCTGCCGCGTGCTGGAAAAATATTTCGGAGAGTACCCCTGGGCGCGCGAAAAAATTGGTATAGCTGAAACGCCACACCTGGGTATGGAGCACCAGACAATGAATGCATACGGCAACAAATTCAAATACACTAAGCTGGGTGGAAAGGATTTTGACTGGTTGTTGCATCATGAGTTCGGACACGAGTGGTGGGCCAATAAAGTAACGAATAGCGATTGGGGCCATATGTGGATACAGGAAGGTATTTGTTCCTTTGGTGATGCTCTGATTGTGAGGGAACTGGAAGGGGAGGAAGCTTATCGCGCCCGAATGCGTCAGACTGCCCGGGCAGCCGGCAACAAATTGCCGATTGTTCAGGGCGACGAAGTGGACAGTGACCAGGCATACTATGGAGATATATACGGCAAAGGCGCCTATTTCATGCATACTCTCCGATACGTGATGGGAGACGAGTTGTTTTTCCCGACATTGAAAAAACTGGCAACTGATCCGCAATTTACATATGACAATACTGTAGTGACCAAAGATGTGGAAACCCTTTTCAGCGGCGCCTACGGCAAATCGCTTCAGCCTTTGTTCCAGCTATTTTTGTATACAACCAACAAGCTGGAGTTACAATTGAAGCAGATTTCCGATAGCAGTTATCAACTTCGCCTGCTTAACCTCGACATGAGTCTGCCGATGGAAGTGGACACCGATGCTGGTCGCCAAACGGTAACGCTGGGTAAGGATCCTCTTACCATCGTCAGCCGCCGTGTGCCGGCCATTGATCCACAAGGTTTTTATATGAAAAAAATCGTGCTGGAATAGGTCAACCAGTGCGCTGCAAATTTGTTCTAATGCTGCCTTGGCAGGCTTGTTTGCCTGCCTCGGCAAGCCGAACAATCTTATCTTTGCAGCCCATGTCTGAACCTCTGCCTCACGATCATATTATACCTTTTCGCGATTCGGAAAAGACGAAGAAGGAGCAAGTGGCCGAAATGTTTGATGCCATTGCTCCTCGCTATGATTTCATGAATCGTTTTTTGTCGGCCCGCACCGATATTGGCTGGCGACGCAAAGCTATTCGCCTTTTTCGTGATCAAAATCCTAAAGTTTTACTGGATGTAGCTACCGGCACGGCCGATATGGCTATCATGGCCTGTAAATTGCTGAATCCCGACCGTATCGATGGCATTGATATATCGCCGCAGATGCTGGATGTGGGCAGGAAGAAGATTGAGAAAGAGGGACTTGCAGGAAAAATCCGCCTTCAGGTAGGGGATTCCGAAACAATAAACTTTGCGGAAAATACGTTTGATGGCGGAATGGTAGCTTTCGGGGTGCGCAACTTTGAGAATCTGGAAAAAGGCCTCTCGGAAATAAATAGGGTACTGAAACCCGGAGCCCGGCTCGTAATTCTGGAGTTTTCCCGTCCACGTCAGCCCATTCGCAGCTTTTACAATATTTATATGAAATGGCTGGCACCGCAAATGGCCCGCTGGTTCAAGACAAATAAGGCAGCTTACCAATATTTAAATGAATCAGCCAATGCGTTTCCGGACAGGCAGCGGCTGGTTGATATTCTAAAAAAATGTGGTTTTACCGATACCCGTTACAAATCGTTAAGCTTAGGAATATGTTGCATTTACACCGGTTTCAAACCGTCGGCATAAAAATTTTTTCCGTAGCCCTGTTGCTGATGGCCAGCCTGACCGACCTGAAAGCACAGCGCCGCGAAATGTACCTCTACGATCACGATTACAAGCCCTACTATTTCGGTCTCACATTCAGCATCAACTCGGCAAGGTTTCATACACAAATGCACTCGCAGTTTCTTGCCAACGACAGTGTGTTGGTAGCCGAGCCCATGAATTCTGGTGGCTTTTCGTTGGGCCTCTCTGCTACTGCCCGCATTTCAGATCGCTTCCAGGTGCGTTTCAACCCGCAACTGTCCTTTCTGGAACGCAGCATCTATTATAAACTGAAATTTCCGGAAGGTGGAGAAACAGAGATGACCAAAACGGTTGAATCCACCAACGTATCCTTTCCTTTCCAATTGAAATTACAAAGCGACCGGATAGGTAATTTCCGTGTTTATCTGATGGGAGGATTTAAAGCCGATATTGACCTGGCCAGCAATGCGCGAGCAAAAAAGGCAGAAGACCTGGTGAAGATTAAACAGTTCGACTTCGGCCCTGAATTGGGCATTGGTTTCAATTTCTTTTTCCAAAGCTTCATTCTTTCCCCTGAAATAAAAATCAGCAATGGCCTCCCCAATATTCATAGCCGCGATGCCAGCCTGAAATACTCCAGCGTATTCGACAAGATTCAGTCGAGAATGATCACGTTTTCTATTCACATCGAAGGCTAGACGAATTATGCCTTTGGCAATGAGAAGACCTGGCGGCAGGAAGGTGTGCAAATGTGCAAATGTGCAGGTGTGCAAGTGTGTAATTGGAATTTGCTAATTTGTTAATTCGCTAACTTGATTTTTATTGGCGAATCTTTCAATCAGCGCAATCTGCGTTAAAATCTGCGTGATCTGCGGGAAAAGAACTGTTGCCCTTAAGAAAGATTACAAACAGAGCAGACTTTCTGTTCCCACAGATGAAAAATCCACTTCCCACTCTCCACTCCCCATTCCCCACTTCCCCCTCTCAAAAATCAAACTCTCTCCTAAACATATTCCATCTCACCCCAAAGGAGACCACCGAAGTATTTTCATCGAAGACCGGGGCGGTGCGTGTTTTGGTACGCCGATAGCTCGCATTTAGTTCCAGAAAGAAATTTTCCCGCCATTCGTATTGAATCAGCAATGATCCGTACAGCACATTGGTCTTCCAGCCCGATCCAATTTTAAAGCCATAGTCCATGGTGCGATAGGGCGGTGTATTAGGCAGAAATATATTGCTGCCATAGTTGGCCGCACTCGAGTCGCGGCCCTGTACATAATACATTAGTCTTGCCTGTATGAGCCAGCGCGGAGCAGGTTGATAACGGGCCACGCCGATCCATTCGGAGAAATTGGCCATCAGTGGGTGTGCCAGGGGTTGATTATAGTGGGTATAGTTGGCCACCGAGTCGTTATGCGAATAGGTAAACGGCCTTACTGCGTTGTGTTCAATTTGAAGATCGAGGTTCTGAATGCGGAAGGCATCGATGTATTTGGCGCCAATCTGCCAGCCAAACTTATTGGCCCACCAGCCATCAGCTGCCCTTATTTCCGACAACTTGAATTCGTCGAGCAGCAATTGCCCATATACCTGAAACTTCTTCGCAATGCTCGCTTTGAAATCAAGACCGGCAACGGCATTGTCGAAGCTGCCATTTTGTTGTTCAATGGATCGATAAAAGATAACAGGGTTCAGATACGAGAAATCGAATCGGTTGGGACGGCCAAATATTACTCCCTCAAAAAGTCCGATGTTCAGCCAGCGGGTAACATTGATATCGAGATGGTGCATGGCTGCGTATTTTTTCCCGATCAAACGATCGCCGCCACGTTGTTCGGCATTTTGAAGTTCCAGAAACAGGTTCTGATAGTTGAATTTCCAGATTCGTGTATTGAGTTTTAAAAACAGCATATTGCTGCCAAAATCACTCAGAAAAAGGCTGCGCTGGCCATTGCCAATGAACTGTTTGTCGTATCCAAAACTAATATCAATGAATTTTGCAGCATTGAACGTAAAATAACCTCGCGCATCGAAATAGTCCACACCGCCCGGATCTTTAAAGGATTTGTAAAAGCCATTGCCGGGAACAGCATCGCGCTCCGAAATAAACTGTTGAGCCCAGCTGGGATCGCGTTCCTGATTATCGGTCAGGTACGCAGCAAATCCAATTTTTTTACCAATCATTCCGCGCAGCGAAATACCACGGCTGTTGAGAAACAAATGCTGATCATTGTCGGCTTCCCTGGAAATCACATACTGGAAAACCGGATTGATGACCAGGTTAAATTCGGGAGTATGAACTTCATATAAATTAGCCGGTGTAGTGTAGAAACGACGTGCAATGGGCTTGCGGCTTTTATAAAGTGCCCGCTCAGAATCGCTGAGTTCAACCAGGTTGTTCAGGTAAGCCCTTTCGATATTGTAACGGTCCACTTTCGACAGTTCGGGATTGCCCGGGTTGGCCAGGTAACGACGAATGCCTTCTACCACATACTTCTGACGATTAAATGGCCTGGTCTTTGAAAAATTGAGAACCGAATCGTTGCCTGCCTTTATTTCAAGCCGCTCCATCAAACGATATGCTTTATCATCGCCGGGTAGAAATGTGGATTGGGCCTGCAATTTTGCGGCACAAATGCCAAAGGTAGTAGCGAGTAAAACAAGACCCCTGCAGAATTGGTTTTCAAGAAATCCTGTCGGTCTTACAAGGGTTTTTATAAATTGCATGATAAGAATTTAACGGAATAACAGGCAATAAATTATGCAAATATATCTGATTAAGAACATTCTGGCAGTCAACGAGGGCAGACAGTTCAGAACCGATGTGCTGATCAAAAACGGTCGTATTGAGCGGATGGATCCGCAAATTGACCCGGGCACTGCGCGTGTAACAGAGATTAATGGTGAGGAGCTGCATCTTTTGCCCGGCGCTATTGACGACCAGGTTCATTTTCGGGAACCCGGCCTCACCCATAAAGCTACTATCGCTACCGAAGCCAAAGCGGCTGTTGCAGGCGGTGTAACCAGTTTTATGGAAATGCCCAATACGGTGCCACCTGCTTACACGATTGAGCTGCTGGAGGAAAAATATGCCATAGCCAGCAGAAATTCACTGGCGAATTATTCATTTTATATTGGCACATCCAACGACAATGCCGAACAAACACTAAGAGCCAACGAATTCAAGAATAAAATTTGCGGCATCAAGATCTTTATGGGGAGTTCAACTGGCAATCTGCTGGTCGACAACCCGCTGATACTCGAAAAAGTATTTCGAGAAAGCGAAATGCTTATTGCTACACATTGTGAAGAGGAGTCCATCATCAAAGCCAATCTGGCTAAATACAAAACTCCGGGGAGAGAACTGATGCCTGCTGATCATCCTTTGATACGCGATGTGGATGCATGTTTTGAGTCTTCTTACAAAGCCATACAGCTGGCCATGAAGCACAACACCAGGCTCCACATACTCCATATCAGTACTGCAAAAGAGTTGCAGTTGTTTGGAAATATGCTGCCACTGGCGGAAAAGAGGATTACCGCCGAAGTGTGCGTGCACCATCTTCATTTTACAGCCGACGACTATGCCCGCCTTGGCAACAGGATTAAATGTAATCCCGCTATAAAGGCGGCCGAAAACAGAGACGCTCTGTGGGAGGCGCTTAATGATGATCGGCTGGATGTAATTGCCACTGATCATGCGCCTCATACCTGGGAAGAAAAAATGGAGCCATACGAAAAGGCGCATGCAGGCCTGCCATTGGTACAGCATCCGCTGCTGCTCATGTTGTACTATGTGAAACAAGGTAAGATCAGTATTGAAAAAGTTGTGCAGAAAATGAGCCATGCGGTTGCCGAATGTTATCAGATCAAAGAGAGAGGCTACCTGCGCGAAGGTTATCATGCCGACCTGGTAATGATAAATATGAATGAACCAAATACTGTAACACGCGAATCATTGCTCTATAAATGCGGGTGGAGTCCACTGGAGGGCTTTGAATTTCCTGCCAGCATTGAAGGTACTTTCATTAATGGACGACTTGTTTATGGAAAACAGGGTTGGGATGAGTCTCACACAGGTAGTCGTCTGGAATTTGACCGTTGATCATTTGAAAACAGCGCCCGCTCATGCAAATCGATACTATTTCATTCAACGATATTGCGATCTTTCATACCGAAGAGGAGTTTTCAATTTTTCACAAATTGAACTTCACCCGTACAACCGGTGGCAAGGAATGGTTGCGCCGTTTTTTTACCGAACCATTTAGCGATCTTGAAAGGATACGGGGCACGCAGCGCATCATCCGTACGCTGGTGGAACATGTACACGATTGGCCCAATGATATCAGCAATGGGACCATACTGGTGATGGATAAATTTCTCGACTACTCGCTCGACCCCATTAGTGAAAGTGCCAACTCGCTCAACAATATATTTTACAAATGGCTGCACAGCGAAGATTATTCGATGGTAAAATATTCGGTGAGTCATTTCGCCGACTTCTACCGGGGCATGCGTCAGATCACAGAGTTGCTGAGCATCGTAGAACTACCTAAAAACATTCGGATCTACCTGGAGCGTGCCGAACAGTTGTTGCGGGAAGCACCACTTGCTGAGCTCGCCGCCACTGATAAAAAACGCAGGTTTACGCGAAATGAAAATTTGAGGTATGGCTATTTTTTGCGTGGACGTTATCGTAGCAGCACGCTGGAGCTGATGGAAATATTTAGCCGACTCGATGCCTGGTACAGTATGGCAGTGGCTATGAAAACCTATCAGCTCTCTTTTCCTGAATTTGTTGAGCAGGAAACGCCGCTGGTGCAGGCGCAGGGACTATACCATGTCATGATTCCGCATCCCGTGCCTTATGATCTGCAAATGGATCCCTCTCACAATTTCCTGTTTCTGACTGGTGCTAACATGGCTGGAAAAAGTACCCTCATCAAATCAGTAGGGGCGGCAGTGTTTCTGGCGCATATTGGAATGGGCGTTCCAGCCCGACAAATGCGGTTGACTTTGTTTGACGGGCTTATCAGCAATATCAACGTGATGGATAATATCGCCCGTGGTGAAAGTTATTTTTTCAATGAAGTACAGCGTATAAAAAACACCGTGGAAAAAATCAACAACGGCCGCAAATGGCTGGTGCTGATCGACGAACTGTTTAAGGGTACCAATGTACAGGACGCTATGAAGTGTTCTACTACCGTTATAAAAGGACTGATAAAGATCAAAAATTCTCTTTTCATTCTTTCAACGCACCTCTACGAAATAGGCGAGGAATTGCAGCAATATCCGAATATTTCGTTCCGGTATTTTGAAACACAGGTGGAAAATGATCAGCTTAGCTTTTCATACCAACTACGCGAGGGCATCAGTAACGACCGCCTCGGTTATGTGATCCTCAAGCGGGAAAAAGTAGTGGAAATGCTGGAGCGGCTTTGATGGATTGCGCTGTATATTTACACAGGCGGTTAGCCGCCGGCTTTTATTTCACCCACATTTTTTAGCCGTGCGTAAATTCATTTTTCTTCCCTTCGCCTTACTGCTTGCCGGTCTGAATGGCCAGGCTCAGCACAGGCTGGATGTAATCCATTATGTATATGAAATTGGATTGCAGGATAACGATGATCGAATTACGGTAGATGTTGGCATCCGATTCAGGCCGCTGGCCAAAATGGACACCCTTGTTTGGGACCTTACCGCTCCGGTGGGAGAGGGCATGAAGGGAATGAAGGTGAGCAGCCTTTTTATCAATGAAGATCCGGTACGTTTTTTACAAAGAGACCAGGAATTGCTGGTGATTCCCCGACGTGCTTTGTCTGACACAACAGAATATTTGATGAAAGCAAGCTATTCGGGAATACCCGTCGACGGACTGATCATTTCAAAAACGCGCTACGACAGCCGCAGCTTTTTTGCAGACAACTGGCCCAACAGAGGACATAACTGGATGCTCTGTCATGATTTTCCCGGCGATAAGGCTAAGGTGGATTTTGTAGTCACAGCTCCAATGAAGTACACGGTTGTAGCCAACGGATTAAAGTTTGCCGAGTATCCGGCTGCAGAAGGATTTCGAACAACGCATTGGCGGGAAGAAGTGCCCATTGCGAGCAAGGTAATGGTAATTGGAGTGGCGGAAATGGCGGTGGGGCAGGTGGCATTATTCGACAATTGTATACCTGTATTTAGCTACGTGTATCCCCAGGATCGTGCAAAGGGATTTTATGATTATGCCCTCACGTCCGATATTCTGCATTACTATCAGGAACTGGTAGGGCCTTATGGCTACCGAAAACTGGCCAATGTACAATCCAAGACGATTTTCGGTGGCCTCGAAAATGCCAACACCATCTTTTATATGGAAACCAGTGTTGATGGCAAACGGGGGGCTGAATCACTAATGGCACATGAAGTAGCCCATCAGTGGTTTGGCAATATGGTGGGTGAAAAGGAATTTGCCCATATCTGGCTGAGCGAGGGATTTGCCACCTACCTTACTATCATGTACATGGAGTACACACATGGTCGTGAAAAAGCGATCGAGATGTTGAAAGAAGACCGGCGGAACGTGATAGATTTTGCGGCCCGTTCCAATCTCCCTGTGGTGAACCACGATCGCGACTATATGCAGCTTCTCAATGCGAACAGTTATCAGAAAGGCGGCTGGATATTGCATATGATCCGAAGCGAAATTGGCGACAGCCTGTTCAGGAAAGTGCTCCGCCGCTACTATGCCGATTTTTATGGCGGCGTAGCCGACAGTCACGACTTTCAACGGATTGTGGAAGATATATCAGGCCGAAGCTGGAACAGGTTCTTTGATCAGTGGCTTAACAAGCCAGGCATTCCCAGGCTTCGGATGGCATGGCGTTACCTGCCCGCAAGCAGACAGGCCGAAGTGAAGGTAGAGCAGCTTCAAAAAACTGATTTTGAATTCCCGTTGTCTGTTCTTTTTCGCTGCGAAAATGGGAAAGAACGAACAGAGATTATTAAGGTGAGAGGACCTGAAACAAAAGTCCTGATCGATTTGCCCGAAAAGCCGGCAGAAATGATCGCTGATCCCGACACCCGTCTGTTATTTGAACAGGTAAAATAAAGCAGAAGCTTTTACAATTTAGTAACTTGTCCGAAGAGTACAGAGATGGCAACAGGTAATAGCTGGAAAACAGAAACCAAAACGGCCGCCAAGCGAATATTGATTGGGGTAATAACTGCTGTTGTTACCACTGCAGCAATTTACTTTCTTGGATTTGAGAGTTCTGCCAAAAAAGCTGATGAGGCGGAGGTTCGGAAAAATTCTATTAGGGTATGGAAGGAATTCGTAAAACTCGAAAACGGAGTGCAACCCAGGCACGATACCGTTTTTGCCCGCGCAGTCCGTTCCGCTATCACCGTGCAGGAAAGCAAGCGACTCGACAGTCTGATTTCGACGAAATTTATCGACAGCCTGAAGATGTTGTCTGAAACACCAGATATTGATAAGGATCTGCTCCTTTTGTTGCAGAGCCGTATTGAGTTCAAAGAACAGGAGCAGGTTCGATCCACCGAGTATAAAGATCGCTTTATCCGCTTGAGTGATACACTTGCGCCGCAGGAATATAAAATGTTTCTGGTAGATGAGTTGAACAAGGAATTTGATGTGAAGCGAAACAACGCTGTTGAGCGCCTGGGCCATACCCTCGAAGACCTGCTGAATGTGATGGCAAAAAGGCACAAGTATCCATTTCAATTAAAAGACCTCAACTGGTATCCGGCTTTTCTTCAGTTACGTACCGTCAGGCGCGAGGAAATCAGGCCCGACGATGCTCCTCCACCCATGTAATACATCAAATAGAGTATTGGCCCAGGGTTATAACACCGGTATTTTGCCCCGGCAAAAACCTTCACATCATGGCCAAACTAATCGGTACGGAGAGCAAAACCGTTATAAAGAATATTATTATCTCAGTAGTCACTACGGTTGCCGGAGCATTTGCCGTTTATTTTCTTGGTATTAAGGATAGCGGCAAAAAGATTTCCAAACTGGAAGTGGAGGATCGCACCATTGAAGCCTGGAAAACACTGGTCACAGTCGAAAATATCTACACCAAAAACAGCACTACGCTGATTCGGGATGCGATGCAGCAGGGCAACTTCAAGGATGCCGCCGACCAGTCTGAGCTGGAGTCTAAAAAATTTCAAAACAGTTTGCAGGGAATCATCGACACAGAAGGTATTGATAGCGACTTGAAATCGCTTGTGCAACGAAGGCTGGAAAATGAACGAACTCACCTGCCATTGAATCGTCGCTTTTATTTAATGTTAGACGAAGTGGTAGAAAGAGCTGTGGAAGAGGATTGGTCTGAAGAGAAATCACTTGATACCCTCAATGCCCGCATTAATTCCTTTGCTGAACAAACAAAGGGTGCCATGGATCGCAGCCTCAACGATATTGAGTCGCTCGCTAAAATATTGTCAGACCGATACGACCATCCTTTTTCAATGGATGATTTTCTGATTGTTCAGATCTATCGCAACAAAAAGGATCCTTTCAGCATACTGGAAGACCAAAACAATCGACCGCCAAAGGGCGATGATGGAACACCGGGTGGTACCGGTAGCCTGGGCTCGCTGATAAACGGCAGCAAGCCCGAAGATTATTTTCCCGGTACCTGGGACGCCAATGGCGCAAAGATTTTTTTTGAAAGAAACGGAAAAATGCGCTGGGTTGTTGCCGACAATAGCTCGGAAGCGAACGGTAACTGGATTTATAAGGATAGCCGATTGAAAATGAAGGTGACTAACCCGCAAACAGGCAAAGAAGTGGAATGGGATTTCAATCTCGCAGGTGTGGAAGCCAATTATTTCTCGATGGTGCTGACTAAAGAACCTTATAACTACTACCGCTTGATCCGAAAATAGGGTTTTTGCCTCTATCTTTTCTGACAAAAATATCCGCTGTGGCCGAGGCTTTTCCCACAGGCATTGCTGGCAATTTCCCTAAATTGCTATTATGCTCGTTAAGACATTTGGAAGTGCAGTGTACGGCGTGGAAGCTACCACCATAACCATTGAAGTAAATTGGTTGCCTACAACGGGCAAGGATCCGGTGATTGTGGGATTGCCAGATGGCGCTGTAAGGGAAAGTCTTCAACGCGTAGAATCAACTTTTAAGACGAATGAATTTTCGATGCCTCGCACGAAGGTGGTAGTGAATCTGGCGCCCGCTGATATCCGTAAGAGTGGCACTGCATTCGATCTGCCAATTGCGCTGGGGATACTCGGCGCTTCAGGGCAAATGAAGAACCAGGAGTTGCTGGGTAAATATGTGATTATGGGTGAACTGAGTCTTGACGGAGAGGTAAGACCCATCAAAGGCGCCCTGCCCATCGCTATTCAGGCGCGCAAAGAAGGTTTTCGGGGTTTAATTGTGCCTTCGGCCAACGCGCGAGAAGCCGGCATGGTCAACAACCTGAATGTGTACGGCGTACAACATATCCGGGAGGTGATCAAATTTTTAGAATCTGGCGAACAAAGCCTGGAGCCGGTTACTATCAATACCAGGGAAACTTTCTTTGATTCGCAGTACGATTTTGAAGTGGATTTTGCTGATGTGAAGGGACAGGAAAATATCAAACGCGCTCTCGAAATTGCGGCCGCTGGTGGACACAACGCCATTCTGATCGGCCCGCCCGGTGCCGGCAAAACCATGCTGGCTAAACGGCTGCCAACCATTTTACCACCATTAAGTTTGCAGGAAGCTCTGGAAACAACCAAGATACATTCCGTAGCAGGTCGCCTGCCCGAAAACGCAACGCTTATCGCAAGGCGTCCCTTTCGATCGCCACATCATACCATCAGCGATGTGGCGCTTGTTGGCGGCGGCGGCATCCCCCAACCCGGAGAAATAAGCCTGGCTCATAACGGTGTCCTTTTTTTAGATGAGCTGCCTGAATTCAAGCGCACAGTGCTGGAAGTGATGCGACAACCAATGGAAGAGCGACGAGTTACCATATCAAGGGCAAAAATAGCCGTTGATTTTCCTGCATCCTTCATGTTAATCGCCAGTATGAATCCCTGCCCATGCGGATTTTACAACCATCCCGACCGGGCCTGCAGTTGTCCGCCCGGCACCGTGCAAAAATATCTCAACAAGATTTCGGGTCCGCTGCTCGATCGAATAGATCTACATGTGGAAGTAACACCTGTTGCCTTTAGTGAATTGACCAGTCAGCGACCACAGGAAAATTCATCGCAAATCAGGGAACGCGTAATGGCTGCCCGCCAAAGACAGGCGGACCGGTACACCGAAAGTCCAGGTACTTACTGCAATGCTCAGATGAGCAGTAAGCAGTTAAAAGAGATTTGTATTATCAGCCAGGTGGGCCACAATCTGCTGAAAACGGCGATGCAGCGACTCAACTTGTCGGCACGCGCATACGATCGAATTCTAAAGGTTTCGAGAACGATTGCTGATCTGGCCGGCAGTGATGAAATAAAACCCGAACATCTGGCAGAAGCCATTCAATACCGCAGTCTCGATCGCGAAGCCTGGGGAGGTTAATGAAACGGTAGTGATCAATCCATTTGCCCTATCTTCACCACCGAAACTACTCCGGTGGCAGCAACTAAAACAAATTCCAAAGAAATGCCGGATGCCGCACATCTGGCAGCGGCGACCCGCAAGGCCGAACAATTTATGCTGGCAGAGTTCAGCCACCTGAGAGCGGACCAATTGAACTGGACACCGGAGGCCGAATCATGGAGCATTGGTCAATGTCTCGAACATATCATTCAGACCGATATTCTCTATTTTCCCGCATTCCGGCAAATACTGGCCGGCGATTTCAAAATGAATACCTGGGAACGTTTCAGTCCCTTCAGTGGTCTCTTTGGCCGAATGCTGGTTGATCAGTTAGGTGAAGTGGCCGTGAAAAAGCTGAAATCGCCCAGGGCATTCAGGCCTGTTGCGCAGCCAATTGGGACTGAAATAATTACCCGCTTTTCGAAACACCAGGACAGCCTTCATGATTTTCTCGTAAATGTGAAGCCTGAACAAATGAAAAAGATCCGACTGCGTTCACCCGCGTCAGGATTTGTGACGTATAGTCTGGGGCATGCGCTTCAAATGATTGTACAACACCAGTACCGCCACCTCAATCAGGCCGTTCGCGTCAAAAGCAAGGGCGGTTTCCCCGGCTGACCCTGTTATATTGGCATTTTTCCCGAACTTGTACATTCTTTGCTGTTAGCAAAGACCTTAGCCTTTTTATAAGATTGTTATGAAGACACTTTTTCGCTATCTCAAACCATACAAATGGTTGGTAGGCCTGGTGCTGTTACTGGCCGCCATCAATATAGGTTTCTCTCTCATCGAT
Source organism: Chitinophagaceae bacterium (assembly GCA_046297935.1). Taxonomy (GTDB): domain Bacteria; phylum Bacteroidota; class Bacteroidia; order Chitinophagales; family Chitinophagaceae; genus CAYMZZ01. The sequence goes on from JBKBHA010000004.1 coordinate 321,791, forward strand.
CCCATCATCTTTGGTCGCCTGGTTGATCTGGGTACTTATCATCTGGATAAAGGACATGAGCCACTTTCGCAAAACGAATTCATGTTTAGCAAGGGCATTCCTTATACAAACTCGAAAGGCGAAAGCGATAAAGTATATGGTGTAGCCTGGTTGTTACTTGCTTCCATTTCAGTAGCCATGGTGAGCCGTATTGCCAAAGCTTTTCAGGATTACTTCCTTAATAAGGTGACCCAAAAGTTTGGAGCAACCGTATTTACAGATGGACTTCAACATGCCATGAAGTTGCCTTATCATGATTTTGAAGATCAGCGAAGCGGCGAAACTCTCGGCATTTTGCAGAAAGTGAGAACCGATACCGAAAAATTCATATCAACATTCATTAATGTTCTTTTTCCCGTTATAATAGGTATTTTGTTTGTGGCAGTATATGCCTTTACGAAAGACTGGCGACTCCCTTTCATTTATTTCGGCGGCATCTTTCTGCTCACATTCATTTCGAATGTGCTGAGCAAAAAAGTAAAGATTATCCAAAAGCAGATCGTATCGCAAACCACCTCACTGGCTGGTGCTACCACTGAATCGCTGAGGAATATTGAACTGGTAAAAAGTCTGGGACTGACCCGCCAGGAAGTAGACCGTTTGAACAAAAATACTTTTAAGATACTTGGATTGGAGCTGACCAAAGTAAAGCGCATCCGCAGCATCAGTTTTGTGCAGGGTACTTTTGTCAATACCTTGCGCCAGGTAATCCTGTTCATGTTGATGTGGCTGGTTTTCCAGGGCGATCTGTTGCCTGGCGAAATCGTAACGATGCAAATATTCAGCTTCTTTGTATTTGGACCGTTGCAGGAAATCGGTAATATTATCCTCAGCTACCGCGAAGCCGAAGCCTCACTGAACAATTTCGAAAGCCTGATGAGCAAGAAGCCCGAACCGCAGGCAGCCAATCCACAGCACCTCGGGCCTATCAAAACGCTCGATTTCCAGGAAGTAGGTTTTCGTCATCAGTCGGCACAGCAGGCTGCAATCAACGGGATCAACTTTTCGGTGAGAACCGGCGAAACCATTGCTTTTGTCGGACCCTCGGGTTCAGGCAAAACGACGTTGATGAAATTGCTCGTAGGCCTGTATCGCCCACAGCAGGGTAAGATACTCTATAATGGACACGACGAAAACTCAATCAGCTTCGACGACCTCCGCTCGCAAATTGGATTTGTAACCCAGGATACACAACTGTTCAGCGGCACCATTCGCGAAAACCTGTTGTTTGTGAACCCCGGCGCTACCGAAGAAGAGTTATACAGCGCGTTGAATAAAGCCTCCTGCCAGAACCTTCTGGCACGTGCCGAAAAGGGGCTCGACACTGCAATTGGTGAAGGTGGTTTGAAATTATCTGGTGGAGAAAAGCAGCGTCTGTCAATTGCAAGGGCCCTGGTCAGACAACCCAAACTGTTGTTGTTCGATGAAGCAACATCGGCGCTCGACTCCCTTACCGAAGAAGAGATCACCGATACCATCCGCGAAATTTCAGCGCTTGGCAATCAGATCACCATATTGATCGCCCACCGCCTCAGCACCATCATGCACGCCGATCGAATTTATGTGCTGGAAAAAGGTGACGTAGTGGAAACCGGCAACCACCAATCACTCCTTTCCGAAAAAGGCCTCTACTACGCCATGTGGCGTCAGCAGATAGGCGAACGGAAAGAAAGGAAAGAGAATGTGGAAATGTGAAAACCTGCCTGCCGGCAGGTTTTCACATTTCCACATTATTTCTCTCCCTCCTTCTTCCTCCACCAGTCGGTGAAGAAATTGCCTTTTTCCAGTTCTTCCATATCGCTCAGTTCCCATTCCAGTGCTTTGGTGCTTTGGGAGATTTCGATGAGTGAAATGATCAGGGAAGCGAGAAGGCTCAGCAGGCTTACGGCAAACACATAACCCAGCAGTATGGTCCATTGCTGGTAAACTCCGTACATGGTAACGACACAGCAAACAAAACTGAAAACTCCGAGTGCCTGCATGGAACGCACGAGGTTGATTCGGGTGCGAAGGATCTTGATTTGTTTGAGGAGCAGGTGGGTTTTTTCGCCACGGATATATTCATCGTGAAGCTTCCGTATCAGGTTGGCCAGTGCCAGATACCGGTTGGTATAAGCTAATAGCAACAAACTGATAGCGGGAAATAAGAGGGCAGGTGTATTGAAAGTGATCTCCATGGACGAACGTGTTTCGGCAAAATTAGCGTTTTCCGAAACGTTCGCAGTTAAACAGTCAGTGAATGAGTTGATTGGGCAAATTGCTAAAACGGAGCAATGCAAATTACCCAATCAACTCATTCGCAAACTGCGATGGCGTTTATTGTACCTGCGTATCGAAAGTTACTTCAATATCGGTACCCGATTTGGAAGAGTTGACCAGATCAGACGCTTCTTTGTTGGGCGGAATAGCAGGGTAGTGTCGAAGCGTTACCGTAACCTGACCATTGGCAGAAGCACCGGTAGTCCAGGTGCTGGTAATTCCCAAAGGAACACCATTAGGGTCATTGTTCAGGTTGGTGATGGTGATATTGCTGCCGCCGGCAACGGTATAATACACGCGATGCGCATCGGCTTCGGCATTTATTTCTTCGGTAATATCTTCGCCTGCAATCTCATTTAAAAACGCAGCTGATACCGAATAGGATGTACCGGAGTTGAGCACAATATCATCTACGGTTGGGTCTACACCGCCCGGACCATCGGGATCAACAAAACTGTAAACCAGAGGAGTACCACCGCCGTTGGGCGTGAACGTGAGTTCGAGGGTAGTAATCACTTCTTCATCATTGCTCTCTCCCTTGTCCTTTTTACAGCCTGCCAGCAATACAGCGCCTGCTAATACTAAACTTCCCCATTTAAGGATTGCGTGTTTCATACTTGATTGTTTTTTGAAATTGAATAAATATGAGTTTCCCGATCAAAAGGGAACCTGTATACGAATGTTGACGTTGCGACCCATTTCATCAATGAAATAGCGCATACTGTTCAGATAGTCGCGGTACGACTCGTTGAGCAGGTTACGAACACCTACAGACAATACCAGCGCCTGTTTGTTAAAGTGAATTGTGGTAGATGCATTCAGGTTGACCAGCGTATAAGCATCGGGAGCTTCCTTGTAGTCCTGCCGGCCGTTCTTGTCGTCGGGAACACGGCTTTGCCTGAATACATGTTGCACTTCAAGGCCCAGGTACGACTTGCTCCATCTTTTACCGTCTTTAAAATTTCGAACCAACTCTGTGCTTAACCGGTCGGCCGGCATCAATATCAGCCAGTCGTCGCTGTTCCGATTACGTGCCCGCAGCAGGGATGCGCGGTTATTCCATTCCCAATATGGCAGCGGCTTCCAGATTATACTTGCGTCGAGACCAGACAACACAGCATCGGTCTGCTGATAACGGATCAGCGGAAAGGCTCCGGCAATGGTTAACACGGGATCATCAGGAACAGGCTGCCGGTAAATAAAGTCCGCGATCTGATTTCGATAAATGGAAATTTCAGCCGATAAGGTCTTCGGCTCGTTCTGATACTGTAGTGTAGCAACTGCATTAAACGATTTCTCTGATTTCAAATTGATATCGCCTTCTTCATAAGTAGCGGTACCATGGTGAATGCCGTTGCTCAGCAATTCATTTACATGGGGGGCGCGACTCGATACAGAAAGATTGATATTAGCTTTAAATGCTGGTGAAAAGCGGTAACCGCTATTGAACGAACCGGCAAAAGTGGTAAACTGGAAATCGTATTGATCAAAACTGCTGCCACCGGAGATCAGCCGGTTGGTAGAGATGGTTTTATGATCCACACGTGCACCCGCTTGCAGATCCCAATTGCCATAAGTCCATTTTTCAATACCATACAAGCCGTAATTGTAGGAGCGATAATTGGGAATAAAATATCGACCTGCATAAGCATTATCCTGTTGCATGGCCGCAATGCCAATACTGCCGCTGAAATGATTGCGAACCGGACGTTCCCAGGTAAGGTCTTCTGAAAAGGTGGAAATACTCAAGTTCAGTTGCGGACGTGTAATGGTGCTGGAGCGTACAATATCAAACTCTTTCCGGTTGTTGAATTGACCTGCTAACTGCAAGGTGAATTTGTGGCCGTTGTGGTTGTACTGGGTACGCGATTTTAATATCTGGTGGGTCACGTCCTGATAGGGTCGGCCAATTTTATAACTATCCTGTCCCAGAAAAACCGGGTCGGGCTTTTCCCTCGCAATGGCGTTTTCCAGATCAGTAATATTGCCAATGTGGGAACCAATAAAGATGCCCAGGCGGGTGTTGAACTGACTATAAAATAATTCTGTGTTGAAATGTTCTTTACGCCAGGCAGCTGTAGCCGAAAAATTCCATTCTTCGCTTGCCGTATTGTTCAGGCGATAGTTAGGAGTAGCGGCATTGGCACCTCGTTTATAGGTACCCTGCAAACGGTAGGTGAGTGCGGGTAATTGCCTTAGTTGTTGTTCAAAAATAGCCGATGCAACATACTGCCGGTTATTAGTGAAATAACCCGCATTGAATTCACCGTTCCATCCCGGCTCACTGCGAAGTGGTTTGGGTTGTACCAGTATCACGCCGCCAATCGCATCGCTCCCATATTTCAATTCATCCACACCTTTTATCACGGTAAGTTTATCAGCAATAAATGCATCAATTTCCGGGGCATGTTCATTTCCCCATTGTTGCCCTTCCTGGCGAACACCATTGTTGATGGTGAGAATGCGATTGCTATGTAAGCCATGAATGACTGGTTTAGCAATGGTTGATCCTGTTTGCAGCAGTGTCACGCCATTAATTTGACTCAGCGCCTCGCTGATCGAGAGACCTCGGGTCTCTTCCAATTTTCTACCCTGCAGTTCCTGTTTGAATCCGCTGCTGGCTGAGCCGGCCCTGGCCTGCACCTGCACACCCTCGAGTGTATTGCGGGCGTGCGGCATGAAGATATCCAAATGCCTGTCGCGGCTCAGTTCAATGGTTTGCGTCACCGAGTCGCAGCTTACATGCGTAACCAGAAGTGTATAGCTGCCTGCACAAAGATTAAAGAACACAAAGTCGCCCTTGCTATCGGTTACAATCTCGCGCTGTGCTCCCAGCAGCCTCACCGTGGCTCCGGCCAGTGTTTCCTTGGTGTCCGCATCCTCCACATGGCCGCTCAGTCGAAACTGGCAGGTTTCCTGTGCCCTTAAGTTTGGTACAGCAACAAATAGAACAAGACTAAAAACCGAAATAAGGTATTTCACGATTCTCCAATTTTAACCTGAATAGAAAGGCAAACATGCCTTCGCCCTTGTTGTAAAGGCGTAGGGAAATGATCAGGCAATGGAGGGTGGACCCCGAAGCGCCTCCTGCAGGGAAGCGTCGTTAAAGACAGCGCGGGTTAAATCGGTTGAATAAAAAGAGGAGTAAAACGAAATTGAAGCAATCTGGATATCTGGTTCTACGAGGAAACTGGCTGAAAATTCAGCCTGCAGGCAGGAACAATTGACTACTGTACCTGCTGTTTCAATATGATCACGTTCGCTGTTATCGGATGAAATCGTTTGGTGGGCGTGCCCCGTCAACCACTCGTGCACCACCGGCTTAGGCAGGATACCCAACAGCAACACCAGCCCCAGCAGGGCTGCCATGCAACGTTGTATGGACCGGAAATGCTTCATTCAAAATTTCAACAATGTTGCAAATTAAGCAGTTCCTCGAAAATGGCCAAAAATTAGCTGTCGATGAATAGGTGAATAATCCAGGCGGGTCGATACATTCAATTGATCCACAGGTGCAAACGGTTAGTTCTTCATATGAAAGCTGTTTCGCCAGGCATAGCTTTTAATTTCATTGTAACAAATCAGGCCATACCAGATTGCAATAAAGGGCGATGCGATCAACAGGCCGAAACCGGTAATCAGGAATAAAGGAATGGTGACAACGGTTAAAATGCCGATGATGGCAACGGTCCAGGCATAATGACGGCGGGTAGCGCTACGCGATTGCGGCAGAGCAAAATGGTGAACGAGGCAACCACCTACCTGCCAGCCACCAAGAACAAAATACATGGCAATAAACAGGTCACCACTCTCACGCAATCCGCTCAGCAGGCCTACAGAAAAAAACAGGATCTGCAGCCCCAAATCAATTTTCTTCACTACCAACAACATAAAATCAGGTTTAATAATTGGCAAATCTTAGGGTGCGGGCGTGAAACGCCCGCACCCTAAGATTTGTTATTTGAATAGTTTCATCAGATTACTCACAAACCAGCTCTCTTCGGCTTTGATCAAATTGTCGAGCGTACTGTTTGCCTGTTTTCCCAGTTTCTTGATGCCTGAAACGGTGTCTACAAACGCTTTTACTTCTTTGTCGCGCCGGTCTCCTTCAACTGCTTCCAGCTTGTCGAGTAACTGCAACATGGGTTCCAGTTCTCTTTTTTTCCTTTCCTTCACAATCATCTTTACCACTTTCCAAATATCTTTTTCAGCAGTAAAGTACTCTTTCCGCTCACCCGGTACAATTACCCTGTCTACCAATCCCCAATTGATCAGTTCGCGGATATTCATATTCACATTGCCGCGGCTGATGTTCAGTTCTTCCATCATGTCGTCCTGGGTGATGGGATCGGGACTTACCAGTAACAGCGCATGTATTTGCGCCATGGTGCGGTTAATACCCCAGTGGGTTCCGTAGGCACCCCAGTTGCTGATAAATTGCTGCTTGGCTTCTGTAAGTTTCATACTATAAAGATACGATACAATATTGAAGTTTCAAATATTTCTGAAATATAGGGTTTAAAAATAAAAAGGCGTGAACCTGTATCTGCCGGTTCACGCCTTTTTATCTTTTTTAGGTTAATTATCTGGTTAGCATGTTAAGACGATGTGCTTTCGGCCTCTGTGGTCTCGCCTTTATTTTTCCCGAGATAGGTTGGTAGGTCCATACCTGCCATTTCAAATATATCCTTCAGCGGCGGTACTGATTTGTAAAGTCCGCTCACAAAATTGGCGGTACCATTTTTTCCATCGCCCTGCTGGCCCTGATCCCAAACGGTTACTTTATCGATCTTGATATTCTTGATGGCCTCTGTTTGCAGGCGTACTAATTCGGGAAGTTTGTCGGCCACCAGCAGCAGCACGGCATCTTTCGGATTGTTGCCTGCCGCACGAACGATGCGGTCGAGACCTTCGGCCTGTTTGGTTAATATCTCGTACATACCGCGGGCTTCTGCTTCCAGTTTGGCGAAAATAGCATCGGCTTCACCCTTCGCTTTTTCACGCACCTGCTCGGCCTGCGCCTGTGCCTCGATGATCAATTTCTGTTTTTGAATATCGGCAGCTACCACGATGGTTGCATTCTGGCTGGCGCGGTCGCGTTCCGCACGCGCGTTTTCAGCAGATTGTTCAGCCAGATAAGCCTCTTCCAATGCTTTAGCCGACTGTACTTTTTCGGCGGCTGTAGCGCGTTTCAGCGCTTCGGCCTCGCGTTCACGACGCAAAGCGTCGGAATCGGCTATTTGGATCTTCGATAAGTTTTCGCCTTGCACAGCCGTTGCGTTTGCTTCGGCAATCTTGATACGTGTTTCTCTTTCTGCTTCCGCTTTACCAATGCTTTCGTCGCGATTAGCGCCGGCGATCTGAATTTCTTTGTCTTTTAAGGTGATCGCCACCTGGGTATCGCGTTCGCGCTGGGTTTCGGCTACCCTTACATCGCGTTCTTTGTCGGCAGTGGTTTTTCCAATTTCACCGGTACGTTCCTGCTCGGCCACGCGCACTTTGGCTTCGTTAATCGCTTTGGCTGCAGCTTCTTTGCCAAGGGCGTCGATATAACCGCTTTCGTCTTTGATGTCGGTTACGTTTACGTTGATCATCTTCAGCCCGATCTTGTTGAGTTCGGCTTCCACATTACCGGCAATATTGGCCAGAAATTTATCGCGGTTGTTGTTGATTTCTTCAATATCCATCATCGCCACCACCAGACGCATTTGACCAAGGATAATATCTTTTGCCAGATCGTGAATTGCAGGACGCTGCATGCCCAGCAAACGTTCGGCGGCATTTTGCATAACAGTGGGCTCGGTGGAAATACCCACGGTAAAACGCGAAGGCACATCAACGCGGATATTCTGTTTACTCAGCGCACTGGTCAGATTCACTTCCAACGAAATGGGTGTAAGGTCCAGAAAGGAATAGTCCTGCAATACAGGCACAATAAATGCAGCACCGCCATGAATACATTTGGCCGTGCGCGAGCCGTCGGCACCGCGGCCTACTTTACCGTATACTACCAGAATACGGTCAGATGGGCAACGCTTGTAGCGTCGCACCATTGCCATGATCAGGATAAAAAAGAAGATAATTGCTATGGCAACTACCAACAACAGATTTTCAGCCATGAAATGAAAATTGAATGATTAAGAAAGATGAGTTGTTACCAGTAATATGTTTCCGTTGATGATTTCGGTTACGCGCACCAACTTCCCGGTAGGGATGTCGGCTGCATCATCGGTCATAGCGGTTAGTTCGCGTAGCGAACCCTGTACGCGGATATGCACTTTGCCGGCGCCGGAGCGGGATGCAGGAATAAACAAATAGGTTTCACCGATTTTCTGAAGGGCGTTGTCCAGTTCCATATTGCCACTTTCTTTCAGTCGGCTCATACTTTTAAAAAGCAGGATCATCAGAAATACCACGGCAGCACCAGCGGCTACGGCTATGGTCACGGTCAGTCCCTTGTTCACATTGCCCTTAATGAGTGCAATGCCTGTCCATCCGAAGATGGTAAAGAAGGCAATGAAATTTTTAATGGTGAAATAGCCGGCACCTATGCCTTCATCTTCTCCAATGGAAGCGTCGGCATCGCCCATCACATCGTCGCCATCGCCAGCCACGAAGGAAAAAATCGTTTGTATCAAAAACAACAGAGAGAAGAGCAGGGCAAATACCCAGAACACTTTCTCAAACCCGGGCATCGATTGCCACCAGGAGCTAATATCAAGCAGCAGCATGTTTGGTTGGTTTAAAGAGATTGTCGACATAAAAATACGGCAACAACCTGCGTAAAAGATACCGCATAAACGGCAATTTTCAGTTGCAGCGACAAAAAAAAGAGGCGCTTCAGGCGCCTCTGTGTAAGTTTTGAATTGTCAGGGTTATACCAGCATTCGGAGAGGCTCTTCAAGCAGGCCCTTCAGGGTCTGCAGGAATGCTGCACCTGTAGCGCCGTCTACCACGCGGTGATCGCAACTCAGAGTAACTTTCATGATATTACCGGGTACAATCGCGCCATTTTTTACCACCGGTACCTGGCTGATGCCGCCAACGGCAAGAATACAGGCGTCGGGTGGGTTGATAATGGCAGTGAACTCTTCTATTCCAAACATACCCAGATTAGAGATGGTAAATGTATTTCCTTCCCAATCTGAAGGCTGCAGTTTTTTGTCTTTTGCTTTTTGTGCGAACTCTTTCACTTCACCGGCAATTTGCGAAAGCGATTTGCTATCGGCATAACGGACTACCGGAACCAGCAAACCATCTTCCACCGCTACAGCTACACCAATGTTAACATGGTGATTATAGCGTATTTTATCGCCCAGCCAGCTACTGTTTACAGCCGGATGTTGCTTCAGTGCAATGGCACAGGCCTTCAACACCAGATCGTTGAAAGAAATTTTCACCTTGCTCACTTCGTTCAGTTTCGCGCGACTGGCCACGGCGGCATCCATGTCGATGGCGATTGTGAGATAGAAATGCGGCGCGGTAAATTTACTTTCGGCCAGGCGGCGGGCAATTACTTTCCGCATCTGTGATACCGGTACTTCTTCGAAGCTCGGTTGTTGACCACCGGTTGCGGCAGCCGCAGCTTTGGGTGCTGAGGCCGATTTAGCAGCGGGTACAAAATTGTCTATGTCTTGTTTTACGATGCGGCCGCCATCACCGGTACCTTTTACCTGACTAATGTCGATACCTTTTTCAGCAGCCAGTTTGCGGGCCAGGGGAGAGGCTTTTACCCGGCCGTTGGAAGAACTGCTGTCGGTACTTGTTTCCTCTGCTTCAGTTTCTTGGGCAGCAGCGGTAGTGGCTTCTTCTTCTGCCGGAGCAGCCGCAACGGAGCCTCCTCCGGATTTAGCCGCAGCCACAATAGCATCTACATCTACTTTATCCTTATCGCCGATAATACAAAGCAGATCGTTTACTGCAATCTTTTCACCCTTTGCAGCGCCCTGATGCAGGAGCGTACCATTCTTATAGCTTTCCAGCTCCATGGTGGCTTTGTCGGTCTCTATTTCTGCCAGCACATCACCTTTTTTCACCGCGTCGCCCACATTTTTATTCCAGCCGGCTATCACCCCTTCGGTCATTGTATCGCTTAGGCGTGGCATCAGTACCACTTCTTCCATTTTGGAAATATCCAGTCCACTGCTTTTGGGGGCCTCTTTGGCAGCCGGAGCTTTGGCTTTTTCGGGGGCCGGGGCAGCTTCTTTAGCTGCCTCTTTCGGGGCTTCTTGAGCCGCAGGTGCCGCGCCACCAGCTTTCACCATGGCAGAAATATCTTCGCCGGGGTTTCCGATAATTGCCAACAGGTCGTTTACCTGAAGTTTGCCTCCCTTTTCGGTCCCGATATGCAGCAGCGTGCCATCTTTATACGATTCCAGCTCCATGGTTGCCTTATCGGTTTCCACTTCCGCCAGCAGGTCGCCCTTTTTCACAGGATCGCCCACTTTTTTATGCCAGGCGGCGATCACACCTTCTGTCATCGTGTCACTCAGCCGGGGCATTAAGATAGATTCAGCCATTACTCGTCAAATTTTCGCCGAAATTAAGGCAAATTGCTGAAACCTGAGGGAAGGAGGCCGGAAGCTTGATATGGGCAAAAGTCCTCAAGGTCAGGGTGCTGAATACTTCGTTGTAGAATCTACGAAGCTCACTTCCTTTTGAAAGCATTCGCCATATTTCAACAAAACCTTATCTTACCAGCAAAGTATCGTTCATATGTCGTCTGCAACGCCGTTCTATCCGGCCTCACCTGATCCGGTGCCTGTTCATGTTACAGCAGTTTCGCCTGGGTTTCGAAAAGAAGTGAAGAAGGTATTGGCAGGGATCGTTTATTTCGTTTTCATTTACCTGATCCTGCTACTTGCCAGTTTGTTGTTGATTGCAATCTGTGGCTATCTCGGTCTTCTCACAGTTGTTAATATCGGGCATTTTCTCGGCATACTGGGTGGTATCGGATTGGCCGGGTTGGGAGTGATGGTTTTCATATTCCTCATCAAGTTCATTTTTTCGGTTAATCGCGTCGATAGGTCAGGCATGCTGGAAGTAAAAGAATCGGAGCAGCCGGAGCTGTTTGCATTTATCCGCCAGGTGGCTTCCGACGCACAGGCACCTTTACCCGGGCGGATTTTTCTTTCTGCTGATGTAAATGCAAGCGTATCCTACAATTCCAGTTTTTGGAGTATGTTCTTCCCGATCCGGAAAAACCTGACGATCGGACTGGGTCTGGTAAATTGCCTTACCATCAGTGAGTTTAAGGCAGTGATGGCACATGAGTTTGGACATTTTTCCCAGCGCAGTATGAAACTGGGCAGCTATGTATACCAGGTGAACATGATTTTGCACAATATGCTGTTCAATAACTCGGGTTATAGTCGTATGCTGACAGGTTGGGCAAATCTAAGCTGGGTGTTCGCCATTTTTTCCAATATCACTGTACAGTTTGCCCGAGGTATTCAGGCTATACTTACCAGCACTTATCAGGTCGTTAATAAGCGTTATAGCAGTTTGTCGCGCGAAATGGAATTTCATGCCGACGCAGTAGCAGCAAGTGTGAGTGGTTCCGAGTCATTAGTTACAGCCCTTCGCCGCTTAGAGCTGGCCGAGGCAGGTATGCAAACTACTTTGGCCCATTGCAGCAAAATGCTTGAACGCAAAAAATACTGTTCCAATTTTTACCCTGTACAGCGATATGCCATGCTGGAGCTGGCAGCTGAACTTGGTATTCCTCTTCAGAATCAGCTTCCGCAGGTAGGCGATGATTTTATTTCGGCATCAGAAGGGCAGCGGGTAAATGTAAAAGATCAGTGGGCTTCGCATCCTGCCACCGAAGATCGGGTAGCAGCCCTGCGGAACCTGAATGTGGTGGCCGAGTTGAAACCTGAATCACCCTGGATACTGTTTCGGCGTCCCACAGAACTTCAGGAACAATTGAGCAGGCTTGTATATGGCGACGCGATCAACAACAGTGAATTGCAATTGCTTTCCGTAAGCGAAATTGAAAGGGAATTGAAGGATGAACGCCAGAAAGTTCTGTTGCCACAAAGCTTTAATGGCTTTTTCGACAACAGAGTGCTTACAGAAATAACTGAGGAAGAGTTGCAGCAATTAGAGCCCGACCCAACTTTGAGCTGGCTGACTGTGTTTGATCCCGAAAAAAAGGGACAGGCTCGCAAGCTCGCTTATCTGAATGCTGATATTGAGTTACTGGCCGCAATTGAAAGCAAAGAAATAAAAACCGAAACCTTCGACTTCGATGGCGGCAAATATCCATCAGCACAGGCCGGCACTATTCTGGAGCAACTAAGGCAGGAGAAGGAAATGATGATAAAGGAGATTGCTGAGAGTGAGAAAAGAATGATTCAGCTGACTATGCAACTGGCTGAAAGCAACGGTAGTTCGGCAATCGAAGTCCGCGAGTTGTACCGCCAATTTTTTCAATGGCAGCGTGAGCTGAGAGAAGACGGTGTAAAAGTGCAGGAAATGGTTCAAAGCCTGGCTCCCATTTTTCAGGGAGTGGCTTTGCCTAATGAACAGATCAGCGCCATTGTGAGTGAACTGAAAGATCGCCACGAACCTACCATGATGCGTTTGATCGGCCGCTGGCGCGACCGGAAGGCATTTGCAAAACTCGACACAGAACTATTACGCGAGCTCCACAATTTTGAATCAGCCAACAGGGTATATTTTACCGGTGAAGAATTTTTGGAAGGCGACTTTGAAGTGTTGAACCGGTTCACCGGATTGATTTGGGATCAGTTAGGTGAATTTATGTATGAGCGCCAGTTGATGTTGATTCGCGAGCTGGATGGCTGGCGTCCGAAAGAGACAGTAAATTAGAAATCGTTTGCCATGAATCTTGCAAAGCGCATTAATTGCAGGATACCGGAAGCTGCGATATTGCTGATCGAATTGAAGTCGGCTGAAAACAATTCCTGAGCCGATTGAAAGAACCATACACCAATAATCCAAATTTATCACCCTTGCAAGCGCAGATTGAATTGGGACTTCCAGCGAATAGGGCATTGCCGACATCAGTTCTAAAAATTAATGTTACTGGCTTAGACCCTGCTTTGGTTAGAAGAGTAACAGGAAATCTACCGGGTATGGGTGCTGGAGGAGGGACCGAGTTCCTGTTCAATCAAAAGATACCATCAAACCTAATTCAAAGTCTCAAATAGGAGTAACAATGAGTAGTAGAATTAAGACGGCGGTCGAATTTTTGAATGAAGGCAGGGCGGCCTTTTGTCGGCGCCGGACCAGGCAGGCATCGGCGGAAAAGGCCTGACGCTTACAGACCTGCAGACCCTGAACAGTGGATTAATTCCTTCTGGCTTTATTCGAGGAGCTAATGGTGAGTCCGGCACAGTACCAAAAGCTTACATCAACTTCATACTGTTGGATGATCAGTTCCGGTTCGTCAGTGGGGATTTCAGTCGGGTAGGCGCTAGTGGCACTGTTAAGGATCATTGGTATACTGACGGGCAGTTGCAGGATATTGACGTGGCAAAAAATGGGTATCTTTATGTGTACGTGAGCAACGAGAGCAATGCTGATGTGTTCTTTGATAATCTGCAGGTAATACACACGCGAGGGCCAATTCTGGAAGAAACGCATTACTACCCGTTTGGACTTACTATGCAGGGAATATCTTCCAATGCACTATCGTTCGGAAGTCCTGATAATAAATTAAAGTTTAACGGGAAGGAAGAACAACGACAAGAATTCTCTGATGGAAGTGGACTTGAATGGTTAGACTATGGAGCAAGGATGTATGATAATCAGATTGGTAGGTGGCATGTTCAGGATAAGTTTTCAGAAGTAATGTATGGCTGGAGCCCTTATCAATATGTATTTAACAACCCACTCAGATTTGTAGATGTAAATGGAGATGTTCCCGGTCCGCCCCTCTTTTATTTTAAGACAAGAGATGATGCAGCTTATTATTGGGCGTTAATATATTCGAAGCAGTCTAATGCTGAGCAAGCAGAATATTCTGGCATTATATATAGCTTTACACATAAAGGCGAAACTGTTTATGGCTTCACGAAAGGATTTAGGTATTATGAGGACGAACATCCAGGTAAAAAACCATTTAGGAAGTCACCTGGTCCCGGTGATAATCCTGCTGTAAACTGGGACGACGAAATGCCAGAAGGGGCTAAAAAGGAAGCCCATATTCATATTCACCATGCTGCAACTGGAAAAGGTAATGATACATTTTCTTGGGGGCCTCGCTCGGATGAAGAATTAATGCCTAAACACCCGGACTTGTGGTGGTATTTGGTTAATAATATCGGAGAGCTAAGAGTTAGAAGAGGTGCGAAAATATTTGTAGGCCATGGTGCAGAAAGATTAACATGGGGTAATTTTTACGAGACAACGAATCTAGATAATCGACCGACTACTACTTCGTTGTATGAGGGTAACCGAAAAATGTATCACACATTATCTGAAAAGTATGAGTGGACCTTTCAATTAACTCAGCTGTTAATGAGTTCTTATATAAATTCCTTGCATCAGGGTTCGACGGAAGAAAAGCAAGATGTAAAAAAAGTTGAACCACCTAAGAAAGCTTTTTAAAATGTGTCTATGAAATATTTTTATCTGATTGTCGTAACCTTATTTGCAATTTCCTGTACTAACAATATATGTAAGAGTAAGCCAATATCTGGTTATGTTTATATTGATATGGAAAAAGAAATAAGCTTGTCACAGTTAATAGAAATTCGAAAAACCCTTATTGAAGCTGAGATAGACAGGATGGGGGAGATTTCTGGATATGATTCAAACAAACATTCTTTGCAGCTAAAAATCTATACATCGTTTGGCGATACAGAAAATGAAAAGTTGTTCGTTCTTGAAAAAATTAATAGCAAATGGATGGCCAAAGAGCTTCGATACCAATTTGATATTAGTGCGATGCAGGATACTATATACATTAGAATTAATGCCATCAAAGACCTTACACCACAGATATCCTGGGAGGCGTTTTACGATTCCCTTAGGAGCTCGAATATTTTCAAACTATCAGGTGACCATACGTTAGAAGGATATGAAGAATCAATGGGTATAGTTGATGGAGTGGAGGTGGTTTTTAGGGATAAATCAGACAGTAATCGGTATAGTTATAGGGAAATTGAGTTAAATAAGAAGTTCCGTGAAGTGGAAGATTTGGATAAGGTATTAAATTTTATAGAAGGTACTTTCGATGGAAAGTATATTTATAGGTCTTGTTTTTTTAGGGAGAAATAATAAAATGCATAGTGTATGCCAATAGGTAGTAGGCGGCAGTAAAGAGCAAAAAGATAGATTAGTTACGGGGTGCAATGAGAGTAGCCATGAAGGTTACGGTAATCAACAGGAAGCATGCTGGCTATTTAAACAAGCCCGAGATTGCAGGCTTGTCCGTAAGGCATAACCTCGATTTGTGTAACGGTACACAGGTTGAGAAGTTCGTAAGGCGGGTTGCTGAAAAACTGGAGACCTGCCTGACGGCAGGCAGGCAGCATAACTCTTACAAAGGCTATTGCAGACATAACAGGCCAGGTAGAGCAGTTCAGGTTACAGCAACTGGGTAAGCAGGAAACCAGAAAGGAGAAGGCTTTAAGCAATGAGGAACGGGAAACAGCCATTCAATTCTTGGAACAAAAAGACCTGCTGCAAGGAACCAATGAAATGATAGGTAAAAGTGGTGTGATTGGAGAAGAGACAAACAGGCTGCTGATGTACCTGATATTTGCCAGCAGAAAACGAGAGCATCCTTTGCATATAATTTCACTCGGTAATAGTGGCATTGGAAAAACTTACTTACAGGAGAAGGTAGGAGAATTGATACCGGAAGAAGATAAGGTAGAGATAACTACGCTGTCAGAGAATGCCCTGTACTACTTTGGTCAACGGGAATTGCAACACAAGCTGGTATTGATAGAAGATTGGGATGGTGCAGCGAATGTACTATATCCATTGAGAGAGCTGCAAAGCAAAAAGCTCATCGCCAAAACGCTGGCAAAGAAAACAACTACTGGTGAAACTAAGACCGTTCACATCAAGGTAGAAGGGCCAGTTAGCGTAGCAGGATGCACTACGCAGGAACAGGTATATGAGGATAATGCTAATAGAAGTTTTCTGATTTACATTGATGAGAGCAGGGAGCAGGATGAAAGGAAAATGGCTTATCAGCGTAGTAAAAGTGCACGGAGAGTAGACCGGGTACAGGAAAGTAAAACAAAACAGTTATTACAGAACACACAAAGAGTAATGTTCAAGTGAGAAATACTTATGCAGAGCAGCTACAACTGCCACACGAATAACAGGATGATCGGCGATGCCATGTTGTACGGCTTTGAGCCGGGCATCGGGTTCGGTGCTATGCATTGAACGATCACCGGCGAGCTCTAAAAATCCAGATCCAGATTCAACTTCTCCCGTAGTTCCTTTACCAGTGGGTATTGCTCCGACATTTTTTGAAACTGCTCGCGCGATGAAAGTGGGATTTCCACCTGAGGGCGGTTACCTTCTTTTTCTTCAATCAGTACCACAAACTGCAACTGTCGGTTGTGCAGCCTTTCCTGCAAAAAGGCAAACAGGGCGTTGCGTTCCTGCTCAATAAATTTTTGCTCAATATTGTTGCTGGTGATTACCTGAAAACTGCATTCGTCTTCGATCCGCAGTTCCGCCAGCTCGAAGGGCTGGGCTGCCGGGTTGCGGTTACTTTTCAATACCTCCACATAGCCACTCCAGGCCTGTTGCAGATTTTCACGGGTAAGAGGCTGGTTACTGGGCGTTTTGTCGCCGAGCGAACTGCCCTTGAACTGACCGCGAATCTGGCTGATATTACCCAGTTTGCCAGCCTTCGCGGCGGGGCCGGGGGGCTGTGGACGGGTTTCGGTTTGTATTATTAATTTTTCAGGTGCTGGTTCTGCTTTTTTAGCGGGACTACTGGGAGTAGGAGTCGCCTGTGCCGGTTTGTTTTTTTCAACAATCGGCACCATGGGACGAACTTGCCGGAAAGGAACCGGCTTTACTGATTCAAGCCGTTTTTTTTTACCTGTGTCGCCGGTCAGTTCCAGCGCCTGCTGCAGGTAGCAAAGCCGAATCAGCGCCAGTTCTACATGCAGACGTTTGTTGCGCGCCGCTTTATAGTTGAGTTCAGCTTCGCCCAGTACATTCAACGCGCTGATCAGAAAGGAGCTGCTCACTTCGCGCGCTTTTGATAAATATCGATCACGGAAACTCTCCACCACATCAAGCAGCACAGCAGCTTTTTCATCCTTACACACCAGCAGGTTGCGGATAAACTCGGCCATGCCATTTATCACCAGGTCGCCTTCAAATCCTTTTCGGTTAATTTGATCAAAGAGCAACATGGCTTCGGCCAGGTTTTGCTGCAACATGGCTTCCAGCAAACGGAAATAATAATCGGCATCCAGAATATTCAGATGCTCCAGCGTATTGTTGTAGTTTAATTCGCCACCGGTAAAGCTCACTATCTTATCCATGATGCTGAGCGCATCGCGCATACATCCTTCGCTTTTCTGCGCAATTACCTGAAGCGCGGCTGTTTCGGCCTTCACCGACTCCTTTTGGCAAATGGCTTCCAGGTGTTCTACGGTATCGCGGGTGGTAATACGCTTGAAGTCAAAAATCTGGCATCTACTCAATATGGTAGGCAGAATTTTGTGCTTTTCGGTGGTAGCCAGTATAAAGATGGCATAGGGCGGGGGCTCCTCCAGAGTCTTCAAAAAAGCATTGAAGGCCGAGGAACTGAGCATGTGCACCTCATCGATAATATACACTTTGTATTTGCCGGCCTGTGGTGCAAACCGAACCTGCTCTACCAGGCTGCGGATATCTTCGACCGAGTTGTTGCTGGCGGCATCGAGCTCATGAATATTGAGAGAGGCGCCATCGTTGAACGCGGTACAGGAGCCACAGGTATTACAGGCTTCTCCTTCGGGTGTACGGTTTTCGCAGTTAATGGTTTTGGCGAGAATGCGCGCACAGGTGGTTTTACCCACACCCCTGGGACCGCAAAACAAAAATGCATGTGCCAGCTGGTTATTGCGGATCGCATTTTTGAGCGTGGTGGTGATGTGCTCCTGTCCAACAACTGTATCGAATGTTTGTGGCCGGTATTTACGGGCCGAAACGATGAATTTTTCCATACCTGCGCGGTAAAATTAGCGGAATTGGCGCAAACAGCGTAAATCGCGAATTTTCGGGAACTTGCAGTTTGAAACCTGCCAAATGCTGCGCAAAGTCTTCGTTATTCTCTGTTGTTTACTGTTAGCCGGGTCACGGGTATCGGCACAGGAATCCGGAAGGCAGGATATATTCCTGGAATCCCTTTGGGGTCAACTGGCTTTTCAAATTGGTGCGCCCACCCTGCCAATGCAACGCGCTATCAAAAATCAAATGGGCGATATTGGATTTGGTGCAGGACTGACGGTGCTAAGCAACCCGTTTAGCTGGGGCCGAAATAAACGGAATAGTCCGTTTAAATTGGGGGCTGAACTGGGCTACACCTATTATGGTCGCTTTCTGTCAGACGTTAACATCAACGGATATAACGGTAGTTATAAAACCAGCTACGGCATACTCAATCTGAATGCGATCGCCCGCGTCTCGCTCAGTCATATGCATCGCATTACTCCCTTCGCGGAAGTATTGGCAGGGGGCAATTTTTACCTGAGCCGTACGCATGAAAATCTTTCGGTTATTGAATCGGCGTTGGGGATACAGTCATTTGACCTCGATAATTTTGCCAGCGTTGGGTTTAATAAAGGGTTGGCTGCCGGCATTGTAGTAGGCCGACCACAGAGCGGTACGGGCGTAGTGTTGAGAGTGTCATACAATGTTGGCAGCGACATTAAGTATATTGTTCGCAACTCGCTCACCTACGATGCATCTGCCAATCAACTGACGTACAATATATCGAAGGCACCCGTAAAATACTTTATGATCCAGCTGGGAATTGGAGGATTTTGAACCAGCCTTTGATCCTATAAAATTGGATGTGGCTCAAACGGAAGGCTACGATCAAAATTGTACCGGTAAGTAGTTAACAGACGGCTACGATATGTTCCCAGCGATTCAGCAACATTGATCATTTTCGGATTGAATTCGCCAATCCATTGCATTTCGTAATCATCGTACAGGGTTTTGGTAATACGGTAACTACCGTCCTCAATCTGTAATCCCTGTATAATTCGGCAGCCTTCCACGATCATGTAACTATCAATTCCCTTGCCCTGCCATTCGGGTACCACGCCAAATACCAGTCCCACAAACTTGTTACAGGTTTTGGTGCGCTTCACCCAGAGAAATTTGAGTTTGCTTAGCAGGCCGAATTTGCCATGCAGGTGTCGAAACCACTGATTCAGGTCGGGCAGGTTGATCCAGATAGCAATAGGCTGGTCCTTGTGGTAAACAAACCAGCAGATTTTTTCATCCATCACCGGTTTCATTTTCTGAAACATTTTCTTCACCACTTTTTCTTCCAGTTGTTTCAGTCCGCCATGGCCCGCCCATGCCTTGTTGTAAACAGTTGCAAAATCTTTTGCAAATCGGTCCAGTTCTGTTTTCCGGATATGTGCAGCACGAATATCGGGGTCCTTGGCGCATTCGCGATGTCGCTCATAAAATTTTTCCTGCAATCGGCTATTGGCTTTCAGCGAAAAACAAACCTGATTGAAATAGTTTTTAAACCCATAATTTTCAAACAAGGCCTGATAGTAAGTGGGGTTATAGTTCATGCAATAAAGGGGTGGATCAAATCCATTGATCAGGAGGCCCCACCAGCGATCGCGTTCCCCAAAATTGATGGGTCCATCCATGGCCTGCATGCCGCGTTGCAATAACCAGTGGCGAGCCACATCAAACAGCATGTCTGCCGCATTCTGATCGTTGATGCAGTCAAAAAAGCCAACGCCACCCACGGGTCCATGATCGTTTTTGTTGCGATATTTTTTATTGACAAAAGCGGCTATCCGGCCAATACCTTCGCCGTCCTTATCGAGCAGAATCCAACGCGTAGCTTCGCCATGACGGAAAGTCTTGTTGCTTTTCGGATCGAAAACCGATTCAATATCTTTTGTGAGAGGCTGTATATAATTGGGGTCGTGCCGATGCATCCGCAGGTTGATCTGCAGAAATAGTTGTTGATCACGCCTGGTTTTTACTTCGATCAGTTGCATCCGCAAATGTAGGAATAAGCCGCTTTTTGCAGAGTTCGATCTTCTGTTGCAGCAAAACTGATTCGGCATGTCCCCGGCAGAAATGAAGTGCAAGCGCAAAGTGCTGCAGGGACTGCTCTACCTGATTCAGATCGAGCAAAGCCTGGCCAAGGGCGGCCTGATACAAATGCTGTTGTTCCATACCCTTTATTTCAAGCAATTCCCGATGGCAATGTTCAGGACCAAAACAATAGCCAGCTGCAATGGCTTTGTTCATAGCTACAAATGGACTGGGGTTAATTTGATATAGCCTGCCGTAGAGTTCGTGAATGGCTGTCCAGTTGGTTTGCGCAAAGCTGGGCGCGGCGGCATGCCAGGAAGCAATGCAGGCTTCAAGATGATAGCTGCTATGCTCATTCGATTCCATGGCAGCCTGCAGGTATTCAAATCCTTTTTGTATCAGTGGCTGAAACCAGAGATTCCGGTTTTGATCCTGAAGTAATACGAGCTGATCCTGTTCGTCGGTTCGCGCGGGCAGACGAGAAGCCTGAAAGCACATTAATGCCATAAGTGCTTTGCAGCGACTAGCCGCCGTATGTTTATGTTCGAGCAACAAGTGACAAAGACGCATGGCTTCCCGGCAAAGATCTTCCCTGACCAGTTGAACAGGATGCGAAGAAAGATAACCTTCGTTAAAAAGCAGGTAGATAGCCTTCAACACTACATCGAGCCTTTGTTGTAGTTCGGCGCCCTGCGGCACACTCAGTTCCTGCGGACTGCTGCGAATTTTCTCGCGGGCGCGATAGATGCGTTTGGAGATAGTTTCAGCATTAGTCAGAAACGCCTGTGCTATTTCGTCGACGTTAAGACCGCATAGCGTACGCAACACAAAAGCCACCTGCGATTCCGGTGCAATGCTGGGATGGCAGGCGGCAAAAATCATTCGAAGCTGGCTATCCGAAATTTCGCCGGGTAGAAAACATTGATCAACCCATTGCTCCATCTCATACTGTTCCGGATGTTGGCCAGTCAGTTGCCGACTAATTTTTCGAAAACGTTGCTGTCGGCGCAGGTAATCGATCGCTTTATTTCTAGCAACGCGGTGCAGCCAGGCGGCAGGCTGGTCAGGCATTTTACCATACTTCCAGCTTTGCATGGCCTGCAGCAGGCTGTCTTGTGCAATGTCTTCGGCAAGACTCATCTGTTCCACGCCGAGCAAACGTGTCAGGGCCGCCACGATGCGGCCATATTCTTCCCGAAATAAGCTCGAGTAATCCATATTAGTTTGTTCGAAACGCCATTTCGCGGCAACATTTGCTGCCGCGAAATGGGCAGTCCGTTATTATCCGAAGTTCATTACCTGTCTTACCTGAACGCTGCCACCGAGGTCAAAGTCGGGGCAGTCTTTCGCAATCCTGACCGCTTCGTCCATATCTGCGGCTTTGATCACAAAATAGCCTCCCACCACTTCTTTTCCTTCGGTGTACGGGCCATCGGTCACCATTTTACCAGCTGCACCCGAAAGTAATTTTCCGCCAGGAATCAGCGCTTCACCCGACAAATAAGTTCCTTTTTCACTTAGCTGGCCCACCCAGCTCATCCAGCGCGACATGTGCTGTTGCATTTCGTCGGGACTCATTTCATCGGTCTGGCCGCCATGAAAGATTAACATGAACTTTTCCATTTTTTGATTTTTGAAATTTGAAAATTATGTGTTGACTCTCTATGACGAACAGTGTTGTAAGTACCGGACAAGCCGGACCCTTTTTTTAAAAAAATTATTGAAACAAGCGATCCGCCAGCTTTTTATCGTGGCCATACACATCGTTCCTGAATTGCAATAGTCCTTCGCTGCTTTCCCATGCAGTAAAGTAGCCAATAAATACTGGCAGCGTTTGCGGCAGTGTTACCCAGGTTTCTTTTTTTCCGGCCATGGCCCTTTCTATATTTTCCGGCGTCCATTTTGGATTATCTCTGAGCAGGTAGTAGGCCAGCTTTCTGGCTTCCGCCAACCGGATACATCCATGGCTGAAAGCACGCTGGTCGCGACCAAAAAGCGATTTTGCCGGAGTATCGTGCAGGTAAATATTATAATTGTTGGGGAAAAGAAATTTCACCAGACCTAATGAATTGTCGGGCCCGGGCTTTTGCCTTATACCGCCCGTATAGCGCTCCATATTATTCTTTTCAAGATAGTTGCTATTCTTTTTCAGCGCCGGTTCTATTTCATTTCGTACGATGCTTTTGGGAACATTCCAGTATGGGCTGAATACGATATATTTCAGATCGCCCCGAAAAATGACTGTGTTGTGCGCTGTGGATCCTACCACCACATCCATCGACCAGTCGAGAGAATCGTTTCGGTAAATGAAAAGTTGATAGGCGGGGATATTGATCAACAGGTAATCTTTGGGATTTGCTGCCGGCACCCAGCGCAGACGTTCCATATTGACCAGCAACTGGCGAATTCGCTGGGCCGGGCTGATATTGAGTTGTGCAAAAAAGCCTGCACCCATTACGCCGTCTTCACTCAATCCGTGTCGTCGTTGAAAGCGTTTGATGGCGAGTGTAAGGGTATCGTCGATAGTAAGGCTGCTATCGACTGCAGCGAGATCACCCAGTGCCACCAGTCTTTCGCGAATCACGGGCACCAACTCACTGTTATCACCTGGTTTAAGCGATGTTTTCGGTGCCTGCAATGGTTCCCAACTGTGGTTCTTTTCCAATTCGTAGTATTCCAGCAGGTGTTTTTTTAAACGTCGGTACTGACGGTTTACCGGGTCGTATTCGCTGAGTTTAGCGCTGCCAGACACAAAAATCGAATCCAGCAATTGGCGCAGGTCGATCTTTTTTCGTGGAATATACCAGCCCAGGTCTTTTAAATTCAGGCTTCTTTGTCCTTCATATGCTGCCTGTGCGTATCTGAAAAAGCTGCAGGTCAACAGTAATTCAGTGGATAATCGCAAACTACTGTCGATCGGTACATCTGTGCTATCGCTTTCAAGGATGTCGCTGAGTACCTGCAGGCGCTGGTCATATATGCTGCTGTCGCGCGAGTACGAAATATATTGTTGCTGGGCCTGTAAAAAACTTAATGCGTGTTCGGTCAGGCCGGTAGTATCAAACCAGGCCATTTGATAATTGCGTTCGTTGTAGAAGCTGCGCATGGCCAGGGCAATGGAATCGCCAGGCTTCTCTTTTGCAATAAAGGCTTCCATACGGGTGCTGTCGAAAAACAGCACCGTTACGCTATTAGACAGGTTGATACTAGTGTCGCGTGTCGATAATTCCGGTTTGGCAGCGCCATTTTTGCAGGCCACAAAACCGATCAGGGCAATGAGTAGGAAGGGTATGAATCGTAACATCCGGGTTCGTTTGAGGGTTTCTGATCTGTGTACAAAGTTGAGCCACTCGCCGGAATCTAACGAAAAATGCGCAAACGATCTATATTAAATTGATAATCATCAATTTGGACTGTGAGAAACAGTTATCCACCATCGGTTTGTAATTTTTAATTTCTTATTTCTTTATTCGTAGTGGCACCCTTACCTTTGCGGCCAAAATAAACGCTCTCCTTATATATGGCAAACGTAGGTAAAGTAAAGCAGGTCATCGGCGCCGTAATTGACGTGCAATTTGATGGCAACCTCCCTGATATTTACAACGCATTGGAACTGCAAAAAGAAAATGGTGAGAAGCTGGTGTTGGAAGTGCAACAGCATTTGGGCGAAGACAGCGTGCGTACCATTGCGATGGATGGTACTGAAGGTCTGGTTCGCGGAATGAAAGTGGTAGATACCGGCCGTGCGATTGCAATGCCTACGGGTGAAGCCATCAAGGGACGTTTGTTCAATGTAACGGGCGATCCGATCGATGGTTTGCCTGCAGTAAGCAAAGAGGGTGGTCGCGCTATTCACGCCAAGCCGCCAGCATTTGAGAACCTGAGTACAGCTACTGAAGTGTTGTACACAGGTATTAAAGTAATTGACCTGATTGAGCCTTACGCAAAGGGTGGTAAGATCGGTTTGTTTGGTGGTGCCGGTGTAGGAAAAACAGTATTGATTCAGGAACTGATCAACAATATCGCGAAAGCATATTCCGGTTTGTCCGTATTTGCCGGTGTGGGTGAGCGTACCCGCGAAGGAAATGACCTGATGCGTGAAATGATTGAAGCAGGTATCATGAAATATGGTGATGCTTTCAAACACAGCATGGAAGAAGGTGGCTGGGATCTGAGCAAAGTGGATATGAATGAGCTGGCCGATTCAAAAGCGACTTTCGTGTTTGGACAGATGAATGAGCCCCCAGGAGCACGTGCCCGTGTGGCCCTTTCGGGTCTGACTATCGCCGAGTACTATCGCGATGGTGACGGTCAGGGTAAAGGACGTGATATCCTGTTCTTTGTAGATAATATCTTCCGTTTCACTCAGGCCGGTTCCGAAGTATCCGCCCTTTTGGGTCGTATGCCTTCAGCCGTGGGTTATCAGCCTACGCTGGCTACTGAAATGGGTATCATGCAGGAACGAATTACCTCTACCAAAAATGGTTCGATCACTTCCGTACAGGCTGTGTATGTGCCTGCGGATGACCTTACCGACCCCGCTCCTGCAACAACTTTCGCCCACCTCGATGCCACCACCGTATTGAGCCGTAAGATTGCTGACCTTGGTATCTATCCTGCGGTTGACCCGCTCGATTCTACCTCGCGGATCCTTATGCCTCAGGTAGTGGGCGATGCGCATTACGATTGTGCTAACCGCGTAAAGTTGATCTTGCAGCGTTATAAAGAACTGCAGGACATCATCGCAATTCTTGGTCTGGATGAATTGAGCGACGAAGATAAAATGACCGTGGCCCGTGCCCGTAAGGTACAGCGCTTCCTGTCGCAGCCTTTCCACGTGGCAGAAGCCTTTACCGGTTTGAAAGGTGTACTGGTGCCAATCGAAGAAACCATTCGTGGCTTCAATATGATTATGGATGGTGAAGTAGATGAGTATCCCGAAGCAGCCTTCAACCTCGTAGGCAATATCGACGATGCGATCGAGAAAGGGAAGAAGCTGCTTGCGCAGGCGCAAGGGTAATGCACCTGACCCTGAAAGGGGTTTATTGGAGCAGGCCGTTTGAAAAATAATTTTGGTTTTAAACTAAATAATAAAGCCCCTTTAGGGTTTGGGTATGAATCTGGAAATACTAACACCCGAAAAAAAGCTATACAGCGGCGAAGTGTATGGAGTGCAGATGCCTGGTATTGCCGGGTCGTTTGAGGTGCTGGAGAAGCACGCGCCACTGGTGAGCGCTTTGAAAGCCGGCCGGGTAAAAGTGTTGAAAGACAGGCAAAATCATTTTGCTTACTTCGACATTACCGGTGGATTTGTTGAAGTACTGAATAATCGAGTAACACTGCTGGCCGAAGGTGCCGTGGCAGTAGAATAATATTCCCGGACTCCGGATGGTATCGGACCCTTCACTCAAGGCTTGATTAAACTAACCCAAGGGACCGATCAGACTGGCGAAAAACCAGCCTATCCGGATTGTGAAAACTGTTGATATGGCCCTCCTGATTTCAGGAGGGCTTTTTTTTATTGGCCATCAGGCATTTGCGAACGAATTTTTACATAGTGCGAACAATTTCAGGCATCCTGTTTGTTTGAAACTTATAAATGTCTGTACTATGATAATTCAAAATTTAATGAGGGCTACCGGGATATTGTTGCTGATACTGTTGATGGGCTGCACAAAAGATCCTGTTAAACAGCTCGATTCCGACGAATCGCCGGTTTATATTACTAATCGTGCTAATGGCAGCGATTTTACCCAATACGCGACTTTTGCGCTGTCTGATTCAGTTGTTGTTTTACAAGACAACCAGCTGGTTGAAAAGGCACGTACCAGTTTTGATGTGGCCATGATTGATGCCATTGCTGCTGAAATGCAGGCGCGCGGATATACTCGCGTGTCGCATGAAGCCGATCCCGATCTTGGTTTAACGGTAAGTCGTATATACAATAACTACACAGGCATCGTGGATTACTATGACTACTGGGGTTACTATGGCGGCTATTGGGATCCATATTACTGGGGATATCCCGGCTATGCTTACGGCTTCCCCGGATTCTATGGCACATATACCATCACAGACGGCGGTGTTACCGTTGATATGATCGATTTAAAAAATGCCGACAGCAACTCGCAGTTAAAACTGATCTGGAACGGACTTGTGCGCGGTACCGGCACTTTTTCGCCCAGCCGTGCTGAAACACATGCCAGGGCGCTGTTTGCTCAGTCAACTTATATTCAAACACCCTAAAGATGAAACTATGCAGATAAAGAAAATAACAATGGCTTTTACGGCAACAATGATAGCAATGCTGGGATATTCGCAGCAGGGAGAGTTTCGAATGACCGCCAGTCTGCATGCTGCAGCACCTCTCGGCGGATTAAAGGAGCTGGCAAATAATCCCAGTATGCGAAGTGCCAACATAAGCGTGTTGTACGGAATAAATAACAATATGTCGGTGGGATTGCAGGGGACCTATACCGATTTTTATGAAAAATTTCCCAGGGCGGTTTATCAGGCTTCCGATGGAAGTGATGTTTCAGCCGTCATCAGCAATTCTGTTCAGCAGATTCCGATCATGGCCTCGTTTCGTTACAGTTTAACGCCGCAGGCAAGGCTGCAACCTTATGCAGGCTTGTCCGCTGGTGGAAATATCATCATGTATAAACAGTATGTGGGCGAATATCCCAGTTCCGACAGCAAAGTTGGTTTAGCAGTGCGACCCGAAATCGGCGCTTATTGGCCCTTTCGAAGAGATGCCGAGGCCGGCATCAGTCTGGGTGTACATTATACTTATGCACCCTATAAAGAATTTGGAATCGATAATCTGAACTATATGGGGGTGAAGCTGGGTATCAGTTTCCCCATGCGGGATTAAACACAAAGCCGGGCTTGCTCCCGTCTTTGTTGTGGCAGGGTTGGATACAAAAGGGGCACTCTCGAACCAGCTTAATACCTACCCCCCAGATAAAGAAAGCCGGGCTTCAGCCCGGCTTTCTTTATTTTTTCAGTTGCTGATCAGCATAACCAAAAACCTTTTTCATCAGGTCAGTCTTACGGAATTCGATCTTGGTGCGAATATTTTCTTCTTCCTCTGCCACTTTCATAAACATACCATCGATTGCGCGGGCGGCAATAAAATCGGTCAGTGAATTTTCGAGTGGTTTATTGATCAGAGGTATCTTGTTGTAAATGTTCGCCAGTTTGCTCCATTCCTGGTTGGCACCATTCAGGTTGGCCGTGCTGTCTACAATCGGCCGGAAAGCGGTCATTAACTCGGGACTCATAGCGGTTTTGAAATAGTCGGTGGCCGCATGGGTGTTTTCGGTAATCAGCAAACTGGTTACATCCCGAAACGACATATTTTTTACCGAGTTCAAAAAAATGGGCTTGGCTGCTATCACCGCTTGCGACATGGCATTAGTGAATTTGGAAGTAACCTGGTTTACCAGGCTCGTCATGCCCAGATCTTTAAGCGTCTTTTCAATTTTTGCCGCATCTCCCGGAAAAGCAAATTTCAGCAGAGGATTTCCGTTATTGGGGTCAGCAAATGCATCAAATCCGCGAAATAATCCCTGCGTCAATGCCTCCCGCAATCCACTGGCCATTTCAAATTCGGAAGGTGCCAGTAATGCTGAAAGCTTGTTCAATTCATTGCACGAAGAAAAAAGCATGGTGCCGGCCAGGCACACAGACAAAAGGACACGTTTCATATCATAGAAAGTTTGTGAACGAAGATAATTAACCAGGAGGCGATTTATTAATTCAATTGAGGATCGATCGGGTAGTTAATCATCATTTCATAGTCACCACCCAGGTGTTTCAAAGCATCTTTCCAGAGTTCGGCAACATTGCCGTGAAAAATCAGCTGACGACGTGCTTCCACCGTAAGCCAGGACTTTTCGTTGATTTCGGCAGCCAGTTGACCATCACCCCAACCGGAATAGCCGATGAAGAAGCGGATCCTGTTTTGGTCCAGTTCGCCGGCCTTCAGCAAGGCCAGTACCGTTTCAAAAGTGCCACCCCAGTAAACGCCATTTATTACTTCCTGACTCCCTGGAATTTTTTCAGGGTATTGATGAAGAAAATGAAGAGTATCCTGCTGAACCGGTCCGCCATAGAAAACGGGCAAATTGAACCCGGCGGCTTCGGGCACCAGTTCTTCCAGTGTATGCGTATAGGGGCGGTTGAGTACAAATCCAAAGCTGCCATCTTCGCGGTGATCGCACAGAAATACCACACTACGAAGAAAGTTCGGATCCTTCAGAAACGGATCTGCTATCAGTAATACGCCGGCTGCTGGGTCAATCATAGTTCAATTTAATATTTTTTTCCACTGAAAAAATCAATTGCTTCAAAAGCAGGTCGGAACACCTAAAAGCGCGTTAAAATCGCCCAAGTCACACGGCCAAATCTCCTGAAAAAAGCACTGGCATAGTATTTTTGTCGGATGCCCGTAATAGGATAAAACCTGTTATCTTTCCAACTCTTAACCCAGATTCGGCGTGAAGAAGACATTTTCGATTATTACTGTTCTCATCACCATTTCGTTGATTGGCATCATCATGATCCAGTTGTCGTGGTTGCGCAACATGATCCTGTTGACTGAGGAACAGATCAAGGGTAATGTGGACAAAGCGATCATCAGCGTGGGAGAGGAGCTGTTGCAATACAAGAGTAATTACAATGTCAACACGCGGCGGCTCGACTCCGAAGCGTTGCTTCCCGACGATTTTTCGCTGGAGTTTGTACAACCTATCACCCTTGGCAAACGCTTCAGCGGTGCCGAGCTATACGAGAAAATACGAATTGCCTTCGGTGCTGTAGGCCTCGATGATGTACGGTTTGAATTTGCACTTACCACCATCAATCCCAGAACCGGCGGACGCGATGTGATTGAGCGTAAATCGCCCGGCTTTCTGGAGGAATACGACGATACGGTGAGCAACTATATGCGGGCATTTCCGCTAAGACCTCTTGGTGGATCTGCCGCTGAAAACCTGGCACCCGACGAAAATCTTGTGGTGGTAGCATTGGATGTAAAGAAGTCGGCAGTTGCCTCGCTTCGCTGGCGAATTGCCATTGCTATTTTATTTTCAATCATAATCGTGGCGGCCTTTTACTTGACGGTACGCACTATGCTGCGGCAGAAAAAACTGGGTGAAATTAAAAATGATTTCATCAACAACATGACACATGAGTTTAAAACACCTATCGCCACTATTTCACTGGCAGTAGACGCCATGCGCAATGAGAAAGTGCTGCAGGATCGCGATAAGATTTCCTATTTCAGTTCCATCATCAAAGAAGAAAATCAGCGAATGAACCGCCAGGTGGAGACAATTCTGAAAGCTTCGCAGCTGGAACGACAGGAAGTGAATCTGAACCTTCAGCCGCTGCACCTTCACAATATTATTGAAGATGTGGTCGAAAACTTTCAATTGCAGTTGGAGGAAAAAGGAGGTCATGCCGACATGAAACTGGAAGCCAGCAACGATCTGGTTAGTGCCGACGAAGTACATATGTCGAACCTCGTCAACAATTTGATCGATAACGCCGTCAAATATTCAAAGGAAAATGTGCCCATTGAGATCAGCATTTCTACCAGCAGCGATAGTCGTTCGTTTTATCTGCGTGTAGAGGACAATGGAATAGGTATGAGTAAGGAAACCTTGAAGCGCGTTTTTGAACGTTTCTATCGGGCCCATACCGGCAATTTGCACAATGTGAAGGGCTTTGGCTTGGGGCTGAGTTATGTCAAAACAATCGTTCAGGCTCATGGTGGCGATGTGCGGGTAGATAGTACGCTGGGGAAGGGGAGTGTGTTTACGTTGGAGATGCCGTTGCGGAGGGAGGGGTGAGAGGTGAAAGGTGAAAGGTGAGAGGTGAGAGGTGCGAGGTGAAAGGTGAAAGGTGAGAGGTGAGAGGTGAGACGTGAGAGGTGAAAGGTGAGAGGTGAGAGGTGAAAGGTGCGAGGTGAAAGGTGAGAGGTGAGAGGTGAGACGTGAGAGGTGAGAGGTGAAACGTGAAACGGATTCCTTTTCGGAAACAGGTCATAAAATATCTGCGCAATCTGCGTATCAATCTGTGTCATCTGCGGGAACAGAAATTTCTTTCCTGTCAGTATTTTGCCAGCGGGGGCAACAGTCCTGTTCCCGCAGATTTTCGCAGATTTTTTCTCGCAGATTTCGCAGAATTAGATCCATGCTTCACAGATTTCATCTGCCTACATTCTGCATCGGCAGACAAGCTTCTCACCTTTCACGGCTCACGTTTCACGTCTCACCTCTCACCTCTCACCTCTCACCTCTCACCTTTCACCTCTCACCTTTCACCTTTCACCTTTCACGTCTCACGTTTCACGTCTCACCTTTCACCTCTCACGTCTCACCTCTCACCTCTCACCTTTCACGTCTCACCTCTCACCTCTCACCTTTCACCTCTCACCTGAGCACCAACATCCCATCCCCATAACTCAGAAACCGGAATTGTCGGCGAATGGCTTCTGCATACAGTTCCTTCCACGCATCGCCGATCAGTGCTGCTACCAACAACAACAGTGTAGACGATGGCTGATGAAAATTGGTGACCAGCCCATCAATCATTTTAAACTGATAGCCTGGCGCAATCAGAATTCTTGTTTTGGTTATCAGCTTTTGCTGTTGCTGCTGATCCATCCAGCTCAATAATCCCTGCAACGCTTCTTTTTTGCTGAAATGTGTTGGCAGTTCGTCGTACACCTCCCATTGACCCAATTCCGTTCCCGGCCGTAATGTTCCTGTGAGCGCCTTTACACCCAACCAGTAAACGCTTTCAATCGTGCGCAACGAAGTAGTGCCTACCACAATTAATTTGTTTGCTTCACGGTCCAGCAATAGTTGCAGCAGTGAACGCTGCACTTCTATAAATTCAGCATGCATATCATGCCCTTCCATTTTTTCCGATTTCACAGGTTGGAAAGTGCCCGCACCTACATGCAATGTTGTGTAAGCTGTAATGCATCCCTTTATGCGCAGCGAATCCAGCACCTCAGAAGTGAAATGCAGACCTGCAGTGGGCGCCGCCACCGATCCCTCTGCTCTGGCGTAGACAGTTTGGTAGCGCTCGCTGTCGGCCGTCTCTGGTTTACGCCGAATATAGGGCGGCAACGGAATCTGCCCGGCCAGGTGAAGTACTTCCGCAAAGCTCAGTGATGGCTGGTCCCAGCTAAAGTTGACCAGAAATGCACCTTCGTCCCGTCCTGCAAGACTTGCTTCCAGTGTAAACCCATGATCGGGTAGTCCCGCTTCGAGTCGCAGAACAAGCCCTTTTTTCCATTTTGATACACCCCCCACCATGCAGCGCCATTGAACCGATCCTTTTTCCTGCATGGCCGTTGGTATGTCAGGATAACGAGCAGGAGGTTCCAGGCAGAAGACTTCAATTTCGCCGCCCGAATCTTTCACAAATCGCAACCGGGCTTCCACCACTCTGGTGTCGTTAAATACAACAGTGCTGTTTTCCGGCAAATAATCCGCAATGTTCCGGTAAATGTCTTCTGCAATAATTTTCCCCTCGTAAACGAGCAATTTCGACTGATCTCGCTGTGGTAGCGGAAACCAGGCAATGTTTTCATCGGGCAAATGATATTCAAAGTCAGTTATTGATAATTCGCGGGGGTGCATAGTGAATTCAGAAGTACATTTTCCAGCGCCTTCTGTGGCGCAAAGCACGCAAGTTAAAGATTAAGGCCCAGTCCGTCCGGAGCCTTGAATCAGCACGATTTTTGAGGTTATCCACGGCTTATCCACTGCAATCCACAGCTAATACAGTGATTCTAAAAATAACACCGGCCAATTTTGCCTGAAAGCCGCTACCATGGCGGATTTTCTGTCCGTCAAGTGCTGTGGAAAAAATAAAAACTCAAAAATTTGGAAGCGTAGTGGTAAAAAGTGTTATTTTGTGTCAATTAAGAACGAATTGATTCAATTCCCTGATACTGATGGACTTTCTCGGCGAATTCGAGGCAACTTTGGACGCAAAGGGTCGCTTTCTACTGCCGGTGGGCTTCAAAAAGCAGCTACCGGAAGGAGACAGTCTTCGCTTTGTTATTAACAGGGGATTTGAAAAATGTTTGAGTCTGTACCCTGTGAAAAACTGGGAACCCCTGTTTGAGAAGATCAAGGCCCTCAACGACTTTGATCCGTCGGCCCGGGAGTTTAGAAGAAGGTTCCTGAATGGCGCCACTTATGTGGAGCCCGATACCGCCGGAAGGCTCCTGGTACCACCGAACCTGAAGGAGCATGCGGACTTGCAGAAGGATATTGTGCTGGTGGCGGTGGGAGAAAAATTAGAAATCTGGGATAGTAATAAGTACAAAGAGCTCTTTGATTCATTCGCTCCGGAAGCATTCAGCGCATTGGCCGACAAGGTCATGAACAGAAATCCGGGAACGGGAACATTATGAGGAAGCATTCAGTCAGCGACGAGCAGCCGGAATATCATGTACCGGTGATGCTAAACGAAGCACTGCAGGCACTCGCCATCCAACCGGATGGAGTGTATGTTGATTGCACCTTCGGCGGAGGCGGTCATAGCAGAGGCATCTTGCAACTGTTGGGCCCCAAAGGGAAGCTGCTGGCTTTTGATCAGGACGAGGACGCGAAGCAGAATCTGCCGGACGATCCGCGCCTGCTGTTTGTTCCACATAATTTCCGCCACATCCAACGCATGCTGCGTTTACATGGCATCAGCCAGGTCGATGGAATATTGGCCGACCTCGGTGTCAGCAGTCATCAGTTCGATGAAGCGGAACGTGGATTCTCTATCCGTTTCGATGCGCCACTTGACATGCGTATGGATCAGCGTCAACCCCGTACAGCTTTCGATATTGTGCAACAATACACCGAACCACAGTTGCATAAATTATTCGAACGCTACGGCGAGGTTACCAATGCCAAAACGCTGGCCCGTACACTGGTTGCTATTCGCGGCCAGGTGTCCTTGCAAACCATCGACAGCTTCAAGAATGCCATAAGGAGTGTAGTGAAAGGAAATCCAAACCGCTATTTTGCCCAGGTTTTCCAGGCGTTGCGCATTGAAGTGAACGAAGAGATGACAGTACTGCAAGAATTGCTGCAACAAATCCCACCCCTGCTAAAGCCCGGAGGCAGAGTAGCCATTATCACCTTTCATTCGCTGGAGGACAGACTGGTTAAAAATTTTTTCAAACGCGGAACTTTTGAAGAAGCCGATGAAAATCCTTTTGTCAGCAATGTACACCGCAATGAACTGAAGGTGATAACCAAAAAGCCGCTTGAACCCGGCCCGGAAGAATTGAAGAGAAACCCCCGTTCGCGAAGCGCCCGCCTGCGCGTCGCTGAGAAAAAGCGGGATGATGAAAGTTAATAGTCTGCAAGCCTGACGATACATAAGTGTAAATCTATATCCTGTGAGTTGACCAAGCGTCGGTTCACCTATTTATCTAACAGCACACTATCGTATGCAGGACAAGGAAACAGTAAACAACAACGCCCACAACTCAGCCCTGCCGGGATGGAAGCGTTGGCTAAACTACCAATCGGTGGTTAAGCAAATTCCTTTCTTTTTATTCCTCGCGTTGCTGTCGGTCATTTACATCTACAATGGCCACCATGCCAATAAAACGCTCCGCGCAATCAGTCGTACATCGCGGGAGGTGAGGGACCTGCAATTCGAATATAAAACGCTGAAAAGCGAAGTGATGTTCCGAAGCAAGCAAAGTGAACTGGCAAAAGCAGTAGAAAACCTGGGTCTGCAACAACTGAATGTTGCACCAGCAGTACTAAGCAACCAGACCAAACCTGCCAGCAAAGGCAACGAATAATACTTGGACGGTATCCCCGGTTACCCCCGCCACTGGCGGGGGGACTCCGGGAGATTTTTAAAAAGATCAGAACCACTGAACCTTGGAAGTACGGAAAGACATACTATGGCGAGTATACCTCAGTTTTCTGGGTATGGTAGCTGTGATCCTGCTGATCCTGGGTAAGGCATTCTATATTCAACGGGTAGAGGGCGCACACTGGCGTAGCATGAGCGACAGCCTTCACCAGCGGATTGTGGAGCTGGATGCTGAGCGCGGCACCATCTACAGCGAAGACGGACAGATGCTCAGTACTTCCATGCCTCAGTTTGATATTTACATGGATTTTCTGGCGGACGGACTTCGCGACAAAAACGGAAAAATATTCAGCGAACATATCGACTCCTTTACTATAACCATGTCGCGTTATTTTGGCGACAAATCGGCTGCGCAATACAAAACGGAGTTGCAGCAACAGTATAAAAAGAAGCGTCGGTACTATTTGTTGAAGAAGAAGATTTCCTTTGAAGACTATAAAGCATTTCGCGACTTTCCACTGGTTCGCCTTGGCCGAAACAAGAGCGGCATCATTGTAGAAGAAAGCAGTAAACGCATTTCGCCATTTGGTCTGTTGGCCAACCGTACTATCGGGCTGTCCCGCGAATTTATTGCCAGCAACGGTAAAGTGAAGAAACAGAATGTAGGGCTTGAAATGTCGTACGATAGTCTGCTTACAGGTGTAAAAGGTCAGCGTTTGGTTCGTTATGCCTCAGGTGGCGCCATTCCGGTTGACGGGTTTCAGATTGAACCGGAAAACGGAAAGGATATTCACACCACTATTGATGTCAATATCCAGGACATTGTGCAAACAGCACTGCTTCGGCAAATGGAAGAAAGCCAGTCGCTGTACGGAACATGTATTGTGATGGAGACCAGTACGGGCAAAATCAAAGCGATTGCCAACCTGGGTCGCCGCCCTGATGGTTCTTACTGGGAAGATGATAACTATGCACTTCGCGTAACGGAGCCAGGCAGCACCCTTAAGTTGGTTACTCTGATGGCTGCACTCGAGGAAGGTAATACCAAACTGGATGATTTAGTGGAAGTGGGTACTGCCGGGCGAATGCAGGTGGGCAACAGGATCGTAAATGATGCAGAACGATACGCCAAACCTATTCAATCAGTGAAAGAATGCTTCGCCCACAGTTCCAATGTGGGGATGAGCAAAATAGCTTATGCCGCTTTTCAGAAAAATCCAAAAGAATTTGGCGACTATCTGAAAAAATATCACATGCTCGAGAAAGCGCCGGTTGACCTGTCGTATCTGCCCAGTCCACGAATGGCACCGCTAGATAAGAACAAGGGCGGCGTAATGAATCTGATCACAATGAGTTTCGGGTACGCTGTACAGGTAAGCCCGTTACATACACTGATGTTGTACAATGCTATAGCCAACAACGGCCGCATGATGAAGCCTTACCTCGTGAACAGCGTAAGGCAGGATGGAGTGATTGTAAGGCAGTTTGAGCCCACCGCACTCGAAGAACAAATAGTGAGCAAGGATATTGTTCAATCAGCGCGTGAATGTATGGAAGCTGTGGTAACCGAAGGAACGGCACAGGCCGTCTTCAAGGGTATGACATTTCCTGTAGCAGGCAAAACGGGAACAGCGCATGTAAAGGATGCCGGTTATGAATATTCAGATGGAGTATACCAGGCTTCATTTGTAGGTTATTTCCCCGCCAATGAGCCAAAGTATTCCTGTATCGTCGTGATTCGTTCCCGCCCACATGCACCCATCCATTATGGTGGTACGCTGGCAGGTCCGGTATTTCGTGAAGTAGCCAGCCGACTGTATGCGCTTTATGTGCATCCCAAACTGCCGGCCCCACTGCAAATTTCAACAGACAGCAGTAGTTATTTCTATGCAGGTCAACTCGAAGGCCTTCGGAAGATATATTCAGCGCTGGGTATGAATGTAACCGATTCGGCTGCTGATGCCAATTACGCATCTGTCCGATATCGTCAACAGGCAGTGATGTCTCCAATGCCGGTAAAATCGCCGGTAATGCCGGACTTGAAAGGCATGGGACTGAGAGATGCTTTGTTTTTATTGGAAACGCTGGGTGCTAAAGTATCTGTTCGTGGTAAAGGGAGGGTTATTCAACAATCTGTTCCTACCGGAACAGCTATGTCGAAAGGGACACCGGTTGCAATTGAATTAGGAATATAAATTAAAAGAATACGGGCTTGCTGTTGTTGAGTGAAATATTGTATAAGGTGGCTATCCGCTCGGTGTTGGGAAGTACTGATCAGGTGATGACTGATGTACAGACGGATTCGAGGAAGATAACGGCGGGCGCCCTGTTTGTAGCGGTGAAAGGTGTTGGTTCGGATGGGCATGATTTTATAAAGTCGGCCATTGCAAACGGTGCGAAAGCGGTGGTTTGTGAGAGAATACCTGAGCAGACAGAGTCCGATATCGTGTATGTAGAGGTTAAAAACAGTGCAGAAGCAGCAGCTTTTATCGCACACAATTTTTTCGGGCAACCGTCTGAGAAAATAAAACTGGTAGGTGTGACGGGTACTAATGGTAAAACAACCATCGCCACCCTGCTTTACAAGCTCTTTACATCGTTGGGGTATCCGGCCGGCCTGATCAGTACGGTCGAGAACCGAATTGGAAACCAGGTGTTGCCGGCAACACATACCACGCCCGATGCGGTTTCTCTCAATCGCCTTTTGCGCGATATGGTGGAAGCAGGATGCTCGCATGTGTTTATGGAAGTAAGCTCGCATGCATTGCACCAGCACCGGGTAACAGCATTGAAGTTTACGGGTGCACTGTTCAGCAATATCACACATGATCACCTGGACTATCATCAAACTTTTGATGAATACATCCGCGTGAAGAAAAGCTTCTTTGATGGGTTAGATGCTGCTGCTTTTGCAGTGAGTAATGCGGACGACAAGCGAGGCGCTGTGATGCTGCAGAATACGGACGCGCGCAAGTATTTCTACAGCCTTCGCACGCTGGCTGATTTCAAAGGCAAAATACTGGAGAATACGTTGGCCGGGCTGCAGATGACCATCAATGATCAGGAAGTACACTTTCGAATGATCGGCGAGTTTAATGCATATAATCTGCTGGCAGTATACAGCGCAGCGATCTGCCTGGGTGAAGAGCGACAGGAAGTTTTATTAAAGCTCAGCCAGTTGACCGGAGCGGAAGGGCGATTTGATTATGTGCTGTCGGAAAAAGATCATGTGATGGCGATCGTAGATTATGCTCATACACCTGATGCACTCCTGAACGTGTTGTTTACGATACAGAAGTTGAGGCGCGGACAGGAACAGGTGATAACCGTTGTAGGCTGTGGAGGAGATCGAGATAAGACCAAGCGCCCGATTATGGCTGCAGCTGCCTGCGAACATAGCGATCGCGCTATTCTGACCAGTGATAATCCACGGACAGAAGATCCGGCACAGATCATTCGCGATATGGAAGAAGGTCTTCCGCCGGCCGCCAGAAGAAAATACATCAGCATCGTTGACCGGCGAGAGGCAATCCGGACAGCAGTAATGATGGCCAAACCAAACGATATTTTATTGATAGCAGGTAAAGGACATGAAAAATACCAGGAAATAAATGGAGTGAAACACCATTTTGACGATAAAGAGACTGTGTTGGATTTGTTTAAGGAGATGGGAAGATAGCAGAGGATTAAGCAAAGGATTAAACGTTAACAGAAAAAAGTTAAAACAAG
Source organism: Chitinophagaceae bacterium (assembly GCA_046297935.1). GTDB lineage: Bacteria > Bacteroidota > Bacteroidia > Chitinophagales > Chitinophagaceae > CAYMZZ01. Next base: position 359,909 of record JBKBHA010000004.1, read on the forward strand.
AACGAAATGCTATATCACCTTTTTGAGTGGTTTGATAAGCAGGGCATCGACTTCCCGGGAAGCGAGCTCTATCGCTTCATCTCCTTCAGGGTGTTGCTGGCTATTTTGTTGTCGCTCACCATCACCCTCATCTATGGCCGCAGATTAATCAATATCCTGCGGAACAAGCTGGTTGGAGAATCGGTGCGCGATTTGGGATTGGCTGGTGAGCAACAGAAGAAAGGGACGCCAACCATGGGTGGTATCATCATCATACTTGGGATCATTATTCCTACCCTGTTATTCGCACGCCTTGATACCATTTACATCATATTGATGTTGATTGCCACTGTATGGCTCGGCATCATAGGATTTGTGGATGATTACCTGAAACTGCGTGCCAAGCGACTGGCACAGCAACAGGGTGCTGCCTATAAAAAGGGAGATAAGGACGGGCTGGCCGGCTGGTTCAAAATATTGGGACAGGTAGGTCTGGGAATTCTGGTGGGTGCTGTACTCTATTTTCATCCGGAAGTAAAAATCTGGCGCGAGTATCAGGGAACACCGAGAAGCGGTGACAGCAGTGTCATCACACGCCAGGTAAACGGTCAAACCAAGCATTTTGTTGAAACGAAAGAAGCTATTACAACTATACCGTTTGTAAAAGATCATGAATTCAACTATTCAAAACTGTTGCCGGAAAGCTGGCGTGGATATACCTGGCTGCTCTATATACTGGTAGTGATCTTTATCATCACCGCCGTATCGAATGGAGCCAATATAACAGATGGGCTGGATGGACTGGCAACGGGAACATCGGCATTGATTGGTGTGTGTTTGGGCATATTCGCTTATGCCAGTGGTAGTTTTGTGTTTGCTGACTATCTCAATATAATGTACATCCCCGAGCTGGGCGAGCTGAGTATATTCATTGCTGCCATGATCGGTGCCTGTGTTGGATTTTTATGGTACAATTCCTATCCCGCACAGGTATTCATGGGCGATACAGGTAGTTTGACACTCGGAGGAATAATCGCAGCCATCGCGATCATTGTACATAAAGAACTGTTGATTCCCATTTTCTGTGGTGTTTTCCTGGTGGAAAATTTGAGTGTAATGATTCAGGTAACTTATTTCAAGTATACCAAGAAGAAATATGGTGTGGGTCGCCGGGTATTCTTAATGAGTCCCCTGCATCACCACTATCAGAAAAAAGGATACCATGAAGCCAAAATAGTAACGAGATTCTGGATTGTGACGGTCTTATTTGTACTGTTTAGCATAGCAACGTTGAAACTGAGATAATAGAAAGGAATTGATTGGCGGCCTCCGGGTCGCGAGAAAGGAATGCCTGAAAAACCGCCCTTCCACCGTCCGTACCGAATGGAGACTGACTCTGATGAATGAATTGTGGTGCATTACCAAAACCCAAGCTTGTGAAGAACCTTTTTTCCGTACGCCTTTATCATTATGCGTAAACGACTCGTCATATTGGGTGGTGGAGAAAGTGGTGTTGGTGCCGCCATTCTCGGAAAAAAAGAGGATTACCAGGTTTTGGTAGTCGACCAGGGTTCTTTGAAAGTTCAGTATCGGGAGGAATTGCTGCAACGGCAGATCGATTTTTTGGAAGGAGAAGCCGGCCTGAGTGCCGCTCTGGAAGCAGATGAGGTTATGAAGAGCCCCGGCATACCTGAAAAAAATGAATGGGTGAAGGCGATTCGGGCAAGGGGTATACCGGTGATTAGTGAAATAGAATTGGCTTACCGCCACAAGGGTAACAGCAAGATTATTGCCATCACAGGCAGCAATGGAAAAACGACAACCACCGCCCTGACCTGGCATATATGCCAGAAAGGAGGAATCGATGCAGCGCTGGTAGGTAATATCGGCTTTTCGTTTGCGAGGCAGGTTGCTGAAGATCCAAAGCCCTTGTATGTGGCAGAAATAAGCAGCTTTCAACTCGACGATATCGTGACTTTCCGACCCGATATCGCGATACTGACCAATATCACGGAAGACCATCTGGATCGCTATGAATACAAATTTGAAAACTATATCCATAGCAAATTCAGAATAATAGAAAATCAGACGCGCGATGATCAATTCATTTATTGCGCCGACGATCCGGTAACGATTCAATACCTAAACCAATTTGAGATACTCGCTAAACAACTGCCAATTAGCATGAAAACAGACACAAACGGTGCATTTATTAAAGACGGGGACATGTACATCAGAACGGGCGAGGAATTTTCCAGCATGAGCGTATATGATTTTGCGCTGAAAGGAAAGCATAATCAGTACAATACCATGGCAGCCAGCCTGGCGGCCGCTCAAATGGATATCCGCAAGGAAAAGATTCGGGAAGCTGTGATGGATTTTCATGCACTCGAACACAGGATGGAACCGGTATCGACCATCCGCGGTGTAGAATTTGTTAACGACAGCAAGTCGACTAATGTAAACTCTACCTGGTATGCCCTGGAAAGCATGACCAAACCTACGATCCTGATCCTGGGTGGAGTTGACAAAGGAAATGACTACGAACTGATTGAAGAACTGGTAAAAGAAAAAGTGAAAGCCATTGTCTGCCTCGGCACCGACAATAGCAAGATTCATGCGGCCTTCAATGGCAAAGTGGCCAATATAGTAGATGCCCGATCAGCACTGGAAGCCGTGCAGGCGTCATTTCAACTGGCAGCAAAAGGTGATGTGGTATTGTTGAGCCCCGCCTGCGCCAGTTTTGATTTATTCAAAAACTATGAAGACCGCGGCGCACAGTTCAAGCGTGCGGTGCGGGAGCTTTGAGGGGAGAGGTGAGAGGTGAGAGGTGAAAGGTGAGAGGGGAGAGGTGAAAGGTGAGAGGTGAGAGGTGAGAGGTGAGAGGTGAAAGGTGAAAGGTGAGAGGTGAGAGGTGAAAGGTGAGAGGTGAGAGGTGAGAGGGAAGTGGGGCAGCTGGATGATTGAATAGTAATAAAATAAAAATGTGCGTCGGGATACGTGGTAAGCGGGAAATGGAGAATGAAACAGAAAAGGAAACGGAGGGATCGGTGAAAATTGGAAAGAAGGAGAAGGATTGAGCGTGATACCACTCACCTCTCCCCTCTCACCTCTCACCTTTCACCTCTCACGTTTCACGTTTCACGTCTCATGTTCCTCCTCCGCAAACAACAAAACATTTGGAACTAATAAAAGACATACGATTTCAGGAACTCGGCGACAGCCTTAGGCCCCGTCATCTTTTGAGCAAGACAAAAGGTGATAAGGTGATCTGGGCCCTGGTGATCCTATTGGCACTGGTGAGCCTGCTGGCTGTATACAGTGCAACCAGTTCGTTGGCATATAAACATTACAGGGGCAATACCGAAGTGTATCTGTTCAAGCAGGTAGCGTTCATTGTAATTGGTGTACTGGTGGTCTATTTCGCGCACCTGGTTAACTATAAAGTGTACTCGAGAGTAGCCACCATATTGTTTTTGATCTGCATTCCGCTTTTGATTTATACGCTGTTTTTCGGCGTGCGGATGAATGAAGGCAGCCGTTGGATTCGCCTGCCCCTGATCAACATGACCATGCAGACATCCGACCTGGCGAAGCTGGCTTTGTTCATGTACCTGGCGCGTTTGCTGAGCCGGAAACAGGATGTAATTAAGGACTTCAAAAAAGGATTTATTCCGGTAATGATTCCGATAGTCATTACCTGTGGCCTTATTGCACCTGCCAACCTGTCTACAGCCTTATTGCTTTTCGCCAGTTGTATGATGTTGCTTTTTATTGGTCGCGCCAGTATGAAGCATTTGTTGATGGTAATTGGAGCAGCCCTTATTCCTTTACTCTTTCTGGTGTTGGCTGCGGTAGCCCGACATGGTGCATCGGAAAAAGATAATGATACGGTGGCGGCCAGCTCGAGTTCTTCAGGTTTGTTTGGAAGGGTGGAAACATGGATTGGAAGAGTTGAAAATTTCATTTACGGAGGCAAAGAAGCCGACAACGATGAAATGTACCAGGTAAACCAGGCTAAGATCGCTATTTCGAAAGGTGGTATGTTGGGCATGGGGCCCGGCAAAAGCACAACGCGCGATTACTTGCCGCAGGCTTACAATGATTTTATTTATGCCATCATCATTGAAGAGTATGGATTGGCAGGCGGTGCATTCATTGCGTTTATCTATATCGTATTCCTGTATCGATGCATTCGGATATTCAAACGATGTCCTTTTGCATTTGGCGCTTTCCTGGCGCTTGGGTTGAGTTTCACGCTGGCTATACAGGCTATCGCGAATATGGCAGTTACAGTTAACCTGTTTCCTGTAACTGGTGTAACACTTCCACTGGTGAGCATGGGAGGTTCCAGTTTTATTTTCACCTGCCTGGCAATTGGGATTGTGTTAAGTGTGGCCAGGCATAGTGAGATGAACGAGAGGGTGAGTGGGGAGAAGGGAGTGGAGAGTGGGGAGTGAAGAGTGGGGAGTGAAGAGTGGGGAGTGGAAAGTGGGGAGTGGAGAGTGGGGAGTGGAGAGTGGGGAGTGGAAAGTGGAAAGTGGAAAGTGGGGAGTGGAAAGTGGTTGGTTTAAAGAAATGAATATGAGCAAAAGGATCATCATAGCGGGTGGGGGCACGGGTGGACATATATTTCCGGCCATTGCCATTGCCAATGCGTTGAAATCGTTGGATCCTGCAGTTGACATTTTGTTTGTAGGTGCGAAGGGAAAGATGGAAATGGAAAAAGTGCCACAGGCAGGTTACAGGATTGAAGGACTTGATATAGCAGGCTTCAATCGAAGCTCTTTGATAAAGAATATTTCGCTGCCTTTTAAACTGATTAAAAGTTTTTGGCAGGTACGTGATATCATTCGGCGTTTTCAACCACAGGCCGTGATCGGTGTGGGGGGCTATTCAAGCTTTCCTGTATTGCGATACGCTCAGGCTAAAGGGATTCCGAGTTTTATACACGAATCAAATTCTTTTGCCGGCAAAAGCAATATCCTTCTTGGCAAAAAGGCGACGCGAATATATGTAGCCGGCGAGGGGATGGAAAAATTTTTCCCGGCGGAAAAAATGCTTGTAACCGGTAATCCTGTTCGGCAGTCGATTGTGCAGGCCAGACCGGACAGGCAGGAAGCACTGGCAGGTTTCGGTTTAGATGCTGGCAAGACAACCGTTCTTGTGGTGGGAGGTAGTTTAGGCGCCAGATCCATCAACGAAGCAATTGACCAGGGACTTGATCAGCTAATGCAGGCCAACCTTCAATTGATCTGGCAAACAGGTAAACCCTATGGAGAAAAAGCACGGAAGGCAGCAGCAGGAAAAGCTGGCGTCTGGGTGGGCGAATTCATCACTCAAATGGAGAATGCCTATGCTGCTGCCGACATGGTAGTTGCCCGTTCAGGCGCAATGACAGTCGCCGAACTTACTGTTGTAAAAAAGCCCGTTTTGTTCGTACCCTATCCTTTTGCCGCAGAGGACCACCAGACTGTTAATGCACAACAGCTGGTGGAGAAAAAAGCTGCTATGCTGGTTAAAGACAGTGAAGCCGCGACGCAGTTGATACCCAAACTGCTGGAGCTCACGAAAGATGCAACCAAATTGGAAGCTATGCGGAACAATATGGCGACACTGGGAATAACCGATGCTGATATGCGGGTGGCGCGTGATATAATGCAAAAGTTGTAATGGAATGATGTTGAACACGTGGAATAGCAGACGATATTTTGCAGCTGACACCGCTGAAGAAAAAGGTGGAGCTGCAGAGCACAGCACTTTGAATACTGTCCTTATGAACTCCCCCTTTGGGGGTCTGAGCCACCTCAGACAGGTGTATTTTATCGGGATTGGTGGGATTGGAATGAGCGCGATAGCCCGGTTTTTTCATGAACAGGGAGTAGAGGTAAGTGGCTATGATAAAACTCCAACCGAACTAACCCGTGCTCTTGAAGCTGTAGGTATTGCAGTACACTATGAAGAAGATCTTTCAAAGATCCCAACCCGGCCCGACCTGGTAGTTTATACCCCGGCCATTCCCAAAGACCACCGGGAATGGCTGCACTACCAGCAGGCAAAACAAAAGATTGTCAAGCGCAGTGATGTGCTGCAAATGATATCTAACAGTTCTTTTAATATATGTGTGGCGGGCACTCATGGTAAGACGACTATCAGTACCATGACGGCCCATATTCTGCGGCATAGCGAATTTGGATGCAATGCTTTTTTGGGAGGCATTTCGGCAAACTATGGAACCAATTACTGGAGCCATCCGCGAAATGTATGTGTCATTGAAGCCGATGAATTTGATCGCAGTTTTTTGAAGTTGAGCCCGGATATCGCTGTGATTTCTGCCATGGATGCCGATCATCTTGATATCTACGGTACTGCGGAGGATGTGGAGAAGGCGTTTATCGATTTCAGCCATTGCATTCGACCAGGAGGGCAATTGATCGCACGTAACGGATTGAAGCGAGCATCGGAACTTCCTGCGGATAAATATTTGTCGTACGGCGTAGAAGAGCCGGATGCTGATATTGAGGCGCAGAACCTTCGTCTCGAAAACGGTTCATACCATTTCGATCTGCGACTGCCCGGCGCAGAAATTAAAGAGCTGCGTTTGAATATGGGCGGTAGGCATAATGTGGAGAATGTGGTAGCGGCTATTACTGTGGCATGGCTGATGAGGGTAGACGTTGACAAAATCAGGAAAGCAGTGGATGCTTTCAAAGGAGTGAAGCGGCGTTTTGAATACGTGTTGAAAACCGACCCGGTGGTAGCGATAGATGACTACGCTCACCACCCCGAAGAACTGAGGGCATTGTTGGATGGAGCAAGGGCCTTGTTTCCTGACCACCATTTGGTTCTTTGTTTTCAGCCGCATTTGTATACACGTACGCGTGATTTTGCCGAGGAATTCGCGGAAGTATTGGGACAGGCGGATGAGCTGTTGTTGTTGCCCATTTACCCAGCACGTGAGTTGCCGATTGAGGGGGTTGAAAGTGAGATGTTGATTAAGCGTACACGTAAAATGCAGGCAAGAGTCGTGAGCCGCGACGAGATGATCGCCGCTCTTGAACATATAAAGTCAAGATGCAGGGAAGCGGGACAGAAATTATTGGTTGTAACTGCCGGTGCAGGTGATATTGACCGCTTATTGGAACAGATTCGAAAAAAGATGAGTGAATTATAAAAAGTGAATACCGGAAAAACGATACGAAAAATTTTATTTGCTGCTTTTTGGCTGGCGGTAGGCTGTGGCATGTTATTGCTGCTGGTGGCCGCAATTGGAAAGCAAAAGAATGAAACCTGCAAAGAGGTTCAGATTGACATCAGTGGTTCAGGTGCGGATGCGCGTTTCCTGACCGAAAAAGATGTAATGAAGTTGCTGAAGGCGGCTACCAAAGGACCCGTACAGGGACAGTCGCGCAAGCGCTTTGACCTTTGGAAGATAGAGAAGCTGCTGGAGGGCAATATGTGGGTACGCGACGCTCGTGTTTATTTCGACAACAAAGATGTATTGCACGTGAAAGTGGAGCAGCGCGAACCTTTAGCCCGTGTGTTCACAGCCGGCGGACGCAGCTTCTACCTCGATAAAGAGGGACAAATGATGCAGTTAGCAGATCAGTATCGCGTATCACTGCCTGTTTTTACAGGTTTTCCGGATAAAAAGAACTGGAATAGTAGCGACAGCCTGCTGGTGAATGATATGGTGAAGCTGGCTTCGTTTATCAATGGCAATGAATTTTGGGATGCGCAGGTGGCCCAGACCGAACTGGTGTCGAACGGACCTAAATTCTGGGAATTTGAAATTATTCCTGTGGTGGGCGGACACCTGGTAAAATTGGGTGATGCCCAACATCTGGAAGAGAAGTTTAACAGGCTTTATCAATTCTATACCCAGGTGTTGCCAAAGGCGGGTCTGGAAAAGTATAGGATTGTAGACGTTCGGTTCACCGGACAGATAGTAGCTGAACGAAAGACAAAATAAACTGAATCGGTTCATGCAAATGCATGACAAGGTTCAGCCAAACAACGAACAACTAAAAACAACATAACATGATCGAAAAACCTATCCAAAAAGGCGCGATGGTGCTGCCACCCAAAGGGGGAGGTAGTGAACAGCCTATCATTGTCGGGCTCGACATTGGTACTACAAAAATTGCCGTAATTGCAGGCCGTAAGAATGAGTTCGGAAAATTGGAAATCCTCGGCTTCGGAAAGTCTAATTCTAATGGCGTAAAGCATGGCCAGGTGTTAAATATCGACGAAACCATAAAGGCCATTCGTACTGCTTTGGATAATTGCTTTGCTTCCAATCCAAATCTGGACATTCGCGAAGTGTATGTGGGAATTGCCGGCCACCATATCAAAAGCTTGCAGACAAGGGGCGATATTGTTCGCCAGGCAACCGAGAACGAAATTTCACAGAAAGAAATTGATCAGCTGATCGCGGATCAGTATAAGACGTATATTCCTGCCGGTGATCAGATAATCGACGTTATTCCTCAGGAGTTCACAGTTGATAATTTCCAGAATATTCCCAATCCGATAGGATACGGCGGAGTGAAAGTGGGAGCCAATTTCCATATCATTACCGGCGATAAGAATGCCATCCGTAATATTAACCGAAGCGTGGAAAAATCAGGGTTACATACCAAGGACCTGGTATTGCAACCGCTCGCCAGTTCATCGGCTGTCATGGCGCAGGAGGATCTGGAAGCAGGTGTAGCGATAGTGGATATTGGTGGTGGTACAACTGATCTTGCTGTATTTTACGAAGGAATTTTAAAGCATACTGCCGTAATTCCTTTTGCTGGTGAAAACATCACCAACGATATCAAAACGGGTTTGGGTGTGTTGAAAACCCAGGCAGAGCAAATGAAAGTCCAATTCGGTAGCGCATTGGCTAACGAAACAAAATCGAACGCCTATATTACGATTCCCGGATTGCGTGGAATGCCCGCCAAAGAAATAAGTGTGAAGAATCTTGCTGGTATTGTGCAGGCAAGAATGAGTGAGATACTCGATTTCGTCACCTACCACCTGAAGCAGGTTGGACTCGACAATCGGAGTCTGAATGGCGGCGTAGTGTTGACCGGCGGTGGTTCTCAACTCCGGCATTTAATTCAACTGACCGAGTATGTAACAGGTTTGCCAGCACGTATCGGCTTTCCCAATGAGCATCTGGCTGCCGGACATATCGAAGAATTAGCCAAGCCTACTTATTCCACCTGCATTGGCCTGATCTTAAAAGGCTATGACGATTATGAGCACAACCGCAAACAGTTTGAAACCGACTACCGTAAAGTGGATGTGCCTTCTACACTTAAGCAAAACGAGGCTGAGATGCCTGATGAGACAGGTGAACTGGAGGAAATGGTAAGCAACGACGAAGTGGAAGCCCGCAAAGTAACCAGGCAGCGTAAGAGTCTAAACAATTTCTGGGGCAAGTTTAAAGACGGCATTATCGACTTGTTCAAGGAAGAGGAAGACAAAAAGCTGTAGTACGAAGCTCTGCCTCCTGTCCTGCTGGCAGGTTGGCAGGGAACTTGTTGAAGCGAATAATTATATACCAAGGAAATTTTAAAAGGAACGACATGATACATTTTGATCTGCCCAAAGAAAAATCTTCGATCATTAAAGTGATTGGTGTGGGTGGTGGAGGAGGAAATGCAGTAAATCACATGCATGATCAGCGGATTGAGGGAGTCAATTTTATTATTTGCAATACCGATGCGCAGGCGCTGGCCAAATCGGATATTCCCAACCGGGTGCAGTTGGGCCCACACCTGACCCAGGGGCTGGGTGCGGGAGCTAATCCTGAAATCGGCCGTCAGGCAACAGAAGAGTCGCTGGAAGAATTGCGGCGCATTCTGGAAGTGAATACGAAGATGGCTTTCATCACCGCTGGCATGGGTGGCGGTACTGGTACCGGCGGCGCTCCAATCATTGCAAAGATTTGTAAAGATCTCGGCATACTGACCGTGGGTATTGTAACAACCCCCTTCACTTATGAGGGACGCAAGCGTCAGCTTCAGGCCGAAGAAGGCATCAAGAATCTAAAGAATTATGTAGATACGCTGCTGGTAATCAGCAACGACAAATTGCGTCATCAGTTTGGTAATCTGAAAATGCGCGAGGCATTTGCGAAAGCCGATAACGTGCTTGCAACCGCGGCAAAATGTATCACTGATGTCATTAACAGCACGGGTCAGATCAACGTCGACTTTGCCGATGTTTGCACCGTAATGCGCAATGGTGGTGTAGCCATCCTTGGAAACGCTGCTGTAGCCGGCGAAAACAGGGCGCACAAGGCTATTGAAGAGGCCATGAACTCGCCGTTGTTGAACGATAGCGATATCCGTGGTGCCAAGTGGATACTTATTAATATTAATTCGGCTGAGGGCGAGCATGAGTTCACTATGGATGAGGTAGAAGTGATTCAGAGTTATTTGCTGAGCCGCGCCGGACAAGGTACAGACGTGATATTGGGGTTAGGCTACGATCAAACGCTAGATGACAAGATTGGAATCACGCTGATTGCAACCGGATTTGAATACCGCGATCCTTTTGATGAAGTGAAGAACCAGAAAGCTCCGGAGCCGCAGGGAGAAGAAAAAATCGTGATGGTGTTGGGCGAAACCGAGAAGCAGCCGGAACCAGCCGCGAAAGTAAATCCCGAACCTGTAGCGGTGCTTAATGAGGAGCCGGTAAATGAGCTGTTGGCGCCGAGACTCGTTGAGGAAATACCTGTAGCTAATACACCCATGCCTTCGCTCGTTGATGTTTATCCCGGCAACCCGTTCAGAGATGAAGAGCCCGTGATGCTTTTCTCGCTGCAATCGGAAGAAAAGGCTGAGTCGAAGGCGTTGGCAACAGATCCAACTGTCAATCGGGCGGCCGCTGCTGAGCGATCTACCGTTGATAAAGCCAACAACGGCGCAACGGATCCGATGAATAGACAGGGCGATTCACCATTTTATAACAATAGCAGCCAGACCAATAAGGCTGCTTCGGAAAATCAGCAAAAAACTACTCCGAGGCCACCGGCTTCGGGAGGCTACCTGGCCAGACCATCCAATATCTACGCGGAGCCCAAAGCAGAGGCAAGCACCTCAATTCCTCCTGCTGAAGAGCCCGTTTCTTCACCAAAAGTTGCTGCACCGGAAGAGGAAACTGCACCGGATATGCAGATGCAACTGGTCGAACGAAACGACATTCCCGTGGCGGATATGCCGTTGGCCCATCATACTCACACAGCTTTGCCCAATTCGGCTGAAGATCCTACCATATGGGACGAGGCCGATGAGCAAAAACGAAGGGCCGCTGAACGTTTACACAAGTTGAGAAACCTGTCGTTTAACGTAAATGGCGCAGACCCCAACAACGAGTTTGAGACCGTGCCGGCATATATCCGCCGCAATATGGAATTGTACAACAATTCCAATCCGGTGGAACAATTCTATAGCAACTATGAGGTGCGTAAAGATGAAAAGGATCAAACGCAGATTAGTACACTCAATACATTTTTGGATGGCAAGAAGCCCGATTAATTCGGGCAGCCCGATCTCTTTCGTTCCAATGAAGCCTTGTTAAACGGCCGTGTTTTTAGTTGTTCCCCGGTGCTTTCACCGGGGATTTTTTTTGGGGAGAGGGGAGAGGGGAGAGGTTCGTGAAACGTGAGACGTGAAACGTGAAACGTGAGAGGTGAGGCGTGAAAGGTGAGGCGTTGAACTTTCCCCTTTCACGTTTCACGTCTCACGTCTCACGTTTAATCTGCGTAAATCTGCGCACTTCATCCGCGTCATCTGCGGGAACAGAATTGTTGCTCCCGAGGGCAATTTGTTTATAGTATCGACTTTTCTGTTCCCGCAGATTTCGCAGATATTTACGCAGATAACGCTAATTTACCCCGCCACTTAAGTTTCCCCAACACCTCTCACCTCTCACCTTTCACTTCTCACCTCTCACCTCTCACGTTTCACGTCTCACGAATCCTCTCACAAATCATCATACTTATACTTCCGCACCGTCAACCAGATATACAAACTCAAATACGCCAGCACTCCAATCAAAATAGCTACCTGCGAGGGCATGGGTTGAAATGCCGTCTCCATATTTGGGAATACGATCAGGGCATCGGCTATTTGCAAGGGCAAAAAGAGTTTGATAGATGGTGCGATTTCGTGTAGCAACCACATCAGAAGCCACTCGAGAATGATGCCATACACAAAGAACACAATGATGGCAATGCCACTTCTACGGAAAACGGTAGCAAGAAACAAAGCAAACATCAGATAAGTGAAGCTTTGCAGGAAGGTATAAATGAGGTAGTAGGAGCCCTGCGGATAGAAATCAATTCCAGTAACCTGGTACATGATGAGGGTTGCAATAAATGTGAAGAAGGTGATCACCAGCGACATGGCCACGATCAGGCCGATCTTCGTGTAGATGAAAGTTTCCCGCTTCCAGCCATCAATGATGTTTTGCCGGTGAGTCTTGAAATTAACTTCGTTGATGAACAGGTTGATGATGACCATGCCGGGCAGGTAAAGCAACACACTAGTCCAGAAACCAACTGTCCGCCAAATGTTTTTGGGCGAGAACAGATTGAATATATCACTTCCTTCCGTGACCTGTCCATTGGTGACAGCGCTTTGCAAATTGCCGACAAAGCCAATATAGATGCGGTAAAATATATAGATAATAAGAAGTATACCGATGATATAAAGGATGGAAAACACCTGAAACACCCGGTAGTTTTTTATTTTCATCCATTCTATCTGAAGATTACGCAACATGCTATTTCTTTTTAAAGGTTCTTAATTAACGATCGCTTTGATTGCCGGTTATTTCGAGGAATCGTTTTTCCAGGGTCTTCCTGCGAAGATTCAACTGTGTAAGCACTACCTGGTTTTCAAAACAGTATCGATTGATGGCGGCCGGACCAAAGCCTGCTTCGCTGGTCACTATCAGACTGCTTTCAGCACTGGTAATTTCTTTGATTGCCGAGTTTGCAGTTAGTACTGACTTCAACTGTTCCGGATTCTCCGACCAGAGTTCTATTTCTATTGTCGGAACGCTGGTATCGGACTGATGATCGAGTACTTCAGCTACCGTACCGGAGGTTTTCAGCACACCCTTCTGAATGATGGCCACATGCGTACAAACTTTTTCAACCTCATCCAGAATATGGCTTGCCATAATAATGGTCTTGCCTTCCCGGTTCAGCTGCCGGATTAATTCCCTTATTTCAGCGATACCCGCCGGATCAAGTCCATTGGTAGGTTCGTCAAAAACCATAATGTCCGGATTTCCAAGCAGGGTGGAGGCGATGGCCAGTCGTTGCTTCATTCCGAGCGAATAAGTGCTGAATTTTGAAAAGCGTCGATTGGTGAGATTCACTTTTTCCAGTACTCTTGGAATATCATCCTTTCCTCTTTGCTTGATAGCAGCTGCAATCTCCAGATTCTGTTGCCCACTGAGGTAATGATAAAAGTTGGGCGTTTCCAGCAGAGTACCAATCTGCCTGCGTTGCTCGGCACTGCCTGGCTGGCCGTTCCACAAAAAGCCACCTCCACTTGGTCGAAGAATGTCCATGACTATACCCAGCAGTGTAGTTTTGCCACTGCCGTTTGGTCCAAGTATTCCAAAAACACTTCCTTTTGGCACTTCAAACGATACATTCTGTAAAGCCTGTACCGGCCCATAGGACTTTGATAAATTCTGAATGGAAAGTACTGATTGCATAAAAATAGTTGGTCAGATGAAGATATCTAAACGCGTGTTTTCAACGGTCGGATTTGGCTGAAAGGTAAGGCTCCTTCATGAACGGCTCACTGCCGGGTCGGCCTTTACACCTTCCTTTGTTATTTTGACAGGAAGAATCTTTCCCTGCGCATCGAAATGCATTTCGTCAATACAGGTTTCCCTGCTATTCCCATCCGTTTCCGTCAAAGGTCTGCGATGATAAATAATATACCATTTACCTGATCCGGGGGCATTGATTACGGAGTGATGTCCTGCGCCGGTTGCAATCGCCGGATCCTGCTGAAGTATCTTGCCTTCGCGCTTGAAGGGACCGAAAGGACTGTCGGCAACGGCATAAGCTACGCTATAATCGGGACCCGTCCAACCGCCTTCCGACCACATGAAGTAGTAGCGGCCATCTTTTTCAAACATGATAGGACCTTCCACATATCCTTCAGGTGTGATTTCGCGAAAGATGCTGCTGTCTTCAAAAGGAATGAAGCCGGTGAAATCATCCGTCAAGCGGGCAATATTGCAATGACGCCAGCCACCGTAGATCATATACCAACTGCCGTCTTTGTCCTGAAACACAAACTGATCAATTGGCTGTGCTCCATTGTAAAACTGAGCGATCAAGGGTTTACCGAGATAATCCTTGAACGGTCCGGCTGGATTGTCAGCTACCGCAACGCCTATTCCCCCTTTTTCATCATTGCTTTGAATGTCGTTGGCAGCAAAGAATAGAAAATAGCGATCTCCATTTTTTACTGCTGCCGGCGCCCACATTGCCCTTTTAGCCCATTTAATGGAACTGGTATCAATAATGCGTTCGTGTTTTTCCCAATTCACCAGGTCAGGCGACGAAAAAGCATCCATAAAAACCTGCTGATCGTAAGGTGCAGAGAAGGTAGGGTAGATCCAGTATGTATCTCCAAATACCACCGCCTCCGGATCAGCATACCAACCGGGGAAAACCGGGTTGCCTTGTTTTTTTTCACTGCAAGCCTGCAATAGGAAAACCAATACAACTACAGGCACAGATTTTATGAAAGATCGAAGAATTAGGAATAACATAGAGCAAGTAATCATTCAGTTAATTTGGAAGAAGATTATTGTTGTCGGGGGAGGTAATTAATTCAGTGGCCGCACCCATATATTACGAAAACTGATGGCTTCACTCGGGTCGCCATGATCCTGCAAAAGTATCGGGCTGGCTCCATGGGCTACCTTGTAGTGGGGCTGACCCACATACAGGGTCACACCTTTCAGCTGCACATTATTTTGAACCAGCACACCATTCATGATGGCTGTCACCGATGCGGGGCTTTTCAAACTACCGTCGCTATTGAATCGGGGAGCCGTCCAAATTATATCGTATGTCTGCCATTGACCGGGAGGCCTGCATGGATTGGCAAGCGGAATATGTTGTTTGTAAATGCTGCCAACCTGACCATTTACGTAGGTTTCGTTCTTGTAATTGTCGAGAATTTGAATTTCATAACCGTTACCTTCCGAACCTGTAAGTGCCAGAAAAATTCCACTGTTGCCGCGACTTTGGCCGCTGCCGGTAATGTTTTCGGGAATATACCATTCCAGATGAAGTTGATAATCGAGAAACCGCTGACGGGTTTGAATATTGCCGGTACCTTTTTTCACGGTAAAATGCCCATTGTAAACTGTCCAACCTGCTTTTTTGCTGGTATCGTCGGCCGATACCCAGTTGTCGAGATGGTCACCACCGAACAATACGATCGCATCGGATGGCGCTGCAGCGGCGCTATCGCCGGGTTTTAAAACGGGCGGTACGGGAGACCATTGTTCCGTATCTTTTGGATTGCCCTTTTGCGCGAAGCTGTTAAGGGCCATAGTCAACAGTAAAAATACAGGCAGTGTTTTTTTGCTCATGTGGCCGGTTTGAATGTATAAGTAAGATACTAAAGGTAAAGGTTTCTGTTTTATGTCAACTTTCAGTGCCCTATACCGTTATTTATTAGTTTTAATACAAGGTATGGCAACAGTATTAATCACAGGTGGAACGGGTATGTTGGGCACCAGCCTGACCAGCTACCTCAGAGAACATGGGCATCAGGTGATCATATATTCGAGAAGTCCTAAGGAGGCTGTACCCGGCGGCAACCCGACCTATGCCTATTGGGATCCCGAAAAGGGTGAGCTCGATAAGGACGCTTTTGCAGCGGCTGAGGTTTTGATCAATCTGGCTGGCGCCGGTGTTGCCGACAAGCGGTGGACCCACAGCCGGAAACAGGAAATAATTGATAGCAGGGTCAAGTCGGGCGAATTGCTCGTTCGTTCTTTGAATAACATTCCTAACAAGATAAAAACGGTCCTTAGTGCTTCTGCAATTGGTTGGTATGGTGCAGATGCAGTGATACCTAATCCAAATCCTTTTCGGGAATCTGACGAGCCTGCCGCTGATTTTCTTGGAACCACCTGTCAGGCCTGGGAAAATGCAATTCTTCCGGCGGCTTCGGCCGGTCGACGGTTAGCAATTTTTCGGATCGGGATTGTACTCAGCAATACAGGTGGCGCGTTGGCCGAGTTCCGGAAGCCGGTCCAGTGGCGTATTGCGCCGGTGTTGGGTTCCGGTCGGCAGGTTGTTAGCTGGATTCATATCAACGATCTGGTGCGTTTATTTGCCTCAGCTATTGCACAGCCAGCTCTCGACGGCGTATTCAATGCGGTGGCCAGCAGTCCGGTGAGTAACAGACAGCTCATGACCACACTTGCAAGAATAGAGAAAGGCAGCGGTTTTCTAACCGTGCCTGTGCCTTCCTTTGCGTTGCGTTTGATGTTGGGCGAAATGAGCATCGAAGTGTTGAAGAGCGCGACTGTGAGCAATCAAAAACTGATCAACGCCGGATTTCAGTTTCATTTCAACGAACTGGAAGCAGCCCTCGCCGACCTGAAGCAAAATAGAAAAAAGAATAGGGATAGTTGAAAAGTGCAGAGCCTGTCAATAGCCTTCATGCCAGACACTGCTAAAGTCGCCAATCAACCATTTTCCCTTCTCCATGTCTGATTCACCAATTCTGATCTGGGAAAGATCTTCTGGTTTTACGCGCCGGTGGCAGGGATGCATGGTGCCTCCCTGCGTGTTGTCGCCGGCAGCAGCGCCTGGATTGTATTGAAATTCAGAATCGACAATTGTACCGCGTGGATACATGATTCCAGGGCGACCCTTTCCTCGCAAGTCAAGATCCAACGGATGTCTCAGGCCAAGTGTATGGCCGTATTCATGAGCTGCAGTAGTAGAACCTTCGTACAAATTATCCAACAGAAAATAGCCGGTGTTGCATCCGATGCCGTCCACAAAGGAGATATTGCCTGGTGCCTTATCTTCAATTCTAAAGAAATTAATCAGGGGATCGGTGTTAGAAATTACTTCAAGTGGAGTCAGATCACTACGATAATGGGCTGTAATGCGAAACTGAAATTTTCGCTGCTGTGTATCCGCCGTCATGCTCAGTGCGGGCTCATTCCACATACATTCTATTTCATGTCTGATGCGCTCCGTGATCAATGGATCCGCCGCATGGCCATAAGTCACTATATGCGAGTGAATCCAAACTTCGTTGAGATCTGGAAAAAATTCTGCAACCCCCATTTTTCACAATTTGTTACATAGCGACCTCAGTTTCGGATTGGTCGACCTGATTTCAGTACGCTTTGGATGCGTTCAAGCGTTTTCTTTTCACCACAAAGCGAGAGAAAAGCTTCCCGTTCCAGATCTAGCAGGTATTGTTCCGTCACCAGCGTTGGCTCGCTCAAGTCGCCACCGCACATTACGTAAGCTAGTTTTTTGGCTACTAATGCATCGTGCTCAGTAGCGTAGTTCGCCGTGCGCATAGCATGAATACCTGCGTATAAAGCACCCAGTGCTGAGCGACCCAGCACTTTTACATCTTTGCGTTGTACCGGTGTAGAATAGCCGCTATCGAATAGTTCAACTACCGACTTACGTGCTTCGTACACCCGGCGACCCTGGTTCATTACCACTTCGTCGAGTCCTTTGCGATAAACGCCAATCGAAAAGCCCTCGGCCGCAGAGGTGGCTACTTTCGCCGTTGCTATTGTCAAAAACCGGTTTTTCAGCGTAATGGTGTCCGGTTCATCGGGGTGCATTTCATCTGCTGCACGAAGCACAAATTCTTTGGTACCGCCCCCGCCGGGTATGAGGCCTACCCCCAGTTCAACCAGCCCGGTATAGGTTTCAGCCGCAGCACACACTTTGTCGGCATGCAGACTAAGCTCACAAGCACCGCCCAACGCCAGACCATGAGGGGCCACTACTACTGGCACAGCAGAATACCTCGCGCGCATCATTGTGTTTTGAAATAATCGGATGGCCATATCCAATTCATCATACTCCTGCTCTATGGCCAGCATAAAGATCATGCCCACATTAGCACCGGCAGAAAAATTGGGTCCTTCATTCGCAATCACCAGTCCTTTATAGTTGCGCTCTGCTTTTTCAATTGCTGTTTGCATGCCGGCTAAAACATCGCCACCAATGCTCCCCATTTTTGTCGACCACTGCAACCCTAATACGTCGTCGCCAATATCGTACAGCCGGCACGATGCATTTTTCCAAACCAGCTTGTCCTGAAAATTACTCAACACAATAAAGGCTTCGCCTCCGGGCATCTGCTTGTAGCTCCCGGTTCCCGGGTCATAGCAGTACCTGACACCAGCTTCCACTTTATAAAAGTTACCATGTCCCGAAGCCAGCATCTCCCTGATCCAGGTTGGAATGGGAAATCCGGCTGCATCCATCGCTTTCACTGTTTTTTCTACTCCCAGCAGATCCCAGGTTTCAAATGCACCAATTTCCCAGCCAAAACCAGCCATCATGGCATCATCTACCCTGTACAATTCATCGCTTATTTCAGGTATGCGATGCGCTATATAAGAAAACAAGCCGTAGTGAAATTGTCTGTAGAATTCACCGGCCTTGTCGGGAGCCGCCACTAACATTTTAATACGCTGATGTAGATCGTCTATTGGCTTTGCTGCCTCTACCGATGCGAACTTCGGACGGGTACGTGGCTTATACTCAAAAGAATTCAGGTCAAGCGTAAAAATTTCTTTCTCAGCTTTTTCATTTTTACGCTTGCTGAAAAATCCCTGGCCAGTTTTATCCCCCAGCCACTTATTTTCGACCATTTTATTGAGCCAGGCGGGGATCGCGAAAATTTCCCGGGCTTCGTCATTGGGGCAGTTGTCGTAAACGCCATTAGCTACCTTTACCAGGGTATCGATGCCCACCACATCTGCTGTACGAAACGTCGCCGACTTGGGGCGGCCAATCAGGGGACCTGTAAGGGCATCCACCTCGTCAATGGTTAAACCCAATTTATCGACCAGCGAAAACAACGACATAATGCCGAATACGCCTATTCGATTAGCAATGAAAGCCGGCGTGTCCTTACACAGTACGGTTGTTTTGCCCAATATCCTGTCGCCATAATCCATTAGAAAATTGATCAGCGCGGGATCTGTATCCGGGGTCGGAATAATTTCCAGTAGTCGAAGGTACCGGGGCGGGTTAAAAAAGTGCGTGCCGCAAAAATTCTTCCTGAAATCATCCGTTCGGCCCTGAGCCATCAGGTGTATGGGAATGCCGGATGTGTTGGAGCTCACGATGGTGCCCGGCTTTCTGAACTGCTCTACCCGTTCATAAATTTTCTGTTTTATGTCAAGCCGCTCTACCACCACCTCAATGATCCAGTCCACATTGGCAATTTCTTCCATGTTGTCGTCGAAATTGCCGGTACGAATCAGTTTCACTACATCAGCATGGTAAACCGGCGAGGGGTTGCTCTTGATCGCTGCAGTGAGCGCATCGTTAACTAATTTATTCCTTACAGCGGCATTCTTGCTGTCGGCGGCTTCCGCAGGAACCATGTCCAATAGCAATACCTGAACCCCGACTCCTGCAAAATGGCAGGCAATTCTGGATCCCATTACACCACTTCCCAGTACGGCAACTTTCTTAATCGTTTTTCGCATTGACTCAGTTTGAAATTAGTTAGCTAAACAACTATTTTACGTGAAGGTAAGCCAAAAATGGAAGTAAGAAAAGTGATTTTCGGCCTGTTTCGCGGTCATTTGGCAGACTGGCGTTGGAGCATTTCCCGTATTTCTTTTTTGTATTTCCGCGCTTCTTTTGCTGGCTTACGCAGGCCGATATTGCTCATCACACCACTGAGCGTGATTTTGACCAGATAGTTTACAGCTGAACGGTCACGAAGCCGTACAACAAAAACACGGCCTTCTTTTCCTTTGTTTCGATTCCTGATAATGGTGTTGGCCAAAAGGTTGGTGAGTCGAGCGCCCAGACTGCGTGGTTTATCTCGAATCACTTCCACTTTCAGTTGATCGTAGTAAACCACCATGGTTCCGTAGGCTATGTTTTCCTGGCCCTGAACCCACATTTGAAGGCTGTCTAAGTGGCCTGATCTTAACTCCGCTCGTGCAAGAGCTGCCAGCACTGGATTGAGTACGGCGAGATCTCCCTGTCCCATGCTTGCCTGCATCCTGAAACCGCCAAGCGAATCAGCATATGCTTCCTGAACACGCAGGCGGGTGTCGATATGGTCAGCTAGTTTGGCGCGCGCTTCTATATAAAGGCTGTCGCCGGGTTGTTGATCAAAGTTTCGAGCGCCTGATATCTGACCATTCAAATCGGTTACAGCAATGGTTCCGCTACGGTGAGTTTTATCATCCACTTCTTCATACAAAACGTTTGCATTGGTCACCAGAATCGTGTCAGCGCGGAATCGGAAAGGGATTTTTCGTAGCAGGTTGCCGGGCAAAGCGCGAACAATGCCAGGTTCTCGAGGAATTCTTTTGTCGCGATAGTCGTCGAGAAAACCATTTGATATGTGCAATGTGCCTATCGACAATACACTGTCGCGTGCGAATGCTGCCAGATTCACCGGCCCCATGGTGATTTTGCCAGCGCTGGCAGTTACATAATCCGATTGAAACTTCAGCCGCTGGTGGAAGGTGGCGCTATCAACAGCTGGATTGTAAAGAAATGAATCTACCGTAAGCAAGTTTGGTACGAGATTGTAGGAGAAATTATGCCATTTGAATTGGTCAACACTATCAGAATAGGTTCCTGTCCATTGGCTTAACTGAATTTTGGGATTGTTCTGCAGCAATGATGAGAGGTTGATGAGCCAGCCCGATTGCAGTTTAAGATCCTTCACTCGGCCAGAACTGATGTTTAATTCTCCGTGGCGGGAGCCCAACTGGCCAAAAGAAAGTTTATTGCCCTCCAGTTGAGTAAGGTCGGCTTTCCAGTCCCAGTGCTCCAGATCATTTTGTATAGCTTGAAAATTTTCCACCTTACCTACAAGCAGTCCACTACCGGTTTCGAACAGTGGTCTGTTTTTTTCTTTCCATTGCAGTCCTTGCATGTGAAAAGCTACCTGGCCGGCTGAAATACGGCGAATAGGTTGCCATTCCATTTTTGCGTTGGCAATTAAAAGGCTGTCGCCTTGAGCGCTTTGCCATTGGAAGCTGGTTTGGTCGGCTGATTGTACCGAAATTGCAGGTTCCTTCAATAATAGCTGACCGATAGACCAGTTATTTGATTGACCTCCTCCGTTTGATCCAAATCGCGCTTTAAAAACTGGCTGCATCAGTTGCAACTTTTCAAGATGCATTTTCGATTTAAAGATGTCGTTCCAGTTAAACTGACTGTTAACCTGAATGGTTTCGAGGCTTAAGGAATCAGTTCTACTCTTCCAAACCAAATTCAGGTTTTTCCATATACCACCTCTGGCGGCTTGCTCATCCCAGCTGTCTGCTTTCAAGAGCAATTCAGGGCTGCTTGCATTTAATTGGCGCATGGTGAAACTCACCCCGTCGATAAATGTTTGTTGATTCACCGACTGCCATTCACCGAGCTCAAAGTTGGTCAACAGTCCTTCAATTTGTAGACTGTCTCGTTGCAGCAGCAAACTGGTTTGCTCCCCGCTAATGCTGCTGAGTTGAAGATCGGGTAATGCTTTAGGAGTTCCAGTACCTCCGATGTCCACCCGCAGATCTGCTTTTTTCCAATGAAGTCCATGAACAGCCTTAAGCTGCATGTATTCATCAAATACCATTACGGGCGCCTCTATCTTTTCTGCCGACAAGCTCATTTTGCCAGGATAACTGACTTTCAGGCCGCTCGCCAGAGCACGGTTTTCACCACCGATAAACTGTGCCTCACTCAACTCGGCTTCCCATCCATTTTGTGCGTAGACTCCCTTTTTAAAATCGAGATACTGAATCGCATCACGCAGATCGCGCGCTCTTGTTGCCTGCAACAATTCCTTTGTTTCAAGCAGAATGGTAGCATCATCAAGTTTTAACTCGGCGGCATTGGGCAGCAGCAGGTGTACCTGTCCCTGTATTATGTGAGTCCGTTCCAGTTGCATGGCTTTCGAAAGTGATGCCAGGGTCTCGAACATATCGTGGTTTTTCCGACGCCTTGCACCGGCAATATTGTATCGGATATCTGGACGAATCAACGTGATTTGTTCCGCCTGCAATTTTTGATTAAAGACCAGCTCATCCCAGGAAAGGCCGTACAGTTCCAATTGACGCATGCGGAGTTGGTTGTATCGGCGACCATCTTCCAGTTCGCGGTACTCAAAATTGCTTAAACTAACGCGATTGTCGTTGAAAAGGATGCTGTCGAATTGAATGGCATATGCGCTGTCTCGTATAAAATTCTCGTAGTTTCGAATCGCCATCTCGAACTTGCGAATAGATACAGGCCTTTCACCTTCATCGCGTATGCGAAGACCTTCCATCGAAAAATTGTTATCTGTCGATGTAAACGAACTGGGCCGGCCGGCACGCATGGTATTGATATCGAACGCCCCATTTTCCACAACTACAAATGCCACATCAAGTTCACCTGTCAGTTGCTGCAGCAACTCGTCGAGCCTGGGGGCGGCAACGGGTGAATTGGCAGGTATATCGACATTCAGCTTAAACTGCGGGTCATACGCATAAACCGAGTCGGCGCGTATTACTTCGGCATGGTAAAGCGTGTCGAAGTCAATATTCGTCATTCTCAACTTGTCAAAATAGATACGAAAAGAGTTTTCCGAACTATCACCACGGGTGGCTTCAATGGTACAACTGTCGAATTCTGCCAGCCGGTTTTGAGTGTTAATACGAAAATCCCGAAAGCTCAATCGATGTCGTCCGTCGGGAAACATGATATCCTGATGATGGGTTTCCACGGCCACATGATCGCTGAAAAGAATTTTCTGCTGGTTTACAGGCTGGGTACTGTCTATTCGCAAATTGTCGAGCCGAAGATTCAACCGACTTATTCGCACGGGTACGTCCTGAGGCCGCGCAGGATTGAATAGTGAGAAGCTGCCATTGATAATTTGAAATCTTGTAACGGCTAAGGCCTGCAATGCATCCTGTATGGAATGATAAATGCGTCCCATTTCCTGAGGTATCGAAAGACTACTGTCGCTTGCGCGGACTGTATCGCTTTTGTCTACCCGACGTGTCACGCTGATGTCGGGATCAATCAGCTGCAGCGAATCGATCAGGAATCTTTTCTCCAGCACCAGCGGCCAAACGGATTGAACCTGTATTTTGATTTGTCTTACTGCAAAGAGGTAAGATGCCGGTGCAGTAGAATCAGTTGTAAAGAATACTGCATGTTCCAGTTCCATATTCTTGCTAAACCAGTTGAACTTAAAGTTGCGAACCCTTAAATCAACTTTGCCGTTCGACTGTCGCCGAACCATGTCTTCAATGAGACTTTCAGCATGCTGTACAAACCAAATGTGAAAGGCAAAAACCAGCGAGGCGAGCACGGTCAGAACGATCAGGAGGATCTTCCACTTTTTTCGCTTCGAAGTTACTTTCATTTGGGTTGAGGGAAATGACACTTCAAGGTACTGCAAATAGGTTGCCTAAAAAACACAGAGTGTGTTATTTAGGTAAGTTTCAACAAAAAAAACCGTATGTACCCGGCCGGCAGGGTATTTCACGTCGGATTTATGCCAGTCACCTCAGGAATGCCAATGTTATGTTTCGTACTTAGCTTACTACCGAACCATTGCCGGTATCGCCCTGAGGCTGAACAAAGCGGAGTTTTCCCTCGGCATTTTCTGCCATTAATATCATACCGTTGCTTTCAATACCACGCATTTTTCTCGGAGCCAGGTTACATACCAGTAGCACCTGCTGTCCAATAATTTCTTCGGGCGTAAAATGAAGCGCTATACCCGACACAACGGTACGTTTCTCGAAACCAAGATCCACCTCCAGCTTCAGCAGTTTGTCGGCCTTGGGCACTTTCTCAGCGTTTACGATAGTGGCTATTCGTATATCCAGCTTCGCAAAATCCTCGTATTGAATTTCTTCCTTAACTGGTGCTGTTTCCGACACCGGTGTAGACACTGTTGTAGATGCGCTTGCCGACGCCACCAGCCCGGCCTTTAATTTTTCAACCTGGAACTGTATCTCCGCATCTTCAATTTTTCTGAAAAGCAGTCGGGGCTCCCTGAGTGAGTAACCAACACTCAGCAATTTGATTGTTCCGGCATTTTTCCAGTCCAGCATTTTGTCAACCACCTTCATCATATGCAACATCGATTGAGCGGTGTTTGGCAGAAATGGATTGGCTAAAATGGCCAGGTTAGCCGTCAACTGCAAACAAAGGTGCAGGCAGTTGTCGATCCTGGCTTGCGAAGCCGCTTCCACATTTCCGTCTTCGTCCACATTACGCACGAGAATCCAGGGTTCTTTTTTCTGCATGTATTGATTACCCTTTCTCGACAAATCAATTACTTCGTACAGGGCATCTCTGAACTTGTAGTTTTCAATTAAAGCACTTACAGTTTCGGCTGTATTGCGAATTTGGTCAATCAACTGACGGTCTGTATCGTCAAGCAATGCATCATGCAGGGGAGGTACTTTCCCTTTGCATAACTTATGCATCAACACGAAGCTGCGATTGACAAAATTTCCGAAGATCGAGCCAAGTTCGCTATTTACTGCATCCTGGAATCCCTTCCAGGTGAATTCGCTGTCTTTTGTTTCAGGCGCAATTTGTGTCAGGTAATACCGCAACATATCTACACATTGACCGCCACCATTGT
The DNA here is from genome assembly GCA_046297935.1 of Chitinophagaceae bacterium. Lineage (GTDB taxonomy): Bacteria > Bacteroidota > Bacteroidia > Chitinophagales > Chitinophagaceae > CAYMZZ01. The sequence continues at coordinate 384,775 of JBKBHA010000004.1, forward strand.
CACGCTTCACAAAGTCGTTGATATAGTCACGCATATCGAGCTTCCAGTTGCGGCTGGTACTCATTTTGTCGCCCTCCAGGTTCAAAAATTCATTTGCCGGTACGTTGGCTGGCAATACATTTCCATGGAGCTTCAACATGATCGGGAAAATAATGCAATGGAAAACAATGTTGTCTTTCCCGATAAAATGCACCAGTTGTGTATCCTGATCGTACCAATAGGGTTTCCAGTCTTTCTGATTGTCGATCGCCCACTGACGGGTGGCGCTGATATAGCCAATCGGAGCATCGAACCACACGTACAATACTTTTCCTTTTGCTTCTGCCAAAGGCACCTGAATTCCCCAGTCGAGATCTCTTGTTACGGCACGCGACTGCAAACCGCCTTCAATCCAACTTTTACATTGTCCAACTACTGTGGAGCGCCAGTCGTCTTTATGCTGCTCCAGAATCCAGCTGCGAAGGAACGCCTCGTGCTTTCCAAGCGGCAGGTACCAGTGAGTGGTCTTTTTCTTAATTGGCTTTTGTCCGCTTAAGGTGCTGACCGGGTTGATCAATTCGTCTGGACTCAGGCTGGTTCCGCAATTCTCGCATTGATCACCAAAAGCACGGTCGCTGCCACAATTGGGGCAAGTGCCTTTAATATAGCGGTCGGCCAGAAAGCTGGCCGCTGCCTCGTCGTAATATTGTTCAGTTTCCCTGGTTTCGAGTTCCCCACGTTCCTGCAGGAAACTGAAGAACTCCTGCGCCGTTTCATGGTGCAGGGCTTCGCTGGTTCGGTGATAAATGTCAAACGATATGTTCAGGTCCTCAAAATCCTGCTTCATTGCCGCATGGTACTTGTCAATAATTGCCTGCGGCGTTGTATTTTCCTTCATTGCCTGAATCGGGATTGCGGTGCCATGTTCGTCGCTGCCACACACAAATACCACATCGCGATGCTGGGCCCGGAGATAACGCACATAAATGTCGGCAGGGATATAGGCGCCTGCTAAGTGTCCTACATGTTTCAGGCCATTGGCATAGGGCAGGGCTGAGGTAACCAGGTATCGTTTGGGGGAAGCCATTCGGATAAATGCTTGATTTAGTTGGCAAAATTACCGAATGAAGGGCCAAGCGCCAAAACAGTCAAATTTAGCTATGCAGCTTTTGAGCGACTATGCCATCAGTAGGCCGGAAAGCGCAGTTTGCAGTACCTTTATTGAATGGATCGCAAGAAATTTCTGGGAAACGGGGCTTTATCGTTTCTCGCCCTGGCCGGTCTTGAACGGTTTTCGGCGGATCGGGTTCCCAAGGAGATGATTGTTCCTGACCGCCTTGCCGAGGGCGACTGGATCGGCGTTACATCACCTGCCGGCTATATTACAGCCGAAGAAATTGATCCGGCAGTAAGCCTTTTAAAACAATGGGGGTTCCGTGTTAGAATAGGAAATACGATTGGTAAGCGAGACTTCAACTTTGGAGGCACCGACCATGAGCGGCTGAACGACTTTCAGCAAATGCTGGACGACCCCGGTCTGAAGGCGGTGCTGTGCGCAAGGGGTGGCTATGGTGCAGTGCGTATTGTTGATCAATTGCGTTGGGAGCAGTTCCGAAAGTTTCCGAAGTGGATCGTTGGTTTCAGCGATATCACCGTATTTCATGCTCACCTGAGTCGGCAGGTCGGAGCCGCATCGATACATTCTAAAATGTGCAACAGTTTTCCCGACGATTGGCAGAAGGCTGATCAGCTTCAAACGGCCACTATTTTGTCGATTCGTGATGCATTGCTCGGAATTCCTTTTAATATGCAAATAGAAGGATCGGAAAAAAATCGGCCAGGACATGCGGAAGCGATATTGGTGGGCGGAAATTTAAAGACGATAGAATCTCTCTCAGGTTCCAGATCTGATATGTTGACCGACGGGCGTATACTTTTTGTAGAAGATACCGGTGAATATCGGTACAGCGTAGACCGTATGTTCTGGAATCTCAAAAGAAGCGGCAAACTCGCCAACCTGGCTGGACTGATCGTGGGTGGTTTTCGCCTGAAGCCTGATGACCCTGGTGAAGAGTTTGGAAGGGAGCTGGAAGATATCGTGCTGGAAAAAGTGCACGAATATGCCTATCCGGTTTGTTTTAATTTTCCGGTTGGTCACCAGAAGAATAATTTCGCATTGAAATGTGGTGTCCGGCACAAGTTGGCAGTATATAAAACAGAAACACGATTAACAGAACTCACATGATCAAGAGCCCAGCTTACCTGGAGAAAGGTGATACAATAGGATTGGTTTGTCCCGCAGGTTTTATGGCTGAAAATAAAGTGGCCGAGTGTATCCGGGTGCTTACGGAGGAATGGGGGTATCAGGTAAAAGTTGGCAGCACCGTTGGTGGAACTTCTGAAAACTATTTTTCAGGTACCGACGACGATCGACTTGCCGACTTTCAACGTATGCTCAACGATTCCGAAGTGAAGGCCATTTTATGTGCGCGGGGAGGATATGGTACCAGCCGCATAATAGATCGGATCGATTTTTCGGGATTTCGAAAAAGCCCTAAATGGATTGTTGGTTTTAGCGACATAACCGTTTTACACTGCCATATTTACCGCAACTATAAAATTGCTTCGCTGCATGCGCCCATGGCGTCCGCCTTCAATGACGCCGGCTATATCAGCAGGTACGTACAGTCCTTGCGCGATGCTTTGGAAGGAAAGTGGGCGAAATATACCTGTGAGCCTCACCCAATGAACCGAAATGGCGAAGCTATTGGGGAGCTTGTTGGTGGTAATTTGGCGTTGCTGGCACATTTGATGGGATCAAGTTCAGAACTGAAGACAAAGGGACGGATATTATTTCTCGAAGATGTTGGTGAATATCTTTATAATGTTGACAGGATGCTTCTTCAATTGAAGCGTGCCGGCAAGCTCGATTCATTGGCAGGCCTTATAGTTGGCGGTTTTACGGAAATGAAGGATACTGAGCGTCCTTTTGGCTCCGATGTGTATGAAATTATTTCGAACGCTGTAGCGGAATACGATTATCCTGTTTGCTTTGACTTTCCGGTGAGTCATGGTAAAGAAAATCTAACCCTGAAGATCGGCGCGGGTCACAAACTTAAAGTAACCAAGTCAAAAGTGTTGCTGGAGGAATAGGAACGGCTAGAAGTCAGTAAAGTGCATGGGCGAGGGCAACAGTTCAAAATCTTTTGCCTCGATCATTTCAATCTTCATTTGAAATCCCTCGTCAGCCTTTACAATTGTTTTTTCTCTGGTTACTTTTTTGTAGCCAGCCTTTTCAAATACGAAACGATAAGTGCCGGGCTTCAGTTCGTCGAAGACAAAGCTTCCTTCCGGATCAGTAAAAACGGTTTTCTCTTTACGTGAAGCGTTGTAAGCAGTTACAGAAACATCTTTTAAAGGATTTTTTTTCTCAGCGTGCAGGACCTGACCGGCCATATTGTTTTTCTTGCCGTTTTCTTTGCAATTAGAATTGGGGGCGTTACAAGGCTCCGGGTCAGTGGCCGCATTGGCTGCAGTTGCTCCTAATGTCAGGAACAGCAAAGTATAGAAGATGAATTTCAGTTTCATGTGACCGTATTAAGAATAAAGGAATTCGCTACCATCGGGAGCCGGCCAATCACATGTAAAGTTAAGCGAATCCCAATGGATTTTCCAAGGCTGAATGAAATTCTTCGCGAACGTTTTTTACGATCTCTTGTGCAGGTAAAATTCCGTCAATAATACTGCTAACCTGTCCTATTTCCAGCTCGCCTTCTTCCATATTTCCTTCGAACATTCCCTTTTTTGTCCTTCCGCGACCAAGCAAATTTTTGAGCTCTTCCGGATCAGCACCTCTCAATTCGGCTTGCCGGACTTGCTCGTAAAAGGCGTTACGTATCAAGCGTACCGGGGTTAATTGTTTGAGTGTTAGAACGGTATCTCCTTCCTTGCTGTCGATCACTCTTTGTTTAAATGCAGGATGGGACGATGCTTCCAGCGACGCCACAAACCGGCTTCCCATTTGCACAGCTTCCGCGCCCAGGACCATCGCTGCCAGCATCTGCCGTCCGGTAGCGATTCCTCCAGCGGCAATCACTGGTATTTTTACCGCTGCTTTTACGGCCGGAATCAGCACCATGGTGGTTGTTTCTTCGCGGCCATTGTGTCCCCCAGCTTCAAAACCTTCTGCTACCACTGCATCGACTCCAGCTTGTTCGGCTTTTTGCGCGAAGCGGCTGCTGCTCACTACATGCACTACCGTAATGCCAGCAGATTTCAAGTGACTCGTCCAGGTGGCCGGATTGCCAGCAGATGTAAAAACAATAGGAACCTTTTCATCGATCACTATCTGAATATGTTTGTCTATATCCGGGTAGAGCAAGGGGATATTGACCGCAAATGCTTTGTTACTCGCCAATTTGAACTTGCGAATATGTTCGCGAAGGACTTCCGGATACATGCTTCCGCTACCAATGGTACCAAGGCCGCCGCTATTGCTGACCGCGCTCGCCAGTCGCCAGCCGCTGGCCCATATCATGCCCGCCTGAATTAGCGGGAAGTCGATGTTGAAAAGAGTGGTGATTCGGGAGAACATGGTTTTAATTTATAAATGTGCAAATGTGAAAATGTGCAAGTGTGCAAACCTGCCTGCCGGCAGGCAGGTGTGGATATGAGGAAATTGGCGATTAGGCAGTTGGGGCTAAATGTATTGTTCAATTGAACTCAACAATTCTCAAATCTACACATTTTCACATTTTCACACCTGCCTGCCGGCAGGCAGGTGTGCACATTTGCACACTTACACATTGCGCCGAAGGCGCTCCTTTATCCCAAGTCAATGCTCGTATTGTCGCCAATGCTCAGGCGGCGTGCTTCACCTTTGAGACCAGTGTCACTTCCGATGATCGAAGATTCAAGCACAATATCGTAGAGGTTGGAGTAAGATCCAATGATTGAATTCCGCACAATTGAGAAATTCATCCGGGTATTTTCGCCGATGGTCACATTGGGTCCGATGATACTGTTACGAATATCACAACCTTCGCCAATGCTCACCGGGGGAATTACAACCGTGTTCTCAAATTGATAATCTTTTTCCGTTCTTCTCTCAAATTTCTTCAACAGGGTGGCATTTGATTCAAGCAGGGTTTCTTTGCGCCCGCAATCATACCAGCTTTCGACCCTAAACGGTTTCATTTTGATCCCTTTTCGAAGCATACAGTCGATAGCGTCGGTAAGGCTGTATTCGCCGTGGGTGCGAAGCCCCTGAACGAAATTGGATTCAAGGCAATCAAATAGTTCGTTGCTTTCCTTGATTTTATAGATGCCGACCAGGGCCAGGTTTGATTTGGGGATTTGTGGCTTTTCTACCACATGTTCTATAAACCCCTCGTCATCAATTTCAGCCACACCGAATTCCCTTGGGTCATCTACTTTCCGGACGCCCAACATAGAGCAAGGGCTGTTAACGACTTCCTGAACATTGTATTCGCAGATCGTATCGCCCAGCACCACAATCACTTCATCGTTGTTAACCACTGCCTTGGCGATTTGTATCGCATGGCCCACCCCTTGTCTGTCAATCTGTTGTACATACTGGGCGTTGAGGTCTGGATAACGTTGCTTGACGTAATCCCTTATTTTATCGCCCAGGTAGCCTACGATGAAAATAAACTCCTGAATGCCGGCATCCCGCATTTGGTCGATGATGATGCTCAACACGGTTTTGCCTGCAAGGGGAATCAGTGCTTTGGGTTGCGTATAACTGTGGGGGCGAAGTTTGGTTCCTGCCCCTGCTACTGGTATTATTGCCTTCATGTATAACCTGGTCCTTTAAGGGACTTTTTACCGTTTGGCGCTGGCGAAACGGTTCGGTTGATAAAATGATTCGGTACCTGCTCAGGTGTCCTTACCATTGCTTTTCGGTGTAGATTTAGTTCGGCCGAAAAGCCAACGAAAGTAACACTTTTTAACACAAACAAAAAGTTATCCGCAGGCGAGTGGTTTCAAGCGTCGTGCATGCTAAATTTGCGCATGCAAAAAGATAACCAGGTTTTTGATCTACTGGCGCGTGAACTTGATCGCCAGCGTTATGGCATTGAACTCATCGCTTCTGAAAACTTCACTTCCCTGCAGGTTATGCAGGCGATGGGCACCGTAGCCACTAATAAATACGCGGAAGGGTACCCCGGACGGAGATATTATGGTGGTTGTGAGGTTATTGATGAAATTGAATCGCTGGCAATTGAGCGTTTGAAGAAAGTTTTTAATGCAAGCTGGGCCAATGTGCAACCGCATAGCGGTGCTCAGGCTAATGCAGCCGTGTTTCTGGCTTGTGTGCGGCCTGGCGACAAAATTCTGGGATTAGATCTAAGTATGGGCGGCCACCTTACTCACGGGAGTCCTGCCAATTTCAGCGGAAAAAATTTCGAAGCCCATTTTTATGGAGTAAAGAAAGAAACCGGTTTGGTTGACTACGAACAACTGGAGGCGACGGCATTGAAAGAAAAGCCACGCATGATCATATGCGGAGCTTCTGCATACAGTCGCGACTGGGACTATGCTCGTATTCGTGCAGTGGCTGACAAAGTAGGGGCGATTGTTTTTGCCGACATTGCTCATCCGGCTGGTTTAATTGCGAAGGGGCTGTTGAACGATCCTTTCGAACATTGCCATATCGTTAGTTCTACCACCCATAAAACATTGCGTGGCCCTCGTGGTGGAGTGATCATGCTTCGCCATGATTTTGAAAATCCCTGGGGTATAAAGGATCCGAAAGGCAACACACGTACCATGAGCCAGTTGCTGGATCTGGCTGTGTTTCCCGGTACGCAGGGTGGTCCGCTGGAGCACGTAATTGCTGCAAAGGCGGTGAGTTTTGGCGAAATATTGTCTGATGATTTTACACAGTATGCCCGCCAGGTAATTGCCAACTCTCAGGCAATGGCTAGCGCGCTGGTTAGTCGTGGCTACGATTTGATCAGCGGAGGTACCGATAATCACCTGATGTTGATTGATCTCCGAAACAAGAATCTCACTGGCAAAAAGGCACAGGAAACGCTCGATAGAGCTCATATCACGCTCAACAAGAATTCTGTACCCTTTGATGATAAGTCGCCATTCGTAACATCTGGTATTCGTATTGGCGTACCTGCTATTACGACTCGCGGAATGAAGGAGGCTGATATGGAAACAGTAGTGGGGCTGATAGATCGGGTATTGATGAATGCTGATGATGAAAATGTCATTGCTGACGTGCGTCAGGAGGTGAAGAGCTTTATGCAGCGGTTTCCGTTGTATCAGGAGCTGGGGTAGGGCGTGGGGAGTGGTGAATGGTGAGTGGTGAGTGGTGAGTGGTGAGTGGGGAGTGGGGAGTGTTGTTTGGGTATATAACTTAAATTTGTTTAAAGTACTGATATGATACAACGTCAGCAAAGTTTGTGGTTATTACTGGCCTGTGTGGCGTCGGCTCTCAGTTTTTATTTTCCTTTTTATTCCGGCGAGAAAGTTGAGGAAGGCGTGGGAGCAGCGTTCAGCGTCCTGGATGCTGGCAGCAATTTTTTTCTGGTGATTGTTACAGGTATCAGTGTGCTGTTGGGTGGCATTACGATTTTTCTTTTTAAAGACAGAAAGGCGCAGTTCAAGCTGGCCCTTGGCGGTGTGGGCATTTCCGTATTGTTGCTGTTCCTGTATATGCGCGAGGTTAGTCAATTCACTAAGGGTAACTTTGCGCTAACGGCGTTGTTGGTTATCGCCATCCTGGTTGGCTACATCATGGCAGCTCGTGGAATCTGGAAGGATGAAAAATTGGTAAAGAGCCTCGATAAGCTCCGTTGATTTCTCCCATTTCAGTTGGAAAAATCTCATTTTTTAAAGAGCGTTTTCACCCGCTTATTATTGCATTGTCACTTAGATTGCAGGCTTGTCAGTTGAGAGAATAGATCTGCAAGCCGGGAAGCTTTATTATTTTAAGACCCGTGCAAACGGCCATGAACGCATTTTTGAGAAGGAGGAAGAATATGTCCGATTCTTACAGCGATTTGGCCGTTACATTGCTCCTGTTGCCCATTGCTTCGGATATTGTTTGTTACCACGTTCAGTAGAGTTTTGTATTCGGGTGAAATCGTTTGCGGGGTTGGAAGCGGCTTTCCAATTGATTCGTCCACTGGATGCTTGCAGCGTCGAGCGTTTGCCCGCCTGGTTGATGAAGCAGTGTTCGAATTTGCTGAATAGTTATGCCAAAACCTTTAATCATGAACATGATCGTGTGGGCGCGCTATTTGTAGATCGCATTCATATTAAGGAGCTTGAATCGGCGGACGATCTACTTCTGCGATTATGCGATATGCATCTGAGGCCCGTCGCAGATCTTCATTGCAGTCGGCCGGCAGACTGGCGGTGGAGTTCATATTCTTTGCTTTTGGCAGAAGGACCCTGTTGGTTGTCGAGAGATTTGCTGTGGCGTTTGATTAAGGGAAGGGATCGATTTATTAATCTGCACCAGCGGCTGTGGGCCGAAGGGTAGCGGTGGATATCGTTGAGGTGGATTTAAGCGGAATTGGTAGGAGGTCGTAACCTGTGAGGTCATGACCTGTGGGGTCATAACCTGTGGGGTTATAACCTGTGGGGTCATAACCTGTGGGGTTATAACCTGTGGGGTCATAACCTGTGAGGTCATCACCTGTGAGGTCATGACCTGTGGGGTCATGACCTGTGGGGTCATAACCTGTGAGGTCATGACCTGTGAGGTCATCACCTGTGGGGTCATGACCTGTGGGGTCATGACCTGTGAGGTCATCACCTGTGAGCTCATCACCTGTGAGGTCATAACCTGTGGGGTCATGACCTGTGGGGTCATGACCTGTGAGGTCATCACCTGTGAGCTCATCACCTGTGAGGTCATAACCTGTGAGGTCATCACCTGTGAGGTCATCACCTGTGAGGTCATCACCTGTGGGGTCATCACCTGTGAGGTCATCACCTGTGAGCTCATTATCTCACAGGTTCCAACCAACCCCTGCACTACACTCCAACTACAACCAAAAAAAGCCTGCAGGAAGAATCCCGCAGGCTCACTCTCAAACTGCTAATCAAAATACTATTTCACAATCAATTGCTTGCTCTCGCGATATCCATCACCACTGATCATCATTACATATATACCTGCCTGCAACTGACCAGGCAACTGCACCATTTCCGTTACACCAGATCCGGCATTGTTAATTCGAGCCTGATGCACACGCTGCCCTCCTGCACTATAAACCTCCAGCTGGTACACACCCTGCTGCAATCCCGAAAGTGAAACACTAAACTGCTTTCCAACTACCGGGTTGGGATAAATCGTATAGCCAGCCTTGCGGGTTGAACCAATCTCTACACGCAGAATCTTGCTGTAGACCATTTTGCCGCCAATCTCATCAACCCGAATTCGGTAATAATTGGCGCCGGCAACAGGATTTGAATCATAATAAGTATAAGAAGCCTTATCATCGCGATTGCTCTTAGGCAACTGCTGATTGATAGCGTAAAAATCTACTCCATTAGTTGAGCGCTCCACTTCATACCGTACAATATCCCGTTCAGTTAAGTTGCTCCAGTCAATTTGAACTCCACTGTTTTTCTCGAAAGCACGAACTCCGTCAAACAATACAGGTAAAGGATTGTCGGCAAGATTGCTCGAAGCCAGCGCGAATGGACTGAATTCACTAACGGCAGCGCTACTACTGATTTCTCCGGTTAATACCGTACTGCCCATCGTTGCACCTCCGGCAGGGCCTTCGTTTACCCAGGCACTTCCGTTATGACGGGCAATACGAAGAGAACTGAGATTGTTGATATACCAGGTGGTGGAAGAACAATTGCTTTCGGGCACCCAACTCAGCGTCACAACCGCATTGCGGGTACCGCTCCGATCCAGCGTCCAGTATTCGCAGGAACTCACACGTGCAATTCCTGAGCCATATACGTTGCCGTTGGCGATCGAGGTGATCGGATTGCCACGCCAGAACTCGGCGGTGAAAGTGCTGGTACCGCCGCCGCCACTGGTAGCAATGCGGACAAAACGCATGCCGCTGCCGCCAACTTTGCCCACGGGAAACTCAAAGCTGGCATTGCTATTCATCTGCTTCGCCAGCGGACCGTTAACATAGGCCCCGTTTGCGGTACTTACTGTTGCTCCCGTACCAATTGTGATCAGATTAGACGTGCTGGTCGTTGCATAACCATTCAAAAGTTCCAGGGTACTGTTTACAGCGAAATTGCGTTCTATCAATACCTGGCCACTGGTGTTGTTGATGATTAACGCCTGCACCTCTCCATTCGATGTGGTAAATGTACCTGTCCTGGGCCCGCGAAATTCAAAAATGGCGCCGCTATTGTAAGCGATAGTTCCACCAGCCTGAATTGCACCTGTATTACCATCGCTGCTCAACCCATCAGGATGAGCAACAATAATTTTCGCATCTGCATCCAGCAGGAAGTTTCCTGTGGTACCATCCAGAACCGAAGTGCCAAAGTCAACCTCTGCATCATTATCTATCCGGAAATTAACCGCACCAGTGATTGTACCACCTGTTTTGGTAAAAATTTGTGGGCCATTGTTGTCGAATACAAAATTAGCGGTACCCCCACCTCGGGCTAAGGTACCTCCAGAGATATTGACGTTGCCAAAAACATTCACGTTGAAATTTCCGTTGTCTTCTACTATGTACAGGTAGCCACCTTCCAAATTGAAATCTCCATCAATGTTAAGCGTCTGTGTACCACCACCATCTTCTTTCAACGATAGTTGTCCTGAACCAGTACTAATCACAGTAAAATCTCCATCAATATTGGTAAGGTCAGTATCAAAAGTCTCCAGTTGCGATTGATTCGGACAATTCCAAATCAAATTTCCAAGAGCCTGGTTAAAACTGCCTGTATTTGGGATCGAAGTTGTCACACCAGTAACTTCAACTGTGGAAGCGTCATCCCAGGTAGCGGTTGGAATTGATCCGCCATTTCGCTGGTGTCGGTAGAAGCTGCCAGCAGCAAAACTCAGCGTTCCAGTTGCGCCCTGCACATTTCCGTCTTCATTTTCAATTGAACCGGTCACTGTAATTTGCGTATTGCCATTATTCCAGTCAAGCACAGCATTTTGACCCAGAATAATGGTGCCGTCAACTGTTCCGAGCACATTTCCGGGCGCGCTCGATCGCGACAAGGTAATTTCCATGTCGTCGTTATTATCACCTTCCAGCCGAAGCGTACTTCCTGCTTCAATTATCAAGCGGGTGGTATTACCAGAACCGGTGATATTGATATTCCGATCGCCGCCGTTCAATACATTAAATGTAACGTTTGAATTTTCTTTAATTCGAAGGCCGGCAAGTGTGATACCAGGCACGTTGTTGATAGCGCCTGAAACACCGCCATTAATTAAAACCACATCACCATTAACGGGAATAGCATTGCCACTCCAGTTGGAAGCAACAGCCCAGTTGCCACCAGTTGCCGGACCAACCCAGGTTTTTTGGGCATGTACGCCGGCACTTATCAAAACGATCGCCGACAATAAAGCGTAGATTTTTTTCATTACTCAGTATTTGCGTTATACGAATTCAAAAGATAGAATACGACCTAATGTTCAGGAATTGGATACTGAGCTTTCGAGAGGATTGGACCAGGAGTGTTGACGCCACAAACAGATGATCACAGCCAGCTCTGTTGCCGGAAGGATTTAACCTGAAATTTGGACTTTGGGGGTACGGAATTCAGAAGATATTAGCGAGGCGATGTGAAGGCTGTTGGAGCAGCCTGACGCAACAAACCTAATATGCGTTCGGGAAAATTGCAAGTGTTTTTCCGATTTTCCATTTTCGTCAGACCGCAATAAACGCTAAAAGGGCCGGCAAAGCCAGCCCTAAAGCGTTGATCAATAGTTGGTTGTCAACTAAACGTTCCCTGGTAAATTATTTTACAATCAGTTGCTTGCTTTCGCGGTAATTGTCGCCAATTACAACGGTGATGTACACACCTGTTTGTAGCGAAGCAGGCAGCTGAATCATTTCGGTAACACCTGCGCCCACATTGTTGATCACTTGTGTATGAACCCTCATACCAGAAGCATTCAACACCTGCAGGGTATAAGCACCCTGGCGCAGACCATTCAGGCTTAATGTAAACTGACGGCCTGTTACGGGGTTGGGATAAACACTGTAGCCCGCCTTCTTCGTAGAACCAATTTCTACACGCAGAATCTTGCTGTAAACTGCCTTTCCTCCGATTTCATCAACCCGTATACGGTAGTAGTTGGCGCCGGTAAGCGGTGCAGCGTCAAAATGCGTATAAGAAGCTTTGTCATCGCGATTGCTCTTCGGAGCCTGCTCGTTGATACTATAGAAATCAATGCCATTAGCCGAACGCTCTACTTCATAACGAACAATATCACGCTCAGTCAGATTGCTCCACTCGATCTGCACACCATCATTCTTGCCAAAAGCACGAACACCATCAAACAGAACCGGCAGCGGATTATCAGCAGTATTGCTAGAGGCAAGGGCGAAAGGGCTGAATTGTGTTTGTACAGCGCCAGTGCGAATACTACCTACTGTTACGGTTGAGCCGCCTACCAGCGTTGCGCCGGCATCTACCCAGCTGGTTCCATTATGACGGGCCACACGCAAAGTCAATACATTGGTAATATAGTTGGTGATATTCGAACAGTTACTTGCAGCTACCCAGTCAATGGTAACAACACCATTACGTGCGCCTCCAACATTTCTATCAAGTGTCCAATATTCACAGGCACTCACCCGTGCAAGTCCGGACCCGAGCACATTGCCGTTTACAACACTGGTGATTGGGTTGGCGCGGTAAAACTGAGCAGTAAATGTGCTCGTTCCCGACCCGTTAATTGAAGTCAACGAGATGGGGCGGAGGCCACCAGCAGAAGGACTACCCACATGGAAAGTGAACGCGGTATTGTTACTCTGTGATTTAGCAATAATTCCATTTACAAAAGCGCCATTGCTGCTGGTAGAAGTACCGCCCGTTCCAACAGTGATAATATTAGTTGTACCCGTCGTCGCGTACCCATTGGTCAACGTTAAACTGGTAGTAACATCGAAAGGTCGCTCCAATAAAACTTCGCCGCTTGTATTGTTAATCACCAATCCCTGAACATCATTTCCTGTAGTAGAGAAAGTGCCGGTGCGGGCACCGCGGAACTCATAAATTGCGTCATTGCTGAATGTTCTGGTTCCACCCACTTGAATTGCACCTGTAGAGCCGCTGCTGTATATGCCGTCGGGATGGCCGGTAATAATTTTGCCGTCGGCGCTCAAAGTAAATGTAGCTGTACTTCCGTCCAATACTGATGTACCAAAGTCTACTTCAGCATTAGCTGGAATTTGAAAGTTTACCACGCCTATGATTGAGCCGCTCGTTTTTGTAAAGCTGCGCAATCCTGTGCCTGAAAATACCACGTTAGCAGTACCTGTACCAGCGCGACCAAGCGTGCCTCCATTGAATACAATGTCACCAAGTACATTCAATGTCTGGTTGCCATTTGTTGTCGTGATGTACAGTGCGCCACCATTCAGAATAAGGTCTCCGTCAACTGTAGTAGTACCGGTGCCGGGCCCCGAGATTTTCAATGTCAGTTCTCCGGAACCGGTGCTTTCAACGGTGAAATTTCCGTCGATGTTGGACAATTGTGTGGCAAATGATTCCAAACTTGTCTGGTTAGGGCAGTTCCAGGTAACATTCCCAAACTCCTGTGCAAATGATGTGTTCGTTGGAATATCTGTGGTAACGCCGGTAACAACACAGTTGGAAGCATTATTCCAGGTTGCAGTGGGTATTTCACCACCGTTGGTTTCGTGAGAGTAGGTTCCTCCAGCGCCGAAAACCAACGAACCAGTTGTGGATTGGATATCGACATTAGCACCCACTACTTCAATCCGGCCATTTGAACCGGTTACGGTCACTGCGGTATTGCCATTGTCTGTATCAAAGGTGCAATCTTGGCCCAGGCTGAGCGTACCTTCGATAAGTCCGGTTACATTTCCGCCCCCACTGCCCGTACGAGCCATATCTATTTGAATACTACTTGTACCCCCGGGTAATATCAAAGAAGAACCACTTTCAATGCGAATTTCCTGCGTACCACCGCCACCACGCAGATTGATGGTGCGGTCACCTGTAGCAGTAAATGTAACTGTCGAGTTTTCGATTACTCGGATGGCAGTCACCGTTGTACTTGGAACTGCTGAAATGGTTGCAGTTATACCTTGGTCAAACACAACGATATCATTTGTGCCAGGAACTGTTCCACCACTCCAGTTCGAACCATCCGCCCAACTACCGTTTCCGGCAGCTGTCCATGTTTTGATTGTTTGCGCCAGCAATCCGCCGCTAAAAGCAAGCAAAGCCAGCATTAAAATGTAAAATCTTTTCATCGCTCAGAGTTTTGATGTTGTTTATGAAGGGTTAAATGATTACATACAGAATGTGATCATTCAAAGGCCTGGATACTGAGCTTTCGAAAGGAAGATGGATTTCGAACCTAAATGGAAGTCAAAGGATTTTTTCCAAACCGGTCTTGGCAGAACAGAAGGGGATGCAGGATTTTCCGGGTACGGAATTCAGAAGATTTGGATGGGATTAGTATGGGGTTAGAAAATTATTAGATTTTTCTCCCAACCAGCACAAAACTAATCGGCGGTTTTCACACTTGCAAGCTCCGGTGCGTATATTTTTCAGGATTTTTATCGTAAAAACACGAAAAATCCCTGATAAAATTGACAATTGTCAATTTTATCAGGGACCTGATTAGAATATCCACTCCTGAGATTAGAGAAATTTACCAGTATGGCTCGCTTTTTCCTTTTTGATGTCAGCGGGAATCCCGGCAAAAACCACCTGGCCACCTCCATCGCCAGCCTCGGGCCCCAGATCAATCAGCCAGTCGGCAGAACGGATCACATCTGTATTATGTTCGATTACTATAATGGAATGCCCCTGCTCAATCAACGCCTGAAAAGAATCAAGCAGCTTTCTGATATCGTGGAAATGAAGACCAGTCGTGGGTTCATCGAATATGAACAGTATCTTCTGGCTGGCACGGCCCCGACCAAGAAACGAAGCCAGCTTTACCCGCTGCGCCTCACCGCCTGAAAGCGTGTCGCTCGACTGACCGAGCTTAATATAGCCCAAACCCACATCGCTCAACGGTTGCAGCGCCTTCGCAAGACTTCGCTCATCAATAAAAAACTGAATGGCTTCATCTACGGACATTTCCAATACATCATATATACTTTTGTCCTGGTATTTCACCTCCAGCACCTCATCCTTAAATCTTTTGCCTCCGCAGGACTCGCATACCAGATGAACGTCCGCCAGGAACTGCATTTCTACCACCTGTTCTCCTTCGCCTTTGCAGGTATCACATCGCCCTCCATCGACATTAAACGAGAAATGCCTTGGCTGAAAGCCTCGCATCTTACTCAAAGGTTGGCTGGCAAACAGATCACGTATTTCGTCGTACGCTTTAATGTATGTAACCGGGTTGCTGCGCGACGACTTTCCAATAGGATTTTGGTCTACCATTTCAATCTGCCCTATACTATCAATATCACCCACAAGATCTTTGTGCGCACCCACCTTGTCTCCAAACTCGCCTTTCATTCTTCGTAGTCCCGGATAAAGGATCTGTTTTACCAGGGTTGTTTTACCGCTACCACTCACACCACTAACCACACACAACACATTTAAGGGAAATGTGACATCGATGTTTTTGAGATTATGCTGCCTGGCTCCCAATACCTGAATACGCTGATTCCATTTGCGCGGTTTTGCCGGCGGCTCAATTCTTAGCTTGCCGCTCAGGTATTGGCCGGTCAGGCTGCGAGGGTTATTCACAATTGCTTCATAGTCGCCTTCTGCAATTACTTCGCCTCCCAGGTGCGATGCCAACGGACCCATATCAATGATATGATCAGCTTCCCGCATCATCATCTCATCGTGCTCAACCACCACTACCGTATTCCCGAGATCGCGCAGGTCTTTCAACACCCTGATCAGGTTGGCGGTATCGCGGCTATGCAAACCAATTGATGGCTCATCCAATATATACAAGGAATCGGTCAGGTTGCTGCCCAGGCTTCGGGTCAACTGAATCCTTTGGCTTTCACCACCACTCAGTGAATTGGCCAGCCGGTTGATAGTTAAATATCCCAAGCCCACATTCAAGAGCGTATTCAGCCTGTTCTCAATTTCAAGCAATACCCGCTTGCCAATTTCCTTTTCGTGTGCTGTCAGCTTTTTGTCCAGCGTATCGAACCACGACTTTAATTCCTTCACCGGCATTTCACTCAATTCGCCGATATGCATCCCATTCACTTTTACGTAAAGTGCCTCTTTGCGAAGCCGGTATCCCTGACAGTCGGGACAGGTGGTTCGACCCCTGTAGCGACTCAACAGCACCCGGTATTGTACCTTATATAGATTTTGTTCTACTTCTTTAAAAAAAGCATTGATGCCCAGTGCATGTTCATGCCCCTCCCATAATTGTTGATACTGTCGCTTCGTTAATTCAGCAATAGGCTTGTGAATGGGAAAGTCTGCTTTGCGCGCGCCCTTTACAAATTGTTCCCGCCACCAACCGAGTTTTTCACCCTTCCAGGGTGCCACCGCGCCATCGTACACACTTTGGTTTATGTCAGGAATCACCAGATCCTTATCAAGCCCCAGCACCTGGCTAAATCCTTCGCAGGTAGGGCAGGCACCAAACGGATTATTAAAAGAGAACAGATTGGGTACTGGTTCTTCAAAGTTCATACCGTCCAGCTCAAATCGATTGTTGAAATGCATCAACTCGACTAAGTCGCCAGCCTGCAGTTCCAGATATACATCACCCTCACCTTCATAAAATGCCGTGCCAATGGAATCACCCAGGCGGTGCAGATCGTCTTCCTCCAGTTCTTTGGCAAGTAAACGGTCGATCAATATATATAAGGAGTCTGCAGTTTTTCCGAGCTGCTCTTTGAGCTCCTTGTCAGACAAGGCTAGCAAATCTTCAATAGTGAAAGAAGTTCCGGCCTTCGGTTTTTTGCTGCTCCCCGCTGTCAGGTACACTCTTGAGAATCCCTTTTGCATCAATATCCCCAGTTCTTCACGTAAGTCGCGGTTTCGGTGTTGTTTAAGCCTGGCCAGAATGAAGACACGGGTTCCAATCGGCTGTTTTCGGATGGCGGAAATGACATCTGCCACATCGTCTTTTCGAACCTCACGTCCCGACACGGGCGAAATGGTGCGCCCAACCCTGGCATATAGCAACCTTAGGTAGTCGTAAATTTCCGTCATACTGCCCACCGTACTGCGAGGTGTCCGGGTAATAACCTTTTGCTCAATGGCAATGGCCGGGCAAAGGCCCTTAATATGGTCGACATCCGGCTTATTCATCCGGTTCAGGAACTGGCGCGCATAGGCGCTCAGACTCTCGGCATACCTTCGCTGTCCTTCCGCATACAGGGTATCAATGGTCAGCGAGGACTTTCCTGATCCGGAAACCCCCGTCACCACTACCAACTTATTACGCGGAATCGTAACGGATATATCCTTCAGATTGTGCACACGTGCACCCCTGATCTGTATATTTTCTGCGGAATTTACGGTCCGGCCCCCAGCGGGATTTTTCCCTTTTATTGAACTGTTCATTTTTGAAAAAACAAATGTAACCCCTTATTACTCTATTGTTTCAGCGATTTTCATTAACAATTTTTTGACAAGAAATTTAACCCGCCAGCTTCCATAATGTTGGGTCGTATCGTCAAAAGGTTTATTTTTATTGTACAATATCCAATTAAATATGATCAACCAAAAAACCACCCCGCCTATCGCATAATACTCTACACTTTTTCTTTTTTCCGAGTCTTTTTTTATTGTAACCAATATCCATTCAACCACCTAAACTGTAGGAGTATTATGAAAGCTTTTGTCCAAAAAACAGACCATGAACTCATCCACCTCTTCATGGATGGCAATCTCGAGGCCCTGGAAGCACTCGTGTTACGCCACAAAGACAAATTGTACACATCCATTCTTTTCCTGGTAAAGGACAAGTATCTGGCTGAGGACATTTTTCAGGATGTCTTTATCCGGATTATCGACACAATGCGGAGCGGTCGCTACACTGAAGAAGGAAAATTCCTTCCCTGGGCTATGCGTATTGCCCACAACCTCTGTGTTGACCATTTCCGGAAAGTAAAACGCACACCTACTATCCGCAACAGCGAAGACAAAGACATTTTCGAAGTGCTGAATTTTTCTGAAGACAGCGCTGAAACCACGTTGATGAAACGTCAAAGCCACAGTCGTGTTCGCGAAATGCTGGAGCGTCTTCCCGAAGATCAGCGTGAAGTTATTATTCTTCGTCATTATGCCGACATGAGCTTCAAAGAAATTGCGGCTGCTACCAACTGCAGCATCAACACAGCGCTCGGTCGCATGCGTTATGGATTAATTAACTTAAGAAAATTGATGGTGCAGAAACAAATTGCACTCTAATCCGTTAGTTAGTTATCTTCGCAGGGGAATACAAAATCATTGTCATTCTGTATTTCCATTCGCAAACCGAAAGTTCTTACTTCGAAAAAGAATTTTCAATGCTTGCCCGGCGAAAGGCTAGTACAGAATGACACCAAATTGCAGCCCGTCTTCTATATGGAGGCGGGCTGTTTTTTTGGGGAGGGGTGAGAGGTGAACGGTGAGAGGTGAGAGGTGAAAGGTGAGACGTGAAACGTGAAACGGAAAACTCAAATAGTCATCTGCGTAAATCTGTGTAAAAATCTGTGCAAATCTGCGGGAACAGAAAATTCTGATCCGTAGGTGTATTGCTGACTAAAGCAACAGTTCTGTTCCCGCAGATTTGCACAGATTTTTACACAGATTTACGCAGATTATCCACTCACCACTCACCTTTCACCTCTCACCTCTCACCTTTCACCTTTCACCTCTCACCTCTCACCTTTCACCTCTCACCTCTCACCTTTCACCTCTCACCTCTCCCCACTTCCAATCCGCACTTCAACCACTCCGCAAACTCCTTCGGATCAAGTGTGTAAAACTTCGTTTTGGTAAGCGCTTTTTCGTCGGGGCTTACAATGGCGTATTGGGGCTGAGCTGTAGCATTAAAATTCTCCAATTGAAAAGCAGTCCATTTATCACCTACAGTCTGAATTGATTTTTCCGTTCCGTTCTTCATGGTGTAAACCTGTTTTTCAGATGCTGGCAGAGGTCTGCGTTCGTCTACATACAACGATACCAGCACGAACTCCTCCTTCATCAACCGTTCTACTTCAGGATCAGTCCACACATTTTCCTCCATGCGCCGACAATTCACGCAGGCCCATCCGGTAAAATCGATCAGGATAGGTTTGTTCAAACGTTTAGCTTCCGCCAAAGCCAGTTCGTAGTCGAGCAGGGGCTTGTCGCAGTTTACCGGATGCGAATAAATACTGTAGCAGGTAGGAGGGGGGAACCCGCTAATCAAACTCAACTTTGCCCATTTTGTATTGGTCAATCCGGGAATAAGATATAGAGTAAAGCCTCCAAAAAGCAGGATAAAAAGCCAGCGAACAGGACCAAATTTTTTTGGACGGGTGCTATGTCCTACGCGAATCACTCCCAACAGATATAGCGTTGCCAACAATCCAATGATGATCCATGCCGCTATAAACACTTCACGTTTCAAGATGCCCCATTGCTGCACGTTATCGGCATTTGCCAAAAACTTTACAGCAAGAGCCAACTCCACAAAACCCAGTACCACTTTCACGTCAGTCATCCAGCCACCGCTTTTGGGCATCCTTGCCAGCACTTTAGGAAATAACGCAAACAGTGCAAATGGCAATCCTAACGCTAATCCAAAACCGCCTGCTCCAATGGTGAGAGGCCAGGCGCCACCGTCAAGCACACCAACCAGAAGAGTGCCGAGGATGGGACCCGTACAGGAAAAAGATACAATGGCAAGCGTAAGTGCCATGAAGAAAATGCCGGCCACATTTCCCAAACCCGATCTCGAATCAGCCCGGTTGGCGATAGCGGAGGGCAGGGTTATTTCAAATAATCCAAAAAACGAAAGCGCGAAGACAACGAAAATGGCAAAAAATATCAGGTTTAACCAGACATTGGTGGAAATATTATTGAAAATAGCCGGGTTGGTGCCGCCTACTACATGGAAGGGGATGGTGAGCAAAACAAAGATCAGGAAAATAAAGAACCCATATAATATCGCACTGCCAACTCCTTTACCGGACTGTCCGTTTTTGCCGGTAAAAAACGAAACAGTTAATGGGATCATGGGGAATACGCAGGGTGTCAACAACGCAATTAATCCTCCCAGAAATCCTAATAAAAAAATAGTGAGATAGCTGTTGTCTTTGTCGATAACGTCGCCACAGTCCACTGTCGGGTTGTCTATATCAATTGACGCAATACGAATTCTTGATTCGGCCGCGGCTCCCCCTTCAAGAGTGAGCGTAAATTGAAAAACCGCATTGTAAAATTCCAGACCCTTACCAAAATTGTAAAGCAACTTGCCACGTATCTTGCCGGGAACAATATCAGCAAATTTGATATTCGTCTTGAAACGGGCTTTTTGCTCGTACACTCTAACGGTACTGCCGAACAAATCGCTCGAAATTTCCGAAGGACTCCCGTCATTTTCCAGCATAGTCGGCGCCAGGCTGCTGTCTTCCCACTGTATTTCGGCCAAAACCAAGTCCGCCGTCGGTTGCACAGGCGCGTACACCTGCCAGCCCTTACTGTCGGTGAGCTCAAATACGATAGTATATTCCTTTTCACCAACTTTGTTACTGCTGGCAGTCCAGCCTTCCAGTTTTTTTTCCGACTCCTGGGAATATGAAAAAAAAGGACTCCAAAAAAAGATCAAAAAAAGTGGAATCAGGTGGCGGAAGTGATACATAGCGTGATGAAGAGATTTGGAAAAAATAATAAAGCCTGCTAAATGGACAGTAGCAGGCTTCAACGATCCTAATATATTTGATCCTGCTTTAAGGCAGCGAGATGCTAAAAGTTACCGTTTTCGGCGGCAGGCAACGTTTGTCGTCACAGGTTTGATAGGTAACGCTGCCACTCACATTGGTTTTCGCCTGGCCGCGCAGTTTTACTACCTGTACAAAATCTACTTTACCCGCATATTGATTAGCCGAAAGATCCAGCTTTTCATCATGAAATTTTTCCATTTTTCCAACCTCTTTGATGCTGCCCTCGGTAGCCACCAGCGGATTCTTGTTCAACTTAAAACCGGTTGGTATGGCAATCGCATCTTCGGGTTGTTGCTGCGAATATAAATGCCAGCCATTTTGAATATTGGCGGTCATATGGAGTTCATAAGTCTTGTCATCCAGCTTTTTTGCGGTAAAAGTCCAGCTTACGGGGTTCACCTGTGCCGATGCCGAAAATCCAAACAGCAGGAGGGCCAAAATCGTCAATATATTCTTCATGTTTTCAGCTTTAGATATCAGACGCAAAGGAATAAAAAAAGCAGCGAAGGCGTCTGTTAAAATTTACAACAAAGATATAAACCGCAAAGCGGAGCTCCGTTAAATTAATGACGAAAGGAATGCATGGCGCGACGTAAGAGGCCGCTATGCGAACGGTTGCCTTGCTAAATTATTGATTTGCAAACTCTTTGGCTAACAGAAGGGCTTCGAAAATTGCTCGACCATCGGTATTTCCCAAAACGCTGCTGCAGGCCCTTTCGGGGTGCGGCATCATGCCGAAAACCGTACGGCTTTCGTTGCAAATACCTGCTATATTTCTGTAAGAACCGTTGGGATTGAAATCAGAATGAACCTGTCCGTTTTCATCGCAGTAGCGGAACAGGATTTGACCGTTTGCTTCCAATTTGTCAAGAGTGGCCTCGTCGGCAAAATAACGACCCTCGCCATGTGCAATCGGTATGCAGAACACCTCATCCTGGTTGTTCTTGATATACACATTTTTACACACAAACTGCTGATTCGCATTGCGCAACAATGCACCAGGCAGCAAATGCGATTCGCAAAGGATCTGGAACCCATTACATACTCCCAGCACTTTCCCACCGGCACGCGCAAATTCAATTACACTTTGCATCATAGGGCTGAATCGGGCAATAGCACCGCAACGCAAATAATCACCATATGAAAAGCCTCCCGGCAGTACAATACAGTCTTCCGTGTTGAACTGGCTGAGGTCACGGTCCTTATGCCACAGCATCTGCACTTCCTGACCCAGATCGTCGCGAAGCGCGTCCTGCATATCACGATCACAGTTAGAACCCGGGAAAACGACCACACCAAATTTCATGGAGAAATATTTGTGGCAAAGATATACCATCTGCCCATTCCGTTATGGCCAAATTCCCCTCGATAATCCACATTTTACAGAGAGAACGCATTACCACCCCGGTCCACCGTATTGGTAGGCAAGGATAAATGCAGTGGTTACCCAAAAGAGCAGGGTAGGATAAATTCGCCAGGAAGAATAAAAATAAGTACAGCCATGAAAAGCAGCCATCGGAATCATGGCCATGATCCAGTTTTCAAAGGTATCGTTGGTGTTTACAAATGGCAGCAAAAGAGCCGCCAGTAAACATAAAAGCAGCAAACTCCAGCCTTTTCGAACCTGGATCAGCATCCGACGCAGGTTTTCCTGCACATAGTATCCACCGGTAAGAAATGGTACCATAATCAGGAAAACGCTGGCTGCAAGCCAGGCGGATTGTTTCAGCTTCGGTACCCCTAAAGTGATATTAGGTATAAACTCCTGCCATTCCCACACCCCATCAAGTACAGTATAAATAGCATAAAAATAAAATGGCGTTGTGATACCAAGCAGGCAAATCAACCATTCGTTTAATCGGAACGGGCGCATTACCGCCAGTGCAAGCAACACCCATACGATAAATGTAAGGGAAGAGATCAGCAGAAATCCGGCAATACCCAATGCCACTCCGATATTGTATATACGTCCTTTAGCATGCGGTTGATTGTAGATGGCGAACAGATTCGACAAAATAAAAAGCAATATGCTGTTGATGACCAGCGGCGCCGAAAAAATATTCCATTCCGGCATTAAAGAAGTCACCAGCAGGTACGACAAACCCGGAAGAAAACTGGGCTTGGTCATCATACGCTGATTGTTGATAAAGCGCGTGAGAATAAATGCCTGACTAATCAACAACCCGAAGCTCAGCAATGGAAAAAACAGCGTAAAAGAACCTGCCATTGACAGCAGGGCCTTGAGTATACTCTGAAAAAGAATCCCATCTTCCTCCCTTACCTGTGGCAATCGTGGGTGCAGGAACATGGGAAGTTTGATCCCAATTCCCATCAGCAGCAGTAAAAGCAGGTTGGCCGGGTTTTTTTGTTTAAAAATCCCTATCACGGATAGTGGATATGTATGTTAGCTAATTAATTATACTCCAATTTAGCAAAACATATGTAATTCCGGTAAATACAAGGTATAATCATTTGCCTGGAGCTCACCTGCTTGCCATATTGGGGCATAAATTCGTACCCCCTCTCGAGGTTTTTCAGCGTAGGATTACGATTTATCTTGCCATCAGGCTGTAAACTGAAGTCTGTGAGAATCTGGCGGCGACTTTCGAAATTATTGAACAGGAAATGCACTTCTCCGCCAGTGTTCATGATGTTAAATGAAATAAGGTCATTGGTCTGATCATCCCACTGTTCTTTGGCAATTACGCTATTCCACTCCTTTTTTCCTTTGTTGTCAAATGAAATAATCACGATATTATCGGCCTGGTAACGAACGTTTTGATTATCGTACCAGCGGTTGCCCCAGATGCCACTGTAATAAGGCGAATAATAGTAGTAGTCGGTAGGTCGCAGGAACGGCGAGCCATACAAATAATTCCAGCGGTTCCATCCTCCGCCAAAACGGGAACTGGTATAAAAAGCTTCGCTTGCAATCACAAAGCCACCATCACGCCGGGTAACAATATTGCGGATAAAATAATCATTGAAGGCGGTCTTGGTAGTGGCGTTTCCTCTGGCTTCGCGACGCAATTCATCGCTAAATACAAGCGTATCTTCAATCAGTACTGCATCCTGTTTCTTATCCCATATATAAAAATAGTACCCTTCGGTATTGCCCCTTTTCTGTTTGTAGTAAAAGGAGGTCAGGAAATAACGCCGGTTGTAGTTGTCGGGTTTGATTTTGATTTCATCGAAAAAAATCTTGTCGCTTCGCAACGGATGCATGGCAAAGGAATCGGCCTGCGCGTACTTAATGACAAAACTGGCATTTTCGATCGTCTCGTTATTGACTCGCTCAAACTTACAGAATATCAGGTCTCCGTCGTTGTCGAGGTGAAATTCATTCAACATATCATCGCGGTCTTGCATTTCCAGCGTAAGCCTGCTCTTTTTGATCTGGCTCAGATTCTGATCAAACAGCATACTGGTAAAATGATAACGCTTCTTGTTCTTGCTGTTGATCTTCATGACCATTAGCTTGCTCTTATCCTCGCTGGTCAGTACGGTATATATCTTGTTGTCAGCTCCAAAGTTCACCTGGGTTGTATCCAGTTCCACCAGATCGCCAATCTGCTTCCCATTTCCATCGATCTTGGCAGCAGCGCAATGAATAATATTTTTCTTCCGATACTGGTAAATCATGTACACGAAGTCAGGATAAGGGAAGAAGTCCACGTTGATCACCCGGTCATTGTCGGGTAAATAAGTCTGATCAACGGTAGAAATTTGCTTCATATCATTATCCAGAATCGCAATCCAGTTTTTATTGCGCACACTTTTATATATCAGAAAATTTCCGTTGATCTTGCCAATGATCTCGAAATTCATCCTGCGCGAATCATCACGGTCAGGCTCGGAGTACACAATTCGCTGTGCACTGGATATCAGTCCCATAGTTAGAAATGCAATCGTCAACAGGACAGCACTCGCCATTTTCATAAAACTCTGATTTTTTACTGTTTAAAGTTACCATAAGCCGCCCAAACGCCACTTATTTTGTTCAACTTTGATGCAGAAAACCTGCTTAATACACGAACGATTTTTTTCCGGCAAAAGTTGCAAACCCCGTGCCCCTTCGCAATCTTTTAACAGACTGCACGTTGTATTGTTTTTTTGCCTATACCTTTGTACCCGATCGAGGAGTATATACCCCGGGCAAAGCACCCTATCAACCACAAGCTAAGTGAAAGCATCGACCAATAAAGCTACAGCAGCAGGGCTACTAATCGCGTTAGGAATTATTTACGGAGACATCGGCACTTCCCCTCTCTACGTATTCAATGCCATCATAAACGACCGCGTGGTCAACGAAGAGTTGATACTGGGTACCCTTTCTTTAATAATCTGGACCCTCACACTTCAAACCACCATCAAGTACGTTATCCTGATTCTTCGGGCTGATAACCGGGGAGAAGGCGGCACTTTCGCTTTATATGCGTTGGTGCGGCGTCGAAAAAAATGGCTGGTAGTGCCGGCCATGATCGGAGGAGCAGCTTTATTGGCCGATGGCATCATTTGTCCTCCCATTTCCGTTACATCTGCGGTAGAGGGTCTGCAGAAGCTGCCTACGCTTCAGGGCATGGAAACACAGACAATCGTCATCATTGTCATCTGTATTCTTTCCGCATTTTTCTTCTTACAGCAATTCGGTACGGCATCAATTGGAAAAATGTTTGGGCCCGTGATGTTTCTCTGGTTTACCATGCTCGCTACACTGGGTATCATTCACGTGTTCGACGACCTTTCCATATTCAAGGCACTCAGTCCCCATTATGCGGTCCAGTTTCTGGCCAATTATCCCGAAGGATTCTGGTTGCTGGGCGCTGTATTTCTTTGTACCACGGGTGCTGAGGCACTCTACAGCGATCTGGGTCATTGCGGCCGCGAAAACATTCGTGTATCCTGGATTTACGTAAAGACCTGCCTGCTGCTGAACTATTTCGGACAGGGAGCATACCTGCTGGCGCACCGGAGTGGTGTGGAAGTAACTCAGGCTGCCAAGGCACAATTAGGAATAAATGCTTTTTACGATTTAATGCCTCAATGGTTTATCATCTTCGGCGTTGTAATTGCTACCACTGCGGCCATCATCGCCAGCCAGGCCATGATATCGGGAGCTTTTACATTGATAAGTGAAGCCATGCGCCTCAATCTATGGCCGAAAATGAAGATTCGCTACCCAAGTGAGGAAAAAGGACAGCTGTTTATACCATCCATTAACCTGTTGATGTACCTGGGCTGTATCGGGGTGGTTCTCTATTTCCAGCGTTCCAGCGATATGGAAGCAGCGTATGGCCTTGCCATCATCGTCACCATGCTGGCCACTACCATTCTTTTTGCCAACTACCTGGTACTTCATCGCGTCAAATCAATATGGATTTATGTATTCCTGATTGCATACCTGGTCATTGAGTTGGTTTACATGGTGGCGCTCCTCGATAAATTTATGCATGGCGGTTACATAACCCTGTTGTTGGGCGGACTCGTGTTTCTGGTTATGTGGGTTTGGTACAGGGCGCGCAAAATCAAGAACCGCTATGTCGAATTTGTGCGCATGGAGCACTATATACCCAAAATTCAGGAGCTCAGCAACGACAAGGCGGTACCCAAATATGCCACCCACCTGGTGTATTTGACGAGTGCCAATAATCCAAAAGAAATCGAACACAAGATTATCTACTCTATCCTGAACAAAAAGCCTAAGCGGGCCGACATTTACTGGTTTGTGCACGTCGATACCATGGACGACCCTTATACCTGCGAATACAAGGTGGATCATATCATTCCCAACGATATTATCCGCATCGATTTCCGCCTCGGATTTCGAATGGAACCTCGTATCAACCTGATGTTCCGGAAAGTGGTGGAAGATCTTGTGGCCAACAAAGAAGTAAATATCATTAGCCGGTACGAAAGCCTGGCCAGCAGCAATATGGTCGGCGATTTTCAGTTTATGGTAATGGAAAAATACCTAAGCCAGGATAATGAACTGCCGTTTATAGAACGGGTAGTAATGAAATTCTACTTCTGGCTGAAAGATCATAGTCTTTCGGAAGAAAGAGGTTTCGGGCTTGACCTGGCCAACGTAACAGTTGAAAAATTTCCGCTGATTGTTTCTCCGGTTAGCAACCTCAAACTGCGGCGGGTAGAAGATTAGTATGGTTTGGTCCGGATTTGTATATTCACATTCCAAACCACACTGCAATTGCCAGACTGGCTATTATACGCGCTGTTAGGAATCGTCCTGCTATCTGTGCTTGCCTACTTCCTGCAGGAGCGATTTATATTTAAACCCGAAAAATTACGTCCCGAGTTCCAATTCAAATACGATATTCCTTTCAGGGAATATTTTTTTGACGTGGCACCAGGCGTTCGCATCAATGGTCTGCACTTCCACCGCGATCAACCCACCGGACTTATACTCTACTTTCATGGCAACTCACGCAGCATAAAAGGATGGGCCAAATATGCGCGTGATTTTTATAAATACAACTACGACGTCGTGCTGGTCGACTATCGTGGTTTTGGTAAAAGCACCGGACCCCGCAGCGAAAAGGAAATGCTGCAGGATATGCAACACGTTTACGACGAACTGAAAAAGACCTGCGCCGAAGATCATATAATTGTTTATGGCCGCAGCATTGGCTCGGGTTTCGCTACCTGGCTTGCATCCCGAAACTCACCGCGCTACCTCATTCTGGATGCACCGTACTACAGCTTCCGGAAAGTGGCTGAACGTTTTCTGCCCATCTTACCAGTTCGTTACGTGCTACGCTATCACCTGCGGACTGATCAGTGGATACGAAAAGTAAAATGCCATACCTATATTCTACATGGCACACGCGACTGGCTGATTCCCATCAAACACAGCGAACGCCTGAAAAAGATCAACCCCCGGAAAATCACCCTGATCTCCATCCCCGGTGGCGGCCACAACAATCTACCCAAATTCGACGCCTACCATGGCTTCATCCGCGATATTCTAAAAGAATAGTTTGTGGCAAATTGTTTGCCTACACCCACTCGGTTATTCGAGCCATGGTATTTACATCTCGCAAAAGTTGCCTTCAACCCCAGCGAGCTCCAGAGTAATGAGCAAATTTCCGGCCTGCACCCACTCGGTTATTCGAGCCAGAGTATTTACATCTCGCAAGAGTTGCCTTCAACCCCAGCGAGCTCCCGACTAATGAGCAAGTTTCCGGCCTGCACCCACACGGTTATTCGAGCCAGGGTATTTACATCTCGCAAGAGTTGCCTTCAACCCCAGCGAGCTCCAGAGTAATGAGCAAATTTCCGGCCTGCACCCACTCGGTTATTCGACCCAGGGTATTTACATCTCGCAACAGTTGCCTTTAACCCCAGCGAGCTCCCGACTAATTAGCAAATTTCCGGCCTGCACCCACTCGGTTATTCGACCCAGGGTATTTACATCTCGCAACAGTTGCCTTCAACCCCAGCGAGATCCCGACTAATTAGCAAAAATCCGGCCTGCGCAAGCAGGCCGGATTTTTGTTGTTAAGGAAAGCAGAAATTCAAATACTTCAGGTAACAGTTTGATCGTTTGTAGGTCAAACTCTTAAAAGGAGGTGCTTATGAACCTGAAACTCTACTCCGTAATTTTTTTGGCGTTGTTTCTTGTATCCTGTCGGTCGGCCGAAAAGCTGTATCAGCGAGGCGACTACGACGCAGCGGTGGAACTGGCTACCAAAAAGCTGGCAAAAAAGCCTGGCAATGTCGAGTTGATTGGCATTTTACAGGACGCCTACCGCTATGCAGTAGAAGATCATGAAGCGCGCATCCGCAATTTGTCTGCCAGCAATAATGATCTGCGTTTCGAACAAATATATAGTCAATACGCAAGTCTACAGCGTTTATACGATGCCATACGCCGTTCGCCTTCGGCCTACGATGTGGTGCAGCCAACCGATTACAGCAGCTATCTGCAGACTTATCGTGAAGAAGCAGGTAACATGCGCGAAACCCGGGGCGACGAGTTGATGTCGTTGAACGACAAGCAAAGCGCCCGGCAGGCCTACAATGAATACCAAAGGGCTCTCTCTCTAAAACCCGGCGATATCGTTCTCAAACAAAAAATGGACGAAGCTTATCTGAGCGCAGTCACATTTATAGAAATTGAGCCGCTTTCACGTTTCGGCATGCAGTATACGCAGTTTGGTTACGACTATAACCAGTTCAACTACGATATGCTCCGTTATCTTAACAATAATCGAGGCAGCAATTTTCTGCAGTATTTTGGATCGAACGATCGAAGGGCACAGCCCGATTTCACCGTTGACCTTCGCTTTAGCGATGTGAATATCGGTCGTTTCAGAGATGAGCGTCAGACCCGCGAAGTAAGTAAACAGATCGTGTCAAAGGAAATCAGACATAAACCCGATTCGGTGACATATGAATACATCACCGTTAAAGCACGAATTACCATTACCACGCGTCAGCTCAGGGCCAGCGCTCTTTTGCAGGCTACAGCCCGTGAATCGGTCAACAACCGATATGTATGGAGCGATACTTACAGAGGTGACTACAACTGGGCATACCAGTTTGCCAGCTTTACCGGCGATGAGCGCGCACTTAGCGATGATGATAAACGACTGCTTAATCAGCGCGAACAGCGTCCGCCGCATAACGACGAAATTATTCGGATCATCATGCAGGAAATAAGATCTAAAGCAGAATGCGGGATAGCCGATTATTTCAGGCGATATAGCTAAAAAAAGCCGACCGTTAAAAACGGTCGGCTTTTTTCCGGGGATAAATGCGCTCCTGTAATTAATGCACGATCAATTGATAACTGCATTCAGTTTTCCCCAAAATTCATTGTCGAAACCTGATACAGCAAAGTTCGGATTACTCGGATTAGAAGCATCACCCATTCTTATCACGACCATCTTTTTAGAAGGAACTACGTATATACGCTGATCTTCGGCACCCATAGCCGCATACATGTCGGCAGGAGCATTGGGTACGAGTGTTCCAGGGAAATAGGTTTGTCCGCCCGGCACCATATAGCCCGTTTTACCGTTGAGCCACCATAAGTAGCCATAGGCAGGGTTGAGCGACTGTGAAGTATTAATGGCCTGGTTAAAAAAGGATTCTTCAATGACTTGCTCTGTTTTCCATTTGCCCCGGTTCAGCGCCATCAATCCAAAGCGTGCCATGCTTCGGGTATTGCTATGATAGATTTTAAAGATCACACCGTTGTTCCAAAAGCCATCCATGCCCAGCTTTGCCTTCAGCCTGCTGTTGAAATAACTGTCAAAACTCTGTCCACTGGCGGCGGCCACAATATCCATCAGTCGCTGAAATACGTTATGATAGGACCATCGCGTGCCGGCATCTGCCATATAGCTCAGGTTCGATCGGATCACCAGCTCACTCGAGTCGCTTAGGCCCGATGTCATGGTAAGCAAGTGGCGAACCGTGATCAGACTTTCTTTAGCCAGTGGTGCCACCGTCCATCCTGCTCCCAGATATTGCGAAGCTGCGGTATTGATATTGAGCAATCCTTCCTGCTGTGCAATGCCCGTAGTGGTGGCGGCTAGTGTTTTGCCGGCACTATTCCATTGCCAGGTGCTGCTGGCGGTATGCCCGTTGAAATATTCTTCCATCACAATCCGGCCATTTACAAGTATCATGAAGGATTTGCTGTTTTTTTGAGCGAGGTAGTCTTTCAGGTCCGCTATCGCCGCCAAATTCCAACCCAGGCTGGCAGGCGTTGTTCGTTGCCAGGCCGTATCAGAATTAGATGGGAAATACATCGTGTCTTCCTGCTCCGGAGGATTCGATTCTTTGCTGCAGGCAGTAAATAAAGCGAGCGCTACAATTGGGTACAATAGGCGTTGCATAGGTTGATTTTGGGTACTTTGACCGGGAGAAATCCGGAAGATTTAAACGCATAAGATATTTTTTTATTTTCAGTCTTCAAATACCGCATATTGCCCGGCAAACCAATGAATTAATACGGCATCATCGGTTTTAAGGCGGCCCCGCTTATCTTTATCGGAAAATGTCTTACCAAACACGAAAGGAGTTTCTGGCCATGGCAGCCAGCCTGGCCGCGCCGGGACTACTGCTGGCTGGCACTTCTTCTAAATCAGCATCCATGCAGGTTGTACATCACGTTTTTTTCTGGCTCAGGCGCCCCGGCAATGCGGCAGATAAAGCCGAACTGATAAAAGGATTAAAGACCCTGAGTGCAGTACCACAGGTAAAGAAACTGCTGGTAGGCACCCCCGCCAGTACCGAAAAGCGCGAAGTGGTAGATAATAGTTTCGATGTGTCGGAGCTCATGTATTTCGACAACGCGGCCGATCAGGACGCTTATCAGGTACATCCTGTACACAAAGCCTTTGTTGATGCATATAGCCATTTGTGGGAAAGAGTAGTGGTGTACGATATGCTGGTGCAGGAGTAAATTTGCACACATGAAATGGCGGATCACCAAAAAAGGGGCCAGGCGCTGGCTGATTGCGACACTGATTGGCTACCTGCTGGTGGGCATCGCACTCTACTTTTTACAGGAAAAATTTTTGTTTCATCCCGAAACCATTGCTGAGGGTCAGCCGCTGAAGGTCAGTCAGCCTCATGAAGAATTGCGCCTGCCGGTTACCAACGAGCGGCTGATTCATGTTACCCGGTTTCCGGTACCCGACTCCACCCGCAAAGGACTCATTATTTATTTTCATGGTAACCGCGGCAGCGTGGAACGGCATGCGCCCCAGGCCGATCTTTTTTTGCCCCATGGCTGGGAGGTTTGGATGCCCGATTACCCCGGCTATGGCAAGAGCACAGGCCCCCGTACCGAACAAAGTATAAAAGAAGAAGCCGAACTGGTGTATAAACTGGCACGCAGCCGCTTTGCTGCCAACAGCATCATCATCTATGGCCGCAGCATGGGCAGCGGCCCCGCCACCTGGCTGGCCTCGCGGGTCGATTGCCGGCGACTCGTACTCGAAAGCCCTTATACCAGCATACCCGATCTAATGCGCGACTACACCTTTATCTATCCAACTTCGCTAATGTCGAAATACCAGTTCAACAATGCCGAAATTTTGCCCGAGGTAGATGCGCCCATCAGTATTTTTCACGGTACCGCCGACAATACTATTTCCATTAAGCATGCCCGCCGTCTTAGCCGCATTAGCCATAGCAAAACATCACTGATAGAAATCAAAGCTGCCGCCCATAACAATCTTCCCGAGTTTCCGCGTTTTTTTGAGGAAATACGAAAGCTGCTGGAATAATCCAACAGCTTTTACGTGCTACTTCACATTCATCAAAGCGACTCAATGCCATGCTTGATCGCCAGCATGGTTAGACCCACTCTGGAACGTACATCGAGCTTGACGAACAGTTGATCCCGAATGGAATCAATTGAACGGGGCGAAAGCCCCATCTTCTGGGCAATTTCCTTATAGGTCAGATCTGAACAGGCCAATTTGATAAATCGTATTTCCAGGTCAGAAAGCATATTCTTATGCAACCTGCTGAGATTGTTCGAACTCAGGTCACGGAACATGCTCAGTATTTTACCCGTTGATGCGTTGGAGTAATAATATCCTGTCTGGCTGATGCTCTGTATGGCAAACCGCAGCTCGGCTGTATTGATATCTTTTTTCAGGAATCCTCTCACGCCAGCCTGCAGCAGGCGAATAATAGAATATTCCGAATCAAAAGATGAGAGTAAAATGATATGGATATTAGGGTGATTGTCGCGTAGCCATTTTGCCGTTTCAAAGCCGTTCATTTCCGGCATATGCAGATCCAGCACTACTACCTCAGGACGGCTGCCCTGTTCAATAGCCTGTTTCAATTGCAGCCCGTTGCTGCTTTGATGAATCACCTGACAGTCGCCGTAGCTGTTGATCAGGTCCGCAATGGCATTACGAACGAGTGAGTGGTCGTCGGTAAGGGCCACTTTGATGGGTTCCTTTTGAATTGTCATAGTTCAAGGTTTTTGGGTGAATAAGGAATGGTTATTGTATAAATCGTTCCATCGTTCTCGACACTTTCAATTTTTACATGGCCTTTGATGGCGCTGACACGCGCCTGAATATTTCCCAGCCCGGAGCCTGCTTCTTTGTGAATTCTGCCTGGTTCATTTCCAGCAATCTTAAATCCAACGCCATAATCCATCACAACCAGGTGTAGATTTTCCGACAGATAGGTCAGCGATATCTGGGCAAAACGCGTTTTGGAATGTTTGATCATATTGTTCAAACATTCCTGTATCACGCGGAAGATGATCAACTCTTGTTCATTGGAAAGAAAAATGGGATTGCCGAGCACAGAAAGCTCGATCTGGAAGATATTGGTCTTGTGAATTCGTTCGATCTCATTTTCAAGCGCAGTGATCAGTCCGTGCGAGGCAATAGCATCCGAATTGAGACTATGCGAAATATCCCGGAGCCGGTCGATGGCATCGGTCACCATATCGGTGGCTTGCTGGATCTTGTACGCTGTTTGCTCCTGCTCTTCCACTTTACAGGTGCTGAGATGCAGTTTTGCAAGCGTCAGCGATAGTGTAACATGGTCGTGAATTTCACGCGCTATGTCCTGCATAATCGCTTCTTTTATTTCGGCACGCGATAGCACCAGCTCCTGTTCGAAATTACTACGACTGTCTTCATACGCTACTTTTTTGGGTCTAATTAGTTTAGTTCTGATTAGCCAGATGAGTCCGGCTGTCAATCCGGATACAACTAACGCAAGAGAAATTTGAGGGGTGGAAAAAAGGGTAAATTTGAATGTGTTCATAGAAGTCAGTTTTGGTTATTGGAAGGATGATGTTGTTTACAACAAACACAAACTAAGATAAGATTTCATTCGCATCAAAATCCGTGGTTTTTCACGTCTTCATTTCCGTTTTTTCTGCTAGTTCAGGGTGTTTTTCACGGCAATAGGGCAATTCATTGATTTCTAACTGATTCTTTCTGAAGTTTTGCGTAGGTGATTTTTCGCAGGCTCGATCGATTGCGGTAAATACGGATAGAGAAGGTTGAACAACATCCATAAAATCGGCGCTCAGCAGGGGGGAATGCGACATTTATATCAGACTCTGGAAAAAGAAGAAGATGCGGACGGTTGTATTTTGAGGTTCTTTTCCGGTCCTGCCCGGTCCGGGTAGCGGCCCAAATAAACCCATCGCCAACCCAAGTATTGTATCCACGAAGCATTACAACACCAACCCAAAACAACCCAAAACAACCCAAAACAACCCAAAACAACCCAAAACAGTCCAAACACCTAAAAAACAACTCAACACCAAAACAACTACACAACTAAACAACCCAACAACTAAACAATTCAACAATTCAACAAAAAAGAAAGCCCTCCTGGAAAGGAAGGCTCGAACGTTACTGTTATGAATGAAAAATTTATATAGAAGAGTTCGGATCGATTTTCAACAAGGTTAATGGTTCCTGGCTTTTGATTCCATCAGTTGTTCAAAGGAATTACGGTGCTAAAAACGGGGCCTTGATTTTTAAAAAAAGAGAAAGTTGATTGAGAGGAGGGAGTCGTTCCGGTCTTCAAAGGTATTGGAAATGAATTTCTGGACGGTTTGGACATTGGATGAGGAGTATGAACGCTGCATCCGCTGCAATCAACTTTCGAACACAAAAATATCCGCCGCACCCCCACACAACAAGAGCAGATTCGCCCGATTATTTTGCTTCGGTATTTACCGCAGCTATAGAAAATTGCACTCGTAAATCTTCGATAGACGTTTCGTAAACTTGCGCAGGATCAATATTTAAGGTAAATTTCACAAACTTCAGATCGAGTACTTCTACTATGGTATATATAACAGGAATTTTCCAATTTGCAGCCGGATTTATTAGTTAAACCACCCAACAAAATACCAATATCAGACCCATGAAAAATCACGATGCGAACGCAGTAATCAAGGTTGCCATTGCTGATGATCACGCACTCTTCCGTACAGGAGTAAAAACCTCTCTCTCAAGCCGCAAAGACATCCAAATGGTGGCAGAAGCAGAGAACGGAATGCAGCTGCTTAACCTCCTCCGCCACATTCAACCCGACGTTGTACTGCTTGATATTCAAATGCCCATTATGGATGGGCTGGCCACCCTCCCCGAAATCAAGAAGCTCTATCCCAACGTGAAAGTGATCATGCTCAGCATGCACAACGACCATTCGGTTATTTCACGTATGATGGAAATAGGAGCTAACTCGTACCTAACGAAGGAGTCGGGTTCAGAAATGATCTACGAAGCCATCCGCGCGGTGTACGAGCAGGATTTCTTTTTCAATGATTTGACCAACAAAGCCCTGCTGAGCGGCCTGCGTACCAAGCGCACTGCAGAAGCCAGCATGCCGGCCGATGTGCAATTGACTGATAAGGAAATTACGATCCTCAAACTGATGTGCGAAGAGAAAAGCACAAAGGAAATTGCCGATATCGTTGACCTGAGTCCCCGAACCGTTGAAGCTATTCGCGATAAACTCAAAACCAAGACCGGTACTAAATCAATGGCCGGACTGGTAATGTACGCGGTGAAGGCAGGCCTGGTAGAACAACAGTAATATTCGCAGCTTTTTCTATAATTAGGTAATTGGTTAATTTGCTCCATATTCTGGGCGATTAACCAATTACCTTTTTTTGTCAACTCACATCAATATCAACGGCAGGCTGATGCCGGCGGCACAGTCGAAGCTGGCACCGGATAATCGGGCCTTCCGCTATGGCGATGGCTTTTTTGAAACCATCCGTGTTTCCGAAGGCCGCATCCTTTTGTCCCAACATCACTTCCGCCGCTTTTTTGCGGCTGCGGCACAGTTGAAATTCGTTATTCCAGCTTTACTGACGGCGGAACAACTGGAGAAGGAAATCCTGCACCTGGTAGAAAAATGTGGCCTGGCCAACCATGCCCGCGTCAGACTCGCCGCCTGGTCGGGAAATGGAGGACTTTTTGAAGGCCCCTACACACTCCATTATCAGATAGAGTGCTGGCCTCTTACAAAAGAACAGACCGAATGGAACGAAAACGGACTGATACTGGGCATTTTCACCGAAGGACGGAAAGCACCCGATGGTCTGGCAAACATAAAATCTTCGAGCTTTTTGCCATATAGCATTGCAGCCCGCTTTGCAAAAGCACAAAAGTGGAACGACGCGATTGTATTGAACACACGCGACCAGATATGTGATTCCTGTATTGCCAATATTTTCTGGATCCGCAATAGAAACATCTTCACCACACCGCTGCACGACGGGCCGGTAGCAGGCGTATTCAGGGAGCACCTGATGAAGCACATACAGGTTACGGAAAAGTCTGCAACGGTAGATGATCTCTTAAATGCTGAAGAGATATTTATGACCAATGCAATCCGCGGCATACGCTGGGTGCAAAGGATCGATGAAAAACAATACGGTTCAAATCAGACATTTGAAATATATCGAAAGATCAGGCAAACTTTTTAAACTGCACATTGTTCAGCCTCCATGTCACAGCCTATTGCCCTTTTCTGGTTTCGACGCGATTTACGCCTGCACGACAATGCTGGGCTTCATCATGCATTGAAATCAGGTTTGCCTGTACAACCGATATTCATCTTCGACCGAAATATTTTGGATGAGCTGACGGACAGGGCAGACAGAAGGGTAGAGTTCATTCACCTACAGCTTCAACAGTTGCAAAGGCAGTTATTGGATATGGGGAGCAGTCTCGATGTAAGGTATGGCACTCCCGCTACGCTCATTCCGAATTTTCTGGCCGATTATTCCGTCGCAAAGGTTTTTACCAATCATGATTATGAACCCTACGCCCGCGAACGCGACACCGCCATTGGCCAGCTTTTGAAAAGCCAGGGTGTAGAGTTCCATACGTACAAGGATCAGGTGATATTCGAGAAAGACGAAGTGCTAAAGGACGACGGAAAACCTTATACGGTCTTTACACCGTTTAGCCGAAAATGGAAGGCAAAGCTGAATGGATTCTATCTGAAATCATATCCGACTGAAGAGTACTTCGGAAATTTTTTCAAAAGACCAGCCCTGGACACCCCCTCACTTGCATCGATGAATTTCTCACCCCGAGAGCTTCCATTTCCATCCATTAACTGGGATGCCGACACCATTCGCGCTTACAAACAGAATCGCGACCTGCCGGGCATACCGGGCACCAG
The DNA here is from genome assembly GCA_046297935.1 of Chitinophagaceae bacterium. Taxonomy (GTDB): domain Bacteria; phylum Bacteroidota; class Bacteroidia; order Chitinophagales; family Chitinophagaceae; genus CAYMZZ01. The sequence continues at coordinate 421,971 of JBKBHA010000004.1, forward strand.
TCGTTTGAGTGTGCACCTGCGTTTTGGTACTCTTAGTATACGCCAACTGGCAAGAGAAGCAGGTCCGTTGAGCGAAACCTATCTCAACGAACTCATCTGGCGCGATTTTTATCACATGATACTCTGGCATTTTCCTCAGGTCGTTAAACAGGCATTCAAGCCCGACTACGACCGCATTGCCTGGAGAAATAATCAATCGGAATTTGAGGCCTGGTGCGAAGGACGTACAGGCTACCCGATTGTAGATGCCGGCATGCGTGAACTGAATGCAACCGGTTATATGCATAACCGGGTACGGATGATCGTTGCCTCCTTTCTTACCAAACATCTGCTGATCGATTGGCGCTGGGGTGAAGCTTATTTCGCGGCCAAACTGCTCGATTTTGACCTGGCGGCCAACAATGGTGGTTGGCAATGGGCCGCGGGCAGCGGCTGCGATGCAGCACCCTATTTTCGGGTTTTCAATCCCTATTTGCAGACGCAAAAATTCGATCCCCAATTTACTTATATAAAAAAATGGGTGCCCGAATGGCAGGAACTGACCTATCCACAACCGATCGTCGTTCATGAACAGGCCAGGAAACGCTGTCTTGAAACTTATGCAGCAGCCCTGCGAAATTGAGTACCAATAGCCCCACAGTGTAAACATTTAGGATCGGGTAAACTAATAGCAGGGTTCTCATTTTTTTCCATTCTTATAGGTTGAATCGATTACTTTTAGTCCTTAATAGAGCAAATCTATAGTATGACCTTAGTCCAGTTAGAATATATTATTGCAGTGGATACCTGGCGGCATTTTGCAACTGCTGCCGAGAATTGTTTCGTTACGCAGCCAACATTGAGCATGCAAATTCAAAAGCTGGAAGACGAAATTGGTCTCAAGCTGTTTGACCGGAGCAAACAGCCGGTGGTGCCAACGGAGGCGGGAAGGGCGATCATTGAACAAGCGCGCAAGATTTTGCATGAAAGAAACCGATTGCTGGAGATCGTTGAAATGACCAAGGGACGGTTAACAGGCGAACTTCGCATCGGCATCATTCCCACGCTTGCGCCTTATCTGTTGCCTTTATTTGTACAACCCTTCACCAAAAAATACCCAAATGTTCGGCTGGTGGTGCACGAACTGATGACCGAACTGATAATTGACCGACTACGTGAGGGAAAAATAGATGCGGGCATTCTGGTGACGCCGCTACAGGAACAGGGCATCAGCGAACAAGTGTTGTTTTATGAAGAATTGATGGCCTATGTATCAAAAAAAAATGCGGTCTACGAAAAGACCTATGTCTTGCCACAGGACATTGATCCAAATAAATTATGGTTGTTGGAAGAGGGTCATTGTTTTCGATCGCAAATTGTAAACTTATGCGAACTGAAAAAAATGAGTCGGGAGAGCAGTCATTTCGATTATGAGGCAGGTAGCATCGAAACATTGCGTCGCATGGTAGAGATGAACGACGGTATTACCATCATTCCGGAGCTGGCTACACTCGACATGCCTGCGCGGCAACAACAATTGATCCGCCATTTTCGCAAACCGGCTCCGCTACGAGAAGTAAGCCTGGTCGTGCACCGGGATCTGGTGAAAAAACGGCTCATAGATATGTTGCGCGAGGAGATTCTGGCAACGGTTCCCGAAAAAGTGAGAAAGAACCGATCGGGCAATGTGATCGCGGTTCAGGATTAATTCAGATTGCTGCTGCAACTGTTCTGAGCCGGTCTATGGCACTCCTGCCCTGAATACCGAGATCCATTGAATAGTCATTTACATACAATTCAATATGCTTACGCATCACTTCTTCGCTCATTTCCTGCGCATGGCTGGTTACAAACCCCGGTAAATGCGGATAATTTTTCCAGGCAAACTGTAAGCTTTCTCGAATGAGTTCGTTCATTTTGTGCTCCAGTTCGAAACCTAAGCTTTTTCGGATCGCGATGGCTCCAAGAGGAATGGGCACATTCATTTTATGCTCCCATATAGTACCCAGATCAGCTACCAGATGCAGACCCCTTTCCGCATAGGTAAATCGATTTTCGTGAATCAGCACACCGAGATCGAAACGCTTACTTAATACCGCTGATTCAATTTCAGAAAAAAGCATCTGTGTTTTATGGCTGCTGTTTGGAAATACCAGTTGAAAAAGAAGATTGGCAGTTGTGTTTATGCCGGGCAGGGCAACAGTCAAATCCGCAAGGCTGGCCGGGTCGGCCGGCAAGGGTCGATTGCTCACCAGCAGCGGACCCACACCCCGGCCAAGAGCAGCGCCCGCAGAAAGCAAACGGTATTCGCTTTCATTTTGGAAAAGAGCCGGAAAACTCAGTTTAGTGATATCCAGCTTTCCATTTTGAGCCCACTCGTTCAGCGTCTGCACATCTTCCAGTACCAATTCAAAGTTCAAACCGGCACAATCTATCCGATTGGATACCAGTGCTTCGAAAATAAACGTATCGTTGGGGCAGGGACTGAAACCGAGTGATAATTTCATAGCCATTCGGATTTTATAGTTGGCAGCCAGTGCTGGAGATAAGAGTTGAGTGATTCAATTGCGTTGGCAATCTCCCATTTCGATTTGTCGCGTACGCCAACCTGATTACTAACTGTACGTATCTGCAAAAAAGGAATTCCGCATTGTAAACACGCAAAATGCAGTGCTGCGCCTTCCATTGACTCAATATGAATACCCGCTCCCTGCATGCGGTCAATATCCCGTTGTTCGGTAGATATTTCATTCACCGTGGCTGCCGTAGCCTTGGGGAGTTGCGTTGCTTCCAACAGTCGATGATGAGGATTCAGTAGCCATCCTTCATAAAATGGGGGTTGATTCTCATAACTCAGCTGAAGGTCAAAAATGGTTTTGAATTTTCCGGCTTCCCAGGCGCCCAGGTCAGCGAGGCAGTCTTTTTCCACCACAACGGGCTGCCGTGAATTCCACACCGGGTCAATACTGCCGCCAATGCCCGCCTGTACAACCAGTTGGGGATGTATTTCTGCCAAATGACGTCCGAGCCACCATCCGCTCATCAGGCAACCGATACCGGTGGTTCCGGCAATGATCAGGTGCCCACCTGCCTGGTACTCATGGTCTTTCAACCAATGCAAGGTGGGGGCCAGTTCGGCTCTGGTGGCAGCGATCAGCAAAATTCGCATACTGCAAATATCTGTAAACCTTGCCATTCCGGGGCAAATTGTAACTTTGCGGGCATTTACAAGACTATGGTCTACTTAACTCGCAGCGAGCATTTTAACGCGGCACATAAACTTTACAATCCCAACTGGTCAGCCGAACAAAACGAGGCAGTTTTTGGCAAGTGCGCTAATGAAAACTGGCATGGACACAACTATGAGCTTTTGGTTACCGTAAAAGGGGTGCCTGATCCGGGTACAGGATTTGTTTTCGATGTCAAAAGATTAAGCACACTCATCCGTGAGCATATTATTGAGAAACTGGATCATCGCAATTTGAATCTCGACGTCGACTTCATGCATGGGCAAATGTGTAGTACAGAAAACCTGGCTATAGCCATCTGGAAACAACTACTGCCACACCTGCCGGCTTCTGTTCAATTGCATGCAATAAAACTTTATGAAACACCCCGCATTTACGTAGAGTATTTTGGGGAGTAATTGAACTAATTGCTAGTTGATTGGTTAATTCTGCGTGCTGTTTTACGAAACCTACCAGCATTCTGACATGAAATTTAAAACGTCGGTTTTCCGGCTCGAACATTTTAACGCAGCTCACCGGCTTTACAATCAAAGCTGGGATGACGCTACCAATGATCGGGTTTTTGGCAAATGTGCCCTTCCCAACTATCATGGCCACAACTATGAAGTGGAAATAAAGGTTACGGGCTATCCCGACGCCAACACTGGCTATGTAATGGACACAAAAGAATTGTCTGACCTGGTACGACGGGAGATTCACTCGCGCTTTGACCATAAAAATCTAAACCTCGATACAGAGGAATTTCGACAGCTTAATCCTACGGCCGAAAATATTGCACGCGTAATCTACGAGTTGTTGAGACCGCATATCGACGCCGACAAAGACCTGATGATTCGCTTATACGAAACCCCAAGAAATTTTGTAGAATATCCGGCATCCTGATCGGACTGTGCCGAACAAAAAGATAAATCATGGCTTACAAGAAAATTGAACAGTACGACGAAGACATTACTTCCGGACTCATCGTCAACTATCGTGATGTGTTGGCGAAACTGGGTGAAGATCCTGAAAGGGAGGGCTTGAAGAAAACACCCGAACGCCTCGCAAAAGCCATGCAATACCTCACCCAGGGCTACCAGGTGGATGCAAGGGAAATATTAAACTCCGCAAAGTTCCATGAAGACGTTAGTGAAATGATTGTAGTTAAAGACATAGAACTTTACAGCATGTGCGAACATCATATGCTTCCATTCTTTGGCAAAGCACATGTGGCTTATATTCCCAATGGTTGGATAACAGGACTAAGCAAAGTTGCCAGAGTGGTAGACGCCTACGCACGTCGATTGCAGGTGCAGGAGCGACTCACTGTGCAGATTATGGAATCAATAAAGGAAACCCTTAATCCACTCGGCGTTGCGGTGGTGATAGAAGCTCAACATCTTTGCATGATGATGAGGGGTGTTCAAAAACAAAACTCAGAAACGACCACATCTGCTTTTTTCGGCGAGTTTCAAAAAAATTCAACACGCAGCGAATTTTTGAAATTGATCTCCTCTGATCTAAGCAGGCGGTAAGGTATATTTATATATTTGCACTCCAGCCTGCATGCAGGTTTCCACACGTCCACACTTTCACATTTGCACATTTGCAAATTTTATAAAGATTTTGCCGGTTCCCGCCTTTGTGGCATTTTTGCCCTCTAACCACCCCTTTTTATGAAACACGCTTTTGTTTTTCCCGGACAGGGATCGCAGTACCCGGGAATGGGAAAGGAGCATTATGAAAACAGTGCATTTGCCAAAAAATTATTCGAACAGGCAAATGAAGTGCTGGATTTCAGGATATCTGAGATTATGTTCAATGGCTCTGAAGAGGACCTGAAAAAGACAGACGTAACACAGCCAGCCGTTTTTTTGCATTCAGTCATTGCTTTTCGGAGCATCGATGCAGCACGTCCTGATATGGTAGCCGGTCATTCACTGGGTGAATTTTCGGCACTTGTGGCTAATGGCACACTCAGCTTTGAAGACGGTATTCAACTTGTTATGATTCGAGCACGCGCCATGCAGAAAGCCTGCGAATTGCAACCATCTACCATGGCCGCGGTGCTGGCGCTGGCAGATGAAAAAGTAGAAGAAATTTGCCGTCAGGTACAGGAAGAGACTGGCGAAATAGTAGTACCTGCCAACTACAATTGCCCTGGTCAGCTGGTTATTAGCGGCAGTTTAAAAGGAATTGAAATAGCGTGTGAGCGTATGAAGGCTGCCGGAGCAAAACGAGCACTGGTCCTTCCGGTGGGAGGTGCATTTCATTCGCCGCTCATGGAACCTGCCCGTACCGAACTGCAGGCGGCTATCGAGAAAACAACGTTTCATAGTCCAACGTGTGCGGTATATCAAAACGTGGTGGCCAAAGCAGTCTTCGATCGGGAAGAAGTGAAGGAAAACCTGATAGCTCAATTAACCGGTGCGGTCAGATGGACACAGTCCGTGCAGTCAATGATTGCCGACGGAGCTTCGAAATTTACTGAATGCGGGCCGGGTAAAGTATTACAAGGACTGATCAACAAAATTGACAAATCGGCTGAGGTAACAGGGATAAATTAAGTAATAGATTCAGGTAAGATAGCTGATGCTGAGTTTTTTTCAGTATCAGCTATCTTATTTTTTATGAGTTCTCCAGGCTGGCGTTCACCCATTCTCCATCCAGCTTGGCACCATACTTTCGATAGAAATTTATGGCAGGCTCATTCCATTCCAATACCTGCCAAACCATGCCGCTGAATTTTTTCTCCTTCATTTCTTCGATCAACCGATCAAACAACATTTTGCCAAGACCCCGGCCACGCATGGCTTCGGTTACAATGATATCTTCCAGATAAAGTCGCTGTCCTTTCCAAGTGGAGTATCGGATATAATAAAGCGCAAAGCCTTCCACACGGCCGTCCACCTCAGCTACAAAGGCCCACCACACCGGTTGTGACCCAAATCCACTTTGCACAAAATGATCAAACTCTACTGTTACTTCATCCGGAGCTTTTTCATAAACGGCCAGTTCCTTTACCAATTCCATCAGGCGGGGACAATCTTCTGCCACAGCCCTTCTTATTTCAATAGACATATTCAGTTATTCTTTTCGCTTTGCTGTAAACACACCATTCGGTTGAACAAATTTAGCAGCGGAGGCTTTCTCCTGTCCGTCAAATTGGAAAGCGACACTGAAACCTTTCAGCGCTTTCAGATTAAATGTGTGGTTACCCGTAAACACTGTTTCATAATCCGGCTGCCCCGGTACTATTATCCACAGCACAGCATCACGTATTTCCACTGTCACGGTCATCTCTCCAAGTTTATAGAGCCCTGTATATTTCGCAAGGCTGGTGGAATCAAGCGGCTTGGCCCGCGGCTGCCAGTTAAACACAAGGGGCTTCAAGGTTGGTTCCAGTTGTAATTCTGCCGCATCAATCTTTCCGTCTTCGGCAGTATGGAAAACCATTCTGGGTCCCTGTGCATCGCTGGTATCAAGACCCTCCACTTTATCGTAACCCTTAATATCGAATACGTCGTAATGATAATGCCTGAAATACAGCTTTTCTTTTCCAACCCTTCCCATCAGGCTATCGCCTTCCACAAATAATTCGATTTTGCCATACCCCGGATGTTCATAAATGCCTTCATAAGCATCCAGTGCATGCGAAGGTTTCGTGCCTTTAATGCGACTGGACTCCTTTTTGGCCGTAGCGCTCTGATCCAACCTTTGTGCTTCGCGGTAGTTTTTCAGCATGTTTCCACTCCAGTTAATGTATTTTAAACGCAACATACGATCAGCGATAATATTGCGCGCGATATTAGGGATGGAAGATCCATTCTGGTTCGACAACACGATAATTCCAATGCTGTCAGAAGGAAAAAATGCGACGTTTGCGGAAAAGCCGTCAATATTGCCACCGTGCTCTACTCGATAATGACCGCGATACGACGAAAGAAACCAGCCCAACCCATAATTGGAAAAATGCAAGTCAGGGTTTTCCTTACCTGGAGTGGCTCCGCCCACCACCATTTGCGAACTGATGGCCGATTGCACATAACCAGCAGGGATAATTTCTTTACCCTGAAATTTACCACCCTGAATCCAGGTAATAACCCAGTTGGCCATCTCCGTCACGCTACTGTTAATGCTGCCTGCTGGTCCCATGGCATCAATGTTATAGTAGTCGGTCGCCTTGATCACACTATCATTCTTATTGGTGTAACCTTTTGAAGCATCGTCATCTCTCTCCAATTCTGAGATCGACATTACCGATCGTTTCATCCCAAGTGGGGTTAGAATCCGATCGCTTATGGCTTTTTCCCAGGTACTTTTATAATATTTCTCAGCAATCATGCCCTGTAGCAGAAACATAAAATTGTTATACTGCCAACTCGAACGAAGCGGAGTTGTTGGTTCCTGATATCGAATTCGGCGCATCAGGGAATCGCGCGATTCCGAGGTAAACAGATACCAACTGTAGTCGTGGCGGGGTAAACCTGTTCGGTGACACATCAGGTCGCGAATGGTGACGTTGGCGTCCATATCGCGATTGAAAAACTTCAAGTCAGATAAGTGATCGGTAGCAATATCATCGAGTTTCAATTCGCCCTCTTTTTCCAACATCCCCAACAATGACGATGTAAATGCTTTCGTACTGGAGCCAATAGCAAAAAGCGTATTGGGAGTTACAGGCTTTTTTGCTTCCAGATCGCGAAAGCCAAAGCCTTTACTATAAACGATCTTGTCTTTTTCAACCACAGCAACTGCAAAACCGGCGGCATGCCAGTCATCCAAAAGCCGACTAAGTGCAGTATCTACTCCTGCCAGGCGGTTATCAGGTTTCGCATTTGTTTTTTTCTGACCAAGCGCAACAGATACTGTTGCGCAAAAAAAGATGAAAAATAGGAGGCGCATGGTTGCTGGTTTAGAGTACGGAAGGTACAAGATTTTCAATGATTGCAGGGTACTGGCCCACTACGAAATCGTATCTTCGCAACCGCATGGCAGCACTTACTTTCCAACTCGAACATCAGGATGCCCATTCAAAAGCGAGGGCCGGATTCATGCACACCGATCATGGCCGTATTGAGACCCCGATTTTCATGCCCGTTGGGACAGTGGGTAGTGTAAAGGCGGTGACTCAACAGCAGTTGAAAAATGATGTTCAGGCTCAAATCATTCTCGGAAACACTTATCACTTGTACTTGCGGCCCGGCCTTGGAGTATTGGAAGCTGCGGGCGGTTTGCATCGGTTCAATGGTTGGACAGGGCCCATCCTTACCGACAGCGGCGGATACCAGGTCTTTTCGCTGGCAGGTACGCGAAAGATCAAGGAGGAAGGAGTTACCTTTCAGTCTCATATTGACGGGTCAAAGCACCTTTTCACACCTGAAGCGGTAATGGATATCCAGCGTGTTATTGGAGGCGACATCGTTATGGCATTCGACGAATGTCCGCCTGGTGGCAGTGAATTTGCATATGCACGTAAATCGATGGAACTGACACACCGCTGGCTCGATCGTTGCTGGAGCCGCTTTCATGAAACGGTTGACAAATACGGCTACACACAGAATCTTTTTCCTATTGTACAGGGTGGCACATTTCGCGATCTGCGAAAGGAGTCGTGCGAGAAAATAGCCTCCAAAAACGCTACCGGCAACGCTATCGGAGGCCTGAGCGTGGGTGAACCTGAGCCGGTGATGTACGAAATATGCGACTGGTGTTGCGACCATTTGCCAGCCGACCGGCCGCGATACCTGATGGGAGTAGGTACACCATGGAACATCCTGGAATGTATAGGCATGGGAGTGGACATGTTTGACTGCGTAATGCCAACAAGAAATGGAAGGAACGCCATGTTGTTCACAACAAAAGGAGTTATCAATATCGACAATAAGAAATGGGAGTACGACTTTTCCCCTATTGATGAAGGGATACCTTCCGAAATTAGCCATTACTATACAAAAGCGTATTTGCGCCACCTGATGAAAGCCGGCGAAATTTTGGGATTAACGATTGCCAGTATACATAATCTGGCATTTTACTTGTGGCTGGTAACGGAAGCACGAAAGCAAATAACCGCAGGCAATTTTCTGTCGTGGAAAAACGAGATGATTCCACTATTGAAACAACGTCTGTAATTTTTGCGCGATGTCGCCGGTTAGAGCCTGGTAGCTGATCTTACCATAACCGTTCGCACGGTATTCATACCATTAAACCATTCTCTATGCCAGCTTTCTTTATCGACTTTCATTGTCACCCGCAGTATCGTCCCTTCGCAAGAACGTTCATAGGTGAACAATTCCCGCATCAGCAAAGCCTGTCGCCGACACAAAAAAGCAGCATGTGGTACTATGACCCACCTGCATTGACCGATAAGCTTTTGAACTATATGCTGGGACTTACTAAATTTTCTCAGCACAACCTTACGGCAGCAGCTTATGGTCACTTGCTCGTGGTTTTCGCCGCGTTGGGTACCCCCGAAAAATTTTTCTTTAAAAATAAACTTGGTACAGGGCCCCTGACGGACCTGATCGATGATTTCGCCACGGAATTTGGCAGGCACAGGGTGAACGCTATCGAAGCCATGACCGATTATTGGGAAGACTTTGAAAGGGAGATGTCGTTTTTGCTAGACGCCGCAAACAGGGCAGTAAAAATTGACGGGCACTGGTATACTTATCGGCTCCCAGAAAACTTTGATGAATTGGCATCCTTTATGGCAGCGAATCAGCAGACAGGAGTGGGCAGGAGTTCGAGCCAGCCGATCCAATTGGCCGTCATTCCAACTGTCGAAGGGCTGCATGCGCTCAACTGTGGCCTCGAATCACCCTGTGATCCTTCGGTGGTGAAACGAAATGCCACTGCCCTTCGCGCCGGGCCCCATGCGCCCTGGTTTGTAACTTTTGCCCACCATTTTTATAATGAGCTTTGCGGGCATGCCCGCAGCCTTCGTCGCCAGATTGGTAAGCTTACCAACCAGGAGGAAGGCATCAATTCGGGTTTTACTGAACTGGGCGAGCAGGTGCTGGATATTTTAGTAAAGCCGGGATCACAACGTCGCGTGCTGATAGATATTAAACACATGAGTCCGCTCGCCCGGCAACAGTTTCGTCAGTGGAGAAAGGAGCGCTATGCTTCCGAATTCCCGATCATCATCAGCCATGGTGTAGCAAATGGTTTGCCCAGCTATGGTGCAACGCAGTCCAACTATCCCGAACTGGGCAATGATTTTATCGTTCCTCTGGAAGATAAACGAGGAGGAGACGGCCTGTTCCGGGATCATAACGGCATCAATTTTTACGACGACGAAATAATTGAGATGGCCGAAAGTGGAGGCATTTTGGGCCTCCAGCTCGATGAGCGACGGCTGGCGAATGAAGAAGCAATGCGACGTGTGAAAAATTCCGTTTTCCGACATAAGATCATGCACTACCGCAGCCGGCTGCTTTGGAACCAGATTCAATACATCGGTGAGTTGCTCGATCGGCAGGGGCTCTTTGCCTGGCAAAATATCGCCATCGGGTCGGATTACGACGGCCTTGTTGATCCTCTGAATGGGTTTTGGACAGCCGAACAATTTGATGAACTGGCCGGCTACCTCGAGCGCCACGCATATAACTATTTTCGTGATCACTCGGATCGGCTGACTCAGTCCTCGAACCGGATTGGTGCAGATGAACTGGTAGACCGGGTATTCAGTTCCAATGGTTGGTCTTTTCTACAGCGCTGGTATTAAACACTGTCTAATTTTCACAATTCATTCCCCGGGAATTCACTTACTTCGCAGCCGGAGACGAACCTTTAGAATGGGTAAACTGGATTGGTACATACTCAAAAAGTTGCTGGTCACTTTTTTCTTCTGTATGCTGTTGTTTACGGTAGTTGCAGTGGCGGTAGACAGCAGTGAAAAAGCCGATGATTTTGTAAAATCCGGCCTTAGCGGCACCGAAATTATCACCCGTTATTATTTCGGATTCATTCCCCATATCTGGGGTTTATTATTCCCGCTGTTTGTATTTATAGCCGTCATTTTTTTTACGAGCAAAATGGCGATCCGGTCCGAATTAATCGCCATTTTAGCCAGCGGCACCAGTTATAACCGCATGCTTAGGCCTTACTTTGTAGGTGGTTGTTTTCTGGCCCTCCTGCTATGGCTGGGTAATCGCTATCTCATTCCACATGCAAACCGGATTCGAAGCGATTTTCAAACCATTTACGTCGATCGAAATGACCCAACCAAGGACCCGAACAGATATGGGTGCTATAACTGTTTTTATCAGAGGGTTGATTCAAACACATATATCGGTATAAAATCATTCGATACTGCTACCAAGTCTGGCGGACGCTTCTTCATGGAAAAAGTTCGCAACAACGAAGTTTATTACAATGTCAGATCCAACAACCTCCGTTGGGACGAGGCAAAAAAAGAGTGGTTGCTCGTCAGGGCCGTGGAGCGCTTCGTGGACAGTTTGGGCGAAAGAGCCAGCGTGCATGATACTTTACGGATCAAGATGGCTTTAAGACCAGACGAACTAATAAAGGATGAATATCTCAAGGATAAATTGACAACGCCCGACCTTAAACGGTTTATTGAACGGGAAGAACTGCGGGGTAGGGAAGGGCTTAGTACACTTTTGGTGGAGCGCTATCGGAGAACAGCTACCCCCGCTGCCGTCTTGTTGTTGACCCTTATTGGTGCCGTCATTGCCAGCCGAAAAACACGGGGAGGGAGCGGCATGCATCTGGCAATCGGAATTATAGTGGCTGCACTGTTTATCCTGTCGGACAGGTTTTCCACTGTTTTCGCAACTAAAGGGAATTTTCCGCCGCTGCTTGCGGCATGGGTGCCAAATCTGGTGTTTGCTCTTGTTGCCTGGTACTTGTATCGCAAAACACCAAAATAGCCGACTTTGCAACTAATTCTTAGCTCGTTCTAATTCGGCATTTCATTCGGCTGTTGCCCCTGCTCTATAGCCCATTTTCCGGCATCGTTTCCGAACTTTATTCTTGCATAATTTGTTCTGCCAAGGGGCAATAGTTAACTTTACTGCTCCATTTTATCTCTCCCACTCAAAACCATTTCGTCATGGGTATACTGAAAGACAGGTTCAAGGAAAAAGCGGAAAAAACTGCCGTTGAGATCAAGGAATTGCTTAAGGAACATGGAACGAAGGAAATTGGTACTGTTCAGCTTTCGCAGATTTATCAGGGCATGCGAGGAATCACTGGCCTGGTAAGTGAAACCTCTCTTTTGGACGCTCAGGAAGGAATTCGGTTCAGAGGTTATTCCATTCCTGAATTGAGGGAAAAGCTGCCAAAGGCGCCCGGTGGTAGTGAGCCACTGCCCGAAGGATTATTCTATTTAATGTTGATTGGGGAGCTGCCAACTGAGGAGGACGTACAACACGTGACTGCCGTATTGCAGCGCCGCAGCCATGTTCCCAACCATGTTTTTCATACTATCGATGCACTTCCCCTGAACGCGCATCCCATGACACAATTTGTAGTGGGGGTCATGGCGTTGCAAACCGAAAGTCAGTTTTCTAAAAAATATGCCGCTGGCATGAACAAAAAGGATTATTGGGAGGCGGCATTTGATGACTCAATGGATTTGATTGCAAGATTGCCCCGGATAGCGGCGTACGTATATCGCAGAAGATACAAGTTTGGCGAACATATTCAACCTAATGGTTTGCTCGACTGGTCTGGAAATTTTGCGCATATGCTGGGATTTGAAGACATCAAATTTCAGGAGTTGATGCGTCTGTATATGACTATTCATGCCGACCATGAGGCAGGTAATGTAAGCGCACATACTACCCACCTGGTGGGTTCCGCACTCAGCGACCCTTATCTCAGTTTTGCTGCGGGCATGAATGGATTGGCAGGCCCTCTGCATGGTTTGGCCAATCAGGAAGTGATCAAGTGGATTTTCGAAATGCAGGAACAACTGGGAACTGATCATCCCAGCAAGGAGCAAATCAAAGAGTATGTGGAACGTACGCTGTCTGAAGGCAAGGTAGTGCCGGGTTATGGTCATGCCGTACTTAGAAAGACAGACCCTCGCTTTACGGCGCAAATGGAATTTGGGAAGAAGCATATGCCGGATGATAAGTTGGTACAAACGGTATGGAATATCTACGACGTGGTGCCGCCTATTTTGCAATCATTAGGAAAAGTAAAAAACCCCTGGCCCAATGTGGACGCACACAGCGGAGCGCTGCTGGTGCACTTCGGAATGAAGGAGTACGAGTACTACACTGTTATGTTCGGTGTTAGCCGGGCACTGGGTGTACTGGCCAATCTGTGCTGGGCAAGGGCACTCGGATTTCCAATAGAACGCCCCAAATCAGTTACTACTGAGCAGGTCAAACGCTGGTTGCGAAAGGAAGATGAGATTTGGGGAGAATAAGCCCCTGATCGGGAAAAATATCAACCCTCTTTCAAATGAAAGAGGGTTTTTTTATGTGTGTGCGCTAAAGTGGAACATGGCGGCTCTTCTGGTATGGTTTTTTGAGTATAGTCTTCGTAAACTAATTCCGTAACATTTAAAATGAAAATTTATGACAAACCGTAATAAGGTAATTCTGGGAATTTTGGGCGCCGCCGCCGCAGGTGTAGTTATTGGAATGTTGGTTGCACCCGAGAAAGGAAAAGATATGCGTAAAAAAATCCGTAGAACTGCTGGCGACTGGGCCGATAATATCAGCCATCTTTGGGGACGCGGAAAAATGGAAGCTGAAGAAGCGATGGAAGATGTGAAAGAAAGCGGCCGAAGAGCCAAAGCCGCCGCTGAAGAAAAAGTAAATAAGCTCAAAGAAAGTTTAAGCTAACTTTAAGCTAGCAAACGGGATCAGGCCTTGTTCCGGTCTTTTGACAGATGAAGTATCGCCTTCGGTTGGTCGGTCACTGGCAAATGACTGTAGCGTTTCGCCCGATCCCGTTTTCTTTTTTTACTCTACAAACGCTTTATCATGGAGGAACTTAAGGACAAGACTGCGGATCTGATTGATCATGTCGAGGACATTGCCGAAACCTACTACAAACTCGCTGTCGTTAATGTAACAGAAAAGGCAACCAATATCGCTGCCGGCACCATCATGGCATTTGCAAGTGCTGTGCTTGGTTTGCTGATGCTGATTTTCCTTGGTATGGCTCTTAGCTGGTGGCTGGGTGATCTGATAGATAGTCGGGTCGGTGGTTTTCTCCTGGGTGCAGCGTTTTTTCTGGTGGTTTGGATAGTGATTTTGCTTTTACGTAAGGCAACAATATTTCCAACGATTCGCAACAGCATAATACGCAAAGTGTATGAACAGGAAGATTAGAACCTACGACGAGCTCAGAGCCGAAAAACGGCGTCTGGAGGAATTACTGACAGCTCAAAAGGCACTTATCCGTCACGATGTGGCTGCTATCAAAGAAGAATTGCGTCCGATCCGAAAAGCGATGAATGTGGTCAGTAAACTCACCTCGCGCGACCGGAGTAATTATTTCCTAACCAGTATCTCCGATTTTGCGATCGACCTGGTTGTTAAAAAGGGAATTATGGCTCGTGCCGGCTGGTTGAGCCGACTGATCATACCTTACCTCACAAAAAATCTATCCTCCCATTTTGTAGGCGGGTTTAAAGATCAATTGATGGCCAAACTGGCCGAATGGCTCGCACCTGATGGCAAAAAGGGGGAGGAAGATGGAGAAGAACAAGAGCATTCCCCTCAAGCTCCCGCGGATCAACCATTTGCCGCCGAGAAAAATATCCATTAAGCCCTTGTATACTCGGCAAAAATCCTATTTTTGCGTCCCATATTTCAAGGGGCGCAATTTTTTTTGCATCCAGAAAAATAGGGAACTAGCTCAGTTGGCCAGAGCGTCCCGATCCATCGGGAAGGTCACCGTTGAACTTGATAATAAGGGGAATTAGCTCAGTTGGCTAGAGCGTCCCGATACATCGGGAAGGTCACCGCTGAACTTGATAATAAGGGGAATTAGCTCAGTTGGCTAGAGCGCTTGCATGGCATGCAAGAGGTCACCGGTTCGACTCCGGTATTCTCCACACGGTTTCGACCCAGTGTCGAAACTTTTTTTTTGGGGGAAGGTAAGGCTAGAGCGTCCCGATGCATCGGGAAGGTCACCGGTTCGACTCCGGTATTCTCCACACGGTTTCGACCCAGTGTCGAAACTTTTTTTTTGGGGGAAGGTAAGGCTAGAGCGTCCCGATGCATCGGGAAGGTCACCGGTTCGACAACGGTATTCTCAAAA